>JAJEDJ010000034.1 GCA_022821545.1 Caldilineaceae bacterium
CTCGCCGGGCTCCAGTTCGACGGAGACCGCTGTCTGGCCCTTGCCGTAGTGGAGATGCCGCTCGTCGGTGGGGATGATCTCCCCGGTGGGAATGAAGTCGGTGTCGACGAGGATGTGGAAATGTCCTGCGCCGTCGTTGACTTCGCCGGAGGGCTCGACGACGAGTCCGGTTGCCGTCATAACAACTTCAAAGGATGACGAGACGGTCGTGCCGTCAAGGGGATCAAAGAAGGCCACTGACTGTTCGGGGGCGCCTTCCTCGACGAAGACGACGATCGTGTCGCGGTACTCGTCCCCTTCCAGGGCGGTATGGAGACCGTCGGCGAACTGCAGGTGCAGTGTGTGCTCACCCGGCGTGAGCGTCAATTCCGCCTCAAGTGAGCCGTCTCCGTAATGGAGGTGCCGCTCGTCGGCGGGGATAATCTCCCCGGCAGGGATGAAATCCGTATCGACGAGAATGTGCATGTGCCCGGAACCGGGAACTACCTCGCCCGACGGATCAACCGTCACCCCTACTGCACCCATTCTCACAATGAAAGTGGGCGGTACGATAGCGTTGCTCGTAGGCTGTCGGAAGAAGGCCTCGGGCGGGACAGGCTCCTCCTGGCTCTCTTCGTCCTGCGAAGGCGCTTCGGGCGTCGCCTCCTCGTCAGCCTCCTGTTCAGCCTCGGCTTCCGTTTCAGCGTCGGCTGCGGCCAGGGTCGCCAGCCGTTCCGCGTCGCGGGCCGACTTCAGATCGGCGCGAAAAGTATCGACCGCCGAATTGATGACATAAATGAGAATAAGAAGGCCCAGGATGGGGCCGCCGACTCGGATCAAGGGGTGAACTCTGTTCATTGAGACGCTCCGTCGGAGTAAGTGTCGTAGTCCGTATCGTCAGTCCAGCTGGCAGCCTGCCAACTGTCATTGGGCAGTTTCCCACACGGAATTATACTGTTTCCGAATTGGCTTGCAAGTGGGAAGGCGTTTCCTGTGCGAAAAAAAGCCAGCAATTCCTTTCATCTGTTCGGTCCATCAAGCATGTCGCGGTCACATTGCGACGGCGGGCTCGGGCTCAGGTTCGTCCACCCCAATCGCCTGCAATTCGTCTTTCTCCAGTCTGAGGCTAATGACCCTGCTGACCCCGTCATCACCCATTGTAATGCCGAAAATGCTGTCGGCGATTTCGAGAGTGCGCCGGTTGTGAGTGATTACGATGAACTGAGTGCGTTCGCGCAGCAGGTCCATGGCAGAACGGAGCCGGTCGACGTTCGCCTCGTCAAGAGTTGCATCCACCTCGTCGAGGACGCAGAACGGGGTTGGGCTGACGCGCAGGATGGCAAAGACGAGGGCGCAAGCTGTCAAGGAGCGTTCTCCGCCTGAGAGGAGGTCCAGGCTCTGCGTGCGCTTACCCGGGAGACGGGCGAAGATCTCTATGCCCGTATTCAGAATGTCGGCCGGTTCGGTCATGGAGAGCTGTGCCGTTCCTCCCTGGAGCAGCAGCTTGAAGAAACCTGCGAATTCGGTGGAAACCGCCTCGAACGTGCGGCGCAGGTCTCCCTCCATGCGAGTGTCCAGTTCACTGATGACCTGCTGCAAATCTCGGGCGGCCCTTTCGAGATCATCCGACTGTGTCTGGAGGAAGCGAAAGCGGCTGGCAACCTCTTCGTACTCCCGCGGCGCGTCCGGGTTGACGCCGCTCAATCGCCGGACGCGCGCGCGCGTCTCCTTGACATCATCCTTCAGTCCGGCCGGCAACTCGTGGACGACGGGCAGTTGGGCGACGAGCGCCTGCAGTGGGAGCGGGGGTTGATAAGCAAGACCGGCGGCCTCCTCCATATCGGCGAGGCCGAAGTCCTGGCGGATCTCGCGTCGAAGGCCTTGCAAGCGGTCTTCGGTTCGTTGCAGGGCGAGCCGGGAGGAGGTCCAGTCTGACTCCGTCTGCAATACGAGCTGCTGCCCAGCTCTCTCTTCCTCCTCGGCGCGGGCAAGGTCCCCGTCCAGCTGCTTCAGGTCGGATTCCAGTTCAGTAATCTTGCGCCGGTGCGCGTCGCTTTCGGCATTCAGCTCACATTCCTCGGCAGTTGCCCGGCCGATGTCGCGGCGCAGCCCGTCCGCTTCCTCGACCAGCTGCGTCTGCCGGTCAGACAGCCGCTGAAGCTGGCCGTCGATCTGAATCAGCGTGCGTCCCTTATCGGCTTCGAGCGCGCGCCGGTTTTTCAGATTCTCTTGCGCGACGGCGGCCTCGGCTCGCAGGTCGGCCAGCTGGCGGAGCATCCCGTCGGGGCTGGCCTGGGCGGCCCGTTCAGCCAGCGCGGCCTGTTCCCGGGCGTCGGCCAGCGTAGCGGCGGACTCCTTCATGGCCGCTCTGAGCTGCTCCTCTTTCGTGTCCAGGACCGCCAGTTCAGAGCCGGTCTGCTCGAGTCCCCGCAGATGCCAGGCAGCTTCCTGTTCTGCCCGGGCAGCGCGGGTCCTGGCCTGCTCCAGCGCAGCCTGCTGCCGCTGCACGCCGCCGAGAAGGTGTTGCCGCCGTTTTTCCAGGTCCGCCCTGGTCCTGGCCAGCCCCTCGACCTCAAGTCGGGCTGCCTGGGTCCTTTCCTTCGCAAGTCGGGCCTCTGACCTGGCACGGTCCAGTTCTGCGGGCAGTTCGCGCGCTTCCCTTTCCCAGGCCAGCGCCGATCTGCGTTGCCGGCTGCCTTCATTACCGCCGGTGACTGCCCCTCCCGGGCGAATGATCTCCCCTTCCAGCGTGACGACTGTCGGCAGCGCGACGTAGCTGGAGGCCAGGCCGGCGGGACGGCGGCCGTTTCTTGAAATACGCGCATGCTGGTCAAGCGCGTGGCGGGCCGCCGCGAGATCGCTGGCGATCCAGACCCGCTGCAAGAGATGATGAATTGCAGGGGAAACTTCGGAATCGTACCGGACTGACCTGGCTGCGTTGCCAACAATTCCATTGGAACTGGGCGCTGGGATCGGTCCTCTCGATCGCAGACGGTCGAGAGGGAGAAATGTGGCGCGTCCGGCTCCTGCGCTCGTCAGAAACTCGATGGCCCCCTGCGCGTCCTGCCACGTCGCGGCAATCACGTTCTGCAGGGCGGCCCCCAGGGCAACTTCGATGGCCCGTTCCAGCCGGGCCGGAACCTGAATTCGCGAGGCAACGGTGCCCAGGATCCCCTGCAGTCTGCCTTGCTCCGACGCCTGCAGAATGGAGCGAACGGCGCTGGCGTAGACGGTCCCTGGTCCGCGAACCGGCTGCAGCAGGTCGAGTCTTGTCTGAATGCGCTCGACTTCCCTATGGCCCCGGTTCCCTTCCTCTTCCACAGTGCGCAGCGTGACGTTCGCGGCTTCAATGGACTCGGCAAGCGCCTGGATCTCAGCATGGACACTGTCGATATTGGAGGCGCGTGCAGCGTTTTCCGCTTCCAACGCGGTCAAATCGGAAGCGGCCTTTTCGGCCGCCGCGGCGCGCTGTCGCATATCGTCCTGGTGTTGCGCCAATCTCTCCTTCAGGGCAGAGCGACGTTCATCCAACTGCTCCAGACGGCTGCGGTGTTCAGCGAACCGGTTTTCTGCATTGCGCGCCGCCGCGGCGGCTTCGCGCGCCCGTTCCTGGGCGGCGTTCCGTTGCCTTTCCCGTTCGGCAAGTTGGAATTGAAGGCTGTCAAGGCTTTGCTGACAGCTGTCTCGCCTCCCCTGGACCTGCACAAGCTCGACGCGCATTTCTTCCAGCCGCTGCCGCACTGCCTCCTTTTCTGCTTGAAGACGGAAACCCTCGGCTTTCAGATCTTCCTGGCGGGCCGCAACCTGTTTGAGCCGTTCCTGGGACACGGCGAGACGGCGGATTACTTCGGCGGTTCGGCGGTGGCGGGCCTCGCTAATCTGGTTGCGTTCGCCCTGCTCGGCGCGCAACCTGGTCTGGCGGAGTCGCAGATCGTCGAGTCTGGCGTGGACTTCATCCAACCTCTCTCGGCGGGTCTGGGTGGAGATCCTGTCCTGCTCGGCCTTCTGTTTGGCCTGTGTGAGGTCGCTGAGCGTACGGTTCCATTCGAAACCGTACCAGACCCGGAGCAGGTCCTTCAGGTCCGTTTCGATCTGGAGCTTTTCGAGCGCCCTGTCTGCCTGCCGCTTCAGGCTGGTGAGGCGGGGCGAAAGCTCGGCCAGAACATCGCGGACCCGGTCAAGGTTCAGTTGTGTCGCCGCCAACCTTCTCAGGGCCGCGTGTCGTTTCTGTTGATAGCCGGTGATGCCCGCAGCCTCCTCGAAAAGCGCACGCCTTTCTTCGGGTCTCAGGCTGAGGACTCGGTCGATCAGCCCCTGTCCGATCACCGCATAGGCCCGCCTTCCCAACCCGCTTGGCCCCAGCAGCTGTGTAATGTCCTGCAAGCGGACCTTCTGGCCGTTTACCAGGTACTCGTTGTCACCGTCGCGGTAGGCGCGGCGGGTGATCTCCACTTCGCTGAAATCGACGTTGAGTTCGCCGGCTTCATTGTCGAGGATGATGCTGACTGCTGCCATTCCCTGTCTGGCTCTTTTGTCACTCCCCGAGAAGATGACGTCAACCGTCTTCTTCGAGCGCAGCAGTCCGAAGCTTTGCTCGCCCAGACACCAGCGGATGGCATCGGCAACGTTACTCTTTCCGCATCCGTTTGGCCCAACGATCGCGGTTATGCCGGAACCCAGGCTGAATTCAGTCGGCTGGGCAAAGGTCTTGAATCCTTTAAGGGTTACGCTCTTGATCCGAAGCATATCAAACGTAGACGGGCGGAGACTGTTCGCTGCTTGCCGGCAGCCTGCGGCGCCCTTCTGTATAGTGCCGGTATTTACAGACCTTCTACATCGTGGGGCGGCATACCGCAGGGGGACAGACCGCGAGTATGCCGGATTGAACGGTGATCCTGAAACCGAGACGCGTTCCCGCTTGGGCCGACGTCTGCGGCTGGCATTTGCCCAGAACATCCGAGTATCCGCGACAGTTCATATTCTTGCCAATGGATACTGCGCTTCACTGTGCTTCACAATGCCCAGATAGTGCGCCAAAGGCCCGGAAGCAGGAATTCCAGAACCAGCCCGATGGCAATCAGGGCGACGGACACCGCTGCAAGACGGCGCTGCCTCGCAAAGTAATGCGTCGGCCTCCAGATGTTGATCAATAGGGGTTGCGCCAGCATGACGACGAGGCCGGCATATCCAGCCAGCGTCGCCAGTCTCCAGGGCATCAACCCGAGAAGCAGACCCTGCGGCCCTTCCAGCGCCAGGCGTCCTACCCCGAACCCGAACTGATTCACGGCCCGCATGAGAAACCACAGGCCGACCAGACCCGCCGAGAGCAGGCTGCCCAGGAGAATGCCGAAAAGCTCAATCAGGCGCGCCCCGGGACTCTGAAGAATGGAGCCCGGGAGGCTGAGGCCGGTCGCGGACCACTCAAGCAAGGCGCGATGATGGGCAAAGCCGTCATGAATCGCCCTCTCAAACACAAGGGGAAGGAGCGCCGAGCCGGCGATCATCACGAGGAGCTGCAGTGAGAGCCAGGTGGAGAGCACAACGATCGCTGTGCCTGTTCTGCCTCTCCGAAGCGGCGCGGCCAGAAAGAGCGTTAAGGCCACTGTCTGCGCGATCGGCAGGAAATTCGGTTGTCCCAGGGCAGCGGGCAGAGCCGTCGTGAGCAAGGCGAAGAATCCGAAAGTAATGTAGTAGATGGGATCCTTCACCAGGTCATAGTGACGCGGCTTTGGCGTGCCATTTGGCGCGGCCTGAACGGAATCATGCATATTCTGATTATAGCATTCGTTGGGGAGGATGGGCGAAAGCAAGCGAATTGGCCGTGGGAGGTAGTCGCTGCCAGTTGGGCCGGCCAGGACGGACCTGTGCCTCGACGCCCTGCATACGACCCTGAGCGTTCAAACCGCGAGCTGAACTCAGCCGGTTCGCCGCAGACCTGTGGTATACTGCACAAATGGACGGAGAACGCCGGTCCGGGACCCAATTCGCATATCCTTCAGGGCCGTCTGTCGCCGCCCTGTTCAGGAATGGTGACCTTGTCTCGCGCTACTTCTGAACGGTCGGGAGAGCGGGCGGCTCCGTCTGAAAGCAAGCCTCCTGGAAGTGATGTTCGTGTAGCGGCGGTGGTGGCTGCGGCCGGATTCAGCAGCAGAATGGGCCGCTTCAAACCACTGTTGCCGTGGAGGCGCGGCTCCGTTATTGAGGCCGTTGTTGCCGGGCTGACCGGCGGTGGAGCCGCTCCCGTCTATGTCGTGACCGGCCATCGCGGGTCCGATATTGCCGAACGTCTGAGCTTGGGCGCTGCCGTGGCCGTCCCTAATCCCGACTACCGGAAGAACGAGATGCTGCGCTCCTATCAGGTGGGAATCGAAGCGTTGTGTCGAGACGGCGGGCCGGTACAGGGCGCCCTGCTGGCGCTGGGAGACCAGCCGCACATACCGGCCGCCGTAGTTCGGCAGATCATTGACAAAGCGCGGGCAGTCCCTGCGGCGGTGGTCGTTCCCAGCTACATGCGCCGGCGCGGGCATCCCGTCTATCTCCCCCAAAGGCAGTTTTCCAGGCTGCTGCGTCTGGAAAGCGGGCGGTCGCTTCGAGATCTGTTGGCGGCGATAGAGGAAGAGATCGTCTACGAGGCGGTGGAGAGCGATTGCATAAGGCGGGACATGGATGTGCCGGCCGAGTATGAGTCCTTGCGGGCGGAATTTGAGTGGGCGGAATGAAGCGGCATCCGATTCGGGATCATTCGTCATTTTGAGCGCGCCGCCGCGCCAGGGCGGCCGAAAGGAACGGGAAGACCTTGACCGCGACACTGTATCACTACTTGAGAGAGATGCTTGAGGAAGAGCAAGCCGTTGCCATAGCGACTATCGTCGACGCCAAGGGTTCCGTTCCCAGGGAAGTAGGCGCGAAGATGGTCATTCACCCGTTGGGCCGGCATGTCGGAACGGTGGGCGGAGGCTGCGGTGAAGCGGACGTGATACGGGCCGGGCTGGATGTTATCCATGACGGGATTCCGCGCACGGTTCACGTTGACCTCACTGAAGACATTTCCATGAACAGTTTGGGCGTTTGCGGGGGCGTTATGGACGTGTTTGTAGAGCGCTGGGATGGCGCCGCTGAAGGGGGCTCGCCCGGCGGCGGAAACAGCTAACGCCGGCTGCAAGCGCGGCAAGAGGAGCGCCTGGCGCCTATTCCGGCTGGCCTTCCTCGTCCATGTCCGCGTCCGATTCAAGAGTGGGAATGCGGCTATGCAGGTGGACAGGCCGCGTTTTCTCTCGAACGCGAAGATTTATCAGTTCGACTGCGAGAGAGAAGGCCATGGCGAAATAGGCATAGTTTTTCAGATGTAGCTCCTCAACCGCTTCGTGGAGCCACCCTTCCAGAACAAGCAGGAAACCAATCAGAATCAGAAAGGCAAGCGCCAGTATCTTCATCGTCGGATGGCGTTCTACATAGGAGGCGATAGGCCCGGCGAAGATCAGCATAACGGCAGCCGCCGCGACGATTGCAGGTACCATTACCCAGAGGTTTCCTGAGATTCCCACCGCAGTGATAACTGAGTCGAGTGAGAAAACAAGGTCCACGATGATGATCTGGGTGATGACCGAGACGAAGGTTGCAGTGGCCTTGGTCTTGCCTTCATGCCCGCCCGCTTCGAGCTTTTCGTGGATTTCGAAGGTGCTCTTGCCGATCAGGAAGAGGCCCCCGACAAGAAGAATCAGGTCGCGTCCGGAAACGTCATGGTTGAACAGAGTGAACAGCGGGAACGTCAGCCTCATAATCCAGGCGATGCTGAAAAGGAGCGCGATGCGGGCAAGCACAGCCAGTCCGATCCCGGTAGAGCGGGCCTTGGCCTGCTGGTTTTCGGGCAGCTTGCCGCTGAGGATGGCTATAAAGATGACGTTGTCAATGCCGAGAACGATTTCAAGCAGGACGAGCGTTAGCAGCGCTACCAGGTTCTCGGCTTGAAAGATTTCAGTCATGCAGTCCCTGGCTCCTTGTCATTGCGGACGAAAGGCGAGGCAGTTGCCGGCAACTGCCGGCTGGAGGCGGTGGCATTTCATTTGACGGATTCTAGCACTTGTAAATTCACGTGTCTAGCGCCGGGCGCGACGCTGGACGAATCCGGCAAGCCGGGACCGCTCACCTGACTGGGGCATAGAGGGTCGACATAGAGGGTCGACACAGCGGGTATACGCAGTGGGTCACTGAAAGAGATGCAAAAGAATTCGCTCAACGCGCTCATAGAAGCCATAGACAATAGAGAGGCCGTGGCTCTCGTTACCGTCACATCAGGTGAAGGCGCCTTTGCCCAGGCGGTCGGTCGCAATGCGGTCGTCCGGTCTCAGCTGGACGGTTGTCAGGAGGTCGAACTGGGTCTCGGCAACTGGAACGAGCCTGTGCTCCGCGACGCCAGGTTGGCGGTTGCAAGCAAGAAGCACCGGCATTTCAGCTACGAAGAAGTGGGCGGGCGCTTCACCGTGTTTGTAGAAGTGCAGCCCCGGCCTCCGCACCTGATTATCGCCGGCGCAGGCCACATCGCGGTGCCGCTGGCCTCGATTGCGAAGACGTGCGAATTCCTGGTTACGGTAATCGACGATCGCCCCCAGTACGCGCACAAGGCGCGGTTTCCAACCGCAGACGGGGTCGTCGCCGGGCCCTTTCGGCAGACTTTGGTCGACTTAAGGCAGGGCAAGGAGACCTTTGACAATGACACCTATGTTGTGCTCGTTACTCGCGGGCATCAACATGACATAGACTGCCTCTTGGAACTGCTGGATGATCCTCTTGCCTATTTGGGCATGATCGGAAGCCGGCGGCGCATTCGGGCCGTGTTTGAGCTACTTGAAAAGGAGCAGAGTATCCCGGCCTCAAAGTTTGACCGCGTACGCGCCCCGATCGGCATCGACATCGGGGCGATTACACCGGCTGAGATAGCGGTCTGTATTATGGCGGAGATCATCTGCATTTTGCGTGAAGGACCGCTTCCGGGCCTGAGCGAACAGATTCAAAGGGAGCGCATCGAACGCAGGAATCGAGCGCAGGCAAGGGTAGGGGAAGGCGGCAACGGGTGAGCCTCATGCAGGGATTTGAGAACGTCGCGTCCTTCAACCGCAACGCGTGGGATAGAGCGGTCGAGCGCAAGAGCAGATGGACGGTCCCTGTCGGTGATGAGACGATAGCGGCGGCGCGGAGCGGTAAGTGGGAGATCCTGATTACGCCTACCAAGCCCGTGCCGGCATCGTGGTTTCCCGACTTCCGCAATGCTGAAATCCTCTGTCTGGCTGCGGGCGGTGGGCAACAGGGCCCGATACTGGCAGCCGCCGGCGAAAACGCCGGCGCGCGCGTAACGGTATTGGACAACTCACCGCGCCAGCTGGCGCAGGACCGTTTCGTGGCCGGGCGCGACGGACTGCAACTGACAACGGTCGAAGGCGATATGCGTGACCTGGGCGCGTTTTCAGACGGGGCGTTCGATCTGGTCGTTCATCCCTGTTCCAATCTGTTCATTCCTGACGTACGCCCGGTATGGAAGGAGTGCGCCCGGGTGCTCAAGCGCGGCGGCGTCCTGCTGGCCGGGTTTGTGAACCCCGTACTGTATCTGTTTGACCAGAAGAAGATCGATGATGGCATTCTGGAGGTGCGCCACCGCCTCCCATACTCGGACCTCACCAGCATCTCGGAGTCGGAACGGAACGCATATATGCGCGCGCAAGAGGCGCTCGAGTTCGGGCACACATTGACGGACCAAATTGGCGGTCAGCTCGATGCCGGTTTCGCAGTCACCGGCTTTTACGAGGACCGTTGGGAGGGCCAGCCGCCGGCGGACTACACCGACACCTACATTGCTTCAAGCGCAGTAAAAGTTCGGCAGTTGCAGCAAGGATATTGTTGCGGTTTTTGAGGATTCAGAAAGCTGGACTACAATTGAGATAACTGTCTCTTGTACAGTTCACCCGGTTTGCACGGAAACTTTCAGGCCCGCCAGGGCCGCGTCCTTGCCAGAGGGTAGTTAGAGGAGATTCATGCACTTAGCAAAGGAGCTGCAAAAAATGGCGTATGCGCACACGAACTCCAAGGGCAGAACGTACTATCTGCATTCAAAGGAAACGACGCTGCGTAACGGAAGACAACAGACCCTTTACTTCTTCGCCAAGGAAGAAAAGGAGGGTAGCCTGGCGGCAGTTCCGGAGGGTTACGAAGTCTCCGAGAGCAAGAACGGTCTACCGGTATTGAAACGCTCGAGATAAGCGCGCGATATAGATGTGACGACTGCGCTGCGCCGGCAGCAAAGCGGATGGAAGCGCAGACCCTGTTTTATGGATTTCGACCTTACCCTTGAAGAAAAGATTGACCGGACTCCACCGCCTCTGCGGGCGATCATCGAAGATTTCCGCAGCATGGAGCCGCGGGAGCGGCTGGAGTCTCTCCTCGATTTCGCCTTGAGTATGCCGGATCTTCCCGGCTTTCTTCACGACGCCCGCGATCAGATGGAGCAGGTCCACGAATGCCAGACGCCGATTTTCGTGTTCGCAGACATCGTAGACGCCGGCGTGCATGTCTATATCGATGTGCCGAAAGAGTCGCCTACGGTGCGGGGCTATGCCGCCATTGTGCAGGAAGGCCTGGAACGGGCGGCCCCGGACACGGTCTTGCACACGCCGGACGATATTCACTATCTGCTTGGTCTGCATGAGGCGATCTCTCCGCAAAGACTGCGCGGCCTGCATGTCCTCATGGCCTATCTGAAGAGGCAAGTTACCGCAAAAATGGCAAAAAGTGAATAGTGCGCTGACTGACGTTCAGGGAATCCTTGTTGGTCACTGGTCAGATCCCGTTCATGGGACCGGCTGTACTGTCGTGCTGACCCCTGAAGGAAGTTGCGGCGGTGTCGATGTGCGCGGTTCGGCGCCAGGGACGCGGGAGACTGCCCTGCTTGATCCCGTGAACCGCGTGGACAGGGTCCACGGTCTGCTTCTGAGCGGGGGCTCGGCCTTCGGGCTGGGCGCCGCGCATGGCGTCGTAGACTGGCTGGCGGAAAGGGGTTACGGCTGGTTCACGCCGGCGGCACGGGTGCCGATAGTGCCGGCCGCAATCCTTTACGACCTGGGATTCGCAGGATCGTCGGTCTTTCCCAAACAGGAAGACGCCCTCGCGGCCTGCGAGGCGGCCACTTCTGAGGACATAAGTCGCGGTTCGGTCGGCGCCGGGGTTGGCTGTACCGTCGGGAAACTTTTTGGCTTTGATCGTTGTACCAGGGGCGGGTTGGGTCAGGCGTCTACCGCTCTGCCCGGCGGAGTTGTCGTTTCGGCGCTGGTCGCAGTCAACGCGGTCGGAGACGTCGTGGACCCGGTGCGTGCCCAGCTGGTGGCCGGGGCGCGTGATCCGCAGAGCGGCGAATTGGTGGACAGCCTTTCAGTAGCGGCCGCCTCCTTTGACTCCTACCTCTTTCGGCCGCCGAGTTCAAACGCCGACCGGTCTACGCCTCCGCCCCACAGCCCCGATTCGGAAAACATGCACGCTGTCCGGGAAAATACCACCATCGGCGTCGTCGCAACCAATCTCACTCTCTCCAAAACGGATGTGACCAAGCTGGCGCAGATGGGCCAGACAGGAATAAGCCGTACGACCCGGCCCGCGCATACCCTCTATGACGGCGACTGCCTGTTTGCACTGGCAACAGGGTCGCTGCAGGCGCAGGTTGAGCTGAGTCTGCTCGGCGCGGTTGCCGCGGAGGTCGTCGCAGCCGCAGTTCTCGACGGCGTTCTCAACGCGACCACTGCGCACGGCGTGCCGGCCGCCTCAGGACTGACCCCGCGCCCGCTCTCACAATGATCCTCTAAACTGGTTGAGCGTCCTGCTCAGTCCGACCATATTCGAGGACCGGTCCGTCCAGGCACAGAACGCTGCCATTCAGCTCGCAGGAGCCGCAGATCCCGATGGCGCAGCGCATGTATGCCTCCCACGACAGCTGGCGGGGGATGTTGTGCTCGTCACCCAAGCTGTCGATGGCGGCGAGCATTCCGTGCGGCCCGCAAGCGCACAACAGATCGGTCTCACCGGATCTCAGGGAATCTGACAGCAGATCGGTGACGAGGCCCGTGGAACCGGCGCTGCCGTCCTCGGTGCAAGTGAGCACCTCCAGCGGGACGCCTGGGCTCATGGCCTCTTTCTGCAGGGCGTTGAAACGATCAACGTAGAGCAGGTCGGCAGCCGTGCCCGCGCCGATGATGACGGTCGCGCCCTCCAGCTGCCGCCGCCAGGTCTGCGCCAGCCAGAGGAGGGGGGCCACGCCGTATCCTCCTCCGACGAATGCGGCGCGCAGCCCGGAACCGGGGAGTCGAAAGCTCGTTCCGAACGGGCCGCGAATCCAGAGCGGATCGCCGGGACCCATCGCATGCAACAGGTTTGTGAAGGGGCCGACCGCGGTAACCATCAGCGTTACCGGGTCGGCGGCGACCAGGGAAAAGGGCTTCTCATCGAAGCGGGGCAACCAGGCCATCACGAACTGCCCGGGCAGAGCGTCCAGGCTGAGATCGATGGTGAAGGTCTTCGTGCGGTAATTGTCCGTTTCTACGGAGAGGATCGGGAAGGGGGCAGGCAGGCCCAGAGAGCCGGAATGGGCACACCCGTCGCTAAGAATACGCATATATGCACCGTCAGGGCGCGGCGGCGTTTACTTCCGTTCAGGCCCGTTTCATAATGACGACCGGGATAACGCGGTCGGTCTTGGCCTGGTATTCGTTGTACGCCGGCCAGATTTCCGCCATCATGTTCCACAGGGACGGCTTTTCCTCCGCGGAGGCCGTCTGTGCCGTGGCGTCGAAGACGTCGGCGCCGACCCGCAGCTTGACGGCCGGCGTCTCGACCAGATTGAGATACCAGGAGGGGTGATGTGTGGCGCCGCCGCGGGAGGCGACGATCACGTACGTCTCCTCTCCTTCGACTTTGCCGTAGATGAGAGGGGTCGTGCGGGCATTCCCTGTGCGCCGCCCGGTTGTCGTCAGCAGCAACGTGGGGACACCGTTCCAGATGTGGCCGTCCTCGCCATTGGATTCGAGATAGCGGCCAATGTGCTCCTTTACCCAGCCCGGTACTTCTCGTTCGGCCATGACTGTCTTCTCCTCAACTATGGTATTCAACTATAGTGCTCAACTACAGTACTCAACTCTTATCCTCTACTGATGCGCCTTCGCTGCCTGCATATCAGTCTGGCCCAGTCTATCACATTGAAGGCCGTTTTGCACGACCCTGACGCTTTTTTCCTTCTTGCAATCGCGGCGTGTACGCGTTATCCTCATCAGCGACCAGGTTGAAAACCGCCAAGGAGGGTATCATGATCCTTTCCCCTGCCCAGGTTGAAGCATACAAACGCGACGGTTACATCAGGGCAATCGATGTCATTGACGGCCCCCGGATATCCGGTTACCGGGAAGCCTTCGATGATCTGGAGTCCCGGGTCGGTAAGGAAACGGCTCAGATCGGACTGGTTGACTACCACTTTGAAGAGGAGTTCATTTGGAAGCTGGCCGCGCACCCAACGATTCTGGACACAATCGAAGCGCTGATCGGTCCGAACGTGCTGCTGCTGGCGACCCACTTTTTCAACAAATATGGTGAAGGCGAAGAGGCGGAGGCATTTGTCGCCTGGCACCAGGACGTTACTTTCTGGGGCCTGGAGCCGCCGCAGGCAGTCACGGCCTGGTACGCAGTCGATGACAGCGACGTGGAGAACGGCTGCATGCAGGTGATTCCCGGCACGCACGTCTCCGGCATCGTTGAGCACGGCAAGGCCGAGCAGACGGGAAACCTTCTCAGCATCAATCAGGAGGTCCACGTTTCGCCGGAGGAAGCCGCGACCGCCGTGGACCTGCCGCTGCAGGCCGGCCAGATCTCGATTCACGACGGTACCCTCATTCACGGCAGCCTTCCCAACCGCTCGAACAGGCGGCGCTGCGGGCTCACGCTGCGCTACGTGCCCACGTCTGTCAGGCAGGCAGAGGACAACTCCCTGGATGGCCGCTGGAGGCCGGTCCTGGTACGGGGGAAGGATGAAGAGAATAACTTTGGTGAATTCAAGACCCCTTGGCAGTGAGGACTTGAGCGATGCCAGGGGAACAGCCCAACGTCGTCTTTGTCCTTACCGATGACCAGGGGTACGGCGATCTGTCGTGCCACGGCAATCCCATTCTGAAAACGCCCCACCTTGACGCCCTCCATGCGGTCAGCGCTCGTTTGACCGATTACCACGTAGGGCCGACGTGCGCGCCGACCCGGGCCGGTCTGCTGACCGGTCACTATGCAAACAGCACGGGGGTCTGGCACACGATCGGAGGGCGATCTCTGCTGAGGTCCGACGAAACCAGCATGGCCGACTACTTTCGGCGCAGCGGCTACGCAACCGGGATTTTCGGCAAGTGGCATCTGGGGGACAATGCGCCGTACCGTCCGCAAGACCGCGGCTTCGAGACCGTTGTCGTACACGGCGGCGGTGGAATCGGCCAGACGCCCGATTACTGGGGCAACAGCTACTTTGACGACAGCTACTGGGACGGGGAGCAACATTCGCGCTACCAAGGATACTGCACCGATGTCTGGTTCCGGGAAGCGTTGAAGTTCATCGAGCGCAACGCGGCGAGAAGGTTTTTCTGTTATATCCCCACCAATGCGCCCCATTCTCCCCATCTGGTTGACCCAGCGTTCAGCGATCCCTATCTGCCAGTGACCCCGCACGAAGAGCGCGCCAGATTTTACGGCATGGTTGCCAACATTGATGAAAATGTCGGCGGCCTGCGGCGCAGGCTGGCAGAGCTGGGGCTGGCTGAAAACACTATCTTTATCTTCATGACCGATAACGGTTCTGCGGGCGGTGTGGCCGTCGACGAAGACCAGTTCGTTACAAGCGGGTTTAACGCCGGCATGCGCGGGCAGAAGGGCTCGGAGTACGACGGGGGGCACCGCGTTCCCTTCTTTCTCCACTGGCCCGCGGGCGGGATCAGCGCCGGACGCGATGTTGACGAAGTTACCGCCAACGTGGATGTGCTGCCGACGCTGATCGATTTGTGCCGCCTGGACGGCGCTGAATCTGCCGACTTTGACGGTCGAAGCTTTGCGCGCCTGCTGCAGCCCGAAGAAGGCGAAAACCCCGTCTGGCCCGACAGGGCGCTTGTTACGGATTCGCAAAGGCTGGCGTATCCGGTCAAGTGGCGCAAGAGCGCGGTTATGACAGGCCGCTGGCGTCTTGTTAACGGGCGAGAGCTGTACGCGATCAAGGAGGACCCGGAGCAGCGGCAGGACGTTGCCGCGGCCCGTCCCGATCTTGTATCTGAGCTGCGTCGGGCCTACGACCAGTGGTGGGAAGAGGTCTCGCGTCAGTTTGACGAAGACATTCCAATCGCCATTGGTGGACCGGGCGCGCACAAGCTGCGCTTGAATACGCATGACTGGCGAAACGAGGACTGCGAGTGCGCCTGGAACCAGAGCCTGGTGCGGCAGGGACTGATCTGCAACGGCCACTGGGAGGTTGACGTCGTTGAGGCTGGGAGATACAGCTTCACGCTGCGCCGCTGGCCCGAGGAGGAGGGAGCGGCAATCCGGGCCGGACTGGAAGGGGGCGCGCCGAAGGCGTTCAGAGACATCGCCATCCAGCCGGCTGAGGAAGGGCAGGCCCTGGAGAACGCACGAGGCAGCGAACCCTCTCTGAAAGCGCGGATACCCTGGGGCGGAGGCGTCGCCTTGCCTGTGTGCCGCGCCCGCATTGCGATCGCAGGCGAAGAAGCCGGTGCGGAAGTCGGCCGCGACGAAGTGGGGGCGCGTTTCACACTTTCGCTGCCTGCGGGCCCTGCGCGCCTGCAGACCTGGTTCGAGACCGAAGACGGCGAAGAGCTGGGCGCATACTATGTATACGTGGAGCGGTTGGGGCCATAGGAGATCGGCAACTCCCCTCCGATTCAGTGAACGAGCAGTTCGACACTAAACAGTGGACGGATAACAGTGCATGGAGAAGAGAGATGACCCAGGTGGAGAGCCGGAAACTGGCCATACACGGCGGCGAGCCGGCAAAGCAGAAGCCGGACCCGCCGATGTATCCCGGTGGCATGGCGATCGCGCAGGAGGAAGAGGCGGAGGTTCTGGAAGTGTTGCGGGCGAAACGTCTCTTTCGGTACTACGGGCCCGGCGAGGCGGATTCGAAGGCTACGCTGCTGGAGAAGGCGTTTGCCGAAAAGAAGGGCTCGCAATACGCCGTCGCGGTCACATCCGGTACGGCGGCGCTTGTCTGCGGCCTGCACGGCATTGGCATCGGGCCGGGCGATGAGGTGATCGTACCGGCGTACACATGGATTGCTTCGGCCTCCGCGGTCGTCGCGGCCGGCGGCATCCCTGTGATCGCCGAGGTAGACGAGACGCTGCTGATGGACCCGCAGGACGTTGAGCGCAAGATAACGCCTTACACGAAGGCGATCATGCCCGTGCATATGCGCGGCGCCCCCTGCCGGATGGATGAGCTGATGGCGCTGGCAAACGAGCACGGGCTCAGAGTCATCGAGGACGTTGCCCAGGCAAACGGTGGCAGCTACAAGGGGCAGGCGTTGGGGACCTTTGGCGACGTGGGCTGCTTTAGCCTCCAGTTCAACAAGATTATCACGTCCGGCGAGGGCGGCATGGTGGTTACCGACGACGAATCCGTGTGGAAACGCTCGAACATGTTTCATGACGTGATCGGCGCGTTGCAGCTCAAGTTCAACGTGGAAGAGCTGCTCTGCGGCGTTAACTTTCGCATGCCCGAGCTTCTGGCGGCCGTCGCCCTGCCCCAGCTTGCCCGGCTGGACGGCCTTATCGATGACATGCGGCATCGCAAACGGATAATCAAGGCCGGCATTGCGGACGTGGCTGAACGCAAGGGCATCAGCTTCCGCGCAATGGCCGATCCGGACGGGGATACTGCGATCGCCGCTGTATTTTTCCTGGACAGCCCGGAACGGGCCGAGTCCGTTTCGGAGGCGCTGCGTGCCGAAAACATCGGCGCCGGCACGCTCTATTCCCCCGACCAAATCGACTATCACGTCTACGCACACTGGGTCCCGATTATCAACCAGCGCTCGTGGACGGATGCCGGTGGCCCCTGGCGATGGGCGCAACGGGAGATCGAATACCGGCAGGACATGTGCCCGCGCAGCCTTGACCTGCTCGGTCGCGCTGTGCATCTGAACGTCAGCCCCTTACTGACCAACGAAGATGTTGAAGAGACGGTCGAGGGATTGAATAAGGTGCTGGAAGAGATGGGTTAGCCCTGAAGAGTGGCCATGCTGCCGAGGCCAACACATTGACGTTCCGGAAGGTACCTGCTTTCATATCTCACTAGTTTACCGTAGAGGCGGCGCACCTGTGTCGTCCATCAAGAAAGCCAAGGAGGTTTCCACCATGGCTACCGGTACAAAGTTGTCCAGACGAGATTTCCTGGTTCGAACTGCCACTGTGGCTGGCGTGGCCGCAGTGGGGGCGGGTCTGTCCGCCTGTGCGCCGGCTGTACCTGCCGCAGAAGGTGACGGCGGGGACATGCCGGCGATGGAGGTTGTCACGCTCACCATGTGGAAGGGTCCCCACAAGGCCGCGGGTGATGAGACGAAGCTGTGCGCGCAGCCCACACTGGACGTGCTCGAGGAGATGCACCCCGAGATCAGTGTAGACTTCAGCGAGATCCCCTGGGGCCAGTACAACGAGAAGTTCACCGCCGCGTTCGCCGCCGATCAGGGCCCGGACGTGAGCTACCAGACGGAGTCGTTCCCCCGCTTCGTGAATGCCGGGCACATCATGCCGCTGGACGATATGATCGAGTCGAGCTCGTTCGACCGCTCCTACTTCTACGAGCGGGCGTGGGAGCCGGGCACATACGGCGGCACGACCTATTCGTTCCCATGGATCATCGGCGGCTCCAACCTTTTCTGGAACAAGGACCTCTTTGAACAGGCTGGATGGGATCCCGATACCCCGCCGGATACGATCGACGATTTCGTGGCCGTCGCCCAGGACATTACCGCCCTGTCCGATGATGTCTACGGGTTCGCCACGCATCCCAAGGGCTGGCACGAGAACGGTCAGTGGCCGCGTCGATTCGGCGGACACTGGTTCAACGAAGACCTCACGGAGTGCATTGTCAACTCCGCCGAGGCCTACGACGGCTGGCACTTCTTCAATTCCCTGTTTCACGATATCGGGATTGCAATGCCGGGGGCGATTTCCGGGCAGGAACCCGGTGTTGGCGGGT
Organism: Caldilineaceae bacterium; assembly: GCA_022821545.1. Taxonomy (GTDB): domain Bacteria; phylum Chloroflexota; class Anaerolineae; order Caldilineales; family Caldilineaceae; genus Bin5. The sequence goes on from JAJEDJ010000034.1 coordinate 18,245, forward strand.
ACTTCCGCGACGGAAAAGTCGGCATGATCACCGCTCAGAACGTCTTCGCCAACTCCGTCCGCAGCGAGAAGCCCGACTTCAACCTCGGCGCCTCCCGCATGGCCACCGGCCCGGCTGAAGGCGCGCGGGGCCGTGCCTGCTATGGCGGCGTCGGCATGCTGGCAATCGCCGCAAAGACGGAATATCCCGACGAATCCTGGACCGTAATCGACACCCTGGTTACGCCCGATCTGCTCACCTCATGGATCGGCTGCCTCGGCTTCATGAGTGTTTCGCCTCACGTAAACTTCTATCCGGATGATCCGGTATTGACGACTGCCCAGACGACGCTTGAATATACCTTCTTCTGGCCCTATCGCGGCTGGATCTTCAAGTTCTGGGATATCGAAGGCACGTCAATCGAATCGTTTGTCCTCGGCCACCGCACAGTCGAGGAAGCGATTGAGGATATGGTTGTCCAGATCAACGATATGCTCCGCGAGGAAGAAGGATCCTGATCGTACAGATCAGTAAGGTGGGGGCTGCCGCGTTCAACATGCGCGGCAGCCCCGCACGCCTCCCGGCAAGAGTCCTGCTGAAACAGCCTCGCCCGCGAACGGATCCGAGATGACGACAACGTCCGCAGCGCCCCCGAAGAGCAGCCTTCCTCCTACTTCCTTCTGGCGGCGCGCCGCAGTCAGGCGCAACTTGAATGCCTATGCATTCATCGTTCCCTTCATCATCCTCTTTGTCGTCTTCAATATTGGGCCCTTCTTCTGGGCTCTGTGGCTCTCTCTCCTCCGAGGCGACCTGGTGGACCAGGTCAAGCCGTTCGTCGGCTTTCAGAACTACCTGAGCCTCACGACCGATGACATTACCCTGAAGGTATTCAGAAACTCCTTACAGTACACGGTTTCGGTCGTGCCCATCGCCGTCATCACCGCGCTCGGTCTTGCCTTTCTCATCGGCAACAAGCTCGTTCGTTTCAAAGACTTCTACCGCGCAGTCGTCTTCTTTCCACTGCTTGCCTCGGCCGCGGCCACCGCCCAGATCTGGAGCTACATTCTGGCCCCCAGTTTCGGCGTGATGACCTATCTTCTCGGCCTGGTCGGCATCCCGGAAGTGTACTGGCTGTCCAATCCGAAAGTGGCCCTGTACGGCATCCTTCTGATTGAGTGGTGGCGCGGGATCGGCTTCCACATTATTCTCTTCCTGGCCGCCATGCTCGGCGTTCCCGAAGAGTTGCAGGAGGCGGCGCGCATTGACGGGGCCAACGCCTGGCAGGTCGCCACGCGCGTCACCATTCCCTTGATGCGGCCCGTTATCCTCTTCTCGATTGTGATGGGCACGATCTGGGCCTTTCAGCTATTCGATACCGTTTTCGTTCTTACGAATGGCGGCCCAGTGCATGCAACCGCAACCATCGTCTGGTACATCTACAACCATGCTTTCCGATACGGCCAGGTCGGTATGGCAGCTGCCATGGGCGTCGTGCTCTTGCTGATCATCATGCCGATCTCCTACGTGCAGATGCGAGTGTTGGGCGAAAGATAGACCTTCAGACCCCTGGGCGTTTACGGCGTTGATTCGCGATAAAGGTTCTGTGCCATGACCCAATTAAAACTCGGCGGCAGATGGCCGAAACTGGTCCGTATTCTGCCGCAGGCTGCGGTGATCTACCTGCTGCTCGCCGCCCTGGTCATCATCATGTTGGGTCCCTACCTTTACATCTTTTCCTCCTCCTTCAAGGAGACCTATACGCTCATATCGATTCCGCCAAGGCTGTTTCCGGAGGAGTTTGTCTGGGACAACTATACCTATATCCTGACAGAGCTTCCTTTCAGTCTGTGGTTTGTGAACACGATTCTCGTTGCTGTGCTGGTAACGCTGGGCACCGTGATAATCGACGCGCTGGCGGCCTACGCATTCGCCAAGAAGCAGTTCTGGGGACGCGACGTTCTTTTCGGCCTGATGCTGGCCACCATTATGATTCCCGGGGCGCTGCTTCTGATCCCCGCCTTCCTGATCACCAACTGGCTGGGCTTGCTCAACTCCTATGGCGGCCTCATCATTCCCGCCCTGGCGAACGTGCTGGGAGTCTTCCTGCTGCGCCAGTTCATGCAGACTATTCCGGAGGAACTCGAACACGCCGCCCGCATCGACGGTTGCACCGATTTCGGCGTCTTTTGGCGCATCATCATGCCGCTTTCGGCGCCTGCCCTGGCGACCCTTTCGATCGTCGTCTTTACTTCCCAGTGGAACAATCTTGTCTGGCCTCTTGTCGTCCTGAACAACAAGAAGCTCTACACGCTTCCACTGGGCCTGGCGCTCCTTCGCGGCGAGTTCCAGGTGAACTACGGCATTACCTCGGCCGCTGCATTCCTGAGCGTGCTTCCGCTGATCATCGTCTTCCTCTTCCTCCAGCGCTACTTCCTGGAAGGCCTGACTGTGGGAGCAGTGAAGGGCTAGAAACAGCTACTGACTCTGGACACCACGATTACTGGCGTAAACCCACCTGGGTGGAGAGGAGCACAATGACGGTCTATTCATGGAGTATTGACGACGCCGGCACGGGCGGCAGCGCGATGGTGGAATCCCTGCGCCGGTCGACGGAGTTCTTCAGTTCACGCGGCCTCGGGTCTACCTGGTTCACCGTGCCCAAGGGCGGCGGCAAACCGATGACGCCCGAGTGGAAGGAGGCCCTGATCGCCGCCCGGGACCTGGGCCATGACATTCAACTGCATGGGCTGACGCACGCCGACTGCTACGAGTTCGGGCCGCCCGCGTGGCCGGCTACCTCCATCCTGCCCACGCTGCAGTCGGACTTCGACGCACGCCGCGAGGAGTTGATGCCCCGCTATACCGTGGACAATCTCCGCGACCGAATCGAGGAAGGGCTGGAGATCTTCGCCATGGATTTGGGGGTCGAGCCGAACGTGTTCCGCGCCCCTTGCGGCGCAATCTCCAAGCCTATGTTCAGCGCGCTGCGCGAGGTCGGGATCGGCTATCATACCTGCATGTATATCAGCGGCAGCGGTTACGCCCATCTTCCCCACAATGGCGGGGACCTTTCACAGGATTGGGTCGACAATATCCCCTACCATCCCTTCAGATGGTACGACGACGTCATCGAAGTGCCGATTCTGAACGAATACACCTGGCGCGGATCAGGGCAGCGCAGCGAGGAGTTTATCGACCTGGCGCGCCAGGATCTGGACCGCATCGGCGAGCACAGCCCGATCGTCATCATGCTGATGCACACGCACGGCATTGCCGACGACTACGAGCACACCTTCCGCATGATCGACGCGGTCTCGGAGCACGTGGGCAAGAAGCCGGGCGCATCCTTTGCGACGATGGGCGAGCTGGCAGCCTCCGGGGCCCTGGCTGAGGCCGCCACCGTTGACGGACCGGACATCCTGCCCGTTTGACGCCGGCTACACCTGGGAAACGAGCAATGAACATCATCGTCATAATTTCGGACACCTTCAGATACGACAACCTGTTTGAGCGCGCCGCGGCGATGCCGGTGCGCACGCCCCACCTCGACCGCTTTTCGGAGCGCTGCGTGAGCCTCTCCGGGCTGTACACCGGCAGCTTCCCGACGATTCCGCATCGCACCGATTTCACGACCGGACGTGTCGGCTGGCCGTGGTACCCGTGGCAGGACCGGCGGCGGAGCAGCCAAAATCATCTGCCCGTAATCCTCAGGGAAGCCGGATATGTCAGCCAGCTTCTGGGAGACTGCCCGCACCTCGTGCGCGCGGCCTTCTTCGAGGGGTTCGACGGCGCCCACACCCTGCCCGGCCAGGAGGGAAATACCTATTTCCTTGGCATGAACTACCCCATTGAACATGCCATGGCCGACGAAAAGACGCGCAATGTCGGCAACCACTTCCAGGGCCGCAATCTGATCGACCTCCACACGTGGATAAACCGCCGCTGGTACCGGGAGATCGACCGCTTCGCGCCGCGTACGGCTGAGCTGGCGGTGGAGTGGCTGGAGGAGAATGACCGGCACAGTCCCTTCTTCCTGTGGGTTGACTTCTTTGATCCCCACGAACCCTGGGACCCGCCGGAGTACATGGTCCGCCGCTACGACCCCGACTACGACGGCCCCCCAATGCTGCATCCCAACTATGGGAAAGCCAGTGACTACACCGAGGCCGAGCTGCGCAATCTGCGCGCCCACTACTGCGCCGAGGCTGAACTGGTCGACCGCTGGGTCGGGCGCATCCTGACAAAGATTGACGACCTGGATCTCTGGCGCAACTCGATCGTCGTATTCATGTCCGATCACGGATTCAGTCTCGGCGAACACAACCGTACCGGCAAGTCGAACATAAGCAAGTTCGACGACCGCTATTGGCCGCTCTATCCTGAAATCGTACACATTCCCTTCCTGGTGGCCGCGCCCGGCCTGGAAGGGGGGCGGACCGTCGATGCCCTGCTGCGGCCGGCCGACATCGCGCCGACGCTGCTTGACTTGGCAGGACTGCAGGTCGAGACGCCGGAGCCGCTGCACGGACGCTCATTTGCGGGGCATCTGCGAGGGGAAAGCAGTGCGCCCCTCCATGACTGTGTCGTGTCCTCGACCTATACGCGTCTGGAGGACGGCAAACTGCCCCCCAATCGCGTGACGCCGATGCTGTACACGGACCGCTGGGCCTATGCGCCGGTCGGCTCCTACGGGGAAAGGCAGCTTTTCGATCTGGCGGCCGACCCGCTGACCGAGACGAATCTGGCCGATGATCATGGTGATGTTGCGGACGACCTCCATGACGCCTTTATTCAGGAACTTCGCAAGCTGGATGCGCCGGATGAGGCAGTTGAGGTCTGGCGGTCATAGCGCTGCCGGGCCGGCGCCTGTTGCCGCGGCTCCCGGCCCGCCCCGAAGCGGGATCCTGTGCGGCGAACGCGAATCAAAGCGCCCGGAATTTGGACATGACAATCGACAGAGGTTATTATCCTTGCGGTGGCGCACTAGCCCCCTGTACGCGCGCCCATTTTGACGAACCATTTTACCCTTTTACCCATTTTCTTACACGGAGGGATGACTGAATGGACACTCAGAAGATGCTTTCGCGCCGCCGCTTCCTGCAGGTTTCAGGCTTGGCGACAAGCGCGGCCCTGCTCGCGGCCTGCCCCGCGCCCGCAGCTGCCCCGGCAGCCGGCAGCGGCGATGGCGGAGCGATGATGGAGAAGAAGAAGCTGGAAGCCTGGTCCCGCATGACCGACCTGGCGCAGGAGTCGATTAAGGAAATTATCGACATCTACAACGAAAAGAACACGATGAACGTGGAGGTGGAGTTCGTCTACATCGCCCGCACCGCCGGCAGCCAGGCCGATGAGAAGCTGCTGACCGCCGTCGCCGGCGGAACGCCGCCTGCGCTCCACTACGCCGACCGCTTCACGGTCCCGCAGTTTGCCCATGAAGGCTTCTTCACCGACATCACCGACTTCGCCGAAGCCGCCGGTGTCACCAAGGAGCTCTACTTCGACTTTGCCTGGGACGAGACCGTTTACAAGGGCGGCATCTACGCCCTCTCGTTCGACACCGACACCCGCGCCCTCTGGTACAACATGGACATCATGGAAGAGGCCGGCGTTGACCCCATGTCGCCGCCGTCCAACCTGGACGAGCTGCGCGCGGCCACCGAGGCGCTCACCGTGCGCGACGATACGGGAGCAGTCACCCGCTACGGTTTCAACCCCATCTATGACCAGGCGTGGCTCTACACCTGGGGCTTTGGCTTTGGCGGTTCCTTCCAGGACGACGACCGCCGCATCACCTTTGCCCATCCCCAAAACATCGAGGCGATGCAGTTCGTCAAGTCCTTCGTCGACGAAATCGGCGTCGAGGACATCGATGCCATGCTGGCGGCCTGCGCCGGCGGCAACTGCCGCGGCGAGAACGACTACTTCTGGACCGGGCAGAGCGCGATGACCTGCAGCGGCAACTGGAAAGTGGCGCAGCACCATCGCTACAAGCCGGACACCAACTACGGCGTCGTGCCCATGCCGGGCCCCGACGGCCCCGCACCCGGCGCAAGCTGGGCCGGTGGTTGGAGTTGGGCCGTGCCCTTCGGCTATGACGACGTAGAGGCTGCTTTTGACGCCTGCTTCTACCTCTGCGGCCCCGAAGGCCAGCTCAAGTACAACAAGGACACCTTCCACATTCCCACCATTAAGTCCGCCGCCGAGGACCCATTCTTCTACGAAGACCCGCTGCACGCCGTCTTCATGGACCTGCTGCCGGTCTCCCATGCCCGCCCGCCGATTCCGTTGGGCTCCAAGCTGTGGGACCTGCAGGTCAAGGCCTTCCGCGACGAGATTCCGCACGGCCTCAAGACGCCTGAGCAGGCGCTGATGGACATCGACGAAGAGATCAACGCCGGTCTGGAAGAGATTGGCTTCTTCAGCTAGTCGACCTGTCGCCTGTCGTATCTCTGAGGTGTTTTAAGTCTGAGTGGTTTGCAGTTCGGCATCTGAAGCAGACCGATCCGGCGCCCGAACGCGACAAGAGACTGTAGAGAAGGTAGCGGCTCCATTGAGCCGCTACCTGACTTCTACCATATGGATGCCGGCAGTACTGCAACACTAGTACTGCAACACTGCCCGGCGCACAGAATCCCGCCATGGCTACTGCCGCTGCTACTGCTAACGTGCCCCGCCGCCGCCTCTCCCAGGGTACGCGGCATACGATCAACGGGCTGCTTTTCGCCTCTCCCTGGATCTTCGGTCTGCTCGTCTTCTGGATCTATCCCACGCTGGCGTCTGCCTACTACAGCTTCACCAAGTACAACGGCGTCAGAAACCCGACCTGGACCGGGCTCGCCAACTATATTGAGTTGTTTACGAAGGACGAGGAGTTCCTCGCCGCGGTCTACAACACCGTCTATTTCGCAGTCGTCTCCATTCCCCTGGCGATCATCTTCGCCTTCGGACTGGCGATGATGTTGAACGCCAAGATTCGGGGACAGGTTGTCTACCGCACTATCTACTTCCTTCCTACCCTGGTTCCTGAAGTCGCTTTGGCCCTGGTTTGGATTTTCATCTTTACCCCCCACAACGGCCTGATTGCGGCCCCCTTCAGAGCCTTCGGGTCGCGTGGCCCTTGCTGGTTGACCTGCGCTGAATGGGCAAGGCCGACCCTCGTCCTGCTCGCCCTTTGGATTATCGGTCAGCAGATCATTTTGTATCTCGCCGGACTGCAGGATGTCCCCCAGGACCTGTACGATGCCGCCGATGTGGATGGCGCCAACTTCCTGTCGAAGTTCCGCAATGTGACCGTCCCCATTCTGACGCCGGTCGTCTTTTTCCACCTGATTACCTCCGTGATTGGCGCCCTCAACTTCTTTGCCATTCCCTACATTATGACAGGGGGTACTGGCTTTCCCGCCAATTCGACACTCTTCTATTCAATCTATCTCTATAAAAACGCGTTTCATTACCTTGAAATGGGCTATGCCTCGGCAATGGCTTGGCTGCTCTTCATGTTTACACTGGTCGTTACCCTGATCATCTTCAGATCGGCGCGTCTGTGGGTCTTTTATGCAGGAGGCGAAGACTAGGATGGTCGCTGACAGCCAGCAGGTCCAGTCCCAATTTGCGCAAGACCATGCCAGGCGGCTCATGGCCAGGCGTGTGCGAAACCTCATCCGCAGCGTGCTCATCCATGCCAGCCTGATCCCCGCGGCCTTTGTCTTCACCTTGCCCTTCCTTTGGATGCTGTCTACGTCGCTCAAACCCGACGTCCAGTTCTACGCCTACCCGCCTGTCGTCATCCCCTACCCGTTCCAGTGGTCGAACTACCCTGATGCAGTAAAGTTCATCACCTTCTTCCTCTATCTTCGCAATACGCTCACAATTGCCGTACTTGCGACAATTGGCGTGCTGATCTCTTCCTCTCTGGTAGCCTACAGCCTCGCTCGCATTCCCTGGCGCGGACGAAACTTCCTCTTCATCCTCACGATAGCGACGCTGATGCTGCCCTTCCAAGTTACAATGATTCCTCTGTTTATCGTCTTCAAGAATCTCGGCTGGGTGAACTCCTGGTTGCCCCTGATCGTTCCGCACTGGTTCGGTGGTGCGCTGTACATCTTCTTGCTCCGTCAGTTCTTCATGACAATTCCGATGGAACTGTCGGAAGCGGCCCGTATCGACGGCGCCAACGAGTTGAAGATCTACTATTCGATACTCCTGCCGCTGTCCAAACCCGCGCTCGCGACCGTCGCCATCTTTGAGTTCATCGCCCGCTGGCGCGACTACATTGGGCCCCTTATCTATCTTAGCGATCAGGAACAGTACACTTTGTCGCTGGGAATCTACGAGTATCAGACCCAGTATGGAGCCGAGTGGGGCCTGCTCATGGCGGCGTCCGTGCTGATCACACTGCCGATTATTCTCCTCTTTTTCTTCTTGCAGAAGACCTTTGTGCAAGGCATCGCCTTGACCGGAATCAAAGGCTAGATCTTCTCCCCCTCACACTATCCGCACGCAGAGTTATTGACGCAGTGAGGACATAAGAATGCCCATACGGCTGGCACTGATCGGATGCGGCAGGATTTCCCGTCGCCACGTCCTGGCGATGAAGGACCTGCAGGAACGCGGAAGAGGCGATTTTGTCGTGACCGCCGTATGCGATGCCAACCCACAGGCGGCATCGGAACGCGCCGACATGTTCGAGGAGCTCCTGGGCCGGCGCCCTGTTGTCTACGGCACGCATGAGGAGCTTCTCGCCAGCGCGCGGGTCGACGCGGCCGACCTGTGTTTGCCGCACGGTTTCCATCACGGAATCGCTGTGGACTGTATGGAGGCCGGCCTCCACGTTCTCTGCGAAAAGCCCCTCGGCATCACGATCAAGGCCTGCCGCACGATGATCGAGGCGGCTGAGCGGACCGGACGCGTTCTGTCCACCGCCGCGCCTCACCGCCGCCAGCCGGGTCAGCGCACCGTCAAATGGGTCTTCGATGAGTCCGGTCTGATCGGTCGGCCCCTGAGCTTCTTTCATCAGTATCGGTCCTCTGCCGTTCTCCCTGCCGCAGCGGGACAGGCGGACGCCCGGCCGAACCCTTCGCAACTCTGGGGCCCGCAGGCCGGGGATTCAGGCGGACCCCTCCCGGAGCACAAACGATGGCGCCGCGACAGGCTGATGTCCGGTGGGGGCCCGGTGCTCGACAGCGGTTTCCACTACTGCGACTCGCTGCGCTACTTCTTTGGTGAAGTCGAGACAGTTTACGCCGTCCTGCAGTCAGTGAAATCGGGAATGCCGCAACGCTTCGGTGACGCGCCGGAGGATACTGTATTCGTTACCTTAACCTTCAAGAACGGGGTCACCGGCAGCTGGGCTTGGAGCCTGGCCGCCCCCGGCGAAGAGGCCTATGACGTGACCTTCTACGGGAGCCGCGGCTCACTTCGAGACACGACCGCGGCCCCATTTTCAATCTTTCACCTGTTCCAGCGCACGCCCGAAAAGCTGGAAACGGCGCGCCTGGAGAGTTCCGACGGATCAGTCTACAATATGAAGCAGTTGGAAGCGATGCACAGGGCGTCGCTGTCGGAGGAGGAAGAGGAGTTCCTGTACCCGGGCGGCGCAACGGACGGGTTTGCCATCGAGATCTGGGAGTTTCTGGAGGTCCTGCGCGGCAACAGGGAGGCGCCGGAAATCGACGGCCGCGAAGGTATGCGCTCGCTGGCGCTGGGCGACGCCATCTATGAATCGGGCCTCACCGGCGACGTTGTGCTTGTTGACGACGTCCTCGATGGTTCTCGCTCTGTATTTCAAGACCCGATCGACGATCATTGGGGACTGTCGTAGCTGGGATTGGGCAAGACGGACAGGAGGGAATTCATGTCAATCGGTATGAGTCGACGGCAACGAGCGGATTTTGACGAAAACGGGTTCATTATTCTTGAGGATTTCCTGGCAAATGCTGAGCTGGACAGGCTGCTGGCGGCAATCGATGAAGTCGCAGAGGAGGTGAGAGAGGTCCAGGGACTGGGGCCTGAGGATCCGTTCGCCGTGCGCAATGCGCTTTCACATCATGATGCCTTCCTGGACCTGATCGATCACCCGCGCATGCTCCCGCTGGTGGTGGACGCCATCGGCTGGAACATCCAAATCCGCACCACCCATCTGGACTACCGGCCCCCCTACCCCGAAGACCTCCAACCCGGCACACTCGGTGTCGGAGACGGCGCCGACCAGGAGATCGGCTACCGAAACCTCTCCTGGCACCCCGATCTCGCCAGCGACTCCCTCTTCATGGGTCCCTCGCTTGACGGGCGCCTGCCGTTCATGGAGATCAAGGTTTTCTATGTACTTTCGGACTTGAGCGAATCGCAAAGCGGAAACCTCTGGATGGTTCCGGGCAGCCATCTCCGTTCGCCGAACGAGCTGCGGCAGAATGGCAGGCAGGTTGATCCCAACGAGGCCATGGAACTGCGCCTGAAACCTGGCGCAGCCGTCGTGTGGCGGACGGCTGTCTGGCACTGCGTCGGCCCCAATCTCTCTCAACGGACTCGCAAGATTATGCACGTTGGCTACCACTACCGCTGGCTGCGCCCTACCGACTACGTCAGCCAGGACCAGGCTCTCATCGAGCGGAGTACACCGATACGCAGACAGCTGTTGGGGGCGCTGGCCAGCGGCGGCGATCCCCTGGGCGCTGACTCGGCTTTCCATCCCTCTTCGCAGTACTGGCTGACGAAGAATGAGGACGATGTGCCGCTGCGTGCCTGGGCCGAGGCTCGCGGCGTCGGCCGCGAAGGTCACTTTACCGCCCTCTGACAGGCAATTGGCCTTGGAAAACGACTGGACCAGGAGAGCCTGATTGATCTGAAGAATGGCAAACGCAATAGTCTGCACCGCTCTGGCCAGTAGCTCTGGCCAGTAGCGCTGTAGGGAGGATATGAAGTCATGGGAAAGTTGATCCAGCCTGTAATTTACAACATTATCACGATAGCCGCCTTGTTGACTGCCCTGGTCCAACTGTTGATAGTCGCGCCAGGCCGCACGACGCCAACAACGACCGAGGCAGTTCAGCTTCTTGTCGAGCTTGCCCAGGACACCGACGCCGTGGACGAGTCCTTGAGCGTGCGCCTGGCGAATGATCTGGATCGGCGCCGGTTGTTCAACATCAGCATGACAGTCACGATGGGCATCGCAATTGTGGCCAATGTCATCGCGAACTATCTTGCCCGCGGGAGACACAGCAGAAACCTTGACAGGATTCGCCGGCTGGAGGCGGAACTGCAGGGATTGCAAGCAAGGAGGTCCTAAAGTGGAGGGCAGACTTTTTCAACCCGTACTGTTCAACCTGGTTACGATTGTGGCGATGATGGTCTCACTCTTCCTGCTCGTTACCGTATCGCAAAATACCGCAACCGATGAGGTCGTCGAACTGTTTGAAGCGCTTTCCGATGAAGGCGGGATAGAGGATGAAACGCTGAGCGTGCGTCTCGCTGCCGAGCAGGACGAGCGCCTGCGCTTAGCCAACTATGTCTTGGTGACGCTGATGATCGCTATCTTTGCCAACGTTGTCGCAAACTATTTCGGCAGAGGAAGGCACTTTGAAAATACCGCAAGGATTCGTGAACTGGAGGCCGAGATACGCGGAATACGAGGGAGTTAGCGCTTTCGGCCTGCTTGCTCACGACCTGCTCCCTTGAATTCACTCACGCCATTGGCTCTACTGCAACCAACAAAATCTCGGCCCTGCCTTCCTGCAAATAGGTAGGCTTAGTGGCTACGAAGCGGTCAACTGAAACGGTTACTTGAAATGGCAGACATTTCAGACTTTCACTCGGTGAAGGCCCGCGTCTTCGCCGATTTGGGCCTCTATCAGCAGGTCTCAGGGCTCTACGACGGGCAGTGGCTCTCGGGCGAAGGCCGCCGCCGCGTTGCCGTCCATTCACCGATAAACGGCGAATGGCTGGCCGATGTCGCCGTAGGAGACGGGAAAGACTATGATCGGTTGATCGAACGGGCCTGGTCCTCCTTCGATGAGTGGTCCCAAGTGCCTGCGCCCAAGAGAGGCGAGGTCATACGGGCCATCGGCGACCGTCTGCGTGAGTATATTGAGAGCCTGGGCCTGCTGGTAACGCTGGAGGTGGGCAAGACGCCGGTCGAGGGCAAGGGCGAAGTGCAGGAGATGATCGACATAGCCGACTTTGCCGTCGGGCTCTCCCGGCAGTTGTACGGCATGACGATTGCCAGCGAGCGCCAACACCACCGCCTCTACGAGCAGTGGCATCCGCACGGCGTCGTCGGCGTCATCACCGCGTTCAACTTCCCCTGCGCGGTCTGGTCTTGGAACGCCTTCATCGCCTCGGTCATCGGCAACGTGGTCGTTTGGAAGCCGTCGCCTGACGCGGCCCTCACTGCGATTGCCGTAACCAATATCGTAAATGAGGTGCTTGACGAGCATGGCCTTCCCGCGCTGTTCTTCCTGGCGATCGATGGCGGCGGCGAAATGGGGCGGCGCATGAGTTCGGACCGCAGGCTGCCGCTGCTCTCCTTTACGGGTTCGGTCAAAACCGGACGGGAGGTGGCGGTCAGGGTGGGCGAACGGCTGGGCCGCACGATCCTGGAGCTTGGCGGAAACAATGCCGCCATTGTCACGCCCGACGCCGACATGGAGATTGCGCTGCGCGGGGTCGCTTTTGGCGCGCTGGCGACGGCCGCTCAGCGCTGTACGACCACCCGGCGCCTCATCCTGCACGAGAGCCTGTTTGACAGCTTCCTTCCCCGCCTTGTTGAAGCCTACCGTACTGTTAGAGTGGGAAGCCCGTTGGATCCGGAGGTCCTCGTTGGCCCCCTGATCAGCGGACGAGCGGCTGAGAGCTACGCGGCTGCAATTCGGAGGGCGGAAGAATGCGGCGGACGCGTGCTGGTCGGAAACGCTCAGTTGGAGCTGGCGGGACTCGAACGCGGGAACTACGTGGCGCCCACCCTGATCGAAGGGCTGCCGCCGGACTCCGATATCGTCGCTGAAGAGACCTTTGCGCCGATTCTCTACGTCCTTGGTTACTCGGATCTGGAGGAGGCCTTCGCCATCCACAACTGCGTGCCCCAGGGTCTGTCGTCCGCGATTTTCAGCAACAATCTGCGGGAGGTTGAAGCCTTTCTGAGCGTCGTGGGCAGCGACTGCGGGCTGGCCGGCGTCAACACAGGCACGGCCGGCGCGGAGATCGGCGGGGCGTTCGGCGGCGAGAAGGATACCGGCGGCGGAAGGGAGAGCGGGTCCGACGCCTGGAAAGCCTACGCCCGGCGCCAGACGGTTACTGTGAACTACGGCGCTGAGCTTCCTCTTGCCCAGGGGGTCACGTTCGACGTCAACTAGGGAGACAGGCCGTATAGTGCTTCCCGGCTAGTTGCCCGCGGGGTACCTTCGACCTTGGGCTACGGCATGGATGCGTTCCACCGGACCCCCCAGGGGAACAAGGATGGCGGCGAACGTTGTGACCCCGCCTGCTGCGATTACATTGTTCTCAGGCGCGACCGTGCGCGCCGCAATGATCCGGTCCAGGGAGTCGTATGCCGTCAGGATGACCTGCACCTCCATCGACTCGTCCTGGCCGACGTTGCGCACTGTGCCTGTGACGCTGTATGAACTGTGAAGCTCTCCTTCGAAGGTCAGCTCCTCTACAACCAGGTCCCTGTAGTAACCCCCTTCATACGCCGGTACGCCGCTGAGCGGGAAGATCTGGTAGCTTGCGAACTCTTTGGGCGCCTTTTCAAAGAGGATTGCGAACGGCGCCACGCCGCCCGGCTCGACAAGGTTCAACAGAACGAAGCCCCGTTCCTCCGCCAGGACATTCTGGTCGGCGTCCAGGAGCTTAACGCCGATCTGCACCTGCTCCAGCGTGAATGCGCTGCTGTTTTCTACTTCTCCCAAGACCCAGAGTCCGCCTAGAGGCGTGAAGCTGAAGTGGATCTTCTGATGAGCGAAAGGAGCCGGAGTCGGCGTTGGTCTGGCGCCTGCCGCTCCTACATCGTCTGCAACCGGGAACGGAATCACCAGCTGCTGGCCCTGCTGCAGCGTGCGCGGGTCCAGAATGTTGTTTTCCTCTTGCAAAGCTGCAACGGTTACCCCGTACTGTTCGGCGATGCCTGCCAGCGTGTCGCCTGGCGCCACCAGGTAGATGGTCGGTTCCGGGGTCGCCGTCATCGTCGCCGTTGGGGGAGGCGTAAAGGGGGCCGGTGTCGCAGTGGGGACCGGCGTCGGAGTGGAGGGAGGCGAGAAGGTTCCGACAGGCTCAGGCACAGGGGTGGAAGTTGGGATCAGGGTGATGACTTGCCCGCACCCCGACAGGAAAAACAGCCCCGCAACTGCTCCAACGGCAAACACGGTTACTTTTCTCGCTACCGTCGAAAGATGTTTCATTCGTATTGGCGCCTGTGTTTAAGCAGGCAGTATATCACATCCCCTATTCATTGCCGACACGATTCCGGTCGGATATACTTCGGATATACAACTGCAACGTCTGCGAAAACGCTGCAATTCAGGACCGAAATGGGGGAGTAGGGATGAGAGTTGCGATTCTTTCGGATAGCCACGATAACATCTGGAATCTCGAGAAGGCGCTTGCCGCCGTGTCTTCGGAGGGCTGCGACATTATATTGCACTGCGGCGACCTGGTAGCCCCCTTCATCGTCGCCCAAATTGCACAGGCGTTTGACGGACCCGTCCACATAATCGAAGGCAACAACGACGGCGACGGCAGACTTCAGCAACAGGTCGCCTCCGGATTCCCGCAGGTAACGCTCCACGGGCCTTACGCCGAACTTGAGCTGGGCGGGCGCCAAGTTGCCCTGATCCACTATCCGGAGCCGGCGCGGCGCATCGCGCAGTGCGGCCTGTTCGACTTGGTCTGCTATGGCCACGACCACCAACACCACCATGAGCGGATCGGCGACTGCCTTTTGGTCAATCCGGGAGAGCTGATGGGCCGCTACGGCAACCCGAGTTGGGGGATATACGACTGCGCCGGTCATCGCTACTCCTTGCAGGAAATCCGGACCTCCCGCGCCGGCTGAGCCCCGTTGTCAAGAGCGTCCGACTCCACTTTCCGCCCGAATCTTCTAACCGGGAGACAATCCCTTGTTTGAACTGGTCTTTCTGGGTACCTCGGCTTCGGCTCCTTCTGTTCACCGCGGCCTGTCCGCCGCCATGGTGATGGTGCAGGAACACCGCTTCCTTATCGACTGCGGCGAAGGCACGCAGCGCCAGATTCTGCGCAGCGGGCTTGGCTTTCGTCGCCTGGACAAAATACTTCTCACCCACGGTCACCTAGACCACATTCTCGGACTCGGAGGGCTCGCCAGCACACTCGGTCACTGGGAGACGCTGGAGGAGTTGGACATATACGCCGGCAGGCCCGCGCTCGCCCGGGTCAACCGTCTGATGGAGGTCGTCTTTGGTGTTGGCAACGTTTCTCAGGCGGGCGTCAGTCTGAACCTGATCGATCCGGGAACGCTGTTTGAGGGGAAGGCCTTTGCCCTCTCGGCCTTTTCCGTGCCCCATCGCGGCAGCGGCTGCTACGGCTTTACGTTCGAGGAGGAGACGCGGTCTCCGTTCGACAACGCGAAGGCAGAGGCCCTGGGCGTACCTGCCGGGCCCGAGCGGCGCGAGTTGGTGTCGGGGCGGCCGGTCGTCCTGCCGGACGGGCGCACCGTTCAACCGCAAGAGGTCTTGGGTGAACCGCAGAAGGGTGCGAAGCTCTGTTTTGTCGGTGACGTCAGTCGCACCGGGCCGCTGCACAAGATAGTTGCCGGGGCGGATCTGCTGGCTATCGAAGCGACGTACCTTGAAGAGGAACGTGAACTGGCGAAGAGCCACGGCCACATTACAGCGCGCGCCGCGGCTCGGCTGGCGCTGAAGGCCGGTGTCAAGCAGTTGGTACTCCACCACATAAGCCGCCGCTACCACGCCAGGCAGATTCTGGAAGAGGCCCGGGCCGTCTTTCCCAAAACCGAAGTCGCCGGCGATCTCGATCTCTTCAGGGTCCGCAGGGGCAAGCCGGTCGAATTTCAGGCCGGGCCCAGGTACGTGGTTCGCTGATGGGCCTGTTGCGGCAGGTCAGGCCGGGGCTGTCGCGTTTCACCCTGGCCGCTTTTCTGCGCCGGATCCCGGGTCAGGAGCGCAACGACCCGCCAGTCTCCCTCTCGACAGTGCGGATGATTCGCTGCCTGAGCCGGTTGACCTCTTTCTCCTTCAAGTTGTGGTCCTGGCTCTGGTAGGTTACGCGATACGCCAGCGACTTGCAGCCTGCCGGCAATGGCTCCCCCCGGTATATGTCGAACAGCTCCACGGAAGTAAGCGCTGGCTCCCCTTCGCGTCCGCCTCCATCTACAATCGCGTCGCGCAAGCGGCGTTGCGTGACCTCCTCCTTCACGACGAACGCCAGGTCTTCCACCACCGGAGGGTAGACACTGATTGGCGCCATCTGCGAAAGCCGCCAGCTTGGCCGCACCAGCGGCGCCACCTTCAGTTCCGCCAGTACCACGCGTTCACCCCCCAGTCCAAATGCGCTTCGGACCTGCGGATGCAGTTCTCCGACGACACCCAGTTCCTCGTCCTGCAGTGAGACGAGCGCGCACCGGGGTCCGAACAGCGTCTCGCCAACTGCGTCGTCGCCGCCGCTTTCCGGATGGGCGCTGAACAGATACTCGCTCTGCTGGAAACCGAGCCTCTCCAGGACTGTTTCAACAATTCCCTTCAGGTCGAAGAAATCAAAAAGCTCCGACTCATTTTGCGCCGGTTCCGATGCAGCGCTGGTTCGATGCGCGTCGCGCAGACCGCGCAGCGCGATGCACAATCTGCGCTCCTCCTCAGGCAGTTTCGTGTCTGAGGTCTCCCCAACGGTATCCCCGCCCGCCGCAGGCTGCGGTCGATAGGTGCGCCCGATCTCAAAGACGGCCAGCCGGTCCAGGTAGCGCAGGTTGTAAGCCAGGTTTTCAAGCGCGCTCACGATCAGATTTCTCCTCATCACGCGGCGCTCCGGTGAGAGTGGATTCGTCAGTGCAACGAAGCGGCTGGGATCGCTTGCCGCGCCCCCGTCTTCGTCGCTCGACGAACGGCCCCCTCCTGCCCCGGTTAGTCTGGCGTGATTTTCCGGCGTGGTGAGCGTGTGGTTCACCGTATCCTGCAACCCGCATCCAATCAGAATGTCGCGGATATTCTCCTCCGTCTCCAGCGCGGCGTTGCGCCGCTGGGGAGGCAATACCGTATCGAGGAGCGTTTCGGAGACCTTGTCGTAACCGACCACGCGCGCGACCTCTTCCGTCAAATCGGCGGGCAAAGACACGTCGAGCCGGTGCCAGGGCGCCGTTGCAGCGATCACCGGTTCGCCTTCAGCGCGGGCCAGCCCGAACCGGGCGCTTTCAGGAGGATCCTCCGGCAGATCGGGCAACTCTTCAACGTCAAACTCCAGCCGCTGCAGAGCCGAGCTAATCTCCGAGAGAGACAGGTCCATGCCCAGAAGTCGCTTCACGTCGCTGCGGGAAGTGAAAACTGTGACCTGGGGCTGCCGTACCGGGTAGGTGTCGACGATTCCCGGAACCACCCGGCCGCCGGCAAACTGCCGCATCAGGTCGGCCGCGCGCCGGGCGGCCAGCTCGTTCAAGGAGGCCGGCACGCCGCGCGTGAAGCGGTGGCTGGCCTCACTGTGCAGACGCAGCGTTTGCGAGGTACGGCGATTGTTAATGCCGTCGAAAGTGGCCGATTCAAGCAGGATGTTCCTGGTCCCCTCATGCACCTCCGTTTCGCCGCCCCCCATCACGCCGGCGATGGCAACCGCGCCTGACTTGTCCGCGATGACCAGCATCGAGGGTTCGAGATTGCGCTGTTGACCGTCAAGCGTTTCAAGAATCTCGCCTTCCCTGGCGGTGCGCACGATGATGGTTGGCTTGGAGTCGCCGAGCTTCTCGGCCCTGGCCGCGAGCAGATCGTAATCAAATGCGTGCAGCGGCTGGCCCGTCTCCAGCATGACGTAGTTTGTTACGTCTACGATGTTATTGATGGGCCGCATACCCGCGCTGGACAGCCGCTCCTGCAGCCACTTCGGCGATTCGCCGACTTCGATTTCGCGCACGACCGTTCCGGTGAAGCGCTGACACAGGTCGGGGTCGTCAATGTAAGCCGACACGTACTCTTGGGCAAGGTCTTCCCCCTCGGATGCGTCGACGTCTTCAGGCAGGTGGAGAGCGCCGCCGGTCAGGGCCCGCACCTCTCTGGCGACGCCCCACATCGAGAGGCAACGCGCCATGTCAGGCGTCAAATCAATTTCCAGGATTTCGTCGCCCAGGTAGTCGCGCAGCGGCTTTCCCGTGGGAGCGTCTTCCGGCAGCAGAAGAATGCCTTCGTGTTCTTCGCTGAGTCCTAGCTCCAGCTCTGAACAGACCATGCCCCGCGACTCGACGCCGCGGATTTTGGCCTTCTTCAGCCTCTTGCGGGGCCGGGGCCGCCTGTCGCTATAGGCGTCGATAAGCTGCGCGCCCTCGCGCGCAAAGGCGACCTTGAGAACGGGCAGGTCGCCTGCGGAAAGCGAACGCTCCTTATACTGGAAAAGATTGGGCGCGCCGGTCACGACCCGTTGAAGTGGCTGCTCCCCGGCGCCATCGAAGCTCTCGTGAGCTACGTCCACGAGGACCAGCCGGTCGGCGTCAGGATGTGGAAGAACGGCCGCGACCTGGCCGACCACTATCTTGTCTTCGTCCCACCATTCGCCGGTATTGGTCAGGCTCGCCTCTTCCAGGCCGGCCAGGGTCAACCGCTCCGCCAGCTTTGGTGTGGGAACAGGGATGTCTACGTACTCTCGCAGCCAGGACAATGGGACTAGCATACTCTTTTCTCAACTGACGCAGCGGCATCTGGCCGTTGCCAGGCGCCGGTGATGGACGCTGAATTTCCGGTGATTGTAGCAGAAGATGGTGGAAAAGCGCAGATTCTTCTAGGCAAGCTGACCGCAAGCTAAAGCGTTGTAGACGAGATCGTGTGAAAGAGA
Organism: Caldilineaceae bacterium; assembly: GCA_022821545.1. Taxonomy (GTDB): domain Bacteria; phylum Chloroflexota; class Anaerolineae; order Caldilineales; family Caldilineaceae; genus Bin5. The sequence continues at coordinate 37,235 of JAJEDJ010000034.1, forward strand.
ACGCCAGTGCCCCCAGCAGCGCCGGAAGGAGTCCAAACTCCGCAACTCCTGGGCGACGGCGCCCAGTTTCTGTGCGGGCACCGTTCGAAAACCTGCGATTTCCTCCGTATCGCTCGGGCTGAACGCCTCGCTCAGACTCTGAAGGTAGAAAATGTAGCTGGCGAAGGGGATGACAGAATCTTCATCGACAAAGTGACAGTCCAGGACACCCAGGAAACGGCACACCTGGACCTTCTGTCCGGTCTCCTCCGCGATTTCCCGGAAGAGCGCACTTTCGACCGATTCTCCGCGTTCAATGCGCCCGGTGGGCAGGCGGTAGATCGGTCTCTCGTAACGGTGTTTCGTATGCAGCAGGATTTCACCGTTGAGCTGCCGGATTGCAAATACGACCTCTCCCCTGCGGTTCGGGTCCGCCTGCCCCCGATAGGAGCGCATGTAGGCGTCCGTTTCGATGCAATGGCGGCGGCAAAGAGGTTGCCCGTACTTGCTTGCAAGGGCCAGGATTTCCGACTGGTCTATCTGGGGCGCTACGGTTAGCTGTGATGACATTGCGGCGCCTAACGCGTCGAAGATGGTGACTTCCCGATGAGTGCTGCCAGGACCTGAGCGTTGAATCTTGTGGAGATCAAACTCTCTCGTGGAGATCTGATGGAGATCTAACGATAGCGGGCAGGGTCAGAGTTCGTCGAGATCTTCGGCGATCAGAGACTGGGCCTCGGCGGGATCGAGTATAACGCCGCCGCCTTCGGCCCCACCGGGAACGCCAACGCCTCTCACGCCCGACTGGGACTGGGAGACCGAGCTTTCGAGCCCCCTCCGCAGTTTCTGTCTGCTCTGCTGCAACCCTTCAACTTCCATCAACTGCAATCCGTAACGATTTTCGGGATGGAGAAGTGTGTCGATAAGGTCCAGGCCAATCTGCTGGCCCAGCTGGCGGCTGTTCTGAAAGGGCTTCCACGGCGCGTGGGCAATGCGCAGGAACTCCCTTCCCGCCTGCGTCCGCATTCCGTCCAGTTTGTAGGGAATAATGGTCCTTTCAAGGCGGATGGCCAGTTGCCATTCGGCGCCGAAAGGCGCTGTGATATCCCTTCCAAGCAGAAAGTAGATCCTGTCCACGTTGCTGATCAGTTCAAACAGGGTGTCGTAGTCGACCCCTTCGGCCGGCGTTCGGCGGATTTCGGCGCCCACCTGCACCGGCAGCTCTGCCAGCGTGCGCCCGACAAGCGCCCTTTCCTGTTCCAGATCTTTGGTTGCGCTTACGAAGATGCGAAGTTTCTCAGCCATAGCGAACGTACTGCAACCTGAGAGGGTCCCGAGGAGATTGATTACTGGCTGTTTCGATTCTCTCGAACTGCCATAACGCTATTTTCCACGATCAGGCGCGCAATCGCCAAAATCCGCTATGGTTGACAGTAGTTTATGGGCACTCTAGTTTATGGGCACTCTGAGGGAGTGACAGAAGCCCGCGACAGGCGACGAGCTTGTAGACGGTCAAGCCGAAGACGCGGCGTCCCGCCTCTGCCGGCGCTCCCAGTACGCAAGATCTGCGTCAACCATGAGGCGGGCCAGCTCGGAAAACGAGACGGTCGGCTCCCATCCGAGCTGGCGCCCGGCCTTGGATGCATCGCCGACAAGAAGGTCCACTTCAGCGGGTCGGTACAAGCTGTCGTCCTGGACGACGTAAGCCTCCCAGTCCAGGTCGACGTGACTGAAAGACTCTTCGAGGAATTCGCGCACACTGTGCGTTTCGCCGGTGGCTACCACATAGTCCTCCGCACTGTCCTGCTGCAACATGAGCCACATTGCCCGCACGTAGTCCCGCGCATAGCCCCAGTCGCGGCGGGAATCCAGGTTGCCCAACCTCAGCTCATCGGCCAGACCCAGCTTGATGCGCGCCGCGGCGTTGGTGATCTTATGGGTCACGAACTCCAGGCCGCGCCGGGGGCTCTCGTGGTTGAAGAGAATGCCGGAACAGGCGTAAATGTCGTAGCTCTCCCGGTAGTTGACCGTAATCCAGTGGCCGTAGACCTTCGCCGCGCCGTAGGGGCTGCGGGGATAGAAAGGCGTTCGTTCGGTCTGGGGGACCTCGCGGACTTTGCCGAACATTTCGCTGCTGCTCGCCTGGTAAAAGCGGATCGAGGGATCCACGATGCGGATGGCGTCAAGCAGGCGCGTGACGCCCAGTGCGGTGAACTCACCGGTCAGGACCGGCTGCGTAAAGCTGGTCGGGACAAAACTCTGGGCGGCAAGATTGTAGACTTCCTGCGGCCGGTACGCCTGCAGGATGCTGATCAGGCTCATCTGATCGAGCAAATCGCCCTGGACGATCTCGATTTCGTCCTGAATGTGCCTGATGCGGTCGAAGTTGATGGTGCTCGTACGGCGGACCATCCCGATGACCTTGTATCCTTGCTTGAGAAGAAGCTCGGCCAGGTAGCTTCCATCCTGTCCGGTTACTCCTGTTATCAATGCGGTAGGCATGAACTGTGCTCCTGTGGGCAGCCGCTCCGCCATCTCCCTCATCCACCTGGGGACAAGGCGCCGGTTCTTCCCCGCCAGTAACGGAGGACATCTGTCAGGCTCTCGCGCAGGGAGATGGCGGGAACCCAGTTGGTTGTCCTGTAGAATCTCTCCGGATTGCAAACGATGCGCGGCGCGTCGCTGGGCCGCAGCCGCTCCGGGTCCTGTTCCACACTGATCGGAACGCTGCTCAGACCGAGCAGAATATCCAGCAGCGCCTGGACAGGGACCGCTGAACCGGCGCCGACGTTGTACACGCCGCCGGCCTCTCCATGTTGAAGGGCAAGCCAGTAGGCGCGGACCATGTCTCGGACGTCGGTGTAGTCGCGTTCGGCTTCCAGGTTCCCCACTTTGAGGACAGGCGCCAGCAGACCTCCTTCTATTTCGGAGATCTGTCGCGCAAAAGCGCTGGCGACGAAACTGTCGGACTGTCCCGGTCCGATATGGTTGAAGCTTCGAACGCGCACCGTGGCAAGTCCATAGTTGAACCAGTACTGCTGCGCCATCAGGTCCTGCGCGACCTTGCTTATGCCGTAGGGAGAGTTGGGGCGCAAGGGTGTCTCTTCGTCAACCGGTAGGTCGTCAGGCCTGATCAGGCCGTAGACCTCTGAAGAGGCGACGACGAGTACGCGGGCGTCGGGAGTGTGGCGCCGCATCGCCTCCAGCAAGTTCAGCTGGCAGCTGATGTTCAGTTCATACGCTGCCCACGGCTGGTCCCAACTGGCGCGGACGTCGCTCCAGGCGGCGAGATGAAAGACATACTGCGGCTTGACGCTCCTGACTACCTGGTCGGCCCATGAGGAATTGCGCAGGTCCCCCTTATGCAGACACAGCCGGTCACGCATCTCCTGAATTCGACCGTCGGCGCGATGGACAGTGCCGTGGATTTCCACGGGCTGGTTGAAACTGTCGGACAATAGGTAGCCCGCCAGGGCTGAACCCACAAAACCGGAGATTCCGGTGATCAAGACGCGCACGAACTCTTCCTTTCCTCAAAAGGCAATTATAGCAGACGCAGTCAACGCAGCGCGAACCGCGGCCGGGAATGCCTGCATCCCGGAACTGGAGGATCCCCCCCAAAAGGTAAGGTGAATTCCAGAATATATCATAATATCTCATCCTGCGTCATAGCTTGTCATAATGTGTCAACAAAGTGTCAAAATCCTTCGCCGCACTCTCGATTGATCCACTGAAAATCAAGGGGTTTTGCCCCCGAAAATTTTTTTTATCCTGCCAAAATCTGCCAAAATCTGCCAAATTCCAATGATTCTCTCTCTGCTTGAACCGCTAGACGGAACGGGGAAGACCCCGACCACACGTGTCAATAAAGTGTCTAAACCCGTCAGAACGGTTCACCGTCTTCACGATAGAACCGTCAAATGAAGCGGGGCCCGCGGTGCAATTCGAGGCTTCTGCAATTCAAGGCATCGTAGTTACCTTCATCTCTTGAGGTGATATACTCTTGTTCACGGGACTGGCGCATGCAGCGACCGCTGAGGGATTACGATGAATAGTCCGCAAACGAATCGACCGACACTTGTCTCCGGACTGGACTGCGCCGGCTTGTCGCGAAAACTTGCAGTCGGCGCCCTCCTTCTCTCTCTGGCCGTCCTGCTGGTCGCTTGCACGCGCGAGGCGAGGCTGTACGACCATCTGGACGCGAACCGGCCTATGCTGTTCGTCCCCGCATCCAATGATGACAGCGTCAAGGAATTTGAAATCGTGGCTGGGACGCCTGCACGCGCGATTGCAGAGAATCTGGCGGCGGCCGGGCTGGTCCTCGACGCCGAACTGTTTGAAGCTTACGTGAGGTCGATTGGCCGGGCACAGGAGTTGAAAGCGGGAACGTTCCTGCTGCGTGCCGGCATGACGCCGGTGCAGATCGCTGAAGCCCTGCTGGCCGCGCAAGCCCCGGGCGTCCCCGTCACGATTCGCGAGGGCTGGCGCTTCGAGCAGGTCGCCGACGCCCTCGAGCAGGAGGGCGTCGTTTCAGGGGAGGACTACCGGCGCACGGCGCAGACGCCCGACCTCGAGGCGCTGAGCAAGTTGGCCCCCTCCAATGCGGCCACCGGGCCCGGCGTCGATCCGCCCGCCTGCTGTGAAGTCAAAATAGACCGTTGGCCCTTTCTGGAAGCGCTGCCCCCGGGCGCCACCCTTGAAGGCTTCCTTTTTCCCGCGACCTACGATCTGCCGGCTGTGGAGCCGTCAGCCGCCGAGCTGATAGCGCGTCAGTTGGATGCCTTTGCGGTTCGCATCATGCCGTTGTACCAGAAGGCCGAAGCCGATGGCGATGCCCCGTTTGGCCTCTACGAACTCCTGATCCTGGCCAGTATCGTCGAAAGGGAGGCGGTGGTGCCAGAGGAACGGCCAACCATCGCGGGTGTCCTCTACAACCGGCTGACCAGCGACATGCTGCTTGAAATCGACGCTACCGTTCAGTATGCAATGGGCTACCAGCCCCAAAGTGGTCAGTGGTGGAAGACTCCCGTCTTCCTGGAAGAATACCAGGGCGTCCACAGTCCCTACAATACATATCTGCATAAAGGGTTGCCGCCCGGACCGATTTCAAGTCCTGGCGAGGAGTCCTTTCGGGCCGTGCTGTACCCTGAACGGCATGGATACCTCTACTACGTTGCGGATGCTGACGGCAGCGGCGCTCACGTCTTCGCGCAGACCTACTCGGAGCACTTGGAGAATGTCCAGCGCTATATGAACCGGTAACAGTCTCCGTAAACTGGAATCCCCTGCCTGCGTCCCGCCGTCCGGCCTTCAACGCCTGGACCCAAACAGTTGACACCGGCGATTGGATTCCCTAGAATTGACCTGGGGGTCGGTGGCGGAATGGCAGACGCAGCGGACTTAAAATCCGCCGGGGTGACACCCGTGTGGGTTCGAATCCCACCCGACCTACCTTCCCTCGCTCTCCGCAAACGCACACTTCCTTCTGGAGAGACAGCCCGGCGCCGTTAGCCGTCCTAAGCAAGTGCAATAGGTCGACAGATTTGACAATCAGTCCCCTCTGAACGAAACTAGGCGCACTTCCCCCAGATAGCAGTCCAATTCAGATTGGCGCATTGCATCTGACATTGGTTGGCGGTGCCGTGCGCATGGCGTGCTGCAATCCGCCGCTGTCACTTCCAATCTTTTTTCCACAACTCCATAGGAGGGAAATTCAGTGAAGCAGACCAGACTGATCGCGAGTTTATTCCTGATTCTTGGCCTTGTTCTGGCAGGCTGCGGCGGCGGTCAGCCGCAAGAGGCAGAGATGGCCGAAGAACCGGCGATGGAAGAAGAGGCCGCGTCCGAAGACGACTCCATGGCCGATGAGGGCATGATGGGCGAATTCACCGGCCAGGTTGTCCAGTACAACACCATCGCCGAATATGAGGCGGCCACGGGCAACGAAATCACCACGTTCCAGCAGTCGCCTATACTGGATGCTATGGTTGCCGACGGCAGTCTGCCCCCGGTTGAAGAGCGCCTGCCGGATGAGCCCCTGGTGATGCAGCCGGCCGACCAGATCGGCGAGTACGGCGGCACCATGCGCAATACCCACGAGGGCAACTTCGACTTCCTCGAGGACCTGCTGCGCGAGTTCCCGCACGTCTACGGCTCCAACATGCAGGGCGTCCTGCCCAACGTGTTTATGAACGCCGAGACCAGCGCCGACGGTCTTTCGACGACCTTCACCATCCGCCCCGGCATCAAGTGGTCTGACGGCCATCCCTTCGGCGCCGACGACTTCGTATTCTGGTACGAAGCGATCGCGGCGAACGAAGAGCTGAACCCCAACGGCGTCAACAACATGAAGGTTGGCGGCGAAATGGGTACGGTCACCAAGGTCGACGAGAACACGATCGTGATGCAATTCAAGGCGCCCTACGGTGTGTTGCTTGAACGCCTCAACCGCTGGCGTCCCATGCCGTATGCCCCCGCCCACTATCTGAAACAGTTCCATCCCGACTATACCGACCCGGACGATGTCAATGCGCTGGCCGAAGAGAGAGGTTTCTCCAACTGGGTCGAGCTGTTCCAGGCAGAGCACGACTGGTACGGCAATCCCGACGAACCCACGATCTTCGCCTGGAAAGCCGTTACCCGCGGCGCCAGTGTTCCCGTTCAGGAGCTGGAAAGGAACCCGTACTACTGGAAGATCGACACCGCCGGCAACCAGTTGCCCTATGTAGACCACATCAACAGGCCCAACCTCGGTGACCGCGAAGCGATTCTGCTCGACGTTATCGCCGGCCAGACCGACTACATGAACCCGTATACGCTCGGTTACCTCACCAACTACCCGGTCCTCAAGCAGAACGAAGAGAGCGGCGGCTACAGGGTGCTGCCTCAGTTCGGCTGGTCGGACGTGCTGGGCGTGGTAACGTTCAACATGTCGATTGACGACGACGTTCTGCGAGAGCTGTTCCGCAACAAGGAGTTCCGCGTTGCCCTGTCGATCGGTTACGACCGCGACAGGATCAACGAGGTCGTCTTCAACGGCCTTTACAAGCCTTCGCAGGTTGCGCCGCCCGACGCATCCGTCTATAACGGCGCCGACCCCGGCTTCAAGCTGCACACCGAACACGATCCGGATCGCGCAAATGAGATCCTGGATGGCTTGGGCCTGACCTGGAACGATGACCAGAGCCAGCGCCTGCTGCCCGATGGTCGACCCTTTGAGCTTTCCGCCCAGGTCCACACCGGCTGGGTGCAGCAGGTTCCCATCGCCGAGCTGATCGCACAGGGCTGGGAAGACATCGGCCTCAAGACGACCATCGTTCCCCTGGATGGACGCCTGCATACTGAGCGCCGGCTCGCGGGAGACTACGAGCTGCAGGTACGCCCCGTCAACTGGGCCGGCCAGGCCCCCATCATCGGCGCCATGCGCGGCGAACCGATGCCTATCAGCAATAGCTGGCTCGTGAACCCGCCGTGGGCGCAGTATGTCATGTCCGGTGGCGCTGAGGGCGAGGAACCCCCGGACGGCGTCAAGCGGCTCTACGAGATCTTCGAGGAGTTCATCGCCGAACCGGACGCCCAGAAACGCTTCGACCTGGAAACTGAAATGTACAAGATTCACCAGGACAACCTGTGGGTCATCGGCTCGATCAAGCAGCCTGGAGACCTCGAAGCGGTCTGGTACGCGGTCTTCTCGGACCGCATGTACAACATCCCCAACCCGGTGGCCCCCGAGTGGTACTACGCCGCTCCCGAAACCTGGGCCTACCGCTCCGAATAATCTGCCCGTCAGGATTTCCGAAACAAAGGGAGGCCGCATGTGCGGCCTCCCGACTCTGAGTCACGACAGATGCTGTTATTCATCTTGAGAAGACTGATCGTCATGATACCTGTGACGATCCTGATCAGTGTCATTGGCTTCATCATCATTCAGGCGCCGCCCGGCGACTTCGTGAGTTCCTACATCGCCGGCTTGGAGGCCCAGGGCGACATCATTGAACCGGAGTTGATCGACTCGCTCAGGGCGCGCTACGGTCTTGGTGAACCAATCTATGTACAGTACTTCAGGTGGGTCTCAAGCTTCGTTGAGGGCGATCTCGGTTACTCGATGATCTACCGCGAGCCGGTTGTGGACGTCATTGCCCAGCGGCTGCCCTCCAGCTTTACCATCTCGCTCCTCTCTTTGATCCTGGTATTCGCGATCGGCATCCCCATTGGCATCCTTTCGGCTACAAAACAGTACTCGCTTGCAGACTACTCCTTTACCGTTGTCGGGTTCTTGGGCGTGGCTACGCCCAATTTCCTGCTGGCCCTGGTGGGGCTCTGGCTGCTGTTCAAGTGGACCGGCAACGTAGCCATAGGTCTTTACTCCCCGGAGATGCAGAATGCGCCCTTTGGCCTGGCCAAGTTCCTGGATCTGGTTGGCCACATCTGGTTGCCCGCACTGATCGTAGGTACCGCGGGGACCGCAGAACTGATCAGGACGATGCGCGCAAACCTTTTGGACGAGCTCCCCAAGCAGTATGTCACTGTCGCCCGCGCGCGCGGCGTCAAGCCGACCAAGCTGCTCTACAAGTATCCCTTGCGCATCGCGATCAATCCTGTGATCAGCACCGTTGGCTGGCTCTTGCCCGTGCTGGTTGAGGGTGAAGTCCTGGTCTCCCTGGTCTTGGGGCTGCCGACGATTGCCCCCGTTCTGCTGGACTCGCTCCTGCAGCAGGACATGTTCCTGGCTACGAGTATTATCATGATCCTGGGAATCCTTACGCTCATTGGCACCCTTCTGTCGGATATTCTGCTGGCCATCGTCGATCCGCGTATTCGGGGGGCCGTATGACCGGGATTCAGCGTGGGGGAACTGCAATGGATGAGCTGGCGCCCCCTGACTCGGCTATGAACGGCTCGCTGCTGTCCGTGCGCAATCTGCAGACCCATTTCTTCTCGCGCGAAGGAGTGGTCAAGGCTGTCGACGGCGTGAGTTTCGATATCAGACCGGGCGAGATTCTCGGAATCGCCGGCGAGAGCGGTTGCGGAAAGAGCGTTACCAGCCAGTCGATCCTCCGCATCCTTCCCAGGAACGGCAAAATCGTGGGAGGCGAAATCCTCTTCCAAAACGATGACCGCACGATAGATCTGGCGACCGAAGATGCCGATGGCCGCGTACTCCGCGACATTCGGGGCAAAGAGATCGCCATGATCTTCCAGGAGCCGATGACTGCCTTCAGCCCTGTCCATACCATCGGCGATCAGATCATCGAGACCATCCGCATTCACCAGGAAGTCAGCAAGGAGGAGGCCCACGACCAGGCCGTCGAAATGCTGCGGCGGGTCGGCATGCCCAATCCGGCGCGCAACATAGACGAGTACACCTTTAATCTGAGCGGCGGTATGCGCCAGCGGGCGATGGTGGCCCTTTCACTCTCTTGCCGGCCCAAACTGCTGATCGCCGACGAGCCGACTACGGCGGTTGACGTGACGATTCAGGCCCAGATGCTGGAGCTGCTTCGGGACATCCAGGCCGATCTGGGAATGGCGATCATAATGATCACCCACGATTTGGGCGTGATTGCCGAGCTGACTGACCGGGTCATGATCATGTACCTGGGCAAGGAGGTGGAGCACGGAACGGTGGAGGATGTCTTCCACCGGCCGCAGCATCCCTACACCCGCGGCCTGCTGGCATCGATCCCGAAGATGGAGCCGGGCAGAGTGGAAATCGAACCGATTGAGGGCGTCGTGCCCAACCCCTACGCCATGCCGTCCGGCTGCAAGTTTCATACCCGCTGCCCTGACTTTATCGCCGGCGTCTGTGAGAAACTCGATCCCCCCCTTACCGAAGTTGCCAAAGGTCACGAAGTGAGCTGCTTCCTCTACGGCGGCAAGGAGGGGCTCGAGTGACGGCAACCACACGCGCGATGAACATGAACGAGCGCGCCATCATCTCGGTTCGCAACCTCGTAAAGCACTTCCCGATAGAGGCGGGCTTTCTGCGCCGTCAGGTTGGCGTTGTCAAGGCGGTTGATGATCTGAACTTCGACCTGAATGAGGGCGAGACGCTGGCCCTGGTCGGGGAGAGCGGTTGCGGCAAGACTACCACCAGCCACTGCATCATCCAGGCCCAGCGACCTACCGCGGGCCGTGTCCTCTTCCGAATCGGAGACGCGGAGCCGATGGATCTCACGCAGATGGAGAAAGGCGAGCTCAAGGAAGCTCGTCGCAACATCCGCATGATCTACCAGGATCCATATTCATCGTTGAACCCGCGCATGACCCTGCTCCAGATTATCGGCGAGCCGCTGGTTATTCATCGCATGGTCAAGAGTCAGGACGATCTGCAGGAACGGGTGGCGGAGCTGCTGCGTCTCGTGCGCCTCGATCCTTCGACAATGAACAGGTATCCGCACGCCTTCAGCGGCGGCCAGCGCCAGCGTATCGCGATTGCACGCGCCCTCTCCCTTTCGCCCAAGGTTGTGATCGCAGATGAAGCGGTGTCGGCTTTGGACGTGTCGGTCCAGGCGCAGATTCTGAATCTGCTCAAGGAGCTCCAGAACCAGCTCGGCCTCACCTACCTCTTCGTTGCCCACAATCTGGCCGTCGTCAAGTACGAGGCCGATCGGGTTGCCGTGATGTACGCCGGCAAAATCGTCGAGATCGGCGAGACCGAGGCCCTGTACACCAATCCCAGGCACCCGTATACCGAGGCGTTGATCTCTGCGGCGCCCAATCCGGATCCCGACACAAAGCACCGGGAGCGGATCGTGCTCTCAGGCGAGGTGGCCGACCCCGGCAACCTTCCTGGCGGCTGCGCCTTCCATCCCCGCTGCCGTTATGCGGAGGACCGCTGCAGGCAGGAAATACCTGAACTGATCGAAGTCGGCGGAAACGAGGGGCAGGCGCACCAGGCTGCCTGCCACTTCGCGGACAGCCTGGACCTAACGGGAATCGCAGGCGCTATTCTGCGCGAGGAAGGTGAAAGCGCATGACGCAGGCAGCAGGCGCGGCGCCCATAGACGGGGTCGTCGCAGGAGACGGGACCGACCAGCGAATTCTGGTCGCTTCACAGTGGCAGTTGATCCGCTGGCGCTTCTTGCGGCACAAGCTGGCGGTCATTTCCCTGGTTGTACTCGGGTTGTTCTACTTTGTTGCCGTTTTCGCAGAGTTCGTGGCCCCCTACGACCCCTATATCTTCAGAGAAGAACTGACTCTGGCGCCCCCGCACACGGTTCGCTTCATCGACCCTGAAGGCAACTTTCACCTTCGTCCCTTTATCCATCCCTTCAAGAAAAGCCTGGACCCGGAAACTTATGCTGCGATCTTCGTCGAAGATGAGACCGTAATGCAGCCGCTGGGCCTCTTCGTGCGCAGCGACCCCTACAAGCTGTGGGGCCTGTTCGAGAGCGAAATCCATCTGTTTGGCCTGCAGGATCCGGAGGCACGCCTTTCGCTTCTGGGACAGGATACCGTGGGGCGCGATCTCTTTACCCGCATCGTTTACGGCGCGCGCATCTCGCTCACCATAGGTCTGGTGGGCGTTGCCATGAGCTTTTTCCTGGGCATTCTGATTGGCGGCCTGTCCGGTTACCTCGGCGGGACAGTGGATATGGTAATCCAGCGTGTGATCGAATCGTTACGCGCCTTGCCGACCTTGCCGCTGTGGATGGCCCTCAGCATCGCGCTGCCCTCGGACTGGCCGGTGGTTAGAACCTACTTCGCAATCGTCTTGATCTTGTCGATCGTTGGCTGGACAAGCATCGCGCGCGTCGTTCGTGGACGTTTCTTCGCCCTCCGTGAGGAGGACTTCGTCGGCGCGGCGGAACTGGACGGAGCCGGCAACCTGCGTATAATCTTTCGCTATCTCCTCCCCTCCTTTATGAGTTACATTATTGCCAGGCTGACGCTTGCCATTCCGCAGATGATTCTGGGCGAGACTGCCCTCAGTTTTATCGGTCTCGGCCTGCAGGCGCCCGCCATCAGTTGGGGCGTGCTGCTGAAGGATGCGCAGGCGATTCGCGTTCTTGCCCTGTCGCCCTGGCTTCTGTTGCCGACTGTCTTCATCGTGGTCAGCATCCTCGCATTCAATTTCGTCGGCGACGGCCTGCGGGACGCTTCCGACCCCTATTCGCACGTCTAGCCCTCCCTCCAAGTCTCTGGACAGGAGCGTTGCACTTCCGGCGCTTCTGCGCAGCCCAAAGGAAGAACGGAAAATGAACGCCTTTTTCGACGCCAGCGACCTCAAGCACGATGGACCCGCCCTCCGCCGCCAGGCTGACCGTGACGGTTATCTCTTCATTCGGAACTTCGTTGATAAGGAGGCCATACTTCAGGCCCGCAAGGACATAGTTTCTGTCTTGCGCGAGGTCGGATGGATCGACGCCGGGGACGACCCCCACGCCACGGATACCAGCCACCCGCCCCATATATCGGGAGAACCCGAGTTTTCGCCGGTCTACGACATGGTCCAGTGCCTCGAATCCTTTCACACCCTCGCGCACGACAGCGCCATCGAGAGCGTCATCGGCCATCTTCTCGGTAGCGACATACTCCTGCAGCCCAGCAATATCGCCCGCTTCATCTTCCCGACCAATCTGGAGCAGACGACCCCTGCGCACCAGGATTTCGTGCATATTCAGGGGACGCCTGACGTTTGGACCGCCTGGCTGCCCCTGGGCGACTGCCCCCACTCCATGGGTGGCTTGAGCGTGCTGTCCGGTTCGCACAAGCATGGCATCCTGCCGGTCTCGCGGTCTCTCGGTGCCGGAGGACTGAGGGCGCATTTTGAGAAGATCGGCGGGGAGTGGGTCTCAAGCCCGTTCGAGAACGGGGACATCCTCTTCTTCCACAGCCACACCGTGCATAAAGGTCTGCCAAACCTGTCCGGGAATCGAATCCGGCTGTCGGTTGACTACCGCTACCAGAGGGCGTCGGACCCGGTCATGGACAAGGTCCTGACCCCGCACCAGGGCCGGCTCTCGTGGGAAGAGGTCTACAAAGGGTGGAAGTCGACTGAATTCCAGTATCACTGGCAGAAGTACGAGCTCACTCCTGTCGAAAAGGTACCGTTTCAGCCGGTTGAGGAATGAAGCTGGCGCCGGTTCCGCAACGCGCTTCTCAGCAATAAACGCCGCAGCCGGCAACCCGGCCGCCTTTCTCGCCCAGGCCGCAGGAACTCACTTTCGGGCAGAATTCATCGCCGGCAGAGCTCACCGTCGAGCAGGGTGAAACTCGATCAGCTGGCTTTCCTGAATGGTGCGCATGTTCATCTCATACTGGAGCGGGGAGTCGAACTCGAACGCCAGCCGGCCGCGTGACTTGGCCAGATAGGTGGCGAAAAGCTGGCCGGGAACGCAGTAGACCAGCGGAGACAGCGCCTCCGATACCGACCCGGCGACCGGCAATGTAACGTCGGCTGCCTCAGCAAGATCCCGGTTGCTTTCGTCGCAGACCACCACGCCGCAACCTCCCATCGTCCTGGTCGTGTGCAGCAGCTCCCGGACCCGGCTGACGCTGCGGCCCTGGGGCGCTATGAACAGGACCTGCGTACCCGGCCCGGTGAGGAAGAACTGCTCGTGCGCCCACTCTTCCAGCTCCTGGGAGACGCCGTATACGCGCGGAAGTTCATAGGTCTTGGCTGCGTAGAACAGGCTGGTGGCAATGCTGGGGCCGGAGCCGAGAAACGTGTAGCTCTCGATGGCCTTGACCTGCTCGGCATAGGCTGCCGCCGCCGGCGTGCAGATGCGCACAGTCTCGGCGATCAGCCCGGCTGTGGACCCTAACTCCGCCCGCAGCGCGTCCGCCTCACCCTCTGTAATGCGGCCCCGCACGACCCCGGTCTGGAATGCGATCAGATATAGGGTGGTCAGGCTGGCCAGGTAGTTGACCAGGCCGAACGAGCCCCGCCGCGGTTCGTCGTCCTCTTCGCTGGTCGCCAGGTTGCTGGGCATTCCAATCAGCTCTCCTGCGACCCGGACGCTCTGATCGAGGATCGTTTCGGCCTCTTGGGCCAGCCAGCCCTCCGAATTGCCCGTAATCGCGACCGTGCGCGCGCCGCCCAGCCGCGCATTGACGAGCGCTTCGACCGAGCGGGTCGCCTTGCCGGAATTCGATATCCCGAATACCAGGGAGCCGGGGGGTACAAACTCGGCGGCATAGCGTCCGAACTCGAGGGCTTCGAGCGCTTCGGTGGGAACGCCGGCATAACGGGCGAAAGCGTAGCGGGCGGCCAGGCCCGCAAAGTAGGAGTCGCCGCATCCGGTGATGTAAATGTGGGAACTCTCCGCGAGCAGGGAGGGGTCCATGGCTTCCAGCTGCGGCTGGACCGAACTGATCACCGCGGGGATGGCCGGGCCTTGGTTGCTGATTTCATTCAGCATGTCTTCGATGGTGACCGGTATCGGTTCGCCGAATTCGGCCTGCCGGATAGGGCGGGCGACTGTCTCATCTCTTTCCATTTCTGCCTCTTGCCAAGTGAAGTGGGGTCGCTGGTGGCTGGTCGCCGGTGGTAGTCTGCTACGCGTGCTGCGAGGCCGCTCTACATGACAATGAATACCTGGCCGTCTTCGACCGAAACCTCGTAGGTGCGTAGTCTGAGGTCGTAGCCAAAGGCCTTCCCGCTGCGAATGTCGTACTCCATCCCATGCCCCGGGCAGACCAGAACTTCGCCTTCGTGGGCCCACTCGGTCTCCCAGCACGTATCCGCGTTACAGATCACCGTGCCCTGCAGCCGGCCCCTGCTCAGCGGGGCGGACTGATGCGGGCAGCGGCCAAAAAGTGCGAAAAAATCTCCTTCGACGTTGAACACCGCGATCTGTACGCTGCCAACGCTGACCTCCATGCGCGTGCCGGCAGGAAAGTCGCTGAGCCTGGCAACGGGGATCTTGCGTCGCGGACGCCTGCTGCCGGAGCGTGGCTTTTCTGAACTCATTTTCGAGCCGTCAGCCCAAAGAAGCGCAGCGCGTTCTCGCCAAGAATCTTGCGCCGAAGCGCATCGTCCATCTCATAGCGCATAAAACCCGCGATCAGGTCCCTTTCCAGGTGCGGCCAGTCGGAGGCCCACATCGTCGTGTCCCGGCCCTGGTACAGATCGATCAGCTTGGCCAGGTCGCCGCGGCGTGGCAGAGCCTCCAGCTCGTGTGTGCCGATGTACCAGTCCCGGATGTACTCGCTTGGCTTCTTCTCCAGCGCCGGCAACTCGGTGCGGTAGCGCAGGTATGCGGCGTCAAGCCGGTACATGATGAAAGGCATCCACGTGAGTCCGGCCTCCAGAATCGCGAATTTCAGGTTGGGGAAGCGGACGGGGATGCCGGCGCATACGACGGACATAATCTGTAGCATTGACGTGAACGGGAAGCCCATGCTGTTGACCTGCATGAGCGTATGAAAGTGGGCCACACGCAGAGGATAGTTGTCGTGGATCAGGGCCTCTATGCCATGGAAGCTGATGGGAAGGTCGTGCCTGGCCGCGGCCTCGAAGATCGGCCAGTACTTCTCGTCGCCGATTGGCGGGTTGACGCCCGCGTCGGGAATGCAGACGCTGACGACGTCGGGGTGGCCTGCATGGCGGTCGATCTCCAGCGCCGCCCGTGCCGGCTGCTGCGGCGCCACGACGATGGCTATCTTGACGCCCTCCAGATTCTTGTAGGCGTCAACCATGTACTGGTTATAGGCTGTGGCCAGGGCGGCCGCCCATTCCGGTTCGGGCAGATAGCCGATGGGAAGGAGTTCGCTGGGAAAGAGAATGCTGTAGTCGATGATCCCCTTCTCCATTCTCGCGAGAAGGTCCTCCTTGGTGGCCAGCTTGGCGCGCGGCGGCTTGTCGTAGGAGGAGCCGAGCCAGGCGATGTGGGCTATCATGTTGCGCAGCGAGTTGCCCGGCTCTCCCTTGAAGTCGGCCTGAAGCACTGTCTCCATTCGCTTGCGGAAGTGGCCCTCCATATAGTCGAGCATGAACATGAGCGTGTCATCGACATGCACGTCAACGTCGACTATCGTGAGGCCTGAGAGCTCTTCGCCGTACTGGTCGAGATCTTCGTCCTGGACGGGATTTAAGGAGGGCTCGACTCTTTGCACTGTGACCGGCTGACCTTCATTCGCCAACTGAGAATCTCCTGACGAGCCTGTTGTGGGAGGCGGCCTGAACGCTTGAGTGTGAACGCCTGCGCCTGTCGTTCAGGCTCTGTCGAGTTTAACAGACCGTAGCGCGGGCGCACAAATCAACTGGCTGAATGGCCGTTGCGGCGCCCTCTGGCCGCGCGCGGGTTCATCGCGTCGATCAGGCCGTCACCGACCAGGTTGACGCTCAGGACAAGCAGGGTCAACACGAGACCGGGAAATCCGGGGTACCAGGGGGCGACAGTGATGTAACCGCGTCCGTCGCTGATGATTGAGCCCAGGCTCGGGGTCGGCGGCTGAATGCCGAAGCCAAAGAAGCTCAGCCCTGCTTCGTACATGATGGCGCCCGGTATGCCCATCGAAAAAGCGACGATGATCGGCCCCATGCAGTTGGGAAGGACGTGTCGCAGCAGAATGCGCCAGTTGCCCGCGCCTATGCTGCGCGCCGCCTCCACGTATGTCTGCTCTCTGATGGCCAGGACCTGTCCCCGCACCAGGCGCGCCACGTCCGGCCAGGCCACCAGCGCCAGCGCCAGGCACACCGTCAGCAGTCCGGGCCCGAGCACGGCCGTCACTGTCATCGCCAGCAGAATGACGGGGAAGGCGAGCATGATGTCGGTGATGCGCATGATGATACTGTCAACGATCGTCGGGAAATAGCCTGAAATCAGCCCGAGCAAGGTGCCCGCCGCCATTGACAGGCCCCGTACCAGGAGGCCGACTATCAGAGAGGTGCGCAGGCCGAAGACAACCCGGGCAAAGATGTCCCTCCCCAGCTGGTCGGTGCCGAACAGGTTGCGGGCGTTAGGAGCAAAAGGCGGCGTGATCGTCTCGCCGTCCCGCTCGCGCCGCATCTCGATTTGCGTGGGGTCGCTGACGATAAAGGGCGCCAGGGCTGCCAGCAGCACGAAGACGAGAATGACCCCTGCGCCGACCAGCGGCAGACGGGCCTGCAGCAAGCGCCGCCAGTCAAACGTAGCGGATTCGCGGATTGATAAACGCATACAGGAGGTCCACTGCCAGGTTGACCAGGGATACGGAGACGGCCAGTACGATCACGGAGGCCTGCAGGGCCGGAAGATCGCGAAAAACCAGGGCGTCATAGGCGTACTTGCCAATGCCGGGCCACGCGAAAACGACCTCGATTATCGGGATGCCCCCAAGCAAACGTACGAAGTCGGTGCCGATGGTGGTTACGATTGGAATCAGCGCATTGGGGAGAACATGCCGCCGGATGACCAGTACGCCCCTCAACCCCTTGGCGCGTGCCGTGCGAATGTAGTCCTCCCCCAGGACCTCGATCAGGGCGGCGCGCGTGATTCTGGCCAGGAGACCCAGCGAAGGCAATGCCAGGGTAACGGCGGGCAGCACGACAAACTGGTCGAAGCCGGAGCCGTATCCGGAGGGAGGTAGGAGCCGCAGAAAAACCGCGAAAACGATCTGCAGCATCAGGGCCAGCCAGAAGAGCGGAAAGGAAAGATTCAATGCCGCTATCGTCATGATCAGACGGTCGGCCCAGCCGTTGCGGTGCGTGGCCGCGACGATACCCAGCCAGATGCCCAGGAGCGCGCTCGTAACTTCGGCGGCCAGCGCCAGCTGCACCGTCTTGGGAAAAACTTCCAGGAGATCTCCGAGGATCGGGCGGCGCGACTGGTAGGATCGTCCGAACTCGCCTCTCGCCAGGTCCCACAGATTGTCCAGGTACTGGACCCAGAGGGGGCGGTCGAATCCCATCTCCTCCCGGATCGTTTCAACCACGTCGGGGTTGGCGAAAGGGCCGGCCATCATGCGGGCGGGGTCTCCCGGCAGAATGTTCAGCAGGGCAAACAGAACGGTGACCAGCCCGATGAGAATGGGGATGAACTGTAGGAGGCGTCGAACCGTATAACCGAGCATGGGGGGCAGCGGCGGCCTTAGTGAAGGTTTCTCGCACGCCTGGCGCGGACCCGGGAAACAGGTACGCGATTACCGGTGTTCCGAAAACAGCGGCGGACGTCTTTTCAGAGGCCGAGGTCTTTCAAATTGTAATTCCTGAGAATGCTTGCCCGTGTCCCCTCGCTCCAGCGGTTGGCCTCTTCCTCGCCGGCCAGGGGCTGGTAAACGTAGCGATCTTCGTGAGGAAAGCGCTGGTGGCGTGCGTCGATTGCGAGCGCGATCACCCGTGAGCGTTCGCGGACCCGTTCCTCGTCGTAGACGACCTCCTGGCCTCCGTGAACTGTTCGAACATTGAGGACGCAACTGCGGCGGTGAAAGCCGAAATTGATCGTGATTCTCCTGTCCGGCGACGTATTGGCGAAAGAGGCGTGCAGGGCCTGCCGGTTGGACATGACGACGTCGCCCGGCTCGCAGACCATCGGCACCGCTCCGGGTAGCCGGTCCGAGCCGTTCTCTTCTACCAATCCCTTGATGTCGGATTTGCCCTCTTTGTGCGAGCCGGGAAGCAGCCAGACGCCGTTCTCGGCAGTACTCCCGTACAGCTGCGCCATAAAGTTGAAACCGTGTGAGCCCTCGTCCAGGTCGGGGCTGTCCCAATGGGTGGTTCCGTCGTGGTGCCAGGCGACCGACGGGCCAAGACCGGCGCGCTTCACGATGACCGATTCGGTGAATGGCGTAAAGTCCGGGCCGTTGATGCTTGCTGCGATCGCCAGCAGTTGCGGATGACCGTAGAGCCTGAGGCAAGAATCCATGATCTGGAGGGGGCTGCCGATACTGTTTATGACATAGTCGGGGGCATCGGCAGGCGGCGCCGGCTCGCTCATCTTGGCTGGGTGGCGTCCGCTGACCAGGTCCGTGCCGCCGTAGGGATCGCTCAGCGGCTTGGCGAAGCGGAACGTAGGCCGGGCCAGGTCGCTGCCAAGTGCAGGGCGGCCCTGCGCGTCTACCACGGCGTCCTTCGTGTACGGCGCCCGCTCGAAGGCCTGCTCCATGTCCGCGCGCAGGTCTTCGAGCTCCTCTGCGCTCAGCGCGCCCTCCAGAACGTAGAAACCGCAGCGCCAGTAAGCGTCCAGGATCTCCTGGTCGAGCGTGCCGTCGTCGTTGAACCGGATCGGCCCTCGGTTTCCCAATTCAAAGGCTTTGCGCCCTCCTTCGCGGACGTAGCTCTCCAGTGTCCCCGTATTCCCGTCCATTCCTGCCTCCTTGTGACCCGGTGCGCCGCACGCGTACCTGGTTCCGATACGCGTGCGGCGCACTGGTTTGCTGTTCTGGCGTCTCGCTCAAGACCATTCATTTGAGCTGCGCCTGGCGAACTCTGCAATGAGAAGGGACGCCGGACGCGTGGCGCCGGTTGTCTGCTTGCCCGCCTACTCGGTTACCCAGACCCGGTGAAACATGTGCGTATCCATCGGCGACGGAACATAGTTCTGCACGCGAGGCGTCGATACGTCGACATAGATATTGTGGGTCAGCGGAATGTAAGGCAGGTCTTCGGCGAACTGGGCGTCCACCTCCTGGTAGAGACGGGCGCGTTCGGCGTCGTCGATAGTGGCGCGGGCGGTGGCGATATTGGCGTCCACGTCGGCGTTTTCGTAGCGCGCGTAGTTTCCGCCGCCGCCGAGATTGTCGGAGTGCATGAGCGGAAAGTAGAAGCCGTCAGGGTCGGCGTAGTCGGTCACCCGGTACATCCAGGCGAGGTCGTAGCTGCCCGACTCCAGCGCTTCCATGTAGGGCCCGAACTCCGTCGGTTTAATCTCGATGTTGATGCCGATCTCTTTCAGGTTGGCCTGGTAGATTTCCAGCAGCTTGATCAGGTTGCCCCAGGGCGGCAGAATGACGTCGAATGTCCCGGGTACACCGTCTGCAAATCCGGCCTCGGCCATTAGCGCCTTTGCCGCATCGAGGTTGGTTGGGTAGTTCAGGACCGCGGCCTCATCGTATCCAAGCAGCCCGGGAGGAAGCAGGCCCTGGGCGACGTTCGCGCGTCCTTGCAGGCTGGCGATGATGGCATCCAGGTCGAGAGCGTAGCGGACGGCCTGCCGCAATTTGGGATTGGTTCCGAACGGTTCGTTGTCAAGGTTGACGGCTATGAAGTCAGTGTGGAAAGTCTCTGCCCAGCCCAGCTTTTCCTTGTAGACCGGGTCGGTGCTGAACCTATCCCAATGCGCCGGTGGAACCCAGGCCATGTCCAGTCGCCCGGCGTCCAGTTCTACG
Source organism: Caldilineaceae bacterium (assembly GCA_022821545.1). Classification (GTDB taxonomy): domain Bacteria; phylum Chloroflexota; class Anaerolineae; order Caldilineales; family Caldilineaceae; genus Bin5. The sequence continues at coordinate 57,467 of JAJEDJ010000034.1, forward strand.
ATGCGCGTGTTTTCGTCGCCAATGAAGCGGAACATGACCGCATCCAGGTAGGGGCGTCCGTTCCAGTACTCTTCAAAGGCGTTGAGTGTTACATCCTGGTTGAGATTCCACTCGCCCAAAGAGAACGGGCCGGCGGCGACGACATTCTGGCCGAAGTCTTCACCCCACTTTTCGACCTCTTCCTGCGGAACGACGGCCAGGTTGATGCTGGCCAGCATTGCCTTGAACGGAGCCAGCGGTTCGGCCAGCTCGATTTCCAGCGTCCCGGCGTCAACCACTCTGATGCCGCTGACTTCGTCGGCGGAACCGTCCTGAAACGCCTCTGCGCCGACGATGATCGAGAGCATCCAGGCCTTGGGGCTCCTGGTTTCCGGATTCAGAACGCGTTCAAAGCTGTACTTGAAGTCGTCCGCCGTGATTTCGCGGCCGTTGTGGAACTTCGCGCCCGCGCGCAGGTTGAATGTCCAGGTCTTGCCGTCCTCAGACACTTCAAAGCTCTCGGCGATGGCCGGTTCGATCTCGCGGCCATCCGGCGAGAGGCGGAAGAGACCTTCAAGCAGATTGGGAGCGATAACCCCTTGGTCCCAACCGGCGATGGCGGCAGGATCAAAGCTCTTCGGATCGGATGAGACAAAGCCGGCCACGACGCCGCCCATTCTCGGCCCTTCAGCCTCCCCCGATTCAGCTGTCATCGAGTCGTCGGCCGGGGCGGACTCGGTCGAAGCCGCAGGCGCGGGAACACAGGCGATCAAAAGCGACGCCAGTAGAACAAGACAAAGTGCCAGCTTCGTCACATGCTTCATTGACTTCATTGCTTTCTCCTCAATGTGTGTGGATTCGGTCAGAGTGGTGGATTCGGACACAGTGTGTGGATTCGGACAACCGTCCCGTCCCTTATGCTGCGCCAAAGTTATCAAATCGACATTTCGATGTCAAGCGTCCAAATCCTGGCGTCCGCGGCGCCCCCGCAGAAGCTGCAACCTCGAATGTGCCTGGTCCGCGCCAACATTAAGGGCGTGAAGGACGCCGAAATCCTCAATAATGAAAGATGCCGAGACGGCCCCGTAAAGGGCGGCCTGACCGGGGTCTTGGGTCTGGGCCATCCCGACCAGAAAGCCGCCGCAGAAAGCGTCGCCGGCCCCGGTAGGATCGACGGCCTCGGTCGGGTACGTCGGGATCTGAATCCAGTCCGCCTCCCCTCGCAGAAGCAGCCGCAAACCGCGGGCGCCCATCTTGACGCCGACTCCGTTCGGACCCAACGCCAGCAGGCGCCGCGCTGCCTCGAAAACGTGTCCCCCTTCCCCCCCGCCGTCCTCTTCGGCAGAGAAAACGGCGTCGGCATGGATAGTCAGTTCCTCAATGCTGGGCAACAGGTAGTCGATGTTCCTGAGAAGGGCGAAGTCTACCTCGCCCTCCTTGTCCCAGTCCCACCAGGGCCAGTCGAAGCTGATGACGACCTGGTCCCCTCGCAGCTCCTTGAGAAAGCTGGCGTTGGCGCGGCTGCAGGGTAGCGGTCCCGGGGCCAGATGGACGTGTGATGATCTGCCGGCTATGTCGGCAAATTGCGTGAGGTCAGGGCAGAAACTGGGCCAGATGCGGCGGTGGAGCGGGCTGCCCGTGTCGGTGTACTCGCTTTCGAGGTCGATGATTTCGCCGGCATGGGCAGGCAGGAGGTCGCGTGCCTCTTCGATGCGATCGGTGCGGCTGCCGTCGGCAAAATAGAATGCGCGCGAGCGCAGCAGGTGTGGATCTGGAATTTCGGTTATGCCCGACACGTCGATGCCTGCGCCGGCCAGCTGGTCCAGCCACGTTGTGGGATAGTCGGAACCGACCACGCTGACCAGGCTGACGTGGACGCCCCACAGGCGCATCCCGGCGGCCGCATAGACCGCGTTGCCGCCAAGCTGACGCGGCGAGATCTGCCCGTCGGGGGTGACCACGTCGTCCAGTGTGCAGTTGCCCACCGCAAGAAAAGAGCCGGCTGCGCTCACTGGCTCACATTCCCGCGGCGGTTTTCTATCGTCATGAGTCGCGTCTGCTTCCGGTCCATGTCATGCTGTCTGCCGGGATCCGAATTGCAGTCCGTCGTCGCGTCAGAACCGCATACGCAGCATGGGATGGCTGAAGTTGACTGGAATCGTCTCGCCTGTGCGCGCCGACTTTGTCCCCGGCGTCATGAAATGGATGGCCAGGGCCCGGCGCTGGCGATCGGTCGTGTTCGGCGCAGTGCGGTGCAGGGTCTGGCAGTGGTGGAGCGTTATGCCGCCGGCCGGCAGGTCGCCCACGACTGCCTCGTTGTCGTCGACCAGTTTGCCCATGTCCAGCAGGACGTCGCTGCCTTGAGCCTGGTCGTGCATCATGGGACGCAGATGCGAGCCGGGAATGAACTGCATGGCGCCGTTGTCCAATTCCACGTCGTCGAGAGTGAGCCAGCAGCTGACCAGGTTCGGAGGCAGGCACCTCCAATAGGCGTTGTCCTGGTGCCAGAAGATCGGTCCCCCGTGGTGCGGCGGTTTGTACAGGCCCTGGTTGTGGAACAGCTGGATGTTTGGTCCGATTACGTCTTCGATGATGTCCAGAATGCCCTGATGGTAGATGAGCTTGTGGAACTGGACGTTGTGCTCGGAAATCTGCATGAATTGGAGCATCTCCTGCTCCCCTTCTTCATCGTGATCATGATCATCTTCGAAGACGGCCAGGTTCCGCACCGGCCGGTCTCCGCTGCGCCCGAGAGCGAACTCTTCGTCATACTCGCCCCGCATTTCCTCGATGAGATCGTCTTCGAGTACTTTGCCTACGACCAGGAAGCCGTTTTCCCAGAAACTGGCAACCTGCGCTTGGGTCAGGACATTGAATCCGCTCTCCTGTTCGGCTGTTTCTGTCGACTGCATCTAAAGGTTCTCCTTATTCTGGATGTCTGCATTCTGGATGCCTGCCAAGTGCGGCAAACGGGTCAGCGGTTCGGCAAAACTCAGGTGTGCTGCCTAGCGGTGAGAACCAAATGCCGGCCTGCGTCCCCTCTCGCGCCGTTCTCAGCCCTTGATTCCCGTAATGACAATACCTTGAATGAAATAGCGCTGCGTAAGGAAGAATATCCCGATTGGAATCAAAGTGGAAACGATCGTCATGGCCATCAGGAACTGGATATCGATCTGGGCGCGGCCAATGAAGCGGTGCAGACCCAGGGTGATCGGGAACAGTTTTGGCGAGTCGAGATAGATCAGTGGAGTGAAAAACTCATTCCAGGCCCATAAGCTCCCATCGATCTGCCTCCTTGGATTTGGAACTCCAGTTGCCGAAAGGGATTATCAGGCTTCAAGGGAATCTCCGGACCGGTCCTGAGGGTCGAGCGAGCGCTATTCCTTTTTCAATTCGTACTGCCAGGTGTCGGGTCTATTGGAGGAATTCAGCACGGCCGTAAACACCGTCCCGATAGGACGAATGCAGCCGGCCAAAGTGTGTCGCATCTATCGCTGGAATGCGAGTACGAATTCTACTACGGCGGATCGGGATGGGCAAACACATTTCGACGACCTGGAGCGGGCGCCGCCGGTGGGCAGCTTAGTGCTCCGGTCCGACTTCGCGGCCCAATCGGACTTTCCCGCAGAGAGACGACTCAGGAGAGAATGATCCCGCCGATACTAATGCCAGACTTGGCTGGAGGAAGAACAATTCACTGCTGGGGGATTGGAGGAAGCTCCTCTGATTCCGAAAAAGCGTCCAGCACATTCTGAGTGATGCGCGAAACGTTGTTGTCATACCCGTTGTGCGACAGACTCGCGCACCAGCATATCGATCCCACCGAGAAGACCGCGCCGTTATTCGGCGTTTCAAAGTAGACCATGTCAGCGCGCACATTCGGCCACTCTCTTCCTATCAGACTGCTGTCCGTCTGGAGGTAGTCCTCGATGACCGGACTGATCGACGGCCCATGGCCCCTGGAGGAGGCCAGCAGAACAGTGTGGTGAGGCGTACCCAGGCCGTAGTCGATGCGATCCAGCTCATCTCCGGCGGCGCCGCCATAGATCAAACCAAAGTCGCCGATGGTTTCGTCTGCCGAGATTCCCTCAAAAATGAATGCCGCCCGCCGGTCGAAACTGCCGGGCTGCCGTGTGTAGCCGGGGGCCGGATCGCTCCAGCCCTGGGCCGTGAAGCCAATGCCTGTCAGCTTGTTGGGAGCCTTGCCGCGATGTCGCCACAGTCCGCCCATCTCACCGGTCGTGCTGTGATGGCATTCCCCGGGCGCGGAGTTCCAGGCGCGCGTACCGGCCATGCCGCGGCGGGACTCTATTATATGGGGCCGCGCCGGGTCGACGCTTGTTACCCAGTAGAATCCATTTCCCCCCAGGTAGGCGAGCCGCCCGCCCCGGCCAAGAAACTCTTCCAGCGCAGCCAGCATCTGTGCTGTCCAGTATTCCGGGTGCGTACCTGTGACCAGCACTTTGTAGTCGGCCAGAAGGTCCAGCCCGTCCTCGTGCAAGTCCCCGTCGGCGGCTACGTCATAGTCGTATCCCTTCTGCTCTAGCCAGTCGACCACGTAGAGATCGGCTCCCAGGTTTCGCCCGCCCTTGGTTAAGATGTGGCGGTACTTGGGTCGCATGTTCACGAGGGGGCGCAAACTGGATGAGTAGCAGCAGCCGCTGCCGTCTGAGTGATTGTCGTAAAGAGACACTGCGAATTCGGGCCGCTGTGCAAGGTAATGATCGAGTGGGTCCTGGGTGAACCTCCCTTCCGGCTGGGAGGCGAAAAAGGTCTGGCCCGCCTCCATCCGGTCATTCGCGTAGGCCAGATAAGTGAACGTGGGGACAAGGAACAGGATTGGCCCCCCTGCGTCGCCGCGTGGAGGCCGAATGATGAACGGGACGTGGTCTTCCCGCCCATCTCCATCCAGGCGCGCTGCATAGATTCCGCTGCGCAGACCCTCCGGCACTGTAAACTCGAAGTCGGGCTGCCACCCTGCGTCCTCGAGATCATCCTGATGAAAGTGAATGGCGCCGTACTCATCGGTAGCCTGCTTGAAGTCGGCCTCGGTCGATGTCCAGTTGCGGCCGGTCACGGCGCGGGTGGGCAAGTTTACGGCGGCGCCATGCATCCGGTGAGGACCGGTGTCCACTACACGCGCCGAAGACTGATCGCGTGAAAAGTCCCAGCACGCGGCAAGGTCGACCCCTGCCACCTCTTCTGGCGCAATCTCCCGTCTCAGCAGCTCGATCTCGCCGACAGTCAACGCACGGCTGAAAATGCGGGGGCTGTCGATCTTGCCGTTAAAGAGCCCGAGTGCCGCCCTGTTGTTTGCCGGATCCCTCTCAAGGCTTGACGCGGCAATGAGCAAAGGCTGGCTATTGCGGCAGCGGACGCGGCCCTGCACGGTCTTTTCGAGAGTGATCGAAGAACTGTCGGAGGGCCAGTCGGAGATCTGCCACTGGACCAGAACCAGCCTTCCGGTCTGGCTATCGAAAGAGGCGGCGGCGAAATACCACTCGCGTGCCCTCAGCGTACGGTCTGTCGTGAACCTGGAGCTGGCGCCGCTATCGCCCAACCAGAGCTCAAGTGCCCCTGCCTCCCCAATTGCCAGGCTTATACCGCAACCGTCGGAGGACCACTTACTCAGGACCCCCTGCGCCTCTCCAATGTGAGGCGTGGTCGGCCAGATCCAGGCCTGGAGCGTAAAACTGGTTAACTCATCCAGCAATGCGCAATCGGATACAACGACAAATGAACCGGCGCGGGCGATCTGACGCCGGCCTGGCCTGGAGCCGTCGATTGCCGTCTTCACAAGTTCTTCCTTGAAGCCGGGCCCGGCCGGGTTCTGATCGCCGTGAATCAGGCGAACCAGGGTCGAGTTGTAGCTCGGCAGGTCCGTACTCACCATGCAACAAATCTCTTCGCCTGGAGCGACGCTCAATTTGTCGGTGTAGCCTGTTAACTCGGCTGTCATTCTAAACCTCCATGTCCCCTGACAAACGGTGAACTGCGTCGACTCTGAACGGATTCCGTGGACATCTTGGAAACCTGGTATCGCCGGCACACTGACTTCCGTTTCGACTGACCCAGGGAAAATCTAGCACAGACGGCCTCGCCATTCAAGTGGAGTTTCTGGGGTGCGGGTGGGACCTCTTCCGCGTGTCAGATTTAACGGGTTGCCCTTCCAACGGTGTGGATATCCTGGCGTCAGGTTTCCGTGAATCGGCCCCTCTGTGTTACTGTAGGAGTCAGATCGGGTGGACGAATCTTCGGCAATGATTTCATGAAGTTACTTTCATAATTGAAAGTGCCAACCGCCAGATGAACGAAACAAAGCAATTGACAGTCCCCGTAATCGGAATGACCTGTCTCGGTTGCGCGGCTTCGGTGGAAGCCGGCAGCAAGAAGACTGGGGCGGTGGAAGAGGCTGAGGTCAACTTTGCCAGCGAGCGGCTGACTTTGACCGTCAACGCCGGTCAACAGCCGGCGAATGAAGTGCTGGCGGAAGTGCGCCAGCAGGTCGAACGCGCCGGTTACAAGATCCCCACGCTGACTCTATCGCTGCCAGTCATCGGAATGTCGTGCGTCGCCTGTGCCAATGCCATTGAGAAGGCTGTCGGAGAGGTTGACGGTGTGGTCTATGCCAGCGTTAACTTTGCGGCGGAGCAGGCAAATGTCGAGTATGTGAGCGGGTTGGGGTCACGCGCTCCGATCGTGGAGGCCATTCGCAAGGCGGGATACGATACAATTGCGGTGGCTTCGCCTTCGACCGAAGCGCCGCCCGTGGTCGGTGCGACTGGCGCTGCCGGTGCGCCCGCCGCTGCCCAAGTCGCCTCAAACGGGGGCGGTCCCGTTCCCGTGCAATCAACGCATCAGGTCTTCGATGAGGCCGAAGAAGATGCTGAGGCGGCGGCGCGCGCGGCGGCTATTCAGCATGAGTTCGTTCGCTTGCTTGTGGGCGTCATTTTTTCGCTTCCGCTGCTAATAATCAGCATGGGGCGGGACTTCGGACTCTTCGGCGCATGGATGCAAGGCGCCTGGGTCAACTGGCTCCTCTTCCTGCTGGCCACGCCGGTGCAGTTCTTCGTCGGCTGGGACTACTATGTGGGCGCGTTCAAGAGCCTGCGCAATCGCAGCGCCAATATGGACGTTCTTGTAGCGATGGGCACGACGGTTGCCTACCTCTTCAGCCTGGCGGTGCTGGCTGCCACTACCGTCGGCAGCGGCCTGCTTGGCGCACATGTCTATTTCGAGACTTCGGCGGTCATCATTACGCTAGTTGTCCTGGGCAAACTTCTGGAGGCGAGAGCCAAAGGCCGTACGAGCGCGGCAATCAAGGAGTTGATCGGTCTGCAGAGCCGGACGGCGCGAGTGCTGCGCGACGGGCAGGAAATTGACCTCCCGGTCGAGGAGGTTCTGGTCGGGGACATGATTATCGTTCGCCCGGGCGAGAGAATTCCGGTCGACGGTTTCGTCGTTTCGGGAGAGTCCAGCGTCGACGAGAGCATGTTTACCGGCGAGAGCATGCCGGTGGACAAGGAGGCGGGCGACGGCGTTTTCGGGGCGACCCTGAATGGTCGCGGTCTGCTGCGAATCGAAGCGACCAAAGTCGGTCGCGAAACGGCCCTGGCGCAGATTATCAGGCTGGTAGAGGAGGCCCAGGGCAGCAAGGCGCCGATTCAGAGAATGGTTGACCAGGTTGCGGCCTACTTTGTGCCGGCTGTGATCGCCCTGGCGGGCGTGACGTTTGTGGTCTGGATGTTTGCAGGGGCGGGATTTGTGGCTGCCCTGCTGAGAGTGGTCGCGGTTCTGGTGATCGCCTGTCCCTGCGCGATGGGTCTGGCCACGCCCACCTCTATCATGGTCGGCATTGGCAAGGGCGCCGGTATGGGCGTCCTGTTCAGAAACAGCATGGCCCTCGAACATACGCAAAAGCTCACGGCTGTCCTTTTGGACAAGACCGGGACGATTACCCTGGGTGAACCTGCAGTCACCGACCTGGTGGTGAGCCGCGAGAATCCTCGAATGGGCTTTGACCGGACTGAAGCGCAGTTGCCCTCCCCAGCGGAACGAACTGATCTGCTGAGGCTCGCGGCTTCGGCCGAGCGCGGGTCGGAGCATCCTCTCGGCGAGGCGATTGTGCGGGCGGCGCAGGCAAACGGTCTGGATCTGGCAGAACCCGCCCGCTTTGAAGCGCTTGCCGGCCACGGTGTCGCGGCGGATGTTGAAGAGAAACAGGTCCTGCTCGGCAATCTTAGGCTGATGGAACAGGAAGGTGTCGACCTGAACGGGCTTGTGCCCCAATATGAGGAACTTCAGGCCGAAGCCAAGTCCACGGTCTGGCTGGCCGTGAACGGCCGGGCCGCGGCGTTGATCGCGGTGGCCGACACGGTGAAAGAGGGTTCCGCGGAGGCTGTAGCCTCTCTGCGGAAGATGGGACTCACTGTCGCCATGCTGACCGGCGACAACCAGGCCACTGCCGACGCGATTGCCCGGGAGGTGGGCATCAACCGCGTGTTCGCGGAGCTGCTGCCCGGCCAAAAGGTCGAACAGGTCAAGGAGATGCAGGCGGAAGGGTTTTGGGTGGCCATGCTTGGTGACGGCATCAACGATGCGCCCGCCTTGGCGCAGGCTGACGTTGGCATCGCCATCGGTGCTGGCACGGACCTGGCGATGGAGGCGGCTGACGTGACCCTCATCCGAGGCGACCTGCGCAGCGTTCCTCATGCGATCCTGCTGTCCCAGGCAACGATGCGAAACATCAGGCAGAACCTGAGTTGGGCCTTTGGCTACAACGTCGCCCTGATTCCGATTGCAGCCGGCATCTTGGCGCCTTTCGTCTGGGCGCCGCCGTTTCTGCAGCAGCTCCACCCGATTCTGGCGGCCGCTGCCATGGCCTTTTCGAGTGTAAGCGTCGTAATCAATGCCCTTCGTCTTCGCCAGCTCCAGCTGTAACGGACCTTGAACGGGCCATGAACCGGCGATGATATTTGACTTCGCTTACTTGACGCTCGTGCTGGCCCTGATCCTCTGTGCGTTTGGCATGGCGGCAGGGTTCTGGGGAGGCCGGCTGGACTCAAGTGGAGCAGCACAGGGCGCCGCAACGTCAGGGCAGAGTAAACCTTCCGAAACAGGTCCTGTATCTGCCTGGGGTCACAGGCTGGCGGCGGCCAGCTTCCGCACGATTTATGCTGTTTGCGGACTGGTAGGAATCTCGGCGGTTATCCTGTGGTACGGTCTCCTGACAGACCAGTTTCAGATCGCCTACATTTGGAACAGTTCCGAGCGAACTCTACCCACCTTCTACAAGTTCGCCGCCATCTGGGGCGGTCAGGCCGGTAGTCTCCTCTTCTGGACTCTCCTGCTCAGTCTGTTCAGTACAGCGGCGGCGCTGACATTTCGAACGAGTCAGCGCACGCTGATGCCCTACGTCAACGGCACGCTGCTGGCGATACTCCTGTTTTTCCTGGTCCTGCTGGTCTTCAGCGCCAACCCCTTTGAACAGATTGGCGTTGTGCCTGGTGATGGGCGCGGACTGAACCCCCTGCTCCAGAACTACTGGATGGTGATCCACCCGGTCATGCTATATTTGGGCTGGGTTGGGCTGAGTGTACCCTTCGCCTTTGCCGTCGCCGCCCTGTTGAGCAGGCGTCTGGACCGGCGCTGGGTGCGAACCGTGCGGCGCTGGACGCTGATCCCCTGGATGTTTCTCTCGGCGGGCATCATCATGGGCAGCCAGTGGGCCTACATGGAGCTGGGCTGGGGCGGGTACTGGGCCTGGGACCCGGTGGAGAACGCCAGCTTCCTTCCCTGGCTGACCGCGACGGCGTTTTTGCACAGTATCATCATCCAGGAGCAGCGCGGCATTCTGAAGGTGTGGAACGTCACGCTGATATGGCTGACCTTTACCCTGGTCATCCTCGGTACCTTCACGACGCGCAGCGGCATTTTGAGCAGCGTTCACAGCTTCGCGCAGAGTCCGGTGGGCCCCTATTTCCTTGTTTTCCTGGCGGTGATTACGGTCGGGTTCCTGCTGCTTCTCTTTCAGCGCCTGCCCTTCCTGCAAGGCGAAAACGTGATCGACTCGATCTCGAGCCGGGAGGGGGCCTTCCTGGCCAATAACTGGCTGTTCGCCGGTATTGCTTTTGTTGTGCTGTGGGGTACCTTCTACCCCATGTTCAGCGAGATCCTGACGGGAGAACGGATCTCGGTAGCGGCCCCATGGTTTAACCGCGTGGCGGGTCCTCTTTTCCTGCTGCTGTTTGTTCTGATGGGCGTCGGACCCCTGCTGGGATGGCGGCGAACGGGCGCTAAGGCGCTGCGAAGACAGTTCACGTGGCCTCTGGCGGCAGCGCTGATATCGGTTCCCTTTCTGCTTTTCACAAGCCGCAACGTATTTCCGATTGTGGGGTTCACCGTCTGCATCTTCGTGGCGGCGGCGATTATCCAGGAGTTTGCCCGCGGCGCTATTGCGCGGCGGCGGTCAAGAGGGGAACAGTTGCCCGCCGCTCTATGGGGTCTGATCCGCCGCAACGGACGCCGCTACGGGGGATACGTTATTCATTTTGGCATCGTGCTGATTGGGGTCGCCATCATTGGAAACGAGTTCTACCAGTCGACCACACACGTCACATTGACCAGAGGGGACTCGGTCGAGCTTGCCGGATATACGCTGAAATATGTCGCGCTCGAATCGGAGCAGAGGAGCAACCATACCGAAATCAGGGCCAATCTCAACGTGTCCGATGCGTCGTCCGGCCGGCCGCTGGGAAAGATCTTCCCCCGCCGCAACATCTATGAAAAGACGCCGGACCAGCCAACGAGCGAAGTCGGTCTGCGTATGACCCCTGCTGAAGACGTATATGTGATTCTCAACGGCTGGGAAGGCGACGGGAGCAGCGCGACTTTCACCGTTTACATCAATCCCCTCACGATGTGGATGTGGGTCGGCGGGCTCCTCGTTGTGTTTGGCACGCTTGTCAGCGTGTGGCCCCATCCGCTGTCCGCGCCTTCCTCCCGCGAGTTGACCTCCCCTCTGCCTGAAGGAGCGGCGGCCGGTCAGGCGGCGGCCTGAAGCAGGGGCGCCCTGGCTGCTCCGCCGTGTAGAACAGTGCCCTCTAAAGTACTCCCGGACAGGGTATCCCGTTTCTGCGTCCACGGATTTGACTGGAAACCATGTGGGTAACAATGTTGCTGATCGGTGTAGTTGGCATAGCGGCCGTGGGATACGTCGTCTGGCCTCTGTTCGGCCGGACACAGACCTCGATCTCGACCGAAGGCGAGCGGCTGGCCGATCTGCTTGCCCGCAAAGAGGTCGCACTGGAGGCGATCAGGGAGCTTGAGTTCGATCACGGTGTCGGCAAGATCGAAGACGCAGACTTCGTGCGTTTCAACAGGATTCTGCGTAACAGGGCGTTGAGACTGATCGAACAGTTGGACGCGCAGTACGACGGTACGAACGCTTCGGGGGAGCCGCCCATTCAGCTGAATGAACGGCTGGAACTCGATATTCTGAATCGGCGCAGGGTAGAGGAACTGCACGCGAATGAAGGCGGCAGTCGTTTACGGGAAGAATGAGATCAGAATAGCCGAGGTCCCGCGGCCCCGTCCCGGCAAAGGGGAGGTGGTCGTGAAGGTCAGGGCGTCCGGCGTCTGCGCAACCGACGTCAAGATCCTGGGCGGCGCCGGGACGCCTGCCGAACTTCCCGCGATACTGGGGCATGAAGTGGCCGGTACAGTCGCTGAGTTGGGCGCCGGAGCCGGGGAGACCGGCCTGCATGTCGGCCAGCGCGTGGCCGTGTATCCGATTGCGGCCTGCGGCGAGTGCCTGTATTGCCGCCGGGGCCGCAACAGTCTCTGCCTCCATGAGCATGGGCTGGGACATGGCGACGACGGCGGATTCGCCGAGTTTGTGAGGATCCCGGCGGAGATTGTCGCGTTGGGCGGGGTCATCGACGTCGGTGACATGCCGTTCGATCTGGCAGCGATGATCGAGCCGGTCTCCTGTTGCCTGGCGGCCGCCGAGCAGTGCGGCACGAAAGCAGGTGATACCGTAGTCGTGGTAGGAGCGGGCCCCTTGGGTCTTTTGCACACAGCCGTGTCGAAGGCACTGGGCGCCCGCGTGGTCTGCATAGACATGAACGAGGCCCGGCTGGCCAGTGCGCTAAGGCTGGGCGCGATGAAGGTGGTCAATCCGGAGAAGGAAGACGCGGCGGCCGTCGTGCGCGATCTGACTGAGGTCGGCGCCGACGTTGTCATTGCGGCTGTCGGCATCCCGCAGGTGATGGAGAGCTATCTGCCGCTCGTGCGCAACGGTGGTGTCTTCAATGTGTTTGGTGGTACGCCCCGTGGTGAGATGATGACCGTTGATCCCCGCTGGATCCATTACGGAGAGATCACTCTGACCGGGACCTTTGCCTCGTCTGTCAAGCAGTTCCACAAAGCATTCGATTTTGTCGGCAGCCGCGCTGAGGAGATCGAGACGGTGATTTCGACGCGGTGCGGGCTGGATGACATCCTGGCGGCAGTGCGGCGCGTACAGACAGGTAAGGGGACCAAAACCGTCCTGCAGTTTCCGGAGTGACCCTAACCCGGCCGTAGAAACTCCAAGAGGGAGAGCATGAGAATCAAGTGGTATGCACATGCCTGCCTGCGAATCGAAGGCGGCGGCGTCAGCATCATTACCGACCCCTATACGCCGCACAAGTCCGGATTTGCAGCTGTAACCGAGACCGCGGACATCGTCGTGCGTAGCTCCGATGACGACTCCGCCCACGCCAACGCGGCGATGATCCCGGGAGATCCCGAGGTGGTAACGGCCACGCATCTTCTGAGTTTTCCAGACGGGGACGGTCCGGGCCCCGGCCGCGTGCCGGGCCGGCAGCCCCAGGATTCGGCTTTCTTGACACGAGCGGGAGTCCGATTCAGGGCTATCCCTGCGATGGAGTCGATGCGCGTAAAGCTGCAACCGCGCGACAACGCGATCTACTGTTTTGAAGTTGAAGGGATCCACCTCGTACATTTCGGCGACGTGGGCAATCGCCTAGAGCCTTGGCAGCTGGATCAGATGGGCGCCGTGGACGTGGCGATCGTTCCTACGGGCGGCCCGCCCACGATAGAGTTGCCGGACCTCCATGATGCCCTGGACATCTTGCGTCCTGCCGTCACAATTCCGATGCACTATGAACTGCCGGGCTGCAAGTTTCCCAGGATGGCCGACGTTAAGGAGTTCACGCAGCGATATTTGCCGGAACGTGTCCGCTGGGCAGAAGCTCCGGAAGTCGAGCTAACCAAGGCCGCCCTGCCTGATGAGCCCGAAGTGTGGGTGCTGCAGGCGACCTCAGCCGGGTAGACGCCCTCGCAACGGCTAACATTCTGAAGCATGCCGCGGAACGGGCGGGGCATTAACCCGCGTCGTGGCTCTCTCTCGTTGCCGATTGAGACTGTGTTCGCTGACCGCCGGCTAGAAGCGGGGCCGATGCCGCCGCAGCCACGCTGACCAGCGTCGCCGCAAAATAGAGCCCCGACAGTCCGGCCCCGTCCAGAATCAGCCCGAGAATCCAGCTCCCCATTCCGATTCCAAGATCGAAGGCCAGGTAGAAACCGGCCGTGGCGCGACCGCGCTGCGCCGATGGCATCCGGTCCACACAGATGGCAATCAGGGCAGGGTGACAGATGCCGGAGCCTATGCCGATCAGCGCGGCGCTGCCGGCAAGAACGGGCATATTGGCCGCAACCGCGAGGCCCGCCAAGCCGGCGGCACAAATGATCAGGGCAGGTAGAAGGACCTGGCCGCGATTGGGTCTGTCCAGCAGCCGTCCGGTCAGAATGCGGGTGACGACAATCGAGACGCCGTACACGGCATAGGCCGGACCTGCCGAGGCCAGCTCCCTGCGTTCCGCCAGCAGAGGAAGAAAAGCGAAGAGGGCGCCGAAGCTGACGCCGAAGAGCGCGGTCGTGAGCATCGGACCCCGAAGCGGTCGCGGCAGCGAGGCCAGTTGGCCGAAACTGAAACTGCCGCCCACCTGCCTGCCAGCCGCTGGTATTGCCCGCCAGACGAGTGCGCCGGCAAGAAGAGATAGCCCCGAGCTCAAAAAGAAGGCGCTGTGACCTATGCCTCGGCCCCAAATGGGGCACAGGCCATCGCCGCCGACGGCACTGGAACCGTCACCGGCTTGAATGCACCAGGTGGGGCACTGGGAAGCCGGACAGCCGAACTGAGGGGCAAGCCAGTCCAGCCCGGCGCTGACCGCGGCCGGGGTCAAAGTAATGGCGACATTGGCGGCCACCCCGAAGAGCGCGAGGGCGGCGCCCCTGCGCTGCGGTTCCGCCAGGTCGGCGACGAGAGCGGTGGCCGCGGTCGTAAAAGTGACGTAACCCGCTGCCTGGAGTACGCGCAGTCCGAACAGCAGCGCCGGACTGGATGCGAAGCTCATCAGCGCGGCGCCGGCAGCCAGGGAGACCGTACCGAACAGAATGACAGGGCGCCGGCCCAGATGGTCGCTGACGGCCCCTGTCAGCGGACGTCCAACCAGGGAGGCTACGCCAAAAGCCCCCAGGACCAGTCCAATCTGCCAGTCGGGTAACCCGGCTGCCTCCAGGTACAGGGGAATCGGAACCAGGAGGGCGTAGAAGGCGGCAAAGAACAGCAGCGCCGCCGACCAGACCGTCCAGTACCTGCTCACCGGCTGGGCTTACGCGCCTGAATGCTGCTGCTGGTAAAGCGATGGAGCAGCTCTTGCAGCTGGGCCGGTTCGAGGTCTGAGAGTGCCGAGGGCCGGTCGCGTGTGAAATCGGCGGGCGCATAACGCTGCTCGATCGTGATGGCGATTTCTTCAAAGCCGGCCGCCTGCAGGAGTGCGCTGAATTCGCTGATGGTCAGCGCGCCGGCGATGCAACCGGCCCAGCTCAATCCGGCCCGAATCTGTTCCTCGCTGACCGGCAGCCCGCCAAGATCGCCGTCGACGACAATGTCCGAAATCGCGATGCGTCCTCCCGGCTTGAGCACGCGAAAGGCCTCATTGAGGACCCTGCCTTTGTCGGCAGTGAGATTGATGACGCAGTTGGAGATGATCACGTCGACCGCATTGGGCGGCAATGGAAGTTCCTCCAGGTCTCCCTTTCGAAACTCCACGTTCGTCGCGCCTGCCTTATCGGCGTTGCGCCCGGCCAGCTCGAGCATCCTGTCGTTCATGTCCACGCCGTAAACGAAGCCGTCTTTACCGACCTGGCGGGCTGCCAGCAGTACGTCCAATCCTCCGCCTGAACCGAGATCGAGTACCGTTTCGCCGGGCCGCAAGGAGGCGATCGCGTTCGGATTGCCGCACCCTCTGCTGCTGTTTACGGCGGCGTCGGGCAGCTGGCTCAAATCTTCAACTGCGTAGTACTCGCTGCCGCAACAGCCCTGCGATCCGCCGCCGTTCAACTGCAGTTCGGCAACATCTCCATAGTAGGACAGGACCTCGTCGCGGATGGCCTGCGGGTCCTCAAGTGCAACGGCTGACGACTTTTCTGCTGTTCCGCAGCAGCCGGCTGGCTGCAACTCTTTCGGCTTTTGCCGTGCCTCGGTATGAACTGACATGGGCTGTTTCTCCCTAATCGCATATGATTGACTGCAAACCTGTCTAAGGCCCTATGCAATGAAGCTCCCTGGACCGAAAACTACTGTCTGCCACAAACCCTAACCCTTACACTGATGTGTGTCAATTTTCCCCTATCTCCTCGCTTTACCCTGTGAAATCAAACACGAATCGTGGTAGAATTCCGCCACCATGAATCCACTGACGATAACGCAACTGACCGCACACGTAACATCACTGTTCGAGCAGGACGAGCTGCTCCGGGACGTCTGGGTCTTGGCCGAAGTCAGCCGCTGGACGAGAGCGGCCAGCGGCCACATCTACTTCAGCATGAAGGACAGCGGCGCGGTCATCAATTCTGTGATGTGGCGCGGAAACGCGCACCGGCATTCCTGGCTCCCCCAGGAGGGCGACCAGGTACTGGCGCACGGGCACGTGACCGTCTATCCCGAGCGCGGCCAGTACCAGTTCTATGCAAACGAAGTCCGACCTGCGGGACGGGGCCAGCTCTATGCACAGTTCGAGGCGCTCAAGGAAAGGCTCGCCGGCGAAGGCCTGTTCGACCAGGCGCGCAAGCGTCCGCTTCCGGATTCGCCCCGCCGGTTGGGAATCGTAACCAGCCAGAGCGCGGCGGCGTTTCAGGACGTGTTGCGCGTCCTGGCCCAGCGCTGGCCGCTGGCAGAGGCGGTCCTGTTTCCGACGCAAGTCCAGGGCGCCGAGGCGCCCGGACAGATCGTTGCTGCTCTCGCCGCCGCGAACCGATTCACGGGAGAAGCGGAAGCTCCCGTCGCCCACTCCAATGAACTCGCCGACCTGCCCCTTTTGTCCACCGGCAACGGGAACAGCAGGTCTTTTGATTCGGCGGCAGGGAAAGCAGGACGTGGTGAAGGGACACTGGACACAATTCTGCTCGTACGCGGTGGCGGTTCGATCGAGGACCTGTGGGCTTTCAACGAGGAACAGGTCGCCTATGCCGTCGCCGAGAGCAATGTGCCGGTCGTGACCGGAATCGGCCACGAGACCGACTTCACGATTGCCGACTTTGTCGCCGACCTGCGGGCGCCGACGCCCACGGGAGCGGCGGTTGCGGCGACGCCCGACCGCCGGGAGTTGCTGGGCGGAGTCAGGCAAACTCGACTGTGGCTGCTCAGTGCCGGCTTTGAGGAGGTCTCTGGTCGGAGAGTGCAGTGGCAGGACCTGCGCCGCCGGTTGGTGCGGAATGCGCCCTCGCGGCAGATCGATCTTGCGAGACAGCGGTTGGATGAGATCGAGGAACGGCTGAGGCGCGTCACGGCAAGCGAGCTGCGCCGCCGCAAAGAGCAGCTGGAATCCTTGAAAGCGCGGCTCGAGGGCCTCAATCCTTCCGGCGTCCTGTCACGCGGTTATAGCATCGTGCAGAAGAGTGACGGGGCGGTCGTGAGTGCGCCTGGCCAGTCAGCCGTTGGTGAGCGGCTGCTTGTACGCTCGGCAGGTGGGGCCTACCCGGTTCTGCGCGAGAGCGACTGAGCTGTAGGCGATCCGGAATTCAACCGGCGAAATCCAGTGCGCTTTCTGCGCGCTCTTGCACCCATCAGGAAAACAGAAGGATTCAAGCGGGACTCACGCGGCCTGTTTCAACGATCCGCGGAGTTCGTCGATCGCGGGATCGATCTCCTCGATCTTTCCGTACTCCTCATCCCA
Organism: Caldilineaceae bacterium; assembly: GCA_022821545.1. Classification (GTDB taxonomy): domain Bacteria; phylum Chloroflexota; class Anaerolineae; order Caldilineales; family Caldilineaceae; genus Bin5. The sequence continues at coordinate 74,689 of JAJEDJ010000034.1, forward strand.
AAATACCTGGCTGGCCATGCTCTCGATCAGGTCGCTGCCGTAACCGAAACGGGTCCACAGGTCATGTTTCATCGTCTGCAGCCGTTCATGTTTACCGGGCCGGTTGAGATCGTTTATCTCGCCGACTGATGCGCCCAGAAATACGGATTTTGCCCAGGCCTCCAGCGTATCCATGTCCGGCCTGCCGCCATGTCGCTGGTAAAGGTCGGCGCTGACCGATGGATAGCGGTCGTAGCTGTCGGTGGCAATGGTGACGACGTTGTCCTGCGGGCCTAGACCGAGATACTTGGCGGTCTTGATAGCGCCGATGATGTTGCAGATGCAACTGGGGCCGAACTTGCCCTGCAGTGATCGTGCTGCCTGACTTTCCAACCCGAGGCGGTCGACAAGAACTTCCGTCCCCGTCTGGGCTACTTCCATCCCCTGGACGGTCTCCTCGTCGTTGATGAGCATGAGGAGATCGGTGTTGTATATGTTGTGGATCAACGTAACCATCTTGTCGCCGATGCCCTCGATGCGGTGCTGGCCCTGGCCGCCGTCGAACAGCGTCGAGCATTGGCGCGGTTCAAGGGCCACAATGCGGGCGTCGGGGTAGAGAGACTTGACGTGGTCCCCGGCAGCGAGCGTGCCGGCGCTGCCGGGCGCGCTGACAAATGCGGCGACCTGGCCGTTGCCGACGTCTGCGGCGGCCTTTTCAACGGCGTCCCCGGTGACGTGACGATGGAAGCGATAGTTTGGCATCAGCTCGAACTGCGCGAGGACAACATACATTTCCGGCTTGCTGACGTATTCGCTGTGTGTGCGCTCCAGCGTCAGAATAACGTCCGACTCGGTACCGGGTGTCAGGTCCAGTTCTCCTCCGTACCTGCGGATCCGTTCGTAGCGTTCCTGGCTCATCGTGTCGGGCATTACGACAACTGCCCGGTAGCCCTTCAGCGCGCTGACGTAGGCCGTACCGATGCCGAAATTGCCTGTGCTGGGGCCGATGATGCTGCGGTCTCCCGGTCTGAGACCGTTAAGCGCCTCGGCTTCCGCCAGTGTCGTATAGGCCGGCCCGACCTTCATCGAACCGCTGGGAAACTTGCGCCCGCTGAGAACGATGACATTGGCCTGGACTCCTGTCAGTTCCTTCGGCAGGATGATCCGCTCCACGTCCGTGCCGGTGTTCTTCCAGTTGATATTGAAGAGGTTCAAGGGGGCCAGTTCGTCTGTGGCGGGGACGGATGCCGCTTCCTTCCGAACGCTGGCAGGGAGCAGTGTCGGGTCGCGCATCTCTTCGTAGGTTGGGCCGGGTACGATTGGTCGGTTCACCGAAAATACTCCCCTTGAAACTGATAAAATCGCGCCGCCTCTAACGTCTCAGTCCTCACGCCAGTCCATCTTGCGATCGACCAGCCAGAAACTGATTATAATGCAGGCAGCCAATACGGCGGAGTCCAATAGGAGACGTGAGGTAAGGGGGCCCAAAAGGACTTGGCGCAAGGCAGAGGCGGCATAGGTAGCCGGGCTTAGGAAGCCGAGCCAGACCAGCCAGCCGGGCAGGCGGTCCGGCGGGATCAGGACAGGTCCGATCGCCAACATCAGTATCGTCAGTAACCGTCCTACGGCCGCGGCTTCTTCCGGGGTTCGAAAGCTGACGCCCATCAGCGCGCCGATCCCTGCCAGCGGAAGGGCGCACAGCGGAACGACCAGGAGGGCCAGCGGATGAATTTGAAGTTCCAGCCCCAGAATCCATGCTCCACCGGCGAGGACAACGAACATTGAAGGTAAGAACAGGATGAAGAAAGCCGAAGACGCCGCAAGAATCAGTACGTTCTTACGAATGGGAAGGGTGGCGAAATAGTCCAGGCTGCCGGCCATTTTCAAGTAAGCGAAGTGGCTTATCAACTTTCCCATGTGTTCAAAGAGCAGCGCCATGACCAGATTCCCGACCAGTACGAAGGAAAGCGCGCTGGCGCCCAACTCACGAGCAAATGAGCCGAGCAGCACTATCCCAAACATGGGCAGGACCGTTCCTGTCAAGGCAAGGTTTCGCCAGCCCCACCTCCAGTTGCTTAACTCAATGAGAAACAAGTCCCAGAACTGCAGATGGACAGGCAGGGGCAGTCGAGTCTTCATCAAGTGTAATGTAGATAGAGGTCTTCCAGCGTCGCGGATTGGAGCTGGAAGTCGTCGATTCGTGAGAAGTCCAGCCCCGACAGTGCGGCCTCAACCTGGTGCTGTTCAAGTCCAACTATCCAGTGATCTTCTGACAGCTTCTGCGGATGTAAACCTGAGGGAAGGTCAGGAGGCGAATCCGGCTGAAAGCGTAACTCCAGTCGAAGCTGCTGGTCCAGCTGTTTCTTCAGTTCCGACGGTTTTCCCAGAGCCACCAGCCGCGCTTTGTGCATGATGCCTACCTGTTGAATTATTTTCTCTGCCTCAATCGCGTCGTGGGTGATGAAAATGATAGTGGTGCCCCGTTCGCTGTTTTCTGCACGAAGGGTCTCCCAGACGTGCCTTCGCCTCTGCGGAGACAGTTCATTGGTAGGTTCATCCAGAATGAGAATCGGCGGCTGCCCGGCCATGGCTGCGGCCAGCTGCAACAAGCGCTGTTGACCACCTGAAAGCCGCGAACAGAGTTCAGTTCGAATGTCAAGGAGATCCCACAGTCGCAAGAGACGCTCCCGTTCGCGTTTCGATTCCTGGCGATCGCAGCCTCGTAGATGCGAAGTGAAGTACAGGGCCTCGCTCACAGTCAGCGAGTTAAGCGTGCGAGCAGTCTGAGGCATATAACCGACGTACCTCGGTACCAGCAAAGGATCCTCCTGAACAGGTCGGCCGTTAAGATAGACGCCGCCCCTTGTAGGACGCAAGAGGTTCGCCATCTGCTTTACCAATGTACTCTTGCCTGCGCCGTTGTCTCCCAAAATCCCAAAGATTTCGCCCCGTTGCACGCAAAAACTGACTTCGTCGTTGGCCGGCCTGTTTTTCCCTGGGTATGTTTTCGTAAGCCGAGAGACCGAATAGACGCTGTTGAATCTGTTCTTCATGGTACGAGGGACATGTGGCAGGTAGGCCCGCAAGAGTAGAAAGGAAAGGTATTGGGCTGTCTGTTAGCGGAAGGGGCCTACGTAAACGCAGGCTCAAATCTTAAGGCTCTCTGCTACAGCATCTAACGAAGGTGGTACGACTTTCGGTTCCCCTGCGATCCGCATGGCCGCAGGCACATCCTTGAGCCCGCTGCCAGTGCTGATGACGACTATCGTTTCACCGAGGTCGAGCAGGCCCTGGCGCACGGCCTGTTGGAGGCCTGCCAGGGCGGTAGCGCCGGCCGGTTCCGCAAAGACGCCGCCCAAGCGCGCCAGCGGCAAAATCGCCTGAAGAATCGCCTCGTCTTCGACAAGCAGAAAAGCGCCTCCGCTTGCGCGTACCGCCCGCAGCGCCTTGGTCGCGTCGCGCGGTTCGTTCACGCTGATTGAATCGGCGACTGTCTCAGCTAAGACGCGCCGGGGCACTTCCAGATCGTCGCGCCAGGCGTTGTGAATGGCTGCGCTGGCAGTGGACTGTACACCAAATACGCGCGGCACGGCATCGGTCCAACCGAGCCTCTTCAGTTCCCAGAATCCCTTGTAGACCCCGCCAATGATCGATCCGTCGCCCACTGGGACGAAGACGGAGTCGGGCGCAACGAACTGAGTGGCAGGACTGTAATTCTCCCTTCTACCGGAGGAATCTTCTGCCTCGGAGAGCTGGGCGGCGATTTCGAAGCTTACAGTCTTCTTCCCTTCCGTCATGAAGGGGTTGTAGCCAGTGTTGCGATTATACCAGCCGAACTCTTCACAGGCGCGCACGCACAGATCAAAGGCGTCGTCATACGTGCCGTCGACGGCGAGGACCCGGCTGCCATAGACAAGGAGTTGTGCGATCTTTGCCTGCGGCGCGGAATGGGGAACGAAGATGATGGATTCATGTGCGGCCGCGGCGCTCATCGCAGCCAGCGCGGCTGCAGCGTTGCCTGTGCTGGCGGTGGCAACGACCTCGCGGCCGGTTTCGCGGGCGCGGGCGACGGCGATGGCGGAAGCCCGGTCCTTTAGGGAGCCGGACGGGTTGCGTCCATCGTCCTTTATGTAGAGACATTGGAGGCCCAGGGCATCGGCGAGCCGGTCTGCGCGTAGCAACGGAGTGTCTCCCGCAGGCAGAGGCGGGAGAGATTCCGGCCCCACAGGCAGCAAGGGCCACCACCTTTCAATGGTGCGAGTCGTCGGATGTGACGAAGCGGCGGTTGGATTCGTGCGGCTGGAGTAGGATGGATCTGAGGGCTTGGTTCGTATAGAAGCTATCGCCGTGTAGTTGTAGAAAGCGTCAAGGTGGCCCAGGTCGCTGCCGCGGTTGGGACGGCAGGGGCAGACGTAGTCGACCGAACCCGGCTGGAACGTGCGGCCGCAGCGAAGACAGCGAAGACCTGCGAAAGAGGAGTCTGGGCGGTGTGTTGACATGTCCCCTATTTCTTTCCTATGGCTTTATCTTTCTTTCAGTATGGTATAGTAGGAGTCACGGGTTCGTTTGGCAAGTCGATATCAAACTCTGAGGCAATTGCAACATTCCCTTTCCTGCAACGTAAACAGAAATGTAACTGTGGGAGGCAGTTGGCCGACCGGTAGAACTCCTCTGGCTTGTTGGGAGCGGAAGATTGCCGGGTCCGTAACGCCTTCCACCGCAAATCTGTAATCGCCGGCTTACTGGGAAGGAGTCGAAAGAAAACCCAATGCGAATTGCCCTCTTTAGCGACGTATACAAGCCCCACATAAACGGTGTCGTAAACCACGTGGGACTGTTGAAGGAACACTTCGATCGATGGGGTGAGCAGGTCTATCTTTTTGTCCCCGAACAGGACAAGAAGACGGTGGACGAGAACAACGTCATCCGCCTGCCCAGCATACCGATCGCTGACACAGGCTACCATCTGACCGTGCGGGTTGACTCGCGCTGCCGGGATATCCTGAAGCTGATGGACGTGATTCACGTTCACCATCCCTTTATCAGCGGCAGCTTCGGTCTCAACTTTTCGCGGCGCTACGACATTCCACTGGTCTTCACCAGCCATACCCGCTACGACCTGTACGTGCAGCAGCACCTGCCACTTGTGCCGGATACCCTTTCCGACACGGCCCTGCACGCCTTCTTCCAGCGATTCAGCCAGCGCTGCAGCGCAGTCATCGCCCCCAGCCGGAGCGCCGCGGCGGTCATGCAGACTTGGGGAATCCAGGGGCGCGTTGCCGTCATTCCGAACGGCATCGAGTTGGGGCAGTTTCATAGCCCGGAGCAGGAGGCGACCCGCACCGAATTCAGGATCCCCGAGAATGCCGTTGTGGGCGTCTATGTAGGGCGTATCAGCCAGGAAAAGGCGGTAGACCGCCTCTTGGGCATTTTCTCTGCCTTGAGAGAAGAAATTCCCACCCTTCACCTGCTTCTTGTCGGGGGCGGCCCCAGCCTGGATGACTGCCGTCAGCTTGCCCGCTTGTCCGGGATGGAAGGGCGCGTGACCTTCACGGGGCCGATTTCATACGAACGGATCGGCGGCGTGCTTGGCGTGGCCGACTTCTTTGTGTCCGCAAGTGTAAGCGAGGTGCATCCGCTGACATTCATCGAAGCCGCGGCCGCCGGTCTGCCGTCCATCGGTATCGATTCCCCCGGCGTAGCCGACATGATCGTGGACGAAAAGACCGGCTTTCTCACGGACGATAACGACCTGAGCTTCGGCCTTCGCATAATGAAAATGGCGCAGGACCCTCAGTTGAGGCGGCAGATGGGCTGTGCGGCGCGACAATACAGTCAACGCTTCTCCGCACATCACAATGCACGCGAAGTCCTCGGGCTGTATCAGTCGGTACAGGAGCAATAGTCCGGGAGGAAAAGAGTTCGGAATTTGCTGCGTCGCATCAATAGGCGACACGGAAATCCGTTCCCCGATGTGGGTACGCATTCGCACCTGCTTTCGGATAGAGAAATCCGGCATTGCGCTCTATTTTGAGATGCTGTATTATGAATTCATTGCGGTTTTTTCAATTTGCCTCGTCAGGGGAGTTTCGATATGCGTTGGGCGTTGCTGCTAAGGGGGCTGGTCACCTTTGTTTTTGTCCTGCTGGGATGGGAACTGGGCAGGCAATTAACGGGTGTGGAGGCTCTTGAGAGTTTAACGCTCTCGTCAGCGCGCCTGATTGTTCCTCTCGTTATCTTCAGCGGCGTTGTAGGGCTTGTCGGCGCCCCCTGGCTGACAGTCAAGCCGGCAAATGCGCTGCGGTCGAGTCTAAGACAGATTCCCACTGTGCAGCTCATGGCTGCGACTATCGGCATGGCAATCGGGTTAGCCATCGCCGCGCTCCTGGCCTATCCTCTGTCCCTTCTGCCCAATCCTTTCGGTACAATTCTGCCCTTTGTCGGCGTCATCGTTATGGGCTATCTGGGCGTAACGATGATGGTCCTGCGCCATCGGGAAATACTTAGCTTCTTCCGATTCCCGAATGGAGAAGAAGACGGCCGGGATTTGCCAAAGCTGCCTCTCTTCGCGAAAGGCGGGCGCCCGCAATACTCGGACACGATGCTTTTGGACACCAGCGTAATCATCGATGGACGCATCGCCGACGTGGCCGAGACGGGCTTCCTTTGGGCGATCCTCGCGGTTCCAAGATTCATTCTCAATGAACTCCAATATATCGCGGATTCGGCGGAAGTCTTGCGGCGCAACCGCGGCAGGAGGGGCCTTGAGATTCTCGACCGGCTGCAGAAGATTGATGGCGTCAATATCGTCTTTCTGGACCAGGACCCCTCCGAAGCGCAGCAGGTGGACGAAAAGCTGGTTGTTCTGGCCCGGGAGATGAGCGCAGCCATCGTTACCAATGACTACAATTTGAATCGGGTGGCCAAACTGCAGGGCGTTCGCGTCTTGAACATCAACGAATTGGCCAATGCCGTCAAGTCTGTGGTCCTCCCCGGTGAAGAGATGACGATCCATGTGATTCAGGAAGGTAAAGAGATGAACCAGGGCGTCGGCTATCTCGACGACGGGACGATGGTCGTCGTCGAACAGGGCAGGCGTCACATGGGTGTGCGGCTCTCTGTACGTGTCACGAAGGTGTTGCAGACCAACGCCGGCCGACTTATTTTTGCCGTTCCGGAGGATGTACAGGAACGCCGCAGGGCATACGAGTCGGTCCGCTGAACAGGCGAGAATCTACAAACCAACCGGGTGAGCCAACGACAGGAACACCGATGACGCTCAACATCTACAATACGCTGACTCGCCGGCGGGAACCATTTGAAACCTTGGAAGAAGGACGCGTCCGCATGTACGTCTGTGGGCCCACAGTTTACGCTGACGCCCACATCGGCCACGCGATGAGTGCAATCGTCTTTGACGTGATCCGGCGCTACCTGGAGTTCGCCGGCTATGAAGTAACCTACGTCACGAACTTTACCGATGTGGATGACAAGATAATCGTCCGCGCCCAGGAGACGGGCCAGGATCCATTTGAGTTGGCGCAGTACTTTACCGACAAATACTTGACGCATCTGAGTGATCTCAACATCAAGCCGGCAGACACCTATCCCCGCGTGACGAGCGAAATATCAAATATCATTCGAGCGATTGAGAGTCTGGGTGAGACTGACTACGCCTACGCCGTGGATGGCAGCGTCTATTTTCGGGTCGACAAAGACGACGATTACGGAAAGCTGAGCCGGCGCCGTCAGGAAGATGCCGTAGCCGGAACTCGCGTCGCAGGGGAAGAGGGCAAGGAGAATGAGGCGGATTTTGCTCTTTGGAAGGGCGCCAAGGAGGGCGAGCCGTCGTGGGACAGCCCGTGGGGCGCCGGCCGTCCCGGCTGGCACATAGAATGTTCGGTCATGTGCTTGCACCATCTTGGCGAGATGATCGACATTCACGGCGGCGGCAATGACCTGGTTTTCCCGCACCACGAAAACGAAATTGCGCAGAGCGAAAGTCTCACCGGGAAACCGTTTGCCCGTTACTGGGTCCACAATGGGATGCTACAGTTGTCGGGCGAGAAGATGAGCAAATCGATAGGAAACCTGGTCACCATCGACAGTTTTCTGCAACAGCACTCGGCCGACGCGCTGCGGATGCTGATCTTTTCGGGACACTATCGCAAGCCGGTCTCGTATTCGGAAGAATCCATCGAGGCGGCGGAACGGAGCACGGCCCGCTTGAGAGGGGGACTGCGTCCGCCATCCGGGACCGTCGCCGTGGGCGGCAAGGCCAGCAACCTGCGAGAGGTGACCGAGTCTGCTCGCAGCGGCTTCTGCCAGGCGATGGACGATGATTTCAATACGAGCGCGGCTCTTTCTCACCTGTTTGAGCTTGTGAGGGCCATCAATACGGCCCGTGCCGCGGGTATTTCCGGCCCATTCTTTCAGGCTGCACAGGATACCCTGCGTGAACTGGCAGGCGTCCTGGGCTTGTCGCTGACCGAGCCGGGCGGCCCTGAGGACAACGTTCTGGCGGCCAAACCGTTTATCGACCTGCTCGTGTCAGTGCGGACTGCCATGCGAGAGCAAAAACAGTGGGCGATGGCCGACATGGTTCGCGATGGATTGGCCGTTCACGCCGTCCAGTTGGAGGATACACCGAACGGAACGACCTGGCGGATTGAGGACGCCAGGTGAGCGAACTGCTCGTGGGCCGGCACGCCGTCCTGGAGTCTTTGCGGGCACGCCGCAGGCACTACTACCGGCTGTGGTTGGAAGGCGACGGCCAGACCGCACCCAAGGGAAGCCTCGCCGAAATCGTACGGCTGGCCCAAAAAATCAGCCTCCCAACGCGGCACGTGGAAGGCGGCATCTTCGACCGCATTCGCCGCGCGCAGTTGAATCCCCAGGGCGTTGCCCTCGAAACCGGCCCCTTTCCCTACGCAGAACTGGAAGATGTACTCTCCCTGGCGAACGGGAAATCGGAACCCCTGCTTCTCGTACTGGATCATCTGGAGGACCCTCGCAATCTTGGCACCCTGTTTCGCAGCGGTGAGGCTTTCGGGGTGGATGGCGTCATTCTGCCGGAGCGCCGGGCCGCCGGAATTACGCCGGCGGTCAGCAATGCCTCATCGGGGGCGGTGGAGCACATTCCCGTTGCCCTGGTGGGTAACGTCAACAGAACCATCGACCGACTCAAGAAACTGAACATCTGGACGGTCGGGTTGGACCTGGGTCAGGATGCCATCCCACTTTCCGATGCGGACCTGAGCGGGCCTTTGGCAGTGGTCGTCGGCAATGAGGGCAAGGGCCTGAGCCGGCTGGCGCGTGAGAAGTGCGACTTCTGTGTTACGATTCCGATGGCAGGCGCGGTGGAGAGTTTGAACGCGGCAATCGCGGGAAGCATCGTGCTTTTCCAGGCATTTCAGGCGCGTTTGCCGCTGAAAAACGCCGGTAATGAGTAGGCAATTTCAGGTCTATACGCCATGAATGCCATTTCGCAGGCGGGGGGCCATCGTGAGGTCCGTGGAAACTACGAACGCAAAACGCCTTCCGTGACGTTCAGCTGCGAAGCCACTCCTTCGGACGCCTGCCCGGCATCTCTTCTCTGCTTTGGGGCCAGCCTACAGTCTCCTCGATCTTCCGCGCCAGAGTGAAGTCCAATTCGGTCAGTCCTCCGGCGTCATGCGTCGTCAGGTAGACTTCAACTGAGCGATAGTTGAGAACCAGCCTGGGATGGTGGTAGGCGGCCTCCGACAGGAAGCCGATGGCATTGGCCGTCATCAGCGTTACCCGCCAGTTGGCTGTATCGTAGCGCCGGTACAACTGCTCCTCGCGAGCCTCCCATTCCGGAAGGTGTTTTTCCAGTAACCGGCGGGCCTCCCCCCTGTTGATCCTGTCTTCGTTGAGCCTGTCTTCCACTGGTTCCCCCTTTTTGCTTTGCCTTGATTTGACTGAGACGTGTTACCGCTGTGACCTGCCAAAGTTCGATCACTGCCGTTTCGAACCATCCGTTTCCCATCTGATTCGTGAAATCTGTTTCAAGCGGTTTCCCAATGCGGTAAAGTTACTCGACATGTTATATAATAGCGCCTGGATTTCGTGACATTCCTATTCACAGTTGCAGCTGTTTCGCTTCACCTCTTGACGGAGACAGTGAATGGTACGTCGTAAGTCTTTCCTGTTTGCCATAATCAGCCTTCTTCTTGCACTTGCTGTAGTCAGCGCATGTGCGCCGAACCCTCGACTGCAGCTGATTTCGCCCGACATGGTTGTCCTGGCAGAGGGCGAAGCCTTTGTGCCCCCAACGCCGACGCCGCGGCCGCGTATCGCCGGTCTCAGCGATGAGGAGATTCTGGCAGGGTTGCCGAATGCTGTCGTCTCGTTGATTCCAGGCGATGCTGAAAGGGGACTGGACCTGACCGTACCCCATAACTGCATCGGTTGTCATGTAACGGACAACAGCCTGATAGATGTGGCGCCGACTTGGTTGGAAATCGCCGATACCGCTGTCGGGCGTGCTGAGCAGTTGGGACTTGCCGGGCCGGCCATGTATCTCTACACGAGCATCATCAACCCGAACGACTACATCGTCAACGGATATACTTCGGACGTGATGCCTGAAACATACTCCGAAGATCTGAGCGAGCAGGACCTGGCGGACCTTTTGACCTACCTGCTTTCGCTCCGAGTTGAGTAAACGCTTGCGGGCAGAAAACTGACCTGCCCCGTCCAGTGAAGCCAGCCGTCCTTCATGGATGAACTCGGAATCATAGGACGGGTCGACGAATTGAAACTGTTCTAATCTTGGGCATAGGGAGCCGGGCTACTTTGCGAGTTCGGCTCCGTTCGCGTCAGTGCCTGTCAAACAGTAGTATTCAGGTTGCCGGAAGGGAGGAGGGTAGCGCGCAGGGCCTGGATGTCGCCTGGAGATGTGCGGCAACACCCGCCAATGAGACCGGCGCCCGCGGCTTTCCAGGAGTCGGCCAGTTCAGTCAACTGTACCGGCTCGTTGCCGGCAGCCCATGAATGGGTGGCGCTCTCCCAAAGTTCCCCGCTATTGGGATAACAGACGAGAAGCTTGTCGGTCTTCTCACGGGCCTTTTGCAGCAGCGGTTCAGCGAAGCGCGGCGCAGTGCAGTTCAGACCGACGGCAACGACGGTTGGACAGCTGCCGGCCAGTGCGGCGCAAGAGCCGTAATCCTCACCGCCGCACACTTCTTCCCCGTTGCGGCAGCTGAAACTCAGCCAGGCCGGCGTGTCTCTGTATTCGTCCAACAGCTCCACCAGGACCTCACCTTCCTGGTAACAAGGGATCGTCTCACAGGCCAGAAGGTCTGGTTCGGCCTTAAGCAACGCTTCCAGCCGCGGGCGGTGCCACGCCTTCAGTTCGCGGTTGGAGATGCCGTAGTTGCCGCGATACTCTGAGCCGTCGGCCAGGTAAGCGCCGAAGCTGCCCACGGATGCGGCGACCAGGGGACGCCTCCGTCCTGCTCTTTCGGCGGAATCCTGTAGTTCGATCCAGAACCTGTCACGGGCCTGCCGCGCGATGCGTACGCTGCTTTGTAGCAGGTCTTCGCTCTCTTCTCGATTGAGACCCCGTCGGGCAAATCCCTCGAAACTGGCCTGATAACTTGCGCTGACCGCGACGTCTGCGCCCGCCAGGAAATAGTCAAAATGGAGCTGGCCGACCATCTCCGGATCTTCGATGAGCAACCTGGCCGACCACAGCTCATCCCGCAGATCGGCGCCCCTCCGCTCCAATTCCGTCGCCAATGCGCCGTCGAGAATGACGACGCCCTGTTCTGCCAGGAAGGGCTGCAGAGGGTCGTCCGAGATCATGCCAGGACGGCCGCCGTGTAGCGGCCCTGTCGCATGATTTCGAGATCGGACCCGTCGCTGAGATGGCCGGTGACGTCGAGCGTGGCCGTGCCGATCATGACGTCCAGGTGAAGTTCGGAGTTGTTTACGCCCGCTTCGAGAAGCGCCTCCTCAGAGAGCTCGGCGCCGCCTTCGAGCCCAATCGGGTAGGCCTTGCCAAACGCGATGTGGCAGGCCGCGTTTTCGTCGAAGAGCGTATTGTAGTACGTCAGGCCGCTGCGGAAGATGGGCGAGGAAATGTCGACGAGAGCGACTTCGCCAAGATGGCGGGTGCCTTCGACTGCGAAGAACTGTTCGTATGTTTCCTGGTCTTCGCCGGCCGCAAAGTCGACGACCAGGCCGTCCTCGAAGCGGAAGGAGACCTCTTTCACTTCGCGGCGGAAGGGAAAGCTGGGGCGAGAGGTGCGTGTCCAGCCGTTGACGCGCAGGCGATGCGGTGTGGTGAACAGCTCCTCGGTAGGAATGTTGGGGAGAAACACGGGCGGCCCGGAAGCCTCGCTCTCCGCTCCAGCTGCCGGATCCTGGCCTGCCCCCGCGCCCAGGCCGCTGGTCCCGCCGGCCCAGTGAGGCCGGTCGGTCAGGCCGATTGTCAGGTCGGTTGAAGGTCTGCCGTCGGGTCCCGGCGCCGGGTCGAAAAAGTGGAGGGCGCGAACCTGCTTGGATTGAAGCGTGTCGCGGGCCTTTGCCAGGTTCCCGAGATGAGTTTGCCAGGCGTCAAGCGGGTCTTCTGCGTCCAGCCGGATGATGCGGCGGATCTCCTCCCAGAAGCGGGCCAGGGCCTGGTCTGCAGGAAGATCCGGGAAGACCTTCTGCGCCCAGGCGGGCGTGGGCAGGGCGGCCACGTTCCACTGCTGCTTCATCTCCATCATGGAGGACCGCCAGGCCATAGTCGCGCGGTACTCGGCGGTCTGCAGGATGCGAAGCTTGTTGGGATCGATCTGGGCGGGCAGCCCAGGATCCTCTTCGCCGACCAGGCTGATGGCGGCCCACTTTTCATCCTTCCGCTCCCCGGCGATGGCTTCAACGTAGGCGGGAAGATGCTCCAGCTGTTCCTCGGAACACTTGCGTGCGCGTATGCTCTGCAGACGCATGTCGCTATATTCAATGGCGACAAACTGGGCGCCCGCATCGTATGCGGCGGAGGCCAGTGCCAGCGCGAACTCGCGATGTACGGGTTCCGTGCGGATGTCGAGTGACTGGCCCGGCTGCAGATTGACGCCTAGTCGGATCAGAAGGTTGGCGTACTGTTTGATGTCCCTTTCGGAATATGTCATGTGAGCGCCTGGTCCTGTGTACTGTGTGAGGCGGTAACCTGCAACGAAAAGAATGGCTGTGAACTTGACAATCCGGGGGCCCCTATCTACAATGTGCTCTGGCTGACGGCCCACTAGCTCAACTGGCAGAGCAGCGGACTCTTAATCCGCGGGTTCGGGGTTCGAATCCCTGGTGGGTCACTCCAAAGTGGGTGGGCTCGTAAGGGTCCCCTGCTTTTTTCATGGGAATTGCTTGGAGATTCCGAAGAAGGAAAAGCGCCTGCGGACTCCGGAACCGTCTAAATAACAGAAACCCGCTGCTCTGAGAATGTCTGGCAGCGGGTTTCAAATTGCATGTGGTTGTGAAGCCGGGAACAATGTCGCGACACGAGAGCGCGGCGCGTTCAGGTCAACGCCTCGGCGCCGTTGTCACCTTGTTTCTCGGTAAACGACATGCTTTCGCAAGACGGGATCGTATTTCTTCAATTCCAGTCTCTTGTCGTTGTTGCGGCGGTTCTTCGATGTCAGATAGAGATGATGGCTCTCGGTGCTGCGCATCTTCACTAGCTGACGTGGTCCTTTCTTGGCCATTTTCGACTCCGATTCACTTCTTTAGAATGCTGTCTGTGTCGCCCGAAATTATAGATGTTTCGAGCGCAGATGGCAAATGTCCACAGCTTGGCGATGCTGGAGAAATCTCCGAAAGTTCAGGCGTTGCTCCGTCACCGCTTTACGCTACAATGGAAGGCGTTCGAAAATGCCTGCGGAAAGTGCGAGTGCAATTTGCCCCCGGAAGGTACTCCAATAGTGCCGAGAAGCCGGTTTATCGAAATGGAATGGAGATAGAGGAGCCAAGATGACTGTACCTGTGCGCGTCGCCCTGATGGGACTGGGGCAGCGGGGGCTGCAACACCTGAACTCTCTTTGGGCTCTGCAGGAGGAGGGCGCGGTCCGGCTGACAGTCCTGGCTGACGCATTTTCCGCCAATCTGGATGCAGGCAAGATCAGCAGCTATGTGGATGGCTTTCGCCCCGAAGGCATATTGCATACAACAGACTTTGAGGAGCTTCTGGGCCGGGAACAAGATGCTCTTTACGTCTGCATTCCGCCGAATGTTCACTCAGGAGAGGTTGTTCGCGCGGCCCAGGCAGGTCTGCATCTGTTCGTCGAGAAACCGATGAGCCTCTATCTGGATGAGGCGCTGGACATGGAAGCCGCGATTACGGAGGCCGGAGTGCTCTGTACTGCCGGGTTCCAGCAGCGCTTTGACGGTCGACACGAAGCCGTCCACCGCCATCTGCGCGCGGGCAGGCGGCCGCTGATGGCCTGCTACACCTATCATGGGGCGCTGGAAGGGCACAACGTCAAGCATCACCAGACCGAGTTGCACGGGGGGCCGGGCAACCGGGTTTGGACGGCGAACCGGGCATGGAGCGGAATGACCGTGGTCGAAGGCGGAATCCATCTGCTCGATCTCTGGCGCTACTGGTTCGGCGACGTCGAGTGGGTTCAGGCCCACTACCAGCACCGGCCGCAGGAAGATGTCCTGGAGGAGGCGGACAATCCCTACACGTACACCGCTCTTTTTGGCTTTGCCGGAGGACCGGTGGGGACGATGACGCTATCGCGGCTGCGGAAGGTATATGCAGACCACATGGACCATCAGGTGCTGTGGACTGAGGGACGGGCTGAGATCTCCTGGGAGGGCGTTACCGCCTACGAATACAATGGCGCCTACCCTCCGGCGCAGCCGCCCCTGCAGGATGCCGTCGCGAAAACGCTCTTCAAAGGGCGGGGCGGCGACGATACGTTTGCCATCAGCCGGGTCTTCGTGCAGGCGATCGCAGAGGGCCGTCCGGAGCTGATCCGCTCGCCTTTCGGCGATGCCATGAACAGCCTCGCGGCCGTTATCGGGGCAAACGTATCGGATGAGTTGGGCGGTGAGCGAGTGGACATTGACCGGTTGTTGAGCGAAGACAGGTTCGCAACATACAGGCAAAAGCCCAGGTAGCTAACGGAAAGGAACGACATCGATGAACTTTCTCATCTACCCACCGCTTACTCCGGAGGAACTAGAGCAGGTGCGGGCAGTTTCGCCGGATTTGGAGATTGTAAACGCGCTGACCGAGGCGGAGGCGCTCGCCGCGATTCCCCAGGCCGTCGGCATGTACGGTGACCTTACCCCGGCGCTTCTGGAGCGGGCCGAGAGCCTGCGCTGGTTGCAGACGCCGGTCGCCGGACTGGAGCGCTACATGTTCCCGGAGCTTGCGAAAAGCGATGTCGTGGTCAGCAACATGGCGAAGATTTACAGTGACATGATCGCCGACCACGCCTTCTGCTTTATTCTGATGTTCGCCCGCGGTATACATCTCTACATGCGGCGCCAGATCCGGGGCGAGTGGCGAAAGGGCACGCCGGTCCGTCATTTGGGCGATTGCACGCTGGGAGTAATCGGTCTGGGGGGCATCGGTTCAGAGCTGGCCCGTCGGGGTAAGGCGCACGACATGCGCGTGATCGCGGTCGATGCGCGGCCGGACGCGGCGCCGGGCCGGGATCTGGACGCGCTATGGCCGCAGGAGCGGCTGCACGATCTGATGGCGGAAGCGGACTTTGCGGTCAGTTGCGTCCCGCAAACGCCCGAAACGGTCGGTCTGATCGGCGCCGCTGAAATCGGGCGGATGAAACCGTCGGCCTACCTGATAAATATCAGCCGTGGCGTCGTTGTCAAACTGGACGCTCTGGTTGCAGCCCTGGAATCAGGTGGAATTGCGGGCGCCGCGCTGGATGTATACGAGACGGAGCCGCTGCCGGCGGATCATCCGTTGTGGAAGATGGAGAACGTCATCCTTACCCCGCATGTCGCCGCGGACAATCCCCACGTGCCCCAGCGCCGTATCGACACGCTGCGGGACAACCTGCGCCGCTATCTGGCTGGAGAAACGCCCCGAAACATCGTGGACAAGCGCCGCCTGTTTTAGGCTTGGTTGCCCAGGCTTTCTGTCCTGTCACGCTTTCTGTCCAGTCACGCTTTCTGTCCTGTCACGATTGCGCGCCGCCGTTTCGTCAGATGCCGAGGTAGGCTTCTGCCACCTGCGGGTCCGCCAGAAGGTCTCGTGCAGCGCCGCTCAGAACGATATTGCCGGTTTCGAGGACGTAGCCGCGGTTGGCCACCTGCAGCGCCGCCTGGGCGTTCTGTTCCACGAGCAGGATCGTCGTACCTTGGGCATTGATTTCGCGGATAATCTGGAAAATCTGCTGCACGAGGATTGGGGCCAGCCCCATTGAGGGCTCGTCCAGGAGCAGGATGCGGGGACTGCTCATGAGCGCGCGTCCAATGGCCAGCATCTGCTGTTCGCCGCCGGACAGTGTGCCTCCGGGCTGACTGAGGCGTTCCTGGAGGCGGGGGAACAGTTCGAGGACGCGATCGAGATCGCCGCTGATGCCGTCGCGATCTGTACGCGCGAAAGCGCCCATCGCGAGGTTCTCCCGTACCGAGAGGCGGGCGAAAATCTTCCGCCCTTCCGGTGATTGGGAGACGCCCAGTCTGGCGACTTCGTGGGCAGGCAGCCGGTCCAAACGTAGGTCATGTTCGCCGCCGGCTGAAGGACTGCGCCGGCTGTGGTCTCCCTCCTGGAGGTAAATCGCCCCGGCGCGGGCGGACAGAACACCGCTGATTGTATTGAGCGTGGTCGTTTTCCCCGCCCCGTTCGACCCGATTAGCGTGACGATTTCACCTTCATTCACGGTCAGAGATATACCTTTGAGGGCGTGAATGTGGCCGTAGTAGGTGTGGACCGATTCCAGAGTCAGCATTGTCTAATGGACTGCCTTCACGGCTGCTTCCTGCACAGCGACCTCCGGGCCAAGGTAGGCCTCTATCACCCTCGCGTTTGAGCGGACCTCCTCGGGCGTGCCTTCGGCGATCTTCTCTCCGTAATCCAGAACGGCCACACTTTCAGAGATGCTCATCACCACCTTCATGTCGTGTTCGATCAGGAACACTGTGATTCCCTTTTCGTCGCGCAGCCTGTGGACGAGATCCATCATGCTGTCGGTCTCGCTGGGATTCATGCCGGCAGCCGGCTCGTCCAGGAGTAGCAATGACGGGCGGCTCCCCAGGGCCCGTGCGACCTCAAGCAGTCGCTGGTCCCCGTAAGGCAGATTGGTGGAGACGACCTCTTCACGACCGCTCAGGCCGACGAAGTCGAGCAACTCGCGTCCGAATTCCCGGGCAGCGCGTTCCTCCGCCTGCTGGCGGGATGTCCGCAAGACCGCGCTCCAATGGGATGCCTGCAGCCGCAAATGCTGGCCGACGAGGACGTTTTCGAGCGCGGTCATTCTGCCAAAAAGGCGGATGTTCTGATAGGTACGGGCCACGCCGCGGTCGATGATCTCGTCGGGGCGCAGGCCGATCAGTGAACGCCCGCTGAACAGTATCTCTCCGCCTTCAGGCCGGTGCAGTCCTGTCATACAGTTGAATAAAGTCGTCTTGCCGGCGCCGTTGGGGCCGATCAGCGACGTGATGGAACGCTCGGCGATGTCCAGATCGACACTGTCGACGGCAGTCAGGCCGCCAAAGACCTTGGTAACCTGCTGAATGCTGAGCAGGGCCGTCATGGATCCTCCTCCCTTACGCCGGCGCCCTTTGCAAGAGCCTCTCCATTCTCCCGCAAGCCGGGATCTTCCTCCCGCAGTTCCGGTTCGCCGGCCGCGCCCGCCTCCTCGGGATCCGGTGACTGTATCCTCCGGCGGGCGGAGGGCAGGATCCCGTCAGGGCGCACAATCATCATTATGACAAGAAGGGCAGCGAAGGTGACGATCCGGTACTCGTCAACGCCCCGCAAAACTTCCGGCAACCCTTTGAGCGCGAGAGCCCCCAATACGATGCCGGCGGGGCTGCCGATGCCGCCGACAATGATGAGCGCCAGGGCGTCAATTGAGACAAATAGCGAGAAATTCTCTGGGAAGATATTGATCTGCCTTGCCGCATAGAGCTGACCCGCCATTCCGGCAAAGGTAGCGCCGATGGCGAAGGCGAGCAGTTTGGTGCGTACGAGATGGACGCCTGTCGCCTCGGCTACGTCTTCGTCTTCCTGCATGGCAAACCACGCGCGTCCGAGCCGGGATTCGTTCAACCGGGTGGCGACAAAGGCAACCAGGGCCGAGCTGACCAGGGCCAGCAGAAAGATCCAGCCTTGCGAACTGAGTAGACCGAATGTAACATCAACAGGTGTATGGCCAAATAGCGCCGGCTGAGAGATTTCGAGGATACCTCGGGGGCCATTGGTCAGCTCGCCCAGATTTAGCATGAAGAGGCGGATGATTTCGCCGAAGCCAAGCGTTACGATGGCAAGATAGTCGCCCCGCAAACGCAGGACAGGTATGCCCAGAAGTATGCCTCCCACAGCGGCTGTCAACATGGCGACCGGCAGCGCCATCCAGTAACCCAGCAGGGGACTCTCGGGAGAGATGCCCAGGAGGATGAGCAAGCCGCTGATATAGGGCGAGGAAAAGGGTGCCGAGAGGAAGGCATAGGTGTACGCGCCGATGGCAAAAAAGGCCACATAGCCCAGGTCCAGCAGCCCTGCGTAGCCGACCACGATGTTCAGCCCGAGGCCCATCATGACAAAGATGAAGACAAGGCCCATAACGGAGTTTTGAAACTGATCGAGGATGAAGGGCATCGAGAATACGCCAAGGCCGAGCAAAACCGCAACCGCCATCTGTTCCCGCCCCGGTCGCGAAAGGCGCAATGTGAACAGTCCGCTTCCGGTGGCGATTAAGGTGAGAAGCAGACGGACAGTCCCCTCATTCGTTCCGAAAGCCGTTACGCCGGGGAGTCCAAGCCACGCGATGTAAGCGAGCAGGACAAAAGGTAGTGCCATGCCCGCGAAGCGGCCGGCGGACGTAAGAGTCGCGCCGGACAGATGCGTTGTCAGGCGGTCGAGAAACGCTGCCTGTTTCAGACCGTAGCCTCCCCCGGCCGCCGTCAGCCCGGCAAGAACGCCCGCGCCCGCGAACAAGAGGACCTGAAAGATGAATCGAATGAACGAGACATCTGATTGGGCAATCTGTCCTGGACTTACGCCGATCAATGCGGCAACGTTGAGAGGGACAATCTTGTCCAAAACAGGTTGGATGGCAATGCCGTTGCCCATGGCCGCGGCAAAGATGCCGCTCACGATTGCGATCAGCAGACCGGTTGTCAGACCTGCCAGCAGGCCGTACAGGATAGGAGCTGTGCCGGAGTGCGTGTGTAGGAGGTCGCGCAAGCGTGACCCTTTTGAAGCCGCTCGCGGGCCGATCTCCCAGCCCGGTTTGTCATCGAAACTGTCCTGCCTTTGTCCTGTTGCCTCTCTGGACGGTTCGTTCGATTCACGGCGCAATTTCAGCCAAAAGAACAGCGCGGCAATTAGCGCCAGCACCGGCAGGGCCGGGCCGCCTATGCGTCCGGGAATGCCGATGAGGATAAGGTAGCTCAGGAAAGCGAAGGCGATAAGGCCGGTTCTGACGGCTCCTGTCGCAGTTTCGAGAGGCATCAGGCTTTTTTCTCACTCAGTACTTCACCAAACAGGCCGGTAGGCCGGAAGATAAGGATGAGCACGAGCAATGTAAAGGCGATGACGTCCTTGTATTCCGTTGGGATGCCCAGGGCGCTTGGCCCGATCGCCTCGATCAGGCCGAGGATGAGCGCGCCGAACATGGCCCCGGGGATGTTGCCGATGCCGCCGAGAACCGCGGCCGTGAAGGCTTTCAGGCCCGGAATGAAGCCGCTGTTGAACTTTACAACCGTGTTGTGAAAGCCGAGCATGACGCCCGCCGCGCCCGCAAGCGCCGACCCCAGCATGAATGTCACGACGATCACGGCGTTCACGTCGACGCCCATCAGTGAGGCGGTCGAGCGATCTTCGGCCACCGCCCGCATGGCGCGTCCCAGCTTTGTTCGCTGGATGATGAAAAATAAGGCCAGCATGAGGAGGATGGACGTGACGAAGATAATGGCCCCCGTGTACGGGATGAATACGTCTCCCAGCCGCAGACCCCCTGAGATGAGTGCCGGTTTCCGATAACTGTGCGGACTGACGCCGAAGATCAGGAGCACCGAGTATTGCAGGAAGAGGGAGGCGCCGATTGCGCTGATTAAGGGGACCAGCCGCGGGGCCTGGCGCAGGGGTCGGTAGGCCAGGCGTTCCAGCGTGACGCCGATCACGACCGATGCCGCCATTCCTACGAACATGATCAAGAGCAGGGCAACCACCACCACCGGCCACGGTCCTTCCATCCAGCCGCGGGCCTGCGCGAATTGGAGGGCGAAAAAGCCGGTGATGCCGCCGATCATCATGACTTCGCCGTGGGCGAAGTTGATCATGAAGAGGATCCCGTATACGAGCGTATAGCCCAGTGCCACCAGGGCATAGACTCCGCCCAGAACCAGGCCGTTTAGAGCCTGGGAGATCCAGAAGGAGACCGGATAGCCCTCCGCCAGCCCAACTGTGGTCACCCTCCAGATCACGAGTAAAACGATGGCAACGCCAAGCGCACGGGTAAACTGTTTCAAGGCGGCGCGGCCGTCCGTACCTGCCGCCTGAGCCTTCACCGGGCTGGAAGTCATTGTCGTGTTCGAGGAGTTGATGGGGAGTCGAGCGGGGAGGAAACGCGAGCGTTCCCTCCCCTTACGTATGGAGAATTACTCCATGCCGAAACCGGAAACCTGGCTGAAATCGCCGTCCATGACCTGGAAGATCTGGACGCCGCCGGCGCCGCATTCTCCCATGCTGTCGCACTTGATCGTGCCGGTCAAGCCTTCGAACGCATCGACCGAGCGGATTGCGGAGATCAGCTCTTCTCTGTCAATTACCAGGTTGCCGCTGTCGTCGACCGAGGCAACCGCCGCTATTGCGGCAGCGAGCAGCTTCACGGAGTCGTAGCTCTGGCTGTGGAAGGGACCGAGATCGTCGGGGCTGACGCCGTACTTTTCCATGTACTTTGCGTCGAATTCCGCGTTCATCTCTTCGGAATCTGCGCCGGCAACGAAGGAAATGTATGTGCCCTCAGACGCGTCGCCTGCGGCTTCGAGGTACTGCTTGGTGTAAGCGCCGTCAACGCTCATGAATGCCGTCTCCTCGAGGCCGGGCGTTTCCGTCATCTGCTGGGCGATGAGGCCCGCTTCGGTGGAATACCCGCCGAAGAAGATGGCCTGCGGCCCGTCAGCGCCAACTTTGGCCAGCAGGGCGCGAAAATCGGTATCGCCCACCTGGACGCCCTCGAAACCCGTTACCTCGCCTCCCATCTCCATGACGTTGTTCTGGAAGATTTCGGCCAGACCCTTGCCATAGTCCGAATTGTCGTGAACGACGGCGACTGTGGTGATGCCAAGATCGCTGACGACAAAGGCGGCGTCGGTGGCCCCCTGCAGGGCGTCGCTCAAGGCAACGCGGTTACAGACGTCGCAGTCCGCAGAGGTAATGTCCGGATTGGTCGCGCTGGGGCTGACGAAGGGGATCCGCGCCTCCTGCAGGATCGGAACGAGGCCGAATGTTTCCCCGGAGCAGGTGCCGCCGGTGACTGCGACAATAGTTTCGTCGGCGGCGAACTTGTTGCCCACGTTAGTGCCCTGCGTTCCATCGCATGCGCCGTCTTCGGCGACCAGCTCAAACATGAAGCCTTCGAGGCCACCCATCGCATTCAGGTCATCGACGGCGAGTTCCGCACCATGGCGGATGTTCAGGCCGGGGTCGGGAATCGGGCCGGTGAGGGCGAAGGATCCACCGATTCGGATCATGCTCCCTGAGGCAATTACCACCTTTCCACTCATGTCGGCGGCGGCCTCTTCCATGGGCGCTTCTTCTGCCGGGGCTTCTGCGGCCGGTGGTGCTGCCGCACATGCGGCCAACATCAATGCCGCAACCAGGAACAGACTGACAATTGCGAGTCTCTTAGCCATTTGAACCTCCTTGGTCAAACTGCGCTCTAAGTAATGTGATGATTTGCCCTTTGCCTGCGAACTCCGGAACAGAATCGCAATTGAAATGTTCCAGGAGCGGGACTTCTGAATAACAATTATAGTGTAGTCAAATGAAATCAGGCAAAGCCTCATTTCCAGGGACGGGAATCGTCCAAATGCCGAAAACATGATACAATCCGGCTACGCAGCCCAACTATAATCCATTCCTATTGGCTGATAAAGACCATAGTGGAATGAGGATGCCGTTTGACGCTTCTTTGCGCTTCTACAATTCTGCCTTACCCTTCGCATGAGTCTCCTGGTTGCCAACGAAATCTCAAAGAACTACGGCGATCTCGACGTGCTCGAAAACGTGAGTGTCCGCATCGAGTACGGGGACAGGATCGGTCTTGTTGGACATAACGGGGCGGGCAAGACAAGCCTTCTCAGGGCCCTGGGCCGGGTTGATGCCACTGTAGGCGGCGACCTATTCATCGCCCAGGGTACGCGGATTGGCTACCTTTCACAAGACCCGCCGCCTGCAGGAAATCGCACTCTCTTCGATGACCTGAAATCCGTCTTCGCCGACCTGCTGGCCGAAGGAGAACAGCTTCGCCGCCTGGAAGCAAGGATGACGGAGCTGGCCCAGTGCGAGCAGGACGTGGCAGAGTTGATTTCGCGCTATGGCCTGCAACAGGAGGCCTTTGAACGGGCCGGCGGCTACGCCGTCGACCAGCGGATTCGCTTCGTCCTTGGCGGTCTCGGCCTGCAGGAGTCTCTGTGGCAGGCGCCGTTGTCCCACCTCAGCGGCGGCCAGCGGACGCGAGCGTCTCTGGGCCGCCTGCTCCTGGAGGAGCCGGACCTGCTACTGCTGGACGAGCCTACCAACCACTTGGATGTGCGGTCGATGGCCTGGCTGGAAGGTGTTCTGATCGGGTGGAAAGGCGCGCTCGTTGTTGTTTCCCACGACAGATTCTTTCTTGATACGGTTGCAACCAGGATCTGGGACCTTGCCTACCGCCGGGTGGAAGCCTACCGCGGCAACTACAGCCACTATCGCCTGCAGCGTGAGGAGCGCCGCGTCCGCTGGCGAAAGGAATATGACCGCCAGCAGGAGTTCATTCGCGAGACGCAGGCCTTTGTGCGCCGCTACAAGGCAGGCCAGCGGACCAGGGAAGCACAGGGAAGAGAGACGAGGCTGAACAGGTTCCTGAAAGAAGAAGCCCTGCCTCCCCCTCCGACCGACCAGTTCATCCGGCTCCCTCTGCGTGCCGACGCCCGCGGCGGGGACCTGGTAATGCGGACCCGTAAGTTAATCGCCGGGTACACGAAAGGCTCCGTCGAAACGGGGACCGGTCCTGAGAGTTCGCTCCGTCAGGCGCAGGGGCGAGCCGTTCGCCAGGGCCGTTTGCGGCCCATGCGCAGCCTCTCCGCGACCGACACGCCCATTCTGAAAGTACCCGATCTCGACCTCCATCGAGGGCACGTGGCAGCTCTCATAGGCCCTAACGGCGCGGGCAAGACGACGTTCGTGCGTACTGTGCTGGAGGAGCTGGAACCTCTCGGCGGCAGAGTGGAGATGGGCGCCTCGGTTGATGTTGGGTATCTTGCCCAGCGGCACATTGGTAGCGGCTACGGGTTGATGAAGGGCGGTCAGACCGTCCTGGACGCCCTAATCGAGATAAAGCGGCTTCCCACCGAGAGCGCGCGTACCTATTTGGGCCAGTTTCTTTTCAAAGGGGATGACGTCTACCAGAGCATCGAAAGCCTTTCAGGGGGCCAGCGCAGCCGCATCGCGCTGGCGCGGCTGACTCTTCAGGGCGCCAATTTTCTGCTTCTGGACGAACCGACGAACCATCTGGACCTGGACAGCCAGGAGATACTTCAGCACGCTCTGCGCCAGTTTGACGGCACCATTCTGCTCGTCACCCACGACCGTGCGCTTATTGACGCACTGGCTACGCAGATTTGGCAGGTGACGCCAGGAACCGGAGACCGTCCTGGGCAACTGGAAGTCTTCAAAGGCACGTGGAAGCAGTGGCAAGCGGAAAGGCTGAACGTCGAAAAGAAGGACTCTCCAGATCCGGTAGAGGTCGTGCCCACCGCTACGGAGGAGGAGTGGAATCGGCAAAGAGAGGCGCGACGGCGTCGGCGGCGAGCAGAACGGCATGAACAGGCTGTCGCCGACACCGAGGAAAAGGTCGCACGGATGGAAAGCAAATTGAAGGAAGTTGAGGAGAGAATGGCCCAGGCAAGCGCATCTCAGGATTTCGAAGAGTTGCGGGCGTTGCAGGACCGGCACAGGGCGGTCTCTCAGCGGCTGGAGGAGCTGATGGATGAATGGGCTGCCCTGGCAGCGTGACCAGCTTGTCAGCAGTCCGGGCTTTCAGCTAAAATAGGGCTCAATCGGGACAACCAATTGCAAAGGGCTTAATCGGAAATGTCGCGAAAATCGCTGGTTATTGGGCTTACGGGGAATATCGCCACGGGCAAGAGCACGATTCTCAACTACCTGATGGAGAAATGTGCCTTTATCATTGACGCTGACAAACTGGGCCACCGCGTGATCGAGCCTGGGGGCCAGGCCTACGATGCGGTCGTACGCACTTTTGGCCGGGAGATTCTGCGCGAAGACGGCGCCATCGATCGTAAGAAACTTGGCAAAATCGTCTTCTCCAATCCCATTGACCTTGGCAGGCTTGAAAAAATCGTCCACCCGAAAATCTTTGATTTGGGCAAGCAGGAAATTGACGAAAACGAATCACCCGTAATCGTGCTCGAGGCCATCAAGCTGCTTGAAGCCGGGCTGATGTCGACCCTCTGCGATGAAATCTGGGTGGTCACGTCAAGCCTCACAACGCAGCTGCGGCGCCTTTTGGAGGCCCGGCTTATGGAAGAAACCGAGGCCCGCCGCATGATCGATCTGCAGCCGCCGCAGGCGGCCAAGGTCAACCAGGCCGATCGCGTCATCGAGAACGACGGCAGTCTTGCGGAGTTGCACGCCCAGTTGGACGCCATCTGGGAAGACCTGAAACGAAGATATCCACGGCGCATGACTGCCCTGGCGCGATAAAGGAGTCCGTACCGACATGGACTTTCTGAAGCGGTTCTGGGCCGACCATACAGTCTTGTCAAACTGGGCTGTACTTGCTGTCGGCTTTGTGGTGATACTGCTTTTCAGCGCACGCGGCGTAGGGTTTGACGGCGCGCAGTGGGCGGCTCTGATCGGAGTAACCGTTGGCCTTGCCGGGCTGTGCGCCTGGATCATTAGTTGGGAATAGCTACATGAGCGAAAAGCGCGACTATTACGAAGTGCTTGGCATTGAACGGGGCGCTGATGAACAGAAGCTGAAGCGGGCCTTCCGTAAGCTGGCACAGCAGTATCACCCGGACGTCAACCCGGATGCTGATGCCGAGGCCAAGTTCAAGGAGATAAACGAAGCCTACCAGGTCTTGAGCGACCCGCAGAAGCGGGCAGTCTATGACCGCTTTGGGCATTCCGGCCTGGGCGGATCCGGTGGGTTTAGCGATTTCAACCAGGGATTTGGCGACCTCGGCAGCATTTTCGAGGAGGTCTTCGGATTTGGCGGTATGGGGCGCGGCAGTCGGCGGACGCCGCGGCGTGGGGCGGACCTGCGGGTAGACGTCAGACTAAGCTTCGAGGATGCTGTCTTTGGCGCCCAGGAGGAGATCGAAGTGCCCCGCATGGAGGACTGTGACTATTGTCAGGGCAGCGGCGCGGAGCCCGGCACCACGCCCGTACGATGTTCGACGTGCGGCGGCAGCGGAGAGGTGCAGCGACGTCAGCAGAGTCCTCTCTTTGGAACAATCGTTACCGCAACAACCTGCCCTGCCTGCCATGGCGAAGGCGAACTGGTTTCCAAGGCTTGCAGCCGCTGCAATGGACGCAAACGAGTTCAGGTGTCCCGCACAATAAAGGTAAATGTACCCGCGGGCGTCGACAACGGAACGCGAATCCGCTTAGCCGGAGAGGGCGAGGCCGGAATGTTGGGCGGCCCCCGCGGCAATCTCTACGTCTTGATCAGCGTTGAGGATCATCCCCAGTTTGTGCGCGATGAATTTGATATTCATCTGGAACTGCCGATCACCTTCGCTCAGGCAACTCTCGGTGCAACTGTAGAAATCCCGACTCTGGGCGGCGGGACCGAAAGTCTCGACATTCCTGCCGGGACGCAGACCGGGCAAAGTTTCCGTAAAGCGGGGATGGGAATCGCCCGACTGCAACGCAGCGGGCGTGGAGACATGATAATAACGGTGAAGCTGGTCACGCCAACCGACCTGACGGAAGAGCAGGAGATGCTGATGCGGCAACTGGCCGAAAGCCTGGGAGATGAAGTAAATGAGCCGCGTCGCGGACTTCTGGACCGGATCCTGAGACCGGAATAGGACGGCGCCAGAATGCGCCTGCCTGTATGCAGTCGTGTTTTGCTCCTCTGCCTGGAACTGAGAACAAAGCAAGAACGAGCGCCCCACACAGGGCCAGCAGGTTTCCCTCCAGATTCTCCATCTGAAACGCCGGCATCCGCCCCCGAGTAACAACCATCGCCACGACGCAGAAACTGATCGCGATCGCAATCAGGCGTAGGGACGACAGCTTCTGGCCTAAGAGGGGCACGGCTAACATACTGACCAGGATGGGCTAGGTGTAGGCCTATCTACTATCGCGCCGGGAACTGCAGGCGGTCGAAAGCGAATCTGAATGAAACCGGATGAGCTGGTCGAGATAGCAATTGAAGTCGATGGCGAAGCGGCTGAAGCGGTGGTGGAGCTGTTCAATCGCTGCAACGGCGGCGACTGGGTCGAGGACAGTGCCGAGGGCGAGGCTTCCGGCGGCGGGGCGGTTCTGGAGTCGACCGGCTATGACGATCTCGGAAACCCGGTGGCAGGCGAGTACAGGACGGTGGTGAAGACTTACCTGAAGCCGGGCCCGCGCGGCAGGAGAATTCAGCGGAAGATTGAAGAGGGACTCTGGCATCTGCGCCTTCTCTATCCCATGCCCGAACCGGTTGCGCGGGTCGTTAAGGAGGAAGACTGGGCGCATGCCTGGAAGCGGCACTACAAGCCGATGCGCATTGGGCGACGCGTGCTGCTGACTCCCGCATGGGAGAAGCCGGACCCGCTCCCCAACGACCTGCTGGTGCGGCTTGAGCCGGGCATGGCATTTGGCACCGGGCTGCACCCGACGACGCGGCTCTGTGTGGCCGCGCTCGAGGAGTGGGTTCAGCCGGGAGATGCGTTTCTGGATGTGGGTACGGGTAGCGGTGTTCTCTCCATTGTGGCGGCAAAGCTGGGCGCGAGGCCGGTTTGGGCGACCGACATCGACCCGCTGGCGGTTCGGGCCGCGAAGGAAAACGCGTTGAGAAACGGTATCGCGCTTGCTCCCGGCATCTTTCGCGTTGAGCAAGGATCGATACCGGCCGGGCAAACCGGCCGCTTCAACGTAATTGCGGCCAATATCCTTGCAGAGGTCCTGGTCGGACTGTTCGATGGGACCTTCGAGACCGTTACTCTCGCCGAGCCTTTGGCGCCGGGCGGCCGCCTGATACTGTCGGGCATCCTGGAGGAGAAATCGGAGATGGTTCTGTCGGCTGCAGCCCGTCACGGGCTTAAAGAGGTGGAGCGCAGACGGGAGGCGGACTGGGTCTCCCTGGTTGTGCGAAGCGAAGATGCCGGGTGAAAAGGGCGGCGAAACCTGCGGCGATCATTGGTTCTTTTTGTCGGACCTGCGCGCCGTCCCCGGTCGGCAAGTCGACCTGGCGCCAATTTCCCACCAGCTGCGCAACGTCCTGCGCTTGGAGCGCGGCAGCGTGATCACGCTTCTCGACGGCAGCGGCGCGGCCTATCCTACGCGCATCGAATCCCTGGATGCCGGGAAGGCGGCGGGTCGCGTTGTGGCCAAGCAGCTTGTGGGCAGCGAGCCCGGCATGGAGTTGACCCTTTTTCAGTGCGTTTTGAAACGGGAGCGCTTCGAGTGGGTCTTGCAGAAGGGCACGGAACTGGGAGTGAGCCGGTTTGTGCCTGTAATCAGCAGCCGAACGGTGGTGCGCCCGGCAGCGAGGCTGCTGTCAAAATACCAACGCTGGGGCGCGATAGTTCGCGAGGCGGCCGAGCAGAGCCGCCGCGGCCGCCTTCCCGCCGTCGAAGATCCGCTGCACTGGGATGAAGCCCTTGATCAAGGCGCCGGGCTCCGTCTGTTGGCCTGGGAGGAGGCGTGCGGGAACAGTTCCGGCCTCCATCCTGGAATCGCCGGTGCAAGGGAAGTCTCGGTCCTGGTGGGGCCGGAAGGCGGCATCAGTCAGGAAGAGGCAACTGCGGCAACTGAGCGAGGGTGGCGCCCAATCTCTCTCGGGCCGCGAGTCCTGCGCGCTGAGACTGCCGCCGTCGCTGCCGCGACCGTCGTCTTGCATCTTTCCGGCGCGTTAGGTTGATTCTCTGCTGCCCTGAACAACCTAAAGGTGCGACTGGCACGACCGGCATCAACTTCTTGACAGGCCCGTTGCTTTCATCGTACACTTGCCCCGTCCCAACAGATGGTCAACGAGGTCAGATGCCCGTAGCCATCCGATTCAAATTTCTCGTTCCCTCAATCGTTCCCAACGCCCCGTTCCGTTTACGCAGCCGCGGCAGAACTGTCTGGGGCCTCCAATCTCAGCATTGCAAACAGGACTGACGCTTCGTCAAACACAACTGTTGTATATTGAACGGTTCTCTCGGCGCTGGCAGGTAAGTTTTCACCCTGCTGCGAGGCGCCTGAGAGCCTGTCAAATACCTGACAAGACTGAGCGGCTCTAATTTTCCATCAACCAGGACAAAGGAGAGGTACGATGAAGAGCAAGAAGTATCTTTTGGTGGCCTTGGTTTTGGCCCTTGCCGTTATCGTTTTAACGGCGTGCGAGACCCAGACCGTTGAAGTTGAGGTGACGCGAGTCGTGGACGTTACGGCGACGCCCAGGGCCGTCACCTTCCATGAAGCGTCGACGATCGAGGAAATGACTTCGCCGCACCAGTGTAAGCCTTTGGCAACATTGCCCACCGAATTCTCCCAGCCTTGGCGACTAGGATTCATCAATCCCAACTTGGCGCACCCATTCTTCGGTGAGTGGTCGGGCGCCATGAAGACGGCTGCCGAATTCTACGGGGTGGAGTTCTTCGAGTCGGACGCGGCCGGCGACTACTCGACTGAACCGGACCTGCTGGAGACGCTTCTGCTGAACGACCTGAGCATCGTGGGCGCACACGGCCCCAACGTGTATGAAGGCCTTGCGCTGCGGGCGCTCGACGAAGGCATTCAGTTCATTGGAATCGACAACGGCCCCAGCGAGTATACGCCTATCGTATACGGTATCCCTGACGGGATCGCCGGTATGAAGGGTGCGGAGTTGCTGGTCGAGGGCGTAAGAAAGCGCCAGCAGGAGGATTGGGCCGGCCGCGAGCTCTTCTTCATCGAGTTGACCCACGGCGGCATCCCTGCCTGCGTCACGCGCACCGGTTCGGCTGCATCCACCTTCCAGGAAGCGATGGAATTGGATGACGACCATGTCCTCATGGCGGACCTGACCACGGGCCGCTCGGCTGAAGATATGGTGAACGATGCCATGACGGCCAATCCTGACGGCGTTTTTGCCATGATTCCCTGCTGGGACGGCCTCGGCATCGGTCCCTATAACGCTGTAGCTGAAGCCGGTAACGAAGCGGACGTCATGCTCGTTACGCTGGGCGGCGATGAACCGCCGGCCAAGTTCCTCAAGACGCGGCCGATGGGCTATTACGGCTTCATCGAGTTCCAGCCTTACTGTGAGGGTTGGGGCTGGGTCGAGGTGGCGCTCGCCACACTGGAAGGCCTGCCGTTTGAGACCTACCAGGTACGCAAGGCGATTACCCAGGAGACGGTCGATCAGCGCTACGCAGAACTGTACGAGTCCGAGTAGGACCGGCGCTCATAGGATAGGACTTTGAGGGTGGGGCTCGTTCGGCCTCACCCTCTACTGTATTAGAACCAACTCCTATTTGAACCAACTCTTATTTGAACCAACTCTGTATTTGAACCAAACTCCACATTTCGGCGCAAGGGGTAGCGGAAGGGCATGGCATCGGGAAGTCCGATACAGCGGGCTGGTTCGCGAATTTCCGGCGGCGACGGCAGGAATCGCCGCAGACTGATTATCCAGTTTCTGTTGGACAATGGACTGTTCATTGCCTTCGTACTGGAACTGATCTTGTTCGCGGTGGCGGCCCCGGATCTCTTCATCAGATCGAGAACGTTGGAGGCGATCCTCCGCCTGAGCGGGCCGGCTGGAATCGTGCTGGCCTCGTACACGATTACTCTGATCTCCGGACAGATCGACCTGTCTACCGCACAGGTCGGAGGCATGGCCTCCCTCATGTTTGCGGCCGTTTTCCAGCTGCTGGAGTGGCCGCTCGGCGTTGCGCTTGCCCTCACTGTGGTGCTGACGATTGCCGTCGGCCTGCTGAGCAGCTACCTTATCAAGCAGGGCATTCCCTCATTTGTCTCCACACTGGCCGTCGGCGTCGTCTGCGGGGGAATCGGCTTCCTTATCATTAACCTGACCAATCAGCCGGGCATGATCAGGTTGGTACGACCGCCGTTGCGCGACATTGCCAATT
Organism: Caldilineaceae bacterium; assembly: GCA_022821545.1. Classification (GTDB taxonomy): domain Bacteria; phylum Chloroflexota; class Anaerolineae; order Caldilineales; family Caldilineaceae; genus Bin5. The sequence continues at coordinate 105,379 of JAJEDJ010000034.1, forward strand.
TCGAAGTCATTGGCGTCCCGTTTGTCATTCCGCTGATGTTTGTCGCTTACGCCGTCGGCTGGGTCGTATTGAACCAGACCCGGTTCGGTGCCCACATCTATGCCATGGGCGGGAATCCGGCCGCGGCGGCTCTCAACGGCATCAATGCCATCCGGATTGCGCGGATTGTGTTGGTTGTGAATGCGGTCATCACCGGCATGGCCGGGATTCTCATTGCAGGCCGCCAGCTGGCCGCCCAACCGGGCGTCGAGGGCCTGGGTCAGTCGCTGACAGCCGCGCTCTTCGCCGGTGTGGCGCTGTCCGGGGGCAGCGGCAAGATTGAGCGAACGCTGATCGGTCTCCTGTTCTTGTCTACATTGACGATAGGATTGGGCATCCTCAACGTTGCGGCTCCGGTGCGGCAGCTGATTTTCGGGTCAGCGTTTGTTTTCGCCATTCTGCTGGACAGTATCCGCCAGCAGTTGGCAACACGATAGGGGACGGGCAGGTGTTGGGTCGACTCACCCAGGGCGAACTGGCGATAAAGGGGCGGAGGCGGGAGCAGCTCCTGTTCATGATGGACAACGGCATCTATGTCGTAACCGTCCTCTTGTTCATCGTCTTTGTCTTTCTTGCGCCCTACTTCTTCACCCCCCGCAACCTTGTCAACATTCTGATCAGTGCGTCGCTGGCCGGCATCGTTACGGCGGGCTACACCGTGGCGATTCTGGCTGGGCAGATCGACACGTCGACGCAGGGTGTCCTTGCGGTCGCAACGGTAACGACGGCCCTCCTGTTCGAAGAATTGGGCTTCTCGCTCCCCATGACGGTGATTTTCGCGCTCCTGGCCGGCATCGCCGCTGGGCTTTTCAACGGGCTGATAGTTGTCAACGGGAAAATCGTTGCCTTCGTTGCAACGCTGGCCACGCAGGGAGTGATGCTGGCGATCGCTCTGTTTCTCAGCGGAGGCCAGACTATAACGATCGCCCGTGAGGGGCTGCAGGAGGCGGTTTTCATACGCGTGTTCGGGATCCCCTCCTCTGTCTGGATCATGTTCCTCTGCTATATCGTCGGCTACGTCTTGCTAACCCAGACAAAGTTGGGCGCTCACATTTACGCCACCGGGGCCGACTATCGAGCCTCGCTCCTGAGCGGCGTTCCAGTAGATCGCGTGATCCGAATCGCCCTCGTGATTTCGGCCCTGACCGCGGCGCTGACTGCCGTCCTGGTAACGGCCAGAGCGAAGCAGTCAGCCATGTTTGGGTTGGCCATAGCCGGCAGCGTGGATTTCGTCACGGCTCTCACGGCCGTGCTGCTGGGCGGATTCAGCCTTTTTGGCGGGGTTGGGCGCATCGAAAGAAATCTTGTAGCCGTCCTGTTTCTGACGATTCTGGGCAACGGTCTGCAGCTGATGAATGTGCCTACCGGAATCATTCTGATTGTCCGTGGTTTTGCGCTGGTCCTGGCCGTCATCCTCAGTGTGCTGCGGGCGCGCATGACCTGAATCCTGGTTGCTGACGTCGAATTCGGAGTAGCGTATGGCGAGTGACGAAGTAATTCTGGAGACGATCGATCTGGACAAGTCGTTCGGCGCAGTGCATGCCGTTCGAACGGTCAGTTGGAAGGTATACGCAGGGCGCGTAAACGCCCTCGTCGGCGATAACGGCGCCGGTAAGTCCACTCTGATCAAATTGATCAGCGGGGCCTTGCAACCGAACGCCGGGGGATTTCGAGTGCGCGGCCAGGAGACCCGCATCGGAGGGCCTGCCGGAGCGTTCGGACTTGGCATCGCCGCCGTCTACCAGGACTTGGCGCTGGTCGAAAACCGCGACGTGGTGATGAACATGTTTCTCGGCAGTGAATTGACCCGCGGGCCGGGGCAGATCTTTCTCGATCACAAGGGCATGCTGCGGCAGGCGCACGAGGTGCTCGACGACATCCACGCCCGCATTCCCAATGTTCGTGAAATGGTTCGCAACCTCTCCGGCGGCCAGCGTCAGGCGGTCGCGGTCGGCCGCGCCTTGATCCGCGGTGGCGAAATCATCATAATGGACGAGCCGACGGCTGCATTGGGCGTGGAGCAGACCCAGGAAGTCCTGCAGCTCATCGACACGTTGCGGGCCCAGGGCAAGACGATTATTCTCATCAGCCACAACATTCAACAGGTCTTCGAAATCGCCGATTTCATTTCAGTCATGTTTCACGGAGAGCTAATTGGGACGCGTCCCAGGGATGAGGCGACCGAGGCCGATGTCGTCGCTATGATTATGGGAAAACGCTCCCCATAGCATGTAGGCTTCGAGGCGGCCATGTTGAGGCGAATGTGGGCAAACTTCTCCAGGCGAATCGGCCCTGCTCTCAGTCCCGTTCTGCTGGCCGCCAAGCGACTGAAAGCCGAAGCCTGGCTGGCAGCGGCAATCTCAATCGGGCTCCTGGCCGCCGTCGCCTTCACCACCAGCATTCCCACATACAGCAACGCCGTATATGTCCGTCTGTTGCGCAAAGAGTTACACGAAAAAACCAAGAACTACCCTCCCTTCTCATTCATGTTTCACTTTCTCGGAGCCAAACATGGCTACGCCGAATGGGATGAACTTCGGTCTGTAGACAGTTTCCTGACGAAACAGGCGGCAGGCGATTTGGGGCTGCCCCGCATCGTCGACGTCCGGTTCTTCCAGACAGTGCCCTTCTCCATTTTTCCCCGGGACTCAGAGACAAGAGCGATAGCGCACTCACCCACCGCAGATCTGAGTTTCGCCTTTCAGAGTGACCTCGAACGGAAGATAACAATACTGGAAGGTCGGTTCCCTGCAGGCGGGGGTCTGTTTTCGAGCCGCACCGATCCTGTCGAGGTCATCATTAACGTCAGTCTGGCCGAAAAGATGGGCTGGCAGGTCGGCGAGACATTCGTCGCCCTATCGAAAGTGAGTGCTGACTCCGAAGATCTCCCGGACCAGATCCCCTTCCTGGTCGTGGGCGTCTGGCAGATGGCGGACCGGCGCGATGAGTACTGGTTCTATAACCCTTTCGCCCTCATCAGAAGTCAGCTGCTTGTGTCGGAGGAGACTTTCTCCAGGCGGATAGGCGCCTTCCTGAAAGGAGAAATCGCAGTCGGCGCCTGGTACATGGTCCTCGACGGCGAACAGTTTGAAGTCCGAGAGGCCGGCGCGTTTCTGGAGAGGCTGCGGCGAGTCGAGCAGCGGGCGGCCGCCCTACTGACCGGTACATCTCTGCTTGTTGCGCCCAGCAGCTCCGGACTGCAACGGTATCAGCGGGCTGCCCAGGCAATGACGCAATCCCTGTTTGTCATCGCGCTGCCGATTTTCGGTTCGATCGCGGCCTATCTCTGGCTTGTGTCCGGCGTATACGTGGAGAGGCGGCGAGCGGAGATTTCACTGTTGCGCAGTCGCGGCGCGTCGGCAAGCCAGATTGCCGTCATGGTCGTGTTGGAGGCGCTGGTAATGGGCGGGATCGCCTGGGCCGGCGGCGTGCCGGTCGGCAGCAGAGTAGCCCAGGTTATCGACAGGACGCAAGGATTTCTTGAATTCGGCGGAGCGTCCTCATCCCCCATGACGATCACCCCGTCGGTCGAGCGCATCGCCATTCTTACGGTCGGGTTAGCGCTTCTCTTCATATTGGTACCTACATTGGGCGCGACCCGCCACACGCTGGCCTCCTACCGGCGAGAGCGCGCCCGCGGCCGCTGGAAATGGCGGCACGGTTTGGGCCTCGACCTGCTCATCTTTCTTGCCGCCGGCTACGGCATGTACAGGCTCCGCAGCGAGGGCGGCCTCGTATCGCTGGGAACGGACGACGCTGAGGCCGTCGGACCAGTGCTCGATCCTCTGCTCTTTATCACTCCGGTTCTCTGGCTGCTTGGATTCGCGCTGTTGGGTGTGCGCTTTCTGACGCCCCTCATGCTGACGATATCCTGGATCTCCAGGCGGCTGGAAGGACTGGGGCTGCTGCTCGCAGTGCGCCGGCTGGCCCGTTCAACGGGCAGCTACCGCATCCCTCTGCTGCTTCTCATACTGACGCTCAGTTTGGCAGTGTTCACGGCTTCGCTGGCCCAGTCGATGAGCAGACAGATCGTTGCCGAAATCCGTTACCGCTTCGGGGCCGATATGCGATTGACGGAAGTGGGAGAAAGCATAGAGATCGATCCCCTGGGGCTCTCGTCCGCAAGCAACGCCGAAAATGCCGATTCAGAAGACATTCAGCAGGAATCGACGTCCGCGCAAGGATACACTTCGTGGTCCTTTCTGCCTCTCGCTGAACACCGCAATGCCCCAGGCGTGCAGGCTGTTGCAAGAGTTGGGAGATACAAAGCGCTCGCCGAGGTGGGGCAGTGGAAACAGGAAGGCCGCTTTATGGGGATTGACCGGACAGACTTTCCCGAAGTCGTCTTCTGGCGAACTGACTTTGCGCGCAGCAGCCTGGGTTCGCTGATGAATGCCCTGGCGCTGGCGCCGAACGGCGTTCTGGTCCCCAACAGCTTCTTGCGTCGGATGGCTCTCAAACAAGGAGACAGTCTGCGAGTCGTAGTGTCGATCCCCGAGCAGCGGAAGGAGCTGACGTGGGTGGAGACCCCGATCGACTTCCAGATCGTCGGCAGCTTCGATAGGTTTCCATCCTGGGAACCTGAACAAGGGCCTGCCATTGTGGGCAACCTGGATTTCGTATTTGCGAACGCGGGAGGACAGTTTCCCTTCGATGTCTGGTTGAGGACCGATCCCGATCCGGATTACCTGCTGATCGAACGGGAGCTGAAAGATAAGGGCTTTCGCATACTGGGTTGGGAAGCGCCTGGCCCCCTGGTTTTGCAGGCGCTGCGCCGACCCGAATTTCAGGGTGTCGTTGGCCTGCTCTCTATCGGCTTCGTTGCCTGCACGTTGCTGACCATACTGGGATTTGCCCTTTTCACCGTGTCGTCGTTCCGTGATCGGGCAATCGAGACTGGTGTCTTGCGCGCCCTTGGGTTCACGCCCCAGGAGGTCATTTCGCTTATGGGATGGGAGTTGACCGTCCTGCTCCTGTTTGGTCTGACAGTGGGTACGGGGATCGGCATCTGGACAAGCGGCGTTTTCATTCCCCTTCTGCAGACCGGCATCGACCCCATGCCGACGCTTCTGCCTCTGGCCCCGCAGATCGCCTGGCCCCGCGTTTACCAGGTCTACCTGATACTGGGGATTCTTTACATCTGCTCCACGGCTTTACTGACAATCTCACTGATGCGATCGCAAGTTACGCAGGCCATCAAAATGGGTGAGACGGTCTGACGGCTGTTTCAACTTTCGGGAAGCCGCTTCGGTCTGAGAATGTCCGCAAGCGGAACGGCCCCTTTTGCCGGGAAAACGTCGGAAACTCAGTTGAACCGTACCCTCTGAAGAACAACTACAATGCAAGAAACTGAAATTCAGACACCCGCCCGCCTTCACTTCGGCCTTCTTGACCTGCACGGCGGTCTGGGCAGAATTGATGGCGGCATCGGCCTGGCTCTCGAACAACCCAGGACCGTCATTTCCGTCAAACGCAACCCGGAGTGTGAGGCGTTCTGCCCCCTGGATCCGGGATTCGAAAGTCGCCTGGAGGCAGCCATTCGCGCTGTCTGCGGTCACTATGGCTTGCCGGGTGTTGCTGTTTCCGTCAAGGAAAGGGCGCGGCCCCACTCAGGCCTTGGCAGCGCCTCGCAAACGCTTGTAGGCGCTGGAATTGCCATATGCGCGCTTCACGGTTTCAGACCGCCTGCAGCCGAAATCGCTGGTCTGGTCGGGCGGGGTGGGACCTCCGGCATTGGCATTGGGGCGATCGAGCACGGCGGCTTCATATTGGATGGAGGGCACCGTTTTCGGCGGGGCGAGGGAAGCAAGTCCGGGTTCTCGCCCTCGTCAGCGTCTGTCGGTGTGCCGCCGCCGCCTCTGTTGGCACGCTATGAGTTTCCTCCTTGGGACATACTGATCGTCATTCCCCGGGGGGAAGGCGCAAGCGGAAACCGCGAGCGGGACCTGTTTGAGGAGGCCTGCCCGGTTCCGGCCGCGGACGTGGAGAAGATGTGCCGGATTCTTCTGTCGCAGATGCTGCCTGCCGTTGTGGAAGCGGACCTGCCTACTTTCGGGGCGGCGATGGAGGCCTACCAACGCTATGGATTCAAGGTGATTGAAGTGGAGACGCAGAGTCCCCTTCTCGCGGAGTGCTCCGAATTCCTGCGTTCAGGCGGAGGCCTGGGCGTCGGCATGAGCAGTTGGGGTCCAACCCTCTATGCCTTCGGAGAAGACCTCTCGTCTCTTCGCGACGATTCTGAACGGTGGTTGGCGTCCAACGGCGGGGGCCAGGTCATCTTGACCAGGGCAAACAACACCGGATACAAGATCCTGAATGGATCGGGAGACGCCTGAAGACTGCAGGACGGCAAGCGCAGTGTGTCAAAAGCCTGCCGCAATTGTATGGGACGGGAAGGCACTCCGTGAGGAGTCCGGCGAAAGCGGAGCGAAAGAGATGACGGTCCTCAAACTATGCGGCACGACAAACGCGGCCGATGCTCGACTGGCCCGTGGAGCAGATTTCTGCGGTATGCTGGTTGGCGTGGATTGGTCGGAACGGAGCCTGACATTGGAGCAGGCCGGGCAGGTGGCAGAGGCTTCTGGCACAAGGAACGTCATCTTGCTCTGTAATCCGAGCGCGGCGTTTGCTGAGGAAGTAGCCAGGGCCCTGCGCCCTTACGCCTTGCAGCTTCTCTGCCATGAACGACCGGCGCTTGTTTCGGTGTTGAAGGAACTGTTGTCTTGTGAGATTTGGAAGACTGTTCATCTGCCGTTGCCGGACGGGCAGGCCGCGCCCGAGGCGTATGCCGAAGCCGGCGCAGATGCCCTTCTGGTGGATTCTGTTGACCTGAGCGAGGGCTTTGAGCGGCTGGGGGGAACCGGGAAAGTGGGCGACTGGGCCGCGGTTGCTGCGCTGAAAGAGAAGATCGACATTCCCGTTTTTCTGGCAGGAGGGATCGGTCCGGAAAACGTCGCCGACGCGGTCCGAACGGTACGGCCCTACGGAATTGACCTGTGCAGCGGTGTGGAGATGCGGCGGGGACGACGGGACCCCGAGAAAGTTAAGAGGCTGGTGCGCAGCTTTCGGCAGGCGGTGGCGGAAGTTTAATTCTGCTGTTGCAGTTCAAAACCTTCGCCGGAAGTCCGCCGCGCTAATGGTGCGCGGCCTGCCATGTCGGGGAAGGTAGGATCGGGGAGACCCTCGCCTTCGGCCAAGAGTTGCTCTGCAATTGCTCGCATCCCGTGCTGGCTGGTTATCAGCGCCTGGTGTCGAAGCGTCCACACTGCCAAGTTTCGAGCAAAGGGCATCCGAGAGCTGTGAGGCGGCAGAATCATGAGGTCGAAGGGGCTCCAAATGGAAACGAACGGAATGCTGGCGAGGCTATCGGCGTCGGCATTCAGATCCTGAAGGAATGGACTGTTGGGACGCAGTTGTACGGCTCCGGGTAGACTGCTGGCGAACGCCATCATCGTGCCGTAGTGGGGCGCGGCTACGGTTAGCAGGCGACTGGTCCGGGCCAGTCCTCCCAAGCGCTGAATATAGTAGCGTGCTACGATGCCGCCAAGGCTGAACGCGACGAAGTCCAGTTTCTGATGCGAAATAAAGCTTCTGTCAATGAAATCTGCCAGCTGTTGGGCAAGCGTTTCCAGTGGAACGCTGCAATCGCTTGGCGCTAGTGTTACCGCATGGGGCTCCAGCCCCAGGTCGGACAGGTATGAGGCTAGAGGGCTGAAGACCGATGCTTCATCCTTATAGCCGTGAACCAGAACAGTGCGGTTCCGACGCTGCTGTTCTAGGGGAGAAAATGGTGGTGACGGTACCGCTTCCTCGAAGCTTTGACCCGCGGGCGGCAGTTCCCATACGGACTGGGCGGCGTTCTGGTACTGCTGCCACAAGCGGTTGCGAATCTGCGACATTTTGATTGCTGCTCCTTTGGAATTTGACTGTCCTGTGCTGAACTTCTACTGTATCATAGTTCTTTCAGGAAGCTGAAACAGCCGATTTCCCTGCGATTCCTCGGGAGCGGGTCTTTAGCATTTCCTCTCTATCGGTTAGAATACGAGCCTGACCAACTGCAGCAAAGGAATCCGCGTCAGGTAGAAAGAGACATCGTTCACCCCCCGCTTTTTTGCGGCGAGGCCAAATATCCAGGAGTTCGAGAAAACAGACTTTAGGGAGGAAATATAATGACTGAACTCACAGCCGGCTCCCCCGCCCCAACCTTCGAGGCAAAGACCGACAGCGGCGACACAGTCAATCTTGCCGACTATCGTGGACGCAAAGTCGTACTCTACTTTTATCCCAAGGACGACACGCCGGGTTGTACAACGCAATCCTGCGGATTCCGTGACATACATGCGGAGTTTGAGGAGAAGAATGCAGTCGTCTTCGGCATCAGCCCCGACGGACAGGAAAGCCACGAAAAGTTTCGGACAAAGTTCGATCTGCCCTTTACACTATTGGTGGATGAGGACCACTCAATAGCCGAAGCCTACGGCGTTTGGGGCGAACGAAAGATGTACGGACGCACCTTCATGGGAATCAATCGGAGTCACTTTGTCATCGACGAACGAGGTGACCTGATCGAGGCTTCATACAGCGTTGCACCTGCCGACAGTCCGACCGGCGCGCTCTTGTCAGTGTCGCAGTAGCAAGTGGGGCTCGCTGTGAAGGCGGACAGGTGGCCTTGGTCCCGTTTCGGCGCCGCATTCCTGGCGACCCCTCTACGGCGGCTGAACCCGGCGGCCGGATCCTGCGGTATCCCTCAACCGCCGTAGACCCTCCACAGGCCGTACGCAAAATAGATGGCGACGACGATCACCAACAGGGTCAGGATCGTATCCCACTGATTCCGAATTCGCTTGATCTCTGACCAGAATGTTTTCGGCTTTATCAGGAAGATAAAGACGAAAAGGACGATCAGGAGGAGTACCAGCGGTATTCGTCGGAAGGTCACGGGAGTTCGGTCTCGCTAATATCCAATGATGGTTGGTCCGTGGCTATTAGAGCAATTGACAGCGAGTCCGGCGCGTGCGGCCCTCTGGCTTGCGCTGAGCTTTGTGTTGTCCGGCACGGCAACTCTGGTCACTCGACTGTTCGCGCCGGAACTGGAACGGCCTGTTCGGATTGTGCGATGGATTCATATCCCGTACTTGGGGCTGATCCTGGGGGCTCTGTCTCCCCGCTTAATGGGGCTGACAATTGTAGGATGGGATTCGCGATACATCGTAGGCGTGGTCTTGCTCGCGGGTCTACTGTTCCTCCTGGTTCTGATTCGCATATGGCTGCACACTGAAACTAGCCATACTGGCGGCGCCATACCGACCGGCCGCTCCTGGAGTCCTTCGCTCTTCGAGAGCTGCGCCCAGGAGTTTCATTGGTGCTTTCTACGTGCGGCCGTGTGGGACTTCCTACTCATCTTTGCGTCTGCTTCGCTATCCCCCCACTATTGGGCCGTATGGATCGGAGCTGCCATCTCCCTGCCCGGAATCCACATTCAGCCCGTTCCTCTCTCGGACCGGCTCTTGACTACAGTGGTCCTCTTGGCAACCTCGAGCCTTTTCCTCGTTACGCAAAGCTTTTGGCTGTGTTGCTTTCTTCACTTGGGAATCCGGGTTATCCTTCTGTGGAGCCAGCCTTCCCGGCAAGGGGCCTTGTGAACTGGATCTGCCGGTGAGCATGGTCCGGATGCAGCAGCTAGAGGAATAGCCCTACCAAAAGCATCAATACAAAGAGCGCCGCCGAGACGATTAACAGCTGCTTCAGGTCCGAAAAGACTCGACCATACTCTACGTTCCAATCGGCCTGACTCTTGGCGGACTGAACCGGCTCCGCTTGGGTGGGTTGACTTGAGGCGCCAGGCTCACCGTTAGGCGGAGCCGCCGCGCCTGATTCCTCGTCCCTGTCACGATTGGCGCGCAGTTCGCTGAAGCTTCGAGGGTTGGCTCTGCTGGGGCTGTGGCGGCGTCTGCGACTGCGTCGTGCCATCTGTTCTTGTCCTTCTTGTGTTCGAATTGGGTAACGCTACTTCCAAGTCGTAATTATACCGTAGGTCATTTTGCATATCCCAACTTCAGGAGTGTAGGTAGACTCTTAATATCCCTGCAACCCGAAGAGGGGCGTCCGCTTCCCGGCCGCCTGTCCCACAGGACTCAAGGTCAAGCGGGCGAAAAGTAGCGGATATCGAGCAGCTTCTGGCGGGTGGCCAAGGATCCGACGTAACCGTCTGGCAAGGCCAGACGGTAAAGGTGGAAGCCCCTCTTGCAGTGGACGCCGCCTTCTTCCCAAGCCGGCTCCTGGTGATCGGCAAGCTCCTCCAATTCTAGCTGTCCTGTAAGTAGCTGCAGTCCGACGCCTTCAGCCTTAACAATGGCTTCACGGCGTGTCCATGCCCGCAAGAACCTGAGACTTCGTTCAGGTTCAGCCGCACGTTCGAAGTGCTCCAGTTCGCGCGGCGTCAGACTGTAGGATTTCAGCCCGTCGGCAACTGGCGGGGTTCTCAGCTGTTCAATGTCAATACCTACCGGTTGTTGCAGACAGATCGCAAGTGCCGCCAGTTCACCCGAATCGGAGAGGTTGAACTGAAGGTCCGCGGCGAGTTCAGGGGCGAGGAAGGGCTTGCCGTGCGGGTTGTATACGAACCTGACATTTTGCGGCTGCTGGTCCACGTAACGGCCGATGATTCGTCGCAGCATGCCGCGTCGCACGATGAAGCGGCGTGCCGGCAAGTGCGAAGCATGGCGCCCGACCCGCCTCCATTCATCGGCTGACAACACCTCTTCATACCGGGACAGGCGTCTCCGATCGACGTCCAGGTTCCATGTCCAAACGTGCAGCGCGTCCGCATCCAGTGGCGGCGCGCCGCAAACTGATCTACCCCAGTTCCTCGTTCCGGTCCCGCTTAAGAGACCGCGCGTCGCCCTTTCCACAGAGGCCCTCCAAATCGCCAGTGCCACCACAGTGACTGGGCGGCGATAGCGGTCATCAGCAACACCGCAACAGGCAACAGAGGCGCGTCACCGGCGCGTTGGCCCGTGCGCCAGGCCGTCAGGGCGCGAACGAAGATACCGGCGCAGACGAGAAGAAGCGCCCAGTAAGGGTGCCAGGGAACGGCGGTTCCTGAGAATCCAACTATCAGCAGTCCCCATGGGACCAGGAAGACAACCCAATGAAACACTGTGGCGGCAAGCAGGCCGGCGGTTCCCCCGAACCCGGCGAGGATATTCTTCGCAAAGCCCTCGCGCACAGTGCGCCAGTCTCGGTACATTCGACAGGTGATGAGCCCATTCGCCTCTGCCATGCGCAGAGGCAGGCCCGCCCTCTTTGCCCGGCGAGCCAGTCCGATATCATCCAGAATGTTGTCTCGTACCGAGGCGTGGCCTCCCAGCCTGTCATAGGCGGTTCGCCGCAATGCGATGCACTGGCCATTGGCAGCTGCCAGCAGGGGGAAAGATGTGCGGTGGACCGCGACCGCCGGCAGGTAGGCGTGGATAGCGAAAGCCATCAGCGGTACGCAGAGGCGTTCAGGCCAGGACACGGTCTTTTGGCTTGGCATGACGGCAAGCATATCGGCGCCGGAGCGGTCCAGCTCGCACAGCAGAGCGGCCAGGGCGCGATTGTGCCAGCGCACGTCGGCGTCAGCGAAGATGAGGATCTCTCCACTTGCCTCTCCAGCCAGCTGATGACATGCCCAACTCTTTCCCAGCCAGCCGCCGGGTATGGGACCGCCTCTGAAGATTCGGAGGCGGTTGTCATTCCCGGAGGCATCCAATGCAGCTCTTTCAGTGCCGTCTTCAGAACCGTCGTCCAGGATCAGGAGCTCCCAGCAGGGATAGGACTGCTGCAAAATGCTTCTGACCGTTGCTCCAATGACGGCGGCTTCATTTCGCGCCGGAACCAATACCGATACGCTGGCGGCGATGCCGGCGGCGTTGCAATCCCGAAGACCGGGAAATGCCGCCAGGTTCGACAGCAGGATCAGTATCATTCCACTGAGCGCGGCGGAGGCCAGGATAAGAAGCAGAACTGTCATCTCAGTGCGGGAAGTCGAATCTCAGGACGTTGGGCCAGGTCGAGCCGGTGTTTCCAAGCCAGTATCAGGCCGTTGCCAATCCAGACGGGCAGAATGGCCCCGAGCGGACCGGTCAACGCCAGGAACGCCAGCAGGCCGCAGAAAGCGCATATCACTGCCCAGCCGTCGATAGAAATCGTGAAGTAGGTGAGCAACAGCAGCGCGCCAAAAACGAAGAGGGTACTCCACCCGGTCAAGCCGGCCCAGATGCCGAAGGTGACCGCTACCGCCTTCCCGCCCTGGAAACGAAGCAAGAATGAGAAAGCGTGGCCTGCTACTGCCGCCAAAGCCGCCCCTGCCAGTGCCGCATCGGGCAGATCCCCGAACCTCTGCGCGGCGAGCACAGGCAGACAGCCTTTCAGCCCGTCGAGAATAATTACCGCGACGCCCAACGTTCTGCCTCCGGCGCGCATCACATTCGTGCCGCCTGGATTGCCGTCACCAAAGTGCCGGATCTCTTTGTCCAGGATAAGACCTCCCAGCCAGACGGAAAAGGGCAAACTGCCGCAAAGGTAGGCAGTCAATATCCAGAGAATGACATTCATGCGTGAGAGGCGAGCGCTTGCAGCCACGCCAGGGCAACAAAGACGCCCATTCCCATAAATCCGGCTGCAGCCGCGCCGGGCAGTGCGAAGTACACTCCCAACCCCACCGAGTTCAGCAACCAGACGGTCGTATAGACAAGGAGAAGAGCTTCTACTGGAAGTGACTTGGTTGGAGCGAAGGAAGAAAGTCCGAAAACGACTGCGGCGGCAACCAGGATCCAGCCAAGGAAGTTGATGATGGGGATCCCGAAGTAGATGCCGGGAGATTCCCATCGCCACAGGTTCCACTCCACCATCTGCGGATCAAGAAAGAGGTCCCATGCCGCGAAGGCCAGCCCTGCAGTGAGCGCCGTTGCTGCCCTGTGTATCCACTCGCGGGAGTGGTCGGCGCCGCGAATTCTCGAACAAATAAGCGTCCCGACAGCCCAGGCGGGGGGTATCATCATCAGCCACGCAACGGGTACCTGTACAGGTACCCCGCCAATTTGGGGTTGGAGAGCATCCGTATAGGCGTAGTCACCGAATGGCAATCCGGTACTGTGGCCGATGAATTCGGCCAGCCAGGCAGTCGCGACGATGATGAGGCCGGTACTGAGAGTCACCCGTCCTCTAAAGGCGGGAAACAGCAGGTTGAGAACCAATCCAACCTGAACGAGGACCGAGAGTGACAGCGCAATCAGTAGGGTAGGCCGATTGCCCAGACGAAGAATGTGGGGAATAAGAACTGTCAGGAACAGCCACAGGCAGTACAGAATTCGACTCGACAGTTTCATCTGACTCCTCAACGCGTTGAGAAGCAGGACTGTTTTCGCGGGATACGATCCCAATGGGTCGCAGCCGGAAAACCGCCGGAGGCAGCTCATTGGCAGATTTCACCCTCCCCCAACAGGAATGCCAGAAGCCGTGTCAGCCACGAACATCGCGGCGTCGCTTGTCCGGCTTCAGCAGCATCTGACTGTGAAGGCTCAGACTCTTGGGTAAGTTCGGCGGCGGAGGTAACAGCACTGTCGGATTCAGCCGACGGCTGCAATGTCACCGGCGTCCAATACTCTTTCAGCTTGCGGGCAAAGGCCGGGTCTCCCCCTTGAACCTCCCGCTGTCCGACAACGAGAGTATACCGGCCCACCGATCCCTGGGGATCCCAGACTACTACCTTGACTTCGCCTTGGACAGGGAAGGTGATTCGACGGCGTTGCCGCTGCCAGTAGGCAGTGCGGCTGAATGGCTCGAAAAAGATCGTAGCGTCTGTCGCCTCCAACACGACGGCTCCTTCTTGGCCTGCGACGAGCGGGAGGGCATCGGTTGGCAGACCTGAGGTTGAATCTCCTTCCAGTCCGGCGGCAACTACGCCAATGTAGGGCGCGAACTGATCCTGCCCCTCGATCTGAGGGATGGTCATGCCGATTTCAACGGTCTGTCTGGCGGAAACGCTGAATGCAAAGAAATCGACGTCTCCGGGCCTTTCCAGGGTACCAAACAGCGCCGTTGATATTTCAGGAGCGCTGACCAACTTCGGCGTGCTGGCGGTAGTATCCGTGTCCTCAAAAAAGGGTTGATGTGCCAGGGCGGCTTCAAATGCAAATAGGACGCAAAACACGGTCAACAGCAAGATGATAAATCGAGGCGCGGCTGCTGGATTCATTCCGCCCTCCTGAAGCTGGTCGGGATCCATCGGGCCCGTTGGTGGCTCTGTCTGGCGATCACCAGAGTCACGCCAAACACGACCATCGCTGTCGTTAAGAGAAAGAAAATGAACTCTTCCAGCGGAAGAATCCCGCCGAGTGCGAATCCGAGCGACTGCTGAGGGTCAATCGTCCATGTACCGGAGTGGATGGCAACGGCGTCCGCCAGGGACAAATAGAGAGTTCCCAACAGAACAGTCCACAGGACTTGCCGCCGGTAGTGCCAGAGAATGTCGGCGCCGAAAACCAGCTGAACCGAGAGAGGTACTATCCCCCAAGCCAGTTCCAGCCCCAGGTACGTGCTCTGAGGGCTTCCTGCGCCCAGCAAGAACAAGGCATACAGCCAGATGGCAAGAGTCAACCCGGCTGAACCCAGGCGAAGCCGGGGATGCGAACGAAAGGAATGGTCTGACGGCGGCAACAGGCGTGCCGCCGCCAGAAGGGCCAGGCTCAGGAGCGCTGTCTGTCCCGCAAAGAACAGGTATTCCTCGAGCGGCACATAGCCGAAAGTGATGCCAAGTACGAGGTCCGGATCGTACCACCAGACCTTGGTAGCGACGAGATAGTTGTCCCAGGGCGACGTGTAGAGTAGTGCCAGCAGCACATGGGCCCCGACAACTGGAGTGGCAGGCCATGCCCGCAGCGAAGAGGGAAGCGGCGACCCTTGTCTGCGAAGCAACCAGTTCAAGAATGCGAAGAAGAGGGCGGGAATGCAGATGAAGAGCGAAAGGAATGCTAGGTAGGCCATTCTCGCCTGGTGGCAGGTGCAGCCTTTGGGCTCGGGCCTCCTGGTGTCTGGCCGCTAAGTCGCTGGCCGGTCAGAATTGGCCCAAACCGTTGAGCTGCCCGGTCTAGCTCTCGCTGTAACTCTGCCGCACGTCCTTGCCAAGAGTCTCCAGCATGCAGACGATGGGTTCGCCTTCGACGCCCAGAACCGCCCGGACTGCAAATATGCCCAGACTCAGATACTCTTCCAGGATCGACAGAGGTATGTTGCGGGACTCCAGAAAGGTACAAATCCATTCAGCTTCCAAAGAGACCAGCGATGGGTCGCCCAAACGCAGCGCTGACATCATTGCGCTGTTGATGCTGTAGAATGGCCGTCCCAGCCTTGCCCATTCGGGAGGCGTTCCCCGCTCTGCGCCTAAGACAAGCGCCGAGATTCTGTGCAGGTTCGCCCGATAGCTGGAAATCAGGTCATCGAATCTGTTGACAGGAGGCGCTGCGCTGGCCAGGTCGCCTGCTCTCGACAGTAAGGATTCGACTCTGCTTCCGGCCTGAAGCAGATCGGGCCCCAGGAAATCTCCGGGTACATTGCTCCGGATAACTTCAGAGAGATTGAATATGCGTCCTCCAAATGCAACGGGAACACCTTGCAGGTTTATCAACTCGCTCATATCCAGCAGACTCCCCGCTGACCGAAGCTGCTGGGAAACGAGTACGACGAGATCGGGTTGGATTCCTGATAGCGTTATTTCCATCTCGCTCTGTGAGAGATTCTCTCCCAGAAAGACGGTCCCAAACCCCTTCCGCTTGAGGATGAGTTGAAGAATCGCCAAGCCGAAAGTGTGACTCTCTCCGTGCGGACACGCCAGCAGTACGAGACCGGGCCTGGTGGGCGGAGGGCAAGCGCCCAGCAGGATCTTGATGCTCTGCATTGCCTCGGAGGCGGCAAAGGCAACTTGCTGTGTAGTTGCTCTGCCGGCATGCCAGTCCTCTCCTAACTGGCGAAGTCCTCTGCAGAGCACGTGAAGGCAAACGGTTTCGACAGGGAAAAGGGCAAATGCCTGGGAAAGAATGCGCTGTGCCCCAAATTCATCGAACGCAGTGCAGGCTGACGTCCACTCAATGCAAGCAACTGAAATCTGGTCGTCGACAAAACTGCTTTCTGCGGCTTCGATAAGCGCGGCTTCCGACCAGAGGTTTCCATAAGCATAAGGGTCGGGAGCCGGCGCCTGCTCCTGGAGAGGGTCTCGCCCTTCACTCTCCAATATCTGCCAGCGTTCGGCGGCGCGGCTGATACTGAGGCCTTCCAACCGGCGCTGATTCAACCAACGGAGAGTTTCGATATCACGCCGTGAGTAGATGCGGTGTCCGCCGGAACTGCGTGCCGGCCTGGGAATACCGTATCGGCGTTCCCAGGCCCGTAGCGTTTCCGCTTTAATGCCCGTCTCTCGGACAACGGCTTTCAGATTGAAGGACGGCGTTTTCGTACTCACTTGTACATGTACTCCTTCGTACCTGTACGCTGCGTTACCTGCAGGCGCGGGGTCTAACTACAAAACCATGACATATTACGCACTTTTTACCAGAAAAACAAATTACAAATGCTCAACGTCTGCATACCAGTCGTGTAGTTTTCGCCCGCTGCCCTATTATATGCAAAATCTATACAATGTATCAAAGAATGGTTTGCAGGAATTGCCACTGTCAGGATTGTGGGTTATACTCAATTCCGGGCCAAGAAAAGCGAACGAAACTACACCCAATCATCTCTATCCAGGATACACACAGGGCTGCCCGCGCCTTCCTTGTACGGGCAAAAGAAGCAAGTCGAACGGGTAGACTATCGAAAAGCGGAGGTCCCTTGACTTGAGTGGCCTGGTACAGTACTTTAGGACTGTATGGGTTGTGATCGACTGATTAGGCGTTAAAGGGATCTTTTCTGCGAGCAAAGGCGCTCCAATGACTCTGAAAATTCGCGACTGGGAGCGTCCTCTGCTCTCACGCGCCTATGAAGCCGGGCAGGTGTATGGTCCAATACCGCTTCCCGATGTCGGGGACAAAAAGGAGTTGGACAGGGCCTACAACTTCTGTGAAGCGGTTACTGCGGCAAACAGCCGTTCCTTCTTTACTGCCTCTCGCTTTCTCCCAAAGGAGAAGCGGCGTTCAGTGCGTGCCCTCTACGCATTTTGTCGCAAGAGTGATGACATAGTCGACAGGCCGCCCAGTGGAAGCGGCGACCCCGCTGCCGTGCGTGAAGCGCTTGCATCCTGGCAGTCGCGTTCACTCACGCAGAAGGCCGACCATAAGGATCCCGTCGCCCTGGCCTGGTCTGACGCTCGGCGGCAGTATGGTATTCCGCCGCGCTACGCCGAGCAGCTCATCCAGGGCGTTGCCCGGGACATAACGGAAAGCCGCTACCAGACATTCGCCGACCTGACCAGCTATTGCTACGGAGTAGCTGCAACAGTTGGGCTGATGAGTATGCACATCATTGGCTTTTCCGGAATTGAAGCCATTCCCTATGCGCTGAAATTGGGCGTGGCGCTGCAGTTGACGAATGTGCTGAGAGATGTGGGCGAGGACTGGGAGGCCGGGCGGCTCTACCTTCCCCTAGACGACCTGCGCAAATTCGGCCTCGACGAAATGGACGTAGAGGCTGGCGTCGTTGACGATCGCTGGCGGGCGTTTATGCGTTTTCAGATTGGCCGTACTCGTCAACTTTATAGCGAAGCTTGGCCTGGTATCGCGTTAATTCACGCCGACGGCCGTTTCGCAATCGCCGCCGCGGCTGACCTCTACCGTGCCATTCTCACTGATATCGAAGCGCACGACTACGATGTCTTCTCGCGGCGGGCCCATGTCAATGCGTGGGGCAAGCTGAGGCGGCTTCCGGCGATCTGGTGGAGCTGCAAGACATTACGTGCTCCAGTGACGAACAGCCGGACAGAGTAAATACCAACCTGGAATCCGACACGAGAACTCAGTTCCTCGGCAGATCCTGACCTGACGCAGTGTCGGCCCGCTTCATTCATGGGTCCACCCTAACGGCATTGCCTGCAAAACGCAGACCCCGTAAATTGACAATCACTCCTGTAGTCGCTACAATTCTCCCGCTCCCGGCCTGCAAGCGCGGCCTATATTGGGCATCCGGCGTTGATCTTTGAGGTAATTTGGACTGTAAGGCGAAACCCTCCCCCCTTCGTCTCACGCCTTGGCCGGGACTGCCTCACCTTCGTTGTTTTCTCTCTTTTCTCCCGCGGGCCGCGCGCCGGTGGGCAAGAACAGGTTTATGACCTCGAGTCGGCAGGCGCCGTCGCGTGCGGCGACAAAAGAAAATGGCGACGCGGACGACACCATCCTCGAACTGCGGGACCTGAAGACATACTTCTTTCTTGAAAGGGGCGTTGTCAAGGCAGTAGACGGTGTAAACGTCTCCGTAGGACGTAGAAAGACCCTGGGCGTTGTCGGCGAGAGCGGGTGCGGCAAAAGCGTCACCTTTCGCTCGGTGATGCGGTTGATTCAGTCTCCGCCGGGCAAGATCGTAGAAGGTGAGATCCTCCTTCACCGCAAAGACGGCGACACGGTCGATATCGTCAAACTGGATCCGGGTAGCCGCCGCTTGCGCGACATTCGCGGCGCCGAAATCGCCATGATCTTTCAGGAGCCGATGACGTCGCTCAACCCTCTTCATCCGGTGGGAAAGCAGATCTCGGAATCGGTCCTCCTGCATCAGAACTTAACGCGCCGGGCGGCGTTGGAGCGGGCCGAAGAGATGCTGGACAGGGTTCATATCGCCGACCCCGGCCGCCGCATCGGCGAATACCCGCATCAGCTGAGTGGAGGCATGCGTCAGCGCGTCATGATCGCACTGGCGCTTAGCTGTAATCCGTCGATCCTGATTGCCGATGAGCCGACCACTGCTCTTGACGTAACGGTCCAGGCACAGATCCTCGATCTGATGAGAGAACTGCAGGACGACTTCGATTCGGCGATAGTGCTGATCACCCATAACCTGGGCGTCGTTTCGCAGATGGCCGACCACGTGGCCGTCATGTACCTGGGACGGGTCGTAGAGTATGCGCCGGTCTCCCAAATCTTCCACAACCCCAAGCATCCCTATACAATCGGGCTTCTCAACTCCGTTCCGGTGCTGGGCAGGAAGGAGGAGAATCGGCTGGTGCCCATCACGGGAATGGTGCCCAGTCCAATGGAAGAAATCCGCGGTTGCGCCTTTGCCCAGCGTTGTCCCGAGGCCATGGAGATCTGCTGGGAGCGGACACCGGAATTCAATCAGCATGAGCCCGGGCATTTCGCTGCCTGCTGGCTGCACGACTGACGTGGAGTTTCATCACTGTTTGCCTTGGTGCAATGCGCCGCAGAATTCAACGAATTCTGAACGCGCCGCTTCAAAATAGCCATCCTGTTGCCATGTCGCGTCGCCGAAGGCGCGAACCGGCGATTTCCTATAAACACCTTCAAAGGAGGTAAGTAAATGTCTGGTAACCGAAAGAGAATGATCTTTTTCATGCTTTCGCTCTTGCTTGTCACGGCGATGCTGGTCAACGCCTGTGGCGGCGGAGACAGCGAACCGGCAGCCGCCGAGGCCCCGGCTGAAGAAGAGGCCGCGCCGGCCGCTGAGGCTGAAGCGGAGGAAGAAGACACCGAAGAGGCAATGGCGGAAGTCGACCTTTCTCCGTCCGAGTATCCTGAGCCGCAAATGATCGTTGGCAGCCGTGCAGTGCAGAAGCTGCCCCTGGACCAGATCCTGACCTACAAGGCTCTGGATTCTTACAACGAGCCTGAATGGGTGAGCGAGCTTGTGGCCGAAGGCGTACTGCCGCCGGTCGAAGAGCGCCTGCCTGTTGAGCCGCGCGTGATTCTTGAGAGCGGCATGGCCGACGGGATCGGCGTCTACGGCGGTGTCTGGCGCGACTTCTCCGCCTGCCCGACCGAAGGCTACAACCGCGGCGCAGGACAGAGCGCCGGTTGGTTCGGTATTGAGGCCGCGGCCTTCGCGTCGCTGCTCAAGTCCGGCCCCATCTATCGTCGCTCCGATTCGCTCGAGCCGCTGCCCTACCTGGCGAAAAGCTGGGAATGGAGCGAAGACGGCCATGAGCTGACCATGAAAATCATCGAAGGCGCCAAGTGGTCGGACGGTCACCCCTTCACCACGGCTGATGTCCTGTTCACGTGGGAGGACATGATCGTCGATGCAAACGTGCAGTCGCCCAAGGGCGCGTCCGCATGGATCTTTGAAGATCAAATGACGCAGCTTGAGGTAATCGACGACTACACCTTCAAGTTTGTCTTCCCGGTCGCCTTCCCCGTTCAGTCCCTCTTCCAGATGGACGAGGGCGATTTCCACATCTCGCCGGCCCATATCCTCAAGCCGCTCCATCCCAAGTACAACAGCGATATGGACTATGTCGACTTTGAAGCGGCAATGCCCCCGGACAAGACGCCCGTTGTGCTGGGCGAGTTTGTGCCGGTTGAGTACATCACCGACGAGCTGATGATCCTGCGCCGCAACCCCTACTACTGGGGCGTTGACGAAGCCGGCAACCAGCTTCCCTATCTGGATGAGGTTGTATTTGAGAAGGGGCCGTCAGGTGTCGGGCGAACGCTCAGCACGCTCGCCGGTTCTGCTGACCATTCCAACCTCGAGAATCCCAGCACCTTCATCGAGACCCTGAAGCGTGCCGAAGAAGATGACGCTCACTTCTACGTCGAATGGGGTCCGGAGACTTTGGGTTTCAGCATCAAGCTGAATCTGTCAACCACCCTTGGCGTGAAGGATGACCGCGACGCGGCCGTTCGCGAACTGTTCCGCGACGTTCGCTTCCGCAAAGCCGTGAGTTTCGCCCTCGATCGCGATGGCATTTCGCAATCGATCCTGCGCGGGCCCTTCCTGCGTGGTTGGGCAGGCGGTCTGTTCCCCGGTTCCTCCTACTTCGATCGCAGTACCGTAGCCTATTACAACCACAACCCTGAAGCCGCAGCCGCGTTGCTGGCCGATTTGGGCTTTGAGGACTCCGACGGCGACGGCATTCTGAACTGGCCGGCCGACCGCCTTGCCAGCGGTGAGAACCTGGTGCTGGCTCTGGTCACCAGTGAAGATGCCGAAGAAACGCAGACGGTGGGCGATGCTGCCGTTACCCTGCTAGGCGACTTGGGCGTGCAGATCAACGTCCGCCCGCTGAACAGCGCCGCTCGCCGCGAGATGAACGAGGCCGGTGAGTGGGAGCTGAGAGTCGACCGTGACAGCCAGACCTTCGCAGTTCCCTTCACTCGCTGCCGCGAACTGGCCCCCATCGAGCGAGAGTTCAGCTTCCACAGGGAAGGCTCCGAACCGCGAGAGCTTCTGGACTTTGAGCAGGAACTGGTCGACATCGCGCTGGCATTCTGCGTGGAGCCCAATACCGACGTGCGTAAGGATCTGATGGCCGACTACAACCGCATCTCAACAGAGAATGTCCACTTTGTGGGCGTCTTTGTCGGACGTTACGGTCTGGCCGCCGCCAAGCGCTTCAAGAACGTTCCCGCCGGTATGCCCGTGTTCATGTACAACTGGACCTGGGAAAACGTCATGCCCGAGCAGGTTTGGGTTGCCCCCGAGGAGCAGATCGACCAGCTCCGACCGGGCGTCATTCCGACCTACGAGAGCGAATAGCTCTTTGAGAATGGAATAGAGAGGAGAGAGGGGTGAGAGGATTTCTCGCTCCTCTCTCTTAATTCCTTCAGCGCAAGCTTTCCTGAGACTTCCTTCATTCCCTTCAAATGATCGGTTTCATTGTTCGTCGTTTTGCCGTCTCGGCTGCCGTAGTTCTGGGCATCGCACTGGTCAGCTTCATCGTGATCCAGTTGCCTCCCGGCGACTACGCTGACGGCTATGAGTCGTTCCTGATCGAGCAGGGCGGCGCAACCGAAGCGGAGGCCGAAAGGCAGGCCAATCTGTTCCGTAAGCGTTATGGACTGGACAGGCCGCTGCCCATACAGTTCTATGTCTGGATCCGGGACATGGTAACCAAGGGCAGTTTCGGCTTTTCTTTCGCTTACAAACGTGACGTTGGCGAGCTGATCGCCGAGAGATTGCCGCGCACCTTGTTGTTGGCGGTACTGGCCCACCTGACTTCAACTGCGGTCGGAATCATTGCCGGCATATTTGTCGCGCCCAGGCAGTATTCGATTGCGGACAACGTGGCGGCTTTTCTTGCATTTATTCTGTCCGCGCTGCCCCGTTTCTGGATCGCGCTGGCAATCATGTTTTTCCTTGTCTTTACGCTGGAGCAGGAGCACGTAACTGCCTTCCACTCCCCGCAGTACGTCGTGGTGCCGTGGGCATTCGGCAGCCTAGCCGAAGCGCGTGAGAGCTGGGCCAAGCTGATCGATCTGCTTCAGCACATCTGGCCGGTCGTGGTGATCGCCGGGCTTGGCGGAGTGGCCCGCAACATGCGCGTAATGCGCGGCAACATGCTGGACGAACTGAACGCGCAGTACGTGACCACGGCCCGTTCCAAAGGCCTGACCGACGGCCAGGTCATGCGCCGCCACGCAGTGCCGAACGCGTTGCATCCGATCATCATGTACCAGGGGACAGTGCTCCCCTACATGCTGCAGGGCGAGCTGCAGGCATCGATCGTCCTCGGTCTGCCAACGATCGGGACCCTCCTGCTCACCTCGCTCCGCAACGAAGACATCTACATCGCCGCCAGTTGCCTCTTGATCTACGGAGTCCTCCTGGTAGCAGGCAACCTGATCGCCGACATTTCCCTGGCAGTGCTAGACCCGCGTGTGCGCTTTTCGTAGACTCAGTCAAGATACGGGTGCTGAGAAAGAAAAGCGCCTTCCTCCCCGCCGTTTTCTAATGGAGGAAACAAGAGTATGGTAGGCCAATCGACTTATCGAAGGAGAAAGTATGCTGTGGTTCTTTCGATTATGGTCCTATCTTCGCTATTACTCAACACAGGTGTCGCCACAGCCGCCCCGCCATTCGATGATGTAGGTGTGACCGACGATTCAGAAGAGTGCCCGGCGTCATTATTGACTATTGGCGAAGACCTTTGGGATCATGTGCCAGAGTTGCCTAGTCTGAGTTGGGATCTTGAAATAACCGATAAGGCATAAGGCAAAGCTACTGTGGAAGTCTTTCCTGCTGCTGCTAGACTCCATCTTTCCCGGTTTCTCCGGCATCTTTCCCAAGTTTCCTGATTTGGACTGGTTGCTCGCCTTTCTGCCAGACAGCTGGTTTAACGAAAAGAGTATGACTGCGGTTCCGGTCATAAGTCAGGCAACGGGAGTGGTAATCGGTCTGGTTCCGGTGGTTGGACCAATTCTCGACGGTACAGCAATTGTCACGGCTAAGGATCACATAACAGGCGAGTGCATTTCACGTATGGGACAGGGAGTGCTTCTTGCAAGTGCAGGGGCTACGATGGTTTTCCCTGCTCTGCTAGCGGTAAAGGGGGGACTGAAAGTAGGCAAGCCCCTCGCCAACTTACTTCCTGAACTTCCAGTCCGCAAGTTTTCCGAGCAAATATGGAAAAAGATAGAAGAATTCAAGAGCAAGTTTGGGTGGAGAGTATCCAGACTTGACGAAGTAAATGTCGTTGCCAAGGAATTCCGCGGGGAACTTCGAATCATAGGCAAGGGGTCAACTTCCTCTACTGAATTAGCCGACAAGTTGGGATTACAAGGCTTCACGGAAAACAACTACCGTGAGGGCCTTTTGCGTCTAACAGGGCGCAGCAAGGCGGACGTTCAGGGGTTGGATGCGCATCACATCCTTCCCCAGGAACTTGAGGAAGAATTCCGAAGAGCTGGAATCGAGAACATTCATGATCCTAGATTGCTTGTTTGGGTTGATCAAGAGTCGCATAGAGCCTGGAGCCATGATTATAGTGTGGCTTGGCAGAGTTTTCTGCGGGAGAATCCAGACTCAACGGCTGAAGATGTATTGGACGAAGCTGTAAGACTCGCGGATGAGTTCGGTTTCGAAGTTCTCTTTGAGACTCCCGGTAACTGGCTTTCGGAGTGGATTGATTCTATTGTGCGCTAATGTGTTCGCTGAAATATGGTTGATCATGCTTTCGAGGAGCATTCGATTTTGAACTCCCAGCTTTCTTCAAGAAACAGCAGCCTTTCAATTGTCTTGACGGTGACACTCTCACTTTTCCTGCTTTTCAATTCAGTAGTCGTCGCTGAAGCACAAAATGTTGACTCGGAGAATCCGAATGACCAGTGCCCCGAGTCTTTATATTTGAAAGGAAAAGAGCTTCTTGAACAGGTTCCAGGCATTTCTGATCACTTTCCAAGTGAAAGTAGCCCTGAGACCGAACCAAGCGAGCCAGGTTGGTTTTCGCCTAGACTTCCAAACTGGCTTGAACTGCCAGATTGGAGTTTGCTCTCATTTGAATCCGATATAGCGAGTAACGAAAGCGAGTCTGCCGGCGAAACTTCCGGAACAGACCATAAGCAAGAGTTGCCGCAAGAAAGCTCGTTGGCTTCCCGACTCGATTCTAGCGAGTGGGTGGAAAAGGCAGAGATACTTCTGAAGTCACAAGGGTTCGAAGACACTGATGGAGACGGCAACCTTAATTGGCCCGAAGACAGTCCTATACTTGCTGGCCAAAACCTGGATATAGTCGTAGTAGTAACTGAGTCTTCCGGTGTTGCAATTGGATTTGTCCCGATTGCCGGCGATGCCGTTGACTTTGTTGCTCTAGTTGTAGCCAAGGATCCAATTACCGGCGAGTGCCTTACCAAGACCGATCAGCTACTCTTTGCTCTGAGTCTGCTGATTGTGCTCCCTGTTTCTGCAAAGACCCTGAAGCTGATCTTCAGATCAGTTGGCAAGTCTGACATAAACCTGCCAACTGTATGGACAACTCTCAAGGGAACCCTCAAAAAGCTGAAATTCGAGACTCAAACTTGGTCTACCAGGCTTGATGAAGGGTTTGAGTGGACCTTCAAAAACGTTAAGTCCGTCAACAGACTCAATCGGGTCCCCGTCAAATATTGGAGATTTCGAGTTATTGCAGGCAGAGGCGCCACGTCTGCAGACGAGCTTGCCAGCACATTAGGACTTAGCAAGTTTACCGACTCCAACTATCGAGATGCCCTTATTAGGTTCACTGGCAAAAGTAGTGATGAAGTTGAAGGTCTGGAAGCGCACCATATCTTGCCAAAAGAGTTTTTGGAAGAATTTCAGAATAGGGGAATTGATACAATTCACGATCCAAGACTCCTGGTCTGGGTAGACCCTTCATTACATCGCAAGTGGAGTCACAAGTATGGCGAAGCCTGGAGAACCTTTCTCGTTCAGAATCCTAATGCTTCACAGAAGGAGATTCTTGAAGCAGCTATGATGCTAGCCGATGAGTTTGGGTATCGCGTGCTCTTCAGGAAATCAATGTGGGACGTTTTCAGACAAATAGGCCGGACCTTGGGCGGGTGAGGAAAATGAATGTAGGTATAGACTCCCAATGCGCTTAGAATGGAATTTGGCACACGAACTCTCCGACCCTCTTGCAGTCGAACCATTTCGACTGCGAAGTCGACTGCCCGGTGATGCAGTTTCTAACGATGTCAACATACACCAACTGTCCCGCGGCCAGTCGCAGATACGGAACCCTCTTCAATTCGATGCCGCGCAAGGAAAAGAGGCTTCAGACTTTCTGTGGACCCAGCTCGTAGATCCTGTATGTGTTTCCGCAAGGGTTGTCCGCATTCTGAAAGAGAATGACGTAAGCGGTTGGTCGACCTATCCTGTCGAGATCTTCGACAATGAGGGCAATCTGCTCTCCGAATACCACGGCCTTGCAGTGACTGGAGCCGTTTGCCAAGCGGATTACAATCGCAGTACCGTTGTAACCAAGCCTCCGCCAACCCCGCGAGGCAGCAGCTATGACGTTTACCGGGGACTCCACTTTAACGAGGAAGAATGGGATGGCAGCGACATCTTCTGGGTAGGCGCTGTTCGCGTCATAGTAGGAAGAGTGAAAGAGCTCTTGGAGCAGGAAAAGGTGCAAAACGTCCGCCTTACGCCTCTTCCCGATTGGGAAGTCCGTGTCAGGTACGTACGAAACGCCTAGGGCCGCTGTATAGTCACAGTCCAGCTGATACCGAATCTCATGGAAACGCATAACGGCGCTAATCGCATAGCTGTCGAATTGACAGACATAGACCCGGACGAAGAGCAACACGAGTCCTATTTCCAGCTCGTATGGCAGCGGTTCAGAAAGAGCCGGCCTGCCATCGCCGGCGGACTCATGGTGCTCTCACTCATCATTCTCGCCATCTTCGCAGAATTCTTCGCCCCCGTCGACCCTACCGACGCCAATCTGCAGGACAGCTTTATCCCTCCCACCAGAATCCGCCTCATCGACGTCGAAGGCAACTTCCACCTGCGTCCCTTCGTCTACAACCAGGTCGTCACCATCGACCCCAAGACCTTCGAGCCGCTCTGGGAGGAGGATCCCGAGCAGCGCTACGACATACAGTTCTTCATCAAGAGCTGGGAATGGAAAGTACTTGGCCTGTTCCCCACGCGCTATCATCTCTTCGGCGTGGGCGAGGGGGGCAAAATCCACCTGCTTGGAACCGAAAAGCAGGGCCGGGATCTGTGGGGACGGGCTTGCACCGCAGGGCGCATCTCGCTGTCGTTGAGCCTGTTCGCGACGATCGTCAGCATCGTAGTCGGCGCAGTCGTCGGCATCGTTTCCGGCTACTATGGCGGCATCATCGACAACGTCATTCAGCGGTTCGTGGAATTTGTTGCATCATTTCCGCAGCTCCCTCTCTGGCTGGCGCTGGCCGCGATCATTCCGCGCACCTGGGACTCGCTGCAGGTCTTCATCATCATGGTGATCATCTTTTCGTTGCTCTCCTGGACGCTCCTGGCCCGCGAAGTGCGCGGCAAAGTGCTGGCCTTCCGCGAAACCGACTTCATACTTGCCGCCAAGGAGATGGGCGCGTCCGACGCTCGCATCATATTCCTCCACCTCTTCCCCAATTCGATCAGCCACATCATCGTCGTGCTCACGCTTACCATCCCTCAGATTATCCTTGCTGAGGCATTTCTCAGCTTCCTGGGCATTGGAATCCAGGAACCGCTCGTGAGCTGGGGCTTCCTGATGCGCGACGCGCAGAACCTGCAGACCCTCGGCACGCATACCTGGATCATGACGCCGGTCATCTTCATCATCGTTGCCGTGCTGGGATTCAACTTTTTGGGGGACGGTCTGCGTGATGCCGCCGACCCCTATTCGATCGTCTGAGATTGTCACGGAGAGCCGAGTTGAGCGGGCGTAGGTCATTTCAGGACGGTGGCAATGCCTTTGCTGTCGTGCTTCGGGCCTGGGCGCGGCCCATTTTTCTTGTCTTTCTCCTGCTCGTTCTGCTCATCTTCGGTTCAGTGATTGCCGTCTTTGCCTGGCCGCAGCAGTCGACCGCTTCCGTCAGCGGCATCGTCACCGACGTCAATGGGCCGGTTGAAGGCGCTCTGGTCAGAGTGCAGACGACCGCAAACCATACCTACACCGGCGAAGACGGCGGGTTCACAATCCAGGGCGTTCCTACCGCCGAGCGCGTTACACTGGTGGCATGGGCGGAGGGGTACATCTTTGGCTGGACCGAGGCAACCGGCGGCGGCGAGGAAGTCGAAATCGAGCTGCATCCCCATAACCGGGTCGACAACTCTGTCTACGACTGGGAACCGTCTGAAAACTGTGGCGAATGCCACCCGTCCTACACCGAGTGGCTGCGCGACGCGCACAGCCAGTCAGCTGTCAACGTCCGCTTTCTGACCATGTACAACGGCACCGACGTCGAAGGAAACCGCAGCCGCAACAGCAACTATTACACAGGTCTGCCGCGCACCCGCGACCCTGACGCCCCCTACTTCGGTCCCGGCTTCAAAGTGGACTTTCCAAAACGTGACGGCAACTGCGCGGCCTGCCATACGCCGATGGCCTCCAAGCTGGACGCCGACAACAGCTGCGGTTGGAACGGTTGCCACATGCAGGAGACGAGCGACGCCAGCGACGAACTGCCCGACGGTGTAAGCCCGAACGAAGCGGTTGGCGTGGCCGCTGAAGGCATCTCATGTGATTTCTGTCACAAGATCGGCGCCGTCAATTTCTATACGGACACTGTTCTGCCCGATCCTGAGATGCCCGGCATTCTCTCGCTGACGCTCTACCGGCCCAAGTCCGGAGAAGACCTGCTGATGGGAACCGTCGATGACGTTGCCCGGCCGGACGACAGCTTCAACCGGCTGCACCGCGAGAGCGCCTTCTGCGCCTCCTGTCACTATGGCGTCAATGACACCACTGAAATCTACAACTCCTACGGTGAGTGGCTTGAGAGTCCATACAGCGATCCCGATGCCGGTCAGACCTGCCAGAACTGTCACATGCCCGAGGCGCCGCGGTTGACATCCAGTATGGAGAGCCTCGTGCAGACGGCCGCCTGGCTGGAAAACACCAGTGGCCGCGCCCTGCCCGCCGGCCTGGGCAAGCTGGCCGAGCGGTCGCAGCGCAGCTATTTCGTTTTCCCCGAAAAGGGCGGCCTCTTCCGGGAGTTGGACCAGATCCACCTGCACCAGATGCCCGGCGCAAACGACGAACAGTTCCTGAGAAGCGCGATCGCACTGGAAGTAGCTGCCGAAATCGAAGGTGCTGAGATCGTCGTGAACACACAAGTGAGCAATACCGGCGCCGGCCATCACTATCCCACCGGCTCGCCTCTGCGCCAGGTGCTTCTTGTAGTCCGGGCCACTTACGGCGGCAGTGAGGACCTGACCCAGGTCGCAGGGGATGTCCTCCCAGAATGGACTGGCGACGTGGCGGGACTTGCCGGCCAGGGCTATGCCAAGATTCTGCGCGACACGTTGACCGGTGAAGAACCGACCTTCTCCCACTGGCGCTTGGTGGAGCTGGCGGAGGACAGCCGCATCCCTGCACTCTCCTCGAAACGTGGTATGTTCCGCTTTGCCTTGCCGGAAGGAACGGGCCCCCAAAGCGGCGACGAGATCAACATCGACGTGCAGCTCCTTTACCGCAGGGCGTTTCAACAGCTTCAGCAGTGGAAGGGCTGGACCGATCCGGACATCCTCCTGGCTTCCGAAACTATCGGGATCGCCCCTTCGACCGGTGAATAGCGCTGGAGCGTAGGCAAGATATGGAAGAAACTCTGCTTGAAGTCAACGACCTGAAACAGTGGTTTCCTATTCGCAAGGGATTCCTGCAGCGTATCGTCGGCCACGTCAAGGCCGTTGACGGCGTCAGCTTCGCAATCAACCGCAATGAGGCCCTGGGGCTCGTCGGCGAGAGCGGATCCGGCAAGACGACCGTCGGTCGCACCGTTCTTCGGCTCTACGATCCGACCGCGGGCGAAATCTGGTACACTTCATCCGACGGTGAGCGCATCGATATCGCCAATATCGACCAGGGCGATATGAAGCCGCTGCGTAAAGAAATGCGCATGATCTTTCAGGATCCCTTCAGTTCGCTGAACCCGCGGCTGACCGTGAAAGACCTCATTGGAGAGCCGCTCATCATTCACAAGGAAGCGGCCGGCCGTCAGTTGGAGGACAGGGTTTCCGAGCTGATGACAGCGGTCGGTCTCGACCCGAACTACATGCGCCGCTACCCCCATGAGTTCTCGGGCGGCCAGCGGCAGCGAATCGGCCTCGCGCGGACGCTGGCGCTGCGCCCGCGCTTGATTATCGCCGACGAGCCGGTTTCGGCGCTGGACGTGTCGATTCAGGCCCAGGTGCTGAACCTGCTCCAGGAGCTGAAGGACGAACTGGGACTGACCTATCTTTTCATTGCCCACGACCTCTCCGTCGTTGAGCACATGTGCGACCGGATTGCCGTCATGTACGTTGGGCGGCTGGTGGAGATCGCCGATTCAGACAAGCTGCTCAGCCGGCCCCTCCACCCCTACACCGAGGCCCTGGTTTCCGCGATCCCGCCGGCCGACCCGGAGATCAAGCTGAACCGGATCATCTTGGAAGGTGACATTCCCAGCCCCGCAAATCCCCCTTCAGGCTGCGTCTTTCATCCCCGGTGCCTCTACGTACAGGAACAATGTACCCGGGATGAGCCGCAGCTGGAGGAGATTGAGCCGGGCCGCTTCGCCAGCTGTCACTTCGCCCGCGAGTTGACACTGCAGGGGATCGGAGAAGGAGAACGAGAGTGAGCGAAACCGCGAGAGGGGGGCTGAACGTCGACGCCGCGCTTCTGGCCTATCTGTTGCCTGTACTGGGGCCGGCCTACATTCTGGCGCTGCGCAAGGACGATTCGTTTTCGCGCTATCACGCCCTGCAATCACTGTCAATCGTTGCCGCGCTTATACTGGCCCCGGCTGTATGGATACTCTTTTCCTGGCTCATTTCCCTTCTGCCTTTTGGCGGCGTCGTCGCAGCCTACGTGTTCGCGCTGGTCGTTGCAGTCTACATGGCGGTGGTCGTAGCCTGGGTGGCGGGAATCGTCAATGCGCTTCGCGCGCGGCGTTCTCCTGTGCCGTTTTTCGGACGCATTTTGCGAGTGTGAAGGCCCTTCAGTTGGGAAGAAAGTTCGGCCCGGTGCTATCATCCGGTTTGACGTCTGTGTCACCGAACTGCAACGCTATTGAGGAGGTTCCTAATTGACCAAGATAACATTCATCGGAGCGGGAAGCTTTGGCTTTACCCGCAAGCTTGTCAAGGACGTACTGACCTTTTCCCGTCTTGAGGATGCCGTCATCTGTCTGATGGACATCGACCCGTCCAAGCTCAGCTACATCGAACAGGCCGTGCGCCGCATCATTCGCGAGGGTGGGTATCCCGCCAGCGTGGAGACCACCCTCAGCCGCGAAGAAGCCCTGGACGGCGCCGACTACGTTATCGTCACAATCCTGGTTGGCCGCACCGACGTCTGGCGCACCGATATCGAGATCCCGAAGAAATACGGGATAGACACAAACATCGGCGATACTCGCGGCCCTTCCGGCATCTTCCGCTCCATGCGCACGACACCGGTCATGGTAGACATTGCGCGCGATATGGAAAGGCTTTGCCCCGACGCTGTGATGCTCAACTATACCAACCCGATGGTCATAAACTGCCGCGCGATCCAGAAGGAGACCGGCATCGTCGCCACCGGCCTATGCCACAGCGTACAGGGTACGGCCAGCATGCTTGCCCGCTGGATCGGAGCGCCCGTCGACGAGATTACCTATACCTGCGCCGGCATTAACCACATGGCCTGGTACGTGAACTATGAATGGAATGGCGAGGACGCCTACCCCCTGATTCGCAAGGCCATAACCGAGAGGCCCGAGGTCTACAACGAGGAGCAGGTTCGCAACGAGATGTTCTTGCACCTGGACTACTACCCCACCGAGTCCAGCGGCCATCACTCGGAGTACAACCCCTGGTTCCGCAAGCGCCCGGACCTCATCGAAAAGTACTGCACGCACGGCACCGGCTGGAATCCCGGCGAATACGCCTACGTCCTGAAACATTACTCCGCCAGGGAAGATGACTGGGAGGTGCAGATTCGCGACTGGCTCGATGACTCGGCGCCCCTGAACCTGACCCGTGGATTCGAGTACGCCGCCTATATCATCAACGCGCTCGAAGGGGGCGAACCGTTCCAGTTCAACGGCAACATGCCCAACGGCGACGGAGCGACGCCCCTGGTGGACAATCTGCCTGTGGAAGCCTGCGTCGAGATTCCGGTGTGGGCCAGCAACAAGGGATTGGAAAGTGTGCGGGTCGGCCCGCTTCCTGCGTCAGTCGCGATGCTGACCGGCCTCAGTGCGCAGATCGAGGAAATGGCGGTGGAGGGGATTATCGAGGGCGATCCGCGCAAGATCTTTCAGGCGATTCTGCACGATCCGTTGACGACCGCAGTGCTTTCGATGGCTGAAATCCGGGAGATGGTGAACGAGATGTTTGCAGCCAATGTCGAGCATCTCCCGACCTTTTCCCACTACGAAGTCGAAGGCGACAGGCCGATGCGGCTTCTGAACGAGTCCCGGCCGGAGCCTGTTTCGGCCGATTGAGGCGTCCGATTTCCAGGAAATGAGGAGATTAAACCATGTTGTACGAGTACAGGATTTACGAATGTCACCCGGGCAAACGCGACGCCTGGGTAGAGTACATGGAAAACGTGATTATCCCATTCCAGGTGTCCAAGGGAATGGTCGTGGCCGGCTCCTTCATTGACGAGGAGGATGACAACTGCTACGTATGGATGCGTCGCTTCGACGATGAGGCTGACAGGGAAGCTCTCTACGAGGCCGTTTACCAGTCCGACGGCTGGACGAACGAGATTGCCCCCAGGATTCCGGACATGCTCAATCGGGAGACGATCAAGGTACAGCGTCTCGTCCCGACCCCGAAATCTGTGATCAACTAGAGGAAGCGCCGGCTGGAGTAGTTAGACCGTTTCGAACGAACGCAAAACCTTGCAAGATTGGGCCGGCCCTTCTGTCCGCAGAACCGGCCCTTTCTCATGCCTGCGGCCCGCGTGCTACTGCTGTAGATGCTACTGCTGCTGTTGCTCCTGCTCAAAGCGCAATCGCGTGCTGCTCTCCGCTTCGATATACTCCCTCGTCGTGATGTGCCCGTTGTCGAGCAGATCGTGTGGAATATCCTCATCCTCGGTCTCAGAGATGTGGACGCCAACCGTCAGTTCGCTGCGGGCATTTCCCTTGTACGTCCCCCTGGTGGGCGGCACGTCGGCGTAGTCCCGGCCAACCGCGATGCGAATGTGCTTGTCGCTGACCGACGAATTGTTGGTCGGATCCAGCCCAATCCAGCCTGTCGAGGGTAGGAATGCCTCCACCCAGGCATGTGACGCCCCGGAGATCTCCTTCTCCTTCTTCTTCTCCGGGTCCAGGAAGACGTAGCCGCTAATGTAACGGGCAGGGATGCCTGCCTTGCGCAGCAGGGCGATCATGATGTGACTGAAGTCCTGGCAGACCCCGCGGCGCTTTTCCAGGGCGGTATCGATAGGTGAATCAACCGCCGTACTCTGCGGCGTATATTCGATCGCGGCGTGTATCCTTTCATTCAGTTTGAAGAGGGCCGCAAATGGGTCCTCGTCCTGGCCGAAACCGATCTCTTCGGCAAAGTCGTGCAGCAGAGGCGTCGGGCGCGCAAACCTGCTGGACGTCAACCAGTCCCAGTGCTGGCCCGTCGCGGCCACCTCCTCTAACGCCTTCCACTCTGAAGATTCCAGGCCCTCCGGTAGCGGTTCAGACTCCTGGACCATGACCAGCGTCTGGGCGCGCAAGAGCAGCTCCGAGTGGCTCCTCGGAATATCAAAATAGTGGATCGCGTTCTGCATGCAGTCGTTCGTCGCCAGCACCTGCGCGTGGGGCCATACTTCCAGCCGAAAGTTCAAGCAGCGCTGCTGGCGGTCGGTGCGGGGTTGCATCCGCACCTCCATCGTGCTTTCGCTGACTTCGGAGCTGTATCGATACCGCGTGTGGTGGTGTATTGTAAAGTATTTCATTTTCCGGGCAGTAAGTGAAGTATCAGGAAAACTCCTCTTCGATCGTATAGTTGAAATAGGCGTCATAGAGAGCGTCATGAATCTGGTTGCAGCTGTCCATGATGCCGGAGATAAAGGCGTCTGCCCCCATTGCAGCGACGTCCTCAATTTGACTGTACTGTAGGTTGGCCTTGAGCTTTCCCGAAATCCTGTCCAGGTCACCGCTGCGACGAGTCTCAGTCGCGCCGGCCACTTGGCCCAGGAGGTCGGCCATCTGGTCTACATTGAATCGGACCGAGTTTGGGAGGAATGGGTTGAGCAACAGGAACGACGTCACCTGGCGCGTTTCCGGCCTCGGGTCGTATACCCTGCAATATGATTCGAAAGAATTGCAGGCCCGAAGAACGCCGATTCCATTGAGAGGATCGACCGTCTCAAGCTCTTCTCCTCCACTTACGCCAAAGTACCTGAAGTGCGCCTGCAAAAGATAACAGACGGAAAAAACTCGCTCCAGGTGTCCCCCGATCTGAATGAAGAGCCATCCTTCGTCGTGCAGGAGCGAAGATAATGCCAGGCCCTGAAAGAGTGACACGCTGCTTTCCAGCTCTCTGAAAAAGTTGTCGCGTTCATCGTGCCAATTCTGGTGTCCTTGCCAGGCGTGCAGGCGCAGGTACAGCCGGTTCATGTGCTCCCACAGTTGGCTGCTGAGCTGGGACCGTACTGTACGCGCGTTTGACCTGGCCAGGTTGATGCAGCCCGATATCGAAGTCTGGTTGTCGGCGTCGAACGTGAGGTTGTGGGCCATTTGCAGCGCCGCCGCGCTATCGACAACGCCGTTCTTCATCACCGGCGGCGGCTGACGTAATGCGGAGAAAAACTGCTGCCACCCGCGATCGTTGCCGTGCTGGGCGGCCTGGCCGACCATGAAGTTCAGGCGGACCCTGAGTAGACGGATCGTGTTTTCCGCTCTTTCCATGTACCGTCCGATCCAGTACATGCTGTCGGCAGATCTCGAAAGCATCGATCTATTTCCTGTGTTGGATTCAGTCTTCTTGCAGGACCCAAGTGTCCTTGCTGCCGCCGCCTTGGGAGGAGTTGACGACCAGTGAACCTTTCCGCAGGGCTACGCGAGTCAGGCCGCCCGGAACGATGACCGTGTTCTCCTGCTCTCCACCGTAGAGAATAAACGGGCGCAGGTCAACATGGCGGGAGACTACGTTCCCGTCTATGTAACATGGCGCGCGCGACAGGCTGAGCGTGGGCTGCGCGATGTAGTTGCGGGGGTCTTCCAGAATCTGCTGCCGGAAACTTTCCCGTTCTTTGGCCGTGCTGTAGGGGCCGATCAGCATGCCGTATCCACCGGACTCGCCGACAGCCTTCACCACCAGCTTGTCGAGGTTTTCAAGAACGTAGTCCCGCTCATCGTCCCTCATGCAGAGATAGGTCTCGACGTTCTGCAGGACCGGCTCTTCCCCCAGGTAATACCGGATCATCTCGGGCACGAATGCGTAGACAGCCTTGTCATCCGCAATCCCGGTGCCGATTGCGTTGGCAAGCGTGATGTTTCCGGCGCGATAAGCATTGAACAGGCCGGGAACGCCCAACGTGGAATCCGGCATGAAATGGAGCGGATCAATGTATTCGTCATCGATTCGGCGGTAGATGACGTCGACGCGTTGCAGTCCGCTCGTCGTTCGCATGTACACAAAGCCGTCATGGATGAGAAGATCGGCGCCCTCGACCAGTTCGATCCCCATTACGCGTGCCAGAAATGTATGTTCAAAATAGGCGGAATTGAAGATTCCGGGTGTCAGAAGAACGATCGTCGCATCGCGCCCCTTCGGTGTCAGTGTCTGTAACTGCTCCAGCAGCGCCTGGCCGTAGTGGCCTATCGGTCTTATCCCGTAGCCGCCGAACATGCCGGGAAAGACCTGGGTCATTACTTCCCGGTTGGCGAGCATATAGGAGACGCCGCTCGGTACGCGCAGGTTGTCCTCCAGGACGGCGAACTCCCCGCTGGGAAGACGGACAAGGTCGGTGCCGACTATCGATGTGTAGACGTCGTTGGCCACATTGACGCCGCGCATTTCTCGCTGGTAATTGACGCAGCTGTAGATCAGGTCGAACGGCACCTTCCCTTCCTGCAAAATGCGCCCCTCGTGGTAGACGTCTCGAAGGAAGAGGTTGATGGCGTGAATCCGCTGGCTCAATCCGTGTTCGATCGTCTTCCATTCCTGGTCGCTGATGATGCGGGGCAGGATGTCGTAGGGAAAAATGCGTTCGATGGTGGAGTCTTCACCGTAAACGGTGAAAGTGATGCCCCTGTTCAGGAAAGTGAGGTCCGCGGCCTGCTGACGCTGGGTCAGCTCGCTGGCTTGCAGTTCCAGAATGCTCTGAAGCAGCTTCTCGTACGGCAATCGAGGACGTCCGTTCGCCTGGAACATCTCGTCGAAGATCGACCCGTCCAATGCATAGCTGCTGAACAGGCTTAGAGCACTCTCGTTTACGGTCTCGTCTCTTGAAGACACGCTTTTCTCCGCCGTCGGTGTGGTCCGGATTAGCGAATTTGCGTATTATGCCTAAATCCTGTCCCTATGTGCAAACGGCGAAAATTCCAGGTCGGGGGCGCCTCTTCGTTCAGGCTGGGGAATCCTGGTCGGGGTATTCAAACTGCGGATTCCAGCCGGCCGGGCCGTCCGCAAGCAGATCAAACAGGTGCCAGACGCCGCAGTAGAAATCGCCGGGACCAAAGTGGTCTTTCGCTACCCGCGTTATGCCGCCGTCTTCGTTCCTGCGGAATACCGAGACGCCCGGCTGGTAGCCGGACATGAAGCCGCCTCCGCTGCTCTGAAAGCCCATGTCGGCGGTAAATTCCGACCCTTGAGCGGAGTAGACCGGAAAGCGCCAGCCGCGTTCGCGCGCGAACGCCTGCTGGTCGGCAGGGCTGTCGGGCGAGATTAGCGCAAAGGCGGCCCGGTCCTGCAGGTGGTGGGCGGCGCCGTTGAAGTTGTCGGCCCATAATGTGCAGTACGAGCAGCCGGAACCCATGTTGTGGACAAGAATAAGGTCCTCTTTGTCGCCGAAAAGAGCTGACAGGCTCACAGGACCGTTCGGGCCCTGAAACTGGTAGTCGTCAACGGCCTCTTGCGGCAGCTTCCTTCGCAGTTCGGCCAGATTCTTCCGGGCCCTTTCGAGTTCCAGGTAAGCGGCTTCGAGTTCCTTGTCGAGTCGGGCGTCGTTGTTCGTCATCGATTCCTCCATGCGCAAGTGAGAATGTAGAGATTCAGCATTCAGTCTACGATCTCTTTCCACTGAATGCCAGATTCCGGCGCCGCCAGGTTCTGTCCCGGACGAATGTCCTTCAAGTGCCTCCCCTTCAATGACCCCCCTGGGACCATTTGACAATGCCCGCCCGGCAATCGTAACATGTAGCCTAACCCGAAGAATGACAAAGCCGGCCGTCTGCCACTGCCTATATGGAAATTGCCAAACTGAAGACTGCCAAACCGAAACCAGCCAAACCGAAAGAGGAAACGGGTCATGACAGAACTCTCACTGCGCGGCGTATTCGCTCCCACCCTGACGCCCATTGGCGCCGACCTCTCCATCGACCTGCCGGCGTACACAGAGTTTTGCCGTCGACTGTTGGAGGGAGGTTGCCACGGGCTCGTTCTGTTCGGCACAAACAGTGAGGCGACTTCGTTCTCGGCGCACGAGCGCATGGCCGCCGTCGACGCCGTGATCGAGTCCGGCGTTTCCCCGCAAAGGCTGGTGATAGGCAGCGGCGCCGCCTCCGTCGTCGAGGCTGCGGAGCTGACTCGTCATGCCGTGCGCTCCGGTTGCCGTGGCGCCTTGACCCTCCCTCCCTTTTACTATCCGGGCGTTTCCGATGAGGGCCTTTTCCGCTCCTTCGCCGCAGTTCTCGATCGCGTTAACGACGATCGGCTGCGTATGTACTTCTATCACATCCCCCAGGTCAGCGGTATCCCGCTGAGCCCGTCTCTGCTTTCTCGCCTCGCGCAAGCCTATCCCGGCCAGGCTGCCGGCGTGAAGGACAGCTCCGGCGACGTGGAAACGTTGCAGGGGCTGCACCAAGTGGCGGAGCAGTTCCCGGGCTTCGCTGTCTTCTGCGGCACGGAAGCGCTGCTATTGAAGAACTTGCAGGGCGGCGGCGGCGGCTGCATCTCAGGGATGGCCAACGTGCTGCCCCACGTCATTCGCGACCTGTATGACAACTGGAAGGCGGACGATGCCGAAGACCGCCAAAACCGCACGAACTGGATTCGTGACGCCATTCTCGAGTCAGGATACAACATGATCGCGTCGCTGAAGGTGATCGTTGCAGACCAGACCGGAAGAAAGGGCTGGAGTCGCGTACGCCCGCCCCTTGTCGATCTGACTGAAGCCGAGCAGGGGCAGCTGCTGGCCCGCCTCTCGCCGCCGGTTCCTGCCTGAGCAGTATTGAAAAAAGGAGCATAACCATGTCAACCCAAATGCGGATCGGCTTGGGCCAGTTCAATGAACTGACCGATGAAAAACTGGCTTTCATCAAGCAGCTTGGCGCCGATGACTTCCTGATGAACACGCCCCGGCTCCCCGGTGACAGCCGCTGGGAGTACGAAGATCTGAAGGCGGCGGCGGATCGGGCCGCGGCCGCCGGTCTGCGGCTGATCTGCCTGGAAAACGTTCCTGTCTCCTTCTATGACAAGGTGATGCTTGGACTGCCGGGACGGGACGAACAGATCGCCCACATGCAGACTACCGTTCGCAACATGGGACGGGCGGGGATTCCGATCCTCGGCTACCACTGGATGCCCAATTCGGTCTGGCGCACTCCGGACCCGGCAGTCCTGCGCGGCGGCGCGCGCGGAACGCGCTTCAATCTTGCTGAGCATGATCCCAATGAATTGACCCACGGGCGGGTCTACGACGCCGGCGAAATGTGGGCCAACTACGAATACTACCTGGAGCGGCTTCTGCCGGTGGCCGAAGAGGCGGGCGTAACCCTGGCCCTGCACCCTGACGACCCCCCGGTTGAATCGCTCGGCGGCGTTGCCCGCATTTTCCGCAACTTCGAAGGCTTCAAACGGGCGATTGACCGCTTCGACAGCCCCAACCACGGTCTTGACTTCTGCATGGGCTGCTGGTCGGAAATGGACGGGCACGACTATGTCATCGAAGCCATCCGCCACTTCGGCGGCAGAGGGCGTATCGTCTACGTCCACTTTCGCGATGTCCAGGGCACCGTTCCCAACTTCAATGAATGCTTCATCAACGAGGGAAACGTGGACCCCTTCGATGTTATGAAGACGCTAAAGGAGGTGGGATTTACCGGCTTCATGATTACCGATCACGTGCCGGCCATGGTCGAGGACTCGGACTGGGGACACCGCGGGCGGGCATACGCGATCGGTTACATGACGGCGATGCTCGAGATGGTCAACCGTCTCGCCGCCTAGAGGTTAGTCGAACCTGATCGGGATCGGATCCGAAACGACCCTCCCCTCTTTCACCTGCTATTCCTGGCCTATGCGATTTCCGCCCCTTGACCAGCAGTTCCTTTTGGACCGGCTTCGGCCTCCTTCCGGGCCGGTGCGAATCCTGCTGGACACCGACACCTACAATGAGATCGACGACCAGTTTGCTGTCGTCTACGCACTCCTGTCTCCGGAACGCATTGAAGTGGAAGCCCTGCACGCCGCCCCCTTCCACAACACCCGGTCCACTGGGCCGGGAGACGGGATGGAGAAGAGCTACGAAGAGATCCACCGCCTCTTGGAGCGCCTGCCGGCGGTGGACACGCCAGTGGCAGGGTTCGTGAAGCGAGGGTCAACGAAGTGGCTGCCGGGTGAAGATACGCCGGTTGAGAGTGAAGCCTCCGCCGATCTTATCGCACGGGCCCTGGCCTCTCCTCTCGATGATCCGCTCTACGTTGTAGCTATCGGCGCAATCACGAATGTTGCCTCTGCCCTCCTGCTGGAGCCGGAGATACGGCGTCGAATTGTCCTGGTGTGGCTGGGAGGGCATGCCCGCCACTGGCCGGACACGCGTGAATTCAATCTCCGCCAGGACCCCGCCGCCAGCCGGGTCGTGCTGGACTGCGGCGTTCCTCTCGTACGCTTCCCCTGCATGGGCGTCGTCTCCCATCTGCATACGACCCAGCCCGAGATGGCCGAGCACGTTCAGGGCAAGGGCGCGATCGGCGACTACCTCTTCCGGATTTACAGCGAATACCATGCCGACCAGTTCGCTTACTCGAAGCAGATCTGGGACCTTGCGCCGTTGGGCTGGTTGGTCAATCCTGAATGGGCGCAGATGGAGGTTGTCAGCGCACCCCGGCTTACCGAATCCGTCACCTGGGCCTTCGATGAGAGCCGCCATCGCGTCTCCTGTGCCCGTCACGTTGACCGTGATGGCATTTTCCGCGACCTCTTTCTGAAACTGGACAAGGCTGCCCCACGTCGATGAATGGTTCGCCGGCGTATCCTCCTGGCGGGAACCCCCCGATGAATTTCACCCTGTTGCCGGATGAAGCTCCGTCGGATTCGCTGCGGCGTATCGCTGCAGAGCAGATAGAAGGCGCAATCGCTCAGCTTCAGCGCAAAGATGACTTGAACGAAGGCATCCACGAAGCCCGCAAGCATTTCAAAAGAGTTAGAGCGTTGCTGAGGCTGGCCCGCGATGCTCTGCCGGCCGAGACCTACCTTTCCGAAAACCGGGTATTCCGCGACCTCGGGCGGCAGCTTTCTCCTGTTCGGGACAGTGCAGTCTGCATCGAAACCCTGGATCTGATCCGGGAACGCTGCCATGCGCAGCCGGCTGACGGCTCCTTTCTTCGACTTCGGGAACGGATGGTGGTTGAACACCGGGCAGTCCTCAACGAGTTTACTCGCGACGAGCAGCGGCAAAAGTCGCTGTTCCAGACTTTGCAGGTAGCGCGACCTCGTGCAAACGACTGGATACTCCGCGAGAGCGAGTTCTCCCTGTTCAGGGACGGCCTGAGAAGAATCTACCGTCGCGGCCGTGCTGAGAAAGCTGCCGCCTTTGCCCAGCCCACAACGGAGAGGTTTCACGCCTGGCGCAAACGCGTCAAATATCTGTGGCATCACCTCCACGTCTTGCAACCCCTTTGGCCTGCGCAGATAAAAGTTCTGGTGCGGGACTGCGACCGTCTGGCAGACAGGCTAGGCGAAGAGCATGACCTGGCCGTTTTGGTGGAGAACCCGGCCTTTCAGGGCATGATCGACACGGATGTTGAGAGCGCAGATCAGCTCCTGAAGTTCGTGTCGCGCGAACGGGAACGGCTGCGGCGTGCTGCGATCCCTCTGGCGCAGCGCATTTACGTGGAAAGCGCCGGTCGGTTTGTCGACCGCATCGAAGGCTACTGGTTGGCTTACCGCCCCCACACCTACTTTCTCCCCCAGGACAAAACTCGCCGGGGAGAAAGATGACGAACCAGCGACTTGCTCGCCAGCTGCAGTTTATTCTCGAAATCGACAAGCTGAAGGGAGTCCTGCGCCGGTCGCTCCTCTTGGACAGCCGCCGCCGCGAAAACTCCGCCGAACATTCCTGGCATCTGGCAATGATGGCCCTCGTGCTGGCCGAACACGCCAACGAGCCCGTAGACCCCTTGCATTCACTCAAACTGGTCCTTGTCCACGACATCGTCGAGATCGACGCCGGCGACACCTATGCCTATGATCCGGACGGCCACGCCGGCAAGGATGAGCGGGAGCAAAGGGCCGCACGCCGCATCTTCGGCTTGCTGCCGGCAGACCAGGCGCAAGAGTTAAGCGAACTTTGGGAAGAGTACGAAGGCCAGCAGACGCCGGAGTCCCGATTTGCCCTGGCGCTGGACCGCCTCATGCCTCTGCTCCACAACTTCCACACGGGCGGCGTGACGTGGCGCGAAAACCGCGTAACCCGTGAACAGGTTGCAGAGCGCATGCAACCTGTTGCCATCAGCTCCGACGCTCTCGGGGAAGCTGCATCCGCCGTTATTGAGCAGGCAATGACCTCCGGCCTGCTGCCCAGCGCCTGGCCGGAACCCTAGACCCGCATCAGTCATCCATGGGCAAGTCCGAGCGTACAGTCAAGTTTCAACCCCCTGGGCGTGAAACAGAAGCGTCGCGAGCGCCTTCAGCGTCCGGCGGAAGTCTTCCCTCAACCATTGGCGTGGGACTGCCCTGGCGGTTATCGGCCGGTCTCAGCTTCTGGATCTCCTTCCTCGTATTGCACCTGCTCCTGTTCATCCCGGTCGTCCTGATGGACCGCGAGGACGGGACCCTTCTGCCTGTCATACAAGTTGCCGGCCGCTCCTTGGATCAGATCTGGATGCAGCTGGCAGTCTGGCGCAGAGAACCTGACCTGCTGCGATTCAATTCCGAAATCGTGATCTTCGTAGCCCTGTGGGCCTTCTTTCGCCCGCTGCGCCGTGTTTGGGTTCGCCGTCTCTTCATATTCGTCTATCTCTTCCTCTTCTTCTACTACCTCTATGAGGGCGCCTCTCTCACCTTTTTCAGTGTCGAACCTGTTTTCTACACCCAGTTTCGCATGGCTACCGAAGGCTTCAGTTTTTTCCTGCAAAACGCGCGAGTGACAGCTGCCTTTGTTGTCGGGACCGTTCTGCTCATCGTCGGCGGAGCGGCCGTGGTTGCGCGTCTGGCTCGTTTCGTGCTTCCTGAAGAAAACAGCGGTCCTGCGACCCGCGGCGCCTTGGTTCTGCTGGCCCTTCTGGTAACCGCCCAGGCAGTTCTGCGCAGCGAT
This sequence comes from Caldilineaceae bacterium, assembly GCA_022821545.1. GTDB lineage: Bacteria > Chloroflexota > Anaerolineae > Caldilineales > Caldilineaceae > Bin5. The sequence continues at coordinate 147,674 of JAJEDJ010000034.1, forward strand.
CTTCAGGCCCGCCCTGAAATGGTGTTCAGCAGTATTTCCGCCAAACTGGTGCGCAACATCGGTGATTCACGCCGCCTTTTTCAGGAAGTGCGGCGCATGGAGTCGGTCCAAGCCCCTGATTCCGGTGGCTTGGACCGGTTCACGCTGGTCGAGCGGCCCCCCGTATACATCATCTTCAGTGAGTCGTACGGGTCCGTTCTCTACAAGAGAAACGACTGGAGGGAACGTTACAAGGAGCTCGCTGAACGCCTCGAAAGAAAACTTGCCCGCTCGGGCTGGCATGTTGCATCGGCGTTGAGTCTTGCCCCCACCTGGGGAGGCGGGTCATGGATGTCCTACACGAGCGCACTCTTCGGTCTGCGCGTCTCTTCAGACCCACAGTACTACGCGCTGCTCGACAAATATCAGGCCGGGGGCTACCCGGACCTTGGCAACTTTCTTAAAGGCCAGGGGTATCAATACTACCGGCTCACCGCGCTCTCCATGGGTCTGCCGCAATCGCAATGGGAGAAATACGCCTCATTTTACGGGGTGGACCGCTGGCTGCAGTACGAGGACCTTAAGTTTGTCGGCCCTGAATACGGCTGGGGTCCGGCGCCTCCTGATCAGTACTCTCTGAACTTCGCCCGTGAAACGATTCGCAGTGAGACCGACGGACCCTTCCTCTTTTTCACCATCACTCAGAATTCTCACTATCCCTGGGCGCCCCTGCCGCTTCTGGTCGACTCGTGGCGGCAGCTGAACAGACCGGGTCCCGCGCCGCCGCCCTCCTCCGAACTGATCGAGCACGTCGAACGCCGTCAGAACTACTGGAACGCAATCGAATACCAATTGGAAATGCTCACCGATTTCATACTCAACGAGCCGAACGAACAGGCGATTTTCGTTCTCGTCGGCGACCATCAGCCGCCCCGCGTCTCGCGGCGGGAGGACGGATGGGACACCCCTTTTCACATCATTGCCAAAGACGCCCGCTTTGTTGCATCATTCATGGAGTATGGATTCACGAGTGGACTCGCCGTTTGGGAACCCGAGCCGGCCTTTCGGCACGAGGGTTTCCGTTCTCTCTTCGTGCGGCAGCTCCTAGCGGCCTACGGAGACGGCGCCGAACTTCCGCCCTACTTTCCCGAGGGGTTGCCTGTCGTCCAATCGGGGGCCGGAACCGAGTCGACTCCTCATTGAACGGGCAGTGCCGCAGAGCGCCGATCTGCTGCCGCTGCCGTGACCTGACGAGCCTGCCGCCAATGAATGCCAAGAAAACGCCTTACCTCCCGATATTGACTCCGATACTGGCTCTGAAACTGGCCCTGTTACCGGCGCTGCTACTGGCCCTGACACTCAACGCCGGCTGCTTCGGTCGGGGAGAAGAACAGCCGCCGCAGGAGGCGCCAGAGTCAGAGGTCGCCTCGCAACCCGAGATACCTGTGCCAAGCGCGCTTTCGGAAGGCGCCGCGGCAGCCTTTGCAGAACTTGATCCTACCGTTCTCAAGCCGGGAGATGCCTGGAAAACCTTCCGCATCGACCCCGCCCAATCCACGGCCAGGTATGTTGTTGACGAGGAGCTGTTTGCCGACGCGACCCGAAAGTACGGTCTGGAAATCGGCAAGACCAAAGTGGTCGGCGTGACCGGCGATCTCGCTGGCCTGATGCAGCTCGATTTGACCCAAAGGGAAATCGGAGCCAATCGCTTTGCCGTCTTCCTGCCAACTCTGCAAACAGACCAGGCCCTGCGCGACGCCTGGCTCCGGGAAAACGCCTTGGAGTCGGACCGGTTCCCGCTTGCTATTCTTGTTGCCGACCGGCTCCTCGACCTCCCCCAAAGCTACCGGGAGGGTGAAGAGATCGAGTTTCGCATGGAGGGCCCGCTGGATCTGCGCGGCTCTCTGCAAACGACAGTTTGGGACGTTGCCGCCACCCTGAGCGGAGACACGATCCGGGGCTCGATGCACACGCGGCTGCGGATGACGAGCCTTGGCTTTGATCCGCCGGACTTTGCCAATACGCTCACCGTTCAGGATGAGTTCACTATCCAAATCGATTTCGTTGCGCACGAGGAGTAGCGCGCTGGATGACACGCGATCTACGTGACGGAAGCCGCGGTTCCGACGAGGCGCCTACCGCTGCTGCCGGCTCGGAAACACGTCTGCCCGCCTACGCTGCTCCCGTCGATGCTGCAGGAGTCGCACGCGCCCGCTCCCTCGCCGCCGGGCTGAAGACTCGTCTGCAAACCGCCGGGGAGCCCGCGCCCGTAGTCGAAGCCGCCTATCTCCTGGACGAGGCGCGCGACCGGCGCAGCCCCCTGCTTGAACGGCTTCGGATACTGGGCCTCCTCGCTGGTGTCCTCGACCACTACTTCGTGGAAAAAGCGCCCGCTCTCTCCGATAGGGAGCAGGGAGAAATCGCGGCGAGTCTGGACCCCCTCTTGCAACGCTCCTATGTGGAGTTGAACGAGTCGCTTCTGCCTGCGCTCTCGGAACTGCACGGCATTGAAATCCGCCGGCCCCGGGAACTTGACCAGCGCCAGCGCGACTACCTGCGCGGCTTCTTTCGACAGCAGCTCTATCCAATGTTGACGCCCCTGGCTGTCGATCCGGGGCATCCATTTCCCTTCATCAGCTCGCATAGCATCAATCTCCTTGTCCATCTGGGCAACCCCGATATTGATATCGGTCCTCTCTCCTACGCCCGCATCAAAGTGCCCCGGCTCATGTCCCGTTTCGTCTCCATTCCCTCCACGCCGGAGAAGCGGCTCTACATCTGGAGCGAAGACGCCGTGACCGGCTTCCTCGGCGAGCTGTTTCCCGGCATGCAGATCGAAAGCGCCTACCTGTTTCGCGTACTGCGCGCATCGAGCGGAAGCCGCAACGGTGACGAGCTTGAGGCACAGAGCCGGGGACTTCGACACCAGCAGTTGGCCTCGCCGGTCGCCCGCCTGGAGGTTGAGGCGGCGGCGCCGGACGCCGTTGTCGATTGGCTTGCTACCAACCTGCACGTGCCTCTACAACTCTGCTTTCGCAGCGCCGGCCCACTGGCCCTCTTCCAACTCGTGGATCTTGCCAATCTCGCAACCCCTGTCGAGTGACTGCGCCCGCTCTCACATCGCAATCTGTCGTGCGCAGGCCGCTTGCCGACGGCCGCCAAATCAGTGTCCGCGCCTGCACAGCCGGCCTGAAAGCGAGCCTCCCCTTTTGACAGTCCCCATGCTATGTGATACGCTTGCCCGCAATTCAGTTGTCAATGCTGTGACTGGGAAATGTACCCTTCGATCGACCTTCCAGAGAGTTGCCGGCTGCTGCGAGGCAACAGGCGCCGATCGGTATAGCGTCCCACGAGCATCCGGCGCCAAATGGCCGGACGGTTCCGCCCCGTTAACGGCGCAAGAGGCAGATGCGCGTTTCTGCGAACTCAGGTGGTACCACGGGTCCTCTCGTCCTGAATAGGCGAGGGGATTTCTTGTTATGCAAGCAGGCGGGAATCAGTTTCAGATAGCTCACCAGGCAGGAGCGAGACATGCTTGACATTCGTTGGATGAGGGAAAACCGGGAAGCGCTGGCGGAAGCGATGGTAAAGCTCAATGACCCCGAAGCGCCCTGGGAACAGGCGTTGGATTTGGACGGGAAGCGGCGCGAACTGCTACAGCAGGCCGAGAAACTGCGCGAAGAGCGCAACACCGGTTCCAAACGGATCGGTGTTCTCTTTCGCGAAAAGAAAGCCTCCGAGGCCGGCGCCCTCAAGGAGCGGATGGGCCGGATCGGCGCTGAAATCGCGCAGCTCGACGAAGACCTGCGTCGCGTCGAGGCCGCATACCATGACGCGATGATGCGCATTCCAAATCCGCCCGAAAAGGATGTCCCTGTGGCCCCCGACGAAGAGGGAAATGTCGTCGTCTCCCAGTGGGGAGAGTTGCCCGAATTCGACTTCGTGCCGCAGGCCCACTGGGATCTGGGTACTGACCTGGACATCATCGACTTTGAACGCGGTGTTGCCACCGCTGGCAGTCGCTTCTACTTTCTCAAGGGGGCGGGCGCGCGTCTCCAACGCATTCTGTCCAATTGGTTTCTGGACGTACACATTCGGGAACACGGGTTCACCGAGATCTACCCGCCGATGATGGTGCGGGGACACGCCATGGAGGGGACGGGCAACCTGCCCAAATTCGGCGACAACCTGTACCGCGACGCCGAAGAGGACTACTGGTTCATCCCTACTGCTGAAGTTTCCGTCACAAACATGCACAGGGACGAAATCCTGGATCCAGGCGCGTTGCCCCTCTATTACGTCGCCAGCACCCCCTGTTTCCGCCGTGAAAAGGTGTCTGCCGGCAAGGACGTGCGCGGCATCAAGCGCGTTCATCAGTTCCAGAAAGTGGAGATGGTCAAGTTCGTTGAACCTGCGGCCGGCCGCGACGAGTTGGAGTCGCTGACTAGGGCGGCGGAGGTACTCCTGGAGAGGCTTGACCTGCCCTACCGGCGCGTTGCCATCGCTACCGGCGATCTCTCCTTCGTCGCCGCCATCAAGTATGACCTGGAGGTCTGGGCCGCGGGATGCCGGGAGTGGCTCGAAGTAAGCTCATGTTCCCTCTTCAGAGACTTTCAGGCCAGGCGCGCCAATATCCGCTACCGCCCGCGCGAGGGGGCGCGACCGGAGTTTGTCTACACGCTCAATGGGTCCGGCCTTGCCTTGCCGCGTGTCATCATCGCCCTCCTGGAGAACAATCAGCGTGCGGACGGCAGCGTGAAACTGCCTGACGTGCTGCGGCCCTACCTGGGAGACGAGATGGAAATCGGCTGAGTGACTCCCGCCCCATTTGACAGCTCTTCCGAACTGCGTTTATACTGTGCCGGTTGATGGCTGGTAAGTCTTGGCCCGGAGGGATGGCCGAGAGGACGAAGGCGGTTGTCTTGAAAACAACTGTGGCAGTGATGTCACCGGGGGTTCGAATCCCTCTCCCTCCGCCTGGACCAGCCGAGAAACTTAACACGGGGAGGTCGCATAGCCTGGTCGAGTGCGCCCGCCTGCTAAGTGGGTAGGGGCAGCAATGTCCCTCGAGGGTTCAAATCCCTCCCTCCCCGCCATAAGCGCCAGTAGCTCAGTGGATTAGAGCGTCGCCCTGCGGAGGCGAAGGTCGCAGGTTCGAGTCCTGCCTGGCGCGCACAGACCGGCAGCCAGAACCTCCATGCGGAGGTTCTCTGTTTTTCGGCGAACTTAACCTCGGGGCCAAGCCCCCTGCTAACCCCTTCAACTGCTCTCAATTGTACTTGATTTTCGCATAGACCAGGAGGACTTTCGCATGGATTCACTGCCTGTCGACCTGCTGAAGAACCTGGGATCAGGTCAGCCAATAGAATCGCTTTGTCGCGCAAGCGGCATTGCGCGCGCGGAATTTGACCGGCTGTGGACTGCCGAAATCCGGCGCCGGACGCCTGATCCGCATCTGCGCCTGCAAACAGGAGTGAGCGCTGAAACGCGCATCGTGCGCAACCGCTGGGGCGTACCGCAGATCCAGGCCCAAAACGACGAAGACCTCTTTTTCGCCTTCGGCTTCGCCATGGCGCAGGACCGGCTCTTCCAGCTGGACTATCTTCGCCGTCGCGGCTGCGGGCGCCTGTCGGAGATTCTCGGCCAGGAAGGGATTCAGCTCGACACAATCGCGCGCACAGTCGGTCTCAACCGCATCGCCGCCTCAGAGTGGGACGCCGCGCCGGCAGAGACCCGCGCCCTTCTGCAGAGGTTCAGCGACGGCATCAACGCCTCCATTGATCAGTCCGGCGGCAATCTCCCCATCGAATTTGTGCTTCTGGACTACCGGCCGGAACCGTGGCAGCCCGTGGACTGCCTGGCAATCGCCGCCGAGTTTCGCTACTACCTGACCGTTCGCTTTCCCGTGATCGTCGGCCCCGAACTGGCGAAGCGGGCTCTCGGGGACGGTACGCTGTACGCGACCTTTCTCACGGGAGAAGCCGACGAAGAGAGCATCGTCCCCGCAGGCGCGTACCCTGCCGCGGCCGGGAAACTGTCCCGGGTCGGCGCCGCTGTGGGCGATCCGCAAGAGGGCGAGGGCAGCAACAACTGGGTCGTGAGCGGCGCCCGCACGCGATCGGGACTGCCCATGGTGGCAAGCGACCCCCACATCGCATTCGCCGCAGTCTCCTGCTGGTACGAAGTGCAGTTGAGAGGTGGCTCATTTGACGTCGCCGGCATGGCATACGCAGGAATGCCCGCGGTCATGTTCGGGCGCAACCGCAACGTCGCCTGGGGGATCACCAACAATATCTGCTCCCAGCGGGATCTCTACCAGGAGCGGACCGATCCGCGTCATCCCGGCTGTTTCCTCTATGACGGCGCTTGGGAGCCGGAGCGCACGCTCGAAGAAACAATCCACGTGCGCGGCGCAGACCCGCTGCGCCTGTCGGTCCGTTTTTCCCGTAACGGTCCCATCGTCGACCACATCCTGCCCGCCGAGGCGGCCGGCACAGGTCCGGTGTCACTGCGCTGGCTGGGCCACTCCCACTGCGGCTGGCTCACCTCCTTGCTCGGCATCGACCGCGCCCGCACCGTCTCTGAACTGCGGGAAGCGACGCGCGGCTGGCGCGTTCCAACGTGGAGCCTCGTGATCGCCGACACGCAGGGACACATCGGCTACCAGGCCGTCGGCGGCATTCCTGTCAGAAATGTCTGGGAAAGGGGATACCGGCCCGGCTGGGATCCTGCCCACCGCTGGCGGGGCCTGATCCCCTTCGAGCAGATGCCCCGACTCGAGGACCCCGACAGGGGCTGGATCGCCACCGCCAACAACCGCGCTGCCCCGGAGGACTTCCCCTATCCGCTGTCAGGAACGTGGGCCAGCGGCCACAGGGCGCGCCGCATTCGCCAGCTAATCGAAGAAACTGAAAGTTTCTCCCAGGACTCATTCGCGAAGATGCACCAGGACACGCGTACGCTGCGCGCCGGCGAAGCCCTGCCTGGCCTGCTGCCCGTGCTCCTGCGAAGCGGAGACGAACGCGTCCTCGAAGCATCCCGCTATCTGCGAGCCTGGGACCACAACATGAGCCCGGACTCCGTCGCAGCGACGATATTCGAGCTCTTTTTCAACAGGTGGTGCCGCAGGGTTGCATCGGAACGGTTTGAACAGGAGCTTGCGGACGCCTTGTCCGGGACAATCGGGGGACTGGCCGGAGAGCTGGTCCACGAGGACAGGGCGGGCTGGTTCGCTGGAGATGATCGAGAGGCGGCAATCGTGCAAGCTTTTCGCCAGGCCCTCAGCGAGATCGAAGACCGGCTCGGTACCGACATGACCGCGTGGGCGTGGGGAAACCTCCACAGGGTCCACCTCCGCCACGTGCTCTCAGGGCGGGGCGATCTGGGTGCCCTGCTTGACCGCGGCGGTCTGCCGGTTGGCGGCAACGGCGTGACCGTCTGCAATACGGGGTTCGACCCGAACTGGGGGGCCCTGACTGGCGCCAACTACAGGCTGATCAGCGACCTGGGCGAAGAGGGCATCTGGGCTGTCGAGTCGCAAGGCCAGTCCGGTCATCCCGGTTCCCGCCATTACTGCGACCAGTTGGGAGAGTGGATGGAAGGCCGCTATCACTTCCTCAGTTTCGAAGCGGACGGCGGCGCTGACGAAACGGAATCGATCGGCGTGCTCCATCCCTAGACCCTGCGGAATCGCCGGGCCGGATCGAGCACACCGCTAAGCCTCCGTCAATCCTTCTTCGCGGCCTGAATATGACTGTGGATCTGGTCGCTGAAGCGGTACTCGCTGTTGTCCTCCGGCTCGTAACCGATCACCTTTCGGGCGTTCACAATGCTCCAGAACGCCTGCGAGTTTTCGCTGATACCGTAGAAGACCTGGAATGGCACGCCCTCTTCATCGCCGATGTCCGCCGTCTCGATGCTCTTGATAAACAGCTGCTGCAGGTCCCGCTGGCTGATGTAGACGCCCAGCCCGCGCACCATGCGCCGCAAGTCTCCGGGATCGATTCTCTCCAGGTCATCCTCTCTTGGCCCGCCGATGCGGACCTGCACATTCTCCAGCGGCTGCGGCGAGTCGTCCGCAGCGTCAACCCCGCGAAACTGCATCCGGCCAACCGCGTAGACGAAGCCCAGGTGTTCGTAGGCCTCTTTGGCCCAGCCGTAGAAGTTGTCGGAAAACGGTCTCATCTCCGGCGTGACAACGTCCCACTTTTTGTCCAGGATCAGCGGTTCATAGTAGTCCGCCGCATGATTGGAGCTGGCGACGACAACGCGCCGCACCCCCTCCTCCTGCGCCGTCTGGTAGACGTGGAACGCCATCTCCACGTTCGACAGCTCGGCATAAAAGTCCTGGATCGGATCCGACTTGTCCTCCGCCCGGGTGAAGCCGAGGTGGACGACCGCGTCGGCGCCGCTGAAGTGATGACGGTAGCTGTCCCGGTCGCGCTGTGTCAGGTCGGCGATCTGGACCCCTTCCACCTCCTTGCCTTCGCTGTCAACGCTGCGTATGTCCAGCAGAGTCAGGTCATACCGCTCGCGAAAGGCGGGCAGCAGCAGGCTGGCGATGTAGCCGGATGCGCCCGTGACGACAACCTTTCTTCTCTCACTCATTCGTTGCTCCACAGTTTTTCCACTGTTTCTCCACAGTCTCTCGGTGTTCGGCGTAATGCCCATACGTGTTGCCGGCAATACGCCATAGTATAGGTGTATGACCGTCAGGGCGGCGGTCTTGGGGTTGAAAGTCGTCATAGGGACGCATCAAATCGTCGTCGGAAAGTTCGGCGACCGCCGCGTATGCCTCCTGGTGCGCTGCCTGAAGTTCCGCCAGCGCCTCCTCCAGGGGCACGTCCCGGTTCCGCTCGTAAATCAGCTGATTCATGCGTTCGATGCCAACTGTATTGGGGGCCGCGTCCTCGGGCAATCCCATCGGCGGGTACCGGCGCTCTTTCCTCACCAGGGCCGCCAGACCCCTTGCCCACGCCGCCAGGTGGGCCACTTCGTCCTTGGTCGACCAGCCTTCCCCGCCGGGAGTGTTCATCTGGTCCGCGTCCAGTTCGGACAAGACCCTTTGCAATGCCTCCCACTCACTCTCTATTCTTTTTAGGACCTCCTGCACGGTTGGCGGAGATTCAGCAGTCTTCTCTGACATTCCTGTTGTTCCTGTTCCTTATGGCTGCGTACAGCCGCTGCCCTATCCCGAACTGTCCTCTGCGGCCGGCGTTGGCGAGGGCACTGGCTCCGGTGTGGGCTCGGGCGTGGGCTCCGGTGAAAAGCCGCTCAAAGCCAACATGCGCTCCAATACCCTCTCAAGGCCCTCCAGCTCCGCGCCGTAGGCGGCCCAGTCCCCTGACGTCAACGCCTCCTGCGCTCTGCTGTAGCGGCTGTTTGCCTCGACAATCAGTTCTTCTAGCGATGACCCGGCCAGGTCGATCGCGACCTCTTCCCGCTCTACGGCCGCCGCTTCGGCTGGCAGTTCCCCGTCTCCTGAAATTGCCAGCTCCGCCAGCTTTGTGTCGGCCAGAATATCCTGGCCGAACAGTTCAGCCAGGGCCAGCCCAAGGTTTTCAGCCATGATGACCCGGTCGGAGGTGGCCAGGATTACTCGCTTCAGCTCCGGAATCTTGCCGGTGGCCGCCTGCAGATATAGAGGCTCGACATAAAGCAGGCTTTCGCCTATCGGAATCACCAGGAGATTGCCCCGTATAACCTGGCTTCCCTGCTGGTTCCACAAGCTGAGAAGTGAGCTGATCGTCGGATCCTGGTCGATACGCGCCTCAATCTGTTTCGGCCCGAAAACGAGAGAGTCCTTGCCGAAGCGGTATACCAGCATCTCCCCATACTTCTCAGGATCATTCTGGGCGGCCAGCCAGGAGATCATGTTCTCACGGTTGGCCGGCGTAAAGGGAAGGATCTGAATGAAATCCAGGTCTTCGCTGCCCGGCAGCTGCATCAACACGTAGTAGGGCTCCATCGGACGCGACTGGTTGTCAAAGATCTCTTCCGGCCACGCCCAAACGTCCTCTCTGTTGTAGAAGTCAGTCGGCTCGGTCATCTGGTAGGTGCGGAATACACTCGCCTGGATGCTGAACAGATCGTTTGGATAGCGGATGTGTGCGTTGAGGTCCTCCGGCATCTCCTCGAACGGCGTGAACAGCGACGGGAAGATACGGGCGTACGCGGCCGCGATCGGTTCATCCGGCTCTACAAGATAGAAGTCCATCTCTCCCGTGTAGGCGTCGATAATGATCTTGACCGGATTGCGAATATAGTTGAAGCCCGGCTGAACGGTCCGGGTCCCGTACTGGCTTGGCTCGCTGTAGGGAAACCGTCCGCTGACGGTATAGGCGTCCAGGAACCAGTAGAGATTGCCGTCTCCTCCGACCACAATATAAGGGTCGGAGTCAAAGCGCAGGAAGGGCGCCACTTCCAGCGTCCGCTGCAGAATGTTGCGTCTCCACAGCAGCTGGCTCTCAGAGGTCAGCTCCTGGCTGATGAACAGGTTGATGTCGGCAAATTGGATGGCAAAGGCCAGCCGGGGAAGGAAACCGCCGATCCTGATGCCGGTATCTCCCTCGAAAGTCGTGAAAACATTGCCGCCTTCACCGCGCGGGTAATCAAACTCCTCGGTCTCCGTCTTGACGATCACGTACTCGTTCGTGCGCTCGCCGAAGTAAATCTGGGGGCGGCTTACCTCCAGAATGCCCTGCACCGGCAGGTCCTGCAGCACAAATGTGGGCAGCCCGTCCGGCGTGATCTCCGCCACCGGCGAAGCCGCGACGCCGTAACCGTGCGTGTAGACCAGCTTTCGGTTGACCCATGTCTGTGCCGGCTGTTCCAGCTGTTCAGGAATCAGTTCCCGCGCCGACAGCATCAATTGCCGCCTTTCACCTTCGACTTCATACCGATCGATGTCGATGTCGGTGAACTGGTACTGCTGCCGCAGTGCCTGCACCTGGTTATAGGTCTGAAGTAGCGGCCGGTAGTCCCACAACCGGATATTCCGAATAGTGTCCGGCTGTTCCAGCAACTCCGCGCCCGTCAACTCGCTCTCGGCATCGAAGTTCTCGTCGACGATCCGGTCCAGGCCGAAGGCCGCCCGCGTAAAGTCTATGTTGTGTGCAATGTACTCCCGTTCGCGGGTAAACTCGTTGGGGTTGACCTGAAAGCGCTGGACAAGGTTCGGATAGATGTTGCCCGCCAGCGCCGATATTGCGATCCAGCCGACCAGCACCACGACGATGGCCCGCCATGCCTGCTGCAGGAACACGTTCACCAGGAGCAGTACTGCTGCAATTATGGTGACAAAAACGAGAATCGTGAAGGCGGGAAGCTGGGCGTTTACGTCGGTGTAGCCTGCGCCGAATACCGCCCCGCGCGAGCTGTAGACAAGCTCCAGCGCGTCCAGTCGGTATTGCCAGGCGATCAACAGCAGGATCAAAGCGCCCAGGCAGCTCAGATGAGCGCGGACTGCCGCGGGAGCGCCCCATCCCCGCCAACCTATGCCGCTGGCGAGGCCGGTTGCGATCAGTGTGATGACAAACGTCGTCATCAGCCAGCCGCGCAGAAACTGCCAGATCGGCAGCGTGAAGAGAAAGAAACTCACGTCGCGGCCAAATATCGGGTCTGTCATGCCAAACGGCTGTTGATTGAAGTAAAGGAGGAGCTCTTCCCACGCCGAAGAGGCGCCGGTCCCCATGAAAAATGCGAAGAATGCCCCCACCAGAAGAACGACCGGGGTTATCCGGACGCCTACGGCCTGAACTGCCTCAAAAAGTGGTGTTTCATCCAGGCCCTGCGGATTCAAACGACGGACCAGCAGGACGTTGAAGACAAACACGATCCAGAAGGCGAGCGCGCCGGCTGCGAAAAGACCGAGTGAGGCTCCGATGCGAGTGAAGAAAACCTGGGTCAGTACCAGGCTGTCATACCACAGCCAGTCAGTGTAGAATCCAAGAACCGTATTGAACAGGATGAGGATCAGGAAAGGCACGAGCATCCACCACAACAGTCGTCCCCCGCCTCCTTGACCGCCGTTGCCCCCGCCGCGGCGCGGCGTGCTTGTACCGCCTGGACCGTTGTCATCGTGGAGCAGCTCTTCCTCTATCTGCTCCCAGTCGTCTTCGTCCAGGTTTTCCAGAAGTTCGTGAAATGGGTTCCGTTCAGCCATTTGTGATCCTTGTCGATTTGAAAGGACAGTTGACGGGCGGTCAGCGCCCCGCAATTATAACAGACCTTGGCTCAATTGCCGCGTCCCGTCGCTAGGCGATCCCCCCGTCCGCTCCAATGTCTATGCAAAGAATGGGCGCATGAAATCCCGCGAGAACGACCATGTCCCAATATTTCGACCTTCCTCCCCTTTCTGAGCTGCCCCTTCAGCGCGCTTTCCTGCAGGCGCTCGTCCCCAGTCTGGCCTCGATTGAGCAAATCCGGGAGATCTGGTTGACCGGTTCGCTGGCGCGCGGAGATGCCGACCGCTGGAGCAGCGTCGATCTCTGCCTCATCTGGAGTGCGGCCTGCCCGGATTCCGTTGCCGGGACCGGTCCTTCCGCAACGCTGCTGGAGGCGCTGGATGACCTGCTGGGGGACGGCAACGCAATCTATGATCAGATTGAAGAGTCGAAAGACAGGGGCTGTCTTAGGGGAATCAGTCTGAGCGCGCAGGGCGCCGGCGGTCCTCCGGACGGCGTCGGAACGGGCGGCCTCCTCTTCGAGCTCTTCTGGACGCTGCTGGCAAATGAGGAGGCTCTGGAACAGTGGACGGACGCTCGTCTTCCACTGTATCTCGCAGAAGGGCGGTCGCAAAACCGCGGCAGAGCTGTCAGGGGAAGAGGGCCGGCTCTCGCCTCACCCGATACTGACCTGATTGACATGCAGCTCCGGCGATTCTGGCTGCTCCTCGCGCAGCTGCCGGCCGTGGTGCGCCGGCGGGAGCAGTTGGCGGCCCACGCCCTGTTGTCAGAGCTGCGCGCCCTCCTGATCGACCTGGTCGTGTCGCTGAATGGGACCCGCCGCCCGCAGGCCAGGGCGCGTATCAATCAATACCTGGGACCGGCGCAGCGGGAAGCGTTTGAAAAAAGCCTCGGATACCGCCAGGCTACCCCGGGAAGAGGGGCCGCGACCGGCTTCAACTGGATTGGGCAGGCCGTCTCTCTGGTCGTACTCTATCGCTGGTACGCCCCTCAGCTCGTGCAGAGACATTCGTTGTCCTATCCAAAGAATGCCGAAGAAACCGTGCTTGCCCTGCTGAGCGCAGAACTGGAAAACTGGCCGTCCAACATCGCCACCGGCTGACGGCCGGGCCCTCTCGCCTTCCTCCGGTTTCAGGCAGAATGAGATCTCTGCCTGTGCGCTTCGGGAGTCCGCCTTCCTTAGTGGTTGGAGTTTCCCTGGTCCTGCCGCACATAGATGGGATTGCTGAAGATCCAGCCGCGCGCCTTGCCCCAACGCTGCTTCCAGACTTCGACTCTGTAGACGCCGGCGTCCCGGGCCTGGTACGCCAGCGACGAGGCAAACCCCTGCGAGACGACCCGCCCGTTTCGGAGCAGGCGGATATCCGCGGCTTCCGGGCACTGCACGCGCAGGTCAATGGCCTGGCCCTCTGCCAGGGCGACCGCATCGCCCATCAAGACAACTGACCCGCCTTCTTCCGATCTCTGGCCCCGCGCAGGTGATGCGCCGTGCCCCGCGCCCCCGTACCCGCGCTCCCCCCAAAACCGGAATCCCTCGGTTGCTCCTGCCAGGTCGTAGCCCAGCCAGCAGTGGCCCTGCCGCAACGCCTCTATAACAAGGTGGCGGTCATGCTGCGTATTCTGGTCGCGAAAACTGAATGGTCCGTCCTCTGCCGGGCCCTTCAGTGGCGTTGCCGTCAAAATGTGCGTGTTCAGCGCCTTGGCGCTCTCTTCGTAGCTCAAAAAGCGCCGGGTGATCGGACCGAGGCTGTACTTGACGGCATGGACGTCGGTGCCTCCCAGCGCGACAACGCGTCTCTCCTGTGTCAAACTGTCCCACTTCTCCAACATCGCCGGCAGCGGACCGACTGCGAAAAGATGTGGGAAGAAGCCCACAAGCGCGGCTCGCAGGTAGCTTGTCGTAAACCCCCGAAAGCCTGACAGGTAGTTCCACAGCTCCACCCCGTGATAGCCTGTGACCTCCCAGTTGTTCCAGGGATAACTCTTGGAGAAGAGAGCCGTCGTCTCCTCGATCGGATGTGCCAGAAACGTCAGGGCATTCTGCTCTCCGACGGCATCGATGAGCTTCTGCGGGTCCTCTGCCTGGCCGCTGACGTCCGTCGCCACCCCCAGGCAGAGCAGGTGGTTGCAGGTCGGTTCGCGCTCGGTGTCGTGTACCTCCTGGCCTACAAGAGTTAGGACGCCGCGGCGGTATCCCTCCTCCTCCTCGCGGACCAGCACATTGTGGTCGGTGACAAAGACGAAGTCCAGCCCCCCTTTGACAGCCCCGTCGACGAGTTCGTCAAAGGAGCCTGAGCCGTCGCTGTAGGTTGTGTGCATGTGAATGTTGCCGAAGTACTCATAGAGCTTTGGGGCAATCTGTGCTTGGAACATGGCGAACCCTTCCTGCGTTTCCGGCGGGACATGGAGTTGACTGCGAAATGACTTCAGTAGAGGCCTGATTTGTCGGCTGCGCTTCGCCGGCTGCTTCGGCTCAGGGCAACCTGGGACGGGAGTGCCGCTTCCCGGACGGCTGCGAGGCGCGCTTCGACTCCTCCTCCGCAACCCTTTCTTCCAGGATCTTTCGGGCTTCAAAGCGCTTGCGCTCTTCCGAAAGCCAGCGCCCGGGATTCTCCGCATCAACGATGGGGCGCGCCGAAATAATGAATACAGTGTGGCCGACCATCGTGTCGTCGGGGCGCAGCCGCTCGGGAACAGGCTTGTAGCCGCGCACAAGGACCTCTTCAACGGCAATATCGGCAAAGCCCGTCTTTTCCAGGCCCTGCAACAGTTCGCTGACCTGGTTCGTTGTCGGCACCAGCGCGGCAAAGAACCCTCCGGGGCGGAGGGCGCGATGTGCCTGTTCCAGGAATACCCAGGGTGTGCGCAGGTCCAGCGCCAGCGCGTCTACGCCCTCCTGTTCAAATCCCTCGAGTATCGACGCTGAATGCAGTTCGACATATTTCAGGAGGCCCATCTTCTCAAGGTTGCTGCGAGCCGCTTCAATATGGTCCTCCCTGATCTCGTAGGAGAAAACGCGTCCGCTTGGGGCCACCGCCCAGGCCAGCGCAATGGTCAGCGCGCCGCTGCCGGTGCCGGCTTCAACTACCCGGCTTCCCGCGCGCAGATTCAGGCGGCGCACGATCATTGCTGCGTCCTTGGGAAACACGATCTGCGTGTTCCTCTTGATCCGCGTCATGAGGTCGTCCAGGGACGGTTCCAGCAGCAGCAGGGCGTGGCCCAGATGGCTGTATACAGTTGTGCCGTAGGGAAGGTCAATCAGCTCATCATGCTGGACCTTCCCCAGGTTGGAGTGGAACAGGCGTCCGGGCTGGAGGCGCAGCAGATGCCGTTTTCCCCCTCCGGTCAGGAGAAGTACCAGCTCATCGGCCTTCGTCAGCGACCGGCCCGTCCCGTTTCGATCTGAAATTCTGTTCAAAATGCGATTAAGACCTTCGCGGAGTGTCTTCAACTACCCTTTCAACCCGATTATAGCCACGAATAAGCCAGATCGACAAGGACAGCCCTCTCCCCTCTCTCCTCTCCCCTCTCTCCTCGCAGTTACATACGTTTCGTTCACGATTCGGAGATCATTCGGAAGTATTCCGCCGAAGGGCGCTTTCAAAATGAAATTGACACGCGCATTAAGGGGATGTAGAATACAAAATGGCCTGTGCGCACACCATTTGCCTCCCAATCGGGAGTGATCGAAAACGTGTGTTGGACTGCCCGTATTGAATTTTCCAGCCAGGCCAACATTATCTGATTTCAATTGTCGAGATCTACTCTAATTGCCAGGAGGCCTCGAATGCAGAAACGCGTCACGTATTGGGCTGTGCTCTCGCTTGTCGTCGCGTTCGTAATTTCAGGTTGCACGGCCAGGGTCGACGCTGGATCTATGGCCGAAAGAGGGCCGGACGAGTTCTACGTCGACCTGCCGCCCGTCGTAATCGATTACGGTCCGGATGGAACGGCCTCCGTCGGCGGGTTGTCACATATGGTCGTGGGCAATGTGGAACAGCCCCCTGGCTTTGTCTATGTGCCGGAACCGGGTGTCAGGTTGGGGCTTGCAACCCTGCTGCATGGGTTAACTCTGCCTCCAATCTGGGTCCAGCACTTCACCGAGTCCGATCTCCAACACTTGCGCCTGACAAATGGGGACGAAGGCATCCTGCTCTATGCCAACGGGCAGCGCATCCCCTCCCTGGTTTGGGAAGAAGAGGGCCTGGCTGCAACGGGTGAGGCTGTGTCCGCCTTGGGTCTGGGCGTCCCCGCGCTGAATAAAGTGCTGCCGCTGGTCCGGAACTTCGACCTTGGCGTCGTGCTGAGGTTCCCTGTCCGCGAAGGGGCCGAACTGATCCCCCTTGGCGGTGTCGGAGAGAGTGAGGAAGTCACCATGGCCAGGATGCTCCAACAGCAGGTCTTGGAGACATTCGGGGGGGCTCTTCCGACGATCGATATCCCCATCCTCTATCACGCCGATGGCAGTTGGACCCTGGGAGAGCTGTCCGATGTGGATTGGACGGTTTTGACCAGCACGCCCTTCTACGCGCTGCGCCTGCCGCCCGACCTGATCAGCGGGCTGACCAGTTCCGGCATCTATACCGTGACCTTGACGACCGACCCGGACGGCATTCACATCTCATTGAACGGTATCGGTCTCCCTTACCTGTCGTGGGGCAGCGGCGAAGTGCAGAATGTGCTTGCGCTTTCCAAGCAATTGGGTGTCTTTGACTCCGTGTCGGCCCTCCTGCCAGGCGCAGATATGGCCTCTGTACTCTCGTTGGTAGAGAATCTGCTGCCGATCATTCAGGCGACCAACGCCAACATTACGATCTATCTGCCGGGTTCCGAAATGGGCAACTGAGCCCGGATGCAGGCCCTAACGAACGGGGGCAGTAAGGAACGGTTGGTTCTTCTGCTCAACATGGAGCAGGTGTAGAGACTCTACACCTGCTCTATTCCTGTTCCGGGAGTGAACGGATGAGAACGCAAGCGGACCGCCTGCCCGCTGGACCGCCTGTCTTCCGGGAACCCCCAGAAGACCCTAAAGCGTCTCGGTGACTTTCTGAATGCTCCGCGGACGGTCGGGGTCGAAGTCGCGAGCCGCCGCCAGAAACAGCGCGAACAACTGGCCCGGAACGATGGCCAGCAGCGGCGACAGCCATTCCGGCACGCTGGGAATGGGAAACGGGGTGCGGCCCAGCCCCAAAACTTCAGGTTCGTTGCTCACGCAAAGCAGTTCGGCGTCCATTTCGCGTAGCTGTCGGACGAGAAGCTTCAGATCCGGCAGCAGTACACCTTCGGGTGCGACCACAATGACCGGAAACGCAGGTTCGATTAAACTGACCGGCCCGTGTAGAAAGTCTGCGCTGCTGTAGGGTTCGGCGAGTGTGTAGGTGAGTTCCTTAATTTTCAGGGCAATTTCAAAGGCGGTCGAGTAATTGAATCCTCGACCCACGACCACGCAATTGCGTACGTACCGGTAGCGTTCCGCCAGTCTCTCTGTCTCGCTGTTCATGGTAAGCGTCTGTCGGACAAGATCAGGCGCCCTTTCGAGCGCGGCGACTCCATCGGCATCATCGGCCAGATGGGCCGACAGAAGGGCAACGGCATAGAGTTGGGCAATATACGTCTTGGTCGCGGCGATGGAGCGCTCTTCGCCCGCCCCCAGGCCCACCAGGTAATCCGCCTGTGCCGCCAGCGGCGAGTCCGCGAAGTTGGTGATCGCTGCCGTAACGCAGCCCTGCCGCCTTCCCTCCGCAAGAACGCTCACGATGTCCGGGCTCCGACCGCTCTGGCTGATCCCCAGGACCAGCGTGTCGGGGGCGAAAAGTGGAGGCTGCTGGTACAGCGTGAACAGGCTGGGCGTGGTCAGCATCACGGGCAGCCTGTTGTTTGCCCCCAGCAAGTACTGCGCATAGCGGGCCGCATTATCGCTCGTGCCCCGTGCAGCCGCGACCACCTGCCGAATGCCGGCCTCCCGCATCTTGGCGGCCAGTCTCTTTACCGGGCCCTGCCCCTGCTGTGCGAACCGTTCTATCACATCCGGCTGCTCCTGTATTTCCTGGAACAGTATCGAATCCGACCCCATTGCATCTCCTTTCACCTTATGGGACTTGCATGTCAGCTAGAGTATAACATTTCCACTGTAGAACACACTGTAGTTCACACTGCATAACACACTGTAGATCACACCGCCCCCAACCTGATCTGGCGCGAGGATCAACTCCAATGTACGAACTTCCTGAAGACGTCAAGATGTTGCAGGAACTGGCCATGGACTTCACGCGCAGAGAAATCATGCCGCGCGCAGAATACTACGACCGGAACGATGAGTGGCCTTGGGACATCTTTCACAAGGCCCGCCAGGTCGGGCTTGTCAATCTCAATATCCCCGAGGAGTACGGTGGCATGGGTGCGACCGCTCTGGAAGAGTGCGTGATCGCCGAGTCGATGGCTTACGGCTGCTCCGGCATCCAGACTGCCCTGATGCTCAACCAGCTCGCAACCTTGCCGCTGCTCATCGCAGGAACCGATGAACAGAAACGCCGCTATCTTCCCTGGATTATCGACGACGGCAAAGTTGCGGCCTACTGCATGACGGAACCCGACGCCGGGTCGGACGTCGCAGGCATCAAGTCCACCGCCCTTCGGCGCCGCGACGCCTATCTCTTGAACGGATCAAAGACCTGGATCACCGATGGCCCCGTCGCCAGCTTCTACGCCGTCTTCGCCAAGACCGATCCCGACGCCGGACATAACGGCATCAGCTGTTTCCTCGTGGAACGGGACTGGCCCGGCGTTAGCGCGAGCAAACCCCTGGCGAAAATGGGCCAGCACGCGGCCCAGGCCTGCCAGGTCTTCTTCGAAAACGTCGAAATCCCGGAGTGCAACAGGCTGGGAGACGAGGGTGACGGCTTTCGCATCGCGATGAAGGCCTTTGACAAGAGCAGGCCGGGCGTGGCGACCGCCGCGGTGGGCGTTGCCAGGCGCGCCCTGGACGAGGCCGTGGCCTATGCCGGGGAGCGTACCGCCTTCGGTCAACCGATCTCCCAGTTCCAGGGTGTCGGCTTCATTCTGGCCGATATGGCAATCAGGGTGGAAGCGGGACGCCACCTGGCCTATAAGGCAGCCTGGGACGTGGACAGTGGCGTTCGCAATACAATGTCCGCCGCCATGGCCAAGGCCTACTGCGCCGAAGCGGCCATGAAGAACGCAACCGACGCCGTCCAGGTGTTCGGGGGCAACGGCTACAGCAAAGAGTTCCCCGTTGAGAAGCTCATGCGTGACGCCAAGATCTACCAGATTTACGAGGGCACTACCCAGATCCAACAGATGATCATCATGCGCGAACTCTACCGCGAAAACTGACCCCGCAACCCCAATTCATTGACAATTGAGACGAAAATGGCTAGAATACCGTCCTGCTGCCTGCCTGTTTACAAGTACGGAAAGCTGTCGCAGCGGTGAGCCCCGTCCCACAGGCGCAGGCGGCGGCATATTTGCATATAGTCGATTCTTCAAGAAATTCGTTCAGCGCTTTGCAGATAGGAGTGAGGAGGATTCATGGCCGAGTTTTCGACTGACAAGATTCGCAATATCACAATTCTTGGGCACGGCAGTTCCGGGAAAACATCCCTTGTCGAAGCGCTGCTCTTCAACGGCGGCGGGACAAGCCGCGTCGGCCGCGTCGAGGATGGGTCCACGGTCTCAGACTGGGACGATGAAGAACAGCGCCGCGGCATTTCGATCAACCTCTCCGTCGTTCCCGTCCAATTCCAGGAGTCCAAGCTCAATCTGGTGGACACGCCCGGTTACCTCGACTTTGTTGGCGAAGTAATCAGCGGACTCTCCGTGTCGGAGGCGGGCCTTGTGCTTCTCGACTCCGTCGCGGGCGTTGAAGTCGGCACGGAACTGTCCTGGGAACAGCTGGAGGCCGTCGACAAGCCCCGCCTCATCTTTATCAACAAGATGGACCGGGAAAACGCAAACTTCGAAAACGCGCTGGCAAGCGCAACCGGGGCATTCTCCGCCGCCATTTTGCCGTTTCAACTGCCGATTGGCGCCGGCGAAGACTTCAAAGGCGTCGTCAACCTTGTCGATATGAAGGCCTACGTCGGTTCTGACGCGACCGTCACCGATATCCCCGCCGACATGGAAGACGCCGTGGCTGAAGCCCGCCAGAACCTCGTCGACGCCGCGGCTGAGACCGACGACGAGCTGATCATGAAGTATCTCGAAGGCGAAGAACTCACCGAAGACGAGGTGCGGCAGGGCCTGCGCCAGGGTGTGCAGGAAGGCCAGATTGTCCCCGTCTTCTGTGGTAGCGCCATCCGGAATATCGGCTTGTTCAGCCTTGCGCGCGCCCTGACCAGCTATGTTCCCTCGCCCGCGGACGTAGTCAGCTCCGTTCCAAACGGAGATGACGAGCCCCAGGAGCTCTCTGCCGCTGTTGATGGGCCTGTTGCCGCCTATGTCTTCAAGACTATCGTCGACCGCTACGTGGGCCGTATGAGCTACGTTCGTATCCTTTCCGGCACACTGTCCCTCGACGGGGGGGCAACCATCCAGCGCTCCTCCGAGAAAGTCAAGCTGCAGAATCTCTTTAATGTAAGCGGAAAAGAATTGGAACCCGCCTCCGCGCTCGTCGCGGGGGACATTGGCGTACTCACAAAGATGGACGGGCTGAAAACCTCCGACACCCTCAGTGAGGAGAAGCTTGTATTCCCTCCGCCCGAGTATCCCAGGCCGCTCTATTCGGTGGCCGTCATGCCGGCGACGAAGGCCGACAGCGCCAAAATGGGGCAGGGCTTGCAGGCCCTGGCCGAGGAGAATCCGACTCTCCAGGTCGAGTACGTGAACGCGACCAAGCAGAACATTTTGCAGGGCATGGGCGACACCCACATCGATGTCGCCATCAGAAGCCTGGACAGCAAGTTCGGCGTGAAAGTCGACACCGCCATGCCGAGGGTCCCTTACCAGGAGACGG
The DNA here is from genome assembly GCA_022821545.1 of Caldilineaceae bacterium. GTDB lineage: Bacteria > Chloroflexota > Anaerolineae > Caldilineales > Caldilineaceae > Bin5. The sequence goes on from JAJEDJ010000034.1 coordinate 168,809, forward strand.
TCACGCGCTCTGCCAGCGCCCACTACCGGCACAAGAAACAGACCGGCGGCGCCGGCCAGTTTGCCGACGTCGAGTTGCGCGTCGAGCCGCTGGACCGGGGCGATGGTTTCGCTTACGACAGCGAGGTCTTCGGCGGCTCGATCCCCAGCGTCTTCATCCCTTCGATCGAGAAGGGAATCCGACAAATTCTCGACCAGGGTGTCATTGCCGGCTACCCCATTGTCGACATCAAGGCCGTAGTCTTTGACGGCAAGCACCATCCGGTCGACTCTAAGGACATCGCCTTCCAGACCGCCGGTCGCGAGGTCTTCAAGATCGCCATGCAGGAAGCCCGCCCCGTGCTGTTGGAGCCGATCTACACCATGCGCGTGACCGTCCCCGACGAATTTATGGGCGACGTCATGGGCGATCTCAACAACCGCCGCGGCCGCGTCCTCGGAATGGAGAACCGCAACAACCGCGCCATCATTAACGCCGAGATTCCACTCGCCGAGATTCTGCGCTACGGGACCGACCTGCGTTCCATGACCCAGGGCCGCGGCATCTATACCATCGAGTTCGGCCGCTACGAACCCGTCCCCGGTCATCTGGCCGATCAGGTCATCTCGCAGAGCAAGGAGGAAGAGGCCGAGCAGGAGTAGGTTAGATTGCATAGGAACCCTTTACTCCTTGGTTGGGGGCCCAGTGGCAGGCCTTGCGCCTGCCTTCGCCCCTCCCTCAAAGCATCGTTCCCTCAACGCTTCTTTCCATTCTCTCTCAATTTTGAGCCGTTGAATGAAACGGGGGCCGGGAAGTATGTGTCAAGATGTGTCAAAACGCTTCGGCCTTCTCACGATTGATCCACTGCCTGGAAAGGGGAATTGCCCCCGAAAAAAATTTAAAAGGTGTCAAAAGGTGTCAAAAGGTATCAAAATTCTCGAATCCTCTCTCTGTTGGACCGTTAAATGGAACCGGGGAGTCCCCCAGGAAACGTGTCAAAAAAGTGTCAAAATGAGTCAAAATCAGTTGCTGCTGCCACTGTTGAGCCGTCAGTCGGAAAGGGGTGTCCCCCCAGAGCAATTCGAGGCTTAGTAGAAGGCTTAGTAGATACTGCATTCTTGAGAACAGACTCTACTAGCGATTGTCCCAGTGCCGGCGGAGACCGTCGGCGTTTTTATGTTACTGGGCCGAAACTATCCCGGCTGAAATCTACGAACGCTTCAGTTTCGCGCAAAACATGCGCCATGCCCGGAGAATATGAGAATTGATTGAACGAAGGCGAAAAAGTCCCTTGTCCGGGATCGAATACCCTCACATCGGAGCCCGTTGAGTGCTGAATGCATGGATCCTGGCGGGTCTGCAGCTCCTCTACCTGGTCGGCGCGATTGGACTGGCCCTCTACGGCCTGCAAGCGCTGACACTCACCTTGCTCAAGCTGCGCGCGGAAAGGCTGCTGCGAAAGACGACCGCGCGCACAGTCAGACCTCCAGTCTGCAGTGTACGCAACGAGGCGTTCGACTGGCCCGCCGTAACCGTCCAGCTGCCCGTCTACAACGAAATTCACGTAGTCGAACGGCTCATCGACGCCTGCGCCAGACTCGACTATCCATCAGCCAGGCTACAGATCCAGGTGCTCGACGATTCCACCGACGGCACAACCTCCATCGCTGAAAACCGGGCGGCCTTCTGGCGCAGGCGCGGCGTCAACGTCCATGTTCTGCATCGCAACCAACGCCAGGGCTATAAGGCAGGAGCCTTAAGGGAAGGTCTGTCGAAAGCAACGGGCGAATTCATCGCCGTCTTCGACGCCGACTTCTCGCCCCAACCCGACTTCCTCATGCGCACACTACCCGCCTTCCTCGAAGATTCAGAGATGGAAACCGGTTTCGTCCAGACCCGGTGGACCCATCTGAATGCAGACTATTCCGCGCTCACTAAAGCCCAGGCCCTTGCGCTGGACGGCCACTTCGTTGTCGAGCAGGCTGCACGCCATTCAGTGGGGTTGCCTTTCGGCTTTAACGGGTCCGCAGGCGTCTGGAGACGGGCCTGTATCGAAGACCCTTCCGTAGGCGGCTGGCAGGACGACACGCTCTGCGAAGACCTGGACCTGAGTTACCGGGCCCAGCTGGCCGGCTGGCGCGGCGTCTACCTGAACGGCGTGGAAGCCCCCGCCGAACTGCCCCCTCAGATGCTCGCCTTCAAACGGCAGCAGTTCCGCTGGGCAAAAGGGAGCGTGGCCACGCTGCGAAAGCTGGCCGCCGCCGTCTGGCAGGGGGGCTGGTCGACCATGAAGAGGACCGCAGCCTTCATCCATTTAGGCGGCTACCTCATCCACCCGCTCCTGCTGCTCCTCCTCCTCGTTTCTCCGCTTCTCCTGCTCTTTGGCAGCCAGCCCTACTGGCCCCTGGCCTACCTGGGCCTGGTTGGCGTTGGTCCCCCCGCGCTCTATGCCCTTGCGCAGCGTCGTCTGCACCCGCAAGACTGGCTGCGCCGCTGGGCCCACCTGCCTCTCCTGATGCTCTTGGGTATGGGGCTGTCACTCAGCAATTCGGTCGCTGCCTGGCAGGCGTTGTTCGGAAGCGGCGGGACCTTTCTGCGGACACCGAAATTCCGCGTCGAGAGCAATTCCACCGCATGGCATCGGAGCGGCTATGCCCTGGACCTGGAACCTCTGGTGGCCGCCGAGCTTTTCCTGGCTGTCTACGCCGGCATTGGCTGTTTCGTCGCCGCCATCCACGCCCAGTGGTGGAACCTGCCCTTTCTCGCCCTTTACGCCGGTGGATACGCGCTTGTGGCCGTGCTCGGGCTCTACGAGTCCTGGCTGGCGCGCTCCCCTCGGACACTGCTCGGGCGCAGAACCGCCAGGCTGTTTCGCCCTAAGAACCTTGTCAAATACTGATGGTGTCTGTACAATTGTTGTAAGTCTGAGACCGGACCGCGGCAGTCGCTGGCACAATGTCTCTAACTCTGTGCCGCTGGCCCTGAATTGTACGCACTGTGCTGTACGCTCTGGTCACAGCCGCAGCCTGCCGCCGCGCGGCGCCGAATCCCGAACAAAGGAAGTTGGCCGTGTCAAAACGAAGCTATGACGACATCACCTGGCTGCAAGATCCCAAGGACGTAATTGTCCTGGCCAACCGCAGTGAAAAAAACTTCATTCTGGAACTTCCCACCGGGCAATATCGTCTTGATTCTGGCCGCAGAATGCGCACCTTGCGCTCAATCCTGGACTTCGGCCAGATCAACGAGCTGGTGTCAAGCGGCCAGTTGGTGGTCGAAGAGTAAACTGCTCGCCCCCTGCGCCGCTATCCTGCCGCGAAGCTTCTCTTGCTTGCGCCCCTCGCCCCGGTTAACGGCGGGGCGCAGACAGGTTCAAATGGTGACTGACTGTGTCGACCTACCTGCTGATTGATGGTCATTCCCAGGCGTTTCGAGCCTTCTTCGGCGTAAAAACGCCCCTGGTAACCGCACGCGGCGAGCCGACCACGGCCGTCTTCGGCTTCTTTCGTAAGCTGTTCAGCGTTCTGCGCGACTACCGGCCCGACGGCGTAGCGGTCGCTTTCGACAAGGGGGATACCTGGCGCCACGAAGAGTTCGTTGAGTACAAGGCGACCCGGGACGCCATGCCCGACGAGATGCGGCCTCAAATGGACCGCATCGAACAGCTGCTGGAAGCCCTCAAAATTCCAATTCTGACGCTTGAAAACTTCGAGGCGGACGACATTTTGGGCGCGCTTGCCCGCCAGGCAGCCGCTGACGGGCATGATGTCTTTATCCTGTCCGGCGACCGTGACATGTTTCAGCTCGTAGCGGACAGAGTCAAAATCCTCTACACCTCGGGCGGGCCTTCACCGACCACCCTGTCCTACGGGGTTAAGGAAGTCGCCGAACGCTACGGCGGCCTCGACCCGGAACAGTTCCTCGAAATGAAGGCGCTTGTCGGCGACAGCTCCGATAACATCCCCGGTGTGCAGGGTGTCGGCGAAAAGACCGCCATTCGCTTCCTCAAGGCGTACGGTTCCCTGGACCGGCTCTACGACCATATCGACGAAATCAAGGGACCCAAGACCCAGCAGAATCTGAGGGACGCCGAGGCCGATGTCCGCCGCAACAAGAGGCTGATGACCATTGTCTGCGACCTGGACGTCTCTTTCGACGCAGAAGCCTTCCTCCTGCAGCAATACGACGGCGGCGCCGTCCGCCGCATCTTCCAGGAGCTGGACTTCCGCAGCCTTCAGCGAGAGCTGGATCAGCTGGGGGATGCCGGACTGCGCGACGGCGGCGATGGACAAACGGCCCTTCCCCCCTCCGGGCCATCGCAGTCCGTTGGGCCTTTACAGTCTGGCCTTTTCTCGAACACGGAGGACCCTTCGGTTGCCACCGGTTGGCGGCCCTCTGCCAGCGAAACCGGCGAGCATCCCTACCGCTGCATTCAGAGCCAGGCCGGTCTGAAGGAACTCTGCAAAGACCTCGAACAGGCAGAGATCCTTTCCTTCGATGTCGAGACCAGCGGCCGCGATCCAATGCAAGCCGACCTGGTTGGACTGGGAATCGCCTGGAACAGGAGCGAAGGCTGCTACATTCCCGTAGCGCACAGCAACGCAGAGCAGCTGCCCTGGAACGAAGTGTGCGCGGCCGTGCAGCCCTTTTTTGAGGACCCGAAACTGCCGAAAGTGGCGCACAACGGGAAATACGATCTGGTCGTCTGCCGCCGCCACGGTCTCAGGATAGAAGGGCCCGTCCACGATACCATGACTCTAGCCTGGCTGCTGGACCCGGCCAGCCGTGCCATTGGACTCAAGAGCCAGGCGGAGACCGAACTCGGCTGGACGATGACGGAGATTTCAGAGCTGATCGGGTCGGGTCGCAATCAGATCTCCATCGCAGAGGTGGACGTCGATCGCGTTACAGCCTACTGTGGGGCCGACGTGGACGCGACGCTTCACCTCTGGGACGTTCTCGCCCCGCGTCTCAAAGAGGCCGGCGACCGTGTCTGGAAGCTCTACGAGGAGATTGAGCTGCCCTTGCTTCCCGTTCTTGCCGACATGGAAATGGCCGGTATTCGACTGAACACCGACTTCCTGGCCGACCTTTCCACGAGGCTGGTCAAGCGCCTGCAGGAAATCAACACGCTGTTGAAGGAAATCGTCGGCCGCGAATTCAATCTTCGCAGTACGCAGCAGCTTAGTACCGTTATGTTCAATGAACTTTCCTTTCCGGCCAAAGGGCTCAAAAAGACAAAGTCGGGCTTTGTCAGCACAGCCGCCGGGGAATTGGACAAGCTGAAGGCCACTGCGACAGAGTTGTCTTCTGAGCAAAGCCAGTTCCTGGACCTGCTGTTTGAGCACCGCCAGCTTGAAAAACTGCGGGGCACCTACGTCGATACGCTCGGCTCGCTTGTCAATGAGAGCACCGGCCGCGTCCATACAAACTACAGTCAGGCCGGTTCCTCCACCGGCCGCCTCAGCAGCAACGGTCCAAATCTGCAGAACATTCCCATTCGCACGGAGCGCGGGCGGGAAATCCGCAAGGCCTTTGAAGCCGAAGAGGGCTGCGTGCTGCTGGCGGCGGACTACAGCCAGGTGGAGCTGCGAATCCTTGCCCACATTGCCCGGGAAGAAACGCTGCTGGAGGCCTTCCGTCAGGATCGCGACATTCATGCCGTGACCGCCTCGCTGCTCTTTGAACTGCCGCTCGATCAGGTCACCTACGAGCAGCGCGGACTGGGCAAAACAATCAACTTTGCTACAATCTACGGTGTCAGCGCCTTTGGCCTCAGCAGCCGGACCGATATGAACCCAAACGAGGCCCAGCAGTTTCTCGACCAGTATTTCGCGACCTATCCCAATGTACGCAGATACATTGACGACACGATTCGAAAAGCGGGTGAGGAGGGCTATGTCGAGACCCTTCTGGGTCGCAGACGTAACTTCCTCGAACTTCAGGGAAACCTGCCCTTCAATCAGAGGCAGGCGCTCGAACGACAGGCCATCAACGCCCCCATCCAGGGGACTGCCGCCGACATAACGAAACTGGCGATGAGAAATCTCCATAAGCGAATCCGGGACGAGGGTCTGCAGGCGAAGATGCTGCTGCAGGTCCATGATGAACTGGTCCTGGAGCTGCCTCACGAAGAACTGAACGTGGTCGCGCCCCTCGTACGTAACGAAATGGAATCGGCATTCGCGTTGGATGTACCCTTGAGAGTCGACGTCGAAGCGGGCCCGAATTGGTACGACATGGAGGAGCTGCCACTTTCACAAACTCTGGCGCACTGAGCCGGTGCAGACTTTATCGAAGCAATGCTGAGAGACCCTTCGCTCCGCGCTCTGTCCAGTGCCGGCCATGCGGGATGTAGACAATGATTCGAGACCAGATTCGGCAGATCGTCACAAAAGCAGTTGCCAGTGCGCAGTCGTCCGGCGCACTGCCCCGGATTGAGTTTCCTCCGGTTGAAATTGAGCGCCCCAATCAACCGGATCATGGCGACTATAGCTCCAATTTCGCCCTCCTTGCCGCCTCCACAATAAAGAAGGCCACGGGTCAAAAGGCCAACCCGCGCCAGCTCGCGCAGTCCGTCGTAGACAATATACCGGTGGACGAACTGGTTGGCGGCGTCGATCTGGCGGGGCCCGGCTTCATCAATTTTCGTCTCAACCAGGGCTGGCTGCAGCAAAGCGTGCTCTCAATCATCGACCAGGGCACCCGTTTTGGCGCCATCGACCGGGGCAAGGGCCAGCGCTGGCAAGTCGAATATGTCAGCGCCAACCCGACCGGTCCCCTTCACTACGGTGGCGGCCGCAATGCAGTGCTCGGGGACGCGCTGGCAAACGTGCTGGAAGCGGCAGGGTACGACGTGCAGCGCGAATTCTATGTAAACGACGGCGGGTCGCAGATCCGGCTCTTCATCGAAAGCCTGTACGCATCCTATCTCCAACTGTGCCGCAAGCTGGACGGCGCGCCCGCCCGAACCGTGGAGCTTCCCGAAGGCGCCTACCAGGGCGCCTACCTCCACGACTATGCCATGCTTGTCCGGGAGCGCGTAGGCGATAGCCTCGCCCATCTCGAGCCCGACGAGGCGAAAGCGGCCTTGAGCGAGATAGGCCGCGATATCGTCGTGACCGACATCAAGGAGGAGCTCGCCGCGATGGGCGTCACCTTCGACCGCTGGTTCAGCGAGAAGAGCCTCTATGACGAGGGCCTGGTTGACCGGCTGCTCAATGAGCTTTCCGATAAGGGCGAGGTAATCAGCCGGGACGGCGCGCAATGGTTTCTCGCCAGCAACTACCCGGGCAACGAAAAGGACGAAGTGGTCGTGCGGTCCAGCGGCGCGCCTACCTACTTCGCCAGCGATATCGCCTATCACTATGACAAATTCGTCCGTCGCAAGTTCGACCGCGTAGTCAACGTTTGGGCTGTGGACCATCAGGGCCACGTTCCTCGCATGGGGGCAATCATGCGTGCGCTGGACCTGGATCCGGAACGCCTGACGATTCTGCTCTACAACCTGGTCAAGTTGATCCGCGAAGGACAGGAAGTCAAGATGAGTAAACGCTCTGGCGATTTCCTCACTGTGCGCGAAGTCGTCGAGGAAGTGGGGCCGGATGCGATGCGATTCATGCTGCTCACGACCAGTCTTGAAAGCGGCATCGAATTCGATATGAGCCTGGCGGTCCAGCGCAAAAACGAAAACCGGGTCTTCTATGTCCAGTACGGACACGCTCGCATCTGTTCACTAATACAGAGGGCCGCCGGCAGTGGCCATCCTGATCCGGAGGAGCTCCCCGAAGACGCATCCGAGATCGTGAACCTCCTCACCCACCCGGCGGAGTTGGCGCTCATTCGACGCATGTTGGAACTGGAAGAACAGATCGAGCTGGCGGTCGAGCGGCTGTCGCCGCACAATCTCACCTACTACGCCGAAGATCTGACCAAGACCTTCAGCGTCTTCTACGAAAACTGCCAGGTCCTGCACTCTGACGTTCCTCAGCAGCTGGCGCGGGCGAGGCTGCTGCTGATCCTGGCTGCGAGGACAGCCCTTTCAAGGGTACTGAACCTCATGGGAATGAGCGCGCCCCGGGAAATGTGAGAACAGTAAACGTATGAAATTCCTCGACCCATACAGAGAATGTCCAGATGTCTGAAAGATTCAAGGTGTTGGTGAGTGACAAGCTTTCGCAGAACGGCTTGAGGCCGCTGCTGGAAGCGGAAAGCATCGAGCTCGACATCCGCACCGAACTGTCGCCTGAAGAGCTGACCTCCCTGATACCGGACTACCACGCCCTCCTTGTCCGTAGCAGCACGCAGGTTACCGACGCTCTAATTTGCGCTGGGAAGCGGCTCCAGGCCGTCGGTCGGGCCGGCACCGGCGTTGACAATATCGACGTGGAGGCCGCGACCAGGGCCGGTGTCACTGTCGTGAACACGCCCACCGGCAATACGGTTGCCGCCGCCGAACATACAATAGCCATGTTGCTGGCGCTGGCCCGAAATATACCTCAGGCTGATCGCAACGTCCGCTCCCAACAGTGGGATCGAGGCGCTTTCGTCGGTACCGAGGTCAGGGGCAAAGCGCTTGGGATCGTCGGGCTGGGCCGGATCGCCCAGGAAGTCGTCCAGTTTGCTCTTTCGTTGGGTATGAGAGTGTTCGCCTTCGACCCCTTCGTCAGCCAGGAGTACGCCTCGCAGAGACACGTAACCCTCCTCTCTCTCGATGAAATGCTGCCGCAAGTGGACTTCCTCACCGTGCATGTTCCTCTTACGGACGCCACCCGCAACATCATCGACGCCCGCAGGCTAAGGCAATTGAAACCGGGCGCACGCGTTCTGAACGTCGCCCGCGGCGGAATCATCGACGAAGACGCGCTGGCCGCGGCGGTCGCCGGCGGCCGCCTCGGAGGCGCCGCCCTGGACGTTTTCGCCTCCGAGCCCCTGGCCGCGGACAGCCCTCTGCGAGACAATGACAGGATCATTCTCACGCCCCATCTGGGCGCAAGTACAGTCGAAGCGATGGACCGTGTGGCGGAGGACGTTGCACTGCAGGTGATGGACATTCTGCACGGAAGACCCGCTCTCTACGCAGTCAACGCGCCGATTCTGCCCCCCACCGCCCTCAACACGCTCATCCCGTTTATCGATTTAGCCGAACGAATGGGCCGCTTTTTACGTCAAATGGACGAAGAAGGCATCAGAAGGCTGGAGATTACCGGCCATGGCCCCGTGACCGCCTTTGACATGACCTATATCGTGGCGTCTGCGATTCGCGGCGTGCTGTCCGACATCGTGGAAGAACGCGTCAACCTCGTAAACGCGGAGCTGATGGCCCGCAGCCGGGGAATCGAGGTCGTTCAACGCAAAATGCCGAAACATGAACGCTATGAGAGTATGATTACGCTGCGGCTGACCAGCGCCGGCGGAACGAATTCCGTCCTGGGAACCGTTCTCTTGGACGAGCTGATATTTGTCGCAGTCAACGATCTTTGGGTGGAGTTTCCGGCCGCGGGAAATCTGCTGCTGGCGTCGCATACGGATCGGCCTGGCATGATCGGAAAAGTCGGTACGCTGCTGGGACGTTCCGACGTGAACATCAGCTTTATGCACGTAGGGCGCCGAGCGCCTCGTGGAGAGTCGATTATGGTGTTGGGCACCGACGAGCAGACGCCGGCCGGTGTTCTGAAAAAACTCGCGGACATTCAGGACATTCATTGGCTGAAGGCTGTCGACCTACGCGAATCGTAATGCGCAGAGGCTCAATCTTGGAGAGTCGCTTCGGAAATCAATCAGGGCGCCGTTGCAAAGAGTGGAGAACCGGCCCCTCCGGTCGCCGCCCGGACTCCGATTCCTGCACTGTCGCTCGCAACGAAACTTCAGACGGCGCGCCGTCTGCTGGCAGGCGCCGCCCCGCAGGGCCCGCAAATAACCTGTACCTGGCCCTGCTGGCGGTGGTCCTTCTCTGGGCGGTGCCTATCATCGCCTGCGGCAGCTTTCAACCCCGCCCGACGCCCACCAGGGGAATGCCGGTCGCAGCGCCCGCCGCAGATACGCCTGTACCCAATCAACCGACGCCGACCTCCCCTCCGACGACGGCCCCCGTCCCGACCAGTACGGCGATTCCCTCCCCTACACCTACGATCGTAGTCAGAAATCCCTTGACCATCGGTGAGCCGGCCCGTATCACCGTCCCCGGAGGACTCAACGTTCGCGAGCAACCTACGATCACGTCCCCGGCCATCACGCACCTTGCCCAGGACAAGCGTATTACGGTCCTGGAAGGTCCCGTAAGTTCCGACGGATATATCTGGTGGAAGGTCGATGACAATCAGGGCACGGTCGGCTGGGTGGCCGGAGGCCAGGGCATCGATGACTGGATCTCTCCGCACGTGGGTGAAGCTCGGCCTATCGACCGCTCGCCTGTCGTCGGCGATCGGGTCGTCGTCACCCTCAATGGCGAACTGACTGTGCGCTCCCTGCCCGGTATCGGTGCGTCTATCGTTTCCCGCGCCAGGACAAACCAGGCATTTACGGTCGTGGCCGGACCCCAGTCCGTCGACGGCTATTTCTGGTACCAGATTCGTTCGGACGATGGTGAAGTCGAAGGCTGGGCAGCAGACGGTCGAGAAGGAGAGCGCTGGCTGAGTCCCCTGGAGTAGCCGCTCGCCTGAAGAAACCGGGCGGCTCGTCCTGTAATGAACGCCGCCTCTACGCCAGTCTCCTCAACGCAGACTCAAGAATCAACACGGCCTGCCAGTATTCGTCCAGGTGGAGATGCTCATTGGGGGTATGGTCCAGGCTGCTGTCACCTGGGCCGTAGGCCGCGATAGGGCACTGCCACGCCGGCCCGACTACGTTCATGTCGCTGGTGCCGCTCTTGCTCACAAAGCGAGGTCGTTCAGAGGTCTGTTCGCGAATGGCTGCGAGGAAGCCGCGTACAAGCGCGCTGTTGCGGCCGCTCCGCCATGCCGGTTCATACCCGTGGAAGCGGAACTCCAGCCGCAGTTCTTCGTCGCCGAAATGGAGTTTCTGAGGGGAAGCGTCGGCGCCTCTCACATAGGGGGGCTCCGGTGGAGACGCCTGCTCTTGAACGCGTTCTCTTGCCCAGTCCCACATCTCGCCGAGGAACGCGTCAACGTCAAATCCGAGCGGCAGTCGAACGCCTATCTTGGTCCATACCAGGTCGCGCATCGCCTCGTCGGTCCAAGTGCGTAGATCGCGCAGGCTGGGGCGCAGCTGGTCGAACATTCTGTTCCGGTCGCGATTGAAGCTGTCTGCATAGCCGCCTATCCAGTTCCACAGGTCCACCGCGTTCGTGCCGACGCCTGGGTTGGGGCCTGCTGAGTGCATCATCGGCTGGTCCGCCTTCATCTCCAGCAGAATGCGTCCCATATAGAAGAGTGTGATGCGCGTGGCGCCGCTGGGCTCACCGATGATGCAGAAGTCCGGTGTCGGCTCCTGGGTCCCGTCAAAACGGTCGCGGATAAAACGCGCCCCTTTGCTTGTCGCCGCCTCCTCTTCCACGGCGCCGACGACGACCAGGCGCGTACTGTTGCGCTTCGCCCATTCCGACCCCACCCGGGCTGCCGCCACTGCAAAAGTCGCCAGGGGCCCTTTCGCGTCGACCGAGCCCCTTCCGTAGAGCGCCGGTCCGTCTCGCCCCTCCTCCACCCGCACCGGGATGTCGCCGAAAACCGTGTCGATGTGCCCGAGCAGGACCACTGTCTGCCCGGCATCGGTTTCTCCGATTTCACCCACGGCGTTGCCGGCCGCGTCCACCTCGTACCTGTCGTATCCAAGGCCGCCCATCGCCTCGACCAGGTAGGAGCTGGCTTTCAATTCGTCGCCGCTGAAGGAAGGGATTTCGACTAAGCGGGTCAGCACTCTTTCCGCTTCATCTCGGGAGGGTTCAGCCATTTCCGCCACGCGTAAGGTTCGACAGGTTCGAGGACGTCAGCTTTCCAGGTCGTCCAGCAGGTCACCCAGTTCCCGCTCCCAGACGTCGTCCAGGGGCATGAAGGGATTCTCCGTGAACTCGTCATCCAGCTTCTGCAGGTATGCATGCACGTCGAGCTGCGGCGCCTGCCTGGAAAGCTCCTCCATCTGCTCCTCCATGGAAGAGATCAGCTCGTCGCTCTGAATGCGCAGCTCCGACAGATCCATCCCCAGGTTGAACATGAAGTCCGCCCTGCGCATAATGTCGTACCAGGCCTTGACGTCGTCTTCGATTCGGACACTCTGCGCCGGTAGCATCACCTGGCCGAAGTCATACGCGGGCACAAAACCGTGGAAGCAGATGTACTCCTTGTTGCGCTGGCCGGCATGGTAGGCGAGATAGGAGCCTATCGTCGTCCCCCCCTCGTAGTTGGAGAATCGGACCGCATACTCCTCCATCTCCTTCCGCATCTCTTCCAGGCTGAATACGCAGGAAATCTCGCGGTCCTTGTTGTAGGGCATGGCGCCGTACACGCCGCCTATGGCCAGCACTCGCTTGACGTTCAGTGCCTCGACAACGTCGAAGAAAGCGTCGGCGTACTCCTCCTCGTTGACGTGCGGTTCCTCACCATGAAAAATGACGACGCCCTTGCCCCCGAGTTCAGTGTAATAGATCTCCGTCTTTATGACGCGCATCTGCTGGACCACGCCTTCTTTCGTGTGGACCTCGGGTCTCAGAAGATGATGGGCCCCCGGCATCTGAAACAGGAAGAATCGGTCCCGGCTGATTTCGCCGATCTTGCGCGTATCCAGCCTCTCGATCAGAAAGGGAGGTAGGCTGGACGAGATCGAGCCGGCGTCTGCCCACTGGTGCCAACCGGCAATCATGACCATCTCACTCGCGGTCGGCGTCTCCCACAGTTGTACTCGCTCGTCCATGTCAGCACCTCGTTTTCCTTTTGATTGACCTGCGGCCTTACGTCAAGGGCGTTGCATGCGAAAGACGATAACCGGTGGAATCTCGCTGAAGTTCGGCCCCCAGCTGAGTTCACGCCTTCCAGGTTGATGGGTTGTGGGAAATGCTCTCTCTTCGATACCGTCCAGAACAAAGCCGACCTGCAGTCCAACGTTCAATAGGGCATATAGAGGTCGGTGAAAGTAAGGCTGCGGCAGAGGCTGACCGCCCAGCGCACGTCCGCTGAACATGGTGGGCGTCATGTAGCCGTTGACCCGCACACCGTATGTCATTACCTCCTCGCCGTCGCGCTCCTCTCTCTCCCCGTATAGGGCCGAACTGGCCTGATTGAAGCAAGGATGCATCATCGAAAAGACGAAGCGGCCTCCCGGCTTCAGCAAGCTGAACAGACTTCGGAACAACGGTTCAATCTCGGCCATGTCAAACAGGGCCATATTGGACAGCGCGCAATCGAACTTCTCCCCACCGAACTGCGCCATCCCCTCTTCGTCATTGGCGTCAAGCACGAAGTACCGAATGTCACCGTCTTCCACCGAACTGCGCTTCCTCGCGAACCGGATCATCTCTTCAGCCACGTCGAACGCCACAACTCGCGCCCCAAGTCGGCCCAGTCTTCTACTGGTCAGACCGTTGCCGCAAGCGACGTCCAATGCCAGCTGCCCCGGTTGAACCGAGAGCAGTTTCTCTATCACGGGCCAGCACAGAACATCCACAAAGTCGTTGCCTTCCCCCATGGAACTGTCCCAATAGGCGGAATTGTGGTTCCAGACCCGTTCCACTTCGTGCCGGTATTCGGGAAAAGATGTTTCGGCCTTCCCGCGCAAGTCGGGCATGGGCCCGCTCCTGTTCGTATACTCTAGGACAGTCTGAAGCAATCCGCGTATGCCGCGCAACAGAGACTGATTCGGCTCATTGTACCACAAAGGTGTTGGGGCCGGACACAGCGCGTCCAATCGTCAACCGGCTATGCCGCCAGCGCAGTCAGGTCAAAGACAGGCCCGTGAACGCAGGCGCGAGTGTAGCCGCCGCGTGCTGTCGGGACGGCGCACGCAAGGCAGGCCCCAACCCCGCACAGCAGGTCTGCGCGGACCAGAACCTGGGCAAAGTTCCTGTCGATCCGAAACCGCGCACCCCTGACGATACCCAGAAGATCTCCGTAAGACTCGGGCGGTACGCCCGCGCAAAGTTGGTCCGACCACGCGATCGTGCTCTGAATCTGGTCGAGCCACTGCCTCTCGCTGCTGACAATACGCGCCTCAACCTGCACCGGCAGCTGCCTGACCAGGCCGGACACCGAACCGTCGTCAGTTGCTCGTATCAGGAGAGTAACCCGGCTGCCTCTGTCCAGCGCCTGCTCGCACAGCGGCAGCAACAGCCAGAACCAGGACGGCTCGTCCCTGATGTCAACCAGGATGAGCAGGTTATGCGGCCCCGGCATCAGGTCAAACCCATTGCCTAAGGGGCCAAGCAGGTTCAGCAAATCGCCGGAAGCGCGCTTCGCCAGCCAGTCTGAACCGCCGCCGCGGGACTGCCTTCCGCCTTCGTACGCAGGGTCCGGCTGTGCCCCATACTCCGCCGCATTGGCAGGAAAATAGACCTGCCAGCGGTCGTATTTGTCATGCGCTTGACGGCCGCAAACGAATAGAGGCAGCCGGGGATAAACGGAAAAATCGTCGTCTCTCTCTGTACCGACGGCTGTGCTGCAACGTGCGAGGAAGTAGAGGCCGCTCAACGTCTCTAATTGCGGCCCGGGCTTGGAGGGTAGGCGGATCGAAAACGGATGGCCTGGCCCGACCCAACTCTCGATCTGTCCCACAAGGGGGGGAAGCTGCTCCTCTTTGGAATCTGTCACGTCAGATTGCTATCCGCCGGCGCGATCACCGGCGCGCCGCTGGCCCTCTTCTCCCTGACCGTACTGTTCGCCGTCGTCGCCTGCCATCGCGTCCGGCATCTGTTGCTTCGGATCGGCGTCTCCGGGCGCCCCCCTGGGCATTCTCTGCTTTCTTGAGAAAGGGCGTCTCTTCACCAGAGGCCCCGGCTCGACAATCGCCAGGAGCACGACGACTACAAGCCCTGCAACCGCCAGTATCGCCAGGATCTGCCAGACTGCCGAAAAGATTTCTGAAGTAACGGCTGAGGGATACAAAAAGGACTGCTTAAGTGGTCCGGGCAATGTCACCATCTATTTGAGCCTGTCTGACGCAGAGCGCGCTCCCTTGCAGTTCCACTGAATGCCATCAGATTCCTGGATGCGCCGCAACATTGTGGTACAATCTGTTCAGTTTTGCCCGGAGAAAATGGCCGGCAAACGCCTTTCGCGTCCATTCTCACATACCGTCAGGAAACTGCCAATCTCTGACCTGGTTACAGTGACAGCCCGCAAATTGAGCAGACCTTCAGCAATATCCAGTCGCTTCTTTCCTCAGCGGGCCCTCGCCCGGCTCCTGAACCGCCATATGCCCCCGCAATGGCGCATCGAGTTGCGTAACGGCTGGCCGCTTATCTTTATCCCTCTCCTGCTCTTCATGCAGCTCTTGGGCCCGAGCCCCATCTGGGTTGCGCTTCTGATCTCACTGGTCGGCCTCTACGCGACCGGCTATTTCTGGGTCCGAAATCAGGTCCTCCAGATATTCTTTGAGAGGCATCGAGAGGGAGCCATGCTGGTCGTGGGCGACTCCCTGCAGGAACGTTTTGTCGTCCGCAACGACAGCGCCCTTCCATTGCACTGGCTCGAGTTTGCCGACAGTTCGCTTTTGCCCGGATACAACCCGAGGCAGGTCGTCAGCTGCGGCGGCGGCAGTAGCTACCAGTGGCGTGCCGAGGCGCACTGTACGCAGAGAGGCGTTTTCCGGTTGGGACCCCATGTGCTGCGAACGGGCGACCCTTTTGGTTTCTTCAGCCTGGAAGTCGTTGACCCTCGTTCGGAACTGCTTCTCGTCTATCCCAGGGTAGCCCACATTCCCACGCTTGCGCTGCCTAGAGGAAGCCTCTCCGGCCAGGACCGCCGCCGGCGCGCGCATACCGGGTCGGAGCGCTCTCAGGCTGTGCGGGCCTATCGGCCGGGAGACAGTCTGCGCCATGTTCACTGGCCTACCAGCGCTAAGCAGGGCGAGCTCGTAGTTACGGACGTCGAAACGGAACCGAGCGGAGACCTCTGGATCGTGCTTGACGTCAACCGCCTCGTCCAGTCTGGCAGAGGTGAGGAGAGTTCACTCGAGACGGGCATCGTGCTGGCGGCAAGCGTCGCAGCCGAGTTTCTGAGCGGCGGCGAGAGGAGATCCGTTGGTCTGCTTGCCGCGCCCGCCGCTGACGCCTCTCTCTTCCAGACCGATGGCGGCCTCGCGCCCGCACGGCAGATCTTCCCTGAAACGATTCCAGCCGGCAACGAGACCGGCGTCCGGTCGTCAAATGGGGATAGGGGTCACGTGCAGCCCCCGTCAACTCTGCTCGTAGATGTACCGCCTCAGCCGGGAAAAGGGCAGGTCTGGCGCATATTGGCTGCATTGGCCCCGGTGAACGCCGGTGACCTCTCTCTCGGCGAACTCTTGCGCCGCAGCCGGGGCCTGTTCAGCGCCGGGCAGACTGTCTTGGCCGTCACTCCCGACATCGGCGGCGGCGTCGAGGACTGGACCGCTGAGCTGTTGCATCTTCGCCGCGCCGGCGTTCCGGCCAGCGTCCTTGCCGTGACGCCCGCATCCGCCGGTGACGCGCCTGTTCCAGGCGATGATCCCGCCGAAATACCCCCTGACGAAACGCCTGAGGACTTCCTTTCTCAGGACGCTCTTGCGGACGAGCCAGAATCCTTCCCCGAACGCACCGGCGAAGATGCGCAAGCGAATCTGATCGACATTCTTGCAAGATACGAGATTCCGCTTCGGTTCTTGCAGGCGGGAACTCGACTGACGCCCGCGCTGACCTACCGCCGCACTCGTACCGTCCTGCGAACGACCCCCAGCGGCGGCGTCGTCGCGCACGAAGTCGAGGAAGAGGTAGGGTGACCGCTGCCACTGCTGTAGACGAAAGACACGTTGTCGTCCGCCTCCTGCTGTCGCTGGCCGCGCGCTACCGTCCCACCCTCGGCTGGACTGTCCTGGTGATCGCGATCACTTTGGTGCTCCTGCCCGCACTTGCCATTCGCGAAGCCGAGTGGATTGACCTCCGCCGCGTCCGCGTCAATCTCGAGTGGGTAGGCCTTCTCAGCCTCCTGAGCGGGTGGTGGCTGGTCGGCCGCCTGCGCAGATCGGCCTCGCGCATCCTGTCCCCCGCCGGCGATCAACAGTCTGAGCAAGAAAGCCCCTCTACGCCGCCTGGGAGGAAACGTCTTCTAGGGGTACTCGTTTCCCTAATCTTCAGCTCGGGTATACTCCTCTGGCTCGGCTTGGGCGTACTGATCGTTTCGCACGTGCTCGTGAACTGGATTCCCGGCCCATTCGATCTGTGGCGGGCAGTGTTTGCAAATGACCTGCTCACGCTGGTCGAGGGCGTAGAGGTTGACCTGAACGGCCTGGTGTTGCGCTACTCGGACTGGGCGCGAGGCGTGGAGGCAGGCGGCGCCTACCAGGACGACTTCGTCTTTCTCTCTCTGTTCGGCGTCGTGCTGTGGTTACTGGGAGGCGCAACCGCGCTTCTCGCCCTTTCGACGCGTAACGGACTGATCGTGGGCGCGCCGGCTCTCTGGGTGCTGGCGACCTTCCTCTTCTATGGACGCCAGGGCCGCCTCCTGATTCTGATAGGCTTTGCCGCCACCCTTCTGCTGCACGTTCTCCTCGACCAGCAGCGCCTCGAACGAGGTTGGACCCGTCACAAGATGGATTTCAGCCCCATGCTGCTGACGGACCGGCTGCTGTCGGTCGGCGCCGGCGCCGCGCTGATCGGGCTAGTCGCCGCCTTCATGCCCAACGTCGTCATCAAGCCAATTGCCTATAGGGTCTACCAGACGATGACGCCGGTGTACGACTCCGTCGACGATGTCACCGAGCGCATGTTTCCGGACCTCAAGGGAGGCAGGAGAGGGCTGGGCCGGCTGGGGAGTGGTCTGCCAAACCGCTTCCTCCTCGAAGGCGGAGCGGAGCTGGGCAGGTACGAAGTGATGCGCGTCTCGACGAACTACCCCTTTGGCGCGGTGACGGAGATGGGCGACATGCCCCCGCGGCTCTACATGCGCCGGGCCACATTTGTCAACTACGATGGGAGGGGCTGGAACAACAGCGGCCAGGAGCGGGACGCAGCCATTGACGCCAACAGGCCCTGGCGCAGTGAAGAAGTGTGGCCGGGCCGCGTGGCTCTGACGCAGCGTGTGCGCCTGACCGCGCCGACCGCAGTCCTGCCTGCCGCCGGCGAACCGGCCGAGTTTCGCACCGAATACGCGCTCGAGCGCCGTTCTGACGACGACCTGGTTACCGTCTGGTCCGGCATCGGTCCGGTCGACCGCTTTGAAGTCATATCATTCATTCCTGCCATGTCCGCCGAGAGTCTGCTCGCGCTGCCTGCCTGGGGCGGCGAGACCGCAGAACTGCCGCCTGAAATGCTCCCCCACCTGAGGCTGCCGGACTCCATCACCCCGCGCACGCAGGACCTGGCCCGACGCCTGGCCGCCGGCCAGCCGGGGCCATTTGCCATCGCCCAGTCCATCGAAGCCCACCTGCGGGGAATCGAATACAATCTCGAGGTTCCCGGACCTCCTCCGGGCGCAGAAGTAGCCGACTTCTTCCTCTTTGACCTGCGGCAAGGCTATTGCGACTACTACACCACCGCCTTTGCAGTTCTGGCCCGGTTGAACGGTCTGCCCACCCGCTTTGCCACCGGCCACATTGGCGGCTACTGGGACCTGGAATCGGGGGAGTGGACCATAACCGAAGCGGAAGCCCACTCCTGGCCTGAGGTCTACCTCCCGGACATCGGCTGGCTCCCCTTCGAGCCGACCGCGGGCAGGCCATCGCTCAGGAGGCAGGCATCGTTGCAGGCCCTGCCCGACAGCTTCACGAGATCGGGGCCTGTTCCGACGGCGGAAGAGGCGGTCGAAGACGGGCGGACCTGGAACTGGCAGCTGCTATTCTGGCTGTTGCCCCTTGCGGGCCTCCTCTATCTGGTGGCAAGCTGGCTCGAACGCAGGCCGCAGGACCCCTGGCTCGGGCTGCTGGCATGGGGGCGCCGCATCGGTTGGCCCCACCAGCCCCATCAGACCGAGCTGGAGTACGGCCGCGGCCTCTCGGCCCACTTGTCCGTTCATGAGTCCGAACCGGAACGGCGCCGCAGACTGACGCGAAATGTCATCGGGCTGACCTCAGCAGTCAGCCAGGAACGCTATGGAACTTCGACCCTGCGCCCTGCTGCGCTCGCCCGCGCCGCCGAACTCTGGCGGGGCATGCGCCGCGACATCCGGCGTCTGCCGTGGTAAAAGCGGCGCACAGCCTGCCCCCGGCCCTACTCTTCTTCCTCCTCGCCGTCCTCTGCCTCGACTTCCAAGACCCTTGAAAGGTCGGCGGCCAGGTCGTCGGGGTCCGGCGCGGCGTATCGTTCCCACAGTTCATCTGCCAGGCGCCTGTGGTCCGACCGGACTCCGTAGCGTCGGAAATACTGGCAGACCCGCTCCACATCCCTCCTCAGAACGGCTCGTGCGCTCTGGTTTGCATGAATGTCGATGACCTGCGGAAAGTCGATCAGCTTGATCTCGCCCTCCCAGTATAGAATATTGTATGCCGACAGATCGCCGTGCGCTAAGCCATTCTCCAGCATCACGGCAATGCTTTTCACCGTTCTGTCAAAGAGCGGTCCGGCTTCATCCTCCTCCAGATGCGTTTCGTGGAGGGTGGGCGCCGCCATCTGTTCATCTCCGATATACTCCATCAGAATAGCGTTGTCGCCTACCCCGTAGGGTCTCGGCACAGGCACGCCCGCTTCGTGAAGGGTCTGTAAAGCTGAGAACTCGTACATCAGCCAGGATGTATGGCGAACTTTCGCGCCAAAGACCGACTTCTTGTTGACGGCTCTCGCCGTCCGGTCATCGCGCGGATTGATGGCCTGCGGCCTCCCGTCCTCCGCCGTCAGCAGATGCCTGCCCTCTCTGTACATGGCGTCGTTGCGAAGATTTCGGAACTGGCGCGGGCGATAGACTTTGGCCGCGATCCATTCTACGCCAACCGAAGCGTGGGCCTTGCACCGGTAGACGTTTGCCTCCTTTCCGCCCTTCACCTGGGCCATCACGTCGACGATCTGGTCCTGTTGGTAAAAGGGTCTCAGGGAACTCCTGAGAAACACGCCTTCAAAGCGCGCCGGAGTGTAACTAATCTCCCAAACGCTTTCCAGGTCCGCGACTTCGGCCACCTGTTGCACCTCGGCGCGGTGCATTTCGAACTGTTGCCGTTCGTTCTTTGGTTCACGTGCTGCGCGGAACGTAGGTTCGGCCAGCCGAAACCTCTTCTCGTAGTATTCCAGTTCCGCCTGTTCTTCCTCCCATCCCATATCGGATTCCTGCGACGAACTGTCCTCACCCTCCGGAAACTGGTCCCAACTGTCGTGGTCTCTCTCTTCTTGATATTTCAATTCTCTGTCAGTCCTTGATCTGGGGCGCGCGGCCCCAACTGATTCCATTACTGCGTCTCTCCCGCTGTCCGCGAGGGGAGGCAACTGCAGCAATCGAGACGCGTCGAACGCCGCGCGCGGCCCGTGTTCGCTGGGCGTCTTCAAACGTCCGCAACGACGTCTGCAAGTCGCACTGTACTCTGTTGAACGGGATCAAAAAAGGCCGCGGTCAGGTAACGCCGGCAGCCTCAAAATAGAGGGGCAGGAATGAGGTTAACTGGGCAGAACGCACTTCTCTTCGCTCGCACGTAGAAGGGAAACACTGGGAAACACTGCGAGCGCCGCAAGAGACTCAGCCAGTCGTGCTCCATATGCAGGCAGTTACCTTAGCACTCTTTTTTCTCTTTACCATTCTCATATGGAGCCTCCTTTCCCTGTGTTCTACTGAAGAAGAATCTTGCCAAAGTTCGCAAGCGGAGCCTTCGTACATCGACCGCACTCTAGCACAGAAAAGACTGAAAGCAAAAGTGCCGACTTGTAGGTATGCCTTCCTCAATTCTCCTGCATTTCGACCAGACGCCCATCGGGATCGCGCACATACGCCGACCGGCCCCAGGGGTACGCGGCCGGCGGGATCGCGGCAGGGCTGCTGCTGAGTTCACTGCTCTCCCAGGCACTGTCAAGCGCCTTCACGCCAATCGCGAAGTGATCTTCATTGGGTGGACCTTCTGAGCCAACTTCATAGTCAGGGTCTGCCGGCTCGCGCTGATGAATCAAGATGTGCAGCCCGTCCAACTGAAACAGCGCCATCTGTTCCGACTGAAAGGCTGCCCTGCCTCCAAGCAACGCCTCATAGAAAGCAACGAGCGCAGGCACATCTTCTGTGAACAAGGCAAGTTCGACAAGTGGACGCATGGCGGGAAACTCCTCGCTGGTTTATCGTCTGGTCGGTGTTAATTCAGCGCAACGCACGCAGAACTTCCCTTTGGCGGGGGAAGCGGGCCGCCAGGTCGTCGAATTCCGCGTCGTCGGGAAGGGAAAAATCGTCGTCGCTATACGCCGGGGCCAGGGAGCAGCCCATCAAGGCCCAGCGCCCGCCTTTCTGCAAACGGGCGCCAAACCAACTGTGCGCGGGGACGACCGCCTGAATGGTCTGATCCCCTATGAAATCATGTCCTAACTCGATTTTCGCGTAGCCAGTCTCAGTGCCAAACACATACAAATTGACACTACTCCCCAAATAAAAATGCCACACCTCATCAGTCACCAACCGGTGCAAGCGCGACTTCGTGTCAGCCGTAAGGAGGTAAAGGATAACGGACTTGGCCGGCCGTGCTGATCTGATCGAGGGAGGTAGGACGCTGGCAGGTAGCTGCAGGTCGCCCGTGTAGGTTTCGCGGTAGAATCCGCCCTCAACCGGCAGGGGTTTCAGGTCGAAGTGGCTGATGATGTCTGCCGCCGCCAGCTCCAATTCTCGCATAGTCATCAAAAGGCAGGTGCCGTAAGAATACCACCATCGACGGCCAGCGTAATGCCTGTAATCCAGCGAGCCAGGGGCGAAGCCAGAAACAGGCACGCGTCTGCTATATCTTCCGGTGTTCCTAGCCGTCCCAGCGGAACGCGACTCTGCCAGCGCTTCACCCCGTCCGGCCAGGCCCGCGCCAGTCCGGGGCGGTCGATGAGCCCCGGCGCGACCGCATTGACTCTGATTCCCTCTCCACCCAGCTCCAGGGCTGCGTTTCTCGTGTACTGCTCTACCCCCGCTTTGGCGGCAGTGTAATGACTGTGCGCAAAGGCGGTCGAGGCGGCTTCAATCGAGGAGATGTTGATGATCGAACCGCTGCTTTCGCCGTCGTCTCGCCGCGCAGACAGCTCGATCATCGCCCGTGCGGCTCGCTGCGTACAGTTGTGAGTGCCGGTCAGATTGACCGCCAGCACCTGCTCCCATTCGTGGTCGGCCATCTCTAATAGAGTCGCAAGAGGATAAATGCCGGCGTTGTTGACCAGCACGTCCAGCCGTCCGAACCGTTCTAACGTCTGCGAAATCAAACGGTCCGCATCCTCTGCCCGGGAAACGTCAGCCCGTACCGCCTGCGCTTTCCCGCCAGCCCCCAGAATCCGTCCAACGACCTCTTGGGCTGCCGCTTCCGCCCGCGCGTAGCCGACGACCACCGACGCGCCTGCCTCCGCAAATCGTTTTGAGATACCCGCGCCGATGCCCCGCCCGCCGCCGCTTATCAGGGCGACTTTTCCTGCAAAATTGAACGCTCTGCCAAGTTCTGGGGCTCGCTCCTGCACCGCAGTTCCCCTCCTTCCACCGAATTCGAACTATGCAAAGTCATTCCAACATGATAATACGGCGGCTCAGCACTGCCAACTGCGGACGCTGAAAGCGCCGTCCCCGTAGGCCCGAAAACTCTTCAATTCCGGCGCCGGGCGCGGTTGACCTGCGCCCCCGATTTGTGTACGATTCCTCTAACTCCAGTCTATTTCATTCAAATCAGGAGACACCTATGCTCACTCTTGCCCAGAAGCGCCGGTTCTTTGAAGAGGGCTACGTGAAAATACCCGGAGTCGTGCCTAAAGTGCTGATCAATGAAGCGCTGCGCGCCGTAAATCACTCCATTGGCGAAGTTGGACTCGGCGGCGAAGACATGGAAAACAATCGCTCCGCCTTTTTCTGCGCCGAACTGCTGCGGGCGCCGGTAATCCTGGATCTGTTCAACAAGTCGCCTGTCATTGAAATCGCTGAGGAGCTGATGGGCGCGGGCAACGTCCTTCCCGTCGTTCAGGCCAAACCCTACCCTCGTTTTCCGCTTCCATTGGGAGAAGATGCGCCGGAACCGCGCGGCCACATCGACGGCATCGGCAATGGTTCCAACGGCATGCCCAAAGGGTACTACAATCGCGGATTCACGGCCTTCGCAGTCGTCTATTTGGAAGATCTGCTTGAGACCAATGCCGGCAACTTCACCGTTTGGCCCAAATCGCACCGCGCCTTCGAGGACTATTTCAAGGCGAACGGCCATGAAGTGCTGGCCGGCGGCAGGCCCGATATTCCACTGCCGGAGGGGCCCGTGATGGTCACCGCAGAGGCCGGAGACCTGATCCTTGCCCACTACCTGATGTTCCACACTGGCGGACCCAACGCATCGCCCAACGTTCGCCAGGCCGTCATCAGTCGGCTTCGACACAAAGAGGTGGAGGGCAACGAGAAGACCGGCTACACCGACATCTGGCGCGAATGGCCCGGCATCCGGGAAGCTGTGGAGAGTTAGACGCTAGAAACTCTACTGCGGAAACTCTCCGTTTTGAACGGCTCTCTGGCGTCCTTCCTCCAATGTCGCCTGTATCTCAGAGACCTCCAGGGGGTTGCTCGTAGCCAGGAATAGCCGTCTCAATACCTGGTTGAAGCTGCCCCTCATGCTGTCGGGCAGCACAAGAAACAGTGGAGGGCTGATTTCGTCGGCGCCCGTCACGATCTGGTCGCCCTTTACCGCCGCCGCCGAAAGAAGCTCTCGATCAAGCTCGCGATGTACCGGCACATAGCCGATGTTCGTTTCAGCCTCCCCGATGCGCGCTATCTGCAGTTCGTGCGCTTCTGCCGAGCCCATGAAGCCCGCGAATGCGCCTGCTTCAACCCGGTTTGGCGCATCGGCAGGTATGACGTAGCCGAATACGACCGAAACCTCCCCCATTGGATGGTTGGGATCAATCTGAGGAAACTGGAAAAAGTCGAGTTCCTCTGCAAATACCGGCGGCAGATCACTCAGGCTGAACTGCGGCGCCAGTGCCATCACAGCCTTCTCCCAGGAGAGTTGACTGTCGCCGTCTCCGCGGATCAGCGCAGTCATGCTGTTCATCTCCGATGTGCTGCCCGGTCTCTCTACGAAATAACCCCTGTCCAGTAGCGATTTCCAGAATTCCCACACCAGCGCAATTCGCACGTCGTAGAAGTCCACTCGGCCCACTATCAGGTCGCGGTGGAACTCCGGCCCGTTCAGCCGCAAATTCAGATAGTCGAACCACAGAAGGGAAATAAAGGGGTTCTGTCCTGCCAGTGACATCGGCGTTATACCGTTGGCCAGAAGCGTGTCGCAGATCAGTTCGAACTCCTCCCACGTCGTCGGCGGCGTGAAGCCGAACTGCTCGAAGACCTCTTTATTGTAATAGATGCCCGTCCAGTTGAAGCCGGCCGGCACAAATCGCAGCGTGCCGTCGAAACGGCTCATGTCCCGGAACCGCCTGCCGTACGCTTCTGTTAAGTTTCCCTCCGTCCAGACGTCCGACACGTCGGACAGCAGCCCCAGGGCAGCCGCGCTGCGCAGTTCATTGCCGTCCCACATCAGCATTACGTCGGGTGGCGGCGTCTCCAGCAGAGAGTTGCCGGCGTTGAAACCGTAGGACTGGCGGTCCACCTCTATGCTCGGCGCCAGCGCCTGAAAGCGTTCGATGGCGACCTCCTCCGGCTCGCTAAAGACGGAATTCCCAGGCGCCGCGTATGTGAGTGTGACCGGCGGGCTGTCCGGCGCAAACAGGAACTCCTCCTCCCTCTCGCGGCCGCACCCGCTCAATAGCCCCGCCAGCCCCAAGAGGAGCGTAACAACTACATAGCGCCGGGCCTTCAGGCGCAAAAAATGGGTAAGTCTCATCGCATATTTCCTTGCAAAGACCGCCTTCGCTAGGCGGTATTCTCGATCTGCCCGTTCACCGAAGATTGCCCGCCCCGGATGGGAGCCACCGCCGCTCGACGGTTCGCTACATCCGCTCCGCCAGGGCGCGAATATGGGAAGGCCCAATGCCGCAGCAGCCGCCTACCAATTTGGCGCCCTGTCCGATCCATGCGAGAGCCCGATCGACGAACTCTTCCGGCGGTATGATGTCCACAAACTGCCAGTTCGGCTTTACGAAATATCCGCTCTCAGGGTAGGCGCCTGTCGGCCCCTCCCAGACAGTCCCAATCTCGTCCAGGGCCGCCCCGGTTACGTCTACGTCACTGTGCATCACGGCCGCCAGCGACCCGCCCTCCGCCATCACCGCGCCGACACCTGCCGCCAGCGGAATCTCCTCGCGGACGGTCGGCGTCAAGTACAGCTTTCCGTCCTCCTCGCGTTTGCAACTGAAACCCACCCACACGGGAAGGCCGGTGGCCAGGGCCGCCTCAAGCGAGGCACAGCTGTACTCTATGTCTCGCATCATTTCCAGCACTAAGAAATCGACGCCGGACTCGGCAAGCAATTCAGCCTGCTCTGCAGAATCGGCCTGCAACTGCGGCAAAGTTCTCTCGCCCACGTCGCCAAGACCTCCTGACGTCGGTGAGATCGACCCCGCCACCCAGACGGAATCAGGCGCTGAACGCCAGGACCCGTCTCTGTCGCCGCTCTTGGCCTCTCCCGCCTCTTCCCTTGCCCGCAGCGCCAGGCGCGCGGCCTGCCGGTTGAGCTCCGTTGTGCGCGCCTCTTCGCCCGCTAGACGCAGCATATTCCTCCCCGTGGCGAATGTATTGGTAATGATGACCTCCGCGCCGGCGCGGATATAGTCGAGATGCACCTGGCGCACAACGTCGGGATCGGTTGCAACCGCCAGGCCGCTCCAGGCGACGCTGTTCATCGACACGCCTCGCCGCTCCAGCTCCGTGCCGGTCGCGCCGTCCAGCAAAATGGGCCGGCTCTCCTTGAGTCGTTCGCTGATCGATTTCATTGGGAAGGGAGCTCCGTGTTCTCAACCGCCGCGGGATCTCAATTCGGGCTGCGGATCGACCGGACCACAGGGCGAATTCCTCCCGATTGCAGTCCGGTGCCTGCTCGCGCTATTTTAGCAGCCCGGCAATGAAACTGCGAACTGTTCCCACAGGCGTCCCCACAAGCACTGTCCCCGGCCGCTTGGCCGTCTTGCCCTTCCGGGCCGCTTAGGATAGGCTTGTGGCGAATACCACAACGCCGCCGCGCACGTCCGCCAAGCCGGGCCGCCGCCGTCATTTGCCGCCAACTATCGAGTCAGGAAGACCTCAATTCAATGTCAACGCCCATCCATGAACGCCCGACCGACCTGCTGCGTGAACTGATCAGGTTTGACACAACGAATCCCCCTGGAAACGAAGCCGAGTGCATCGGCTTTCTCAATCAGTTGCTGCAGGAAGGCGGTCTGTCCACCACGCTTCTGGCGAAGGACCCGAACAGACCGAACCTGGTTACCCGGCTCCCCGGCCGCGGCGAGGCGCCCGCGCTGGTGTTGCAGGGCCACGTCGATGTCGTCACCACCGCCAATCAGACCTGGAAACACGATCCCTTCGCCGCCGAACTGATCGACGGCGCCGTCTGGGGACGCGGCAGCCTGGACATGAAAAGCGGCGTCACGATGATGACCTGCGCCGTGCTGCGCGCCGCCGCCGCTGGGCGCAAGCCCGCCGGCGACGTCATCCTCACGATAATGAGCGATGAGGAAGCCGGCAGCGACTACGGCGCCCGCTTTCTGACCGAGCAACATCCCGAACAGTTCGAGGGCGCGCAATACGCCATCGGCGAAGGAGGAGGAAGCGCTCAGTACATGGGCGACCGGCGCTTCTATCCCCTCATGGTCGCGGAAAAGCAGGTCTGCTGGCTCCGCACGCGTATCTCCGGGCCGGGAGGACACGGCTCGACACCGCTGCGCGACGGCGCAATGGCCCGGCTGGGCAGTATCCTGACGACCCTCAATAGCAACCGGCTGCCCGTGCATGTCACACCGGTCATGCAGCAGATGCTTCCGGCGCTTGCCGAGCACGCGCCCGACCATCTGGCCGTCGCCGCCCTCGCCCTGCTCGACGAGGACCGTACCGACGCCCAGCTCGATCAAATGCTTGCCGATGGACTGCCCCAGGCCCGCAGCTTTGACGCCCTGCTCCACAATACCGTCAATGCCACAGTCGTTGGCGGCGGTATCAAAACAAACGTCATCCCCAGTGAAATCCTGCTGGAGCTGGACGGACGCGTTCTGCCCGGCTTCACGTCCGACGACCTCATTTCCGAACTGCATGAGCTGCTTGGCGATGACCTGCCATTCGAGATCATCCGCCACGACCCTGGTGAGGCCGGCGTCGACATGGCTCTGTTCCCGTTGCTGAAAACTGTCGTGGAAGAACTCGACCCGGACGGCGTGGTCATTCCCTCAATGGTGGGCGGCTTCACCGACGGCCGCATGTTCTCCCGCTTGGGTATTCAGAACTACGGCTTCCTGCCCATGAAACTGCCCCCTGGCACGAACTTCAGCGCAACTGTCCACGCGGCCGATGAACGGGTGCCCGTGGAGGCGCTGGAGTTTGGGCTTCAGGCAATGTCAACGATCATTGAACGGTATGGGCAGGACTGCCCGGCATGACCCCCGTTTGGCAAGAGGACAATGGCTAGAGAAAGCGATCTGAAGGGCGCTGTGCAAGAGCAGTTCGGGCGCGTAGCGGCAAACTATCTCACCAGCGCCGTCCATGCGCAGGGCGAGGATCTGCCGGTTATGGTGGAAGCCGCCAATCTGCAGGGCGGCGAACGCGTCTTGGACGCGGGCTGCGGCGCCGGGCACACCGCTGCCGTTTTCGCGCCCCATGTCGCCCATGTGACCGCCCTCGATTTCACCGCCTCGATGCTCAACCAGGTCGAGGTCCTCGCCCGGGATCGGGGACTGACTAACATCAGCACTCGCCTGGGAGACGTTGAGAACCTGCCCTTTTCCAACGCTGCATTTGATCTCGTCGTCTCCCGCTACAGTGCCCATCACTGGGCCAGGCCGGGCAAAGCGTTGCGCGAATTTCGCCGCGTTCTCAAGCAGGGCGGCCGCTTCATCCTCAGTGACGTGCTTGGATTCGGCGATCCCGTCTGCGATACCTACTTGAACGCCATCGAGGTCCTGCGCGACCCCTCCCACGTGCGCGATTACACGCTGGAAGAATGGAGCGGCCGTTTTGCGGCAGCCGGCTTCAGACTGGAGCTCCTCTTTTCCTATCGCATCTTTCTCCACTTCGAGGAATGGACCGAACGCATGCAAACGCCGGAAGTCAACTGCTCTGCCATTCGTGCGCTCTACGACGCTGCGCCTGAAGAGGTGCGTGAGGCGCTGCAGATCGACGATGAGGGCCACTCCTTCCAATGCGCCGTTCTGCGAGGAACATCCTCGACATGATGACGACAGTATTCTTATTCAACCGATCCAGGACAGTTACGAAGACGAGGAGGTAAGAAAGTGACGGCAAATCCCACCATCTACACTGGCACAATCGGGCAGAGCGTATGGCGCAGCCGCGACGGCGGCGACACCTGGGAGCGGGCCTCCCGGGGCCTGTTCATGGAGTCGGACATCCGCGCCATCGCCATGGACCCCGGCGACCCGGCCGTTCTTTACGCGGGAACTGAGGCCGGCGTCTACCGCACACGCGACGGCGGCGACTCCTGGGCCCTGGTCGATTCGCCTATGAACGATCTCGAAATCTGGGCGCTCGCCATCGATCCCTCAAATTCGGATACAATCTTCGCCGGGACCTGCCCATCTGCCCTCTTCCGCTCCCGGGACGGCGGCAGTTCCTGGCAGAAACTGGACGTGGAGTTGGCCGAAGAGTGCGAAGGCATTCCGATCACGCCGCGCGTTACCATCATTCTCTTCGATCCGGAAGATTCGCAGACGGTCTACGCCGGCATCGAAATCGACGGCATGCGCATCAGCCGCGACGGCGGCGATACCTGGAGCGAGGGCAGCGAGGGCCTTTCCAGCCTCGATATCCACGGCCTTGCCGTTGTGCCCGGCTCGCCCAAAACATTGGTCGCGGCCACCAACAACGACGTCTGCGTTACCACCGATATGCAGAACTGGACGCCCCTTGAAGTCAGGAACAGCTTCCCCTGGCCCTACTGTCGCGGCGTCATTCACCTCGCAAACGGGGACAGCCGTATCTGGGTAGGCGCTGGCAACGGACCTCCGGGTGACGAAGGCGGCCTCTTCCACAGCAACGACCTGGGCAAATCGTGGGAACGCGCCGACCTGGGCGGCGTGGCCAACAGTACGATCTGGGCGGTCTCACATAACCCCGCCCTGCCCGACTGGATCGTCGCCTACAGTGTCGCCGGTCAACTCTACCGCAGCACCGATCGCGGGCACTCCTGGACGAAGCTGGAACGCGAATTCGGTGAAGTTCGGGCCGTTGCGCTGGCGGAATAGTCTCCCTCTACTTTGACAGTTCCCTGCCGGCAAGAGGCCGTCCGCCGGCAGGGAACTGCTTTCTCGCGTTCCGGGTCAAGCACTCGCGGCCTGTCTGTATGCCTCCACGCCGGGTCGGATTGCGTCCACCAGCATTTTATAGTCCGGCCCATAACTCAAGAACGTAAAACCTTGCGCCGCCAGCGTCCGCAGCTCCTCCGGGCTGCCTGCGCCGGCCCCGACACCCACGCCGCAGGACCGGCCAACCTCCAAAGCCTTCTCCATTACCGCATCGATCTCCGGTAAGGGCAGCTTGAACGGATTCAGACCCATGGAGAGGCAGAGATCAAAGGCGCCGATAAACAGCACGTCGATGCCCGGAACGCTGGCTATCTCTTCCAGGTTCTCGACCGCTTCCGGCGTTTCAATGATCAACATGATCAGTATATTCTCGTTGGCCTTCTCGAAATACGTCTCATATTCCACCGTGTAATGGGATGCCCGCAGCGGGCCGAAACTCCGCCTGCCCTCAGGAGGATAGCGGGAGGCGCGCACGATCGCTTCGGCCTCGGCAACGGTCCTGACCATCGGTACCGCAATCCCCATTCCGCCAATATCCAGCGCTCTCTGGATGAAGACCGGATCAGCCGATGGAATGCGGACCATCGGGACCGTATCTGTCCCCTTCACGGCCATCAGGATATGCTCAACTTGGGCCATGTCGAGGCCGTTGTGCTCCATCTCGATCAACAACCACTCACAGCCGGCGTGGGCCAGAAGTTCAGCGACAGTCGGGCTACCCATCCCCAGGAAACTCCCGAACGTTTTCTCGCCGCGTTGCAGCTTTTCCAACACGAAATTGGATTGCATTCTATCCTCTCCTCAATGGATGGTCTGGTGGCAAGCGTAACCTGCGAACCGTTCAGCGCCTTCTCCAAACTCCTGAATTCCAGCGCCGGGAATACTGCCGTAACTCTGGGCGTCACTATAAGGGATAGTAGGGGAATCATCAACCGCTGTCCGATCCCCTTGCTGCCCGTTGAAAAAATGTTGCTTTGATGTTAGAGTCCCACTGGCCCGGCCAGTTCTTCCCGGATGGTTCACGACCCTTTACTTTCCAGGCACGCTTCTCTGACGAAGTCTGAAACTGAGAATTGCCAGTGCCAGGGATTTACGGTAGTCGGCAGCTATGTTGTAAGCCTGACAGTGCGCGTTCCAAGGGTACCAGTGACGGGTGAGGTCCTGACTGGGGATCTGTTTAACATGGGGCCCGGCGGCAAAGGCACTAATCAGGAAATCAACGCAGCGTAGCTGTTTTTCTCAAGTTCCAAGAAGCGTCCTGGTTCTGGCGCAATGAAACTCGCTCATTTCCGAGTTGCGAAGGAGACATGATGCCTGCTATCGACATTCAAGAGTGTATCGACCAGGTCCTTCAGGATGGTTACTGCATCCTGCGCGGCCACTTCCCCATTGACGCGATCGAGGCCTGCCACGCGGCCTGGCGTCCAATCGCCGACGCCCACCTGGCCCATCACGCCGACAATCCAAATCGTGGACCGAACCGCCACTACATCCCCTTGCCGTTTCGCCCCCCTCTCTACAATCCCGCCTTCTTCAATGACGACGCAATACTCGCAATCGCTACCGGTATCCTCGGAGAAAACGTAATAATCGACGGGTTCGCTTCTGACACACCTTTCAAAGGTTCAGTCCACCAGGATGTCCATGCCGACTTGCCGGAACTGTTCCCTGAGCGGCCGGACGTCATTCTGCCGCCGCATATCCTGGTGGTGAACTGGCCCTTCGTCGATGTGACAACCGAAAACGGCCCGTTTCAGATCGCCGCAGGGACGCATCTACTTCCAAAATCCGAGGGGCTGTCCCGCGTTGGCGCAGGTGAGTTCCCTCTGCTTTCACTGCTTATGAATGTCGGAGACGTGTTGGTCCGCGATCCAAGATGCCTGCATCGCGGCTCGCCCAACCTGACGGACACGCCTCGTGTTCAAGCTGGATTCACCCTTTTGCGCCCGTGGTATATTCGCCGCCGGCTGGTCAGAAACCCTATCGCCCGTTCCTACTTGGAAACGCTTTCCGACCGGGAGAAAGACCTGTTGCAGAGGCTTCCAGTCGACGAAGACGAGTAGGTCCCGCCCCCCGGCAGCACAAGCAGCTGTTGTTTACGATGCCGCCATTCCCGGCAACTCCATCAGCGTCGCTGCGGGAGAAGTGCCGGAACATTGGCGCAGTCGACCTCCTTCCTTCACCTGCTTGAAGGCGGACGGTTCAGTCGATGTGAAAGACCTCTCGCAGATCGGTCGAAACGGGGCTGCTGTCAGGGTTCGAGGGCATGATGTCCCCCATGTATCGCCACCACTTCTGACACACCTCCTCCTCAGCGATGCTGTTCCACTGCTCTTCGCTCTCGATTTCCGCGTACGCGAACAGCTGATCGGTCTCGGCGTGCAGGAAAATGGAATAATTGCTGACGCCGTGCGCCTTGAGTGCCGCCTCCAGTTCAGGCCAGATCGGGCTATGGCGAACTTCGTACTCCTTGTGCTGGTCGGGATTCACTGACATGACAAACGCTTTTCGAATCATTTCGATTACACCTTTCTCGTATTGAACTAAACCGATACCGTATCGCTTATTGCAGCCGGATTAAACATAAGGTTGGCACAGATTGCAGAGGCCGCCAAGTCCAATCAGCGTAGCTTCTTCTCCAACTTCAAGCCAGACAAGAGCGACTCCAAATACCGGGAGGCGCCTTCAATACTCTTTGTGATATAGTTGGAGAAAGCTCGCAAACGGTCTCCAGGACAGAGAATGCTCCACCCTTGAATCGAAGAGTCCTTTATCCCTCCAAAGGAGGAATCAGGATGAAACGCCCCTACGCACTGCTCGCCGCAGCGGCCCTCATATCAATTGTCGCTCTGGCTTCCTGTCGCCCAATAGAAAAACCGGCACAGGAAGGCGGCGCTTCTGCTGCTTCACCGCCGGAAGACGCTGCGAGCCCCGTCCAATCCTCCTCCTTCGACGCGACCAAATATGAAAATGTCTGGGTCCAGGCAATCGAAGAAATCGAGCACGACGGTCGTTCCCTGCTGCGCGTAGCCTATCCCGTGACCGAACAGGATACGATCAACGCCCGCATGGAAGCGGTAACGCAGGAGTTCATCGACGAGTGGCGTACGATCGCAACCGAGACCGAAGCTAGCTATCAGGAATACAAGAGCGAGACCGGAAAAGAAGCGGCCACCTTTATCACCCACTACCGTCAACACTTCGACGTTACAATCGCAAACCGGAATCTGATCTTCTTCGACATTGTGCGTTCAATTCATACCGGCGGCACCGGCGCTTCCTTCGTCGTCGGATACATCTTTGACCGCCGGACCGGCGCCGAGCTGACCATCGACGATCTTTTTGTCGATAGCGGCTATCTGCAGCGGCTCTCGGCTCTGACAAGGGAAGCGCTGAAAGAACGAATTGCCAGGGAAGAATTGGCGAGCGATCCGCAATGGGTGGAGGACGGTACTGCCCCGCTAGCCGAAAACTTCGATAACATTCTGTTTCAGGAAGACGGGACGATTTTGGTCAGGTTTGACAAGTACCAGGTCGCTGCAGGGGTCGAAGGCGTGGTCGACGTCGTCTTGCCCCTGTCCGCCATCGCCGATCTGTTGAAGCCGGAAATTCGCCGGCTGCTGGGACTCGACGCCGAAGCGGCGGCGCCCGGTGCGGGTTCCGATCTCTTCGTCGCCGACGGGGACTTGATCCCCCTGTCCGAGCTGACGTGGGAGGCGCTGTCGGCCCGCCTTCGCAACCGGAACGCAGTACGGCAGCCCGGCGCTGGCGGCGGTCACAAAGTGGCCCTATTCGGACTCCCGGCTCTCTCACCCATGATGCGCCTGTCAGTAGCGGCGCCTTCCCGGGCCGAACAGACGGCAGAGGACGAAATAGACTGCCATGAAGTCGCGTGCGTGGCCCTTACCTTCGACGATGGTCCCTCATATTACACGGAAGGCCTCCTCGACACGCTCAAGGAGCACAATGTCAAGGCGACCTTCTTCGTCCTGGGGACCCAGGTCCGCATCCAATCTGACACAGTCCAACGAATGTTTCAAGAGGGTCATCAGATAGGAAACCACACCTGGGACCATCCCAATCTTACCCACCTGCCGGATGCAAAGATCCGTGAACAGCTGCAACTGACGGACGATCTGATCGCGCAGGTGATCGGCGAACAGACTCCCTTCCTGCGCCCGCCTTACGGCGCCTACAATGACAGCGTTCTCGCGGCCTCCGGGCTGCCAATCATCTTCTGGAGCGTCGATCCGCTGGACTGGAAGGACCGCGACGCCGCAACAGTTGCTGCAAGAATCGCCGACGCCCCCGTAGGCGCGATCATCCTCGCCCACGACATCCACAAGTCCACTGTAGAGGCTGTGCCTGCCATCATCGCCGCTCTGCACGGGCGGGGTATCCACTTCGTAACCGTTTCACAACTGTTCGAACCGCAGACCCTGCGCCCTCAGAACGTCTACATCAGGCAGACCGATTCGCCGTCGCAATAGGGAGCCGGTCGATGCGCAAGCAACCCAATGTCATCATCTGCATCTGTGATCAGTTGCGGGCGTTCGAAGTCGGATGCTACGGCAATGCCGTCATCCGCACGCCCAACATCGACCGCCTCGCGCGCGACGGTGTCCGCTTCGAGCACGCCGTGTCGACAGACCCGGTATGTATGCCGGCGCGATCTTCCCTCATCTCAGGCCAGTATGCCCGCACCTGCACGGGCGCCTTGGGCAACGTCTCCGTGCCCGATGAACGAGGCCGCCCCATCGTGGCCCCTTGGCCGCTTCAGGACCGCATTCATCTGCCCGACACAACCATAGCCGAACAGTTCAAGTCTGCCGGTTACGACACAGCCCTGATCGGCAAGTGGCACATTCACCCCGCCCCCGAAATCGTGGGTTTCGACTACACGCTCCACCCCAGGGTCAATCACCGCCACACAGGTCAGGACTTCGTCCGCGACGGCGGCAGTCCGCGGCTCGTTGACGGTTTCAGCGTGGATTACGAAATCGAGAACGTCCTCTCCTATCTCGCAGCCGCCCGCGAAGACCCCTTCTTCCTCTACTACAGCATCTCTCCTCCCCACATGCCGCTGGCAGACGCGCCCGAAAACTACCTGACCATGTACGACCCGGATGAAGTGCCGCTCAGGCCCAACGTATATCTGGACGGCCAAATGGCCTATGACGAACACTGGTTCAAAGTCTACCTGTGGGACTTCCTCTACTATTCGCAGAAGCTCCCCCATACACTTGAAATCCCGGACGGCTTCGACCTGCGCCATCTCTCCGCCCTGTACTATGGCCTTACGACCTGGGTCGATGACATGGTGGGGCGCATGATGGCTGGCTTGCGCGCAAACGGCCTGCTCGACAACACGATCGTCGTCTTTACCTCCGACCACGGCGACAACCTGGGCAGCCATCACATGTTCAATAAGGGCCTGCTGATCGAAGAGTCAATTCGCGTCCCGATGATCTTCCACGCGCCCTGGCTGTGGGACGCCGCTGTCAACAGCTCGCAGGTGGCGCAGCTCATTGACGTCATGCCCACTCTGTTGGATGCCGTCGGCTGTCCTGTACCGGAGCGCGTACAGGGACGGAATCTTTCCCCTGTTCTGACGGGGGAGCGCCGGCAATTGGACGAGAACTGGGGCTTCATCGAGACCAGCGGCGGCGAGATCGGGGTCAGAACGCCCACCCACCTCCTGGGCCGGCGCGTTTCGGCTGAAGAGGGGCCCGCAGAAGCGGGGCCCCACGCCTTTTTCGACCTGCGAAACGACCCTTACGAGACAAGTAATCTCGCTGGAACAGGTCAACAGGCCCATACCGCGTCCGAGCTGGATAACCTGCTCACGGCCTGGGACAGTAGCACGCCGTGGATGAGCGCGTCAGAAACTACCGCAGCCGGATGACCTGATTCCTGGCCTCAAGCCGCACCGGTCTCGAATAGTGGTAAACGTCAACTCCCTCGCCCACCGGGACCTGCGCCCGTACGATGAACTCGGT
This sequence comes from Caldilineaceae bacterium, assembly GCA_022821545.1. GTDB lineage: Bacteria > Chloroflexota > Anaerolineae > Caldilineales > Caldilineaceae > Bin5. Next base: position 204,446 of record JAJEDJ010000034.1, read on the forward strand.
CCAGTCAGGGCAGTTGAAGGCGGCGAAAGCCAGCTCGAATCCTTCGATAAAGTCGTCCGGCCCTCGGCGAAAGTCTGGAAACAGAATTGGTCCTGTGTCGGTCTGGTAGATGAAGTCCCGTTCGCTTGCATTCATCGTCTTGACCGGGTAGTCCAACACCGCTGAATATCGACCTGCCCCGATAACTGTTCTTGCTACCAGGGGCGGGCAGTTTGGGTCCAGGGTTGCCTCTACAATCTGCTCGGCCGATTCCAGCAACTCTCCTTCGACGCGCTGAACGTCCAGACGCACACTGTCGTACGCCTCCGCGACCTTGCCTGCCTGCCGCTCCGGCTGCATGCCCCGCGATGGAGGATAGAACGGGACGCCCTTGTTTGCGACATCATAGGTCTTGACTATCAGATACTCCTCCACCGACAGGATGGGAATAAAGTCGGCATTCGGCTCGATCCAGATGTCCCGCGCAACCCCGACGCGTTCAGTCTTGCAGCTTGCCCCCATCACGAAAGTTTGTGCCGCGCCCGTCTCCTTGTCTTCCACCTCGCATACACATTCCAGGAGTATGCGGGCGTTGTTCAAAGAAGAAGGCGGTTCATGGGAAGCGGTTTCCGCCGGCCTTTTGAGGTAGTCGATCCGAAAAGTGAGGAAGGAGCGGGAAAAGTCGACTGTTTGCATTGGTCTCTCCGTCAACTGTCCTGCCCGGAGTCAGCGGCAGGATACGATTGGCAACACCCAACGGCGCGAACATGCTGAAAATAGTGTACATCCAGGCGGGTGTCAACTGCTCTCTTTTGCTGAGGTGTTAGCGGCGGCGGGGCCATGTTACAATAGTTCCCATCCTCCTCTACCCTGGGGCGGCCCCTCCGTTCCGTCACCATATGTGAAAGGAATGCCCTCAATGACACTGCGAGCCGGCATCGTCGGGTGCGGCGGCATTAGCCGTGCCCACGCCACAGCGTACGCCAACCTGGATGGGGTCGCGCTCAGCGCCCTGTGCGACATTAACGCGGATGCCCTCAATGCCCGCGCCGACGAACATGACGTGTCCGCCCGTTATGCCGACTACGAAGAGATGTTCCGCAAGGAAGGCCTGGACCTGGTCAGCGTCTGCACGCACGCCCCCTTGCACGGGCCGGTCGCCATCGCCGCCGCCAAACATGGCGTCAATGTCCTGAGCGAGAAGCCGCTCTCAGTCGATCTGCAGACCGCCGACAAGATGCTGGCCACCTGCGCCGAGGCCGGCGTGCGCCTGGCTGTCAGCCACCAGTTTCGTTTCAGCCCTCTCTTCCAGGAGGCAAAGGCTTGGATAGACGCGGGAAAGATCGGCGAGTTTCGCACGGTTCGCGAACTGGGAAAGGGGCGGCCTGCAGGCTTTGAGCTGATGGAAATGGGCGTCCACTACTTCGACGAAATGGACCTGTTCCTGGACGGCATCGATTGGATTCACGCCCAGGTCACATACGAAGGCCGCGATGTTGACGCAGGCGGCATCATGACAAGCCGGGAGCTCTGCACGACCGACCGCAGGGACAATGGCTTCGTCGCCGGCGATACGATGCTGATTCATATCAAAGGAAAGAATGGGGCATCCGGCGTCATGGAACTCTACCGCCGCCCGCAGGTGCAGGGCTGGATGATGGGACCCCATATCCTCGGATCCGACGGCCAGCTCATGATCAGGCCCAATCCCGAAACCTTCGTCGACGAACTGTGGCACTGCCCGTTCGATGTCTCTTTCCCCAGCCATACGCCCCAATGGCGGAAACTGCCGGTTGACCCCGAACGCTTCAGAATTGGCGGGCAGCTCTGGGAGCGCCGCCAGTCTATCTGGAGCGTCCGAGATATGGTCGACTCGATCAGGGAGGGTCGCCAGCCGCAGCTTGGCGGGGCCGCCGCGCTGACTTCGTTGGAATGCGTCGCGGCGGTCTACGAGTCCCACTTCACGGGCGCGAGGGCGACTCTGCCCTTGAAAGATCGCCGTCACCCGCTTATCAAGCGTCTCTGAACGCGCTGCCCGCCACTGTACGAGGGCTGTATAAGGGACTGCTGATGGAACGTCTGCTGTCGTAGACAGGCGTGGACGGAGGGAATGGCCGCGAGAGCGGTCAGGCGGCCTGAACCTTCTCGACGGCGGCCAGGAGATTGTCCCGGCTTTGTCGTGAACCGGCCTTCAACGTCTCCAACGTGCTGTCAACTTTACGCTCGTACTCGACGGCCCAGACGCCGTCGAACGAATCGAGCAGCGTGCGCATGATCGGAGTCCAGTCGATGTCGCCCTCTCCAAATGCGCGATACTCGACACCGGAGGCCGGACGGGCAACATCTTTCCAGTGCGTATAGACCACCCTGTCCTGGATTGCGAGCAGGGCTTCGTAGGGATCTTCACCGCCATAGGCATAGTTGGCCGGATCGTAGGTAACGCCCACCGATTCGTAAGGGACCATATCCAGCAGCCGTTTGAGCCGGGCGCCCGTGGCCGATGTGCCCCCGTGATTCTCAATCGCCAGTGACACGTTTTTCGCCTGGGCGTAGCTGCCGAGCCGGTTGAAGGCCGCGCTGAGGGTCTCATACAGGGCGTCCGTCACACGCTCCGCCGGCAGCACATAGTGCTTGGAGTGTGTGAAGTCATGCTCGGTGAAGACCCGCACCACGCGCGCGCCGAGCGCGTCGGCATGGTCGATCACCCTGATCAGTTCGTCGCAGCGATCTTCGGCAACATCCCCGTTCAGCCCGACCACCGCCCCGCCGCCGAGAGCGGCTATTTTGACCCCGGCCTCCTCCGCCATGCGCTGCACGGTGTCCAGTTCCTGGGGGGTGGCGTCGACTGCGATCTTGTTGCGGGACTCCTCTTCTAGCCAGCCGCAGTCGATTTCGACCGACGTTAGTCCGATTTCACGCGAGGCCGCGCAGAACTCGGGCACGGTGTACTCGCGAAAGCCATACGATGCGTTGCCCAACGTGATGCCGGTAGACATCAGAACTCCCTCCTGGCATGGTTCGACGACATAGAGCTGTTGGATGAGATACGCGGCCGCTTTCCTCTCCGGCGGCCTTCAGGTACGCAGATGCTGTTGTTCGCCGGCTTGGCTCACCTGTAGATTTCGCCACCGGCCGGTGACGCCCTGGCCGAAAATAGTCTGCCTGTACTCCGGGTCTAGGCCGGGCAGGACGCCCCCGCGACCATCCGGCAGATCGTCCAGCAGCGTGAAGATCGCCATATTGACCGAAAAACGAGTCGGCTTGATCACCGGCGCTGCCGGCGGGTCCACCGTCGCTACCCACTCGATCTGATGCACCAGCTCCCCGTCCACGTACCACTCCGCGCGATCGGGGCCGGGCGTCAGCACGCTGTCTTCGCCGGGATCGTAGCGGATCTCGTAGCGATGCCAGGATCCCGGCTCGATCTCCAAGTCGGTCAGCACCGGATCCGCCATCGGCAAAACGGAGCCCGCGCCGCCTGGCGCCGTAACGACGAACAGCTCGCGCAGCGCCATCACGCGGCGATTGGATATTTCGAAGTTGATGACCATACCGGTCGAATCGTCGATCAGGGCGATGGCGGCGCACCCCAAACGCGGGTCGTCCGGGTCGACTCCGAAGGGATTGCCCTCCGTTCCATGCACGTCGACGGCCATCTCCACCGCCACGGAAAGCCCGTTGCCGGTTGCAAAGCGTTGGTCGGCGGTGACAATGGCCTTGACATGGTCAAGTGGGTTGTCGAAAGCGACCGTAAATCGCGGGATATCAATTTTGAATTCGGGCCGCTCACTGGTCGGCGTGGTGAGCGTTGCCGCCGGATCCAGGGCCGTGAAATCGCCCGCCTGCAAAACATGCCAGCCTGCTCCGATTATGGGCGATCCCGTGCTCCAGTCATCGAAACTGCGCCCGTCCCCGGCCAGGAGATTGGGCGGCGCGGGCAGGCCCCGCCATACGTCCACCGTGCGCGGCTCGTTCGGCCAGTCCAGCGGCGCGTATCTCTCCTCGTCCCAGATTTGGTCCAGTTCCGTCGTCAGTTCGATGACGTTGCCGGCGGGATCGGGCACATAGATGAAGATATTGTGGCCGGGACCGTGGCGGCTTGGCCCGTAGATGATCGGCACGTCGTTGCGCCAGAGGTGATCGCACATGCGCTTTACATCGTTCCAGTCGGCCAGGTCGTAGGCATAGTGGTTCACCTTGGCGTGCCCGGCATTGAGGAGCGCGATCCCGTGATGGTCCTGGTTACAGCGCAGCCATATCACGGCATCTTCGGCAGTATCCGACACGCGAAAGCCAAGCGCGTCGGTATAGAAGGCCGCCGCGCGCTTGAGTTCGATGCTTTGCAGCGTGATATGGCCGAACCTGAGCGGGCGGATTTCACGCGGCTGCAAGGGCTGATCGAGTCTCCTCATGCCTTCATAAATCTCGATCCGGTTCCCGTCGGCGTCCAAATAGCAAAGGGCTTCGCCGTGGCCCGGCTCGTCGTACGCCCTCCCGTGCGGCTGGAAGCCGAGCTGCGCCAGTGCCTCCCGGGCCGCTTCCAGCGCATCGCCGTCCGTGACTTCCAAGCCCAGATGGTGCAGCTTTCTCTCCTCGCCCGGATAGATAGCCAGGCAGTGATGTTCAGCATTGCAACGCAGAAAGACCGCGCCGTCGCCGCGCTCGGAGACTTCCAGGCCGACGATCTGTTCGTAGAAGGCGGCAGTCTCCTCAACATTGGGGACTGTGATGGCGACATGCCCCAGTCGCTTGATATTGATCATGAGTTTAGGCGAAAGAGCGGCGCGCCGCTTCTCCGTGTTTCTCCTATTGGATGCTGAGGCCGCCATCGATCACGAGGGCATGGCCGTTAAGGTAGGCTGCCCTGTCCGAACTGAGCCACAGCACGGAGTCGGCAACCTCTTGCGGTTGGATTAGCCGCTTCATGGGCAGGCTGGAGATCAGCGTCGATGCCGCGTCGTCGTCACCGCGCGTGAAGCGTTCGAACATGGAGGTGGCTACGACGGCGGGGCATACGGCGTTCACGCGAATGCCGGCGTCGACAAATTCGAGCGCGACCGCCCTTGTCAGCCCGATCACGCCGTGTTTGCTCGCCACGTAGGCAGCCATATTGCTTTGACCCAGCTGTCCGACGGTCGAAGAGGTATTGACGATGGAACCTCCCCCTTGCTCGAGCATTGCCGGGATTTCGTGCTTCATACTCAGCCACACGCCCTTGAGATTGATATCGATGACCCGGTCCCAGTCCTCCTCGCTGCTGTCCAGAATGGACGCATTGGCGGGTTCGACGCCGGCGTTGTTGTGGGCGACGTCCAACCGACCGAATTCGGCGAGGATCAGGCGAACCATCTCTTCGACGTCGCTCGACTTGGACACGTCGGCCTGGACAAAGAGCGCTTCGCCGCCGGCGTCACGGATGAGGCGCACCGTTTCAAGGCCGCTCTTGCTGTCCACGTCACACGCCACAACTTTGGCCCGTGCCTGCGCGAAGGCCAGCGCCGAAGCCCGGCCAATGCCGGAACCCGCTCCCGTAACCAGCGTTACCTTATCCGCCAGCGTTGCGTCTTCAAACACAGATGAATCTTCCTCCACAGGCCGCTGCTCTGCGCCTAAGCCAGGATTCCGCCGTCAACGGCCATCGGGTGCCCGGTGACAAACGACGCGGCGTCCGAACAGAGCCACACGACCGCCTCGGCAATCTCCTCCGGCCTTCCCATGCGTCCGATTGGCTCCAACTCGGTAAAATTGGCAACGGCGTCCGGGTAGTCGATCGCCTGCTGTGCAACCATCGGCGTGGAAATCAGGCCGGGACAGACAGCGTTGATGCGGATGTTGGAGCGGGCATACTCCAGCGCGGCGGAGCGCGTCAACTGCACGACACCGCCCTTGGTCGCGCTATATGCGGCGAGTTCGGGTGTGCCGGTCATGCCCGCATTGGAGGCCGTGTTGACGATGACGCCCCCGCCCTGCCGCAGCATCTGCGGGATCTCGTACTTCATTGAAAGCCAGACGCCCTTCAGATTGACCCGCATAATGCGGTCGAAATTCTCTTCCGTGCCATCGGCCATTAGGGACATATCTCCGAGGATGCCGGCATTGTTGAAGGCGCAGTCCATCCGTCCATACACCTCCACACAGCGGTCGATAGCCGCCTCCACCGAGGCCGCCTCACCTACGTCGCAGGCGACGAAGACCGCCTCCCCGCCTGAGAGTTCGATCAGCCGCAGCGTCTCCTGGCCGCCGTCAATATCCACGTCGGCGACGACTAGCTTGGCCCCGCGGCCGGCGAAGGCCAGGGCCGCAGCTCGGCCAATCCCCGAACCGCCTCCGGTAACAAAAGCAATCTTCCCGTCCAGACTGTTCACAGCGCTCCTTCCTTTTTGCATCGAAGTGTAAGTCGTGGCAATAACTGTGTCAAGACAATCAAATGGAGCGCAGCCTGCCGCGCTGGCGCCTTCTGCCCTGTAAAGTATAATGGAGAAAGCTTTTTTGCGCTTGCCGCGAGAGTACTGTGCGCAAGGCGGCAATGAGCGAACCGGGTGACATTCAGACAGTAGTTCCCCACAGACGAAGCGAACAGTTGACCCTCCGTCTCTTCTATGGCTGGTGGATCGTCGCCGCTGCGGTCCTCCTTCAGTTCGTTTTTCTCGGCGTAAGCCAGTCCACCGTAAGCGTATTTCTGCGCCCGGTCGTTGAGGAACTGGGCTGGCAGGTCTGGCAATTCACGTTGGGATCGTCGCTGGCCGTAATGGCCGGTGCCCTCTCGGGCGTCGTCGTCGGCCGCATGGTCGACCGGCGCGGTCCTCGCCTGCCTGTCCTCGGCGGCGCTCTGGTTTCGGCCGTCTGTCTCTTTGGCTTGGGCCGGCAGTCCAGTCTGTGGCTTTTCTGGGCGCTTCACCTTTGCGCCGGTTTCATCGGCTGGACGCTGTTCGGGCCGCTCGTCGTAAACACGACAATAAACAAATGGTTTGTGCGCCGCCGGGGTTGGGCGCTCGCCATCGGCTCCACCGGCATATCACTGGGCGGCCTGATCGCCCCCTTTGCCATGACCCTCGTCGTCGATTCCCTGGGCTGGCGAAATGGTTACTATGTCCAGGCCCTCTTCGTTCTTGTCATCGTCGCTCCGGTCGCGCTGCTCATGCGGCGAACGCCGGAGGACTCAGGTCTGCGTCCGGATGGTGAGACGGGCGGAGGCAAGCGAGGCGATGCGCTGACGGAGGCGGCTGAGCGACGCTCATATACCGGCAGCCAGGCCGTGCGCTCACCGGGTTTCTGGCTGCTCCTCTTCGGGTACAGTATGAATCAGGCAGCCCTTGCCTCCGTGCTGGTTCATGCAGTTCCCTTCGCAACGGATGCCTCCTTTTCCCGCCGAACGGCCGCGCTCGCCCTGGCTGTAAACGGTCTGGGCAACCTGGTATCCAAGGCCGTGTGGGGATACTGTCTGCAGCGGTTCCCGCCGCGACGGCTTGCGATGGCCGCGTTTTCGATGGGGGGCGCCGGCGTGGCCATGATGCTGCTTGCCGCCTCAACCGCCGAACCGGCTCTGCTGTTCGCCGGATTCTTCTGCTATGGTTTCGGCTTCGGGGGCACCATTCCGATCAGCGAATATCTGTGGGTCAGCTACTTCGGCCGCGCTCACATTGGCGCCATCCGCGGCATTGCCCAGCCGCTTACGATCATCGGGCCCACGGTTGCTCCCGTGCTTGTCGGCGTGGGATTCGATTTGCAGGGCAGCTATCGCCTGGGGTTTATCGGCATAATAGTTGTCTATCTGTTGGCGGGTCTGCTGGTGGGAATCTCGCGCCCGCCGCGCGTTCTGTCAGGCTGAAGTTGCGCCGCGGGAAGTATTTGGGCAGTTCGACGGGCCATCTCGCGCCTTGATTCTCTCGCCTTGATACTGTCTCTTTACCCTCTTTTCGGCTATGATGGTGCCAGGATGAGTTGCGTCCATCCCGGTTATGGGGGCATCCCTCTGAGAACGCGTGCGTCTCGCCCGCCGCTGAATGTGCAAAAGAAAGATGCTTGCAAATCAGAACGGTCTGCTGCTCCGCATTTCGCAGGAAGACAACGTATATGTCCTGTTGCGTCCTTTGACGGAAGGGAGCCGTCTGCAGGTCGGCGAGCAGACGGTCGTCTGCAAGACCTCGCTCGAATTGGGGCACAAAATCGCCGCCCGCGATATCGCCTCGGGCGAAAAGATAATCAAGTACGGCGCGCCGATTGGCTCGGCCACGCGCGACATCCGGGCAGGTGAGCATGTCCACTTGCACAACATCAAGAGCGACTACATACCCACCTACATCCTGAATTCGGAGACCGACTGAACCGGTCGAGGAGCGCGCCTATGTCTGCGAAAACCGACTTTCCAGGTTTCCTGCGCCAGGACGGCCGCAAAGGTATCCGCAATACAATTTTGGTCGTCTACCTGGTCGAGTGCGCTCACCATGTCGCCCGCGAGATCGTCTATCCCTACCGCAAGCAGGGCGTCCACCTGATCGGGTTCAGCGGCTGTTACCCCAACCGGTACGCCTTCGACATGATGGCTCGGCTCTGCACGCATCCCAACACCGGGGCCGTACTTCTCGTCTCGCTTGGCTGCGAAAGCTTCGACCGCCGCGGCTTGACGCAGCGCGTCAAGGAAAGCGGCCGGCCTGTCGAAACGCTGGTCATCCAGGAAAGAGGAGGCACGCTCACCACCGTCGATCAAGGCCAGGCCTGGCTGGAGAAGACGCTAACCGAACTCGAAGAGACGACGACGCGGGTCACGATGACGGTGGACGAACTGGTCGTGGGCGCCATCTGCGGCGGCTCCGACGCCACCAGCGGCATCACCGCCAACCCCGCCATCGGACGCTGCTTCGACCTGCTGGTCGAGAACAACGCCAGCGCCATTTTCGAAGAGGGCGGCGAGCTGATCGGCTGCGAACAGATCATGGCCGACCGGGCCGTGACCCCGGCGCTGGGAGAGGAAATCCTTTCGACCATGGAGAAAACCGCCCGCTACTATACCTCCATGGGCCACGGCAGCTTTGCCGTAGGCAATGCCGACGGCGGGCTGACAACCGTCGAAGAGAAGTCGATGGGGGCCTATGCCAAGAGCGGATCCTCGCCCATTCGGGGGCTGATCAAGCCCGGCGACGTGCCCCCGGCGGGCGGCCTCTACCTGCTCGATATCGTCCCCGACGGCGGCGCACGCTTCGGCTTCCCCAATATCAACGACACCGCCGAAATCGCTGAGCTGATCGCTTGCGGCGCCCATCTGACCCTTTTCTCGACCGGGCGCGGCTCGGTCGTGGGATCGGCGATCTCTCCTGTGGTCAAAGTCTGCGCCAACCCCGAGACCTACCGCCGCATGGACGGCGACATGGACGTAGACGCCGGTCGTATTCTGGAAGGCCGGGCCACCCTTGACGAGGTGGGCAGGGAAATCTTTTCGCAGGTGCTGGCCGTTGCCGCCGGCGCGTCGACCAAGTCCGAAAGCCTCGGCCACCAGGAATTCGTTCTGACCTACAAGACCTTCGAACCAATCGGTCCGGCCTGCCTGCCCGTATAGCCTCAGTCCTTCTGAAGCAGACTGATCGACGCGCAGAAGCCCGGAAATCAGGTTCTCAATCACATTCAATGATGACAACGCCCCAGGATGAACTTTCCTCGCCTGCGCAGTTCGCCCCCGACCGCTCACTGAAAGAGTATCTCGGCCTGGCCGCGCGCGGCTTTGCCATGGGTTGCGCCGACATCGTGCCCGGCGTTTCCGGCGGCACTATGGCCTTCATTCTCGGAATCTACGAAGAGCTGGTCATGAGCATCCGCGCCGGCGCGCGCCGGCCCTTTTGGCAGGCCCTTTCGCGGCTGAACGTCCCCGGCGCGCTCGCAGCCGTGAACGCACGCTTCCTCCTCGCCGTCCTGGCCGGCATCGCCGTCGCCGTCCTGACCCTCTCATCATGGCTGGAGTGGGTCCTCAAGAACCATCCCGTCCTCATTTGGAGCTTCTTCTTTGGCCTGGTTTTCGCCTCCATCGTTACCGTCCGCAAACGAATCCACAACTGGAACGCCCCGCTCTTGGCGGCGCTGGCAGGGGGCGCAATCGGCGCCTACTTCCTGGTCGGCGCAGTTCCCGTGCAGACACCCGAAGCTTCCTGGTTCCTCTTTCTCAGCGGCATGCTTGCCATCTGCGCCATGATCCTGCCCGGAATCTCCGGCTCCTTTATCCTCGTACTCCTGGGCAAATACCAGTTCCTGCTGGCTGCCGTAAACCAGCGCGACATCGTCAGCCTGGGAATCGTCGCTGCCGGCGCGGTCGTCGGCATCGTCACCTTCGCACAGGTCCTGGCATGGCTGTTCAAGCGCTGCCATGACGTCACGCTCGCCGTCCTCATCGGTCTGATGGCCGGCAGCCTGCGCAAAATCTGGCCGTGGAAAGAGACCGTCGCCTCCATCATCGATCGCCACGGAGAAGTTCTACCGACCGTGCAACGAAACCACCTCCCCTCCGCCTTGACCGGAGAGGTCTTCCTTGCGTTTGGACTTGCTGTCTTGGGATTTGCCGTGGTGATGGCGCTCGACCGTCTGAGCGCATCGAAATGAGCGAGTTGAATGTACGGACAGTGAACGGGGAAGTAACCGGTTCAGGAACCAACCTTTGAAGGCTGCTCCTCCTCCTCCAGCCTCTGCAATATCGTCCTTTGCGGCGTCGTCATCCGGGGTTCCCTTACCCAAAACACCATCAGCAGCAGGGCCCCAACCCCCACAGCCAGAGCGGCGCTGAACAGCGCCGTATAGCCCAAGGTGCCGGCCAGCCACCCTCCCAGAATCGGCGCGCCGATCAATATCGGCGCCAGCAGCGTGTTTGTCAGCCCGATATACGTCGGCCTGTCCTCTGGCGCGCTGAACTCCAATATTATCGGCAGTGAAGAGGTGTGGTCTGCAGCCAGGAACGTTCCCAGAAAAACGAAAGTGACCACCAGCCCAACTGGCGCGGCGCCAATGGCGAAAGGCGAGAATTCGGAGCCGGCCGTCGGCCCGAAGGCGGCCCCGCGACCAATAACCAGCGCGCTGAGCGCCGCAAGCGCGCCAAAGAATGCCGCCCCGGCCAGCACCGACTTATGACCTACCCGGTCGGCCAGCAGTCCGCACAGCGGATTGAGTATCGCCTGTGTCCCGACTAGCACTGCCGTCAGCAGGCCGACGCCGCGACCGTCAAGAGAAAACGTCTCCGTGCCGTAGACGGCGAAGAAACCTGCGCTCATCCCTCCCAGGTTTACCAGGGACTTGCTGATCAGGTATCGGCGGTAGTTTTTGTCGCCTTTCAGGACCGTTGATACGCGTCCCAGGTAACGGAACAGGGGTACTGCCCTCTTCGTCACCTCGCTGACAGGTTCACGCGTTAGTGCCAGTCCCATCCAGGAGATAACCACAAATCCGAAGGCTATAAAGAAGAGAAGGGCGTAGTTGCCCGGAAACGCGCGACTGACCAGTATCCGCCCGACGAAATAGGCGCCGATTACGCCCATCAGCTGTCCCAGCCCGTGGCCCAGGCCTAGCCAAATGCCGCGTCGCCGCACAGGAATGACCTTCGCGATCATATCCAGCCATGGCGGCGTCCCCAGGCCGGCGCCCGACGAAGCCAGGCCAATGCCCGCCAGGACTGCCACAAGGGCGGCGGTGGGTCTTTCGACTGCAAACAGGAGAACGATCAGACCGATCAGAAGATAGGGCAGCCGCTCCAGGAAGAAGCCGATGACCATTACGAACGGCTTCTTGTAGGGCATGCTCTCGGCCCAGTTGGCTGTCAGAAGTTGGGGAAGGTAAAGCCCAAGAGACCACATGGCCGGGACGAGACCGATCACGAGTTTGGAATCGGTCAGCTGGCTCACCAGCACCGGGATCACAGTCTCCCTGGAAATGAAACTTATGCCCAGCGTGATGAAAGTTATGTCCCACAGACTGACGGAGAAGTTCCAGGTTGTATCGTCGTTACCGCGCCCCATCGATGCCGGCCCCGCCTGGAGTTGAGTATGGCCGGAAACCGCGCGCCATCAGCCCCGGAGGCTCGTCCTCGCGGCGGGCCAGTTGCGCCCGACTTTCGGCTTCGGCGCGGTTGGAGGTGGTCGTCGCCCGGATGATCGCGAAATCATCGGGACGCCGGTAGCGATTGATAAAGACCGGACGGGGACTGTCCGAGTTGTTTTGCTTGGAACCGTGTACTGTTCTGACGTGGAAGAAGATCGAATCACCTGCCTGCCCTGTCACCGGCAGGGCCGCCTCCCAGGGCCACTCGTCCTCGTCAAGTCCCAGGTGAGAGAACGTGTCGACGTGTTGGAGCTGTCCCTGCTTATGTGTACCCGGTACGACGTGCAGCGCGCCGTTCACAAGGTCCGTGTCCACAACGTATGTAAGGATCCCGACCGGGCCTTCAAACCGGTGCTCAAAGTAGGCAGAATCCTGGTGCAGATGCTTGGGGTGGCCTCCCACCGGCTCCTTGACCAGTGACTGCCCCTGGCCGAACAGTTCGATATTGGGCCCCAATATAGCCTCGAGAATGTCCAGAGCCGTCGGGTCCAGCGCGGCGCGCAAAAAGGCGGCGCTTGTGGAGTAGTTGATCCCGACCGTCATAATCTGCTTGTCCCTGCTGTACCCGTCTGGCGCAGGGATGAACAGTGAGCCGTTTGGCGAAACCCAGCCCTCCGCCTTTCTTTCCGCCCTGTCGAGCATCTCTATCGACTGGCGGACGGTGGCGCCGATGTCGGCCGCCATCTCCTCGATGTAAGGCTTCATCAGACCGCGCACGACCAGGCAGCCCTGTTCCCGGTAGACGGCCGCGGCCTCGGCGACGTCCAGCTCTTCAACCGACACGGAAATCGCGTCGGCTGTTATTTCCGGTTCCTTAACGTACGAGGACATTGGCGTTTCCTCTAAAAAAGATTGTCAGGCGTCGTTGTCGGACACCAGCGATGCGCGCTCAGGTAGTCCAGCGCAATACTGAGTGCCTCATTTGTGCCGACCCGGCGCAGAGCGTCAACGGAATTCGCCCGCACATAGCGGTTTTCGTCCCGCAACGCTGCCTGCATCGCCGGCGTCGCCGGTTCCGCCTTGGCGCCCATCCGCTGCAGCGATAGTGCAGCCGTAAAGCGCGCCTGATCGTCGTCGTCATTTAGCCCTTCTTCCAGCGCAGGCAGAACGACCTCGACCGGTGTCTTGATCAAGCCCAGTGCCTCAACCGCACTGCGCCGGACCACGACTGCCGGGTCCTTTACTGCCTTGGCCACCGCGCTGGCGCTCTCCTCGTCCGCCAGCCCCAACTCGCCCAGGGCAAAGGCCCCATGCATGCGCGCTGCTTCGCTCCCGTGCCCCATTGCCTCCAACAGGACCTCCCGTGCCCCGCGCCCGATCGCGCACAGTCCGTACCCTGCGTTGCGGGAGGCTGTGGCGTTGCCGCTGGTGAGCGCCTCCGCAAGTGGCGGTACCGCCTCATCGGAGTATGCGGCCAGCCTGTAGGCGGCGTCTACCCCCTCTGGCTCATACTTTGAGGCAAGCTTACCGGCCAGTTCCGATACCGTCGTCTCCGCGGTCCTGCGCCCGTTCGACTGCGTCGCCTTGCCGGTGGCTCCGTTCCCCTCTGCCCCGCTTTCGCCGCGATGCCAGCGCCACTGGCTTTCCCATATCTCGTTGTGGTCAACCGGTGCGTCCTCGACCGGCGTCCAGTCCGCCTGCTGGTTGTTCCAGGTTGGGCCGCTCGGTGCATCCATGCGCACAAACTGGAACTTCATCATCGCCCGCGTCTTCTGCGAAAGATTGGCGCCGCCTCTGTGCCACAGATCATAGTGAATCAGGGCAAATGTGCCTTCCGGCCCTTCAAGGTAGACCGGTGTCTCCGTATCGTCCCCTGCCCGCTTGGTATAGTATTGCGACCCGGAAAGCAGACCCGACGGCCCCATCTCCTCGTCCACCGCTTGGGGATAATAGAAGATCATCGCCCACCAGTTGTGGTGGTTGCGTACCTTCTGATGGCCCCAGTAGCTGTCCTTGTGCCATGTCTGGACTTTGCGCCCGGGATAGGTGAAATGGCAGTGGCGGTGCGGGTGAACTATATAGTCATGCCCAACTACGCTTGCCAGTGCCCCCCGTACCACCGGGTTCTGAATGATGTCGCCGACCTCGCTGAAACGCGGCAATAGATTGTTGCCGGGATTGCCTTCCTTGTCCATCACTTCGTTCAGCTTGGCGTTCAACCCTTCGTGGAACTCTTGCGGAAAGTCGGTCTGCAGGACCAGGTATCCGCGGGAAATAAACTGCCGCATCTGATCGTCTGTCAGAAGATGGTTCGAAATGCTCATTTCACTTCCCTTCTTCGTAGGTTGCCTGGATGCAAAACTCCCGATTCTATCCCGCAACGAAGCGCTTTCGAGACCCGCCGTATGCCCCTGCCTAATGCCACACCCTTACGCCACTGCAGGGCAGGTCAACTCTGCGCAGGCGGCCCGCACGGCCTGCCGTCCTGCAAAATGGGGATCGCCTGGCCCCAAAGCCCTGTTCCCTCGCGATTCATTATCGGTTCAGCCGAATACTGCGCCAGGTAACAGCGACGAACTCCCGATGTCCTGTTCGGACCGCTGCGATGAAACGTCCGGCTGCTGAAAACAACGATACTGCCCGCGGGAACAAGAGCCGGGACACCGGGGTTCTCCCCCTGGTAACCGATCTTGTCATTGCTCCCGGCTTCGATTTCGTGGTTGTAGAGGTCATCCGGTGTCATCCCGATCGCAGAGTAGGGCAGGACTGAGACCGTTCCATTCTCTATCGACATATCGTCCAGCGCGCACCAACACGAAAGGTAGGGCCTGTGGTAGTGCCCCACGTAGCCCGAGTCCTGGTGCCAGCCGAACTTCGTGCCCACTTCGGCAAACTTCACGACATACTGCTCGTGAAACAAGAAGGCATTGTCGCCTAGCGTCGCCCGGCAAACGTCCGCCATCAGGTCGCCGAAAAGAAAATCGGTGATCGTCGGACTCTCCAACCCCCGCCGGCTGATAAAGTATCGCTTCTTGTAGTGATTGATACCCTGGACCGTTACTCCCTTGGCCTCCATCTCAGCGTCGTAACGCTCTATGTAACGCTGGCACTCCTCCCGCAATCCCTCAACCTGACCCGCAGGGATGGCGTCCTCCAGAAAAAAGTAACCTTCGTTGCGGTACTGCGTTCGCTGTTCTTCAGATATATGCATGAAAGACCTCGGTTTTCCTCCAGGATTTGCGCCGCAGGGAACGCCTGCTCGACTTCAATTCTTATACATCAGCCCCGACCTAAAGTCAAACGGATTCCCGTTCTACCCCCTTTGACAGCCCCCTTCTTTACGCCTCTGCCGTTTGCATTTCCCGCGACCTCAAGCTATACTTTCGAAACCGCTTTAGTACGCTGGAGTGACCTCTGTCGCCCCCAGCCTTCATTAGACTCCTCAACACCTTTGCCTATGAGTGGATTAGCCCGGGTTGTTCGCTACCTGCGCCCCTATCTCTGGATGACCGTTCTGGGCATCGTCACGACGATTCTGCCCGTCCTTATGGAGCTCGTGACGCCGCGCATGGTCCAGTTCATCATCGATCAGGGCATTCGCGCCGGTGACATGGGGGCCGTCTGGCAGGGCAGCGGCATCATGATGCTGGCCGCAATTCTCGGCGCCGCCACGACCATCGGCCAGGGCATCGCACGCGCCCAGATCTCCCAGGGGATCGCCTTCGACCTGCGCAACGACCTCTTCCGCCACATCCAGCTCTTCTCCTTCGCCAACCTGGACCGCATGCAGACGGGCCAGCTCATGACCCGTGTCTCCAGCGACGTCGACGTTGCCCGCATGTTCCTCAGTGCCGGTATGGCGTTGCTGTTGCGAACGCTTCTGATGGTCATCGGCAGCCTGGCAATGATGCTAATCATCGACTGGCGGCTCGGTCTGATTATGGTCGCGATGCTCATCATCTCGGGGTCCGTAATCTTCTGGTTCCTGCGCATCGTGGGTCCTCTGTTCTCGATCGTACAGCAGAAGCTGGGCAAGCTGAACACCCTGGTTCAGGAGAATCTCGCCGGTGTGCATGTTGTCAAGGCCTTCGTCAGGGAGCAGTACGAGATCGAAAACTTTGACCGCGACAACGTCGACTACATGGAGCAGAACATCAGGGTGGGATGGTATCTCGCCTTGGTGATGCCCGTGCTGCTGGTCCTGACGAATCTGGGTGCGACTATCGCGATTTGGCGCGGTGGCGTCGATGTCATCGGGGGACGTCTCACCATCGGAGAACTGGTCGCCTTCAGCAACTACATGCTGATCGGAATGTCGCCATTGCTGCTCTTGAGCAACATTCTGTCCATGATCTCCCGCGCCGAAGCCTCGTCCAAACGCGTCGTTGAAGTCCTGGACACGGAGCCCGCCATCCAGTCGCCCTCTTCGCCTGCTCTCATTGAAGAACCTGCCGGAGATATCAGCTTCGAAAACGTCTCCTTTCACTATTCCGGTTCACGCATCAAAAGGGGCTTGGACGCCGCTGCCGGCGGTAATGGCCGGTCGCAGACCGGCGTTCCTGACGCAGACCCTGCGAACGGACGGCGGCTGACTCGCACGGCCAACGGCAACGTCCGGCCCGTCGGCGAAGAAGTGCTGGATGGAATCTCTCTGCACGCTGCTTCAGGACAGAAAATCGCCCTCATGGGCGCGACTGGGTCCGGCAAGAGCACCCTGGTCAATCTCATCCCTCGCTTCTATGACGCCGAAGGAGGCGTTGTCAAGGTCGATGGCGTGGATGTACGCAATTGGGAGCCGGTCCGGCTGCGCAAGGAAATTGGCGTGGTCCTGCAACAGACGACTCTCTTCGCAGGAACCGTTCGCGAAAACATTGCCTACGGCCGGCCCGATGCGACGATTGAAGAAGTCGTCAGCGCGGCGCAAGCCGCCCAGGCCCACGACTTCATCATGCAAATGCCGGAACAGTACGAGAGCCTGGTCGAGGCCCGCGGCGCCAATCTCTCCGGCGGACAAAAGCAGCGCATCGCCATCGCCCGCGCCCTGCTGACGAAACCGTCCGTCCTGATTCTCGACGACTCCACCAGCGCAGTCGACCTCGATACTGAGTTGAGACTGCAAGAGGCGCTCGCGGAGAAGCTGGAGGGCACGACAACTTTCATCGTCGCCCAGAGAATTAGCAGCGTCGTCGACGCCGATCTTATCCTCGTCCTCGACGACGGCAAGATCGCCGCCCGGGGTACACACGAAGAGCTTTTGGCCGGCAGCGAAATCTACCGCGAGATCTACTACTCACAGTTTGAAGAGGCCTGAGCCCGGCGAAAGCTGACCGCCCGCCCAGCCGAATTACGCTACTCGGATTCCCATGACTGCATCCCGATCACCACAAAGACAACCGATGCGCCTCGGCTTTGGCGGCGGCGGCATGCTCACCGGAGAAGCCGCCGGCAACACGCGCCGCACGCTCGCCCGCATGGCCGCCTACCTGCGGCCGTATCGCCTGCAGCTGCTCATCGTTGCCTTCTTTGTCACCATCAGCACCGTACTGAGGCTTTTCGGTCCGATGCTGCTTGGTCGCGCCATCGACCTCTATATCGCGCCGGGTAACGCCGTTGGACTCCGTACCCTGGCGTTGCAGATTATCGCAGTCTATCTCGGCGCCGCCGCCACCGCCGCCGTGCAGGGTCTGATCATGGTCGTCCTCGGCCAGCGCTTCGTGTCCGACATTCGCGCCGGCCTCTTTAGCCATCTGCAGATAATGTCGATGGCATTTCACGACCGCAACCAGGTCGGCGATCTGATGAGTCGTATCACCAACGACTCAGAGGCGATAAACCGCACGCTCTCCAATGGCCTGATCGAGTTTACCTCGAATATCCTGCTCTTGGGGGGAACTTTCGTCGCTATGTTTCTTCTCAACTGGCAGCTTGCCCTGGCCATGCTCGTCCTGATGCCGCTTATGCTCCTCATCACCGGCGAAGTGACCCGCCGCAGCCGTGCCGCGTTTCGCACCGTCCAGCACAACCTCGGCGCACTGAACGCCGTGATGGAGGAGAACATTGCCGGGGCGCGCGTGGTCCAGGCTTTCGCCCGCGAAAAGGAAGTATATGCAACCTTCCGCGAAGTGAATTCCAGGTACCGTAAAGCCGGAATGACCGCCGACATCATCACCGCCGCTCTCGGTCCGATGTTCACGACAATGATGACCATCACCATCGCTGTGGCCGCCCTCCTGGGTGGCTGGCTGGCGATTGGAGGGGTCCTGGAAATCGGCGTTCTGGCGACTTTCATCATCTACATCATGAACTTCTTCCGGCCCATGCGCGGCATCGCCATGCTCTATAACCAGCTGCAGTCCGCACTGGCTGGCGCCGAGCGCATCTTTCAGACTTTGGATGTGGACCCCACCGTGACCGACAGGCCGGATGCGCCGCCCCTTGAAGAGATAAAGGGAGATGTGGAATTCGACAACGTGAGCTTCAGCTATGATGCGGAGCCGGAACCCGTTTTGAAGAACATCAGTCTCCATGCCAGGCCCGGCGCCACCATCGCTTTGGTTGGCCCGACCGGCGCCGGCAAAACGACGATTGTCAGTCTGTTGAGCCGCTTCTACGATGTGGATGAGGGCAGCATTCGCATCGACGGTCGCGACATCCGTGACGTTCAACAGGCTTCGCTGCGCAAACAGTTGGGCATCGTGCTGCAGGATACCTTCCTCTTTTCCGGAACGGTGCGCGAAAACATCCGCTACGGCCGCCTCGACGCAACCGACGAAGAGGTGGTCGCCGCGGCGGAACTTGCAAACGCCGACGGTTTCATTAGACTGCTTCCAGGGGGCTACAATTCACAGGTCTCGGAGCAGGGGAACAACTTTAGCGAAGGACAGCGCCAACTCATTGCCATCGCCCGCGCCGTCCTCGCCGATCCTCGCATTCTCATCCTCGACGAAGCGACCAGCAGCGTGGACACGCGCACCGAAGTTCATCTTCAGCAGGCCCTTTTGCGGCTGCTGGAAGGCCGCACAGCCTTTGTCATCGCCCACCGGCTCAGTACGATTCGCAACGCCGATGAGGTCTTGGTCGTCAACGATCATCGCATTATCGAGCGGGGCTCACACGAGCAGCTCCTGGCGATGAAGGGCTTCTACCATGACCTGTACACCAGCCAGTACATGCGCGTCAAAGCCGCCGGGCCTGTCACCGAGCCTGTCCCGCAAGCGCCTTGAGCGTGCAGGGCCGGAACTCAGCCCAATCGATCTCCGCTTTCGTCGTCAAAGAAGTGAAATCCCGATTCGTCAAACTGGGCAATAATCCGCTCGCCGGGGGCAATCCTCTCCCGGACGTCCGCCTGTCCCACCAGGCTGTGACCGCCCGATCGAAAGCCGATGTACTGGACCTGCCTGCCGTAGTCCGGTTCAACCGACTCCACCATCGCCTGCAACCGGTTGCCTCGCGACTGCGGCCCTTCACCGGCATCCGGCCTGGACCCGCCTTCATCAACCGATACCTTTGCTGATTCGACCGGAATCCCAATAGTCACCTTCTCTCCGGAGCTGAGCGCCTGCAGCTGCGAAGCCGCCGGGACGATCCGCAGCCCCTGGCCTGCGGCAATCCCGCCCTCCTCCACCTCCGCCCCATGCAGCAAACTCATTGGCGGAATCCCCAGGAACCCGGCGACAAACGTGTTGGCAGGCCGCTGTCGGACCTCTTCGAACGGACCAACCTGCTCGATCCGCCCTGCCCGCATCACTGCCACAAGGTCGCCCAGGGCCATGGCCTCGGTCTGATCATGGGTCACGTAGAGAGCCGTAATCGAGAACCTGTTCAAGAGCCGCTTGATTTCAACCCGTGTCTGCGATCGCAATTTGGCGTCCAGATTGGAAAGAGGCTCGTCGAACAGAAAGACCCGCGGCCTGCGCACGATAGCCCTTGCGATCGCCACGCGCTGCTGCTGCCCTCCCGACAAAGTGCCGGGCTTGCGCTGCAGCAACGAGTTGAAGCCGATCCCCATGATTTCCGAAGTGACCCGTATCCGTTCCTCCGTCTCCTCGTCCGGAGCCTTGCGCAGCCGAAAAAAGAAGGACAGATTGCCGTGGCCCTCAAAGTGGGGGTAGAGCGCGTAATTCTGAAAGACCATGCCGATGTAGCGATCTCTGGGCGGCACGTCATTCATGTCTTGGTCGTCGTAGTAAAGGTCACCGCTGTAGTCGGCTTCCAGTCCGGAGATGACCCGCAGGAGCGTACTCTTTCCGCAGCCGGATGGCCCCAGGACGGCCATTGTGCGCCCGTCGGGCACCGTCAGGTCGACCCGGTCAAGCGCTTGAACGCCTTCAAGTTCATCGCCATCGCCTTCCCCCTCCCGCGCCTCCGGGCCGGACCTGCCCATCCAGGGAATGGCCCTGCCGCGAGCAAGCCCGCCTGGTGTCCCGAACTCTTTGGAAACCTTGCTCAAACGTATCGTAGCCAAGACGCCTCCTCCCTGCGGTGCTCTGAATTCGAATTAGCGGCGCGCCGCTTGGTTTGCGGGTACGACAAAGGGTAAGTTCAACTGGGGTGACCGCCTTGCGGCCATTCTACTAGCCAGGGCGGGAATGTGCGAACGTCGTCAACACGGAGCTTCCGGGCCGGGTGTATTATATAATTCATTTGCGCTGATCCAGATGATCAGTGTAACCTGAATGTTGCGACTTTCGATACGATTCCCTACGACTTCTTCAGGGGGCTGAGACAGTGGTCGAAGCTACGAAACGACCCCGGATGACCAACAAGCAGGTGGCCGCTGTGTTCAAGGCCACCGGCGACCTGTTGCAGATTCTGGGTGAGAGCCGTTTTGTCGTGCTCGCCTATACCAATGCGGCCCGGACCATCGATGGACTCGAAAAGGACCTCAATGAAGTTGCCTCCGCTGGCGCTCTTCGGGATCTTCCCAGGGTCGGGGAGGCGATAGCCGAAAAAATTCAGACGCTCCTCGACACCGGCTCGCTGCCGTACTTTGATGAGCTCGCCGGGCAGGTGCCCGAAGGCGTTGTGGCGATGTTGAAGGTGCCCGATGTGGGTCCCAAGACTGTGCGCCGCCTCTGGCAGGAGCTGGACATAACCACTGTTGAAACGCTGAAACAGTATGCGGAGGAAGGTAGATTAAGGGGCCTCAAGGGCTTTGGAGCCAAGACCGAAAAGCGCATCCTGAAGAGTATCGAGCTGCTCAGCAGCCAGTCTGATGATAGAACCCCGATAGGCAGTTCTCGGCCGCTTGCGGAAGGCCTTTTGACAGAGTTGCAAGCAGTGTGTGGCGAAGGCATAGTTGAGCGTATCTCCGTCGTCGGAAGCTTGCGTCGTTGGCGCGAGACAACCGGCGAAATCAAACTTCTGGCTGTCTCCGGCCTCGCCGAACAGACGCTGCAGGCGTTCATGAGTCTACCGCAAGTGGCGGACGTCGTTCAACGCCGCCCTGACGCGGTGACCGTGTCGCTCGTCGATGGGCCCCCGGCGACTCTGAAAGTGGTTGAAAAGAGTCATTGGGGAACGGCCCTTTGCCGCGCAACCGGCAGCCCTGAACATTTGGCGGCCCTCGACGAGAGAGCGCAGAACATGGGCTGGCAGTTGGGCGAAAACGGGCTCGACGCCTTGGCGGCGAGGCCCGTCTCCGGCAATGGGTCCCTCACTGATTCCGCGGCTGGCGCTGAGCAACGCTTCTTCGACAGTGAAGAGTCGCTGTACGAGTTCGTCGGATTGCAGTGGGTGCCGCCGGAGCTGCGCGAAGGCGGCGGCGAGATAGAAGCTGCGCTGAACCGCTCGCTTCCCGGACTGGTTTCTCACGGGGACATACAGGGCGAAATTCACGGCCATACAACCTGGAGCGACGGGAAATCTACCGTCGCCGAGATGGCCGAAGCCGCCCGCAGCAGAGGCTTTCGGTACTGGGCGGTTACCGATCATAGCGTTGGCCTGGGAGTTACCCGCGGCGTTGACGCAGAGGCGCTCCTTGAACAGCGTCGGGAGATCGATGCCGTCAACGACGGCTATGCCGCCAAGGGTATCGACTTCAGGCTGATACAGGGCACTGAGGTCGAGGTGTTGGGCGACGGCGAATTGGGTCTGCCCGATGACGTCCTGGCCGCGCTGGACGTGGTCGTTGCCAGCATCCACAGTGGCTTGCGGCAAGACCGCCGGCGAATCACGGATCGCTGCTTGAAGGCCGTCCATAACCCCTTTGTTGACATACTGGGCCACCCTACCGGCAGGCTTTTGGGCCGGCGCTCCCCTTCGGATATCGACTTGGAAAAGATACTGAGCGCCTGTGCCGACACGGGGACTGCGGTCGAGATCAACGCCAATCCCGAACGGCTGGACCTTTCCGCCGAGCACGCGCGCCTGGCGTCTGGCCTCGGCTGTTCCCTTGTCATTAACAGTGACGCGCACAGCATCGGCCAGTTGGATCTTTTGCGCTACGGGGTACACACGGCTCGGCGGGCTTGGCTGCGCCCGCAAGACATCCTCAATGCCACGCCTTTGGATGAACTGCTTGCACTGCTGAAACGAAACAAATCCGGGAGGAGCCTAAAGTGATTGATGACACCAGGCGTCCGGACAGCGAAACTGATTTCGACGAGCCGGTCTTTTCGTCGGATGCAGAGGAGCCCGCGCAAAATCCGGCAGAATCAAGCCCGGACGATAACCCGTACCCAGCTACTCTCCCGGCGCCGGGTCATCCCGTGGAACCGGTTCCGGAATCTCCGCTGGATTCCGAATCTGATGTACCCGGCACTGAAAAGTCGGGCACTGACCAGACGGACCTTGACGAGCCGGTCTTCGCGTCGGGCGGCGAGCCGGATGAACACTATGAGACCGCTCAGCCGCGCGAGTCACCGGAAACCGTACACGCACCGCCTGAAATCGAATTCTCTGCCGGTGCGCCTGCATTCGACGAGATGAAACCGGATGAGACTTTCGAAAGCGGCTTCGATCGACAGGATGTCGGCCCGCAGGATACTTCGGTTGCAGACACCGACTGGGTGAACATAGCGCCGGATTCCGGGTCGACGGAAGAGCCCCACCCGGAAACCGAATACGACTTCTTCGATGAGACGCCCGCCGCCGAGGTCGCGGCCGCGCCCCCGCCCACCCGGAAACTTGGGCGGACCGGGCCGGTCTGGGTCCTTGGCGGAACTGCCCTGGTCCTGATCGCAGCGCTTGTGTGGCTGGGCGTTTCGCGGTTGACAGGATCGCAGGAAAGTAGCACGGAAACGCCGAGCGAGCCTTCTGTGCAACAGGTCGTGGCCGAGGAACCCACCGCGGCGCCGCCAACCAGCACGCCCGGTCCCGAACCCACGCCCACTCCCATGTTGCTGCCTGTAAATTCCAACGTGATTGTCGGTGAAACTGAAGGCCAGGGCGTAAAGCTGCGTGCCCAACCGGGCCTTGCTGGCGATCTCGTCGAAATCATTGCCGAGGGAACGACGATGGTCGTTTTGGACGCCGACCCTGACTCTCAACACGCCGAATACCCGGTACCGAGCGACGGCTATCTGTGGTACCGGATGCGAGTGACCGGCATGGTTGACGAGGAAGGGAATCCTCTGGTTGGATGGAGTGCCTCTGAATTCTTCGTCGTTGATGTCCCATGACCAGAGCTTCACGAATTGACACCCCCGCAATGGATCCCCTGGCCGCGAAGATTGAGAAACTGCGGAACGCCATTTCGCATCATCAGTACCGCTATTACGTCCTCGACAAACCTGAGATCAGCGACGCCGAATTCGACTCCCTGTTTCGCGAGCTCCAATCGCTTGAAGAGCGGTGCCCCGAGCTGAGAGACCCCAACAGTCCCACCGTTCGCGTCGGCGGCGCCGTCGCTGACCGATTCACAAAAGTGCGGCACCACGTCCCTGTTCTCAGCCTGGCGAACGCCTTCGGCGAGGAGGACCTCCACCGCTGGCGTGAACGCCTCCTGCGCCTGCTCCCGGAGGAAGAACACAGCCGCCTCGGCTATGTGGTTGAACCCAAATTTGACGGTCTGACCGTCGTCCTGCAGTTCGAAGATGGTCGATTCACCCTCGGCGCGACGCGCGGCGACGGGGAAGTCGGGGAAGATATAACGCCCAATCTGCGAACTGTCCATCAGCTGCCCCTCCGGATTCCCCTGCCGGCGGCAAATGGTCATGGAGAAATCCGCCCCCCCCAGCGCCTGATCCTGCGCGGGGAAGTCTATGTCGAGGAGAACGATTTTCTCTCATTCAATCGGGAGCAGGCCGGGAAAGGCGAGCAGACCTACGCCAATCCTCGTAATTTCGCTGCCGGATCGCTTCGCTTGCTGGACAGCAGTATCAGTGCCGGGCGCCCGCTGAAGCTCTGGACCTATCAGATCTTTGTCCAGGACGGCTCGGAAGATCGTCCCGCTTCGCACTGGGAATCACTGAAACGGCTGCGGACCTATGGCTTCCCGGTCTGTGACGAGTCGAAACGCTTCGGCGACGACGAGTGGGAAGACTTGATCCGGTTCGTCGGCAGCTGGCACGAACTCAGAACGAGATTGCCGTACGAGCTCGACGGCATGGTCGTCAAGGTAGATCTGCTGGCCCAGCAGGAGCAGCTGGGCTTTACCGGCAAGGACCCTCGCTGGGCTGTCGCCTTCAAGACGGGTGGTGAGGAAGCGACAACCAGGTTGCTGGACATCGGCGTCAAAGTAGGCCGCACCGGCGCAGTCACGCCCAACGCTGTCCTGGAGCCGGTACCCATCGGCGGCGTTACCGTCCAAGCCGCAACGCTTCACAACGCCGACTACATCGAGGAGCTGGACATACGGATCGGCGATACCGTCCTGGTCAAGCGGGCCGGAGATGTCATTCCCAAGGTTTTGCGCCCCATCAGGGAGCTTCGCGACGGCGCCGAACGGACCTGGAAAATGCCTGAAGGGTGCCCGTCCTGCTCTGAACGCCTGGAGCGTCCCCCGGAAGAAGCGGCAACCTACTGCGTCAATAACGCCTGCCCGGACCAGCTTGTGCGTAAGGTGGAATACTTCGTGTCCAGGGGCGCCATGGACATTGTTGGCTTCGGATCCAAACAGGCAGAGCTGTTCGTCGAAGAGGGCCGAGTTAGGACGCTTGCCGACATTTACCGTCTGCCGTGGGAAGAGATCGAAAAGATCGAAGGCTACGGGGAAAAGCGGATTGAAAACCTGCGACGCTCTGTCGAAGAGAGCAAGGCCCGCGGAGCTGCGCGCCTTTTGACTGCATTGGGGATTCGCTTTGTCGGGTCCGTGGTAGCGGAGCTGGTGATGGCCAACTATAATTCGCTCCAGGACCTCATGTCGGCGGACTTGGAAACGCTGAGTGAGATCGAAGGAATTGGTCCCAAGATCGCAGAGGCAATCGTCTCCTACTTTAGCCTGGAGCCCAACCGGGCGCTGTTACAGTCGTTCGCCGATCAGGGTGTCGACCTGACAATGCCGGACCGGGACCGGCGGGATGATGCGGCGGTCTCGCCCTATTTGGGAAAGACTTTCGTGATTACAGGCACGCTCCCAACGCTCAGCCGGGCCGCAGCCAAAGAGCGCATCGAGGCCGGCGGCGGGAAAGTCACCGGCAGCGTCAGTTCGAAGACCGACTTTCTGCTGGCCGGCGAAAAGGCCGGCAGCAAACTGGAAAAAGCCCGGCAGTTAAGCGTACCGATCCTGTCGGAGCAGGAACTCTTGCAAGCCGTAGAACTGAAAGAGTGAAAAAGGGCGCCATTGTACCCTACGCCCCTTCAACGCGCGCTCGCAAACAGAATAGGCCAATTGCATTAGATTCGATAGAATTCACTAAGTTGACATTCGATTCTCAGTTGGACAAACAAATAGCATCGCCGACCTCTGGCGGACCGCATCCCCTGCTGCCGTCAGACGCAGTGCAGCGCATGCTGGAGGACGGGGCCGCCTTTCTCAAAGAGGGCGAGTTGGACTCCGCTGCGAGCCGCTTTGCCCGTGCGGCTGAATGCGCTGCTGACGCCGGCGATCCTGCAGGCTACGGACGTGCGCAGGCACAGCTGGCGGCGTTGGAAGAGTCGCGCGGCCAGCTTGACCGGGCATTTGGCCACAACCGGCTGGCCCAGGAGACATTCCTCGCGATCGGGGACGGCGAGGCCTTGGTCCAATCTTTTCGCGTGGACGGCTTTCTCCATATCCGCCGCAAGGAGCATACGGCTGCCGCCCTTGGTTTCGCCAAGGCCCTGAGCTTGGCCATTCAGCTTGACGGCAGACTGGTGCTGACGACGCTCGATCAGGTCTTGCCTGTGGCAAAGTACCTGGTCGAGTCGGACCAGCTTTCCGCACTTCTCCCTCTGGGGGCGGCTCTTGCTCAGGCCGTGGAAAGCCCTGGCCCCGAGCCGAAACGGGAAGTGCGGGAATTCGCCGAATTGGCGGCGACTGTAGCCGGCGTCTTGTCACCGCTGGGCGTATTGGCGAGCGAGCCGCATCTGTCTGACCCGCAACGGCGCCGGCTGGCGGCGAGTTCAACGCACCAGGCATGGCACGTTGACGCCCTGACAAAGCGGCGCTGGGGATTAGCTGCTCTGGTGAAGGAAACACTACAGGCAAAGCTGAGTTTTCATGAGGAACTGGACTGACAATTATGAGTGAAATCTGGACACCGGGCACCCCGACTCCCTCTCAATCACCGGGCGGAATTGAACTTCCCAAGGGCTTTTCCACTTCCAGGCGCGACGAGCAAGATCACCCTGAAGCGGATCCCGCAGCGACCGCGCCCGACGATCAGGCGGCCGGTAGGGAAAATGAAGCATCGGCGACAGCTCCGCCTTCCGGCGGAGCGGACGGCGCACCCACTCAGCAGCCTGAAATCGATCTGCTCTTCCCCCCGACCGGCGCGCAGGTCACCTGCCCCAGTTGCGGGGCGACATACACGGCCGCCGTCTTTTCGATCGTTGACGTGGGGGCAAACCCTGAACTCAAAGGACTGGTCTTGGGGGGGCAGATCAATACCGCGGTCTGCAATGCCTGCGGTGCAGGCGGCCCACTCAGTGTGCCGCTCATGGTCCACGATCCGGAGCACGAGTTCCTTGGCGTTATCGTTCCGGGCCAGGCGAGACTGGACGACATGCAAACGCAAAAGATGATTGGCGAGATGAGCCAGGCGTTGATGGCCCGGCTCCCGTCCGATCAGCGTAAAGGCTATATGTTCCAGGCGCAGCAATTCTTTGAATGGGACTCTCTGATCGAAAAGATGTGGGGCTTCGAAGGTGTCACACCGGAGATGCTGCGCCGCCGCCGCGAGCAATCTGAGCTGATCGGCAATCTCGTCCGACTGGGCAGCGACCAAAGCGCCATGCAGTTGGTTGCAGATCGAAACAAATCGCTGATCGATTCGAGCTTCTTTGTCCTCCTCGGCCAGGTGATAAATGCCGTGGCCGCTGAGGGTCAGTCAGAGCAGCATGAAGCGCTGCTAAAGCTGCGTAGCTCTCTACTTGAATCCACGGATGCCGGACAGGAACTGAAAGCTCTGGAAGAACGGGTCCAGGACGCGTTGTCGCGAATCGGTCCCAAAACCACGCGCGAAGAGCTGCTTTCCCAGCTGTTGGACTTTTGGAAAGAAGGCGAGAATGGCGAGGCCGTTGCGACCGCCGTCCTGAACGCGGCGGCCGCGCTCACCGACTATCAGTTCCTTCTCGGACTTGCCGACCGCCTCGAGAATTCTACCGACCCGGAAGAGCGCTCCGCGCTGATCGCCATTCGCGATCGAACTGTAGAGATTGGTGAGCAGCGCAGTCAGAGCCAGCAGATGGCGGCACAGCAAGTGCAGGCTGTTCTACAGGAAGTGCTGCAGGCCCCCGATACCGACGCCGCCCTGAAGGAAAACGCCGATCAGATCAATGAGATGTTTCTCGCCGTACTGGCCTCCAATATCAGGCAGGCCGAGCAGAACAAGGCGACATTCGCGGTGCAGAGGTTGCGTACAATTTACGAGAAGGCGGTTGCGATTCTGGAAGAACAGATGCCGCCGGAAATGAGACTCCTCAATCGCCTTCTGTCGGCCCCCGACGAGGGTACGATGCGACGGTTGCTCCAGGACAATCGATCGCAGCTCTCGCAGGAGTTCGTGGAAGCATTGAAAACTCTGGAAGACCGCTTCAGCCGTGAAGGAAATAGCGCGCTGGCGAGCCGCGTCAGTAGCATTAGAGGGCAGGCCGCTCTCATGCTGTAGCTCGAATTAGCGGTGCAGAATACCGAAGAAGGACTTGAGAGCGCATTCAAGCATGGGCAGGGTCACGTAGAGAAAAAGATCATGACTGACGCAAAGAGCGTTTCAGCCGAACTCGTCACTTCCGGAACAGAGATCCTGCTCGGTGACATTGTTGACACCAACGCCGCCTGGATTGCCCAGCAGCTCAGGGAGATTGGCGTCAACCTTTACTACAAGACCACCGTGGGCGACAACGAGCCGCGACTGCGCGGCGTGTTGGAACAGGCCTTGGGCCGCAGCGATGTGGTCCTGGTGACCGGCGGACTGGGTCCGACCGCCGACGACATCACGCGCGACGCCATCGCCAATGCCACCGGCTGTCCGCTGGAACGTCATCCCGACATCGAAGAAAGCCTGAGGGAGCGGTTCGCCCGTTGGGGCTACCGGCGCATGAGCGAAAATAATCTGCGCCAGGCACAGATTCCCGAAGCGGCCACCGTTCTGGAGAACCCTGTTGGTACCGCGCCGGGATTTATCACCTTTGATCGACGCCATGGGCTGGGTGGCAGGATCATCGCCATGCCGGGCGTTCCCCGTGAAATGAAACGAATGATGACCGATCTCGTTCTGCCTTTCCTGCAAGACCTGACGGGAGGCGTCGGTGTCATTCGCCGCAGAATCCTGCGAACTGTCGGCATAGGTGAAAGCAGCCTTGATGCAGAACTGGGCCATCTGATGGACAGTACCAACCCGACCATGGGCCTGGCCGCGCACCTGGGCCAGGCCGACGTTCGCATTGCTGCCAGGGCCGCAAGCGCCGAGGAAGCCGAGGAGCTTCTCGACCGGATGGAGGAGAGAGTGCGTGCCGTTATCGGCAGTTACATCTACAGCACAACCCCTGAAGAAACAGTTGAGTCTGTCCTGGCCCGGTTGCTGCAAAAGGCTGACGCCAGCGTCGCGCTGGTGGAGACGTTGTCTGGAGGGGCAATCGCCGACCGGATGAAGAACGGATTCAACCCCGAAGACGTAGTCCGCATCTTCGAAGCCGATCAGGACACAGCCTCCCTTCGGCAGCTGCTTGATAAACCCCCGGCGAGTGAAGTTGCTCTCGATCTGGCCTTGCGCTTGCGGGAGGAGTGCAATGTGTCCCACGGTCTGGCCGTTATCACCAGCGGCCGCCCGGATGAGACCTTCCATTCCAATCAGGGTGGCGAAACCTGGATAGGCTGCGCCGGTCCTGACCGCACCGAAGTGGCTCGCTTTCCATTTGGTGGAGCGGACCGCCTGACAAATGCCTGGGTAGGGAATCGGGCCATGGACATACTTCGTCGAATCTTGCTTGACCTGGAAGTATAGCCAAATGGCCTGACCTGACTTGCAGTCCGTCCCGTTACTCCGACGAAATCTTCAGTTATGAGCCTGCGGCGTAACCTTCCAGCACCCCTGAGACAGACGCGAAATTCGGTCCGCAGGGGTTTGCCCGCGTTCGTACGGCCTTACCTGCTGCTCATCCTTGGCAGTGCAATCCTGCTCAGCTTTTTCATTGTCAACAACGAAGGCGACTCGGCAGGGGCCGAACAGGTTGAAACCTCCCATCCGCGTGAAGCTCTGTCGGACGGGCCTCCAGCCGGTAGTGGTTCTCCCGGGCAAAACGGTTCTGTTTCCCTACCGCAAGAACAAGGACAACAGGCATCCGCGCAGGATACCCCTACGACGACGCCAACCGCGTCCCCCGTCCCGACTGTCACTCCCACCGCCACCCCAACTCCGCATCCGACTCCGGTAATAACCGATCTGGATAGAACCACAAACGTCCTGATCTTGGGCAGCGATCAGCGGCCGGATCAGCCTAACTGGCGGACGGACGTCATAATTCTGCTGATGATGAACCCCGACCTCGGCGAGGCGGCCATCGTCTCATTCCCTCGCGATATGTACATCGACCCGATTCCCGGCCATCTCTCCAACCGGATCAATGTGATCGACTATCTGGGAGAGATGGACGCGCCCGGCGGCGGCGGCCCCAGGCTGTTGATCAGGATCCTGGAAGATCGTCTGGGAATTACGATTGACAACTACATCAGGTTTAGCTTTACAGGTTTTGTAGACCTCATCGATGCCCTGGACGGACTCAAAATCCACGTGGACTGCTATCTGTATGAGGTCTATCCGGAAGAGGGCATCTATCTGAACCTGCCGCCCGGTGAGCACATTCTGACTGGTGAACAAGCTCTCAGCTATGTACGCAGCCGCCGGTCCGGCGGTGGCGACCTGGAGCGCGCGCGGCGGCAGCAGCGGGTCGTGTGGGCCTTAAGGAAGCAACTCGCAGAGCAGAATCTTCTGCCGAAGGCCCTGGACCTGTATGACGCCCTGCGGTACTCGGTCTACACCGATGTGAGCAAATGGGACACGTTGAAATACGCCCGCTTTGGTCTGTCCCTGGGGGAGGCGGATGTTAAGGGACTGGTGCTGAAACCACCTGACGCCATGAGGGCCGGCTGGCGGCAGGACATGTCAGTTTTCATCGTGAACTGGGACTACATCGCCGAGGAGCTCAAGGGCATATTTGACAGACCGCCCCTGATCGATACAAACACCTCCTTCAGTCCCGAAATCCCGCAGCCGGATGACGGGGGAGGGTCCGCCCCGGTTACGCGGGCAGAGTGCCCGTGATCAGTGCTGGAATTCATCTGTTTTTTCGTAGAAGAATCCAGCGCGAAGGTCTTGAGACCGAGTTAGACGAAACGCCCGCTACTTCCGATACAATTTCCAGTTTGCCCTCAAAGAGAGCAGCCGCCTCGCCCTCGTACATTCCTCGGGCGCCGGGACCGTCTGAGTCATTTCTGTCAAACACGTAGAGATGGAAGTAGCCTCCGCTCTTCAACCCGCGGTGGACGCCTTCGGCGTACGCGGGGCGAAGCTGGTCGGGAAGACTGTGCAGACAGCCAATGTCCAAAGCGTATGCCGCTCCCAGCCCGTCTACCGGCAACCTGCTGACGTCCGCCTGCACGAAAACCGCCTTGCCCCCCGGCCTGTGTCGATCTTGGCGGCCCCTGGCCTTCAGCCTCATTTGCGCCAGGCGCAGTGCCTGCCCGGAGAGATCAAATCCGATTGCGCATAGTCCAAGCCTCGCCAGGAAGAGCGTATTCAACCCTGTACCGCAGCCAATATCGAGGGCATAAGCGCCCGCAGCAGGCGGAGGCTGCTCTTCCCAAAAGGCTTGGACCTCCGGCGGAGTTATGCCGGTATCCCAGGGCGTCTGTCCACTGCGGTAGCGCTCGTCCCAGTGGGCTCGCAGCTCCTCCTGACTCTCATTGCTCATGAGTCGACCCCGTCACTACTCCCATCTGCAAGATGGTCGTTTTCGGCAAGCCGGTCCCGCTCGGTCCCCATCCCTTCTTCCGCCGCAGTCGAATTCTCTTGCGCGTAGTCCTTGGCCTCCTCAAAGCTCTCGAAATCTTCAGTGATGAACTCGATTATCCTCTCGGCCAGGACAACAGGTGACTCAATCATGGGACTGTGGCCGGTGCCTCTCAGGATCTCAAGGTTGGCCGCTCCGGGAATGGCGAGAAGGGAACGTGTGGCGGCATCCCTTTCGACCACTATGTCTTCCGTTCCGAGCAACAGGAGTGTGGGCAGCGTCAGCCTGTGCGCCTCCTCCTGGCGATTCCAGCGCCCCAGCGCCTCCGCTACTGCCGTAAAGGCCGCCGGCGCCATTGCGGCGGCGTCGTCAACCAGCTGCTCGAAAAAACTATCGAATTCCTGTTCAGTCATGGTGGGAGGGGGAGCAGTGGGAAGGAGTGCAGACAGGGCTTGACTCAGGAGGGCGCGATCGTCGCGCATTTGGGAGAGTAGCTGCAGCCCTTGCAGCGGCGTGAAAGCCCCTTCAATCGGCACGCTGTCAACAAGAATCAGGCTGTGCAGCTGCTGGCCGTGGCGCAGGGCGTATTCGATGGCGATGGCTCCCCCGCTGCCGTGACCTGCAAGGTCGAAATCAGACAGTGAGAGTGCCTGGACCAGCTCGGCGACATCTTCAGCCTGCTCCTCGACCCCGTATCCGCTCTCTGAGTGTGTGCTCTGGCCGCAGCCTCTCAGATCAGGCGCTATCGCCCGTATGGAATCCGGGAGGATGGCAAAAAATGGTTCCCACCAGCGGCTGGTCGCATGTGAGCCGTGAAGCAAGAGGAGAGGGACTCCGTCGGCGCTTCCCGACGTGCGGACTCCGAAAGTCAGGCGTTCAGTCTGGACCTTGATCAATTGCAGCCTTTCACCCCGCCCTTACTATCATCTCAGCGCCAGATCCCAACCGAAATGTCAGCCCCGCCGCTCAATCTCTCTACTCATTTCATCTTCGTCGGGAACGAATATCAAGAGCAGAGCAGCCGCTGCCGTGAGCGGCTGTGGACCGTCAACCCGGCCAACTTCCTCCTCCGCAAAAATAAGACCGCCCCGGACTACCGTACCATCCGACTCAAGCCAGCCCAGGCTTCCTCCTTCGAAGAGGCCATGACTATGGATGACGCCTTCAATCGTGATGCGACCCAGCTCCTTCTCATCGAATCGCGTCTTACGAAAAATTCGCCAGCCGTCACTATCGCGTTCATATCGCCCTATGCCAACACCCGTTCCCCAGCGTAGGCGGAAAATCTCTTCGCCGCACACATATCCAACGGCGTCCTCGCCGCTGCTGCGCGTACGATAGATTATCGTGCGTGCCGATTCGGATTTCCCATGGGAGCCCATGCGCAGATTCTATCACCTCGATCGCATGATCACAATGAATTGGACATTGGCGATTTCAACCCAAGTGAAATAAGAGAAAAACGCCGCCCGGCTACCGGCCGAAAATACGTGGCTTGCGGCTCAGGTCATACAAGAGAACAGTGGCTGCGTTCCTGCCCGCTGCACCCATGATTCCCCCTCCCGGATGCATACTGGCCCCCGTCAGATAAAGACCTTTGGTCGGTCCTCGATAGTCGCTCATGCGCAGCGACGGTCTCAATGTAAACATCTGGTCGACCGACATTTCGAGGTGCATGACGTTCCCTCGCAGCAGTCCCAACTCCCTTTCCAGCCACTTTGGCGTCTGCACAAGCCTGCCGACGACGGACGAAGCTACGTTGGGAGCGTAGTCCGCCAGTATGGCCAGCATCCGGTCCGCCACCCTGTCGCCCATCTCGTCCCAGCTCTCGCCCGTGGCCAGTTCATACGGGAAGTACTGTCCCCACAGAAAGAGAACGTGTTTGCCCGGCGGCGCAAGTGACGGGTCGACGGCGGAAAATGTCATGGCGATCAGCGCCGGGTCCGCGGCTGGACGGCCGGAAAGATAGTCTCGGTAGGCGCGTTCAAGATAGTCCAGGTCTGGACAGATAAACTGCAAGGCCCTGTGTTCCGGACGGGGAGTCTCATTGCCCAATCCTCCGGTGTCGCCATAGTCGGGCAGTTCACTCATCGCAAACCGCACCATCATGCCGAACCCGTTTCCGACCCTTGATCTCTTCGCCGATGCCACGCGCGACGAGGGGACCTGGTCGCCCAGAATCTTGAGCGTCATGTGGATATGGGCGCCTGAAACGACGGCGCGGCTGGCGCTGTATGTCTCCCCGCTTTCCGTCCGAACCCCAACCGCTCTTCCACTTTCCACGACTATCCTGTCGACCGACGCGTCGGTAGCAATCGTACCGCCATGAGACGTAATCATGCGCGCCAGCGCCTTCGTCAGCATGCCCGAACCGCCCCTGGGCCTTTTGACTCCGGAACGGTGATACATGGGGTGCCAGAGGGCGAAAGGGGCGCTGACTCGCCCGTGCGGCGGAGGGCCGGACTGCGCCGCCATCCAGCCGATGACGGCCTGAACGTGGGGCGAGACGAAAGACTTGCGGAGTAGTTGGCCGTAACTGCCGAGAACTGCCGGCAGACGGCGCCGCAGGTCCCTATGCACTTTGCTCCGGAAAGCCAGGGTTTTTGCCACATTGAGAGGAGTCGGGGCCAGCAGAAACGACTCCACCATGGCCTCGGCCATCGGCGTCCAGTCGTTGATGAAGCGATGGTAGTTTTCTGCGTCTTCGCTGGAGACGCCGGCAATGCTGTCGCAGGTACGATCAATCTCTTTCCAGAAAAATAGCCGATTTCCATCGGGAAAGGGGGCGAAAAAGAGGGGATCCAGCTCTATATAGTCGAGGCCGAACCGTTCCAGGGACAGGTCTTGAACTATCGAAGTGTGGTTTATCAGGATGTGCGCGCTGCCCCCCAGGTCAAAGTGATACCCGGGGATGATCTCTTGCGTGGCGACAGCCCCCCCAACGACGGGGCGGCGCTCAAACATCCCAACCCGGTAGCCTGCCTTTGCCAGATATCCTGCGCACACAAGTGAGTTGTGCCCGGTGCCTACGAAAATGACCTCGAAGTCCGCCATCTTCAGAGGAGTATTCCAACCGAAAGCAGCAGGCTGAACTGTAGAGCCAACTGGGCGGTCGCCGCCAGCACCGAATTGAGCTCCTTCCCCTTGGCGGAATAGATGGAAGAGGCCCTCCGGACGGCGAGCGGCAGACTGAGAAGAGGCAATAGAACTGCAGGGCCCTGACCGAATCTCTGCCAGAGGAGGAGCGTGGCGGAGTAGGCCAGGATTAGCAACACAAGGTATTGGCGGCGCGTATTTTTGTAACCGATAACCACTGCCAGCGTACGCTTGCCTGCCTTGGCATCGGTCTCTATGTCGCGCAGGTTGTTGACGACGAGGATGGCCGTGATCAGAAAGCCAACTGGCGCAGCGGCGACGAAAACAACTGGAGAAACTGTTCCGGCCTGCACATAGTACGTTCCACAAACGGCGGTAAGCCCGAAAAAGATGAAGACAAACAGATCTCCCAGCCCGCGGTAGCCGAAGGGGAGTGGGCCTCCCGTGTAAAGCAGGGCGGCCAGAATGGACGCCGCGCCTATAGCCAGGATTGGCCAGCCGCCAACCAGGATCAGATAGATGCCGTCCACAATCGCCAGGCCGATAACTGCTGCCATGCCAAGGCGTAGTTCCCGTCCGGAAAGGAGACCGGCCGCCATGACTCGCGTGGGGCCCACGCGTTCTCGCGTATCTGCGCCTTTTGCAAAATCAAAGTAATCGTTGGCGAAATTGGAGAGAATCTGCAGTAAGAGAGCGCCGGCCGCAGCCGCCAGCGCAGGCGCAAGAGAGAACTGCCCGTCAGCCCAGGCGAGAGAGGTCCCAACCACCACCGGCGCGATCGCAGCCGGCAGCGTCTTGGGTCGGGAAGCCAGCAGCCAGATCTGCCACTTGTGAAGCGTAGCCTCAGGTCTGGGAGAGTCCTTATGGCAGTCGGTACTGTCTTCAGCGCCCGGCAGGTCCGGCCTGAGATCGCTCATGTTTTAGACTCCAATTGGGAACTGTTTGCCCCCTTTACGCCTGTCGCAACTGCTTGACCGTCCGCGCGATCCTCAGTCCGGTCCAGAACAGACCTGCCAGGACAAACATGGAAACATACTCGATGAGAGGAATGCGCACGACTTCGTTGAGCCTGTCCCAGCCCAGGTTGCCGTACACAAAAATGGCAGAGCCCGCGAATGCACCCAGTATGAGCAGGCGAACCGGCAGTGACAAACCCAGCCCATACATCTGCGTAACAACGAAGATGCCCGCGAACCCGAATAGGAACATCGGCCAGAGGCCGTTCCCCTGCATTACGGCAACGAGAGTGCCATGGACCAGAACGGTCAGCTCGAGGGTGAATGTCCACCATCGATTCGTGTGGACGCGTGTATAGAAGAGACTGCCCTGGAGCAGAAGAAGGAACATGTAAAAGAATCCGATCAGGTGACCGGAAGTGGATACCATGGGATGAAACCAGAAGGTGTAGATGATCGCCCAGGCGAAAAAATACCCGTGGTACGTGCGGGCAAAGCGGACGACCTCTTTTGAGATTGGGGCCGGCCGGCCAAAGAACTGGCCCCGCCGGTTGTTTTCCATCAACAGGACCCAAACGAGCAAAACGATGACGGAGCCCTGGCTGCTGGATACCGTTGTATCCTGGGCAAGCCCGTCATACCAGACGTGCGTCTGTATCAGGTGCAGGAAAATGAAGAAGGCGTTGGCAGCCAGAGCCAAGACATTGACTCTGTGTAACCCCTTCACATAGCGAGGTTTGAGGACGAACTGAGCATAGTAGAGAATCGCCCAGATTGCCAGTTGGTGGGCAAGGTAGAATCCCCATGAGCTGGCGCGCGTCCAAAATGTTGGGGCAGGTAGTTTCCAGTAGTACCAGGAGTAGCCGGTGTCCGGCAATAGCTCTATGCCGGCCAGACGATTGCCCAGCGCCCAGATTAGGAGAGTAAAAAATGCGCTGAAAGCGACGCCGGCCCAGAGAGCAAAAGAGGAGGAGGGACTGGAAGAACTCGCGGTACTTGAACCCATTGCCAGGTTCTCCTGTAGACCTTGTACCCTTTCCGACGCCTCAGCCCTTCGGTTTAGCCTACAAAGTCAACTGAATGAATGGCCCGGTAAAGAGGCTTGTCACCTTCGAATGTTCACACAGGAATCCTGTCCTTAGTGTCGAAGCCCCTCCGCAAGCCGCATTTTACAATAAATCGCGCAACGCGGCAACGGGTTCAGGGAAAATGAACTCGTAGCCGGCCTCCTGCAATCGGGATGGAACAGCCCGTTGACCATCCAGCAGAACTGTTGACATCTCGCCGAAGAGTAACCGCAGTGCAAATGATGGTGTCGGCATCAGGGAGGGCCTTCCCATCACCCGGCCCAGGTCGCGCACAAACTCTCTGTTGCTCGGAGGGTTGGGAGCCGCCAGGTTAAACGGGCCGGATGCCTGTTCCCTTTCCAGGAGAAAACGGATGGCGGCCACCTCGTCGGCGATGTGGATCCAGGGGAAATACTGTTTGCCGCTGCCCAGGGGTCCGCCGGCAAACAGGCGGAAAGGCAGCGTCATCCTGGGGAGGGCGCCGCCTTCTGCACTGAGCACGACGCCTGTTCGAATGACGACTCGCCGTACGCCCATTGACGCAACCGCCTCAGTCGAAGATTCCCAGTCGACACAGACTCTCGCCAGGAAATCTGTCCCGGGCGATGCTTGCTCGTCCATGATTCGATCATCGGTTGGTCCGTAGTACCCTACCGCAGACGACTGAATCAATACATTCGGGACCGTGTCGGCATCACGTATTGCCGTCACGAGAGCCTGCCCGGCTCTGACGCGACTTTCTCTTATCTGTTCTTTGCGAGAAGTCGTCCAGCGGCCGTCGGCAATTCCTGCGCCGGCAAGATTAACGATGGCATCGACTTGGGAAACGAGATGGCCCCAGCCTTCCGCCGTTTCTCCGTCCCACTCTTGAAGTTTTACGCCTTCGGACGCAAAGGGCTGATGACGTGCTGGCGACCTTGTCAGAACTGTAACGTCAAACCCGCTGCCGACCAGGGAATTCGCCAGGGCCGATCCAATCAGACCTGTACCTCCGGCAATCATGATTCGCATCTGAGCCTCCTTGCTCTGCGTCTCTCCTCCGAACACTTGGTAGTGCGGCCTGCTGCTGGTCTCCGCCTGCCGGCTAGGCCCAGGAGCTCAACCCTAATTCGAGTGGATGGATTAGGTCTGGGTGGTGGGGTCGCGCTCGTACGCCAAAACTATACTTTCCAGTTTCTTCCGGAACAAAAACGCCTCGATATCGGATACTGTTGTCATGCGCATCGCGCCCGGCCTCCTGGGGGATGGGCTGGACAGCTTGCATTCTAAGCGACTGCAAAGCGACCGGCTGCTGTTGGTCTGCGGCTGGCATCATGGTCTCATCCCCATCCTCGGCAGCGAATGTTACCAGCTCGACGGCGATGTCGCTTGCCGACAGCCTTCCCGTCCAGACCTGGGCCTCAATCTCTATCGAGTCGCCAGTCATTGCCTGCGCGGGAGGATGCTCCGGTACGGCCACGAAAACGGTCTGCCACTCGTTCCGGATATGTTGCTTCCAGTGCGACAGCTGGCGCGCCGACGCCCCGAAGTCAGTGCGGTATGCACGGCTGCTGTCCATTGCCGGGGCATAGAGTGTTCGTGTGTACTCCGTTAGCATTCGGCGCATGCTGAACTGCGGCCCGCAGGACGCTATCGCTCTCCGCATGCGTCCTGTCCACACGGCCGGATGATCATAGTACTCTGGAACGATCTCCTCTTCCAGTATGGAATAGAGGCTCAGAGCATCGGCTTCGTCCTGTGTCTCTTCATCCTTGTACTCCCGCTCTTCGCCGATCGCCCAGCCATTCTCGACGTTGTAGCCTTCCCGCCACCACCCGTCGAGAATGCTGAAGTTTGGCGCCCCATTTATGCTCGCCTTCTGGCCGCTGGTGCCGCTGGCTTCGAGCGGCCGGCGAGGCGTATTCATCCAGACGTCGACCCCGCCAACCAGGTGGCGGGCTACGTTTATGTCATAGTTTTCGACGATTGCGATCTTGCCGAAGAAACCCCTCTCCTGGCTCAACCGGTAAATGCGTTCGATCAGTGCCTTGCCATACTCATCGGCCGGGTGAGCTTTCCCGGCGAAGACGATCTGCACCGGGCGGTGAGGGTCGTTCAGAAGCCGCCTGAGCCGCTCTTTGTCATGGAAGATGAGCGTTGCCCGCTTGTAGGTTGCAAAGCGGCGCGCGAATCCCAGCGTCAGCGCCTTTGGATCAAACACGTTGTCTATCCTGGAAAGCTTCCAGTGACCCTCCCCATGGCGCAGCTGCTGACTCTTTAGGCGCGTGCGCAGAAAACTGACCAGCTTCTCTTTGCATTCCTGGTGGGCCGACCGAATCTCCTCGTCAGGAACGAGCTCAATCCTTCGCCAGGCGTCAGGGCAGTCGACCCTCTCGAGCCAGTCCGGGCTGAAATAGCGCTCATACACTGCTCGCTTCTCCGGGGCCAGCCAAGATTCCGTGTGTACGCCGTTGGTAATATGGCTGATCGGGACCTGATCTTCAGGCGTTCCCGGCCAGAGATGCCCCCACATCCGCCTGGAAACTTGCCCGTGCAGCGCGCTCACTCCGTTGTGATAGGCGCTTAAGCGAAAGGCCAGTACGGTCATACTGAACTCTGCGCCCCACCCATGCTCATGTCGGGCCAGTGACAGGAAACGTTCCCGGTCGATTCCCATTTGCCCCCAGTATTGCCAGAAGAACTTGTCGACCAGTTCCA
This sequence comes from Caldilineaceae bacterium, assembly GCA_022821545.1. Taxonomy (GTDB): domain Bacteria; phylum Chloroflexota; class Anaerolineae; order Caldilineales; family Caldilineaceae; genus Bin5. The sequence continues at coordinate 243,780 of JAJEDJ010000034.1, forward strand.
GGGGAAAGGCGTCATGGCCGGCCGCCACGGGCGTGTGAGTTGTGAATATATTGCCGGCGCGCACGACTTCTGCCGCAGCGTCGAACTCCATGCCGCCCTGCACCAGCTCCCTTATGCGTTCCAGACTGAGAAACGCGCTGTGACCTTCATTCATATGCCAGACCGTCGGTTCGTAACCCAGGGCTCTCAAGGTACGCACGCCTGCAATGCCCAATACGTATTCCTGGCTTATTCGCATTTCGCTGTCGCCGCCGTAAAGCCTTGCGCTGAGTTCTCTGTCCTGGTGGGCATTCTGCTCTACGTCAGTATCCATCAGATAGAGAACAACCCGGCCCACCTGAATCTTCCATACTTTGGCGTAGACGGTTCGGCCAGGCAGATCGACGTGGACGACAACCGGATTGCCCTCCGGGTCCAGAGCTTGGCTGGCCGGGACCTCAGAGAAGTCGATCTTCTCATAAATCGCTTCCTGTCCCCCTTTGGCGTTGATCTGCTGGGTGAAATAGCCCTGGGGGTACAGAAATCCGACACCGACAAAAGGCAGGCCCATGTCGCTTGCCTCCTTGCAATGATCGCCGCTGAGGATTCCCAGTCCCCCGCTGTAGATGGGCAGCGCCTCGTGCAGGCCGAACTCCGCACTGAAGTAGGCGATCATCTCATTCCGTCTACCCGGAAAATGTCGCTTGAACCAGGTCTCCGCGTCCTCCGCCATATAGGCATCGAATCGCTGTAGCACAGAGTGGTAATGTTTCAGATAGTCGTGATCTTGAGACCTGTCCTGCAGACGCTGCAGCGACACGGTTCGCAAAAACCTGACTGGATTCCCGCTGACCTGCTCCCACAACTCTCTGTCAATCGACTCGTAGAGCTCCTGCGCATCAGGGGTCCACGTCCACCACAGATTGTAAGCCAGCTCCTGCAATCGACATATCGCCTGCGGAAGAGGAGGGTGTACCGATATATTGCCAACGATTTTCACAGCAAGATGCTCCTGAAGGAATGGTGCTCGTTTCTGCTCAAGAAAAAAATGGGCGGCGTCAGCGGCGCCCTCGATATGTCACAGCCATATCCAATTTTTCCGAGAACCGGAAACGGCCTCACGGATAAATTGCTTACGGCTGGTCCTGTTACATTACTTCCAGACTATAGGGTCAACATGGGGTCTGGCAAATGAGAGAGTGGAGAGGGGCTACCCTTCTGGCCCGTCAGTGACGGGCTGCTGTTCTTGAAGGAGTTTCGCTCGCGTGCCCGGTCCCGGCTTGGGCCGCGGACACCCGCACCCTCTGCTGGAGGGAACTGTAGTAGCGGAAGTGGAAGTGACGCCGCCTCTACGGCTTTCGACGCGTTCATTTACTCGGTAAACCAGTGTTGCCCCTCCTTTTCCAACAGGTTGTCGGCCTCTTTGGGACCCCAGGTTCCTGCCGGGTAGTGGGGAAGTCGAAAGGGATTCATTCCGTCCTTGGACAGTTCTTCCTGCATTCGCCATCCATCCAACACCTGCGTGATTCGTTGCCACGCCAGCTCCACTTCATCCCGCCTGGTAAAGAGCGTGGAATCGCCAAGGACGACATCCAACAGAAGGCGCTGATACGCGTCCGGGGGTTCGCCAAAACTGTGGCCGTAAGTGAACTCCAGGTTGACGGGCGTAAGATTCACTGATGGGCCGGGCCGTTTGGCCAGGGTCTTCAGAGTGATCCCTTCGTCCGGTTGGATGCGCATGGTCAGGACATTGCGGCTCAGGCTGTCGCCGTTCAAACGCATCCCGTGTGCGGTTGAACGGACGCCTCGGTCATTCTGACCTGTCGCCCTGTCGAATCCTTCGGTGGAGTCAAATAGAAGGTGAGGAGCCCGGCGAAAAGTAACGGAGATTTCGGAGGCCTTTCGCGGCAGCGCCTTGCCGGTACGCAAATAAAACGGAACGCCCTGCCAGCGCCAGTTGTCAATCTCGAGGCGCCAGGCCACGTATGTCTCTGTTGTGGAATCGCACGCAACGCCGTTCTCGTCTAGGTAGGCTGGGACCGGTCGTGTGGCTGCCGTGCCTGCCCCGTACTGGGCGCGGACGACATAATCGGGCACTTCCTCCGGCTGCATTGGTCGGATTGCCTGAAGCAGGTTTACCTTCTGATCTCGAACCGCCTTGGCGTCAAATGCAATCGGCGGCTCCATCGCCGTAAGGGACACAAGCTGCAACAAATGGTTCTGCATCATGTCCCGCAAGGCGCCCGACTTCTCATAGTAGCCTCCCCTGCCCTCGACACCGATGCTTTCAGCCACCGTAATCTGCACATTGTCCACATAGTTGCGGTTCCAGATCGGCTCGAATATCCCGTTTGCGAAGCGAAACACAAGCACGTTCTGAACCGTCTCTTTGCCCAGATAATGATCGATGCGGTATACCTGTTCCTCATTAAAGACTGAAAGTACATGATCGTTTAGCTTGTGTGCGCTCTGCAGGTCGCTGCCAAACGGCTTCTCAATCACGACGCGAGTCCAGCTCTGCCCGCTGGCGGGCTCAACGAGTCCGGCGGCGCCCAAGCAGGTGATTATAGGTTCGTAGACCGTAGGGGGCGTAGAAAGGTAGATAAGACGGTTGCCGCCTATGTTCCACTGCTCTTCCAACATAGCCATGCGGTCGCGAATACGCTGGAATCCTTCAGCATCGTCATACTCGCCGGACAGGTAGTAGAGTCGCGAAGCAAAAAGATCCCAGTCCGCACTCTGAAACTCGACTTCAGGATTCGCCAGCATGCTTGACCGGGCGCGCTGGCGCCAGTCATCGTCGCTTAAGGGTGAACGAGCATAGCCGAGAATGACGAAATTGGGAGGCAGGAGCCTCTGTTGCGAAAGCCTGTAGATCGCTGGCAGAAGCTTACGGTTTGCCAAGTCGCCGGAGGCGCCGAAAATGACCATAAGCGCCGGAGCAGTAACCTGAAACTGCTCGTGGATGTCCGGGGCTTCCTCCAGGATAATTCCTTCACTCATTGTCAGTCGCCTCTTAACTTGGTGCCTTTCGCGTTAACCATAGGGCACGCTGCAATGAAACCGACCATCACTTCTTGCGCGGATATGCGACAACGGGTGAGCGTACCGCCACTTGTAGGGGCAAGTCCGAGACATAGGCATCCGACGGCCCGGAACGCGCAGTGAGATGAGTACCTGTTGGAAGTTGCACCGTAATCAGCTGATCGTGTCCAAAAAAGAGCGAATGCCGCACCCGGGCCGCGGGTAGGCCGGGCTGCGCGGGAAGGAGCTCAATATTCTCCGGCCGGAGCAGTATGTCCACTGGTCCGCGAATCTGCTTACGCGCAGCCAGGTTTCCCAACTCACACTCAATGGTATCCCCCTGCCCGATTCCGGGAAGGAAATTTGCCTCTCCGATGAACTCCGCTACTGATCGAGAGGCGGGGTCTGTGTACAGTTCGTGAGGGGAGGCCGCCTGCTTTACGCTTCCATCCAGCATAACCGCGACACGGTCAACCATACTCAATGCCTCCTCCTGATCATGGGTGACGAATATCGCGGTCGCCTTAGCCGCGTGCAGAATCTCCCCTAATTCTGCGCGTACGCGTGCTCTGAGACCGGCATCCAGATTGCTGAATGGCTCGTCCAACAGGATAAGCGCTGGATTCGGAGCCAGTGCCCTGGCCAGCGCGACTCTCTGCTGCTGCCCGCCGCTCAGCTCATGCGGCATCCGCTCTTCAAGTCCTGACAGCCCCGTCAGTTCCAGGATCTCCAGTGAACGCGCCCTCTTGTCCGCCGCTGACATGCGGCGCAACCCAAACTCTATGTTCGCCAGCACACTGACATGCGGAAAAAGTGCATAGTCCTGAAAAACCATGCCCACGCGCCGCCTTTCCGGCTGTACGTGGACGGAGCTGCTGGCCACTGTGGTGCCGTCAATCTCAATGCTTCCGGCATCAACGCGCTCAAATCCGGCAATGAGCCGCAGGGTCGTCGTCTTACCGCACCCTGAAGGGCCCAGTAGAGCAATAAACTCGCCCCGGTTGACCGTCAAAGAGACATCGTTAACCGCCAGGACCGGTGCATTCCTGGTGCCAAACTGTTTGGAAACACCCTGAAGGTGAAGCCCGGCTGGCTTCCGTCGCGGTAGACTCACGGCGAGAACGGACGATGTTCGGCGGCTTGCGTCTTGGCCTAGCCGCTGACCACCTCCCTTTCCTCCTGCATGAGAACAAGAAAAATACTGAATGCCGACATCGCCAGGAGAACCAGAGCTGGCGCGGCAGCCCGGGCAAAGAAGGCTTCATCCGTCGCCGACCAAATCTGCGTCGCCAGGGTCGAAAACCCTGTCGGGCTCAACAGCAGTGTCGCCGGCAGCTCCTTCACCGTCGTCAGAAAGACGAGAGCCATGCCCGCCAGAACGCCCGGCCGCACGATCGGTGCCGTAATCCTCCTGAAGACGGCGCGGTTGCCCAGGCCCAGGCTGCGCCCTGCCTCTTCCAGGCGGGGATTCATCTGCATAAGGCTTGTCTGCATTGCCCCCATTGCCTGCGGCAAGAAGCGGACGACATAAGCGAACACCAGCATCCACATGGTCTGGTAAAGCCACGATGCGAAATTTGCGCCGAAGAACACCAGGCTGAGCGCGATGACGATTCCCGGCAGTCCGTAACCCAGGTATACGGCCCTTGCCGCAAGCGACATCAGTCGTCCCCCCATCCTGACCGCGGCGTAAGAAACCGGCAGTCCCAGAACGGCGGCGACTACCGCGGCCAAGGCGCCTGCTCGGAAACTGTTGAGCGTTGCCGTCCAGACCGGCGCCAGCGATTCGCCGGACGCTAAACCCCGCAGCAGCCAGTAGAAAATCACGCTGGTCGGCAGCACCAGGGCGGCCATAACGACGGCGCCGCAGAAGGCAAGCGCCGGCCATTTTCGACGGGCAAGTACGATACGTTTGCGGGGCGCGGCTACACCTGCACTACTACGGTAATAGCGTGGACGACCGCGCCCTCTGCTGTTTCTTTCCAGCAGCAACAGTATAATCGTAAACGCGATCAGCGCCAATGACAGGAATGAGGCAATGTTGCGATCAAAGCTGCTCAGATACTGAACGTATATTGCCCGCGTAAAACTGTTGAAGCGTAACAACGATACCGCGCCGAAATCACTGAGCGTGTACAGTGCCACCAGCAGCCCGCCGGCCGTGATCGCAGGACGCAGATTTGGTAAAGTCACTCTTAGAAAAGTCTGCAATCCATTGAATCCTAGCGAACGGGCCGCTTCCTCGAGCGACGGATCCAACCTGTGCAGCGCGGCGCGAGTGCTCATGAAAATGTAGGGATAAGTAAATAGGGTCAAAACACACAGTGCGCCGGTGAATCCGTAGATTGACGGCAGCCGCTCCACGCCAAAGGGTGACAGGAGCTCCTGAAGTACACCGCGGGGTCCAAACATGGCAATCAGCGTGAATCCGCCTACGTAGCTCGGGATCACGAGTGGCATCATTGCCAGAACAGTCCAGACCCTCCTGCCCGGAAGGTCGGTCCTTTCCGTTAACCAGGCAAAGGGCAGAGCAAGCGCGAGTGACAACAAGGTTACGCCGCAAACCAACAGAAGGCTGTTCCACATAATGGACAGCATGCGAGTGCGGCCCAACAAGCCGAGGACTTCAGTCCAGTCGACGCCGGCGGCCCTGAATACCAGGTAAGCCAGCGGCAACAGCATGACTAGGGCGATCAGGAGAACTAGTGCCCTGAACATGTAACCGAAGTATCGATGAACGGTCATCCGGGTCGCATCATGGATCACCATCCTCTCTCACCCCTCATCTATCCCCCGACCTCAGACTGGGCAGAACTGTGATCCACCCGATTCCTGTCGGAGTTCAGACCATACTCCCGCATAATCGACGGCCAGAACAACCATGCCAGGCCAAGTGCCGGTTGAAAGAGCGGAAAATAGCCGTAGTCGGCGCCAAAATGCCGCCAAACGGTTCGTCCGATTGTTTCGGGAATGATCAAACTGAGGGAACCTACCAGAAGAGTGAGGAACGTCTCAAAGCCTAAAACGCCGACTGACAGACGCCAAGCCCACCTCCTGCGGTAAGCAAAACCTATCGTCGCGGTCAGGTAGCAAACTGCCGCCGCCAGGCTTAGAGTCGGCGCCAGATAGTTGACAACGCCATCCTTCAGAAAGAGCTGGAACAACGCCCGCACCCCTGTGGAAAGCGCAAGTAACGGATAGGAAACGGTTAAAATGTAGCCAAGCACCGTTACCAGCTCGGTGGAGCCGGACTTTGGCGTGGGCTCGGTTCGCGTTCTTGTCATAGGACCTCTGGTTTCGGCGTTGCAGGCAGCGCAGCAGTTGCCGCTTATCCTCTATCAAACAACCACTCCTCAATTATAGTCTGGGCCTCACTATAGTTGCGGACGACAGGAAGTTCGGAATGATCCTCAATGACATTGGCCGGAGGATCAAAAAGGACGCCGACGTCGGCCCTTTCTAACATTGCAATGTCGTTATAGGAATCGCCCATTGCCAGGGTCTGGAACTGGAGATCGCGAAACGCTGAAATCGCCTTACGTTTTGACTGGTCAAGACGCAGGCGGTACCCGGCAATTGATCCGCTCGCATCGACCTCCAGAGAGTGACAGAAGATAGTCGGATAGCCGAGTTGAGCCATCAGAGGCTTGGCAAATTCGTAAAAGGTGTCGGAAAGGACTACGAACTGAGTGCGCTCGCGAACCCAGTCAACAAACTCCACGGCGCCGGGCAGGGGCGCAATGGTAGCGATTACCTCCTGAATGTCTCGCAGTCGAAGATTCCGCTCCTTCAATATCTTCAGGCGCATCTGCATCAACAGATCATAATCGGCAACGTCTCGCGTTGTCAGGCGCAACTGCTCAATTCCGGTCTTCTCGGCGAACGCAATCCAGATTTCAGGTACGAGGACGCCTTCCAAGTCACTTGCAAGAAGGCGGGGGCGTGAATCAGGCAATTATAACTCCTCTCAATAGCTCATATTTGCGTCTGTAAGATGCTCAGCCCGGTTCGTATAGCGAACAGTCACTACTGATTTTCCATCTGAACGGGAAGAGGAGAAGTCGACCCGTGTGACACCTGTATTGTGGTGGTTGAAGTAGAGCTCATTGCCCGGCAGGCGGCCTAGGAGTGCCTTGAGGAGACTGTCCATAAAAGTGCCGTGAGAAACGGCCGCGATGCTCTCATCCTCTTCTGACGCCCCCGCCATCCTGTGCAACGCCTCCGCCACCCGCACGGCGCGGGCATGGCAGGCAGCCAGGTCTTCTTCATCTCCGTGCCACCAGCCGCTGTCAGAAATGCCGTCGAGCCGGTAGCCGGGAAACATTTCGCTCATCTCTGCGCGATTTAGGCCGGGATAGCCGACGGCTTGCGTATTCGCGCCTGGTCTGAGGAAAACGCCGCCGTGTTCGTGCAAGTCGATCCAGACCGCCGGTTCAGTGCCCAATGTTTCGGCAAGGGGCTGGATCGTCTGCATCGTGCGCAACATAGGGCTACAGTAGAGACGGGAAATCGCCAACTCCTTAGCATAAGCGCCAAGCCGTTTCGCCTGTCTCTCCCCCATCTCCGTTAGCGGCGGTTCTGCCACCCGCTGCCTCATATAGGTTTCGTAAGGGAAGGGCCCTGGCCGTTCTTTGAGTTGTTCAGCCAGAAGGTTGTTGGCTGACTGTCCGTGCCGGATCAAGTACAGGTTCATTTCGGGGAAGTTCTCCACACTGAGTGATCGGGGGCCGGAAGCCGGTAGATTCCGAACCGCGTTTGCGGAGTGAGGGTACATTAAGAGAGGAAAAATGGCAAGAAATTGGAGCAACTGGGATGAGGGACCCGACTCGGATTTTTATTCCGTATAATAAATTTTATACCAAGTAAAATATAGGGAGGAGGGGGACCCGCATCTCCCCTCTGCTAGTCTTGCAGCCGCCTTGGACGAAACGCACAGGATGCAACCGGCGCGTGCTTGCGCCTTCGTTTTGGACGGAAACTTGCTCGCGTGTACATTACCATTCGGGGATCACCAATTGGGCATCCCGCACCGTCAGTCGCGCCGGGAGTGCAGCCAGGTTGTACGTTGGAAGCGGCAGATGAGCCAAGAGCCTTTCAAATCAGCGAATGGAGATTCGGACGAGTTCCTGTTGAAACTCCGGGCGGAGCGGGAGTCCCGTTTCGTCCGGCCGGAGTTCACCGGCGATGGTGTCCCATCAAGAGAGGCCGCAGACAGCCGTCTGTCACGCGCGCAGGCGCCTCGTTTGCTGATTATTGGCTTTGCCGGAATCATCCTGGTTGGAACACTGCTTCTGAAGCTGCCGGCCGCAACTAACCCCGGCGTCTCTATTTCCTGGATGGAGGCCGCTTTCACCTCTACCAGCGCCGTTACGGTCACCGGCCTCGGAGTACGCACGACTGCTACTGATTTCAGCCGGTTCGGTCAGTCCATAATATTGGTTCTTCTTCAAGTTGGCGGCGTCGGCTTTATCGCCTTCAGCGTGCTCCTTTTCCGCCTGGTTGGGCGGCGCGTGACCCTGAATGAGCGATTCCTGATCCAGCAGTCACTGGGTGGCGAAAAGCAGTTCACTTTGGCGCGTAACTGGGGGCGGCTCGGCGGTGTCGCCAATCTTGCACTTTATGTCCTGGTCGTTACAGTCTCCATCGAGGCGGTTGGCACGCTGTTGCTCTGGCTGCGCTGGCGGACGGAGTTTCCCGGCGGCGAGGCCCTGTGGCTGGCGCTCTTCCACGCTGTCAGCAGCTATTGCAACGCCGGCTTCGACCTGTTCGCAGGCAGCCACTACCTCCGGGTCTTCGGATTTGGGGCCGACTACTATACCCTCGCAGTGATGGCCGTCTTAATTGTACTGGGTGGCGTTGGCGTTGCAGTGTCCTACGACGTGGTGTCCTACTTTAAAAATCGTATGCTGGCCCTGAACACGCGTATAACATTGGGCTTGACGGCCTTGCTCCTTGTCGCTGGCCTGGCCGTTATTTTTCTGGACCGCCATCTATACGAAGTTACGCTGGCCGCCCACTCTCTGGGCGAGCAAATCGCGATCAGCATCTTCACAGTCATCTCCTCCCGGACGGCGGGCCTGACGATCCTGCCTCTGGCGGAAACAAGCCAGAGTACGCAGCTGATGCTGCTGTTCTGGATGTTTGTCGGGGGCGCGCCGGCGAGCATGGCCGGCGGTGTGACAACCAGCACCGTTGGCGTGTTGCTGATCTCCGCCCTGGCAACCGCCAAAGGGCGGGACAACCAGGCCGTGGCATTCGGCCGCTCCGTGCCAAGAGAGACATTGAACAAAGCCGTTGCCATCATGACCGTCAGCACGCTCCTGGTCGGAGCTGTTACCATCCTCCTGTCTCTGCTGAACCAGGGGGACATCTTTGCGCTGGGATTCGAAGTCGTAAGCGCCTTTTCGAATACCGGCTACTCTCTGGGATACACACAAAAGCTGAACGCGTGGGGACAGGCGCTGATCGCGTTTACCATGTTTTGGGGCCGGTTGGGGCCGCTCACCATTGTCATCGCTCTGGCGCAGCGAGAACGCCCTTCGTTACTCCAATACCCGGAGGAGCCGGTCATCCTCGGGTAGACCGTCAGTCACCTCGTTGGGCGGTTTCGCCGCCCGCGGGAATTACAACCTTGTTCACCTCACAGACATGGAGGACTGTAAGGAAATGACCGATTCCGAAGTTTTCACTCTTGACGATATGCGGGAAGGCGCCGAAGTCGCTGTGCGAATCTGCATGGCTGTTCAGCCCGGTGAGCGAGTATTCATCCTCGGCGACGAAGGCGCCTCGCTCATCAGCGAGGCGCTTGCCGGAGCCGCGGCTCCTATTGCCGGCGCCGTAGAGATTCATACACTCGAATCGCTCGGTCTTCGCCCCATAACCGAGATTCCGAATGTTCTCCAGACAGCATTGGAACGGTTTCAACCGCACGTCAGTTTCTATACCGCCAGCAGCCGTCCGGGTGAACTCAAGTTTCGAATGGCCTATATGCCGGCTGTCATGCAAGCGAATCCAGCTGGAGCCCGCCACGGCCACATGATCAACATCACGCCCCTTCTGATGACGCAGGGGATGAGGGTCGACTACCGCCGAATCTACGACGTGACCATGCGGGTCTACGAGCTCGCCAAGTGCGCCTCAGAGATCCGGGTCACCAATCCCAAGGGCACCGACTTTACAGCCGCTTTGAATCCCGACTTCAATTGGATTCCCTGTCACGGGCTTTACCATGAACCTGGCAAGTGGGGAAACCTGCCTGAAGGGGAGACCTTCACTTCGCCGGGCAACTCGAACGGGGTCCTGGTGGTGGACGAGCTGGGCGACTACTTTAGCGAACGGTACGGAATCCTCGAAACGCCGGTTACATTCGAGGTCGAAGACGGGCGTGTGAAAGTCGTGCGAAGTGAAGACAGATCATTGGAAGAGGATGTCCGCTCCTACATATTTGGAGCAGAGAATGCGGACAGAGTTGGCGAATTTGCCATCGGGACCAACATTGCTTTGACCGGGCTGGTTGGTAATCTGCTTCAGGACGAGAAATACCCCGGCGTCCATGTGGCCTTCGGCGACCCCTACGGTAGCCAGACAGGCGCCGATTGGAAGTCCGATCACCATGTCGATGTCATTCCAACGCAATGCACAATTGATGTGGACGGACGACGCATCATGTCGGACGGAGAGTTTGCACCTGAGATTCTTGGGGAGTAACCGGCGAGGGCGAGGGATTCGCCGCCCGAGCGGGGGCCGGACAAAACTTGCCCATGCCCATACCGGTACTGCCCTTGCAGTACCGGTATGGGCTGCGAAGATTCATATGTCCTGGAATATCCGGAAAGAAACGTGCGAAACCTTCAGAGCCCCTGATTTGTAGCGCCGAAAGTCGAAATTCGCGGGCGAAATGCCCTGTCAAATGCCTCCAGCTTCTCCCTGAACCAGTCGTGCTGATCCGGCCACTGTGATCGGTTGGTCGGGTCGGCATTGTACTTGCGCAGCATCACCTGGCCCTGCTTGTGTTCGGGCAGCTCGCGCCACTCCAGCGCGTCGCCAATCTCGGCCCCAATCTCCCCGCGTTGCTGATAAAGCGTATTGTAGGAAACTTCGGCATCGCCTTCCCGAATCACCAGCTGTACGCCTATTCCGCCTTCTCGCATATTGTTGAAGGCTGTCATCCGCAGGCGCCAGTGGCCAACGTCAAAGTTCATCCAGTTCTGTGAACGAGGAGTGCCGGGACGGATGAAACTCCCACTGTTTTCCAGGTGTTTACGCAGAGCCTGCCAGTACTCCATTTGCAATTCGTTTTCTACGAGCTGATATTCCAGTTGCAGTTCGTTCTCTACCTGCTGCAACTGATCCTCCAGTGAAGTCTCGTCTGTCGCAGGCGCAGGGGTGGGAATCGGAGTCGGAGCCGGTGCTGGCGTCGGGTTGGTCGTGCTGTCAGGGATGCTTCTCTCGGACGCAACCGTGCTTTCCTCCCAGTCGCTTGGCTTGCTGACAAGATAAAACTTCGGAGCAAGTGGGGACTCGCCAATTCGCCACAACTCTACTTCCAAGCCGAAAAACCGTATGTTTCTACTTGTAATTTCGTTCAACCAATTGAGTGTATTTCGATCTTCCTGGGTAAAATGAGCCGCCACCCACACCATCGTGACCGCCTTCAACTCTGCAGCGTAGGTAAGAAGCTGCCCTAAATGGCTTTGGTCGGTATGTTCGAGCTGATTCTCGATTACGACGTACCCCCCGCTGCCCCGACTTCGGCAGACCACGCCCCTCGGGTAAGGCGAGACCCAACCCTCCATGTTTTCCAACTCCAGCTCCATGTTGATCGCTTCGCCTAGGAGGGCCAGACTGTCGCCCCGCGCCAGCCAAGTGGCAAAGTCGCTGTCCTCACTGACCCATACTGTGCGCAGTTCCACTTGTTCCAGGCGGCCAAAGTCAAACTGTATCATTCTATCGTCTCCTCCTATTGCGAATTTCTTGTAATTTGCATCAAGTTTAGGCCATACCCGGAACGGTTTTTCCCGAAAGGTCTATGCTCGACTCGTGAAGCATGGGGGGCTTGCCTGTACTGAAAGCGTAGGACTCCACATCTTAGTTTTACACGAAGTAAATGTATAGCGCAAGCGAAGATTTTGCTGATTTGACAGTGCAAAATCGCGCCTATAAAATAGGGGTGAGGATTCGCGGGGCCTCACAGGCCGCTATGCGAATCTTGAAGACTGTTCACTTTGCGGGCGTAGTTCAGTGGTAGAACGTCAGCTTCCCAAGCTGAATGTCGACGGTTCGAGTCCGTTCGCCCGCTCTCTTTCTGTCTTTCCCAGAAGCTGCTAGGCTGAATGTCTGACCTCGGCCGCTTCTTTCTGCATCCTGACCTCCAAATTCCCCGCTGGCTGAGTTTCTGAAACGTCTCCTCCCCTCCGCCGGCTTCAACTGTCCGGAAGATCCTCCAGCTGAGGAACTCTCTCTGGTCGATTCACTCAAGATTCGGATCTCCCGGAACACCGTTCGGAAGAGGACAGTTCAGGCCCTCATGCCGAAACAAGCCCTTGATGTGATTACACGAACCTTATCACGGTGAAGGTTCGCCGTCAACCCAAATGCCTCCACTCAGTTCAGCCTGAACGCTAACGGGGTACCCCCTGACAGAGCGCACTCAGGCTTGACTGGCAACAGGCATAACAGTATCCTGATAGCTGTCCCCGCTCAAATCTTTCACTACAGTCTGCCCATAGCGATAGGACTACTATGCGAATGGGAAACACAGTCCATGACTGCTGAAATGATCCTGCTTGTCGTCATTCTTGTGGTGGCGACCTATCTCTATTTGACTGACTGGTTGGCAACTGAGACAACCTCGGCTCTCGCCATTACAGCCCTTGCTCTGACCGGAATTCTGAGTACTGGAGAGGCATTGTCCGGTTTTGCCAGCACGGCCACTATAACGGTGGGCGCAATGTTCGTAATCAGCGGAGGCCTGCTTCGCACTGGCGCCCTGGAAATCGTGACGATCGGCCTGGCGCGCTTCTCAGGCGGCAGTCCCCGTCGTCTCCTGATCCTGTTGGGCGGAGTCATTCCATTGGCCAGCGCCATTATGAACAACACACCTGTCGTTGTCATGATGGCCCCGGTCGTCCTTTCTCTCAGCCAGCGTTTTCGCATTCAGCCGTCCAAGCTGCTCATCCCGCTCAGCTATTTTGCCGTCTTGGGCGGTACCATCACGCTGCTCGGCACCAGCACCAACATCCTGGTTGACGATCTTTACAGGGCCGCGGGAGGACCCGGTTTCAACCTGTTGACCTTTACACCACTCGGCCTTATCTTCACAGTCGCCGGCGGCATCTTTGTCGTTCTCACAAGTCAGAAGCTTTTACCGGACAGGTCGCCGGCGGGCAGCCTGGGCGAAGGCCGCCACCAGAGCACACCATTCGTTGCCGAACTGATAGTCGAAAAGGAAAGTCCTTTGCTGGGCCGGAATGTTGGCGAACTGTTCAGCGAGGCAGCCACCGCCCGATTCTCCCGGCGCAGGTCGGAACGACACCACCGCCGCCTGACACACTTGCGCGGGGCGCTTCACGGCAACGGCGACTCGGCGCAGGAACGGATCGAACTGCTCGAACTCTTGCGCGATGGCAGACCACACCGCGCCCGGCGGCCCCAACCGTCGCGCTTTGGCCTGGTCAGACGTTTTGAGCCGGAGGAGGCTGAACTCCTCCGAATTCAGGAGGGCGACGTACTGGTCATCTGCGGGGCGCCGCCCGTGATTGCCCGCTTCATCGAGACCTACTCGGCCTTCGCGTCGGAGCCGGGACAGTTTGCGCCGCCCCCTTCCGACAGGTCTGCAGGCGCGCTGCCTTCAACCCGTATCGTCGAGGCGGTCATTTTGCCGGACTCGGTGGCCGTCGGTCGCCAGCTGGCACAGTTGGAGTTCGAAGAAAGTCACCACGTTCATGTGCTGGGCCTGCAGCGCAGAGGCGGGCAACGCCGGGTCGGCCCGCGACATGCACGCCTCAATAGCGGGGATGTCCTGCTCCTGCAGGGTGCCAGGTCCGGCCTGCACGCTGTGAGCGAGGTTTTCAAGCTGCTTCTTGTCGAGGGAGTGGAATCAGCAATCGCCCGCCGCGCCAAAAATCGTCTCGCCCTCATCATCATGGGGGCGGTGATCCTGTTCGCCAGCCTCACCGAAATACCCATCGTCATGCTGGCGCTGGGGGGCGCAGCTCTGATGGTCGCTACACGCTGCCTGCGCACCGATGAGGCAATGTCGTCACTCGATGGGTCTACGCTGCTCCTCCTTGCAGGCACGATTCCATTGGGCACTGCGATGCAGAAGACCGGGCTCGCTCAACTGCTCGTGGATCAACTGATTTCAGTTTCCGGGCAGGTCAGCCCGGTTGTAATGCTCTCTCTCTTCTATCTCTTCACCAGCCTGCTGACACAGCTGATCAGCAATAACGCGGTCGCCGTGCTACTCACTCCGATTGCGCTCTCCATGGCCGCTACCTTGCAAGTGAATCCCCAACCCCTCCTGATGACAATCGCTTTTGGCGCATCGGCCAGCTTCATGACGCCGATGGGCTACCAGACCAACGCCATAGTCAGGGGCGCCGGCGGTTACACGTTTGGCGACTATCTGCGGATCGGGGTCCCCCTGACCGTCATCATGTGGGCGCTGGCGACGGCGCTGATTCCGCTTCTATGGCCGCTGTAAGTCTTCCGTCTTTTTGGATTTTCCGTCTCCGCGAATCTGTGCAGCGAGGCGTCTGGTCTGCGATAATGTTCAGCGTACGAAGAACTCTTATTCACCGTTCATAACCAAGGAGAATCTGTCATGTCCACGCCGTCACTGGCAGAGCGGGACTGGAGCGGGGAAGTCGTTCGTTACCCCGACCCTGCCGTCGAGGTCCTTGACGACCGCTTCAGCAAGTACAGGATCGGCAACGCTGTCGTCGAACGTCTCTTCACCGGATGCCGCTGGGCCGAAGGCCCTGTCTGGTTCGGAGACGCCCGCTGCCTGATCTGGAGCGACATTCCCAACAACCGAATGCTCCGCTGGAACGAGGAGAGCCAGGAGGTCAGCATTTATCGCAGCCCTGCCCACCACAGCAACGGCAACACGCGCGATCGGCAGGGGAGGCTTGTTACCTGCGAGCATACCGGCCGCCGCGTAACCCGGACTGAGCATGATGGTTCGATTACCGTCCTGATCGACAGCTTCGAAGGCAAACTGCTCAACTCGCCCAACGACGTGGTGGTCCACTCCGATGGCAGCATCTGGTTCACCGACCCCGGTTACGGAATTATGCTCAACTATGAAGGCAAGGTCGCAGAGGCCGAACTGCCCAACCGGGTCTATCGCCTCGACCCGGATTCAGGTCACGCCGCGATCGTTGCCGACGACTTTCTGCGCCCAAACGGACTCTGTTTTTCGCCCGGCGAAGACCTCCTGTATATCGTCGATACGGGACGTTCCCACGACCCGGATGGCCCCTCACACATCCGTGTATTCGACGTAACCGCGGACAACCGGCTCGAGAACGGCCGCGTCTTTGTCGACATGAACCCCGGTATGGCCGATGGCATCCGTTGCGACGAAGACGGCAACCTCTGGGCCGCGGCCGGTTGGGCCGGCCCCGGCTTTGACGGCGCCCACTGCTACGCGCCCGACGGAACCCGCATCGGCCAGATCCATCTGCCCGAAATCTGCGCAAATCTCTGTTTTGGCGGGGCGGAAAAGAACAGGCTGTTTATGGCGGGCAGCCAGTCGCTCTACGCCGTCTACGTTGAAACGGCCGGCGCACAGCATCCCTGAATTTGGAACTATATGAAGGAGAGATCTTGATGTCTTACAGCATCCACTCGACGTTGCAAGATCTACTAAGTGACGAGCGCGCAAAGGCCGTATTGGAAAGGCACATGCCCGGAGCCTCTTCCCATCCGGACCTGCCCATGGCCATGCACATGACCCTACAGCAAATTTCCTACTACCCGGAGGCGGTCGAAGCAGGCCTTTCCCAAGAGAAGTTGCAGGCCATCGACGCCGACCTGAAAGCCCTCGGCTGAGCAAATTGCGGGGGAAAGCTGCGCCGGACGGGCCTACAGATTCCCGCGGCGGCGGGCCATCTCAAAGGCGTCATCCTGGGGAGTGTAGTTTAGGATCGCATTTGTGTCGGTCATATCCAGCCGCTTGTAGCGGTTGTCTGAAATGCCGTGGAAATTGCCGAACATGACGTCTTCGCCCGCTTCAACTGCAGCTGCAATCAGACTTGCATTGTCCTCCAGCGTCTGAATGATTTCGACGTATTCGTGGTCCCAATGGATCCATTCGGAGTCGCGGGGCTGGACCGCGCCAAAACGCAGGCAGAGTGATGAGAGGCCGTGTGCGGCCGAGTAGTAGCGGGCCAGCGCCTCCCCCCAGCATTTCGTCGCCCCGTACAGATTGACGGGGTAGACAGGCTGGCTGGTATGCACCTGCTGATCTCGCGGATAGCCCAGCACGGCGTTGATGCTGCTGGCGTAGACAACCCGCCGGCATGACGCCTGCCGGGCTGCCTCGAACACGTTGTAAGTAGCGATGACGTTATTGGGCAGCAGGCTCTCCCAGGGGGCATCCATGTTCGGGTCGGCGCCTAGGTGAACGACGGTATCGACGCCGTCAAAGAGTGGACGGACTGCCTCGAAGTCGCTCAAGTCCCTTTTCGCGAACGGGGCTCCCTTGGTATCCGCAGGCTCTGCGATGTCCGTCAGTAAGAACTCATAGGTATCGGCGAAACTGTTGTGGAAGAAACTGCCAATCCTGCCGGCCGCGCCGGTGAGGAGTACTTTGCGATTCATTTTCTAGCCCCGTGTGAGATTGACAGCGCTCAAATAGCAAAGCGATAGCGCTTTCACATTTGCAGGCGGTCACTGCGTTCCGCCGGTTCAAACCTCTTTTTCGATTACACCCACGTATTGTCCACCGGCGCCGCCGATGAATTCAGCGACGCGCCACCCGGTTCCCTCCACGATTTCCCGCATCTCTGACTGAGAGACCACCGGATGACTACAAGAAAACTGCCCGAACGATGGTTGTCCATCTTACCCGCCCGTGCTATAAAGGGCAAGCGAAAGAGCACGAAAATGTGTGATAATAAGAGGTACTCTTCTTTGTAAAGGAAATGACAATGGCCGCCAAGAATTCCAGCCGGATTCCGGTAGACAACGACGACATCAGCCTCTTCGACGTCCAGACCAACGCCCAAGGGCCCTCCGGCGCCTTGCCCCTGGACGAAGAGTTCCTGCGCAACGCGCCCAGCGGCGATATCTTTGGCCTCACGCAGGATGCCGGCATGGGCTGGAACCCCCGCCGCCTGCGCAACCCGGAGTTCCTGATTCTCAGCACACAGGGCGGAATCCGTGCGCCCGACGGCACGCCCGTCGCCCTGGGTTATCATACCGGTCACTGGGAGGTCGGACTGCTTATGGAAGCCGCGGCCGCTAGGCTCAAAGCCCTCGGGATGGTGCCCTTCGCCGGCTTTGTCACCGACCCCTGTGACGGACGCTCCCAGGGCACGACCGGCATGATGGACTCGCTTCCCTACCGCAACGACGCCGCCATCGTCCTGCGCCGCCTGATCCGTTCGTTGCCTACGCGCAAAGGGGTGATGGGCGTCGCCACCTGTGATAAGGGCTTGCCTGCCATGATGCTCGCGCTCGCGGCGCAGCGGGAGTTGCCGGTTGTACTCGTTCCCGGCGGCGTGACCCTCCCCCCCAGCGACGGCGAAGACGCCGGCAAAGTGCAGACCATCGGCGCACGCTTCTCTCACGGCGAAATCACAATGGAAGAGGCCGCCGAACTGGGTTGCCGCGCCTGCGCCTCGCCCGGAGGCGGCTGCCAGTTTCTCGGCACGGCCGCGACCGCCCAGGTGGTGGCCGAGGCGCTGGGCCTCACTCTAATGCACGCGGCCTTGGCGCCCTCTGGACAACCAAT
The DNA here is from genome assembly GCA_022821545.1 of Caldilineaceae bacterium. GTDB lineage: Bacteria > Chloroflexota > Anaerolineae > Caldilineales > Caldilineaceae > Bin5. The sequence continues at coordinate 261,745 of JAJEDJ010000034.1, forward strand.
TTGGAGGGATGCGGCCGATCGGTCAGCGGTTGCCTTAGTTTCGCTACACGAAAACGAAGTCGCCTGCGCCGACATCCTCACCGAAAAAGCCCTACACAACGCCATGGTCGTTCATGCCGCTTTTGGCGGCTCCACCAATCTTCTGCTGCACATCCCCGCCGTCGCCCACGCTGCCGGATTGCCCCGCCCCACTGTCGCTGACTGGCAGCGCGTCAACGCCGAGGTGCCCCGTCTTGCCGACATCCTCCCCAACGGCCCCAAGGGCCATCCCACGATCCAGGCATTTCTCGCCGGCGGCGTGCCTGAAGTAATGCTCCACCTGCGCGAACTTGACCTCCTGCACCTGGACGCCCTCACTGTCCATGGCCGCCCGCTCGGTGATCTGCTTGACGAATGGCAGAGCAGCGAACGCCGCAAACGCCTGCGTGAGCGCCTATTCTCGGCCGACGGTGTCGACCCGGACGATGTCATCATGGACCCAAAGACCGCGGCCGCGCGCGGCCTGACCAGCACCGTTACCTTCCCCACCGGAAACCTGGCCCCGGAAGGTTCGGTTATCAAGAGCACGGCTATCGATCCTTCCGTTGTCGACGCAGACGGCGTCTACCGCAAGACAGGCCCGGCGAGGGTCTTTATCAGCGAGCGCGAGGCGATTGCCGCCATCAAGGGCAACCATGAGAAGTCGGTCCGTGCGGGAGACGTTATCGTTCTGATCGGTTGCGGTCCGATGGGGAGCGGCATGGAGGAGACCTACCAGCTTACGTCGGCCCTGCGCTATCTGCCATTTGGCAAGCAGGTTGCGCTCGTCACCGATGCCCGCTTCTCCGGCGTAAGCACCGGCGCCTGCATCGGCCACGTCGGCCCCGAGGCCCTGGCCGGCGGCGCCATCGGACGCGTTCGGGAGGGGGATACCATTCAGATCGAAGTGGACACGGTAAATCTGAAGGGCAGCCTGAATATCTTGGGCCCCTCAAGTAGCAATGGAACTGGTGTTGGTGGCAACGGGTCGGAGGCGGCGGCGCAACGCAGTGCCGGTTCAGAGCTCTTGGCCGGCCGTTCTCCTCATCCCGACCTGGCCGCCGACCCGAGACTCCCTAGCGATACGCGCCTATGGGCGGCGCTGCAGGCCGTGAGTGGAGGTACGTGGGGTGGCTGCGTCTACGACACAGACCGCATCCTGGAAGTGCTTGCCGCCGGAGAGAAAGCGCTGGCGCAGCAGTAGAGGGATTGCCGCTTCAGGAAAGAACTCCTGGCGCCGGCCCTGCTTCTGTGACCGGGACCTGGAGAAAACTGGTAATGCGCTCTCTCAGCGAAGCGGTAGCGCATCTCACGCTGTCAGCGGCTGCCCGTTAAGGATCGCTGCAGTCCCGGGTGAAACCGCACTGAGCACAGATGATCTTGCAGTGGCGTTTGCTCACCGCGCCCCCGCACAGCCAGCAGAAAGTGTCGTCTACCGGCTCGTAGACCGGCACGAACTCTGCGTCCCCTGTCTCTACTCGATGCTCGTAACTCTCATGCTCGATGCGCCCGCCAGGACTGTAAAACGTGGCTTCATATCCCCGAAAATCGCCCTCTCTGTACAGGAATTTCGCCGAGAAGTACCGCTCCTCAAACAGCCATGGGATGAACAGCCGGTCTCCGGGCCACAGGTTCAGCTCAAGCAACCGGTCGTTGTCGACCCAGGCGAGCCTTCCTTCCGGTGAGTCGTGTAGTTGCCCGGTCCAGTGCTGGGCGAGGAAAAGCCACACGTACCAGTCGGACTCACCGTCGAAGTTAGGGAATGTGATCTGACCGCGCAGGGTCGGGTCTATGCAAACGAGCCCACTCTCCTCGTGAACCTCGCGTACCACACACTCTTCGGGCGATTCGCCCGGCTCAAACTTGCCACCCAGACCGTTCCACTTGCCCTCATGATAGTCGTTGGCCCGTTTGACCCTGTGCAGCATCAGGGTCTGACCTGGCCGCTGCACATAACAGAGGGTTGCCAGTTTCAAGCTGCTATTGGCCATGTTCAGAACGCCGCCAGTTCCTTGCCCATTGCGTAGATCTTCTCCGCACTGGGACGGTACGCGTCCTCCAGGGTCGGGCTGAAGGGCACCGGTACGTCCAGCCCCGTCAGCCGCTGGACTGGCGCGTCAAGCCACTCGAACGCCTCCTGGGCGATCAGCGCCGCCACTTCGGCGCCAACTCCGGTATTGCCGGTGGCGCTGTGAACGATCAGCACTTTACCGGTCTTGCGGGCGCTACTGAGGATCGCTTCAGCGTCCAGGGGCTTGAGCGTGCGCAAATCCAGGATCCCCGCCTCGATTCCCTCCTCCGCCAGCCGGGAGGCCGCCTCATGTGCTTCCCGCACTTGCGCGCCGTAGGTGATAATCGACAGGTCGGCTCCCTCCCGCGCCGTGTGGGCCTCGCCGATCGGCACTATGTATTCGCCTCCTGGAACCGGCCCGCGCTCCGATCGGTAGAGTATCTTGCTCTCCATGTAAATGACCGGGTTGTTGTCGCGAATCGCCGCGATCAATAGGCCCTTGGCATCGGCCGGCGTCCCCGGCGCCACGACTTTGAGCCCGGGTGAGTGCGTAAACCACGCCTCCGGGTTCTGACTGTGAAACGGGCCGGAACGCAGCCCCCCGTCACTCGGCGCCCGGATAACCCAGGGCACCGGTGCCCCCCAGCGGTAGTGGTTGGTCGCGGCGAACTGCACGATGCTGTCAAAGCCGCTGGAGATGAAATCGGCGAACTGCATCTCGATTACAGGCCGCATTCCCATCAGCGCCATCCCGGTGCCCATGCTGATAAAGGCGTTCTCGCACATGGGCGTGTTGAAGATGCGCTCGGGCGGATACTTCTCCGTAAGCGGCTTCGTTACCTTGAAGGCGCCGCCGAACGGGCCGGCCACATCCTCGCCGAAAATAATCACCTCCGGGTCGCGCGCCATCTCCACGTCCAGCGCTTCCGTTATGGCGGCGATGTAGGTCATTTCCTGTTCGCTGGTCATCTCTGCGGTCCTCAAGGCTTTCGCGCTTGTGCCCCCTCCATTGGCAGCACGCGGACTGATTGGCGCGTATTTTACCATACTGTGGCGGAGATTACTCCTTTCACTGAATTCCCTATAGGCTTGGCAATTCAGAACATATGTCGTACTATATGGGAGTTCTCGTCGACTGAGCATTTGTCCCCCCACGTGACCAAAGAAAGGAGGTCAGCAGTATGGCGCCATTCAAAACAAGAGCAGACTTAGCGGCGAAAGGAACTCTCACCGTCGTCGGGCTGCCTTTCAAGTCCGGCGAGAAAGTGGAAGTTACCGTAGAGCCAATTGAGGAAGCTCAGGAAGAGAAGGATCGATACCCGCTGCGAGGCAAGCGCTACAAGTACGACCGTCCATTTGATGGTGTGGCGTTCGACGATTGGGGAATCGTAACTACTAAACGTATGTAACGATAAAGAGCTAATGTGCGTTTGCTCTTGTATGATTTAGAGTAAGAAACATGAGCAAGCTGGAACAGCTGGACCGGGAGAGCCTGATCGGTGTAATACTGATCTTGCAACAGCAGTTGGCTGAGCAACAGGAGTTGATTCAGAAGTTGCAGGATCAACTGGCGAAAGATAGTCACAACAGCGGCAAGCCGCCGAGCAGCGATGGTTTGAAGAAGGGCAAACGCAAGAGTCTGCGCCGCTCTGGCCAGCGGCCGCGTGGGGAGCAACGCGGGCACAAAGGACGGGCTTGATGCAGGTTGTGCGACGTCAAAGATGAAATCGCATCAACCTCAGCACGGCACACGACCTTGCCACCAGACCGTCTGTCCTATTACGAGGCCGCGTACGATGCGCTCATTGCCCAAGGGTTTGCCACCAACCCCGCCACGCAAAAGACAAAACCCAGACCCATCGGCCGCCCCAAACAGTCGCCACCCCAATACTTGCTTGACCGCTTGCACAGACATAAAGACGGCGTCCTGGTTTTCATGTATGACTTCCGCATCCCCTTTGACAACAACTAGGCTTGGTAGTTACAGCCGTTGAATGAAACGGGCCGGGAAATACGTGTCAAGATGTGCCAAATCCCTTCGACGGTCTAACGATTTTTCCACTGCATGAAAGGGGGTGTGCCCCCGAAAAAAGTTTAAAAGGTGTCAAAAGGTGTCAAAAGGTGTCAAAATCCTTGAATCCTCTCTCTGTTGAACCGTTAAATGAAACTGGGGAATCCCCCAGGAAACGTGTCAAGAAAGTGTCAAAATGAGTCAAAATCAGCTGCTGCCACTGTTGAGCCGTCAGTCGGAAAAGAGTGTCCCACCGGAGCAATTCGAGGCTTAGTAGATACACACCAAGAATGGAATTGCCCGAAGGAAACGCTACTTGGACGAATCAAATGGGTTGAAAGCCCAAGTCATTTGGGCAGACATCCAAGCCTTACGGTCATGGCATGCCGCGTCGTTTACGTCAGCAGAGTGAACAGAAATGGATAATCTGAATTATGCTCAACTATGCGAAAAATAGTCCGCAGGATTGGCCGCCATGACGATCTCCAAGATCAGAATCGCTAACTTCAAAAGTTTCGCTGACGAAACGGTTGAATTGAACGGCTTTAACCTGCTGGTCGGCGCGAACGCTTCGGGCAAATCCAACTTCGTTCAGGCCTTCAAGTTCCTGCGCGACATCGCTACGCACGGACTGGAGGACGCCATCTCGCTGCAGGGCGGGGTGGAGTACCTGCGCAACTATGGGATAGCTGCCAGTGAGCCTCTCTCATTTCAATTAACTCTTCGAGGTGAATCTCACAAGGTGGACAGGAGCGTAGATGTGGGGGAACGTTTTGATGCCACGAAAGTTCACCCGCTTTCGATTCTCATGCCTCTAGAGCTTGAGTCGTTCGACTATGAGTTCTCGCTTAGGTTTCAAGAGAAAGGAAGTGGATATTTTGTTGAACGAGATAGAATGACTCTCAACTATGCACATGAGAATCCTACCAATGCAAGGGAGAGCGCTGGCGAGTCCGCCAAAATAACTGCCGAGAACTCGTCTGGCAAGCTTAAAGTCAGGTCAACGGTTCCGAAAATGGAACACCTATCTTCACTTGGAGGCGAGCAGATTGCCGAGAAAACCCTTCTGTTTGAAACGCCTATTCTTTACCTTGTTGCAGGTACAAATATGGATTGGTTTAAGGAAATTGGCATCTACGATATTGACCCGAGAAGAGCCAAAGGAGTCATACCGGTCGCCGGCCGCTCAGAACTGGAGACGGACGGCAGCAACTTGGCCGTTGTACTCAAGAACCTGCTCAGCGACAAAGACACCAGACGAAGCATCCGAAATCTGTGCCGGTACAACCTTCCCTACCTTAAGGATCTGGGGATTGAACAACTGGCAGACAGGTACATATCCATAAAAGCTCGGGAGACTTTCGCCGCAGACAAGGAACTGCCAGCCTTCCTTTTCTCTGACGGAACGGCCAACATAATCGCTATAGTTGTCGCGCTCTTCTTTCAGAAACAGAAAAGGTTCGCCATTTTCGAGGAGCCAGACAGGCGCCTGCACCCCAAGGCTCTCTCTGGGCTGATGGAACTGTTCAAAGAGGTGTCCGAAAGAAGACAGATCCTTGTGACCACCCACAATTCAGAAGTCGTAAAGCACGCAGGCATCGAGAATATCCTTCTGGTTAGCCGAGACAAGAACGGCTTCAGCCGCATTACGAAGCCCGCGGATAGTGAGTTTGTCAAGACTTTTCTGGAACATGACCTCGGTGTTGACGACCTCTTCATTGATGATCTCTTGGGCGTGGGACATTGAGTTATCGAATGCTATACGTTCTCGTGGAAGGAGACGACGATGCGAGATTTTTCGAACGCATCGTCAGGCCCATTTGCGAGAAAGACTATGACTACGTTCTATTCTGGCAATATAGCCAGCAAAGGAAAGAGAAAGTCAATAGCTTCCTGGGCAGTATCAGGACCATGCAAGCTACTGGAGTTGCCGATTTGATCATTGTGGCGGACCTTGATGAGTCTCCGTGCGTGACTGACAGGAAGGAGCGAGTTCTTTCCGGTTTCAGGAATTTAATTACGGACGCGGGCGGATTCAGTGGACCTTTCTCTTTCCCTGAAATTCTGATTGTGTGTAGAGAAATAGAGGGTTGGTACCTCTCAGGCCTTGAGGAAGATGAATACGAGAGGCTGGGAATTCAGGAAGTCCATGAAGACACAGATCATGTGTCAAAGGAACAGTTTCTCGGACTTATGCCTGAAAGATTCGGCTCAAAGACCGAATTCATGCTGGCGATATTAGACGTATTTGATTGCGAGACAGCGCGCTCCAGAAACAGGTCATTCAGATACTTCATGCGAAAACACGTATCGGACTCAACCCGGGCATGACTGTCCCGGATTCACCCTCACATCACTCTCTCGGAGGCCGCAATGAACGTAGAAGTCCGCGACGAAAAATTCCGCGCCGTTGTCGGCGGCGACGTCGAAATCGAAGAGGTCGGCAGCGGTTTTGAATTCACCGAAGGGCCGATCTGGAACCATGTCGAGAAGCACCTCATCTTCAGCGATATACCTGGCAACATCATGCGCCGCTGGCGGCCCGACGGCAGCATCGAACCCTGGCGCCAGCCCAGCAACATGGCCAACGGCAACACCTACGACGGCGAAGGCCGTGTCGTGACCTGCGAACACGCCACCAGCCGCGTGACCCGAACGGAGAGCGACGGCTCACTGACCGCGCTGGCAACGCACTACGGTGACAAGGAGCTCAACAGCCCTAACGATATAATCGTCAAGAGCGACGGCTCTATCTACTTCACCGATCCCGGATTCGGCCGCATGGAGTACTTCGGCCGGCCCCGCGAGCAGCAACTTTCCTTCCAGGGCGCTTACCGGCTCGACCCGGAGAGCCGCGAACTGACGCTGCTCGTCGACGATTTCGACCAGCCCAACGGCCTCTGTTTCTCACTGGACGAGTCGCAACTCTTCATCAACGACACGATGCGTGCGCACATACGCGTCTTTGATGTGAACGGTGAAGGTCTACTCGAAAACGGCCGCGTCTGGGCCGAGGTCACAGGGGGCCGGGACGGCGCGCCCGATGGCATGAAGATCGACAGCCAGGGCAACCTCTATGTTACAGGGCCAGGAGGAATCCACGTTTTCGACCCTGCCGCCGCCTGCCTCGGCGTTATCAAGATGCCGCAGGGATGCGCAAACTTCTGTTGGGGCGACGACGACTTGAAAAGCCTGTTTGTAACCGCCAGCACGTCGCTCTACCGAGTACGTGTTCAGGTTGCTGGGAGACGCACGTTTTAGCGGCTGCTGAAAGCAGTTGTCGACGACTGAAAGAGACTCGCGCAGGAGACGCTTCCAATGCGAAAAGCGTCACACGTAGGTCACGGAGTTTGCGCTGAGCCGACGCCATCCTCGGCCTTTTGGCGAAGCGCAAATTGACGAACTGCCGCCGCTGGGTTAGGTTTGTCTGGAAGAGCCAACACGAGATTCAGCAGAATCAGGAGACGTAAAAGAATGATAGCGCTCGACGTCTACTTCAATGCCAAAGGCGGCAACAATGCCGATCTTGAAAGAGTAATTGTGGATGTATGGATGGAGGCGATGCAACAACAGCCGGGCTTCATCAGCGCCACCATGATGACGCCCTTCCCGCAGGATCAGCTTGAGGCTATGGGTGCCGTCCGACCTCCCTTTTCCCACGAAGTCATCTCCTTCTGGGAGAGCGAAGCATTGCGCCTCGAATGGGTAGCTCGCGACATCCACCAGGAGGTATGGCCACAGGTAGAGGCTGCGGCCGAGGTCGTCATCTATACCGTTTCAAACTGTGATCAGAGCTGGACTACGTAAGAATCTGGGGCGGGAACGATAACGAAAACCTCGTTTCTCAGTTTCCGCTTCGGTCCCCCTCCTCCTGGAACTGGGCATCCACGACCGCCAGAATGGCAACGTTTACAATATCCACGACCTCGGCGCCGGTTTCCAGCACGTGGATCGGCTTGCCCATCCCCACCAGAATAGGTCCAATCGCTTCGGCTCCGCCCAAACGGTGCAGCAGCTTGTAGGCCGTATTGGCCGACGCCAATTCCGGGAAGACCAACACGTTGGCGTCCTCTATCGCGCTGAATGGATAGTGGCGGCGCATCAGGTCCGGCACCACCGCCACGTCTGCCTGCATTTCGCCGTCGATCTGCAGGCCGGGCTGCTGGGACTTGACCAGTTCCGTCGCACGCTGCACTTTATCGACCTGGGGGTGCCGCGTGCTGCCGAAGTTAGAAAAACTCAGCATGGCCACTCGCGGCTCAACGTCGAACTGGCGCGCCACTTCCGCGGCGTTGATGGCAATGGCCGCCAAAGTTTCGGCGTCTGGGTCAATGTTCACCGTAGCGTCGCTGAAAAAGTAAATGCGATCCCGCACGATCATCAGGTAGACGCCGCTTAGAACGCCGCGCTCCGGCGCCGTCCCTACGATCTGCAGGGCCGGACGCAGGACGTCGGGATAGTTGTAGGTAAGGCCCGAGATAAAGGCGCCGGCGTCGCCGTTAAGAACCATCGCCGGCCCAAAAAAGTTGGACTGGCGCATCAGTTCATTTGCCCTTGCCAGGGTCACCCCTTTGCGCTGGCGCTCGTGATAGAAGGTGGCCGCATAGTCCCGATACTTCGGGTCCTGGTTTGGATTGATTACAGTCGGCCGGTAGTCCAGCCCCAGTTCTTCGCAGCGAATGCGGATCACTTCAGGATTACCGAGCAGGACCGGCGTGCCAATTCCCTCCGACTCGACTGCATAGGCCGCCCGCACTATCTTGGGATGCTCGCCCTCTCCGAATACAACCCGTTTCGGATTCTGTCTGGCCTTGCTCTGCTGCGTGCGCATGACCTGCACGCCCTTGCCAATGCGCAACGCCAGTTCGTCCAGGTAGGCGTCCAGGTCGATTTCGCGGCGCGCGACGCCCGTCTCCATCGCCGCCTTCGCCACGGCCGGCGCCACCCACATCAACACCCGGCTGTCCAGCGGCTTCGGGATGATGTACTCCGGCCCGAACTGAAGAACATCCAGCCCGTACGCCTTCATAACGCTGTCTGGCACGTCCTCCTTGGCCAGATCGGCCAGCGCCCGCGCCGCGGCCAGCTTCATCTCCATATTTATGGCCTTCGCCCTTACGTCCAGCGCGCCGCGGAAGATGAACGGGAAGCCGAGTACGTTGTTCACCTGGTTGGGAAAGTCACTCCGTCCCGTCCCCATGATGACCGTATCGCTTCGTGCGGCAACCGCATCGGGGTAGGGGATCTCCGGGTCCGGATTGGCCATGGCGAAAACGATCGGGTTATCAGCCATCGAACGTACCATGTCCGACGAGACTGCACCTGCCACTGAAAGGCCGATCAACACGTCGGCGCCCGACATTGCTTCGCCCAAAGTGCGTGCGTCCGTGTCGCTCGCGTACTCCTCTTTCCACTCGTTCATGTTCTCCATGCGGCCTTGGTGGATGACGCCGCGGCTGTCGCACATGACGATATTCCTCTTGTCCGCCCCGAGCGCAACGTAAATGTCTGCGCAGGCGATGGCCGAGGCGCCTGCGCCGTTGATGACAATGCGGGCTTCCTCTAAGGGCTTGCCCGCGATCTCCAGGGCATTCAACAACCCTGCGCCGGAGATGATGGCCGTCCCATGCTGGTCGTCATGAAAAACTGGAATATCCAGGCGCGCCTGCAATGTCTGCTCGATCAGGAAACACTCCGGCGCCTTGATGTCTTCCAGGTTGATTCCCCCAAATGTCGGCGCGATCAGTTCGCAGAACCGCACCATCTCCGCCGCATCCTCGGTGTCCACCTCGATATCGAAAACGTCCACGTCGGCGAAACGTTTGAAGAGGACAGCCTTCCCTTCCATCACCGGTTTGGAAGCCAGCGCGCCCCGGTTGCCCAGACCGAGGATGGCGGTGCCGTTGCTGATGACCGCGACCAGGTTGCCCCGTGACGTATAGTCGAACGCGTCTTCCGGCCTCGCCGCAATTTCCAGAACCGGGTGCGCCACGCCGGGAGAATATGCCAGCGACAGGTCCAGTTGCGTCTCCATCGGCTTGGTCGGCGTGATTTTCAGCTTCCCTGGCCGGCCATTGGCATGGTAGTCAAGTGCGTCCTGCTTTGTAAGCGTCATCGGGCTTCTCCGCGTAATCAAGGTCGGTCTTCCTGCATTCATTGTATGCGAATTGCCGGGGATGCGCACACCCTGAAGACAGCAGGTCCGCGACTGGGCCCTGGAAATCCCTTCACGCAACAGATATGCTCCCGCATTGAGAATAGGATTGCCGCTGTGCTTCAATCTGCCTGTTCCGTATGGCGTCAGGGGAGGAGAGGCGCGAATCTTTCCCGGGCGCAGACCCAATGCACTGGCTTGAATTCGGTTGGGATCCACTTTGGTAAGATACTGTTAAGATTTCGACACCGCTTTTCGCTGAACTATGTACCGCCCTCCGCTCTAGTACAAGGGCCGATAATTTGCATAGCAAGTGGCGTATGCTATACTCACGCCGCAAGTTGTCCGCTAAGGCCTTAAACCCCCAAAGGCTGGTCGCGTGTACACCGTGCCTTGGCAAGTAGCAGACCGCCTGCTCGATTTTGGCCGGACGCATTCCCCAAGTCGTCCAACAAGTGGATCGGAATAACGGATATGGCAACAGCGGCTGACGTAAGCAACGTCAGTACCGGGCGCTTCGACAGCCCGCTCTCCCTCCTCGGCGCTATCTGGGGTTCCTACTTTTTCCGCAAGTTCCTGCGTGCGCTGGCCACCATCTTCATTGTAACGACCATTATCTTCTTCTTGGTGCGCCTCCTGCCAGGAAACCCGATTGAAATCTACGTCAACCAGTTGGTTGTCACCTACGGCTTGCCTGTTCACGAAGCCAAGGACCAGGCCGCCGCTCTGTTCGCCATCGACCTGGAACAGCCGGTCATTCTCCAGTATTTCTCCTACCTGCAAAATCTGGCGAGGGGAAACTTCGGTCAGTCTGTCCTGTCGCCAGGGACGACAGTCACCGAGGTGATTCTGCGATTCCTCCCCTGGACCCTGTTCAGCGTCGGCCTGGGCCTTCTGATCAGTTTCACCATCGGCGTTCTGTTCGGCGTCATTATGGCCTACCGCCGCGACAGCTACCTTGATCACGGCCTGACAGTTTTGAGTTCCGTGATCAGTTCGGTTCCTGACTTTCTTATCGGTCTCCTTATCGTTGTCTGGTTAGGCGTCCAGTGGAAGATCTTACCGATTGCGGCGATGCGAGGCGCCTATTCGTCCGGCATGGTGCCGGGGTTCAATCTGGAGTTCTTCCTCGACGCATTTTTCCACGGTGCCCTGCCAATTTCGACCTACGTGTTGACAAGCGTCGGGTTTTGGATGCTCAGCATGAAGAGCAACACGATCAGCACGTTGGGCGAAGACTATGTGACGATTGCCAAAGCGCGCGGGTTGAAAGAGTGGCGCATCACTACAGCCTACGTAGGCCGCAATGCCATCCTGCCCCTTTTCACGATTCTGACAATTCGCATTGGCTTTGTCGTCGGCGGTTCCCTGCTGGTAGAGCAGATCTTTGAGTACGGCGGTATCGGCCGCATGTTGGGCCAGGCCATCAACCAGCGTGACTATACTCTGATGCAGGGAATCTTCTTGATCATCACCTTCTCGGTCATATTCGCCAACTTCTTTGCCGATGTCCTCTACGGCTGGCTCGACCCACGCATCAAACTTCAGGACAACTGAGCCTGACCAAAGAGTGTGAAGGCACGCAAAACGCGGGAGCAGACTGATGACGGCGCAAGTGATGGAAGGCCAGCAGACCGATAGCATCCTCGTCAGCGCGTGGAAGGGATTCCGTACCTTCGTGCGTCTCTTGGCCTATAATCGGGTCGGGTTTGTCGGATTCCTCGTCGTAATCTTCATGATTCTGCTCTCCTACGCCGGTCCCTTGTTTATCGAACTGGATACCAAGACCAAGATCGACAGGATCTATATCACGCCGACTCTAGAACATCCCTTGGGCACCGATCATCAGGGCCGCGACATCTGGTCCCAGATCGTCAACGGCGGCAAGGACGTGATCTACGTTGCCTTTCTGGCTGCCCTCATTTCAACCGTGATCGCAGTGGTGTTTGGCACCCTCAGCGGTTTCATCGGAGGTTGGATGGACAGCGCGATCATGTCGGTGACCGATATCATACTCACGATTCCTCAGTTCCCGTTGCTGGCGGTCCTGGCAGCCTTCATTTCACTAAACAGCCTGACCCTGCTGGGTATTCTGATGGGTCTGCTGAACTGGCCGACCCTTTTGCGCGCCCTGCGGGCACAGGCCCTCTCGCTAAAACAGAGGGATTTTATCGAGGCGGCCAGGGCGCTTGACCTGGGCGTCTGGCACATCGTGCTGCGGGAGTTGGTTCCGAACATGATGCCCTATATTGTCGTCAGTTTCGCGTTGGGCATGACCTTTGCCGTCTACCAGCAGGCGGGGCTCGTCTTCCTCGGCCTCGTGCCAATCAGCGCAGGCAACTGGAGTGTGATGATTCAGTTGGCGTGGGTGCGGGGAGCGATCTTCTACAAGGACAGCGTCTGGTACATCATGGCGCCAATCGTCGCCATTGCGATTCTTCAGCTGGCAATTATTTCCATGACCCGTTCGCTTGAACTCGTTTTCAATCCTCGCCTGCGTGCGAGCGAGTAGGATTCTGATTTCTGGATACAAATGAGTCAATCCACTGACCTTTCCTGGCATCAGGACGTCGAAGAAAACGGCAGCCAGCCCCCGCTGAGTCTGCAGGACGTTCATGTCAGCTATCGAACGCGCAAGGGCAGCGTTCAAGCGGTCCGGGGCGTGACGCTCGATCTGCAAGCCGGCGAAAGTCTGGCCTTGATCGGCGAGAGTGGGTCCGGCAAGACTACATTGGGGCTGGGTATCGTTAGGCTTCTGGTCGAAACCGCGCAGGTCAGTCCCGGCAAAATCATATACCGCCGTGACGGTCGCGAATTGGATGTCCTGTCCCTCGCAGAGGGTCCCCTGCGAGAGTTCCGCTGGCGCGACTGTGCCATGGTCTTTCAGTCGGCTCTCAACGCTTTCAATCCGGTATTGAAGGTGTGGGACCAGGTATGGGATACCGCCAAGGCCCACCGCTGGAACAATCGAGAAGAAGTGCGCGAGAGATTTCTCGATCTGCTCCGCTTCGTCCAACTGGACCCTGACCGCGTCATCGACTCCTACGCCCACGAATTGAGCGGAGGCATGCGCCAGCGCACGCTGCTGGCCATATCGCTTCTGCTAGATCCCCAGATCCTGATCCTCGATGAGCCGACGACCGCGCTGGACATCCTCACCCAGCGGACGATCATCGATCTGCTCCGCAGGTTGAAGGAAGACCTGCACTTTACCATGCTCTTCATCTCCCACGATCTTGCCATCGCGGCTGAACTGGCAGACAGGGTTGCCACAATGTACGCCGGGCAGGTTGTGGAACTCGGCCCGGTCGGGGACATCTTCTATCGTCCCCGCCATCCATACTCTTTGGGGCTGATCCGGGCCGTACCCACTGTGACCGGGGGCTTCGAGGAGCTTTCTTCCATCCCGGGTTCTCCGCCCGACCTGATCAATTTGCCGACGGGCTGCAAGTTCCACCCTCGTTGTCCTTTCGCCAGCGAACGTTGCAGCGCTGAAGAACCCGGGCTCGAAAGAGTAGGCGACAACCACTACGCCGCCTGCTGGCATACCGACGCAGTGCAGGAGGACATCGAGCGTAACGGGCTGCGCGGCAAGAGGAGAGCATGAAAAGAAAGCGGCGCCGTCCCGGAGTGACGGCACGCAGCAGACGCGCGGCCACTGGAGGCCGCATTTGATGACGCCCATTATCGAACTGCGAAATGTTACTAAGCGCTTCGGAAGCGGCCGCGATCAGGTCACTGCGGTAGACTCGATCTCGTTGGACATCGAGCCTGGTGAAATCGTTTGCCTGGTCGGAGAAAGTGGTTGCGGCAAGAGCACAACTGGACGCATGGTGGTCGGTCTGCTGCCGCCCTCTGAAGGACAGATCCTCTACCGGGGCCAGGACATCGCGTCGATGGAGAAATCCGAGTATCAGCAGTACCGGCGGGCCGTTCAGATCATCCATCAGGACCCCTACGCTTCGCTCAATCCAACGCAGACCGTGCGCCAGATGATCATGACGCCGCTCTTGCGTCACCAGACACTGGGGGCGGACCGGAATGGCGCTGGCGGCGGGAGAAGAGGCCGGCGAAGGGATGCCGAGAGGAGGGCGGCGGAACTGCTGGAGATCGTCGATCTGACGCCGGTCTCGGACTTTCTCGACAAATATCCGCACCAGTTGAGCGGCGGACAGCGTCAGAGGGTCTCGGTAGCGCGAGCCTTGACCGTGGAACCGAAGTTCATTGTCGCCGACGAGGCCGTGTCGATGGTGGATGTGTCGATCCGGGTAAGCCTGCTAAACATGCTCTACCGTCTGAAGGACGAGTTTGACGTTACTTTTCTTTTCATCACGCACGACCTGGCGCTGGCGAAATACTTTGCCTGGGAAGGACGAATCACTGTCATGTACCTCGGGCGCATAGTCGAAGAAGGGCCGACGCCTCGCCTCATCACCGACTCGCGCCATCCCTATACACAGGCGCTCCTGGGGGCTGTGCCCGAAGCCGATCCGGAGCTGGCGAAGAAGAAAGTCCATATTGAGCTGCTCAGCGCCGAAATTCCCAGCCTTTTGAATCTGCCGACGGGCTGCACCTTTCATCCGCGTTGCCCCTATATTGTCCCGGGGGAGTGCGACTTGGTCGTTCCTCAGTTGGATCTGATCCCGGATGGAGGCAGCGTTGCCTGTCCTGTCCGCATGTCGGAGCCGGGCCGGATTGTCTGAGTGGCTGAAACCCCGGCCGGCCCCCTTTGAAGCTGAAGGTACAACAAGCAGGTATGGATCCCTTTCTAGGTAGAGCTGCATTTCACATCGGCTTCTACATAGCCTTCGTTGCCGGCGCGCTCCTGATATTCCTTGAAAAAGGGACCGCCGAATACGTGATTACTCAGTTTACACTGGGAATCGGGCTCGTATATCTCTTGTTGGTCGTAATTCTCGTGCAGTGGGGAAAGCGAAGAGAGAGGTAAGCGAGTCAGGCAAGCGCGCAGTCCGCGTTCCTGCTCGTGACTTCACTCTTCACCTCCCTTGTGATTTACACTATTGGATGTCCTAAGGAGGACTCAGTATGAACGGAAGATTTTGGCTTGTAATTGCACTGATCGCGGCCCTGGCCATCAGCGCGTGCGGCGCGCCGGCGGCTGACATGGGCGGTGGCGAGGCGGCGCCGGCCGCTGCAGAGGAAGAGGCGGCGTCCGAAGGGACTGGCGTGGCCGAGTTCCATCCGGCCTGGCCCTACGCTCCGCCGCCCACGGGGCACTTCAACACCTGGGTTACAAACGGCATGACCCTGGGCATCTACCGCGCCCTGATGGAACCGCCCCTGTTCATGTTCCTGTGGGCCGACGGCAGCTGGCTGCCGGTCGCCGGTGAGTCCTGGGAGTGGGTCGACGACGTCACCTTGCGCGTCAGCCTGATCCAGGGCGCCCAGTGGAGCGACGGCAGCGACTTCACTTCGCAGGACGTTGTCGATACCTTCTCCATCTCTCGTCTGCTCAGCCAGACGGTCTGGCGCTTCCTCGACGACGTGCAGGCCGTGGATGACCACACCGTAGACTTCGTTCTCAGCGGTCCGTCCACCACCGTGCCCCGCCGTGTACTCCGTGAAGTGCATATTAGCGCCTCCTCGGTTTACGGCGACTTTGCCCAGCGCACGCGCGATCTGGTCGAGGCCGGCATGACCAACGAGGACGACGACTGGAAGCAGTTGCTGCAGGAATTCAATGAGCTGCGACCGGACGAAATGGTCGTTCTGGGGCCGTATGCCATCGACCCTGCCAGCATCACCGAGTCCCAGATGATTCTCAACAAGGTTGAGACCTCCTACTGGGCCGACACCGTGCGCTTCGACCGCATGGTCAACTACAACGGTGAGACCCCGGTCGTAACGCCGCTCGTCCTATCCGGCGACGTCGACTACGCTACCCACGGTTTCCCGCCGGCCACCGAGCGCGAGTTCATGTCGCTTGGCTATCGCATCATCCGCGCCCCCATCTACGGCGGTCCGGCCCTCTACTTCAACCACACGATCCATCCCTTCCAGATGAAGGAGGTCAGGCAGGCTCTGGCCTACGCCATCAACTTTGAAGAAAACGCCTTCATCTCACTGGCCGAATCGGGTGTGGCCCAGGAATGCATGTGTGGATTCTCGGACAATATTACGCCCCTCTGGCTTAGTGACGACGCCCGCGCCAGCCTGAATCCGTATAACCAGGATCTCGAAAAGGCTGAGCAGATGTTGCTCGACATCGGATTCTCTCGCGACGATGACGGCGTCTGGATGGACGACACCGGCGCCCGCATGGAATGGGAGCTGACCGCGCCCGCCGAGTACTCCGACTGGTCTGCCGCAGCTGAGAACGCAGCCGAACAGCTGACCGCCTTTGGCTTCAAAACCAGCTTCCGCGGCGTGAACTTCCAGCAGCATCCGATCGACGTGAATGAAGGCAAATTCCAGCTGGCGATTCGCGGCTGGGGCGCCGGCAATCCCCACCCGTCCTTCTCCTACGAGAATGACTTCAGCACCCACAACGCGGCCGCGACAGGCGTAGGCGCCTCGGGCGCCGGCAGCATCGAGCTCCCCGGCATGTCCTTCGACCTGAACGTCAGTACCGACAGCGTCGGCGATGTGGACCTGTGGGCACTGACCAAGGAGGCCGGCTCCGGCGGCGACGCCGCCATGCAGATCGCGGCGCTGGACAAGATCGCGATGGCCTACAACGAGCTCCTGCCCCAGATTCCTCTGTGGGAACGCTACGGCAACAACCCGGTACCCAGCCGCTTTGCAAGTGGTTGGCTGCCGGAGGGCGATCCGATCTACGTCAACAGCCCCTATGCCGACTCCTTCGTCGTCATTCAGATTCTGACCGGTCAGTTGGGCCCGGCGGAATAGGCGATAGGACAGAGTAACTCTCGTGGCAAAATGAACGGAGTTGGGGCCGGCACTTCAGTGTCGGCCCTGCTCTTTCAACCCCGAGGGACAAACGGACCTGCCGACCGCAAGACAGGTACAACGCCTGCGCCAAATAATGAGGTCAGCATGAACACACACTTGACCCAGGAACAAATCGACTCATATCAGGAAAACGGGTTCGTGGTACTTCACGACTTTCTCTCGGCCGACGAACTGGAGACCTGGCGGCTGGCGGTTGACGGGGCGGTGCGCCAGCGTGGGAAGCAGAAGATGTTCAACCAGGCAGTGGACGAGGACCGCGCAGAATCCTACTACGACTACGTTTTCGTCCAGCGTATCAATCTGTGGCAGGACAGCATCGACGTGCGGCGCCTGATACTGGATCCGCGTCTTGGCAAGTTGGCTGCGGATCTGGCCGGGGTGGATGGCGTGCGCATCTGGCATGACCAGGCGTTGATCAAGCAGCCGTGGGCCAACCCCACCGGCTGGCACCTCGATAATCCATACTGGTCCTACTCGTCCCGCGAGACCCTCAGCCTCTGGGTCGCCCTCGACGACGCAACACTCCAAAACGGCTGCCTCTACTTCCTACCCGGCAGCCACAAAACGGCCACTTTCGACAACGTCGGCATCGGCGAAAACATCGGCGACATCTTCCGCGTCTACCCACAGTGGAAGAACATAATGGCAGCCCCCGCCGAAATGAAAGCCGGTTCCGCCTCCTTTCACAACGGCCTCATTGCCCACGGCGCCGGCGCCAACATGACCCCGGGCTGGCGGCGTGCCATGACCTGCGGCTTCATGCCCGACGGCTGCACCTTTAACGGTAAGCAGAACATCCTCAATGATGAACAGTTCGCCAGCTATGAAATTGGCGACCTGCTCGACGACGACCGCCAAAACCCTCTCACTTACCATCGGTCCAGGCCCTTTGAGGAAAAACTGGCCGAACGATTCGCCCGTTGATAGCTGCAGGGAGATACCGGTCGCGGGCTTGGGCCGGCGCCGGCTGCCCTGATTGCCGCACTGACCACAACTGCCAGCCTGGTCGTGATGAGACTTCTGCGACTGCTGTTGCCCCGGAATCCAGCCCGGCGCCGATTGACAGTTTTTGCCCGCTATGTTAGCATTCCCGTCATTCTTGTGTACCCTCCCGCAACCCGCAGACTATACGAATTCACTCCACTTTGAGGAGGATGCTTCGTGCTGAACGTTGCAACGATTGGAATGGGCAACATCGGCAAAACCCATGCCGCTGTCTACCAGGCCAGCGAACGCGCGCACCTGGTTGCCGTCTGTGATATGGACAAGAATATCGCGGACGCAGCCGCAGAGCGCTTTGGCGTACCAGCCTACTATAGCGTCGCCGAACTGCTCGACATGGTCGAGTTGGACGCCGTCAGCGTCACAACCGCAGGGCCCGAAAACGGCGGTCATCACTACGAGCCGGTCATGCAGTCCTTCGCTGCAGGGCTGCATGTATTATGCGAAAAACCGATTTCCAATAACATTGAGCACGCCCGCGAAATGGCTGCTAAGGCCGACGAGAAGGATCTGTACTTCGGCATCAATCTCAATCACCGTTTCGTGCCGCCGGCTGCCAAAGCCAAGCAGTGGGTGGAAGAGGGAAAGCTGGGCGATCTCCTGCTGATGAACATGACGATGTGGATCGGCAACCCCAATGACACCTCACCCTGGTTCCATATTCGCGCCCTCCACCCCCACAGTCTCGATATCATGCGCTACTTCTGCGGTGACGTGAAGCGCGTGCATGCGTTCTTCAACCAGGCCCCAGGGCGCGTCTGCTACTCCAACGCGCAACTGAACCTGGAGTTTGCCAACGGGGTCGTCGGCCACCTGACAGGCAGCTACGATACAAACCCGCGCCACAATCTGGAACGTTGCGAGGTGATGGGGACCGCCGGCCGCTTTGTCCTCGACAACCTGTACCAGGAGTTGACGCTCTACCCCCGCCACAGCGAAGAACTGACCGTCGTGCGCAACAGCATCATGGGAGGCCTCAGCGGCTTCGACGCCACCTTCACCAACCGCATCAACCGCTGGATCGAGCAGGTGGACGGCGGCGCGCCGCGTGAAGAAATCGAGGCATCCGGACGCGAAGGGCTGGCCGTACAGGAAATCATCGAAGCCGCCATCCGCTCTCACCACAGCGGCAAAGCGGAGGAAGTGCCGGCGTAGCCGGTTTTCTCCTGTTCGCCGGCAAGACTTCTTGACCACCAAGACTGACGGCAACACCGATGCAGGTCAGACAGAACGAAAGGAAGAATTCGATGAAACATTACAGAACCGTCCTCGGCCTGATTCTCCTGTTGTCGCTTCTCCTCGTGGCGGCCTGCGGCGCTCCCGCAGATGGCGGGATGGCGGCGGAAGAAGCCCCGGCGGCAGAGGAAGCCGCGGCAGACGATGAAGTGGTTGAAATCGAGGAAACGGAAGAAGAGGCGATGGAGCTGAGCGGCGAGATCGTCGTCAGCATCGCCTCCAACGACGTGCAGACCTATCAGGCGATCGCCGACGCCTACATGGAGTTGCATCCAAACGTGAGCGTCCTGATTGAACTGAAGGCGCCTGGCGTAGATGCCTATCTGCAGTGGATTCGCACACAGTTCACTTCGGAAGTGCCGCGCGTCTCGATCATCGAGTCACCCCATTTGCGCGAGTTTGCTCAGGAAGGGCGCTTGATCGACTGGGGCCCGTACCTCAACAAGGAGAATCCCTACACCGGCGAGTTGTGGGAGGAAAGCTTTGAAGAGTGGGGGCTCAATCTCGTACGCGACCCCAATACCGGCCAGATGTTCACGATGCCCTACATGTCAGTCCAGACCTTCTGGCTTTACAACAAGGCGCTCTTTGAACAGGCCTGCATCACCGATGTGCCTCCCCAGCCTTCTTGGGACCAGTTCGTCGACTGGAACGAGAGGCTTCGTGACTCAGGTGTCATTCCCATCGCCATGGAAGGCACGACCGAACAGATCTGGGGCGGCGGCCGCATGCCCTGGCTGATGCGTTCGGCGATGGACCAGTATCACCGCGACGAACTGCAGATCATTCAGTGCCAGGAAGGGGACTGGTGCTTCCGCGAGGGCATTGACGATGTGTGGATGTACGATCCCGGCGACGTGCGTAACGACGACCCGGACCGTGTCTCCGTCAACATCGCCCGCCACCTGTCCGCTTTGCGCGGCGGCGAAATCAATTTTGACAACGAATGTACCGTCGAGATGATGACCAATATCGGACGCGTCTTCCAGACCGCGAACGGGTTCGTCCCCGAAGGCTGGACCGGCATGGCCGATGCCTATCCGCTCTTCCTGACGCAAAAGGCGGCCATGCGCATGGTGCATGGCGGCATCTACACCAGCCTCCCCAAAGACATTCGCGCCCTGGCTCAGGGTGAGTACGGCGGCAAGGCTGAAGTTACCGAAGAGGACTCAGCCGCTGCGGTCGAGTTTGAGTACGGCCGCTTCGCCTTCCCCAACATCGAAGGTCCTTGCGTGCAGGGAACGGCACGCGCCAATGAGTTGACGCAGGGCTACTTGGCGCTCCCCGTGAAGGACCGCGTCCAGAACGACCTCGAAGTCGACTTCGTTATGTTCTGGACGAGCCCCCAGGGCATGCAGATCTTCCTGGAAAACAAGCTGGATCCCGAAAACCTCCAGGGTGGCATCGCCGGTCCGCCGCTGATCAAGAACGTGTCGCTTCCCGGCGAGTGGGAGGAAGTGTTCGCCCAGAGCGTCTTCGTCGGCAACTATGAAAAGCCTGGGGCGCCCGGCGACGCAGTGGCGCGCGGCTTCTTCAAGTACGAGGAGACGAAGCGCGAGTGGTCAATCATGGTTCAGGAGTTCTTCGAGGGCAAGATAACCGCCGCAGAGTTCGCGGAAGGCTACCAGGCCCTGCTCGAGGACAACTTTGACGGCCTGCTCGAGTACCTCAACCTGACTCACGAGGACCTGGACAGTCCCGAGAAGCGTCCGCCCGGTTGGGTCGCTGCCGGGCCGTACTAAAGGTTCTGTCTGCGCCTCCGCCATAAGCTGCGGGAGGAGGCGTCAGCCGCCGCGAACGACCTTCAATGGGTTTGTCTACGCAACGCCCGTCAAACAAGAGACTTTTCTCTCTCATAAGTTCAGACAAGCCGCTCTCGCAAGGGAGCGGCTTGTCTGGTTTGCGCAGGGCCGGCAAAACGGTTCTTTTCAGGAGGGCCGCCGGCGCGCTCGCGCTTGTCGCGACAATTCTGCTGGCCGTCGCCCTACCCCTCTCCGCGCAGTCACCGGACGGACAGTTGTGGGACCGTCCCGCGACCAGTCGCGTCCAGGCCGTCGCCGTCTCGGGAGACGGGATGTTCGTTGCCGTTGGCAGCCGCGACAACTCTCTCAGGCTCTTCGACGAGTCCGGTAAACTGCTATGGCCTTTTGAGGCCGAAAACAGCATCCTCGGCGTGGACATTTCGCCGGATGGGAAGTGGCTCGCGGTAGCCTCAGAGGATCGCTTTGTCTATCTGCTCGATGGTGAGGGCAACGTACTGTGGAGGTTCAAAGCGGCCCGACCAATGAATAACGCCGCCGTGGCCGGCGACGGCTCGCTCATCGCTGCCACTTCCGATGACCTGTCGGTCTACGTTCTTGACCGCGAACGCAACCTGCTTTGGCAGAAGGAGTTGGGAATTGGAGTGCGGGCCGTTGACGTCTACGGCAGCGGCGAAAAAGCCCGCGTCGTCCTGGGTTCTGACGACGGCCTGATTACGATCTACAACCGAGAAGGCAGAGAACTGCTCCGAACTTGGCTCGATTACAGCGTAGAGTCTGTTTCCGTTACGCCCAACGGCGCTCGCATCCTGGCGGGCGCGGGAGACGGTTCCGCCATTCTGCTTAACGGGGCAAACGGCAATCATATTTGGAGTTTCCCTGCCGAAGATACTGTCACGAGTGTCTCCTTGGCGAGTAACCGGTCCGGCGCCTTGGTCGGCGCCTTGGTCGGCGCCTTGGTCGGCTCGGAGGACGGGACTGCCTACCTGCTCGACGCCGACGGCAGCGTCACGCACCGTTTTCGACAGGAGTCTGAGGTCCTCAGTGTTGCCCTGTCCGCCGATGGCAGTCGCCTTGCAATCGGCACAGTCTCCGGCTCTGCCGGATACTACGATCGGGCCGCGGCTCTGAGCGGCGCAGCCCGTTCGTCGGCGCAGCGCCAGCGCACGCTCTTCGCCTTGCTCGGCGTCATCGCCTTGCTCGTCCTTGCGGCAGTCTGGGCCGCCCGCAACACGGCCGCGGGGCAGCAGGTCTGGCAGCGCAGCGCGGCAGGCCCCATTGGCGTCTTGCAGTCAATGTGGAGTGCCCGCCTCTCCTATCTGCTCATCCTGCCGACTCTGGCCCTGCTCCTGACTTTCAACTACTATCCCGCCTTTTCCGGCCTCTATCACGCGTTCACCGAGTGGAGCCCCGGCGTGCGTACCGAATGGGTGGGGCTGGCGAACTTCCAATCCCTGATGGAAAATCGCTTCTTCCTTTCCGGCTTCCGCAATGCCGCCATCCTGGTCGTTGTCTCAATCGCGAAAACGATGACCATGCCGCTCCTGGTGGCCGAATTCATCTTTAACTTGCGAAACAGGTTCTCGCAATACTGGTTTCGCACTCTCTTTGTCGTGCCCATCGTGCTGCCTGCGGTGGTGGAGATCCTCGTCTGGAACAACATCTACGATCCCGCCATCGGTCTCCTCAACGAGTCGCTAAAGCTTGTGGGCCTGGAACAACTCACACGCGTCTGGTACGGTGACGCCCGAGTCGCCCTTGGCTCGATCATCTTTATCGGCGTGCCCTGGGTGAACGCCTTTGCGCTCCTGATCTTTTACGGCGGCCTTATCTCCATTTCCAACGAAATCATCGACGCAAGTCTCGTCGACGGGGCCAGCACGTGGCGACGCTTCTGGAGCATCGATCTGCCCCTTCTCATGGGCCAAGTCAAGCTCCTCCTGATCCTCAATTTCATTAACGCCGTTCAGACCTTTGAGCTCGTCTTCCTCACCACCGGCGGCGGGCCCGGCGCGTCCACCTACACTCCCGCGCTCGAACTCTACTACAAGGCGATGCGCATGGACCGCATGGGCATCGCCTCGGCGATCGGTATGATACTCTTCTTCATCATTCTGGCGGGCACAGTCATAAACATGCGCTTCGTCAGTTCTTCGACCGAGTACGAGGCCTGATATGGCGACGGTGCGAGACGGTCAGGGGTCGGAGGGCGCGGCGGCAGTCGCCGTTCGCGGAGAGAGCGGCGCAACTGCAGAACAGACCCTCTTTGCCCCCGGCTCCGCTTTCGCGCTTCTGCGCTTGACCGGCGGACAGTTCCTGCTCTATGCCATACTGCTCATCCTTTTGATCGTCACCTTCATACCTATCGTCTATCTGATCGCCCTCTCGCTCAAAGACAACGGGCAGATCTACGGCCGCTTCTGGTCCATGCCCGATCCCTATCGCTGGGAAAACTTTGCGCTGGGCTCGCTGGCCATCTGGAGGGCCGTACTCAACTCGATCCTTACGTCCGGTACTTCGACGGCGGCGACCGTCGTGCTCGCCAGCCTTAGCGGCTATGTCTTCGCCCGCCACCGCTTTCCCGGCAAGGAGCTGATCTATACGGGAATCCTCGCCCTTCTGATGATCCCGCCGATTCTGACACTCATTCCGGCTTACGTTCTCATTCTCAATATGCGCCTGGAGAATACCTATTGGGCACTCATATTGCCGTGGACGTCGGGGGGCCAGGTCTTTGCGCTTCTCCTGTGCCGCAGCTTCTTCGCCACCTTGCCGGAGGAGTTTTTCGACGCGGCGCGCATTGATGGCGCCAGCGAGTTGCAGAGTTTCGCCCAGATTGCCGTGCCTCTCTCGGCACCCATCCTGGTGACGGTGGCCGTTGTCAGGCTCGTCACCACCTACAACCAGTTCATGTGGCCCCTGGTCGTCATCTCCAGCCCCAAAAAACAGGTCGTGGCCGTGGCCCTGACCCAGTTCACTTCCGAAATAGGTGTCACCGATCTCGGTCCGCAGATGGCCGGCTATATTCTGGCGTCGATACCCCTGGTCGTGCTGTTTTCCTTCGGCATGAGACACTACGTGCGCGGCCTGACCGCAGGTGGTTTGAAAGCCTGACCCTCAAAATCCTCTCGCAAGACACTTCCGAGGTGTTTACATGGATAAAGTACGCATCGGCGTCCTCAGCCACGCCCATGGCCATAGCAACGCATACTGCCGCAAGATGTTGGAATTCGACGACGTGGAGTTAGTCGCCTGCTGGGACGACAACGAAGACCGGGGCCGGGAAGCCGCGGCCGCCTTCGGAATGGACTATCGCAGCGACTCTGAAGCCGTCACCGCCGATCCCGACATCGATGCGGTTATCGTTACGACGGAGACGAATCGCCACGCCGAGTTCGTGGAACAGGCAGCCGCGGCCGGCAAGGCCGTCCTCTGCCAGAAGCCCCTTGCGACAACACTCGAAGATTGTGATCGCATCATTGAGGCCGTGCGCCGCACTGGCGTAAAGTTCAGCGTAGCCTTCCAGATGCGGCAGGACCCGGTCAACCGCAAGATCAAGGAGCTTGTGGACGCCGGCGCAGTCGGCGCAGTCGCGGTCGTGCGCCGCAGGCACTGTATCGGTGTACTCAACAACGAGGGCTTCTTTACCGGCCCAACCCGCTGGCACGTCGACCCCGTCGCCAATGTGGGGATGTTTTTCGACGACGCCATCCACGCAGCCGATTGGTTCTACTGGACCTTTGGCCAGGCGACGCGAGTCATGGCCGAAATTGACAATGTCGTCTCCAGGATCGCGCCTGACGACAACGGCGTCGCGCTGTTTCGTTTCAAGAGCGGGGCGATCGGTACGCTGTTTAATGGCTCAACCACGGTTGCAGGGGTCAACACGACCGAGATCTACGGCGCAGAGGGCACCATCATCCAGGACTTCGGGGATGGGCCGTCCACTTCAGTACCCAGGCCCCCGGGCGCTGCCCCTCTGCGGATGATCCGCCAGGGTGACGTCTCCTGGCAGGAGTTTCACCTGCCCATACCTGCCAGCCAGGGAGAGCGAATCGCAGACGTGCCGCGTCCGTTTATCGACTATGTGCGTGGATTGAGTGACGAGCATGTCAGCGCCGAAGAGGGGCGCAAGTCGGTAGAGATGATCCTGGGGGCCTATCGTTCAGCGCGGGAGGGTAGAAGGATTGCTCTTTAGCCGCTACCAATGTGAAATGCGGTAGCTCTAAAGGAGCGGCAACAGCGTTTTGGCCGTCTCCTCGACAAGCCAGCTGTAGAACTCTTCCGACAGAACTCCGCTGCCGTGATCCTGGATGAACTGGAGTTGCTCCGCGGTCAGTTCCGCTTCGGCCGCGGCAACCGCGTTCTGGTAAGGGTTGGCCGGTGTTCTGTCCAGCGGCGCCACAAACTCAACGGTCAGCGCGCCGTCGTACCCCACTTCTTTCAGAGTCGTCACAATCAGGAGCCAGTCCAGTGAGCCCATCCCGCAGGCCATGCGGTTGTTGTCGGCTACGTGAAAGTCGACCAGCCGCTCCTTCGAATTCCTTATCGCCTCGAGCATGTCGGCCTCTTCAATATTGAGATGGAACGTGTCGAGGCAGACGCCGCAGTCCGGGCCGACCGCTTCGGCCAGTAAAACAGCCTGGTCGGCGCGGTTGAGAAAATTCGTCTCAAATCGGTTGAGCGGCTCCAGCGCGATGCGGATTCCTTCCCCTTGTGCATGCGCGTATACCTCTTTCAGGCAGTCAACGGCCCATGCCCACTCCTGTTCCGGTGTGTCCATCGGCGCGACCTTGCCAACCTGAGACGGCACTATCGTCATCTCATAGCCGTCCAGCTCTTTCACCATCGTGATGCACTCATTGAGATAGCCGATCGAACTGACGCGCACTGCTTCGTCGGCGTGGATCAGGTCCCGTCCCTCGAACATCAATGAGACTGCCCCCCAGCAGGTGATTCCGTTTTCAGTCAGAAGTCTCCGCAGGTCCTTCGTATCAAAGACGTCCGGCTCGCCGCTGATCTCGATGCTCTTGTAGCCGTATCGGGCCAGTCGCCGGACAGTCACGTCGATCGGCTCTGCGCGCATCCAGTTGTGCATCGAAAGGTGCATGGCTTTGCTCCGTATCGTATTGTCCTGTCTGTTTTGGCGCTGCTTGGGTTGTGGGGCGCGGCCTACTCAGCAGGCCAACCTTCTCCCATGCCAATCCAGTTGATCTCTATACCCTCTTGTGTCAGTAGGAGCGTGCTCAGGTCGCCCACGTGCTGTTGAAGATGACGAATATTGTAAATCTGCAGTTCAAGCTTGTCGAATGGCAGCCAGGAAAAGCCGGAGGGATCGCTCAGGTCGACAGTCGGCAACGTCCTATCCACAAAAGACCTCAGGTAATCGATATAGGCTCGAATCTCATCGCGGCTATATGGCTGTTCGGCTGCAGGCTGCTCATGCGGCGGCCATGGCATCGGGCCGAGGAACTGGTACCCGTCTCTTGCATTTTCCCACACCGCCGCCTCCTCATCTGACGGCTGCAGATACAGGTCCACGTAGAAGAGCGCATGGAAGGCCACCCGCCAAAACGGATTGTCCTGTCCCGGAACATTCCACAACTTGTCAGGGCACAGACTGACGGTCTGCTCCATCATTGACAGGGCGGCGTGGAACTGCGAAGCAACTGTTTTTGAAACATCCATTTCGAAGACTCTTTCCCTTGTCATTCGCTCGGCTTGTTCTTAATCAATATCGAGCCGACCACGGTGGAACTCGGGATCAGTACGCGCTTTTCCTCTGAGTCCAGCACAATATGCATCAGTGTAATATCGGCCACGACTCCGGTTTCTCTGCCAATCGTTACGTTTTCGCCCAGTCCTACCGGCCTGAAAATCGCCAGGAAGACGCCGGCCACGGTGTGCCCCATGACCGTCTGAGAGGCAAAGCCTGCCACCAGGCCCGCGAAACTTCCCATCGTCAGCGCTGCCACGGCGTTGTCCGTCACAACCGAAACCAGGAAAGAGAAAATCAGCCCGTATCCCACCAGGCGTGCTATGACCCGTAGAGTTCGGGCGACGTCCTCAGTCGTTTGCCTCTGGGCAATGGCGTATACCCACTTGGTCCCGGATTGGACCCCGATATGCCCTAGAATCGCGACAACGACAACTGAAATGGCGCTCTCGTATGGCACTAGGAAGCTTAATAGCTCGTATTCTTCCAATTTGGACGTGAATGAGAGTATGGCCAGCAGGCCAACGATTGCCAGGACCGTGATAAACAGCGGCCCGGTCGCAGATGTTACGGCCTTGCGTTGACTCGTGCTGTTAGACATCGTAAGTTTTCCTCCTGGTGGACTCACCCAAAGCGTCGCTGGATACCCGATCAACTGCGCCGCCGATCCTCTCAATTGCTGCACCGGCTCCCGATTCCCTGCATCGGTAAGCATGTGACCGATTGCAGTTCCTGCGATCTGCCCCTGGGCGAGGTCTGTTTTGAATCTGTCAGGTGCCAACGATGGTAACAACGCCGGTTGCCGTTGTCAAGAGTACGGCGGTCGACTTGAGTTGGAATTCCTGGAAGACCCAACAGCTCCCTTATCTGGACAAGAACCGGCAAGACTGCTAGGCTAGAGGGCAATTCACATCCGGCCATCTTGAAATGCCAGAGGAGGGAAATGGCAGAAACAGCCCGCGGGGGACTGATCCCCAAGGCGGTCTACCGCTTTTCCCGCACGTCCAAAATTCGCTACTTTCGCGCCGAGCGTACCACGTCCGGAATCGAGTTCCTCTACCCGATTAGCGTTAACGGCTCGCGCATCGTCGACACCAGCCGCGGAGGACGCGACTATGTCATTATCTATCTTCTCACAAAGTGGGGCAGGCTTGCGGCCGGCGGCTATTGGCTGAATCCCCGCAAGATTTTTGAGAAAGCCTACGTGACCGATGCCACTCCGGAGGACCTGGAACTGGTAGCTGAGAGAATCGAAGACCTGCCCGACGCGCATCTCCAATTGGATGATGTTCTCAACCGCGCCGATGTCGAACTTGACATGGAAGTCTGGGGGAAAGCGTTGGACTGAACTCAAGCCAGCGGAACACGCCACAATGAACGAAATGGACGCCCTATGAACCGATTTGAAACAGGCTCCTCATCCTCGACAGCCGACTTGGAGGAAGGGTCCACCTTGATGCTGGACTTCAACAAGCTGCAAGACATTGCCAAGGGTGAAGCCGACGTCATCCCTGTGGCCGTACAGGACGCCGACACGAAAGAGGTTCTGATCGTTGCCTATGTCAACAGGGATGCGCTGGCTTACACGCTTTCGCAAGGAGTTGCCGCCTTTTGGAGCACCTCGCGCAACGAACTGTGGATCAAGGGCGCGACATCGGGCGACAAGCTGGAGCTCTTAGACGTGCGCGTCAACTGTGAACAGAACTCACTGCTGTATCTTGTACGTCCCTTGGGCGCAGGAGCCTGCCACACCAAGGGCGCGGATGGCAACGCGCGCAGCGGCTGCTATTATCGCCGTATCGAGCGTTCCGCCAGTTCAGACGAAAATCCAGGCGGTCGGTCTGCGCCTTCCTGGCAGCTGACCTTTGTGTGACCTCAGGACAAAAGAGTCCCGCCGTCCCATCCACTGGCGGCCGGCCCGGCGCAGCAACAGGAATTCAACCCAAGAATCTGATTGAGGACCATAATGAGTCGTTTGACGCTCGGAATCCCGAAAGGCAGCCTTCAGGAGTCTACGATTGCACTCTTCGCCAAGGCCGGCTACCAGGTCTATGTGCGGGGCCGTTCCTATGCCCCATACATCGACGACCCGGAAGTCGGCTGCCTGATGTTTCGCGCTCAGGAGATAGCGCGCTACGTCGAACGCGGTGTGCTCGACGTCGGACTTACCGGCAAGGATTGGGTGCAGGAAAACGAAGCCGATGTACGGGAAGTGGAGGACCTGGTCTACAGCAAGGCCACGAATCAGGCCTACCGCTGGGTACTTGCGGTCCCGGATGATTCTGATATCCACAGCCCGAAAGACCTGGAGGGCAAGCGCATCGCCACCGAACTTGTGCAGGTCACGCGCCGCTATCTGGAAAGGCATGCGGTGAGAGCGGAGGTGGAGTACTCCTGGGGCGCGACCGAAGTCAAGGCGCCGCTTCTGGTTGATGCCGTTGTCGAGGGCACCGAGACCGGCTCCTCTCTGCGGGCGAACCGGCTGCGCATTGTCGATACTGTCGCCGAATCGACGACCAAACTGATCGCCAACCATGACGCCTGGGCCGACCGCTGGAAGCGTCAGAAAATCGAAAATCTGGCCATGCTCCTCAAGGGCGCGCTTCAGGCCGGCGCGAAGGTGGGCCTCAAAATGAACCTGCCGCGGACCTCACTGAGAGCGATTACCGAGCAGCTTCCGGCCCTGCACACGCCGTCGATTACTAACCAGACCGACCCGGACTGGGTCGCGCTGGAAGTGATCATTGACGAAAAAATCGTTCGCGACCTGATTCCCGACCTGAAGCAAGCTGGCGCCACCGGCATTATTGAGTATCCCCTGAACAAGGTGATCTATTAGTTTCCCAACGGCAAGGGTTCGCTCCCTCAAATCAGGAAAGATGGCATGCCTATCAAACAGTCAGTCTGTGTCCCGATCCTCCCCCAGAACACCATGTCACAGGACGAACTCTTCGCGGCGATTGCCGATATCGGGTACCCGGCGGTCGAAATCTGGGGCCGGGGCGAGGATTTCGCCGACTTCTGCGAGTCCGCCGCCGGCCACGGACTGCGTGTCGCGAGCATCAGCGGGCACGACTCTCTGCCGGATGGCCTTAACAATGCCGACAATCATGACAGAATCGCGGCAGAATTGCGCGAGTCTATCGACGTAGCGGCTGCGAACGGCGTTGACGGGTTGATCTGCTTCAGCGGAAATCGCATTCCGGGAATGGACGAGCAGGAGGCCATCGCCAACACGGCCGCCGGTCTTCGCCGCGCCGCCCCGCACGCTGAGGCCAAGGGCGTCAATCTCAATTTGGAGCTGCTCAACTCCAAAGTGAATCATGCAGGCTACCAGTGTGACCATAGCGCCTGGGGCTTGGCTGTCGTGCAGCAGGTGGAAAGCCCTAACGTGAAGCTCCTCTACGACATCTACCATATGCAGATCATGGAAGGGGACGTGACCCGCACTATGACCGAGAACCTTGAAGCCATTGGTCATATCCATACTGCGGGCAACCCGGGGCGTAACGAACTGGACGACAACCAGGAATTGAACTACCGCGGCATCTGCCGGGCGCTCAGTCGTTCCGGCTACGGCGGCTACGTGGGCCACGAATTCCACCCGCGAGGAGATGTCGTCGCAGCGCTTCGGCAGGCTTTCGAACTGTGTAACGTCTGAACGCCGGGGGTCCCGGCGATTCAGTGACAGCGACACAAGACGCGGCCGACACTCCCCCCTTTTGCCGCCCGACAAGGAGTCGACATGACCCGTCAACCCCACGTAATCTACATCCTGTCTGACGAGCACTTTGGCGGCGCAATGAGCCACATGGGCGATGCCAACGTGCGCACGCCCAATATGGATCGTTTGGCCGACGAAGGCGTCAGCTTCGACCGCGCTTACGCCAACTGCCCGATCTGCACGCCTTCGCGGGGCACGATCTTCTCGGGACGGCACGCGCACTCCGGGCCCGTGCAATACTTCTTCGATGTGTTCAAGGCCGGTGCCCCCAGCACGGCGACGGCTCTGCGTGCAGCTGGATACCACACCGCCTATTTCGGCAAGTGGCATTGCGGCGTCGTCCAGAATCAGGAACCGCCACTCGTGAGGGCGGAAAGAGAGGAATACACGCGCTGGCCCCACCGCACGCCGGAATACCACAGGGCCGGATTCCAGGACTGGTACGGATTCGAAATCAATAATGCGCCGTTTAAGGGCTTCTACTATCACGAAGACGAGGCCAATCCGCGCAAGATGGACGGATATCAGACCGATTTCCTCACCAATTTGGCCATCGACTATCTACAGTCTTACGATCGCGATGAACCGCTCTTTCTCGTCCTTAGCGTTGAACCACCCCACTTTCCCCTTGAAGCGCCTGAGGCGTTCGAAAGATTCGATCCCGCCGCGTTGGAGACTCCGCCCAGCTTTGCCGACTCGCCCGAGATGCGGTCCCAGCTGGCCACCTACTACGCCATGGTTGAAAACCTTGACTGGAATATCGGCCGCCTGAGGGAGACGCTCGACAGCCTGCAGGAGTTCAGAAGCAACCGGTTGACGGTCTACTTCTCCGACCACGGAGATTATATGGGCACCCATGGGGCCATCAACCGCAAGGAGAATCCCCACGAAAACTCCGTCCGCATCCCCGCCGTGTTTCACTGGCCGGAACAGATTCCGGCGCAGGGCAGGAGGGACGGCCTGCTTTTCAGCCTCGTTGACCTCTTCCCGACAACGCTCGGCTTACTGGGGCTGGACATCCCTGTCCACTGCCAGGGGCATGACTTCAGCGAGGCCCTCAGGGGTCAGCAGGACTTTATCGGCCCGGACGCTGTCCTGATAGAAATGTCCGGCAATCCGCGCTGGAACCTCGATTTTCTGGACTGGCGCGGGTTGGTAACTTCTCGCTGGAAGTACGCATTTTACGAGACTGGGCACCAACGGCTCTTTGACCTCGAAAACGACCCCTATGAGATGAACAATCTGGCCGAAACCGATCTGCAGACCTGTGCGGAGATGCGCGCTAAACTGTTGCAGCTCCTGACCGGCAGCCGCGAGCCTTATTTCGATGTACTTATCGAGCACGGCGTGCCCGTTGAAGGACCGGCGCTGGACGTTGGCGGACTCTATGTCAAGGGCAAGTTGGCGCCTGTCTGGCCGGACCTGGTGCGCCGCCACCAGCCTTGAGCAGTACATCCAAATGGACCTCCCGGAAGAACTCTCCCCCTTCCTTGAAAAATGGAAGACTGAACATACAGTTGCCTTAGCGCTTCTGGGTAGCTATGCTCGCGGCGATGCCGGGCCTCACAGCGACCTGGACATCGTGCGTCTTGTTGATGACGACAAGCACGAAGCGGATGCCCGGAGCTTTCTGATCGGCGCGAGCGAAGGTAGTACCTGGCGTAAAGAGGATGCACGCGCCCTGCAGGAAACGCGCAAATTGCTAGTCGTGCATAGCACTGTCACCCCCAGCCAGGTGGAGAGCTGGTTTTCCGAACCCGGTCAAGCCATAAACATAATTGTAGGTCTTCGCGACGGGCGCGCCCTCTGGGATCCGGATGGTATCTTTGCGGCAATTCAGCTGCGTGCCGAGGAGTTCGTGTGGACGCCGGCGCTTCAGGACAAGGCTGACCAATTGGCGGGCAAAGAGCTGGTTGGCTGGATCGAAGAGGCCCACAAAGGGTTGGAGGGTCTGCGCCGCAACGACACCGGGCGCATGCTGAACGCCCGCTTCGGACTGTCTTGGGGATTGGCTTGGGTGATGCGGCTTCACAGGGGTGTATTTGTTACGAGCGACAACACTTTCTTCAGCGATCTGATTTGCGCAATCGGGCCTGAGACCAGGTGGGCCGGGCTCTTGTACCGAGCCTTCGGCATAGCGGTTCGGGGTGAGGATGACTCATTTTCAATTCGCGAAGAAGTGACGTCCGGCCTGTTGCTCTACTGCGAGACCTTCTCGCTCTTGAAGGATGTGTTGCCTAGAGACGATGTCGCACTCATCGAAGCTACGGTTACACGAATTCGTCGCGAACTGGATGGCGAACGTTTGACCGCCTGTGAGGCTCCGGTAGGCCCGACGAATTGGGGCTGAACGCCGCTGTTGAAGCTGCAATTACGGTTGCGCTTTTTGCTTTACCTTCGGTAAACTATGCGGCAAGAAAGCAGTTTGATTCTTCATGCCTCTATCGAGAACTCCCATAGGGGGATACGAGGCCCCAAAGGAGATGTCCAAATGCTGACTAAACAACAGGTCGACTTTTATCACGAGCACGGTTTTCTACGCATTCCCAAACTTTTCACTCCAGAGGAGACTCGGGAACTGTCGAAAGAAATGGACCGCCTTGTCGAAGACTGGGCGTTCACGAGCCCTGGTTGGAACGGCCCCTGGAGGCTGGCGTACATGGACCCGGATACGGAAAAAAAGTCCAAGTTGACCGCGATGCACGATCTGCACTTCTACTCTGTCGCCTGGATGCAGGCTGCCACCAATCGCAGGCTTGCCAAAGCGCTCAGCCAGCTCTTGGGCGGAAACGTTGAATTGCACCACACCACAATGCACATCAAGCCGCCCCAGACCGGTCATCCTTTCCCGATGCACCAGGACAACCCGTTCTACGGCCATCAGAACGGGCGCTTCATCGACGTCCTGGTCCACCTGGATGACACCTCCCACGAGAATGGCGAGATCCGCTTTCTGGACGGCTCCCACAAGATGGGCCATCTTGACCACGTCACCGAAACAGAAGACGGTCCTTGTTCTCCCCACTTGCCCACTGACCAGTTCCACCTTGAGGATACGGTAGCGGTCCCGGCAAAGGCCGGAGACGTCGTACTCTTCTGCATCGATACGGTCCACGGGTCGTACATTAACCAGACGAAGAATCCCCGGCGGCTGGTGCGCATGGGCTACCGGGACCCGCAGAACCGGCAGGAATACGGACAAAGTATGGGGCGCCCAGGCGTGATGGTTAGCGGCTACCGCGAGCGAAAAGAGGGGGACGAACTGCTGCCCATCGCATGATACGCGGCTGGACCGGTTTCCCGGGACGGCGCACAGGCGCGACCTCCCCGCGACCGAAATCCGCAGTGGAAGGAACACGGGACTCGTCGCGACCCACCGTACAGCGTTCCAGCTCATGGAAGGGAGATGACCTATGCTAACGCAACAACAGACCGACTTCTACCGCGAACACGGCTTTTTGCGTATTCCGGAACTGTTCACGCCTGAAGAAACCCGGCAGTTGTCAGACGAGTTGGACCGGCTCGTTGAAGACTGGGCCTTTACCAATCCCGGTTGGAACGGCCCCTGGCGCCAGGCCTATATGGACCCCGAAACCGAAAAGAAATCCAAATTGACCGCGATGCAAGACCTGCACTATTACTCGGTTGCCTGGATGCGGGCCGCTACAAACACCAAACTTGCTGAAGCGCTCAGCGATCTGTTGGGTCCCAACGTAGAGCTGCATCATACCACCCTGCACATCAAGCCCCCGCAAACAGGTCATCCGTTCCCCTTGCACCAGGACAATCCCTTCTATCCCCATCAGGACGGGCGCTTCATCGACGTCCTGGTACACCTGGACGATACTTGTCACGAAAATGGGGAAATCCGCTTCCTGGATGGCTCGCACAAGATGGGCCACCTGGAACATATCACGGAGACAGAAAACGGCCCCTGCTCGCCTCATCTGCCCACTGACAGATTCCACCTCGAAGATACCGTGCCCGTTCCGGCAAAGGCCGGCGATGTTGTTGTCTTCTGCATCGACACGATCCACGGCTCCTACATAAACCAGACAAAGAAGCCTCGACGGCTGGTGCGCATGGGATACCGCGATCCGCAGAATCGTGAGGTAGCCGGCAAACGTGTAGAACGGGCGGGCATGATTGTCAGCGGATATCGTGAGCGCAATGAGGGCGATGAGCTGTTTCCGACGAAGGCTGCCAATGCCTAGTCCACGGCGGCTGATACCTGCAGAGCGATTGCCGCGTGAAGTATGACACTCTGATCGTGGGCTCCGGGTCGGCGGGCAACATTCTTGCTGCCCGTCTGACGGAAGATTCAAGCCGTCAGCTTCTCTTGTTGGAAGCGGGTCCTGATTACCCGACGAGTGAAAGTCTGCCGGCTGACGTTCGATTGGGCTATGGTACTGCCTCCGGTATTATCGCCCAAAGCCACGACTGGGGTTACACGGGGATTGCCTCGCCGCTGCGCGACAAAATGCCGGTGCCGCGGGGGAGGGTGGTGGGCGGCTCCAGCGCCGTCAACGCCCAGATCTTCCTGCGCGGAATTCCGGAAGATTTCGCTGCCTGGGCCGCTATGGGCAACGACCGCTGGAGCTTCGACCAGGTTCTTCCCTACTACTGCCAGCTTGAGAACGATCACGATTTTGGCTCGGCGGACTTCCACGGCAGCGATGGCCCAATTGGTGTTCGCCGTTACCCGGAAGAAGAGTGGGGCCCGGATCAGCAAGCCTGGGGTGAAGCATGCCTTCAGGCCGGCTTCCCCGAGTGCCCCGACGCCAATCTGCCGGGATCAACCGGTTTGGGCCCGTTTCCCCTCAACAACATCGCAGGCTTGCGCCAGAGTACTGCCGTAACCTACCTGGCCCAAGCCCGATACCGCCCCAATTTGCACATTTTTGCCGATTGCACAACGCGCCGAGTCTTGTTGGAAGGCGAGAAGGCCATTGGTGTGGAGGTGGAACGCGGCGGCCGGATTGAAGAGTACTACGCCGGCGAAGTCGTACTCTGCGCGGGAAGCATCGGAACCCCGCAGATCATGATGCTGTCCGGAATTGGCCCTGAATGGCATCTACGCGAAGTCGGGGTGGATGTCAGCCATCATCTGCCCGGCGTGGGACGCAACCTGCGCGACCACCCAACTGTAAACCTGCATTGGGAGCTGCGATTCAACCCGACAAACCGCTTCCACTGGCATCAGACCTGCTTGCGTTACACAGCCGCTGGCTCGAATCTGACCAATGACATGATCGTCTACATCGCAGCCGTGCCCGACCAGGCCGGCGAAAACGGAGACCATCTCTTCGTCCGGCCAACCGTCAACCTCTCAGTTGGGGAAGGCGAACTGCGGCTCTCCAGCGACAACATCGAGGACCAACCCTCGCTCGATTACCGCTACTTTGAAGAATCCTTCGACCGCGAGCGCCAGCGAGAATCGGTCCGTCTCTGTACCGAACTGGTTGAGGAGCATCCCGCTTTCCGCGGCATCTGCGGCCGCATGTTGGAAGGTCCTGGCAAAGACTTGCACGACGACGACGCCCTGGACCGCTGGATTCTTGGCAACGCCGACACGGGACATCACACGTCCAGTACTTGCAAAATGGGTCTGTCCTCAGACCCACTGGCTGTCGCGGATCAGTGGGGCCGCGTACACGGTATAGCAGGCCTGCGTATCGTCGACGCCTCACTCATGCCGGACAGTGTGCGCGCCAACATCAATGCAACTGTAATGATGATGGCCGAAAAAATCGCAGCCGAGATGGCCGGCGAAAACTGAAGGCCCTTACAGAGACTTCCAGGACCGGAAAGAACTGTCCGGCCCTCACATCTCGGTCAATTCGTATAATTTTCCGCAGAACAGCATGGAGTTGCAGAAATGACCAGCCGTATTCTCATTACCGACATTGCGTGGCCGGATTATGAAATCGAAAAGGAGGTCTTGTCCGCAGTGGAGGGCGAAATCATGCTGGCTGGAGGAGGAACGCCCGCAGAGATCATCGCGCTTGCGCCGCAGGCGGACGCGATCCTGACTTGCTGGAAGGATGTGCCGGAGGAGGCGCTGGATATCGCGCCCAACTGCAAGGTCGTCAGCCGCTATGGCATCGGGCTGGACAACATTCCCATAGGAAGAGCTACGGAACTGGGCATGCTCGTCACCAACGTTCCAGATTTCTGCCTGGAGGAGGTGTCTGATCACGTCATGGCCCTGCTGCTGGCAACCGCCCGCCAGCTGTTCCCTCTGGCGCGCAACCCTGATCGAAGCGGCTGGACGAGAGAGACGCCCCGTCCCATTCCGCGCGTGCGGGGACAGACGTTGGGACTGATCGGTTTTGGCAACATTGCCCGCGCCCTGGTCCCCAAGGCACTGGGATTTGGCCTTCGCGTGATCGCCTATACACCCAGGCTGCGACCAAGTGATGCCCCGGAGGGCGTTGAAGTGACGAACGATCTGACCGCGCTTCTCTCTGCCTCTGACTACATTTCAATCCACTGCCCGCTCACCGAAGAAACGGCCCACATTATTGACGAAGCCGCTCTTGCTCAGATGAAATCCTCGGCCTTGCTGATCAACACCAGTCGCGGAGGCGTAGTTGACGAGGAGGCGCTCATCCGCGCGCTCCGCGATGGACGCATCGGCGGGGCTGCCCTGGATGTCACCGATCCGGAGCCGCCCTCTGCTGACAACCCTCTGTTGTCGCTGGAAAATGTGATCGTTACTCCGCATGCAGCTTTCTACTCAGTGGCGGCTACGGCCGAACTGGCCCGCAAAGCCGCTGCAAACGTAGTAACCGTCTTGCAAGGAGGAGTGCCTGAGACGCTTGTCAATGCCGAAGTGCTGAACAGAGACAACTGTCGATTGTCCGGCTGAAAGTTGGATCCGAAAGACAGGCTCTCAGACGGTGTCGGCTACCGCTCTGGTATCCAGTCCGACTGTATCCGGTCCATCTGAGTCCAGTCCGGTTGGGTCCAGCCCAGCTGGGTCCAACCCAATTGTATCCAGCTCCGGGAACTGCAGCACGGCCAGGAAAGAGTCGTTGAAGTCTCCCCGCCCCGAAAGTTCATGGTATTCCACGATTTCTGGCAACGACCGGGCCACCATGCGCTCGCGAAATGAGAGCAGCGCGATCTTGGCGCCTTCACCGGCGGCATTGCCCACCGCTTTGATCCGATCAACCGGTACAGGGGGCACAAGCCCGATTATGCGTGCGCTCTGCGGATTGATATAGCTGCCGAAAGAACCCGCCAGAAAGATTTCGACCAGGTCTTCGTCCTCAATCCCCAGCTCCTGCATTACAACGTCGATGCCTCCGGCGATCGACCCCTTGGCAAACTGAAGCTCTCGGACGTCCCGCTGAGTCAGAACGATCGCCTTCTCACCTCCTGACTCTTCAGGCCACGCCAGCACAAAGGAGCGCCGGCCTTCTTCGTCCGTAATGATGCGCCGGGCCAGGTCGGGAGCGACTATTTCAGAGGCTTCGTCCGCCTTAACGAAGCGGCCCGATGGAAGCATTAGCCCGCTCAGTCGCAATTGAGCTACCGCGTCCAGCAGGCCGGAACCGCAAAGCCCAATCGGGGGTACATCTCCAATCACTTGGAGATCTATCCCGGTCTGTGTGATTGTCACGGCTTCAATTGCTCCTTCACTGGCGCGCATTCCATCTTGGATCTGCGCGCCCTCGAAGGCCGGTCCTGCCGGCGCTGCCGTCGCCACTGTTCGGGCCGCAGACCCCAGGATGATTTCACCGTTTGTCCCGACGTCGACCAGGAGCCGTACGCCTTCATTTTGTGCCAGGCCTGTTGCCAGAAGCCCTGCGACAAGATCGGCGCCCACGTAGGCACCCAGATAGGGAAGACAGTGTACCTGTGCCTGCGGCAGGATTTCCAGACCCACTTCCTGTGCCGAAGCCTGTACCATATCTTCAACGGCGGGAATGAACGGTTCAAGACCAATCGCTTCCGGGTCAACCCCCAGGAGCAGATGCTGCATCGTGGCGTTGCCGGCCGTTACTACCTCATACACCTCATGGGGAGCCACCCGCCCTTCCTCCAGCAACTGCGAAATGAGGCTGTTCAGAGTTCGAAGTATGACCTCATTGAGCTCGGACAGACCGTCCTCATTGAGCATCGTGTAGCTGATCCGGGAGATAACGTCGGCCCCCTGAACCGCTTGTCCGTTTAGCGTAGAACGGACTGCGACCGGCGCGCCGCTGTTGAGATCGATTAGCATTCCAACAACAGTCGTCGTGCCAATATCGAAGGCCAGCCCGTAGACGCGGTCGCTAGTATCGCCTTCTTCGACACTGACCAGTTCGTTTCCGACCACAACCGCTGTAACCTGCCACTGACTGCGGCGCAGCACACCGGGTAAACCGCGCACCAGGTTCAGAGAGGCGTCAATCGCATATCCTTCCGGCTCGAGCGCGTCTCGGATGCGGCTGTAGTCGCTGCGCTGATCCTCCAACGTTGGCGGCGTCAGGGTGAGCGGTATTTTGTAAACGTTGGCATTCAGGATCACGTGGCGGTCAAAGCCCATCAAGGCCGCCTTCGGGTTCCCCATCAGCCGCGGTACGTGGCAGACGACGTCGGAAGTTGCCTCACTGCGGCAGGACAGCCGCCAGCCCTCGGCCAGCTCCTCTTCGGTGAAGATCCTGCGGTCGGCCGCGGTGGCCCCGTTGTTGCCGCGCAGGATTCGGACCTTGCACTTGCCGCAAGTTCCCTTGGCGCCGCAGGTGCTGTCGATGGGCAGGCCAATCCAGTTTGCGGCGTTGAATATTGTCATGCCGGAGGGGACGCGAGTCACCTTGTCGTGGGGACGGAACTCGATGGAGACTTTCTTCGTGCCAGTGGGCGCAGAGGTTGTCATTGGAGCGAACGCAGATGCGTATCCCTTTTGAACGAATCGAGAGCTAGCCGGTCTCTTGCTGGCGCTTTCGTTCCGCTCGGAATGCCTGAATCAGGTTTCCCGCATAGGCGTCGTGCCCCATCAGCAGGTCGGCGGCGTAGATTGTGTGGCGGATTTCGGTCTCAAGAGGATTGGTGATTGCCGACGTCAACCCTGCCGCGATCGCCATTGACAGGAACGCAGCGTTTACGGTCGGCCGCCAGGGAAGTCCGAATGAAATATTGCTGGCGCCGCAAGTCATATTGACGCCGAGTTCTTCACGGATGAGACGAATCGTCTCCAGAGTGATCAGGGCGGCATTGTCGTCGGCGCTGACGGTCAGTGCCAGGGGATCGATCACCACGTCTTCGGCGGGAATTCCGTGGTCTGAAGCACGCTCGACTATCAGAGTAGCGATACGAAGCCGCTCCCGGGGGTCATCGGAGATGCCGGTATCGTCATTGGCTACGCCAACGACCGCCGCGCCGTATTTCTTGACTAAGGGCAATACAGTCTCCAGCCGCTCCTCCTCATAGGTTACTGAATTGACCAGGGCCTTACCTTCATAGACGGCGAGTCCTTCCTCCAGCGCTTCAACCACCGATGAGTCTATTGAGATCGGCACGTCCACCGTCTTTTGAACGGCCTGGATCGCCTGGCGTAGGATTTCCGGTTCAACGCCGTCCACGGGTACGCCGGCGTTCACGTCGAGCACGTGGGCCTGCGCTTCAACCTGCCGGCGCGCGTCGCGACAGACCATGGTCATATCGCGTTCGATCATCTGCTTCGTCAGGATTTTGCGGCCGGTGGGGTTGATGCGTTCGCCGATGATAACAAAGGGGTGTTCGGGACCAATTGGAACAGTCTGCTTCGCGGAGGAAATCACCGTGTTCATATCGGGCTACTCTTCATGTTGTCCGGACTTGACCATAAGTTCCTCGACGGCCTGCACAGCGCTTGCCAGGGCTGTAGCGCCTTCTCCGTCGTCGCCGCCCATGCTGACGTCATAGCCCATGTCGACCATGAGTTGCTTTGCCAGGCGGACTGCAGCGCTGGCGTCGGGCGCGAAGCCGTCGGCGCCGACACTGTCCGCGTATTCCTGTGTCACCGGCGCGCCGCCAACCATCACCTTAACGGAGTCTCGCAGCCCTGCATCCGACAGCGCGGCCAGATTGGACTTGAAGAAAGGCATCGTTGTCGTCAGGAATGCGGAAAAGCCCAGGATCTGGGGTTCATGTTCTTGTACAGCGTCGACGACCTCTTCCGGTTTGACGTTGACACCTAGGTCAACGATGTCAAAGCCTTCGCCCTCCAACATGATATTGCACAAGTTCTTGCCAATGTCGTGGACGTCGCCCTTGACGGTCAACATGACCACCTTGCCAATCGGCTCCGCCCCTTTGTCTACCAGCAAGGGTCGAAGCAAGGCCATCGCCCCCTGCATGGCGCGGGCGGCCACCAGCATTTCAGGCACGAAGTATTCACCGATCTCAAACAGCCGGCCAACCTCCTGCAAAGAAGGAATCAGCGCGCCGAAGAGGATATCCAGGGGGTCCATCCCCAGTTCAATGCCCTCTTGGGTCAACTCGACAACTTCGGCAGCTTCACCTACTAAGGTGTGTTCGTACAGCCCTTCTTTGATTTCTTCTTCGCGGCTCATGGTACAGGGCTCCTATTGATAAGGGTTGTCAACGCACGTTTCCACAATTGCCTTGAGGTTCGCAACCGGCGCCTGCAAGGGAACGGCGCATTCGGGCGCGATAATGTCCACACCGGCGTCGATGGCCGCCTGCGCTTCTGCGCGTGCCTCCTCCGGTCCTCGGGCGTACAATGTGATCGGGTTGTTGACGTTGCCCGTCAACTTCATCTTGCCGGCCGCCTTCTCAACCATCAGATCGGGCGCGTTGGCAGATTCGAAATGATAGCAGGCAAAGCCGGCCTCGTTGAAGTACTCGACCCGGTCCAGGGTCCTCCCGCAACAGTGCAGAATGACGGGCGAGTCCACTTGGGGCACAAGCTCCTGGTGATGGGGCAGGAGAAAGTCCCGGTACATTGTGTTGCGAACGAGGTCGCCGGTGGCGTGGTCGGCCCAAACGATGGCATCGGCGCCGGCCTCAAGTTGGGCCGTAGCATAGACCAGGGGTACGGGCGCCAGCGTTTCCAGCGACTTACGAACGCGATCCGGGTCCATTATCGTGTCGAAGAGGAACTCCTGCGTATTGTAGCAGTGGTAGGAAAGTGTCCACGGCCCCATGACTTTGCCCAAAATCATCACCTCGTCGCCAAAGTGTTGTTTGAGCAGCCGGATGGCATCGATGGAACACTTGACGTACTTGTCTTCCAGAAACGAATCGGGAAAACCGTCAGGCAGCTTGATCTCCACGTCGCGATCGGCCCAGGGCGAATCGGTCGGGTTGGGCATCATATCGGTATCGGACCAATCAACCTGGCAGCCGAGTGCCATGGCTTCCTGCGCGATACTGAAAATCGGCATTACGCTATCGAACCCCATCACTTCGTGCGCGCCGGCGGCGAGCGTCGCCATGGGCTCGGGCTCGGTATTGGCGTGCGGGAAATGTGCGCCGGTAATGTCCATTAGCTCGTAGGTGATAACGGACACAATGCTGGCCGCCGGCGGCCTGTCCAAGGGGTCGCCGTTCAGCCCAGCCAAAAACCGCTGTTTCGAAGTCATCTGTTCCATGGCATGCTCCCTTCAGCGTTGCTTTCGGATCAGTTCGCGCGGCAACACTGGGCCGCAGGCGTAGCGGGCTCTTTACCAACTGTCCGGGTCGAGCCCCAAGATTCGCCCTTCCTGGCAAATGTGGGCCCAGGTCGTTTCGTCGATCTCGATACCGTCCTTCTCTTTACGCTGTGCGCTGCGAAACTCCGGCTCGCCCGGGGCCAAAATCTCCTTGAATCCCGGCGCGAGGCGGCTGGATTTGACGTGGCGGAGCAATCCCTCCACCTCTTCATAATATGTGGAGAGTTCGGTGAAGTGCTCGATGTTGTAGACGGTGAAGAGGACGCCATTGCTCCTCATGGTCCGAGAGCCGTCGGCACAGCCCTCGCCGCTGAGCGCGCCGCCCAGCAATTCTACCACAAGACCAAGGGCAAAGCCTTTATGGGCTACTACCCCTCCCAATGGCAGGATTGCGCCTGGCGGGTCTGCCCTGAAATCGTTTGGTTCGGTCGTCGGATTGCCTTCGGAATCGATAAGCCAGCCCTCGGGGACCTGGTTGCCCTGGTTGATGGCGACTCGAACCTTGCCTTCGGCGACGACCGAAGTGGTCATGTCGACCAGGATCGGGTCCGTGTCGCGGCGGGGCGCGGAAAACGCGATGGGGTTGGTGCTTAAGCGGCCTTCAAGACCGCCAAATGGGGCAATCTGGTAGCCAAGCCGCCCAGCGTTTACGAATGCCAGCGCGATCATGTTTCCCTCGCGAGCCGCCATCAGTGGATAGGCGCCTGCGCGACCCACGTGGCTTGTGTTGCGAAGGGTAACGGTTGCCAGACCGTGCTGGCGGGCTTTCTCCGTGGCCAGTCGTATCGCGAAAGTCGCTCCGACCTGTCCCAATGCCCCGCCTGCGTCCACGACAGCCGTGCTTGGATAGTCGCGAACGATTGTGGGGGTAGCCCGCGGTTGAAAGCGTCCCTCGCGAATCGCACGCGTGTATTCGTAGTACCGAATCGCGCCGTGGGAATCGTGGCCGAAGAGGTTGGACTCCACGAGGTGGTCGACCACAGCCCGAGCATCGTCGGCGGTGCATCCGGATGCTTCAAACAGTTGATAGCCGACGTCTCGCAAAGTAGAAGGCTGAATATTGGGCATGATTCTCCTATTTTACTCCATTTTTCGACTGCTGAACGAATTTCAAGTTGGCGGAAACAAGCTGCCACATGGGGGAGAAGTCTGCAGGCGAAGGGGTGCCGCTAGTCGGCATTTTCCGCTTCCCCTTTGGAAACGCTGCTGCCTGGGTCGCGGGCCAGGCGCGCGCCCAGTTGGGACCGCGCGGTGTCCAGGTTGGCGCTCTGCAGGTAACTCAGAACTTCACTAAGTGTGTAGCTTTGCACATCTTCGGGGATCGGAAGCGCCGGTTGCAACGGGTCGGGAATAACGGGCACCATCCGAGTAACGGGGTCAAGTTGGGTCTTGCCATTCGGGTCGGCATTCGGCGCTAAGTGTGCAAAAAGTACGTGGGACAGAATATCCGGGTGGCTTATGAATACGGGGGAATGTGTGTTGCAAATCACCTGTCTAAGGTGTGCGCCTTCCTCGTCGGAAGATGAAAAATCGGTAGTCAGATCCTGCAGTATTTGCGTCAGTCCCTTTAGACGAGAAGGATGAACGCTGTTTTCCGGGTTCTCAAAACAGAGGAGGCCTCCGTGTTCAGGGTCGTGCCTTAACGTAACCAGGACAAGCGCGCGCAGCGTGCCGTCGGAAAGAGCTCGCGACGACAACCGCCTGCCATCCTCCGCTTCGGCCCGGATAACCATTTGACCGGCAGCGCGATTCTCGTCTACTTCTATCCGTATTCCCCCGGGAAGATGGTTCGCAAGATCTCGAGAAACTTTGGCCAACACCTTCGAGTCGGCAGACTTCATGCGGGCAAGCACGTTGGGCAGGTTTCCGCCTCCGTCGACCAACTTCCCAGGCGCCGTCACGGGGCTGGGCTGACGCAGTATCTCCGGGTCAACGTGCAGAAATCTCCACCCGCGCATCTCTTCGGCGGCGGCGAAGGCATGTGGAAACTCCGTGTTCCTTGCGCCGCTCAACACAGTCCTCTCTGCCCGCCCGGCGTCGACGTCGCGCCTGCCGCTGTTGCCGTCCTGATGCAGAACCAGGAATGTCTTTTGTCTGCTCTTTTGCGTGGAGATAAAGGGAGAAGAGCGTCCACCGGTCATCGCCGGTATCCAGGGGCCGCCGGTCTTCAGCTTGTTGGATTTCGTCCATCTGTCCC
The DNA here is from genome assembly GCA_022821545.1 of Caldilineaceae bacterium. Classification (GTDB taxonomy): domain Bacteria; phylum Chloroflexota; class Anaerolineae; order Caldilineales; family Caldilineaceae; genus Bin5. The sequence continues at coordinate 306,152 of JAJEDJ010000034.1, forward strand.
GCAGACGCGGGATCGGGGTCAGCGATTCATGTTCGACTGACAACCCCTCCTGCCCTTGGGCGTCACTGTGGCGGACAATCTCCAACTCATAGCGCATGCGGGGAAACCTTAGCTCGCAACTAGCGCCCCAGTCGTCGCGCACCTTTTGATCGACCAGGATTTCGACCGCCACTCGCATCCGGTCGGCAGAACCGCCGTCCTGGCGGACTGAAAACAGCTCCCCTACGTCGTCTCGCATTTCGTGAAACGTTTCGCCGACCTTCGATTCGGCCAAGCGTCCAAGCAGTTGCAAAGCCTTGAAGAGATTGCTCTTGCCCACACCGTTAGGGCCTACGATGACCTGAAGAGGTGACAGATCCAGAGAGAATCCCTGGAAAGTCTTAAAGCCATCAAGTTCGATGCGGGTAATCACTGGATCACTCATTCCAATGGTTGGCTTTCAAAGTAGGACGCATGCGCTCACTACCAGACTAAAGCCACCCCGTCTGAGTTCACTCCTGTCGATTTCGGGAATTATACCACAAATGGGAGGCTGCGCTCCGCACGATTGTGGAAGGCTGTTTCGGAACAGGGGCAGCTTGGTGACAGATTCAGAACGGCAGGTTGAAGCCGCGAGACCGGATCCGGTATTCAGAAGAACTCTGTTTATCGTCAGAGCATCCGGCCCGTTCCTGATTGTAGTTTTCTCAAAGAAAAGGGGTGACAATTCCATGTCACCCCCAACTCTGCCGCTGGGCTGGCCGGCCGCTGTCTGCCTGCCCGATCGCCTGAAGATTCCAGGCAAGGTTTCCGCACCGGCTTTGCTACAGCTGCCGCCGGTTCGACCTAACCCGAAGATGGAACGTGCAGCTTTCGCCCAATGTAAATGAAGTGCGGGTCCTGGATGTCGAACCTGATCACCGCCTGCTGGCAATTGCCTGTATGCGGATCCTTGTGCGTGCGGACATGCGCCATCTCGGAAATGCGGTGGCCGTCATCATTTTCGATCCAGAACCACCAGTTCCCTTCCCGCGGACCGGACGCATGAAGAATGTGCGTGAAATGACCGCCTGCAGAAGTGCTCTTCCTGGCCACCACCTCCCCGTCAGGCTGCCAGCTGAAGGCCACCCGGTAGCCGTCGACTGGTTGGCCGTTCAACCCCACCGTGCCCACCGCGCGAGTACTTCCGGCGTTGGCGTCGCAGCGTACCAGACTTGCCCGGTTTACGAGGTTGTTGGCAGCTCTCAAATCCTGGACTGACGCGCCGTATGTCTCTGCAATTCTGGCAACTGTTTCGCCGGATCTGACAACGTGACCATAGACAATCTTGGTGCTGGCGGGTCTCCGGGGCGCCGGCTTTGCGGCCACCGGTTGCGGCGCCAGCGGAATCTGCAGTCTGCGCCCAACGTAAGTGAGCTCGGGATTCTGGATGTCAAAGTCGATCACGGCCCGCTGGCACTTTCCTTCATGCGGATCCCTGTCAGTGTGAACGTGCGCCATCTCCGAAATGCGCACGCCGCCGCCGGTCTCTATCCAGAACCACCAGTTCCCTTCGCGGGCTCCGCCTCCCAGAATGTGGCTGTACTGGCCTGCATTCTGGCCGCCCCCGCCGGAAACCGCCGTTGCTACAGTTGTCTCGTCCGGATGCCAGCTGAAAACCACCCGATAACCGTTGGCCGGGTTACCGTTCACACGCACGGTGCCCCGCACCTGTGTGCTGTCTGCATTGGGGGTGCAGCTAACCAACTGGGCTCGGTTTACGAGATTGTTGAAGGCCCTCAGATCCTCGAGGGCAATGCCGTAGAGTGCTGCAATGTCGACAAGGGATTCGCCAGGTCTGACGATGTGGACGTAAGTCTGGGCGGGGGCTGGGCGCTCGGCGGAGGCTGCGACCACCGGCAGGGGAACCAATAACAGCGACAACAAAAACATCGGCAAGATTGCCATTGAAGCTCGTTGAAGCCGCCAAGTCGATCTGGCAGGCGAAATATCTGTAGGCTTCATGATATTCCTCCTTCGTGGATCAGTTTGGACTCTTGAGGATCAGTTTTCCGCCTTGACTCGTACTGCCTTCCCTTTCAACTCAAATTGCCGCGAATGCCCGTTTAATTGGGGGTTGCTTTACCGGGATATAACCTATATTGCGGCTTTTGTCAATTTGGCATTGGGCGCACGGGGGCATCCCGAACTTGGGATGGAAGCAGTCTGGCAGGGGATAGATGCCAGAAGTTACTGAAGTCGTATACCGGCTATTGGAGAGACGCAGGGCAGGCGCCAAGTCTGGCCTCTTCGGGAGGTCCGCTGCGGTGGCAAGATATTCACCAACACATACTTACTTCTGTAGGCCGCGAAGAGTTGGAACACGATGGATTCGGCTCAGACACGTCCTTGCGACGCCTACCACCGACGATAGTGTTGCCTCCGGCCAGACTGTAGTAGAATCTTACGCGACAGCGACGGTGTGGATCAAGATAGGGATCCTTTACCTATGAAATCTCCTAAATTCACCGCTCCTCGCCACGGACTGACCGGAGCCGTATTCATGATCGGGCTGGCCATCCTGTTCGCCACCGACTGGATATGGCCTGGGATTCTCGTGCTGGTCGGTGTAACCAGTCTGTTGGGAGCATTCCTCGGACATACCGAGCCGGACGACGACGACATACCGTTGCGTGTTGACAAGCCATTGGAGGACAAGCCGGGGCCCCAGGCGCGCTATGCGGCACAGTGTGCTTCCTGCGGCGCCGCCACGCCGCGAGAGCTTATCGAAGGCTCGCCCACCGAGTCAAACGCCGTTTGCGGCTTCTGCGGCTCCCCGCTCGCACAGGAACAATGATTCGTACGCGGGTATTCGTTGTTGCCGTGATTTCGGCGGCGGTTGTCCTGATCGTCGGGATACTGGTTTGGCGCACGATCACCGACAACGCTGTCGAGCTCGGCTTGGCCGCCGCTGGCCCACAAGTCATCCGAATTCAGGTTATCACTGCCCCTCCCGTGGAAGCGTGGGTGCAGGCCGCGGCTGACGAATTCAACGCCGCAGGCCTCGAGTCGGAAGGCGCGACCATCGCGGTGGAAATCATCCCGATGGACGGCTTGACTGCGCTGGGCAAATGGGAGCGCAACGACTTCGCAGCACTGCCAGCAGACGTGCTTCTCGAAGACCTGCCCCAGGAAAAGTTGGAAGCTCTTGAATCCTTTCCTACTGCATGGATAGCGGACGCCCACTTTCTCGTGGAAATTGCCAACGCCTCCTCTCGGGAGCAGTTGGGGCGGGATCAGTTCCTGAGCGACGGGCAATACCGCATGAGGCCGCTGGCGAAAACGCTGCTGGTCTGGGGGCTTTTTCGCAGCCGGTCCGCTCCCTTGCTTGAGCATCTCGGCCCGCCTTCATGGTCCACACTACATAAAGCGGTCGTCGCTCCAACCGGCTGGAAGGAGCTTGGCGGCGATCCCGCATGGGGGAATTTCAAGTTGGCGGTCACCCCGTCCGGCCCCAGCGTTGGTGGTCTGGCGGCCATCGTCACAGCGGCAGCAGAGTACTTTGACAAAACCGAGGTGCTCGTCGAGGACGTCGTCGACCCCCGGTTCGGGCCCTGGCTCACCGAGCTCATGGGGGCTTCGACCAGGTTCAGCGGTGGATCGACGAGTTCTGCCGAGAGCGTAGCCCTGTTCGGTTATACAGCGGGAGACGGAGGGCAGTTCCTCGAAAGCGACTTGCTTCAGAATATGAATGGCATTCAGAACCGCTGGCAGGAGCCTGTGGTTCTTCACTACCCGAAGGTGACTGCCTGGTTCGACTTTCCATTCGCAATCTGGGCAGGCCCAGAGACATCAGCGATGCAGAAAGACGCGGCGTTGGCGTTTCAAAGTTTTTTGCTCAGCGAAGGGCAACAACGCAGAGCGCTCGAATTCGGGCTGCGTCCAGCCGATTCCAGCCTGCCGGTCGGTGCCGCGGAGGGAAGCCACTTCGAACGCTGGCGGCGTTTGGACGCAGAGGATGACGTATCCGGCGTCAATGTGATTAAACCTCTGGACCGAGAGCTCCTCTCGGCCCTCTTGCGCTGGCAGGCGATGAACGAGGAGCGATGAGCGAAATCCGGGACCGGACAGATCGGGAGCACGCAGTTCCGACCCCAGCGGATTCCTCGCGCTTCCCGCCGCGACGGCTGCTTATCGCGTTCGCGTTGGTGGGCAGCTTCCTGCTATGCGCCTGCGGCGTGACGACCGTGCGCGCTGGGGCTTGGATCGCGGGTATTCTGGCCGGCGAAGGATCGGCCAGAACCGAAGACAACAGGGCAGTTCCTGCTGCATGGTCCCCCAGCAGCGCAACGCTGACCGTAGCCGTATCTCCAATGATGGCGGAAACGCTGAGCGAACGGGCCGGCAGTTTCAACAACCTCAGACTCCGCACGCCGGACGGGGAGATGATGCAAGTTGAGCTTGTAACCCACTCCTCCCGCTCGATTGTCGCGGAGTCGTTGCGGCAGCCTGGCTTTCAGGCCGTCGTGCCCGACAGCTCTCTTTGGCTGGAACTGATTGACATGCACTGGGCCAGACTGTTTCCAGTGGAACCCGGCACGATTCCCGCGAACCGGGTCGGCCAGACCACGTTATTTGCCGTCAGCCCGGTCGTCATCGCCGCGCGGTTGGATGCCGCGCAGCAGCTTGGCTGGCCGCATCAGTCAATAGGCTGGAAGGACGTCCATGCCCGGGCGGCCGCACCTTCCCGGGAGTTTAGATGGGGCCATCCCAGTCCGGAAAGCGCGTCCGGCATAGCGGCGACATTGTCCAAATTTTATGCCGGCGCCGGTACAACACGCGCGCTGACGGCAGAGATCGCAACCCAGCCTGACGTAATAGACTATGTTCGTCGGGAGGAGAGGTCAGCGCTTGTTCTCGGCGCAGACGGCCGGGCGCGCGCAGAACTTACGCAGGGGGAAGCCCGCCTGCACGGAGAGGATGGCGAAAGGACCGGGCTTCTCGATGCCTTCGTAACGCAAGAGCAGTCAGTAATTGCCTGGAACCGGTCCACTGATCTCGGTCTCTCCTGGCTCTCCGGCGAGGGCAATGCCGGTCGAATCTTTTCCGAAGGGCAGTTGGTTGCCATCTATCCCAGGGAGGGAACCCTCTGGGCGGATTTTCCCTTTGCACTGTTGGAATTGGACGGCCGGACAGGTCCCGCCGTGACCCGTAACCAACGCAGCGCCTACCGCGCGTTCACCCGATTTTTGCTGAGTAAAGACAGCCAGTATGCACTGCTTGAGGAAGGGTTCAGGCCGGTCGACCTGACCATCGATCTGCTGGCGGAATCCAGCCCATTCGCTGAGACCGGAACAGTAGATCCTCTCTCGCCGCAGACGCTCTTGCCGCTGCCGCCCCAGCCCGTACTGGAGGTCGTATTGGACGTCTGGCGTTTGTCAATGCGTCCTGTAAACGTAATGTTGGTTGTGGATTCCAGCGAATCGATGAAAGGCAGCAAACTCGCTAGAGCGAAAACTGCCTTGCGAGGATTCGTAGACCAGATTCAGGGAGATCGTGACAGAATTGGACTTGTGGAGTTCGGATCCGGGGTAAAGCAGTACGGTGCGCTGCAGTGGCTGGATGCCGAGGGGCGCGGTCACATGCTGCGTCTGATCGAAAACATGCAGGCCGGCGGCTCCACCAGACTGATCGATGCAGTGTGGGCGGCCCATAGTGAGCTTAAGGACTTGGCCGATTCCGATGCCACCTATGCGATTGTAGTGCTGACCGACGGTCGCGATAACGACAGCGAACACCGGTTGCGTGAGTTGCAACGGGACATACAGCGGGCGGACAGTCCCGTTTCCATCCATACGGTAGCATTTGGCCGAGATTCCGATGCAGGTCTGCTGGAAGACCTGGCCCGCATCGGCAACGGCCGGTTCTATCGCGCCGACGAAACGACAATAGAAGAAATCTATCGCCGGATCGCGACTCTCATTCAGATGACCGAGTGACGGAAGGTCTCGGCTCTAGCAGACCCCGTTTCCCTGTTCAATGACAAAGATCCCTATCGTGTATGCGCAGTAGAGGGTCAGCATGACCGCCCCTTTCCAGCGACTTACCTGGTGGGGCGACCGCAGAACCAGTAGGAGTGGAAGGACCGCGACCAAAAGCATTGCGGGAAAGTCGACGCAACGCATGGTTAAGGGGGCAGGCAAGGGCCGAACCCCAGCCGTTATGCCCACTATTGCCAGCATATTGAACAGATTACTACCGACGAGATTGCCCAGGGCGATGTCGCCCCTCCGGTACAGGATGGCCACGACCGAGGCTGCAAGCTCAGGCAAGCTCGTCCCCAGGGCCACCAGACTCAGTCCGATTACAAGCTCGCTAACACCAAAGTGCCTGGCAATGAAGGTGGCCGAGTCGACGAGAAGATCGGCTCCAAAGACAAGAATCGAAATGCCGATCACCACCATGCCGATGTCTCGCAGCAGGAGGGAACGGAAGAGCCCGGAGATGGCGGCGGGCAGCAACGGGTTTCTGGCGGCACGCGCAATTCTTTCCTGTGACTGCGTCAATTCGTCTTCGGAACCTTCCGCTTCGCCGCCCGCGGCATCCGTGGGATCCCCTGTCGAGGGACCGACCTCTGCCTCCCCGCCAATGTATTCCAGCGCTTCGCTCTCTTTTTCCTCGGCAAGCGAGCGGCTGCCTACGTAGCTCCAGTAGATAAATCCGAGAAGCCCGAGGAAGAGAAGGACACCCTCCCAGCGCACAACCCGTCCGTCCCACGCCATCAAAGTGAACAGCAAGGAAACCCCGATCATCAGGGGATATTCGCGCTGAATCAGCTGACGGTCAACCGGGAGCGGACGCAGAACCGCGACAACACCGAGGATAAGGGCGAGGTTTGCAATGTTGCTGCCGACGACGTTGCCGATGGCCAGGTTGGCTTTGGTTCCGCCCTGAAGATTCGCTATCAGGCTGACGACCAGTTCCGGCAAGCTCGTGCCGAACGCCACAACGGTCAGGCCGATTACAACCAGGGGAATATTGAGACGCACAGCCAGCCGACTCGCACCGCGTACAAGAAAATCGGCTCCGCCGGTGAGGAGTGCGAAGCCGACAAGAAAAAGCAGGATATTGAAAACGAGTGAATTCATATAGGAGACAACCGACCGGGCCGCGGCCCGCGAGTTGGTTTCGTCCGGGCGCACGCAAGCAGCGCAAACGCCTGCAAGCGATCAGGCAGCGACCGGCGATACGTCCCGGGAAAAGCGGCCCTGCATGCTCCACGGGCCTGTCCATGTAATCTGGGCTTCGATGAGGCGCCCGCGCAGATCCCCCGCGCGGTCGTCTACGTTTACGAACACCAGCTTATTCTGGCGGGTGCGGCCGCGCCACTTGCCTTTGTGCTGCCCTTCAATGAGAAGCTCGACCGTCTCGCCCAGAAGCCTGGCATTGATCTCGCCGCAGACCTGCTCCTGGAGCTGCTCGAGCGCTTTGTGGCGGCGGACCTTTTCCCCTTCCGGCACGTCATCCGCCATGCGGCGTTCGCTTACTGTTCCCGGGCGTGGACTGTAGCGCGCGAGATGCGCTTTGTCCAGCTTCAGGTCGGCGAGCAGTTGGTAGGTTTCGTCGAAATGAACCGCTTCCTCGCCGCAAAAGCCGACAATTATGTCAGTATTGATGGCCGCCTGGGGAACGGTTGCCCGGATCTGTTCGATGAGCCCGCGATACTGGGCCTGTGTGTAACCCCGCTTCATGCGCGCCAGTACCTGGTCGTTTCCCGCCTGGATCGGAACTTCGATGTGCTCGCACACTTTGGGCAGGTCGCGTACCGCTTCAAGAATCCTGTCCGACATGTAATTGGGGTGACTGGTCAGAAACCGGATTCTCCAGAGTCCCTCAATCTCGTGTACGGCGCACAGCAGGTCGGCCAGGTCCGGCTTGCCTGCGGCCATTTCATCAGCGTTGGCCCCGTTGCCCCAGTCATGTCCATAGCGGTCTACGATCTGGCCGAGAAGCGTTACTTCGCGAACGCCCTGCGCGACGAGGCCTCCCACTTCGCTGACGATTTCGTCCACCGGGCGGCTGCGCTCAATGCCGCGGCGGAATGGTATTATGCAGAATGTACAGGCGTGGCTGCAGCCGTAGACGACCGGCACGTGCGCAGTTACTGCGGCCTCTCCATTCATCCTCAGGCGCTGGATCGACTGCCCGGAGACGGGCAGCTTCACGTCGTCCTGTAATGCGTGGCGAAAAGCCAGCAGATCTTGTTCGATGCGCGCAGACTCGTCCGCGATCTCCTCCTTCTGCAGAAAGGTAATCAGCGGGGCAGGCTCGCTGGGCGGCATGAAAACGTCTACGTGCGGAAAACGGTCCTGCAGTTGTGGACTGGGTTTGACGCCGACCATGCAACCCATCAATGCTAGGGTTCGGTTGGAACGGGCCTGCTTCCAGGGTTTGAGATTGCTGGCTTTGCCGATGCCCTTATCTTCCGCGCTCTGCCGCACTACGCAAGTGTTGAGCACGACGACGTCGGCCTCGTCGATAGCATCAGTGGGACGAAAACCGATTCTCTCCAACGCCGCCGCAACTTGATTCGAGTCGGCAACATTCATCTGGCAGCCGATCGTCCAGATGTGGTATGCGCCTCTGCCCCTGCTCCGCGGCATGGTTTCGAGCGCGCCGCCGACCCGTTTGGCGGGACCTTGGCTCAGGACAATCGACTCCGTATCGACTTCCGGCTTGCGAGTCGTGGCCAGTTCAAAGATTTCAGGGGTTGGATCGGGATTTCGCTTCGTCATCGCTTCACCCTCAACGGGCAGGAATGGCTGCCGGCGGACTGCACGACCTGCCTACAGCGCGCTGTCCAGATGTCAAAAACGCGCCAATCAGGAAACATTTTAGCGAGGAAGGGCAGGTTGGTCAAAAAGCGGGGTCTACACTACCTTTAGAGAGTGAGCGCAAAAGATGCTCTTGCAGAGCCCAAAGCTTCTCGCTGACGGATACATGGTAGAAATGCGGATTGATCAGCCGCCGAACTCCCTCATCAAGACTCGCTACGTCGGCCCGGCGGATTGCACGGATCTGCTCCGTCGTGGGCCTCTCGCACACCAGTCTTCCTTCGACTAGCACGTCCAGCAGCAGAGGCTCGATTCGTGAGATGCTCTTCGCGGGCAGAATCCTGCTTTTGGTTCGTTCGCGATGATGGCGCAGTCGCAGGGGAAGTTCAGCGACCCGATCATCGGGAAACTGTTGGCCGTCCAATCTCCAGTCTCCTGCAGGGTCTTCATCGTCCAGTGTCAATAGATCGGCCGTTGCCCTGCCGCGTCCGTCGTAGATACGCCATACCTTCTTGCTGCCGGGAATCCCGGTCTTGCCGGGATCTTCCGAGACCTTGATCGCCGGCCGCCAGCCCTTTTTGCCCTGAAGCCCGACCAGCTTGTAGACCCCGCCCAGGGAACTGTCCCCCGCAGATGTAATCAGCCGTGTGCCTACGCCGTAAACAAGGCGCCGGATGATGTTGTCTGCGTCCAATCCGCCGCGCGCCGCCTCCTGGGCGATCTGCAACTTGATCTCGCGAATGATCAGCTCATCCAGCTCATTCGACAGCACGATCGAAGCTTCGGGGAAACCGGCATCGTCCAGCATCTGGGCAACGCGCATACTGAGATGGGCAAGATCGCCGGAATCCAGGCGCACGCCCACCGGGGCATACCCTTTCCGCCGCAGCCTCTCGAAGACGCGTATCGCGTTGGGCACACCGCTGGCCAGCGTGTCAATCGTATCGACCAGGAGCAGGCACTCGTCGGGATAGATGTCGGCATACGCCTGGAACGCGTCAAGCTCGGTCATGCCCTGGGCCAAAAAGGCCTGTACCAGTGAGTGGGCGTGCGTGCCTTTGGGCGGGTAGCCGAGGGCATGGGAGATACCTGCGTTGGAGGAAAAATCGGCCCCGCCGATGAGGGCGGCCCGAGTGCCGGCGTTTCCGCCCCGGTCGTGCGCACGCCGAACACCGAATTCGAGCACCAGGGCCTCACCGGCGCTCTCGCGCACGCGGGCCGCCTTGGTGGCGATAAGCGTCTGGTAGTTCAGGATATTGAGCAGCGGCGTTTCCAGAATCTGCGCGAGAGCGAGGGGGCCGCGCACTACCGTCATCGGCGCGTTGGTGTGGACCACCCTTCCCTCGGGTATGGCCTGAAGCGAAATTCCGCCAAAGTCTCCATTTGAGCCCAGCCATGACAGGAAATCTTCCTCAAAAAGCCTGCGTCCCGTGCTGGAGGTCATCCCCCGCATCAGGGCGATCTCCTCTTCACCGAATCTGGCCGCCCCCATCCAGTCGATCAGCCAGTCCAGCCCGGCGTTGACACAGTATCCGGCCTGGTGCGAGCCATAATCGGGATAGTTGCGAAAGAAGTGGTCGAACTGCGCCGGCATTTCGTGCATACCCAGGCGAAAGTAGAGCTGCGCCATCGTCAGTTGATACTGATCGGTGAAGAGAATGCCTTCAGTTGTGGAAAGGTAGTTCATGCGTTTAGCTCAGCCGGCCAACTGGTCGGCGGTGGGCTCCGCTCAGCAGAACCAGTGCTCGGTAAGGCGCGGCGGCAGGGCAATGTGGGAGGAGAGAGGTGGAAGAACGGGAGGCGGGCGACCCGCGCCATTCCGTTCAGAGGCACTGTGCTCGGCAGTACTGTGCTCGGCGGCACTGTGAGCGGCGGCACTGTGAGCGGCGCATTCGATGCGGTGGAATACGGCGTAGGGACTGCCCCAGTCTCCGGCTGGAGCCGGCAGGTCTCCTCCGCCGGCGCCGCACGAACTTTCGGCATCGCTCTGGCCCGCCGTTTCGGCGATACGCGCCACCTGCTGCTGGAGCGCGTCCATGCGGGAGTCTGGGTGCTGCCAGCGAAAAGTGAAGCTGGCCGCGTCCAGCCTTCCCTGCCATTCGTCACCGTCTTCGTCTGTGAGAAGGGCGCTTCCCGGAGGAACGAGCATCCGAATCGAAAGCTGGACTGCGGGCACGTGCAGGATCAGGCCCTGTTCCCGTATCCATTGCAGCATGAAGAGATAGTCGTCCAGGCTGGTCCACGGCGTAAATGGCATCCAGGTAGGTTGGATCGAGAATCCGGCTTTGTCCACGAGGGTCAGCGCCTCCTCCATCTGCCGGCGCGTGTGTCCCTTTTGCAGGCGGGAGAGTACGCGGTCGCTGGTGGACTCGAAGGCTGAGACCACGAATGATGCGCCGTGCTCAACCAGCTCCGGCAGGAGCCGGTGGTGTTTGAGCAGATGTTCAACCTTTGCCGTGAAATCGAAACTCACGTGAGGGAAGGCGCCGTGCAGGGCCCTGGCTACTTTGCGGGCGTGGCCGGGTCCGTTAAGGAAATCAGGGTCGCCGAAGGTGATGTGTCGGGCGCCCCTCTTGACCTGCTGGGCGATGTCGGCAAGAACCGTTTCGACCGGCACGACGAAAAAACGCCCATTGTAAACGGGCACAACCGGACAGTGGCGGCAAGCGTGCAAACAGCCCCGGCTTGCTTCAGTATAGCCGGCAGGATAGGGGTCCGGTTCTTCCGGCGCCGCGCCTCCGCCGTTCCCCGGCCTGCCGGCACTGGATGCTGTACCGGGTACGTAGTGTGCGTATCTGTCCAGGGAAGGTAATGTCGTTCGATCCGGAAGCGGCAGAGTGTGCCGCCCCAGGTGGGGCGATGCCTCCTGATGCAGGGTGGAAAGTCCCGGCAGATCTATCGGCGTCCGCCCCGCGTGGAGTGCCTGGGCAAGCGCGACCAGCACCGACTCCACTTCGCCGCCGACAACCGAATCGGCAACTGCTTGCCCGCTGCCGTCACCGGTCTGCAGCAAGTATTTACGGTTGAGCCACGCGTACAGGCCAAAAAAGCATAGATGGGCGTCGGGGTTCACTGCGCGGGCTTTCCTGGCAGCGTCCACGCCGATTCGCAATGCCGTGTGCATGGGAACGGCAATGGCAATCAGGTCGGCGCCGGCCGCGCTGTCGGTAGGGAACGCCTCGACGGCCAGGTCGGCAGTGGCGGCGTCAAGCGAGGCTTCCCGGAGGGCGGCCAGAGGCCAGGCCAGGCTGAGGGGCTGATGGCCGAGTTCGTAGCAGGAGATCAGCAGGATTGAGAATTTCATCTGCGCCGTCTCGCGTGCGGCCGCTTGGTCCGCGGCCCGCGCCTAGTTTCCAGGATTGCCATTCAGATCGTACCCGCCTGGATTATATACCAACTCTCCTGATTCACCGTAGCGGCCTTCATGATGGCAGGATCCCCGCGATTCTCCGGACGGAATTTACGACTTGGCTGAACTTTCTGATATGCTGGTGCAAATGTCCGAACGATGATCGTAGCACGATTACCACTTCACTTCTGGTCCAGTTGGCCTGGCTGCGCTCGCCGCCGCCGGCGCACTGCTCTTACACACTTTTCTCACACAATTTACCCGCAGAAAGGAAGCATAGCATGGCAGAGTCTACGCCGAAGAGTGGCACGGAAACGAGCAACGGTTCACAGACCCAAACACCCGTCGAGCCTTTGCGAATCGGAATCAGCGGCTTGGGTCGGAGCGGCTGGGGCATTCACGCCAACGTCCTGGCCCAGATCGGTGAGAACTTCAGAGTCACCGCGGTGTGCGATCCGGATTCCGCCCGCCAGGAGGAGGCGATCGAAAGGTTTGACTGCCTGGCCTACTCAACCATCGATGAGATCATCGCTGACAAAGCAGTTGAGCTGCTCGTCGTCGCCACGCCCAGCCAGCTGCATGTGAGCGACGCCTCTGCCGCGATGCGGGCCGGGAAGCATGTCATCGTCGAAAAACCGATGGCGCCTACCCTGGCCGGGGTGGACGAGATGATCTCAGTCGCAGAAGAAACGGGGATGCTGCTGACCGTAAATCAGAACTACCGCTACCACGCAGACTTTCTGAAGGTCAAAGAAGTGGTCGATTCGGGCGTGCTGGGTCGTATCGTGCAGATGCGCATTACGGGCAACGGCTTTCGCAGGCGCTGGGACTGGCAAACGCTCAAACGCTACGGCGGCGGCGACCTGAACAATAAGGGAGCCCACTCAATCGACTGGGCCATTCACTTCTTCGACGATCCCAACCCGGAGATATTCTGCCAGATGGAAACGACGCCCCTCTTCGCCGGAGACGCAGAGAGCCACGTCAAGCTGGTCATCAAGCCGAACGACGGGCCTGTCATCGACGTGGAGATGACCAACTGCTGCGCCTATCCCCAGGACGCGTGGCTGGTCATGGGCACGCAGGGGACGCTAGTCAGCGCCGACCGGCGGGAGGTCCGCTGGAAGTACTTCGATCCGGAGGAGGCGCCGCCGCTCGTGCTGGATACGAAACCGACCCCCGACCGCAGCTACAACAGCGAAACACTGCCGTGGAAAGAGGAAACTTTCACGCCCGAATTCAACTTCTTCACCGGCATGTTCAGTCTTTACGAGGACATCTACAAGACCGTCCGCACGGGGGAACAAACGGCGATCTCGGCGGCCAGCGTGCGGCGCCAGGTGGAAATTCTGGAGCGCTGCCGGGAGATCAGCCCGGTCTAGGACCGGCTTGACTCGCTTCCAAAGGCGTCCATGTAGATCCTCGTTCGCTGGTTGAGGACCCCGTAGAAAGCGCGCGTCTCCGGGTCCGGGTTGTCGCGCCAAAGTGATACGGGAATGCCCGAATCGTTTGAGAGCGGCGCCCGGTCCCGGTGCCCGTAGTAGATTTGGACCGTCTTGCGTTCGGAACCGGTGGGGCGGGTCGTGGCGGTATGCAGGGCGGCGACGTTGAAGAGGGCGCAGGTCCCGGCCGGTCCGTGCAGGTCGTAGATGCCGCCGCGGGCCAGCTGGTCCTGCTGGTCCAGGAGAACCGGCTGGTCGACCGACTCCGGCGAGAAGGAGATGCAGTGTGTGCTCTCGTCGACGTCGGTCAAGTAGACCATCAGCTGGATGTAGTCCATCCGCAGCGGATGCTCGGGCCAGTGCGGCTTGTCCCGGTGCCATTTGCGGTGGAGCCGGCCATCGTAGGGCCCCATGTAGCGCAGGCCTATTTCGCCGAAGCAGACCGGGCCGCCCATCAGCTCTTCGATGGCGGGCATGATGCGCGCATGACGAATCAGCTCGTCGAAGCGCGGGGTCGTAATCAGCGCGTCGTAGTTGACGAACTGGTGATGGCCGTAGTCGTGCCAGAAGTAGCGGTAGTCGGAGCGGTCGGTGTCGAACATGCCGCGAAAATAGTCCAGCTCCTCACCATCCAAGACCCGGCCCAGGTTCAGCACTGCGGTTTCCTCGAGCTGTTTACGCCACTCCTGATTCATAGTTCTCCTTCCTTCGCTACCTGTTGGGCACCCATTTGAGGATATGGCGGGCTACGGCAACCAGCTGCCCGGACTGATTGGTGACGCGTATCTCCGACACAGAGCGCCTTCGCTCTTCGTCGATGGAGGCGATCTCGTAGCGAACGGTGATCGTGTCCCCCAGAAAGACCGGTGCAAGAAAACGGATACGGTCGTAACCCAGGGAGACCGGCGTCTCTTCGCCGCCGGAGCGGGAGTCAGCAATCGCCATGGAAGAGGCCGTAGACATGTAGCCGACAAGGAGCGCGCCATGGGCGATGCGCGTGCCGTAGCTGGAGCGCTTCATGTACTCTTCATCGACGTGATTTGGCGCCAGGTCGCCGGTGATGCCGGCAAAGAGATAAACGTCGCTCTCGCCAACGGTCTTGCTGAACGTTACGCTGTCGCCTACATCCACGTAGAAACTGCTCACCTGGTAGTCCCTCCCCGTGTGGACCCTCGCGGCTCAATTCGCGCCTGTGCCCGCGCCGTTGCCTGCGCCGTTGCCTGCGCCGTTGCCCGCGCCATTGCCCGCGCCATTGTCACTGCGATGGATTGCTTGCCAGACCTTCTCAGGCGTCAGCGGCATGTCGAGATGACGGACGCCGAGAGGTTTGAGGGCGTCCATTACGGCGTTGACGATGGCCGGTGTCGACCCGATGGTAGCCGCCTCACCGATCCCCTTTGCTCCCAGAGGGTTGTGGGGTGTATGCGTTTCGGTTGAGTCTGTCACGAAGCTGGGAAACTGTGCTGCCTTCGGTATGGCATAGTCCATCAGTGTGCCCGTAAGCAGTTGCCCTTCCTCGCTGTAGACCACCTCTTCCAACAGGGCCTGTGCGATGCCTTGCGCCAGGCCGCCATGGACCTGGCCGTCGACCAGCTTGGGGCTGATGCGCGGCCCGCAGTCGTCAACCGAATAGTATTCACGTATTGAAACGCCGCCCGTGGCCCGCTCGACTTCGACGACCGCGACGTGTGTGCCGAACGGGTAGACAAGGTCCGGTCGGAAGTAGTCGGTGCCTTCGAGGCCCGTGTCGATCGAGTCCGGCAAGTCATCGCTGTAGGCGCGCGCGGCGATGTCTGACAGGGTCACGGCCTTGTCCGGGACGCCCCGCACCTGGTACTGCCCTTCAGTCAGCTCAATGTCTTCGGCCGCGGCTTCGAGAATATGGCCCGCTATCTGTTTGGCCTTGTCCCGCACTTTGCCGGTCGCCCGCACCAGGGCGGTGCCGCCCACCGCCAGACCGCGGCTGCCCATCGTGCCGATGCCCATGGGCGTGTTGGCTGTGTCGCCGTGCTTGACGACGATGTTGTCATACTCCGCTCCCAGCTGATCGGCCACGATCTGGGCAAAGGTGGTCTCCTGTCCCTGGCCGTGCGGCGAAATACCCGTAAAGACGGTCACCGTCCCGCTGGGCTCGACCCGTACCTCCGCGCTCTCGTAGGGACCAAATCCGCAGATCTCCACGTAGCTGGCAAGGCCGATTCCAAGCAGCTTGCCGCTGTCCTGACTCCGGCGCCGCGCCTGCTCTGCCCGCAATGAGGCGTAGCCGGAAACGTCCAGCGCCTTCGCCAGCGACTTCTCGTATTCGCCGCTGTCGTAGGTTAGCGTGGTTGGCGTGTCGTAGGGAAAGGCGTCGGGGGAGATGAAGTTCTTTCGGCGCACTTCGGTTGGATCCAGTCCCAGCTCATCTGCCACAAGGTCTACCATGCGCTCGATGTAGTAGGCCGCTTCCGGCCGCCCTGCGCCCCGGTAGGCGGCGATCGGTGTGGTATTCGTGAAGACGCAGTCGATCTCTATATCCACCGCGCCGATGTCGTACACGCCGACCGCCATCCAGCCGGTCAACTCGGGTATGATCAGAACGATGGGATAGGCGCCCATATCCGCCACCACCCGCATCTGCAAGCCGGTGATGCTGCCGTCCTCGCGGACGGCCAGCGAATAATCGGCGATCTGCCCGCGTCCGTGCGTGGTGGTCAACAGGTGCTCGCTGCGCCCCTCTACCCAGCTGAGAGGGAGCTGATAGCGCATCGCAAGGCTGGCAACCGCCACCTCTTCGGGATAAATCCCAATCTTGACACCGAACCCGCCGCCGACTTCGGGGGCGATGACCCGGATGGCGTTTTCCGACATTCCCAGGACGCCGGCGAGTTGGCCGCGTACCAGGTGGGGCGCCTGCGTGCTCGTCCAGACCGTCAGTCCTCCCGTAGTCGGATCGGGCGTGGCTGCGATACTGCGGCCCTCCATGGGTACGGCGGCGAGACGCTGGCTGGCAATGCGCTGGCTGACAACCTTGTGAGCGCTGGCGAAGGCGGCTTCCACGTCGCCGACTTTGCGCCGCCACACCTCCTGGCAGTTGCTGTCCATGTCGTCAAAAAGCAGCGCGGCATCCGTTTCGAGGGCCTGCTCGATCCCCGCGACGGCCGGGAGGGGTTCCCAGTCAACGAAGACTTCCTCGGCCGCATCGGCGGCGGCGGCCGCGTCAGAGGCGATGACCGCGGCCACGCACTCCCCCATGTGCCGCACCTTACCTGTCGTCAGGGCATGATGTGTACGTCTGCTGTTGGCCTCGCCGTCCGCGGAACCGACCTCAAACGGGAAGGGCATCGGCGCAGTGTGCTCTGCCAGCTCCTGACCGGTCACTACGGCGGCGACGCCGTCAAGGGCAAGCGCGGCCGAGGCGTCGATCTCGCCAATCCGGGCATGCGCGTAAGGGCTGCGTACGAAGGCGACGTAATGCATGCCGGGCAGCTTCAGGTCTCCGACATAGGAACCGCTTCCGGTGATCAGACGAGGATCTTCCTTGCGCTTGACCTGCGCGCCCATGTAGGTTGCGTATGCCATTGGGAGTCTCCTTTTCTTTTATATCGGACCAATCGATTCCATGAGCAGGCAGCTTGATGAACCCGGTAGACGCAGGGCAGGGCAGCTCTGCTCAGACGGGCTGGAGTTCTACGGGTCTGCCCTCGCTGCCGGAGGAAAGCACGGCCAGGGTAGCCGCGAGCGTCCGCAGACCCTCCTCGCCGCTGACGAGAGGCGTTTCCTCTCTTCGGATGACGCGACAGAAATGGGCCAGTTGTGCCGCCAGCGGATCGGCATCCTGTGGCCCGTGCTGTTCACGCTCGAGCGGATGCTCCCAGCCGGCGGAGTCGCCGGAGGGATAGCGCCACAACTCCATCCTGGGAAAGGCAAGCGAGCCTTCGGCGCCAAAAAAGAAGGCGCAGTTTCCGGCGACGTGGGCGTAGGATCGGTTTTCGAACATCGTCAGCTCGTATGACCAAGGTGAGGGCGTCGCGTCGGAAAGAAATACCGACCCGACCGCGCCGCCCGCGAAATTAAGGATTATCGCCGCGGAATCCTCTACCTCGAAGCCGCGCGTCGCTGAGCTGGTGGCGGCATAGACTCTGGTTATTTCGCCGCAGATATAGCGCAGTGTGTCGATCTCATGAATGAGGTTGGTCAAAACCGGTCCTCCCCCGGCGCGCGTTCGCCATACCACGTCGTAATAGGCGTCCGGCTTCTTGACGGCCCACAAGAGGGAGACGCCTATCAAGGAACCAATGGCCCCTCCCTTCACCAGCTTCCAGAGCCGCCTGATGCGGGGATGGTAGCGTCTGTGATGGCCGACCAGGACCGGCACATCGGCGCCGGCAGCTTCGTCTACCACTCTTTGCCCCTCGTCGAGGGCCGCGGTTACAGGCTTCTCCACCAGGGGCGCGATTCCCCGACGAATGCATGCCAGGGCAAGCTCTTCGTGAAGTTGGGTGGGGGCGGCGATGATTGCGCCGTCAGGCGAGGCAAGATCGAGCGCTTCGAGAGCATCGAGGAAGAACGGCGCGTCAACATGCGCCGCCAGTCCGGCCGCCCCTGGGTCCGGGTCGCAGATGCCGGCCAGCTGGCATTCGCCGCTTGCGTTCACATATTCGATGTGTCGGCGCCCCATCGTCCCTGCGCCTACTATGACTATGCGCAATTTGTTCACGCAGTTGCTCCGGTGTGACGGCTCTCTACCTCCGCATTTTAGCTGAATTGCATCGGTTCTGACCAACGCAGATTTTTCAGCGGAACACAGTCCGCGTCGACCTCATCTGTAGCGCTTTCCCGCGACTTGGGGTATAAGTGGAATTGCAGTGATCAGTGGCCGGTGGACAGCTAAGCCTGACCGGTGTCGGTCGGTTAAGGAAAGTGCAGATGATCGATTATGATTTCGGCGGCCGCACCGCGGTTGTCACGGGTGGGGCAAAGGGCATTGGCCTGGCAATCGCCCAGCGGCTGGCCGGTGCAGGCGCGTCGCTGGCAGTTTGGGACTTGGACCCAACGCCTGTGCGCGGCGCTGCAGCCGGGCAAGCGTTCGATGCCGCCTTTTTTGTCGACGTGACGGAACCTGCCAGCGTTGATCAGGCCGTGCAGGATACGCTGGCCCAACTGGGTGTTATAGACATCCTCGTCAACAACGCCGGCGTCTCGGGCCCGACGCTTCCAACTTGGGAGTATCCGCTGCAAGAGTGGGACCGGGTAATCGCGGCCGACCTCACGTCGGTCTTTTTGTGCAGCCGGGCCGTCATTCCGTTCATGTTGGAACAGGGGGGAGGTCGCATCGTTAACGTCGCTTCAGTTGCCGGCAAGGAGGGCAACGCAAACGCCTGCGCCTATTCGGCCGCCAAGGCGGGCGTGATAGCGCTCACCAAGTCATTGGGCAAGGAGCTGGCTCAGAGCGGCATTATCGTCAACTGCGTAGCGCCCGCCATGGTGCAGACCGATCTACTGGGCGAAATGACGCCCGAATACATCGAAACCGTGACCGCCAAGATCCCCATGGGACGCTTCGGAACAGTCGAAGAAAACGCGGAAATGGTCGCCTGGCTTTGCAGCGACGCCTGCAGCTTTGCCACCGGCGCCGTGTTCGACGTCTCCGGCGGGCGCGCGACCTATTGACCCCGCTGCTCCAATTGACTGGGTGCGCCATTGAGAGAGGCACGTGCCGATGAGCGACTTCAGCAAGCTGGCCATCAATCAGTTTACCACGCTGCACCGGTGGTCCTTGACCCAGGCGATTGAGGGCTATGCCCGCAACGGCGTTCATGCGATGGGGATCGTCCGCGACAAGTTGCAGGAGGTGGGCGTGCGCGAAGCGCGGCGATGTCTGGACGCCCACGACATGACAGTCACCTGCTATTGTATCGGCGGTCTGCTGACCGACTCGGATCCGGACCGATTTCGGGTAAATCTGAACGAGACCAGGCGGGCCATAGATGAAGCCGCGGAGATTGGGGCCGGCTGTCTTGTGTTTGTCGCGGGCGGGTTGCCGGAGGGGTCAAGAGACCTGCCTGCGGCCCGCGCCCGCTGCCTTGAGGGATTGGCCGAGATCCTGCCCCACGCCAGAGAGGCGGGCGTATCACTGGCCCTGGAGCCCTTGCACCCAATGATATGCGCCTTCCGCTCCTGTCTTTCCACGTTGGCGCAGGCAAACGACTGGATCGATGCGCTGGGGGCCGGCCCTGAACTGGGCATCGTGGTCGACGTCTACCATGTATGGTGGGACCCCGACATGGAACGTGGAATTGAACGGTCGGCGGGCCGCATCCTCTCATTCCATGTCTGCGACTGGCTGATGGATACGACCGACCTGCGGCTCGACAGGGGCATGATGGGCGACGGCGTCATAGACATTCGCCGCATTCGACGCCTGGTGGAGGCGGCGGGGTACAACGGCTATCGCGAAGTGGAGATCTTCTCAGAACGCAATTGGTGGCGGCGCGATCCTGATGAAGTCGTTGCAATCGCCAAGGCCCGCTACTTGTCGGATGTAATCTGAAACTCTCAATCGTGAACCGACTCTAATGAGCCACATTGAATTGACTGCGGCAAATGACCTGCCTCCTCAAGGAGACAGATTGGAAGGCAAGGCGGCGGTTGTCACGGGCGCCGGTTCGCGCGGCCGGTCAGCTCCTGGTATCGGCTATGCAACCGCCGTCCTCTTCGCGCGGCAAGGGGCGAAGGTGGTCGTGGCGGACTTGGACGAGGAACGCGCCGGGGCCACGATCAAGTTCATAGCGGACAACGGTGGAGACGCCTCATTCATTCCCGCGGACATTACGCGCGAAGAGGACTGCCGGAATCTTGCGGAGAAATGCGTCGACCGCTACGGCAGCCTGGATATTCTGGTAAACAATGCGGGCGCGCCGGGTACGGGCAAGGTTACGGACCATGACGAGACGACCTGGAACCTGGCTATGGATGTGAACCTGAAAGGGCCGGTGATGGCCTGTAAGCATGCTGTGCCACAGATGGCTGCGGGCGGGGGCGGTTCGATCATAAACATCTCGTCGATTGACGGTCTTCTGGCGGGCGCCTATCTCAACGTTCCCTACTCCGTCGCCAAGGGAGGGCTGGCCACCCTGACCAAGCTGATGGCTGTTCATCACGGTCGCGAAAACATCCGCGTCAACTGCCTCGCGCCCGGCCACGTTCACGCCTCCTTCACCGCCGGCTTCTCCCCGGAGGAACGCGAAAGAAGGCGCAAGATCGGGCCCTTGGGCACCGAAGGGACGGCCTGGGACGTGGCCTACGCGGCCCTCTACTTTGCCAGCGACGAGTCCCGCTGGATCTCCGGCATCGTAATGCCGGTCGACGGCGGTCTACTCGCCGCGACCCCCTTGGCTGTAATGGGCAACTTGGACGAGTGAAGGGAAAGAGAATCTCGGCGATCAAGAAAAAGCACGTCTACCTCTTTCTCTGCCTCCTCGGGACCGTTCTTCCCTATTCCCAGCTCATACTCTGGATAACGGAAAACGGCCCCGACCTTCCCCTTCTCATCGAGCAGATCACAAGCTCACGGATTGCAGCCTTCGGCTGGCTCGATGTGGCCGTCTCTGCCGTCGTCCTCTTCGTATTCATATTCTCGTCTGGAGTCGAGAGAAGAGTTGCCAAGCTATGGCTGCCTGCCGCGGGCACGCTCGTAGTGGGCGTATCGCTCGGGCTGCCGATGTTTCTTTATCTAATCGAGGTTTCCATGGAACGACGGGAGTGTACCGGGGGTGAAGGCTGAGAAACCAAGTGAGGTGGAATGGGCGACTAGCACTCACAGTCTGTCTAACTTATGAATCGACCTCACTCAGGAAGAACCAGTGCTAGCGTAAGGCGAAGAAGAGAAAGCTCGCAGTACGGGAGACGCCGGCGTGTGCGACAGGTCGACGGGTGCCCCAGAGCGCACAAGAGCGGCTACGACAAGCGCTGGCGCCGCATCCGCAACGCGGCCCTCGCCGGGGAGCCGCTATGCCGCCACTGTGCCGAAGCTGGCCGCGTCACCGCAGCCGTCCTTGTCGACCACATCGTGCCACTGCCAGCAGGCACCCACGACCGCGAAAACCTTCAACCGCTGTGCCAGCAGTGCCACGCTGTTAAGACAACCAGCGAGCGGCAGCGCCACGAGGGATAACCCCATCGAAAAGCTGGTAGGTGGCTTTGGGGAACCGGCGGAGGTGTCTCGCTCGCGTGAACCGTATTCAAAATTTTCAGAAAGGAGAAACTTATTCTCTCACCGATGCTTATTGCGAATCTCCGCGATGAACCAGCGGCTGGCGGGCCTACTAGCTGGATCCCCTTAGATAGACGCAAGCGGGAGCCCCCGGATATATTCGGCCGAACTCAGTCGGAAATCTGGGCAAACGGATTACAATTAGTGGGATTGGTGGTAGCCGAAAAGAAACATGCAGGTTCGACGGTTCCTGGAAACCGGTGAACGCAAGGAGGGCGGAACGGCAAGAGCTACAGATTCCTCAAGAAGTCGCTTACACGGCGAAACTCGGAATTGTCCCAGTCCCATACTCCAGCTTCAGCAGCTTCGCCAATCCTCAGGCCTGGTTTGGCACCATCATTACCAACGGCCAGATAAGAATATATCTTCGACTTTGCCATCCTGTTATCGGCGATTTGTGCACCGGCGTTTTCCCGACACCCAATGTATTGATCTATACAGGCGCTTTCTGGCTTGATCCCGATAGAACGAAGACATAAGTTCTCGAGGTTCCCTGGCGATGAACCGTCAGGCAATACTGCAAGAGAAACAGCAAGCCTTCCTTCATCTAACACTTCCCAAGGACGGTGCGGCGATGGCAACTGTGCGTCAGTCAGGGCATGGCTCAGACTCTGCAAAGTGGACTTGGCGCTGAGGTCAGCATCCCGAACGATGCCCAGTCGCCGCAACAAAGCAAAGTTAGGTGCTTTCCGGAGCATCATGAGGACGGGCCGGAATTGGTTCCAGCTGCCAACGTAAGCAACTTGAATGTTGGTCCGCCCCAAATGGCCCAAAAGGGCCCTGAAAAACAGGGCATCATCAATGCCTTCTACCAGTAGCAGTGTTTCGTTTGTCACATCTTTGAAGCGGAAAGATCTCCTGTTTGTCATCACCGCATTTCCGCCCCGTAATCCAAGGTAAAGTCAAGTTCCGCAAAGGAATAGGTAGTCGCAGAAACTCCTCCTTCCTGCAACCCAAGACGATGGATTGAGAAATCCTCATCTTCCATAGAAGCAAAGGCGTCGCGAGCGGCGACCAAGCATTCATTACTATGAGTCGTTGCAAAGACCTGCACATCGAATTCCCTTGATAGCCACCTTAAGTCCTCCCAGACACTCCTCAGAACTGAATGATGAAGTCCGTTCTCTACTTCGTCAATGAAGATCATTCCACCGCGTGCCTCGTGGAACGCAAGAGCAATTGACAGAAACCTGCTCAATCCATCGCCCAAAAACCCAATAGGGATTGGGCGATTTAGCCCAACATCAACGTATATCATCGCGGCAGGCGGAGAAGAAATAGTCAATAATCGCTTGATTCGATCATCCACATGCCTTAGACAAGCTGTCAATTGGCCAGCATACCCATCCAGTTCCACCTTCCCGAATCGGGCAACATCCTCTTCAAGAGTGGAACGCTGGCGGGCGGTGAGAATTACATTAGATGGGCGACTTGGCATATTTGCCACTTTTGCTGCCATTCCTTCATTTAAAAGGGTCATCGTAGCATTTGCGCCAAACTGGATGGCCTGCCCCTCCGCCCTTGCCCACCAGCCAGACGAGACATAGTTGCGTCCTTCACCGTCGGTGTAATCCAAGACTATAGCGGAATCCGAAACGGCAGAAACATCGGGTTCTTGGGAGCCTCGAGGCGGGTCGGAAGGAGTGCCTAATGAAGATACTGTATTCACCAAAACGTCGTCTCTCTTCTGCAGGCTTAGATCAAGAATGCCTTTGCTAACGCCACCAATTCCTTTCGCCGATAAAGTAATTGCCTGTGTCGGGTCAAAATCGTAGAAAAGGTCATGCATAAGCCGCCCTGGATCCTGACCGGGAATACCTCGAAAACCGGCGAGACGATTGCCGAGGTCAGGAAGGTTTGGACCGGTATGTATCCACAGCGCTTCCAAGAGCGCCGTCTTGCCCATATTGTTCATTCCGCCAATCAAGTTGACTCGAGCAAGCGGTTCGATTGTCAGATCTTTGATGCAACGAAAGTTCTTGATGCTGAAAGAGGTATACATTTTGTCTACTCATCCCTGGCGCTCTATCGGAGCGCTTGACTCCTGCACAGTTGCCTTCGAGCACATATTTAAACTACGAGAATAGGTTCCACACGATGAAGACACTTCCAATTCAACCACTGCTACAAAGTGCGAATTTGAAGCATGCTCCAAAAAATGACAGTCCCTCCGTCTGAGACAATTGAGGTTGCTAATTCAGATTGTCTCCTGAAATGGACTTTACCTGAACAGGTTGAAAACCGCCCGTGCGCGTGATCGTGGCAACGTCTATTGGACCGCCGACTCCACGAACTCCAACAACCCAGTTTTGGATTGCTATGGTTGTACGAATCAGAAGAATCGAAAGATCAACGGAATCCTGAAGCGGTAGAAATGGAAAGGGAATTGTGGCTTGCAAGCGTTCCTTAAACTGTTTCTCCAATTCGACTCTCTTTTCAACCGTCAATTCTAGCGTTTCTTGAACGACGTTGACAAGCTGTTCATCGAATCCCGCGATTATACGATCAGCAAATTGCTTCTGCCCGCCCCAAACCATCCCAAACTGATCTGGGCCCGGATGAATCTCGCTTGGAGTGGTCTTATTCGGAATTGCAAATCCAAATACCCTCCCATACGGTTCACCATGATCAAATCCACCTACTAAGAAATCCATAGGGGGATGATTCTCAGGCGTTCGGGAATCTCGCCATTGCTGTGCAAAGAAATCGCTGAGCTTGACTGCAAACTCTTCCACGGGAAGTCGCCGGCGCTTCCCTTTCGAAAGGAGGGCTTCAAATTCCGGAAGATAACTGTGGGCTGTTCTAGGACTCTGCTGCCCAATGGCCCCAGCACCATAGGTCACCGCCCCAACAAATTCCTGCCCATTAACTCTAAGCAACTTTACAGCGTTGTCGTAGTACCCTTGCAGGACTTCCTGGGACGAGGGGGCGTCGTCATTGGTGGCAGTCAGGGTGACACGACTATCTGCCGCGAGAACTATGCCTTCGGCACCCTTAAAGGCAATACCAAGTGACATTTGCTAGTACTCCTTACATGCGGTCGAGGACCATCGAAAAGTATCTTGAGTCGCAAACCTCTCAATATTCTTTATCATACCCGGAATCAGTGAACCAAATCTCAGACTTTCGCGACGTTTTTCCAAAGAAGCGCTAGTCCTTGTCGAAAACACTGTGACTCTGAACCTTAGCTAGGCTTGACTTTTCCGAAGCCCTATCAACCGGACTCTATATTAACAGGAAGTAACTGGCAGAATCGGCGTCAATGGCTGGTCAAGCTGAGGTAGAATTGTCAACAGAAAGCCTGCTTTGCAAGAATCAACCGCCACGGCGCCTTTCCATGTACCCACGTTTCCTGTTGAAACAAACGCTTTCCCGGCTAGATGTCAACTTGCTGTTTCACTCTTCATTTCACGGGTCATCAGAAAAGTAATGAAGTATCCGAGCAGGCAGCCGAACAACATTACAAAGGCAACTCCACCAGTCAGAAATGTAATCAAACCAGCTCCAATTACAGTACCCGCTACTTCGGCGTCACTCGACAATTCTGTCGTCGCTTCCGCCGCTGACTTGCCTGCAATAATGATTCCCGCAGGGATCACCGCGAACCACTCTGCAGCACCCAGCAGAAATGACCGCGATACTACCCTTGAAGCAGAGCGTGCGCCCCGAACAAGCACGAACGTGGAAATCGCCCACCCACCCAAAAAGGTAACAGGGATGAACCAAGTGGGTGGATTCGCTGTGTCATTCACAAATAACATGGCTGACACCATGTAGATTAGGAATCCCGACATGGCCCCCGCGATCAGGGCCACAATGTATTTCATTACTGCATTCACAGGTCTTTTCTCCCTCCGCCTGGGAGCAGAATGCACTTATCCTCACAAGAGAATTTGCATGCTGAACTCGTTCTAACAGAGTTTGACACTGAACTTCATGAAAGGCCTCTATCGAAACCATATTGCCGTAGCCATTGAGGCTGTGGGGGCTCTTCGACCCCAAGTAAGTGTCAGGGCGTGCGCGAGTGATCAGAAAGGAATCAGTGTGTTCTATTGTCTCTAAAGTGAGGGGCAGCCTGATATATTACGGTTGCCACCAGTCGCTGGAGCCTACGAATTCGCAACCATTCCATTCTTCGGTTACCTGTTTGGCGCTGTCCCAAATGTCGTCAGCATAGGTGACGAGGACGTGTCCAGACTCGGGATCGTAGACAATATTGCGGAACCAAATGCTATCGGTGTCGAGCCATTCGTCGTACTGCTCTTTGTACTGCATGACTGTTTCGTCTTGGACGTGGTCATCTAAGCCGATCTGGCAAGTGCCGTCGGAAAATTTGATGGCACCTGGACCACTCCATATGGACTCCGCAGATTCGAGACGGGTAGTGAGGTCGGCTATGGAGGTGGTCAGAGTGTCGACGCGGTCGGAGAGGGACTGGAGTGTGAGTTCGCTGTCTTGGGCGAACAGAACTGTAGGGATCATGAAGGCAAAGGCAGCTATGCTGATAAGAAATGTTTTGCGGGTCATAGTCGTCTCCTTAGGTGGGCGGCGGTGAACGAAAACATATTTCCTTTTCGTTTGGGGATGACACGATAAGGGCTTGTCGCTCTGATTGAGGCTTGCCAGCCTACATAAAGAACAGAAAGCATCCTGCCCGATCATCCTGATTTCGAAAAGTAAACAGGGGCAGGCTTTTCAACGCCATTTTTGCATCTGGCTGCACTGCAAATACTCGGCCCCATGAAATGTCAACGACTCCTAATGATAGAATCCAAGATCCAGCTTGCGGAGAATCCATCCGAAAGGTGACCGCATGAAAAGGAAGTGGCGCAGATCCAGTTTGCGCAACAGCAGGTCGAGCAGCTTGAAGATTTGAATTGCCAGACTGGCCTGACCCGCACTGAAGCTTGTGCGGCGAGCCGTAGATTTCTACATACTTCATATCAGGGAGCATAGTTATAAGTCGACCATGATCCTTTTACCGACTGTAGGAATGAGAGAGGCCCGCTAGAATCAAGGGGCCGATCTGCCTCTACCCCGAACATTTGTAGCTGCAACACGCGGGCTGTGTCCCCCAACATCTGCCACGAGGCAAGAGACACAGCCCGCTCCAAGGGCGCCTAGCGGGGCTCGAACCCGCAACCTTCTGATCCACAATCAGACGCTCTGCCTTTGAGCTATAGGCGCCATATTCGTTTATCCAACTGACAATCCACTTCCCGACCGCGTTCACTCCGAGACGGCGTTAACCCGCCCCGAAAAAGGCTGGGGGACAGGGATTCGAACCCCGATTGACGGTTCCAAAGACCGTAGTCCTGCCATTAGACGATCCCCCATCTACAGCCGAATCGGGACCTGAGAACCCTTTTCCCGGCCCACCGCAGCGCAGGGCCGACGTGAAAATCAGAATTCCCAAAGGTGCCGAGGCCCAGACTTGAACTGGGGACACATGGATTTTCAGTCCATTGCTCTACCAACTGAGCTACCTCGGCAAAAAGACCGACGCGTAAGGCGACTGAGCCGCAGCATCCTCTACGCCAGCCGGCAACGGCTCCACCCCCTTAAGGGCCGGTCCTTTCAGAGCGGGCGATGAGATTCGAACTCACGACCTTCTCCTTGGCAAGGAGACGTTCTACCACTGAACTACGCCCGCAAATCAAATGTTAAGGCTACCACTGAATGTGAATCCGGCAGGACGTCAAGTGGACCCGGTCGGATTCGAACCGACGATCTCCTGCTTGCAAAGCAGGCGCCTTCCCGCTTGGCCACGGGCCCGGACGCTGATTTCCAGTGCCGACGAGAGGACTCGAACCTCCACACCCTTGCGGGCAATAGATCCTAAGTCTATCGCGTCTGCCAATTCCGCCACGTCGGCTTCCGTGCCGGCAAACTGTCCGGCGCCGATTGAGCAGAGCAGCCTCGCAAGCCATCTGAGATTTGTGGACCGCACTGCACAAGTGAAACGGCCCTGTGGAAGGCGGGTGTACCCCCGGTTCTGTAATCAGAACGCCCATGAGGGCGGACCCTGATCGTCATCATCTGTCTCGGACACAATCTGCCCGGCGGTTTGTGACTTGCCGGGTGTTATCCGGCTTCGTCCGCACCGCTGCGACGAGATCTTACACCATCTTCGCAGACAGTGCAAAACCCACTCGCCTTGCTCTCCGTTGCACGCTCGCCCAGCCGGTTCCGTCGCCGAAACCGCTGGTGGGCTCTTACCCCACCGTTTCACCCCTGACCGTCCGGTCGCTCATGGGCGGCCTTTCGGCGGGTCTGCTTTCTGTTGCGGTTATAGTCACATGCCCGTTACCGGTCATGCGCCCCCACTTACGGTTTCGTGGGGCAACGCCCCGACGACGCTGCGTCGCAGACATCGCGGGTGAGAGTCGGGAAGTTCCTCTACCGGCAAACTGCCGGCAGCGATGACTGCACCTGCCTCCACACTGTTAAGCTGCAAACCTCAGTCTAACTGGTCTCTCCTGCCCTATCCTGGCCGGATTCACAGCGGCCTATCTTAGCATGGCGGGCCGCAGATGCCAAATTTCACGCCGCGGGAATCTGTTGCAACCTCTTAGCGCGATTACAGGAGTTTCGGGCCGGCTGCGTACTCCTGGGAGAGGCGCCAGGCTTTCAGGGGGCACTGTCAATTCTGGGCAAAGTTCCAATTCAGTCAGACTGCCCTTCCTGCGTACCGACGTCCAACTCGGGCTGACGCGGGCCCTCGACCCAGACTTCGCCGTCGCGCCAGTTCTCCTGCTTCCAGATCGGTACGATCTCCTTGAGACGCTCGATCGCGTAGCGGCAGGCCTCAAAGCAGCCGTCGTCGCGGTGCGGCGTGGCGACGGCGATCAACACGGTCGGCTCCTCGATGTCGCAGCGCCCGATTCGATGCAGGATACTGACGCCCTTGACGAGGGGCCAGCGTTCCCGGATCTCGTCGCCGATGCGCGCCATCATCTTCTCGGCCATGGGCGCGTAGGCCTCGTAGACCAGGAATTCAGTCTCGCGGGCGCCATCGTCAGTGGCCGTTGAGCCGCGCACCGTGCCTGCAAAAGTGACGACGCCGCCGCAGTCAAAGCGGCTGACGCGACGCAGAATGTCATCCTGCGAAAGTGGCTTTTCCGTTAGTTCGAAGAGTTTGGCGGACATGACTCTGACTCAGACAAGTGGCGCGGGCGGCAGGACGGGCAGGCGTTACCGCCGGAAACGGGAGGCAGCAGCGCGACCTCATCGCCGTCATGCAGGACCGTATCCCGCTGCGCAAACTCCTCGTTTACCGCGACGTAAAATATCCGGCCCAGCAGATTCGGGACGCGGCATTCGAGGAGATCGCCTACGGTGGCCTCTTCAGGCAGGGAGACGGTTTCCCGCTTGAAGCCGGCCGCCTGACGCAGACCGGCGAACAGGACGAGCCGGACATTCACAGCGCGCTGTTTCCCTTGTAAGGGGTCGCGCCGGGCCGCTGCCAGTCGCCCGATCTGCCCCCTCGCTTCTCCAGAAGCCGGACATTGCCGATCGACATCGTCTTTTCCAGCGCCTTGGCCATGTCGTAGATCGTCAGCGCGGCGACGCTGACCGCCGTGAGCGCCTCCATTTCGACGCCCGTGCGTCCGCTGCAGCGAACCGTGGCAGTGATGATGACGCGGCTCTCGCCTTCGTCGATCTGGAAACTGATCGCGATTTTGGTCAGCGGCAGCGGATGACAGAGAGGGATCAGGTCCGGCGTGCGCTTGGCGGCCATGATGCCGGCGATGCGTGCCGAAGAGAGGACGTCTCCCTTTGGCACAGCGCCGTCTCGAATGGCGGTCAGCGTTGCCGGGGCCATGTAGACGCTGCCCTCTGCCACGGCCTCGCGCGTCGTCGTCTCCTTGGCGCCGACGTCGACCATCGACGCGCGGCCCTCTTTGTCGAGATGGGTCAGTTCGGACATGATATCGACGGACTGCCCTCTACAATTCCCCGATCAGGAGGGCGTCAACCGCTTCACCGGCGGCCATCACGCCCTCTCTTTGCGGCAGCGCCAGCAGTGCATTGGCCGATCGCATGCTCAGCAGGCGGCTGCTGATCTGGCTGCCCGTGCTGGCCGCCACAAAACAGGCCTGTTCCGCGTCCCAGCTGAGTGTGGCGCGATGGTACTCGGGCCGGAAGGCGTCCAGCGGCAGAGGCTGGGCCAGGCGGGCCTGCACCTGGCGAAGCCGCGGATCCGGCCAGCCCGCCATCTTGCGCAGCGCCGGCACCACAAACAGGTAAAACGTTACCAGGCTGCTGACGGGATTTCCGGGCAGCCCGAACACCAGGCGGCGGCCCTGTTCGACTTCAGCCGTGGCAAAAGTGACCGGTTTGCCCGGTTTCATGCGCACGCGGCCGTAATGCACAGTGCCTGCGTGTTCCAGAAGCGGCTTGACCAGGTCCAGATCGCCCATCGAAACGCCGCCGGATGTCAGCAGGATGTCGGCCTGCTCAAGACCCTGCTCTACACGGGCCTCCAGCGCTTCCTGCGTGTCGCCTGAGATCCCCAGATCGACCGGCTCGCCTCCGACGGCGCCGATGGCCGCAAGGAGCATCGCCCGGTTGCTGTCGCGGATCTGGCCGGGGCCGGGCGGCTCGCCTGGCTCGACCAGTTCGTCGCCGGTGGACAGAACCGCTACCTTCGGGCGGGGAAAAACGGGCACGTCGACAATGCCGGCCGTGGCCAGCAGCCCAATCTCTGCGGGGTCGAGACGCTCGCCGGCCGCCAGTACCGTCTGACCCGCCTTCACGTCAACGCCTACCGGACGCACGTCGTCGCCCGTCTGCACCTGCTGTCTGATGCGTACCAGAGGCGGGTCGGCGTCAGTCTCCAGCCGCTCCGTCTCTTCGATCATGACGACCGCGTCGGCCCCCTCGGGCAACGGGGCGCCGGTTGTAATGTAGGCAACTGTCCCCGGTTCGACGGCGAAGTCGGCCAGCGCGCCGGCGCTGACCTCGCCTACCATGGGATAGTCGCCGGGACCGTCGGCGGCCACGACGGCATAGCCGTCCTTGGTGGAGGCCGGAAAGGGCGGCAGCGGTTCCTGCGCGGCAATGTCGGCGGCGAGAATCGCCCCCCTGACCCTGGAGAGCGGACGGCGTTCCGGCGCCGGAAGCCGTGCCTGCGCCAGTGTCACATTCAGGGCATCCTCGACCGACAGCATCGAGTAGGGTGATCTTGTCGTCATCTGGCTTGGCGTCCCCTTTGGCGTGCGATCTTCTAGAGCTGGCAGATCAACTCGACCTCGTTTCCGTCGGGGTCGTCTATGTATATTGTGCGGCTGGAAAGCACCGGATGCGTGCCCCCGCGCGGCGCATAGCCGGCGGAGCTCAGAGCCTGTTCCTGGGCGTCAAAGAGGTCGGCTGGCAGCTCAAACGCGAGATGGTGAAGCTGGTGACCGCGGGGCAGGTCCGCGATCTCCGGCGGCATCGGCACAATTACGATCATCTGCGGGATCCCGGCGGCGCCTTCCCCTGCCTTGAGAAATACATTGGGCAGCTCCGGCGGCGAGATCACCTCAAGGCCCAGGAGGTCCCTGTAGAATGCGACCGCTTTCTCTTTATCACGGGTCCAGAGGACGATTTCGGCGATTCCGCTAATCATCGACATGGTTGATTATCTCTCCAAACGCCCATTCCATTTCCCCAAATTGCTCCGTGCCGCCGGGGTTGCCCCTAACGAGTAAAATCCCTGCGCGCACATTTCAAATCTGCCCTGCAGATGTCAAGCTGAGTTCTGGGCAGTATACCCAACTCAGCGCCATTTTACCAGTTTTGCCAAACAACCTGGGATGACGGCTAACCTCACACTGCCGTGTCCTCTCAGCCGCAATCAGCGCGCAAACCCAGCCAGACCCATTACTCTCCTCGCCCTTCCCCTCACGAAAACTTATGGAGATCGGCGGAGCAACTGTTACAATAGGGCCGGACCGGGATTGATGGCCGGGACTGTTGGCCGCGTTTCGATTCTCGGGCTGTGCCAGGGTTGCCCGGGGTCAGACTGGAGAAAGTACAGTGCAAGAGTGGATCCCAAGAGAAGCCGAAGAACTGCTTCCTAAACTTGTGGAATGGCGCCGGGACTTTCATCGTCATCCGGAGCTGGGATTTCAGGAAGTGCGTACAGCCGGGATCGTGGCGGCGCATCTTCAGGAGCTGGGTCTTGAGGTGACCACCGGCGTGGGCAGGACCGGCGTCATCGCGATGGTGGAGCCGGACGAACTGCCCGACGACGGCGAGACGGTCCTGCTGCGCTTCGATATGGACGCTCTCCCGATCCACGAGGAGACCGGGTTGCCCTTTGCCTCGCAAAACGCGGGGGTTATGCACGCCTGCGGGCACGACGGGCACACCGCCATCGGAATGGGCGTCGCGCAGCTGCTGACGAAGCATCGCAACGAGCTGCCGGGACGCGTCAAGCTCGTCTTTCAGCCGGCCGAGGAGGGCCTCGGCGGCGCAATGGCCATGATCAATGACGGCGCCCTCGAGGAGCCCCAACCGGCCGCGGCCTACGGACTGCATCTCTGGAGCCGGCTTCCCTACAACCAGGTCGTCGTTCAACCCGGACACCTCTGGGCCGCCGCCGATATGTTTACCCTCACGGTCCACGGCAAAGGCGGCCATGGCGCTACACCGCACGACACCATCGACGCAACACTCGTTGCCTGTCAGCTTGTCGTCGCGCTGCAGAGCATCGTAGCCCGTAACACCAACCCTTCCGATACCGCCGTGGTCACCGTGGGCGCCCTCAACAGCGGCAATAAGGGCAACGTGATCTCCGAACGGGCTGTCCTGGAGGGAACGATACGCAGCTTCGACTCCGAAGTCAGAGACCTGCTCCTTAAGCGTATCGACGAAATCTGCACAGGCGTCTGCCGCGCCTTTGGCGCCAGCTTCGAGTTCGACATGGCGAGTTGTGTTCCGGCGACCACCAACTCGGTAGCCGGCGCCCAGTTGATGGAACGCGTCGCCAATGGGGTTGTAGGCGAGCCGAATGTCGCCCGGATCGCCCCGATGATGGTGGGCGAGGACATGGCGGAGTTCCTGAATCGAGCGCCCGGCTGTTTCGTTCTGGTCGGCGCGGCCAGCCCGGAAGAAGGCTTCTACAGTCCCCACCACAGCCCTACCTTTGATTTTGAGGAAAGCGTTATGCCGACCGGCGTAGCGTTGCTTGCTGAAGCCGCCTTCTCCCAGCTGGCGACCGGCCGCAATCCCTAATCCTGACATTGACATTTCTGCGCCGATCAGCTATGATTAAACTGTTTGATAGTATTGATTTGATTAATCCGATGATTCGGCCTCATTCTGCAGTCTTCGTTCTCACCCAGGGCCTACTATGATCAAGCAACTTCACAGCGACTCCGAACTCCTGGACTACATTGTGAACAACGGCTTCGTTCCCGGCGCAAGGCTCCCTTCTCTCAACGACCTCAGCGCTGAACTGGGCGTCAGTATCGGCAAGTTGCGCGAGCAGCTGGAGGCCGCACGTGTGCTCGGGCTGGTGGCGGCCCGTCCCCGGCGCGGCATCGAATGCAACAGCTACAGCTTCACGCCTGCCGCGCGCGCCAGTCTCATGTTCGGCCTCGCGACCAACGAGCGGCTCTTCCGCGAGTTCAGCGAGCTGCGCAACGGCATCGAAAGCGCATTCTGGCGGCCGGCCGTTCTTGCCCTCACCGATGAGGACAAACAGGACCTGAAGCGGTACGTCTCGCTCGCCTGGCACAAGCTGCAGCAGAGCCGCATCCAGATTCCTCACCAGGAGCACCGCGCCTTCCATATGACGGTCTTCCGCAGGCTTGACAACCTGTTTGCCACCGGACTGCTGGAGGCCTACTGGGATGCCTACGAGGCGGTCGAACTCAATCTTTACGCAGATTACGGCTACCTGACCGAGGTCTGGGGTTATCACCAGGGGATTGCTGAGGCCATTGAAAATGACGAGGTCGAAAAGGCCAGGGCATTGCATGAGGAACACCTGTTGCTGCTGCGGACCAGGGACGTTCCGCGTAACAGTGCGCCGCAGAATTCTTCCACGGACGGGAAAAGTAAGGTAAGGAGTCAAGTATGAGTGTTGCAGTTCGGGAGGCGCCGGTTGTAGAGCCGGACGCGCCGGCGGCGGTCAATGACTTTGCCATCAACGTGGCCACGGCGAACGGCTCCGGCAGCCAGACGAGCAACGGTGTCCTGCTCCGCGCGCTTTTCAAAATGGGGATTCCCATTAACGGCAAAAACCTGTTTCCCAGCAACATCCAGGGTCTCCCCACCTGGTACATCATTCGCCTGAGCAAGGACGGCTTTCTGGCCCGCAGGGAAATGACCGACATTCAGGTCTGTATGAATGGCCGGACCGTGGCGGAGGATATGGAAAGGGCCGTGCCCGGCGGCATCGTCATCTACGACGATTCGTTGCCGGTCGCCAACAGCCGCAAAGACGTTACCTATTACGGGATGCCGGTCAAGGACCTCGTGAAAGAGGCGGGCTTGCCCCACGCGCTGCGGGACTATGTGGCCAACATGGTCTACGTCGGCGTGCTGGCGGAGTTGCTGGGCATCGAGCAGCAGGAGATTGAGGCGGCGCTCCTGCACCATTTCGAAGGCAAAGAGAAGGCCGCCGGGCTTAATATGCAGATGGTCGAACGCGCGATCGACTGGGCTGCCAGTCACGTCTCTCGGCACGATGGCTATCGGGTTGAGCGCATGACAGGTTTCAACGAAGGCAAGATCCTGGTGGACGGCAATACCGCAGGCGCCTTGGGCGCTCTGGCCGGCGGCCTCTCCCTTGCCTCCTGGTACCCCATCACGCCTTCCTCCAGCCTGGCCGAGTCGATTGAAAAGTACGCGCCTGCTCTGCGAACCGACCCGGACACCGACAAGGCGACCGTTGCCGTCCTTCAGGCCGAGGATGAGCTGGCGGCCATCGGCATGGTTGTCGGTGCAGGCTGGACGGGCGCCAGGGCCATGACCTGTACCAGCGGACCCGGGATCAGCCTGATGTCCGAGTTTGCCGGGCTGGCCTACTTCGCCGAGATACCGGCGGTGATCTGGGACATTCAGAGGATGGGGCCGAGCACGGGACTGCCGACCCGTACCTCTCAGGGGGACATTCTCGCCTCCTACTATCTTGGACACGGGGACACGAGACACGTCCTGCTCTTCCCCGCCAATCCGGCCGAGTGCTTCGAATTCGGCCGCATCGCCTTTGATCTGGCCGAAGAGCTGCAAACACTCGTCTTCGTTCTCAGCGACCTCGACCTGGGGATGAACATGCACATTTCGGAGCCGTTCAACTATTCGGATGCACCCTTCAAGCGCGGCAAGGTCCTTAGCGCTGAGGACCTCGAAGAGCGGCAAGGCGCCTGGGCTCGCTACATGGATGTCGATGGCGACGGTGTCGCCTACCGCACCCTGCCGGGCACCAGGCACAACATGGCTGCCTACTTCACGCGCGGTACCGGTCACAATGAATACGGCTATTACAGCGAGCGGCCCGACGACTGGGAACAGAATCTGGAGCGGCTGAAGAGAAAGTTTGAGACCGCGCGACAGATGGTGCCGGGCCCCGTCCTGGATGAAGTCGACGGGGCGGACGTTGGGATCGTCAGTTTGGGCAGCAACCACGACGGCGTCGAAGAGGCGCGTGCCCGTCTCGCGGCCACAGGTTTGTCCACGAACTACCTGCGCCTGCGGGCGCTGCCCATCGACGAAAGCGTCCGCTCCTTCATCGAAAGCAACGCGACAGTCTTTGTGATCGAGGCGAACAGTGACGGCCAGCTCCACTCGATCCTGACGACCGAAGAACCGGCCCAGGCGCTGAAACTGATTTCGATGGCTAAATGTGACGGACTTCCCCTGAGCGCTCGCTATATTGTCGAGCAGGTTCAGCAGGCATTGGAGGAGGAACTGATATGAGCACCAGTACCAGTACCAGGACCAGGGCGGGCGCGGCGGCCAGGCGCGCCGCTCGTCCCGCAAAGACCAATCGCATCGGCCTGGAAAAGACCTCCTATCGTGGACGACCTTCTACCTTGTGCAAAGGCTGCGGCCACGACAGCATCAGCCAGCGCATTGTCAATGCCGCCTGGGAAATGGGTCTGGACCAGACGCAGGTCGTGAAACTCAGCGGCATAGGCTGCAGCAGCAAGACCCCGGCCTACTACCTGGGCTGGAGTCACGGCTTCAACAGTCTGCATGGCCGCATGCCTTCGGTGGCGACCGGGGCCATAATCGCCAACGCCTCTTTGGAAGTGATCGGCGTCAGTGGAGACGGCGACACCGCCTCAATTGGCATCGGCCAGTTCAAACACGCCGTAAGGCGCAACCTGCCGCTCATCTATATCGTCGAGAACAACGGTGTCTACGGCCTTACAAAGGGCCAGTTCAGCGCCACCGCCGATGAAGGCCAGTTTCTCAAGTACCAGGGCGTAAACGACCTGCCGCCGTTGGACATCTGCATGGAAGCGTTGACCGCAAATGCGACCTTCGTCGCCCGCAGTTTTGCCGGTGATCCCAAGCAGCTGGAGGCCCTGCTCAAAGCTGCGATAAATCACCGCGGCATCGCAGTACTCGATATCATCAGCCCCTGCGTGACCTTTAACAACCACGACACGTCCACGAAGAGTTACG
This sequence comes from Caldilineaceae bacterium, assembly GCA_022821545.1. Classification (GTDB taxonomy): domain Bacteria; phylum Chloroflexota; class Anaerolineae; order Caldilineales; family Caldilineaceae; genus Bin5. Next base: position 342,617 of record JAJEDJ010000034.1, read on the forward strand.
GATTCGGACGCGCCAATGAGATCCGGCTGCACGATCTTAACTTTGTGCCCGAGTTTGACGAGATTGAAATCGAAGACTACGAGGACGAAATCGAAGTTGAGCTGCACGACGGGGGCAGCATAGTCCTGAAGAAAATCGATCCCCACCACGATCCGAACGATCGCGCCGCCGCTTACAATGTCATCCAGCGCTCGCTGGACGAGCAGAAGCTGATCACCGGCCTTCTGTATATCAACGAAGGTGAGCCGACCCTCACAGAGCTTCTCAACATTACCGACACGCCCTTGGCGCATCTGCCGGACGAAAAGCTCCGCCCCAGCCGTGAAGCCCTGGAAGGTGTGATGGCGACTCTGGCTTAGAAAGAGGCGGACTCCTGCGCGGCCTGACGCGACAGAGTGCGGAGTGGCTTCGGTCAGCCGGTCGCAATGTCGCGGGCGGCTGGACTGGCTGGCTCTGCTGCTGGCGTACGGGCCGGCGTTTGATCCCGGGACGAAGCCGGCGCTTCTCCGTAGTAGCCGCGCAGTTCAGGCGGCATCATGCGCGCAACTTCCTGCATGATTTTAGTTGTATACTCCTGCACCTCTTCCATCGTACCCGCGGGGAAAAGCGTCGGCTGTCCGAACTGAACGGAGAGCCGCGTGCGCTTGAAGGGGTTGAGCCAGTTCTTGTGCAGGTGGGGAATCTCCAGCACTGCCACGGGCACCACCGGCACGCCGGCATCGATGGCGATTCGAACCGCCCCGCTTTTCCCGCGCCGCATCGGTTTGCCGCGGTTGCGCGTCCCCTCGGGAAACATGCCCACGACGCGCCCCTGTTTCAGGAGCGCCACGCTGTACTCGATCGCCTCGGTGTCGCGTGCGCCCCGGTTGATGGGAAATGCGCCGATGCGGTACAGAAGAAACGTCATCACCGGATGGACGTTGAAGAGCTCCCTCTTGGCCATATAGAAGACCTGGCGCGGGCAAGCGAAGCCCAGAACAAAACTGTCCATGCCGCCGGGGTGATTGCAGGCCAGAACTACGCCGCCTTCCCGCGGCACGTTCTCCGCGCCCTCCACTCTCAGACCGCAGAACAGGGGCCGCAGAAGGGTGAGCGCCACGTGACAGAACTTCCATAGACCGGAGGCGTCAGACGGGATCCTCATTCTCGCTTCAGTTCAACCTTCTGATCTCATCTCGAATCTGCTTCAGCACGAATAGCACCCGCTGGTCCTCCTGCGTGGCCTCTTGCTCCGCCTCGGGCATCCATCCTCCCAAGGCGACGCCGCTGAACACCATTTCGGCTTCGCCCGTGAACAGATGCAGGCGGTTGCGCAGCAGGAAATAACGCCGCAGATCACTCTCGGCCAGCAGCATGTTTTCCAGCCCGTAGTGGAGCATGCCTCTGTCCCGCCAGAGGTTCGCCTCCTCCGGGTCCACGATTACCATGTAGTTTAGAACTTTCAGGGCATCGGCAAGACTGTGCTGGGAGATATACACCGAGCGCAGGTTATTCAGAATGCGTAGTATCCATGCGCCGGTGTCTGTCCGGTACTGCTCAAGTGAGACGGAGACGCGAATCGGCTGCTGGAAGATCTGAGTCAAGTAGTAGGAGAGCTCCTCTCTGCCTACTACCTTGCCGTGGAAGGGATCGAGAATCCACACGCCGTTCATGTCGCCGTACTCCAACATGAAGTGCCCGGGCAGTCCCAGGCCCCGCAGGTTCATGCCCAGACGGCGCCCAACGGCCGTGTAAAGGAGGCAAAGCGTGATGGGGAGGCCCAGACGCGTGTCCAGCACTCGGTGAAGGAAGCTGTTGGACGGGGCGTAGTAGTTCTCAACATTGCCGAAAAAACTGTATTGGCCGTGCAGTACGGCGATTAGGGCCTCGGCCCTGGCGCGGCCCAGTGCCCCGACCGGCAAACTTTGTTCGACCTGGTCGGCCAGCTCATCCAGGCGTCTGATGTAGCCGTCTACGTCCAGCTCCGGATCGACGAGTTTGCCCAGCAAAAGTGCCGGCCTCTCCGGACGGTCGCTGTCCCTCCGCAAGGCGGTTGAGAATTCTGTCAGAAGGTCCACCTGAGCTCCTTTCAGGTCCACAGGCCTCGCCCGCATTGGGGCTGACGCCGAGCCTTCACTATCGCAGTTTCTCTTTGGATAGACGTCAGGGAACGTTACCAAATACCGGCCATTCTGGCAAGTAACCGCAGCCTCCTCCCGGCGCAGGCCGGGCTTCAGGCTCAGGGCGACCGCTTCGCGATCAGTTCTCCGCCATCCACTCGCACGACTTCACCGGTCGTAAAGCTGGACTCCACCAGGAATCGGACGGCGTGGGCGACGTCCTCGGCCCTTCCCCAGCGGTTCAGCAGTGTACGGCTGCTGCTGCGTCGCACCCTTTCTTCCGTGTAGTGCGGTGGTGGCAGTACAGGCCCCGGGGCCACCGCGTTTACCCGTACGGTCGGGGCCAGTTCCAGCGCCATCTGTCGAGTCAGCGCCAGCACGGCGGACTTTGCCACCGCGTGGCCCGTGAAATTCGGCCACGCATGCCAGACGGAAAGGTCTACGATATTGACGATTGCCGCTTCCGGCTGCTCCAGAAGGAGCGGAGCCAGCTCGTTGCTGACGTAGAAACTGCCGTTAACCGTAATATCGAGTATCCGGTGCCACGTCTCGTAGCTTTCGGTCGGAAAGGGATCCTGGCCGAACCAGTCGGCTGAATTGACAAGCACGCTCAGCCGGCCGTAACGATCTCGAACGTACTCTGCCATACCCTGCACCGCACGCAGGTCGGATACATCGCATTGCACCGTAGTTGCACCGGCGCCGAGAGCCTCGACCTCTTCTGCAGTCTCCGCCGCGGCGTCACCCGATCTGTTGTAAAGAATGACGACGTCAGCGCCGGCGCGGGCAAGCTCCAGGACAATCGCCTTGCCCACCCGATGCGCCCCTCCCGTCACCAATGCCGCACAGCCGCCGATCTTCATTGTGCCTCTACCATGTTGGAGGACGGCCCCGTCTGTCTGTCTGCCGCCCCGTTCGATTGCAGGATCAACAGCGCGAGAGCGCCAATCAAAAAGCGGCGGAAGTCTGATTCTTCCACCGCCATTTCCAGCTGAATACCGCCCCGGCAACTTACTCGCGCATCGTGTCCAAAGTCCGCTGAATGATCTTCGCCTGTTCTGAGCGGTCCCGGTGTTGACGGCGTTTGCGCCGCCGCGAGGACTTGGGCAGGGTCACCTCCTCGCCTCCGGCCTCCATGGCGCGCTTGAAGGCCAACTCCATCGGCGAGAGAACCTCGATATTCTCAAACTTGTCAACGACTTGCGACTCTGAATCCTCTCCTGCAGCCGACTCCCCGTCCGTCGCCTCAGCCTCTTCGCCCTCCGGCTCTACCCGCAAACCCTTTATGCTCACGTCTATGTGGCGGCGGCGGCGATTGACCGTCATGATCCGAACGTCCAGCTTCTCATCGATCTCAACCACGTCTTCCGGCTTTTCGACGTAGTTGTTCCCCATCTCTCGCACGTGGAGCAGGGCGTCCGTGCCCACGCCTATGTCGATGAAGGCGCCGTAGGCGACCATTCTCGTAACGACACCCTCGACGACCTCGCCCTCCTGCAGGTCGCGTATCGTCCTGGTGTCGGGCGAAATCATCGTCAGGCTGATGCGGTTTCGCTCGCGGTTCAGCCGCTTGATCCAAACTGTGACGCTCTGGCCTTCCTCCACAACCTCCTTTGCGTTGGTCACGCGACCAACCGACAGTTCGGAGATATGGACCAATCCATCGCGGCCGGCGCCGATGTCTACAAATGCGCCAAAATCAGTCACCTGCTTGACTTTGCCGGTCAACTCCTGGCCGACGCTCAGGCGCACGACCTTCTTGGCGGAGTCGGCCTCGCTTGCGGGCTCTTCGGCTTCCTGGATATCGGCAGTACGGGGTTCTTCGGTCATCTTCCGCTCCTCATTGACAACGGTGCTGTCCTTCCGCAACACCGCTTCGTAGTATACCCTTCTATAACGTTCAGGACAAAAGTTCACTGGTGCGAAAACACATACGGCCCCTGTTCAAACACTGAATTCAAACATTGAAGCGAAAGTTCAGAACGTCGCCGTCTTGAACAACGTACTCTTTGCCTTCGAGCCGCAAGAGACCCTGGTTGCGGGCCTCGGCCATACTCCCGGCCTCCTTAAGGCTGTCGAAATGAACGGTTTCCGCCCGAATGAAACCCTTCTGCATGTCGGTGTGGACGGCGCCGGCCGCTTCAGGCGCAGTTGATCCGGCGCCGACCGCCCAGGAGCGGACCTCGTTGTCCCCAATTGTGAAGAAACTGATCAGACCCAGGAGCCGGTAACAACGCCGGATTGCACGGTTCAAGCCCTGCTCAACAATGCCGAACCCATCCAGGAATTCGGCAGCTTCATCCTGGGTCATCAGCGCGATTTCGGCCTCCAGCCGTCCCCGCAAAAAAAAGGTCCCTTCATTCAGATGATCCGAGAACATCTCTTCTTCATCCTCATCGCCCGCATTGACGACGCGCAGTACCGGCTTCAGGCTCAGGAAGCCAAAGCCCCCCAGCAGCTTCATTTCATCGTCGGACAGCGTCGCCTCTCTTAATGGAGACCCCTCCTCCAGCAGCGGGTAGAGCCGCGTCAGCAGCGCCTCTTCCTGCGCCAGGCGCTGACGCTCTTCAACCGGACCCCGTGACCGCTGGGCTGTAATCCGTTCCAGGCGCCCATCTATCGTAACCATGTCGTTGAGCAGGAATTCGGTCTCCAGCGCCGCAAACGCCGCGCCGGGATCGACGCTCTCATCAGGATCGAGCACATTGGGGTCGCGGAAAGCCCGCGCGACAAGCAGCAGCGCATCATTGGCGGCGATTGCGTTCAGCAGAGGGCCGCCAATCTGGCCCTCATTGCCGGCGCCCCCGGTCAGTCCGGCGATGTCGTTATACGTCACCTGTGCGTAGACGGCCTTGCGGGGAGCAAACATCTGCGCGAGCAAACCGAGTCGCGGGTCCGGCACGTCCACGACAGCGGTGTGGACCTCCAGCCGGCCGCTGGAATAGGCTGTCGCGGCGGTAGCGCTGCGGGTCAAAGCGTTGAAAATCGTTGTTTTGCCGCTATTTGGCCCGCCTACGATTCCGATTCTCATTGGGTTTTGCCAGGGCTCACGGCCCTTCTGAACAGTTTTTCGGTCGCGGCAGTGGTCCCATCATACCGCAAATCCTGCTTTGGCGCACGGATTCCCCCTGCCCAACTGCTGTGTTCAGTCGTCGGCGGCGGCGCTTGTGGGCTCTTTGTGTCTTGTGGGCTCTTTGTGTAAGGTGTACAATTAGAATTCGACTGTATCCGGCAGGCGCCGCGGGAACATCCCAAGAGACGCTCAAGGAGTCCAATTCACCGGTCCCGGACGCTTCTCTCTGCCCCGGGTCTTCGCCGCAACACCGAGAAACTATGGCAACCACAGCTTCTCCAGCACAATCAAGCGTCCATTCCGCCCCGTTGATGGACCATCGCAATCCGCGGGCCGCACACCTGGAAGTTTTTGAACCGGGTCGGGGGGACGAGCGCGCCGCCAGGGGAAATCTGTACATCCTCATCGAGCTGATTGGCAGCAGTCCGGTCGGCAGTCACGCTGTCCGCGAGATGCAGGCGACCGCTGAGCTCACCTATTACTCGGCAGGCGGTCCCGTCAGCCAGGTGCTCAAGCAGGCGGTCTCCGACGCCCACGAAGTCTTGCGCAACATGAACCGGAAAAGCCCCGATATCGATCTGCAGGCCGGGATCATCTGCGCCGCCGTCGTCCAGGGCCACCTGGTCCTTGCCTCCGCGGGACCGACCGTGGCCTTCATCGCCACAGACCGCCGATTGGACCAGTTCCCCCTTGACGACGAGCGCTTTTCAGGCAATGTCGGTGGCGAGACCGAACCGAACGTACACACGTACAGGCATCTGCTCAAAAGTGGTGATGCCCTCTTTCTTGGCGAAAGCGAGTGGTGTCTGCAGTCCGACGTAAGGACGCTCGGAGGCGCCGTCGTCAGCACGACCGTCAGCAATATGCAGGACATGGTTCTGCACCTCCAGGAGCAGGGCGACCAGCTGCCCCTTCTTGGCCTGCTCCTGGTTTACGCGGACGAGCCCCAGGATGAGGAAGAAACGGACGGCTCACACCTCCCGACGGCAGTTGGCGCCGCCCCACCTGTTCACAATGTGCCGGGCGACGAGCGAACCGCGCGCTCGGCCGCGTCCCGAAATCGAGTGAGCGGTCCCGTTCCGGACCTGCCCAGCGCCGCCACGATGCAACATCAGCTGACCGTTCCCATTCGCCCGCGCCAAAGTGGACGCGACCAGTGGCGCCAGCGCGCCTCTCGCCTGCTGAACAGGCCCTCCAAATGGTTTTCCAGCCTCCTTCAGGGACTCTTGCCCGAACGCCGGGAGCGGCAGCGCGAGCAACCGCAACAGTCCGAGTTGCAGGACCCGGAGCCTCCACCCCAGTCCGCGCCTCCACCCCAATTCTCGCCCCCGCCCCAGACCGAGCCTCCCCCCCGGTTCGAGTCTCCGGACCCGGTTGAGCCGCTGCACCAGCCGCAGCCCCAACCGGCTGCGGAGGGCCCGGGAGAGACCCCTTCCGGGGAACGCGCCCAGCTGCCCGCGCTGCCTGTCTACGCGCCGCCGGCGCCGTCGAAGGGCAACCGCCGCAGACTGATCATCGCAATCGCAATTCTCATCCCACTGCTTACTTCGGCTGTTGTCGGCGCCGCTTTCTTGCGCGAAGGGAGCATCAATCAGGAAGAAGGTCTGCAGCTTGTCGAGCTGGCCGACGGCAAGTTGCTGGAAGTCCAGCAGGCCCTGGCCGTGGATGACAGGGCAACGGCGCGTGCGTCACTGAGTGAAGCGCAGCGCTTCCTGGACGAAGCCATCGTGCTGATCGGCGTAACCGACCAGATTCAGGATCTGTCGGAAGTCATTGCCACCGAACTTCAGGACCTGCTCCAGGTCCGGGCCCTGTATTCTCTGGACGTGCCCCTGCTGGAATACGCCGCCGATGCCGAGCCGCAGCGAATCGTCGTTTCCAACCAGGACATCTATGTGTTGGACGGCGGCCGCCAGGCCATCTTCCACTATCGCGCCAACCCGGAACGCACGCTGTTGGAAGAAGACAACGGTGCGATCTTGAAGGAAGGTGACACCGTTCCCGGCGGCGTAACCGTCGGCAGGTTGGTCGACATCGCCTGGCAACCCCGCATTTCCGGCTTTGAGGACAAGGCGAGCCTTCTGATTTTGGACCGAAACAACAACGTCTTTCGTTACAATCGCCTCGACGGGGCCACGCATCTGGTTTTGAGAGAACAGAGCGCCCTCGGAAGCGTGGGCCAGCTGGGCATCTACAACGGCCGCCTCTACCTGGCCGATGAACGGTCCGACCAGATCTACCGCTACTCGCCGGCCGGTCTGGCCTATGACGACCCGCCGGCTGAATGGTTTAATGAGCAGGTCCGGGGCGATCTGGCCGGTCTGATTGCCATGGGAATCGACGGCGACATCTGGCTGCTGAGCCAGGATGGGACCCTGCTCCGCTTCCGCGAAGGCCAGCAGCTGCCTTTCAGCCTGGAGAGAATTCCGGGCCTGGGTGGACTGATCGTCGACTTTGCCATGGCCGAACACGCTGACGGCATGCTCTTTCTCGCCGACGCCACCGATGAGCGCATCCTGGTATTCGACAAGGAAGGACGCTACATTCAGCAGTTTGTTGACGCCGAGGATATCGCGCTGGCGGGAATGCGCGGTCTCTTCCTGGATGAAGTTACGGACATTCTCTACATCTTGACCAAGTCAGGACTGTATGCCCATCCGCTTCCCCGCTGATGGCGCTGACCGCAAACAAAAGCTGGCTCTCGAAAATTCTTCGGCGCGCCCAAAATCGTGATATAATTCCTGCATTATGTCGAAGTTCGGTTTTATCCCCGCCAGACGAAACTGGGCTGTCGTAGTAAAGCGGATCAACGCCCGTCTTTGGCGCAGATCTACGGCTGTTGCGTTGGCGTGGCTCTTCGCAGCCTTCATCCTGATCATCTCCTTCCTCATCGGCACTGTCCTCGGCGATTTCGCCCGAGACTACGCGCAACGCAGTAGCATTTCAGTAATGACGTCCGATCTCCCCGACCTGTCATACCCAGGCGTGGACGCCGCAGCAGCCGAAGCGCAGGCAAGCGGCGGGCTGGCGCCCGACGGGCAGGCAGCTCTCGCGCCCCAAAACGTCGATTTGCAGGCCGTCCCCGCAGAGGCTGCCGCTGCGGACAGCCGCATCAACATCCTGCTGTTGGGGTCGGACGAGCGAATCGACGGCGAAGAACCGCCTCGCACCGACACCCTGCTGCTCCTCACCCTTGACCTGGGTAGGCATACGGCCGGCATGATCTCTCTCCCCAGAGATCTGTGGGTGCCGATTCCCCGCTATAATCTGACGTCCAAAATCAACACTGCCTACGCCATCGGCGAGCAGCGCGGATACCCCCTCGGAGGCGCGCAACTGGCCAAGGATACCGTTAGCAGCTTTATCGGTCAGCCCGTTCAGTACTATGTGCAGGCCGACTTCAGCGGGTTTGTCCGCTTCGTCGACGAGATCGGCGGCATAACCGTCCAAGTGCCCCAGACCATTCACGACCCGGAGTATCCGACCGCTGACTACGGATACCAGACATTCCACTTGGAGGCTGGAACACGCGTGTTGGACGGCCAGACCGCGCTGAAGTACGCCCGTACCCGCAACATGGATAGCGACTACGGACGCGCCGCGCGCCAGCAGCAGCTGATTCGTGCCATTGCCGATAAGGTAATCTCCGCTGAAATGATTCCGACGCTGATCACAAGGGCGCCGCAGCTGCTGAGTACCGCGTGGGGCAGCGTTCGAACCGACATGCCTCTGCAGACCGCGGCGGACATCGCTTCCTACGTGAGCGCCAACGCCTTCGAACTGAATACTTTGGTGCTGGACGACCGCTACGGCGAGGAAAGCTATAGCGCAAATGGCGCCTGGATACTGCTCCCCGACCGCGACCTGATCCGTCCTGAACTCAGAAAATTCTTTGATCCGTCGGCGGCGCCCGCTACCGTGGCCGATTCATCCTCCGTCCCACTTCCCCAGATTGAGCCCCGCACGCGCGCGGACGCGGATGTAGGCTCCACGGAGCTTCTGGCGGCCGACGTCAATCGCAATGTTCGCGTCATGGCCGCGAGGGAAGTCCGGCTTGAAATCCTTAACGGCACGGGGGAGCCGGGAATCGCTGCCCTTGCGCGCCGGAAACTTGAAGACGGCGGCTGGCGCGTCGTATCGATTGGCGATGCCGACCGCAGCGACTATCAAAATACCCTTCTCGTCAACTACAACACCGACGAAGCGCTTGTGCGGGAGTTGGGCCGCCAGTTCAATCTGACCGGCTCGCTCTATTCGCTTCCCGGCCTGCTGATTCCCGAATCAACCGATCTGCGCATCGTCATCGGCGAGGACTTTCTCACCACCATTGGCGGCTACGCGCAGTAGCCCCACTTTCCCACCTCCCCCGCCTTCCCTCTCAGCGAATTCGTCGCATCTCCATGGGCCTTGTCCACTTTGGCGAACACCGCTTTGACGCCGGGCTCGTCGCCTTTGACAAGGACGGCACACTCTTCGATTTCAACTCCAGCTGGCGCCGGCCCTTTCGGCATGCGGTGGAAAACCTGCTCTCCCCCTTTTCCAATCGGACCGAACTCCGGGCTGCCCTCTACCGCGCTCTCGGTTTCGACCCTGTCGCAGGCGCTTTCAACGAAGACGGCCCCTTTGCCGCCGGCACAGCCGAAGCCACAATTCGTGCGGCGGCAACCGCCCTTCATCAACTCTCGCATCCCCTGCTGCCCTGGGAGGAATGCGAGCTGTTGGTGAGGCAGCGCTTCGCGCCGCTACTTGCAGACCCGGTTGACCTCTCACCTGTGACGGAACTGGCTCCGCTCTTATCTTCACTACACGAAAACTCCGTTCGCGTCGCGGTAATAACCAGCGACGACCGCGGCCCGACTGAAGCTGCCCTGGCCAGCTTTCGTCTGTCGCCCTTTGTAGACTTTATCGCCTGCGCTGACGGCGCTTTCCGGCACAAACCTTCCCCCGACCCCCTGCTGGCGGCCGCGAAAGCAGTTGATGTACCAATGGAGGAAACAGTAGTGGTGGGAGACTCGGAAGTCGACCTTCGTATGGCCCGTTCGGCGGGCGCCGGCCTGGCGGTCGGCGTCCTGACGGGGGTCGGCACCAGGAGAACGCTTGAGCCGCTCGCCGACCTGGTCCTGGATTCAATTGCTGAGATCAGAGTCGGTCTCAGTCCGCTTGGTGAACAACCACCTTTGCCTGACCATTCGTAAGATCGGCCAGGCGGACCTTGAATGTGTCCACGTGCTTTGACGGCATCTGCAGCCGGTAAGTGACCGCGACCGCGAAGTCGGAATCCTCGACCTCGGCGGAAAACTCAGGCAACATCCGCTGAAAAAGGGTAACCTCGCTGTAGCCGATAACAGCCTCCACGCGGGCCATTGGCATCTTCTCGATCAGAGGCAGGGACGCCAGCGCACTCTTGACCCCCCCGCTGTAGGCTCTCACCAGCCCCCCTTTGCCCAGCTTCACCCCCCCGAAGAAACGGGTGACCACCGCGACAATGTCGCCTGCCCCGCAGTGAAGCAGCACCGTGAGCATCGGCCTGCCTGCCGTGCCGTGCGGCTCTCCGTCATCGCTCATGCCGGCATGGCCGGTCGATCCCGGTGGCCCCACCACGTACGCCCAGCAGTTGTGGTTGGCCGTGTCGAACTCGGCCCGCACCTTCTTGATGAACGCCCTTGCGTCCTCGACGGTGCCGGCCGGCCCCACCGTTGTTATGAAATGGCTGCGGCGAATCTTCTCGTCGACCCTGTGTTCCGCAGCCGGTATCGGATACTCCTGTTTCATCTGTCAGTGCCTGTCTCCTCGTCCGACCACTCCCCAACGGCCCGTCTGAAGCGTCTCCACAGAACAATCGACATTACGGGAGAAGTAATCAGAAAAACGCCCCATACATGGGCGATGCCGCCGTCCAGGTAGTTTACCGCCAGCCAGGCGATTATCATCGTAGACCAGAGGCCCCCGGTATTTGCTCGCAGGGGAAAGCTTGTATTGCCCATGCCGCGCAGTGCGCCCGACTGCACAAACAGTACCGCCCAGAAGGGCTGGGCCAGGGCCACCACCCTCACCGCGGCGACGCCGGCGTCTACAACGGCGGCTTCCTGGCTGAACAGCCGCATGATCGGCTCCGCCAGCAAATATGAGACGACGCCCATTCCCGCCATCCAGACAACCGCCCACCGCGTGGCGATGGCCGCAGCTTCCGCCCCCTCCTCCGGCTCGCGCGCCCCGACAGACTGTCCAACCAGGGCCGTGGCGGCGATGGCGAAGCCAAAGCCGGGAAGAAAGGACAGGGAGAGAACGTTGAACGCGATGCGGTGGGAGGCCAGGGCCGCAGTTCCCAGTGTGGCGACGATTGCCGTCATCGACGTGAAGGCGGCGGAGGTGAGAAGCTGCTCCAGGGCAGCGGGTACGCCTATGCGCAGCACGGAGGTGGCCGCGCCGATTTCCGGCAGCCAGTTGCTGCGCCCGGAAATGGAGACGCCCTGTCGTCCCCGCCACATTACGATCAGGAGCAGGACTGCAGCCAGCAGGCGGGAGAGAAAGGTTCCCCAGGCGCTGCCAACCGCTCCCAGCGCCGGCAGCCCGGCCGCGCCGAATATCAGTCCGTACGTCAGAAAAACATTCACGAAATTGGCCAGCGCCGTCACGCGCATTGGGGTCTGCGAATCGCCCAGGCCCCGCAACGCGCCCCCGCCGATCATGAGTACAATCAGCACGACCACGGTCGCCATCGTGACTTGCAGGTATTCCCTGCCGATGCGGGCCACGTCCGCCTCTACGCCGAACAGGCCGATCACCGGCCCCGCCAGAAAATATCCGGTGAGTGCCAGGGGAAGCGAAAGAATGATGCTCCAGACAATCGACTGACGCGCCAGCCGCGCCGCCTCCACAAGCCTCCCCGCCCCGTAGGCCTGCGCCACCAGGACGCTGCTGCCGACGCTCAGTGCGCCCAACGCGGCGATGACAAAGAACAGTACCTGCACCGATGCGCCCACACCTGCTATCGCCGCCGTGCTCAGCTGGGCGACCATCCAGGTATCGACCACCATCAACAACGTCTCGAGAAAGCTCTCGCCGATGACGGGCCAGGCCAGTTTGAAGACCCGCTTTTGCGCGGACGGGCGCGGCGGCGCCGTCGGGCCTGCGGCCGCGGCGCCGGTAGCCGGTTCATTCATTCCATTGCTCCCCTCAAGCCCCACGGCTTGGGGCGGTAGGCACAGTGCGTCTCAGTGTATCAGACTGTCGCCTCGTCCGCACTTTTCTGCGGCCGCGTTCATCTCTGCTTTTGTGGTCAATCTGCCGCCCAGAAGAACTCCTCCTCCTGAAAGCCGGTCCTGAATCCAAGACTTTGGTAGAACTGCTCTGCCTCGCCTGTCTGCAGGCCCGCATAGGAATACCCGCGCTGTCTGGCCTGTTCCAGTATATGGTTTACGAGCGCGCTGGCGAAGCCTTGCCCTCGCTGATCCGGAAGCGTCGAGAGATCGTAGATTCCCGCTATGCCGCCGGCCAGAATTAGGGTGGCGGTTGTCACCCCCTTCTGCTCAAGATATCCGGTGTAATTGGTAATGCGGACCTTCGGGCCGAATCCGCGGCGTCGGAAGGCATCGTACCAGGGCTGGGCGGCGCGTTGCGTCATGCCGAAGCCGAGGGCCGAAGCCGTCCACCAGGCCCGCAGTCCGGGCCTGTCCCGAACGGGACTGATGCGAAGTTGAGAACGATGCCTCTCGGCTGGAACCTGCTGCAGCCGCCGGAACATCCAGAAATCGCCCCGCCCCGTTGACAGCCCTCTTCGCTTCAGCCTTGCGCGCAGGTCCCTCGGCCGGTCTTGAGGGAAGACCAGCCAGCGGATTCCTCCCGTGAGCGTCCTGATCCTGGAAATGAGTGCGTCGATCTTCTCCTCTGCCTCCTCGGCCTGCAGATTGGAGCGCAGAATGTGGTTACCGGGCGGCCCGTTGGCGACGATCCAGGCGGTCTCCCGGTCGACGTGAGTACGGGTCCCGTGCTGGCCGTGAAAGAGCCTGAAGTACTCTATGTAGTTGAGACGCAGTGCCTCGATCAGTTCGGCGTTTTTCATCAGTCAGGCTGGACGTGTTGCGATCTCGATGCCCTACTTCATACTCTTGACGCTGGGCTTAATGCGCTTGTTCCGTTCGGCGGGCCGCTTTGTGCTGTGCTGGAACCGTGTTATAGTCAGCGCGCGCGGCAAAATCGCCTCGTGGAGTAGCTTAGGAGTATACCATGCCACTACCCCCCCTGCGGCGCGTATTCTCTGTTACACTCTTGCTGACGCTTCTGGTCGCTGGCTGTGCGCAGCCCGTCACCTGGCCGGTTTCGACGTCGCCTACCGCTTCGGCGCAGTCTACTGATGCAGCCGGCCTGGCCCGGTTGGCCGACCGGCTTGCCGCCGAGAGCGGCCTCGTCCAGGACTTGGGGCCGCTCGTTACCGTGCAACCGGTCGCGACCGCCGCCGGTGAGGAAACACTCTTCGTTTCCCACACGCATGGCTTCCCCCCGGACAATCCACTGTTCAGACAAAGAGTTTGGATTCACGCCGCCGGTCCGGAGGGCTGGAAGGCTCTGGGCCGCGTGGAGCTAGAGTGCGCCGAATACCTGAATGAGACCTCAGTTGAACAGGTATACCTGGATCCTGTCGACCTGTGGTTTACCGTTGCTGGCGGCGTCGGCGCCCACAGCGGCTGCCTTGAACTGCTGCGTTGGGACGGCCAGAACCTTTCGGTCGCCATCAGCGGATTCAGCAGCAGTCCCGATGCCGGCTCCCTCACCGACCTGAACGGGGACGGCCGGCTGGATCTGCTGTTGAACGACAGCGACCCCTACATCTTCTGCTACGCCTGTGGCGTTCGACAGTACTGGGCGCAGCTCTTCCATTGGGATGGGCATTCGCTGAAGGAAGTAACGCCAACGCCCTTGGCCGCCGGTCTGCCCGCAGAACTGCGCGCTTTCAACGATCGGGCCGCAGAGTTGGCCGCCGCCAGCCTCTTCGCCGACGCCTTGGAGCAGATCGAACAGGCGGAAGCCATCGCCCCCGCAAACGCCACTGTCGCCTGGAACGCCGTCTGGATCCGCCACCACCTTGAAGCCAGCCGCCAAGAGGCCTCGACCAGCGCCTTCCCCCTGCTGAACCACGTATTCGCGGGCGACTGGGAAACGGCATTTGATGCCTTGTGGAATTTCGGCTTGACTACCCTTGTCAGCGACGCGCCGATACCGGCCGGCTCTGCGGCGTCGGGGTTCGAACATGTCGTGGGCCTGCTGCTGGCCCAGTTCTCCGATACCGCTTTGGAGCTACAGCCCCAACGGGCTGCCGTTCACGCCCTGGGTGCTTGGGGACGCTTCCTGATCGAGCCGGACAACCCCGCCGTTCAGTCGGGCATGCAACTGGCCGCGGAACTGGCGGCCGAAGACCGCCGCTACGCTGAACTGGCGAAAGCCCTGGAGGCCCGGGCCGGTACGGTTGCGGCCGCGCCTGCCCCCTCACCCCTTCCCGGTGTACAGGCGCTTCAGGACCGGCTGGCCGGCGAATATGGATCGCAGCGGGATCCGGCGCGCGGTGTGGTTGTGCGGCAACTTGAATCGTCACGTGAGGCGGCCCTCTTTGCCGCCACTACTTTCGGGCTCCCGCCGCAGAGTGTGTCCGCCTCGCACATTGTCTCAATCCATGAGCCTCGGCAGAGCGGCTGGCTGGAGTTGGGACGCGTGGAACTCGATTGTGTCGACTACCTCGACGAAAACTCCCTGAAACAGGTATCCATCGAACCTGCCGGACTCTGGCTGGCCGTCCAGGGTGGGGCCGGCGCGCATGGCGGCTGTCTGGAAATCCTGCGCTGGGACGGACAGGCCCTTTCGCTCGT
Source organism: Caldilineaceae bacterium (assembly GCA_022821545.1). GTDB lineage: Bacteria > Chloroflexota > Anaerolineae > Caldilineales > Caldilineaceae > Bin5. The sequence continues at coordinate 357,649 of JAJEDJ010000034.1, forward strand.
CATCAGCAGCTTCAACAGCATCCCGGACGCCGGATCCGTTGTGGACTTGAATGGCGACGGCCAGTCGGATCTGTTGCTGAACAACAGCGATCCCTACATCTTCTGTTACGCCTGTGGCCTGCAGCTCTACTTGGCGCGCTTCTTCCATTGGGATGGCGAGAAACTGGTCGAAGCCGCCCCCAGGCTGTTGCCGGATGACCGGCCGCTCCATCTGCGCGCCATAAACAGCCACGCCCTCTCGCTCGCCGAGGCCGGACTCTACGCAGACGCCCTCGACGAAATCGAGCGCGCGGAAATCGCGGCGCCCTCTGACCCGACAATCCATTGGAACGCTCTCTGGATACGCCACCATCTGGAAGTGAGCCGCCAGCTGGCCGTCGCCAGCCCGTTCCCGCTTCTGAGCTATGTATTCGCCGGCGACTGGGACTTTTCCTTCGAGATTCTGTGGTCGATGGGCCCTTCAACCCTGTTCAGTGATACGCCGATTCCTGCCGGCTCCGCAGCCTTTGGTTTCGAGCGCACGATTGGCCACCTCCTGACCCAATACGGAAACAGTGCCCTCATCGTTCAGCCGGAGAGAGCCGACGTCCACGCCCTGTTGGCCTGGGGACGTTTTCTGCTTGACCGGGACGATCCGGCCGTGCTCTCCGGATTGGAGAAGGCGGCGGAATTGGCGCCCGGTAATTTCCGCATTGCCGCCTTGGCCTCTGCCTATAGGGCAAGAGCGGGAAGTGGGAACTGAACCGTCAGCCGCCTGGAAATGACCTTTTTGCCCGCTGCAACTATCTCACGCACATACCAACTGACTGAAGGGGACCGGGATCTTGAGAACTATCGATGTCCGCGATGTGAGACAGGCCGTCGCTGAACTCCTGCGCCACTCAGCGCACAGTTTGCCTGAAGACTATCTGGAGGCCATGCGCTCAGCCGGCCGTCAGGAGCGTTCCCCGCTGGGCCAGGAGGTCATCGAACTCTTGCTGGAGAATGCCGCCTACGCCGAGGCCGAAACGATCCCCACCTGCCAGGATACCGGAATGGCGATTCTGTTTGTCGAAGTCGGCCAGGACGTGCATTTCAGTGGCGGAGAGATCTGCGCGGCTTTGCAGGATGCGACCCGCGATGCCTACGCCGACCTGCGCAAATCGGTGGTTACCGACCCGTTGCTGCGAGTCAATTCCGGCGACAACACGCCGGCCCTGATCCATTGGGAGATCGTTGCAGGAGACGGGCTCCGCATTAGCGCGCTGCAAAAGGGGTTCGGAGCCGAGCTAATGAGCCGGGTCAGCATGTTTCCCCCGGCCATCGGCGAAGAAGGCATTCAACAGTTCGTGATCGACACGGTCGAGCAGGCCGGCCCCAATGCCTGTCCTCCTCTGATCGTGGGCGTCGGCATCGGCGGCTCCCTGGACACCGTCGGCATGGCCGCGAAGAAAGCGCTGTTGCGGCCGGTCGGCAGCGTCAGTCCGCAACCGCATGTGGCCGCGCTCGAGAGCCAGCTGCGCGACGCGCTCAACGAATTGGGAATCGGACCGCAGGGGCTGGGGGGCGTTGTAACCGCCCTGGCCGTCCATGTCGAACTCCTGGCCACCCACATTGCCGCCCTGCCCCTCGCCGTAAACCTCAACTGCTCCGCGCCCCGGCGGGCAACTTTGGAGCTGTGATGGCCACAACTGTCCGGGCGCCTCTTGACGACGCCGCGGTGAAATCCTTGCGCGCCGGCGACCGCGTCCTCATGACGGGTACGGTCTACGCGGCGAGAGACGCGGCCCACAAGAGACTCGTCGAGGCGATGAGACGGGGCGAAGAGTTGCCGCTGCCCTTGGCGGGCCAGGTTATCTACTACGTCGGGCCGGCACCGGCCAAACCGGGCGCCGTCATTGGGCCTGCTGGGCCCACAACCAGCGGGCGTATGGACCCGTACACATTGCCGTTGCTGGAACGCGGCGTCGCCGGCCTCATCGGCAAAGGGAGCCGATCAGACGAAGTAAAGCAGGCGCTCGTAACACACGGAGCCGTCTACTTTGGCGCCGTCGGCGGGGCCTCCGCCCTGCTGGCCCGGCAGATTCGCCGCAGCCGCCTTCTTGCCTACCCCGATCTGTTGAGCGAGGCGATCCGAGAACTGGAGGTCGAAGACTTCCCGCTCTTCGTGCTGAATGACTGTTACGGAGGCGATGCCTATCTGGCTGCCAGAGAGACCTATCGTAGCGGCGCCGGCGGATCTCAGCGGTCCAGGTAGTGGATTTCGCTCTGGGCTCTCAGCCGCTCCGCAGCCTGCTCCGCGGTGAGGTCGCGCTGCGGGGTGGCCAGCATTTCGTAACCGACCATGAACTTCCTGACGGTAGCCGAGCGCAGCAGCGGCGGGTAGAAGTGGGCGTGCAGTTGCCAGTGGGCGTGGTCGCCGCCGCTCGCCGGCATTCCGTGCCAGCCCATCGAATAGGGAAAACTGGTCTCGAAGAGATTGTCATACAGGGTTAGCAGGCGTTTCAGAATGCCGGCCAGCGAGTCCCGCTCCGCCGCGGCAAGTTCCCCCATCTGCCGGCATGGGCGCCGGGGCAGAAGAAGCGTCTCGAACGGCCAGACCGCCCAATAGGGCACCACCGCCGCCCAGTCGCTGTTCTCCACCACAACCCTCTCCTCCGCCGCCAGCTCGGCGCAGAGATAGTCCACCAGCAGCGGAGTGCCTTCGCGTTCGAAATAGGCCCGTTGTTCCCGGTCCTCCTTGGCCGCCTCGGTCGGCATGCGCCCGGTCGCCCAGACCTGCCCGTGTGGATGCGGGTTCGAGCTGCCCATCATGGCCCCCCGGTTTTCGAAAAGTTGAACGTAGCCCAACCTCTCGTCCTGGCTCAGCTCTTCCACCTGTTCCGCCCACAGATCCACCACGCGCCGGATGTCGGCCTGGGCCATGCGCGCCAGCGTCAGATCATGCCTCGGGCTGAAGCAGATCACCCGGCATACGCCCGTCTCTGACTGCGACTGAAAGAACCGCTCGTTTTGCGATGTCCCGGCCGGTGTATCGGCGCGCAGCGCGGCAAAGTCGTTTTCAAAGACAAAAGTGTGCGTGTAGGCCGGATTGACCAGCCCGCCCGCCCTTTCGTTGCCGGGGCAGAGATAGCAGGAAGGGTCGTACTGTCGTAGGCAATGGGGAGGTGGCGACTCTGTTTGGCCCTGCCACGGCCGCTTCATTCGGTGAGGAGAGACGAGAACCCACTCTCCCGTAAGCGGATTGCGGCGCCTGTGCGGATGTTCAGTGGGATCGAAAGTGACGGACATTCGGGGCAGGGAATTCAGCGTGATCGACTGGAAGATTCAGCAGCTGCTCAGTGGTCCCGCAGGGAGCGCCGGGCCAGGGCTATCGCGCCCAGCACGCCGGAGCGCCCGCCCAGCGCCGGCGGCACGATGTAGCTGTCTATGCCTTCCAGCACCGTCGGGCTCTGGATGTAACCATTCAGCTGGGACTTCACCTCCTCGTGGATCAGAGGGAAGATGTGCGTCTGCTCCATGACCCCGCCTCCCATCACCACCAGCTGTGGAGACATGATCATCATTATGCTCGTCACGCCCAGGGCCAGATAGTGGGCCTCCAGCGGCCAGGCCTCATGATCGGGAGGAAGCTGTTCGCCCGGCAGACCCCAGCGGGCTTCAAGCGCCGGGCCGTTGGCCAGCCCTTCCCAGCAGTCGCCGTGAAACGGGCAGGAGCCGACATAGGGGTCGCGTTCCCAGTCGTGCGGTATGGCGATGTGGCCCATTTCAGGGTGGATCAGGCCATGCATCAGTTTGCCGTCCACCATGCCGCCCCCGCCGATACCCGTCCCAATGGTGAGATACACAAACGTATCCGCCCCCTTTGCCGCCCCCCACGTGTGCTCTCCCAGGGCGGCGACATTTACGTCCGTGTCGAAACCGATCGGTAAGCCGAACGCCTCCCTCAGCGCCGGCGCAACGGCTGTGTTGGCCCAGCCCGGTTTTGGCGTATTGGTGATGTATCCGAAAGTTGGGGAGTTGGGGTCCGGGTCTACCGGTCCGAAGGAGGCCACGCCCAAGGCCGCTATCCTGTGATGCGCCTGCTGGCCGCGAAAGAAATCGATCACCTTTCCCAGCGTGACTTCAGGCGATTCGGTCGGCAGGCGGATCTCGGCCCGGATGTCATCGGGACCGGTTCCGACAGCGCAGACGAACTTCGTTCCTCCTGCCTCGATCCCTCCGAAAACAGTGTCCATTTCGTTAGCCTTGCTCTCCTATCGAATCTTGCTCTAGTATACCACTTCTACAGACCCGGTGCTATACTTGTTGGCATGAACCGGAGATTTCGTTTCTGCCCATATTGCGCCGCTCCGGTCGTGGAGGAGCTGCGATTCAACGCCTTGCGGCCCGTCTGCTCGGCATGTGGATTCGTCCAGTTCCCCGATCCGAAAGTGGCTGTCATCGCGCTCGTTCTGCATCGCGGCAAAGTCCTGTTGGTTCAGCGGGCAGTGGATCCGGCAAAGGGAAAATGGTCCTTGCCGGGCGGCTACATGGACGCGGGAGAGATGCCCAGGGAAGCGCTGCAACGGGAACTCCTGGAAGAGGTCGGCTTGACTGCCGACATCGGCGATCTGATCGAAATCTTCCCCATGGTCAATGACGATGGCGACCGCACTGGAATTGTGTTGGCTTTCCTGGGCGAACCGTCCGCTTCGCCGGAAATTCCCTATGTCGCTGACGATGCCCAGGACGCAGGCTGGTTCAACGCAGATCAGATCCCTGCCGAGCTGGCCTTCGAATCGACTGAAATGCTGCTGAACGACTGGATAGCCTCTTCTCCCCCTTCTTCCGGCGAAAAGCGTCTGGAGGCTTCATCCCCCGCCCTAAATCGGCCTGCCCGGGACCGCTGATGAATCGAACCCCTCGCCTGGCGGATACCGGCCCAAAGTCTGCTCCTCCTTTTCGACACGAAAGCACCCCTGAACGGGAAGAATCTGACGGACTGAGAGACGTGAGCAGTTGCCTGGTAACGGGCGGCGCCGGCTTTCTTGGCATCAATCTCGTCCGCTACCTGCTTGAGCGCGGCATCCGGGTCGTTTCGCTCGACATCGCGCCTTTCGACTACCCGGAAAAGGACGCCGTCAAGGTCCTTGAAGGCGACATCCGCGACGTCGATTCTGTCCGCGCCGCGATGGAAGGCGTGGACCTCGTGGTTCACGCTGCCGCGGCGCTCCCGCTTTACACGCCGGAGGAAATCTATTCCACCGATGTTGAAGGAATCCGCAACGTCCTGGATGCGGCTTACCGCTCAGGCATAGACCGGCTGATCCATATCTCATCCACGGCCGTCTACGGCATCCCCGATCACCACCCCCTCAAGGAAGACGACCGCCTGCACGGGGTGGGCCCCTACGGCAAGGCCAAGATCGAGGCCGAAGAGATCTGCCGGGAGTTCAGAGACAGGGGCATGTGTGTCCCCATCATTCGCCCCAAATCGTTCGTCGGGCCGGAGCGGCTCGGTGTCTTTGCGCTGTTCTACGATTGGGCCAAAGACGGCAAAAACTTCCCCATGCTGGGCAGTGGCAGAAATCGCTATCAGCTGCTGGATGTGGAGGACCTCTGTTCCGCGATCTTCCTGGCTGCCACCCTGCCGCGCCCGATAGTCAACGACACCTTCAACGTCGGCGCGACCGAGTTTGCCACCATGAAGGAGGACTATCAGGCTGTCCTCGACTTCGCGGGACATGGAAAACGCATCATTCCCCTGCCGGCCGCGCCGGCCATCTGGACATTGCGCTTACTGGAAAAGCTGGGGATTTCGCCGCTGTACAAGTGGGTCTACGAAACCGCGGCGACCGACTCCTTCGTGGATGTCGCCAGGGCCCAGCGCCTTCTCGGCTGGAACCCGGCGTTCAGCAACCAGGACGCTCTCGTCCGCAACTACATCTGGTACATTGAGAATCTGGCCAGCTTCGAGGGGAGCAGCGGCGTATCGCACCGCGTGCCCTGGAGTCAAGGCGTCTTGAAACTTGCCAAGGTCATCTTCTCATTCCCCTGATTGTAGTCTCCTCCGCTTCAGTGTTGCGTCCCCTTCCGGCTGTTCTCAACGACTCTCTTTGCTGCTCTCTTCGCCACTCTCTTCACCACTCTCTTCGCCACTCTCCTCATTGCCCGATGCCGCGGGACTGTCCTCAGCGGCCCCGGACTGCTCCTCTTGCTCTTCGAAGTTGTCGGCGAACTTCCGTACTTCGTCGGCGGCGGATCTCAGACCGACCGTCAGCCCCTCCATCAGATCAGCGGCGAGTTCGCTCTCGCGCACCCGGTTGGCCACCTTGGACGCCTGTTCCTGGATCTCCTGGCCCTGTTCGCTCCGGCTGAACTTTTCGAGTGCCTCTTCCAGGCCCCCGACTATTGACCCCAGCCCGCGGCGCAGCTCCTCCTCCAATTGGAGGCGCTGCTCGCTGCTCCACACGTTGCGCGCCGCGCGGGCCGTCGCCTCAACCAGCTTCTGAATCTCTTCGGTCAGCTCATCGCTCCTGCTGGAGCTCTCAGCCTCTTCTCCACCATTGTGCTCTCTACTCTTGTGCTCTCTGCTCTCTTCCCTGCGCTCTTCTTCCATGCTTGCCTCCCTGGTGTGGTCTCCTCTTCTTACTTTACGCCTGGAGGGCCTTGCGGTTTCATACCGCTGTCCAGATCATCTTCCCAGCCCTCAAACGCCTCCTCCAGCGTCCCCGCCAGCGCCAGAACGATGTCCTCACGCCAGGGATGGGAGACGATCTGCACGGCGACGGGGAGGCCTTCTTCATCTACGCCGACAGGAACGACCGCGGCGGGATAGCCGGTCAGACTGAAAGGGACCGTATAGTCGAAGCGCTGGTTGTCGCGGGCGCCGATTGCGGGAGCCGTGTGGTGAACGGCGGGGCAGAGGATGGCATCGTAATAACGGATATACTGGAGCAGATTGGTGCGAAACTGGTCCCAGGCGTGGAGCAGCTCGACAACGTCCTGGCCGCGGGTGCCCGCCATCCGCCGCCAGCCCTGGTCGAGGTCCCGTGCGCCTCCCACCAGGTCGAGGGGACGGTTTTCCACAACCTGGACGCCGGCGCGGGCCAGTGCTTGCCCCGACGCGCCCACCGCATTTGCCACCGCCGAAGTGACAAGCGACGCCGGGTCATAGGCAAAGGAAGCGACTGTCAGGTCCCGCAGTGGCAGCTGACCGGGGTCGTACACTGGTTTGGCGACAACCCCGGCGTCGAGATAGTCGGGACCGGAAATCGTCCTCAGGGCAAGCAGAAGGTCCTCCGCCCTGCGCGCGACCGGGCCGATCTGCGTGCGCTGATCAGTGAGTCCGCCCGGCTGGTTGTAGACACCGGAGTTGGGGACTCGGCCCTGCGTTGGCTTTAGAGCGGTAACGCCGCAGAAAGCGGCCGGCACGCGCAAACCGCCTCCCGTATCGCTCCCAAGCCCCAGGGGTGAACCGCCGGCTGCCACCAGGGCCGCCTCGCCGCCGCTGCTGCCGCCTGGCGAGCGGCTGGCGTTGTGCGGGTTGCACGTCTGACCCGTGATCGCGTTTTCCGTATCGGCGCCGCTTCCTGATGGCGGGCAGTTGGTCTTGGCCAGAAGTATTGCGCCGGCCTGCTTCATCCTGTCAACGACCGTGGCGTCTTTGCGCGCAACCAGTTTCTTGCGTAATCGGAACTCAAGCTGGCTCTGCACTCCGGACGTTTCAAATGTGTCCTTGACTGTGAATGGTAGCCCGTGAAGCAGGCCCGTCGCCTCACCTTGAGCCTGTCTCTCGTCGGCCAGTCTGGCCTGCTCCAGGGCGTCCTCGGCCACAACCGTTACCGCGTTCACCCGCGCGTTTACCGCTTCAAGCTGCGCCTGAAACGCCGCAACAACCTCGCGCGCGGAAAGCTCACGCGCCTGTATAGCCTGTATCAATTGTGTGGCCGAAGAAAAACAGATGCTCTCCATCTCCACTATCCTACCCCAGTCGTCTCGCAGCTTCAACCGGACAGGGACACATGGGCCGTATCTCCTTCCGCGTTCCGCTCCGTTGGAGCATGTTGCGCCTGTGAATGGGGAAAACTTACTTGCGCGCATCGGCCCGTAGTCTTATTCTAAAGGGGGCCCCTTTGCCGCGCGTCTTCTTATGGGATTTCACTCATGTCGCGACCGAACATTCTCTTTCTCTTCTCCGACGAGCACAGCTACCGCTGCCTTAGCCTGCTCGACGGGCCGGCGGGCGAACCGGTCCGGACACCTGCTTTGGACGGTTTGGCAAAACACGGCGCCTACTTCAGCGCCGCCTACTGCCAGTCTCCCCTCTGTACACCCTCCCGCATCTGCCTGCTGACCGGGCGTTCCCCGCTGACCGGCGGCGGCTGGGCCAATGGGTCCTACCTGAGACCGGAGATTCCGACAATGGCCTCCGCCTTTTCCGATGCCGGATATGCTACCTGCCTGGTAGGCAAGATGCACTTGGGGGGCGCCAACCAGATGGCCGGTTTCGCCCACAGACCCTATGGCGATCTGACAGGGGGCGCCGGACATCAGAGGGATCCCTTGTCAATACGCGAAGGCGGCTTCGCGATGCGCAGCCGTACCGCCGACGCCGGCCTGACTGAAATTCCGGAGAGCGCCCTGCAGGAGCAGGTCATCGTGCGCGAGACGGTGACCTTTTTGCGCGAACAGACTGCCGCTGAGCCGGACAGACCCTGGTTTCTGTGCGCGTCGTTCAGCCGCCCTCATTTTCCGCTGACCGCGCCGCAGAGGTTCCTCGCCAACTACTGGCCGCAAGGCGTAACGCCCCCCAAGGTAGGACGTACAGGCGACTCCGCCTCCCACCCCATGACGGTTGGCATGGCAAAAGGATTCCGCACGGAGGAAGTCTCAGACCGGGAGATGATGAAGGCGAGGGCTGCCTACTTCGCATGCGTCGACTACCTGGACGAAATCCTTGGCGATCTCCTCCATCTGTTGGAACGGAGCGGTCTGCTGGAGAACACGGTCATCGTCTACACCACCGACCATGGCGAAATGGCCGGTGAGCACGGCATGTGGTGGAAAAACTCGTGGCACGAGGCCGCGGCGCGCGTGCCCCTGATCGTCCAAACGCCGTCTCAGCGGAGTGGAGATATCCCGGGGACGCGGCTGGACGCGCCTGTCAGTTTGGCGGACCTGTTCCCGACGCTGTGCGGGCTGGCGAACGTCGAGCCGCCTGGCGGCCTCGAGGGGCGCGACCTCTCCGAAGCGGTGACGACAGGGACCGAACCGCCCGTGGAACCTGTCTTCGTGGACAATCCGCTCCCGCGCTGGGGAAAAGGCAGCGAGCACCGCCTCGTGCGCCTGGGCAACTACAAATTTGTCCGCTTCAGGGAAATGAGGCCGCACCTGCTCTTTGACCTGGATGCCGATCCCCTGGAACAACGCAATCTGCTGGAAAACGGTACGGAGGAAGAGTTGGCGATCGGCCGGCGGCTGCAGGCCCTGGTGGACAGCTCATGGGACTTCGACGCCGCTGATGAACAGCGCCGCAAAGATGAAGAAGAGCTGGAGCGAAACGCCTTGCTGGAAGGAGCTCGCAGACACGGCAACTGCTATCGAATGCCGGATGGCCGCATTGTTGTTGCGGACACACCGCTCTATGATCCGAAAGTGGTCGAGCTATAGCCATGGGCCGCCGGTCGCGCAGCTGTGCGCGTCCTGCCGGGCATCTTCTGACGGCGAGGCCCGCCCGTAGCAAGCGGCGCCGGACCCGGGCAGAGCTGAGGAGTTCTTTGGTGCGTGAGTGCAGGTTTCCTGTACTGGGGAGGCAAGGATGACCGTCGTTACCATTTCGCGCGAACTGGGCTCGCGGGGCACTCGTATCGCTGAGGCTGTCGGCCAGGAGTTGGACGCCACCTGTATCGACAAGGAGGTGCTTGCGGAGATGGCCCGGCAGGCCGGCGTACAGGTGGAGGTAATCGTCGAGGCCGAGGAGAAGCTGATGTCGCGCGCCGGTGTTGTCAGCCAGGAGATGCGTTCGCTGTTCTCGGCCGATCCAAACCGGCGCAACAGGCCGATGGACCAGGCAACCTATGTGAACGGGATGACAAAGGCAATTCGCGCCCTCGCCGAACGGGGGAACGTCGTCTTCATTGGACGCGGCTCCCAGCTGATTCTCGAAAACCATCCGACCGCCCTCCACGTACACCTCTTCGCGGCGCCGGAGATTCGGGCCGGTCGCATTCAGCGCCGCCGCGGTATGGCCGAAATCGGCACGGCTGGACGTATAATTGGTCTGGCCGACGAGCAGCGCCGCAACTGGTACCAGAGATTCTTCACCAGTGCGGACTGGAAGAACTGCCGGCACTATCACCTGATGTTGGACACGGGCCGCATCCCCGAGGCTACTGCCGTGGCCTTGATTGTACATGCGGCGCGAACCGCTCCGCCCGACCGGGAGGAGCGTACATGAGCCGTCAGAGGCCGTGCAGCCGGCCGGCCGCTGCAGCCCGTGTAGCGATTTGGATGAAGAGGGTGGTCATGGGATCCTTCAAGCAAACTCTGATTCTGTGCGCGCTGATTCCCTGTATCGCTGTTCTTGGCGCCTGCGGCCAGCGAGTGGATGAGTCGCCGCCGCCAAATACCGCCACGCCGCTTCCTGCCGTCCCTACCTCTACACCGCAGCCGCCCGCGGCAACCAGCACACCTGCTCCCACACCCGTTGAATCTGCTCCGGCCACTGAATCTGCTCCGGCCACTGCAACGCCTCCGGCCGCGCCAACCCCCGCGGTTACCGGCACGCCGCCAGCCGCTGCTGATCCGGGTGAGGAAACCGCCGCGGCAGTCACCGCTCCGCTGAACGCGGTCCTGACCGTCGGCGGCGAAATGAACATTCGCAGTGGACCGGGCGAGGAGTACGACAGGATTGGCGGGGCCTCTGCCGGTGAGGAGTTCCGCATCACCGGCAAGAACGAGGACGGCAACTGGTGGCAAATCGACTTCGGTGGCGAGATTGCCTGGATCTATGCGCCGTTTGTCACCGCTGCGAATGCGGAAAACGTGCCCGTCGTTGGCGGTTCCATGGCGGAGCCGCATCCCCCCGCGCCCCGTACCGGGACGGCTGCGCCGCAAACGCAGGGCGCAGCCATATCCGTCCTTGGCGACATGAACGTCCGATCAGGACCGGGGACCGCTTACGACAGGATCGGCGGGGCCGCTGAAGGCGAAACGTTCGCCATAACCGGCAAGAGTCAGGACGGCCAGTGGTGGCAAATCGACTTCGACGGCCGCTCCGGGTGGATCTTTGCCCCCTATGTGCTCGCTGCCAACGTGGAAAATGTCCCTGTCGTCACCGACCCTCAAGCCGAGGGTACGGAGCCCGAGGACCCGACAACGGAAACGCCCGCGACCCCCGCTGAACCGCTGGCGACCACCGCCGGCGACTTGAACGTACGCGCCGGGCCGGGTACCGAATACGCCCGTATCGGCGGCGCGAACGAAGGGGAAGAGTTTGCCATCACCGGGAGGAGTTCGGACGGAGAATGGTGGCGGATAGACTTTGAAGGCCGCTCCGGATGGCTCTACGCGCCCTTTGTGCTCGCCGCAAATGCGGAAAACGTGCCTGTCGTTACGCCGGAAGCGCAGATCCCTGCGCCCGCAGACGCCGAACGGCCCGCAGCGGTTGCCGGTGACTCCGCTGCGGTTGCCGCTGATTCGGAAGTCGATGCTCTCGGCGTACGTTTGGAAGAAGAGTGAACTACTGATTGAAACGCAGAGCCCGACCCGGCAGTGGCTGCTGCAGCGTCTCCACGGGTGAACTGTCGCGGATGATGGGAACGCCGTTGACGAGAACTTCGCTGACGCCGCTTGACCGTCTGTGCGGCTCGACGAATGTCGCGTGATCCTGAACTGCCTCCTGATCAAAGACGACCAGGTCCGCGTAACATCCTTCCTCAACCCTGCCCCGATCCTTAAGCCCGAAACGGGCCGCCGGCGCGCCGCTCAGCTTCCACACCGCCTCCTCCAGGGAAAACAGGCCCTTGCGTACACATGGCCCCAGGAGCCGCGCCGTTGAACCGTACTGGCGAGGGTGGACGACGCTGTCCTCGTGATAGACGCCGTCTGTTCCCATCATGTAACGCTCGTGGGCGAGGAATGGCTCCACGAACCGGTCGTCTCCATTGAAGAACACGAGCAACACCGCCAGGTTCTCCTCGATCAGAAGATCGCAAAGTGCGTCTGTCGCAGACTTGCCCACTGCGTCAACATACTCCGCTAAACTCTTGCCCACGTATCTGCCGTTCTCCCTGCCTGGCAGCCAGGCGATTCTGATCGCGTCGAGATCGGACGCATAAATTCCAAGGCCGCGCTCGACCTGCGCGCGCACCGCAGGGTCGCGCAGCTTGGGCAGCGCGTCCAGGGGGCCGTCGTGCCAGATCTCGTAGGGCAAGAGGTAGTTGAGAAGAGTCGACCCGGGCAGATAAGGATAGACGTCGAAGGAAAAGTCGACTTCGTGGACGGCGACCTGGTCGACGTAGGCAAGTATCGCCTCCGTATCGGCTTCGCTCGCGGCCTTGAGATGGGAGATGTGGACCGGGACACCTGCCCGCCGCCCTATCTCCACCGCCTCCTTCAGCGCGGCCAGCGTCCCAATCTTGTAGCGCATGTGGGTGACGTACGGGGCCTTTGCATCGGCCATGGGCGCGCAGGCGGCTGCCAGCTCTGCCGTCGAGGCGAAACACTGGGAGGCGTAGTCAAGTCCGGTTGAAAGACCGCACGCGCCGGCCTCCATTCCCTGTTCAACCTGCAGCTGAATCAGCTTCAGCTGTAAGTCGTCCACCGGCGCCGGACCCCAGCCGCAGATCAGAGTCCGCACGTTGGCGTAGGGGATCTGGGTGATCACGTTCTGCACGTTCCGGCGGTCGAGGAGAGCCATGTAATCGGCCAGTGTCTCCCAGCCTGTGTAGTCCTCCATGCGCAGGGCGTTGAGACCGCGCATGTAGTAGATCCACTCATGGGCAGTCTCCCGGCTGACCGGCGCGTAGGAAAGGCCGTCGGCCATGATCAGTTCGCTGGTAAAGCCCTGGCTGGTCTTGCTCACCTGGTGCCGCTTTCTCAGGAACCAGCCGTCCGAATGAGTGTGAACGTCGATGAAGCCGGGCGCGACGATCCTGCCGGCGGCGTCGATAACCTGAGCGGCATCCGCGCCGGCCAGGTCGCCGATGGCGGCGATCCGGTCGCCCTTGATGCCAACGTCTCCCCGCCGCCGCGGCGCGCGGCCGCCGTCTATGACCGTTCCCCCTGCAATGACGATGTCGTACACGAAAATCTCCTCCGGTGACCCTGGCGGCCTGAGTCCGGGCCAGGGAAGCTAGGCGTTCGTCAGCCCTTCTACTCGCTCAAGCGTCCTCCGATAGCGTTTCTCCATCTCCGGACTTTGCGCGGCGAGATACGCCTCTTCCGCCTGGCGGGCAGTCGCCTCGCAGGCGGCCGCGGGGATCTCGACAACGGCGTGCGTGATCTGGTCGTTGCCCCACTGGTAGGCGCAGATCTCCCCCTTGCTGATGATCAGGTTCATGCCCACGTTGGCCTCGACGATGGGGACGCCGTTCTCCCTCGCCCTCGCCAGAACGGCCTGGTTCTGCCCCTTGGTCTTGCTGCCGTAGGAGGGGATGAGGATGATGCGGGCGCCGTCCAGGACGAGCGCGCGCACGATGTCGGGGTTCCAGCGGTCGTTGCAGATGACAAAGCCGGCGCGGCCTATCGGCGTATCGAACGCCCGCAGACGGTGGCCGACGCGGTTGAAATGCCAGGAGGAATGCGTGCCTTCGGCCAGTTGCACCTTGTGATAGCGGCCGCAGATGTCGCCTTGCTGGTCGAGAAAAATTGCGCAGTTATAGGCTTCATCGCCCACGCGTTCGGCGAAGCCGAATGCGAGACACGTGTTCAGCCTGCGGGCCAGTTTCTGGAAACGGCGGATATAGGGGCCGTCGATCGGTTCGGCCACGTCGAGCATGGAATCAGCCGGGGCGCGCCCCTCGACGATCTCCATTACAATGTAGCCTTCGAGTGCCCCTTCGGTGGTCAGAATCATGCGCGGATTTTCCCGCGCCGCCTCGACAAACAACTCTTCCATGCGGTCGGCATTGGCGGCCTTGTCCCATTTGACCGGTCGATATGAGATTGCGGCGACTTCTACGCTTTCATACATGATGCTTTCCTTTGGGCTTTCAGACCATCTCCGGTTGCAGCGCGCCTTCCCCAAAAATGACAGTGAACGTCTCCCCGTTTTCCGCCCGGGTCACCGCGTCCATGTAACAGGCGCTGAAGGCCCGCCTGGGAATGTCCGTATTGTTGATTTCGGAGCTGTGCGGCAGATGGTTGTGCAGCAGGACGCTCTCGCCCGCCTCCAGTTCCAGAAAGACGGTTTCCGCGTCACGCGTCAGCTCCTCTGCCTGCTCCGGCGTCAGAAAGCCCGACCCGCTGGACGGATTTATCAGCGTGTGGTGGGCGCCGGGTACGATTTGGACGCAGCCGTTCGCGACCGTGGCGGGATCCAGCGCCGTCCAGATCGTGATCAAGGGGTCCCGGTCCAGATATCTCCAGCGGTCCTGGTGCCAGATCAGGGGCGTGCCCTCGCGGGCCGGTTTGTTCATGAACATGGCCCGGTAACAGGCGATGGTCGTCTCCTCTCCGTACACGCGCCCGCAGATGTGGCGGAACAAGGGCTTCTGCATGTAGGCGAGGAACAATGGATCGAATTCGAGGTCCTGTATCTTGCGGTAGCTGAGCGTTGCGCCTTTGTGGCCTTTTGTTTGCGGTCCGGGCTTGCCCGTGCCCGGTTCGCGGTCCAGCTGCATAGCCATCCGGTCATAGTCGAGCGGCGCCCGCCCCAGCATGATGTCATCCATACGCACCTGGAGTGCGTCAAGTTCCTCGTGGCTCAACACCTTGCCCAGTCGCAGGTAGCCCTGGGTCTCGTACTGGCGCCACTGTTCGTTCGTAAGTGAATCGGACATTCTGTTCTCCTGGCTGGTTCGGTCATCCGTCAAGGGATGCCCTAGTCGATGCGCGTTCTCAGTCTGACAAGCCACTCAGTCACCTCTGGCGGGTCGATGGTGAGCGAATACAGTTTCGTCCCCCGCGACACGAAGAAGCGCAGTTTGACGTAGAATTCCGCAAGATTCAGCTGAGGAAAGCGTGCGATACGGTCGTCGCCGACGCCTGGCCAGCCTGCCTTGCCGTTCCAGGAAAGCGCGCAGTCGAGACTGTCTTCGCGAATCGGATCGCAGTCGGCGGCCGTGTACCCCGGAATCGGGTGGCCCGTATCTTCGAGCAGTTCATAGCGCAGTTCGCCGGCGCCCGCGTCAACGTTTACACGTATCTGGCCGCCCTGCTCCTGGCGGAAGCGGTGCGTGGTGAGGACGCCGGGCGCGTAGGACTCTGCCTCCACGCTGACGTAACCGTCGGGGCGTAGGACGGCGACGCCCTTGCCGCGGCGGTTGGGCGTCGAGTAGGGGCCTTGCCAGGGCTGCGCGCTGTAGCCGTTGTGCGTCAGGTTCCCTGCCATGTAGTAAAACCAGAGCTGATCGTCGTGCAGGATCGGGCCGTCCGTGTACACCATGCCGTAGTCCCATGCGCCGGCCCCCCCGCGGGCGATAAATGGCTCGCGCCAGCGCGTCCAGGCCACCGTGTCGCGGCTGACCGCCAGCTGAGTCTCCACGAATCCGTCCACGCGGGCCGGCATCGCGTTCGACCCGCTCTCTGCCCCCCAGTACTTTTCGGCGTCGGCGATTGCATAGGGTTCGGACACGTCCGTCAGGAAAGTGTGCAGCATGAGGACGTGAAGCCCGCCGTTGCTGCGGTTGAGCGGATCGAAGCCTGCCGCGTAGAACTCGGTCCCGGGCGGATCTTCCAGGTCCTGTTCGATAACCGTGCGCAGCCCGGACCAGTGCAGAAAATCGTCGCTGTCCCGTCGGCCCAGCACGCGTGTACGGCGGTTCGAGCCGCGCTGCGAGTAATGGACATAGCGGGCATCGGGATTCATCACCCCGCCAAATGTCTCCGCCGGCGAGCCGAAGTTGAACATCATCTTCTGCTCGCTGTGGCTGCCTTCCGGGTACAGATGCCAGTCATAGCCGTCCGCCGAATAGCGGGCCAGCCAGCGGGGTTCTCCAGTCTCGCTCGCGCCGCTCGGTTTATTATCGATCTGCTTCCAGCGGCGCGCCTCATCCTCTTCGTACGGGTCCAGGATCATGGAGAGATGGTCCGCCGATCCGGTCGTGATATTGTTGCGCTTCGAGCCCTCGAACTCGACCAGCTCCAGGACGGGCCGCTCCCAGTTCAGCCCGTCGTCCGATTCCAGCGCGCAGAGGAAGTCCTGATCACCGGTCCACGCCCGGTAATACATGCGAAAGCGGCGTTTGCTCTCGTCGTAGATAACCCGCCCCGGCTGTGAAAAATTCGCATCCCACGGCTGGTCGAAGCGGATCGACAGCGGCCCGTCCACCGTAACTTTCCGCGGCCGGTTAAGCACCCGCCGCGCCCCATCCAACGACTCAATAAAATAGTCGTCGACAAAAAGTTGCTTCCCTGGTGAGAGTTCCATGTGTAGTTTCCCTGCACTCTCTCTTGGTTGGGTCGAACGGCCCTAGCCGTTCGTTCTACCGGAATACTTCTCAAGAATGTCCTGAATGTCGTCAGGAGTTGTTGACACGGCTGTATGCCACCGACCGAACCCGCCATGATCGTTAACGGCCTTTGCCCACTCTCTGAGAAAGCGGCGCTTGGTCTGGTCCTGCATCGTGTCCTGCCCCTTGGTTTCCAGTACCAGCATGTCGTCTGATTGGAGACGGATGATAAAGTCGGGCCGGTATTTGTGGACGACACCCTTGTAGATGTAAAGAATCTCGAAACCGAGATGGTCGTTCTTCACCCAGGCGGCCACGACCGGGCTGCTGTCCAGGTGGAAGGCGTCGGACGCCTCCCAGGCGCTGTCGTACACACAATAGTTTAGGCAATAAGTAGATTGGGGCTTGCCCGATTAGTAAGGCCAGATTGTGGGTTCGTATCGCCATTCATAGTGATGCGGATACAGCAGGATATGGTAGGCGATCCCGTAACGGTGGCTGGTCTTGGCTGATAGCTCGTAGGCGCGGCGTTTGGCAGCGTCATAACTGGTGAACATAATTGCTCCTCTTGGTGGGTGAGCGTTATGTAGGGCGGCAGACATTTCTTGAAGGTCATGTCTGTCGCCCGCCTTTTTTTGCTATGGAGATTATAGCCGATTGGTACCTGTTCAGTCGAGAGGGAAGAGAGGTTCCACCATAGCCCGATTTACGGACAGTTGGTGGTCCATTGAAGTTGACAGGCCAGTTGTTGGAGTTGGAGCCATGTAGCGGGATTTTGGGCGGTCTCGACCGTGTAGGACAGAAACTTCTGGACGAACGGAGCCACCGCTATCGCTACCGAAATCTTGAACGCATCCATCCAGGTGATGGTGTGTCTGGATGGCGTAGAGGTTGGAGTGTAGGGCAGGGGAAATGGAGACGGTGGTGGATAGTGCGGCGCGGATATTTTCTCTTCGATTGATGTTGTCTGTTTGGATGGTGTGGATGTTTTCTTTACTGGTGCAATCGGCACCTGCGGTTTTATAGGTGATGTGGTGGGGCGTTTTTCAAGCGTTGAAATGGGTTTCACTTCATCTGGTGGCAAAGGGTTGTACACTGGGAATCCGCATTTTGGACAAACCTTGCTGTCAGCAGGGATAAATTCCCAACAATGAGAACAATGGATGTTGTCCGGGGTTCTGTCTTGTTTCGGGATGACGGTGCCGCAGCGACTACATTCGTGGTCAGTTAGGTAGAGGTGGTGGTTGCATTTGGGGTTCGGGCACGGTCTTTTCGGACTTCGATCAGGTGGGATTCCTCGGTATCGCTTGAGTCTATCGGCCATGCGGAACCCCCTTGGTGGCAGTGCGGATGGACGCCACCACAGCGATTCCATTTGCGTTTGTTGCCAGCAAGGTGAAGTGGGCCCCAAAAACTGGACCACAAGCTAAGGTGTATAATGGAGCAATTCACCCAGCCTGTGGAGGGGCATCACGATGGTCAGGAAACGGCGGCGACACACGGCGGCCTTCAAGTTTCGGGTTGCGCTGGAAGCG
>JAJEDJ010000003.1 GCA_022821545.1 Caldilineaceae bacterium
TCTGATCGCTGAACCACTTCACCGTACCGACTACTGTTTCACTCATGGTGAGAACACTCCTGTGCTAACTGCGACTACCAGATAAGGCGCAAAACAACCCGCGCACTGACTGGCGATACTACATGAAAAATGCCCCTAGCTTCTTTGCGTCCGGGGAACGTCCCAACGTAAAGCTGTCAGAACACAAACTGGTTTTGCTAGGTATAAGAATAAGCCAGACCGGCGCGCTTGTCAAATCGGTTTAACGGTCGATTGTTTCCGCTCCGAACGGGATGATCTGTGTAGCGCGGAGGGCGGTCCAGATGGACTACAAAAAGGAGGTAGGGTAGACTTGATGGCTGAACGCGTTGACCGTTTCAGGGTGATGCGTTACAGGGTTATGTGTTACAGGGTTATGCGTACTTGCCGCCGTCCACTGTCGATGATCCACCGATTTCGGGAGATCCACCATCATGTATACAGTACTGGCCGTCGATCTGGACGACACGCTTCTGGCAGATGACGGCACGATATCGCCGCGCACAATGGCGGCGTTGGACAGTTGGCAGACCGCGGGCCGCAGAATCGTGGTTGCCACCGGACGCCCGCCGCGCTCGGCGAAACTTGTCCACCCATATCTGAACGGTTTGCCCATGATCTGCTACAACGGCGCCTGGATCGAACTGCAGGGCAACGTCCTGTTTCAGGCGACGATTCCTGTAGACGATGCCCGCTGGATCGTCGGCGCGATCCAAAGTGGGGCGCCCGGCTGCCGGTTGGGGGTCGAAATTGACGATGCGCTCTATATCAACCGGGAGGCCCAGAGGCCCGGGGCCCATGTTGTCAGCGATGTGCTGGCACATACCGACCGCCCCGCGGCCAAGATCCTCATTTCGCTGGAGGAGCTGGACGAGGCGAACCCCCTGTCGCTCAATGGCCGCGCAGTTGTAGGCAAGCCGTCGGAGACGTTGCTGCGCGGCCTGCCGCCGACGAGTCGGGCCCTGATATCGCCCAAATTTGACCTGGTCCAGGTGATCCCGTGCGGCGCGTCAAAAGCGGCGGCGCTGCGCTGGCTGCTCGATCGGTGGGGCGTCGGCATGGAGGAGGTGATCTCGTTCGGCGATGACGTCAACGACGTTGAGATGGTCGCCGAGGCGGGGTTGGGGGTGGCGATGTCGAACGCGGTGCCTGAGGTGAAGGCGGCGGCGGACCGGATGACGGTAAGCAATGAGGAGGACGGTGTCGCGGTTGTGCTGGAGGAGTTTTTGGGTTGAATGCTTACGCAGTCTCCGTCCTTGCAACTGTTGCAGCCTTCCTGCTACGATACTGCCTGAGAAACTGTTTGAAAAGGGGGAGATGGCGCAAATAACGCCAACTATTGCGAGTAGTCAACTTCAAGGTCCAGAGGACCCTTAGAGGTTACGCGCGCCAAGTGATGTTTTGTAGTCAAATCAGGAAATCCAAATGACTGAAAGCATAGCCCGTGCGCGAGGAGCGTCCCCTCCGGAGTCGGAATGCGTAGCAGAAGACGAACCGGCTGTGACAACGCGCGCAAATGACGCAGCGGTTGCGCCTGCGCCCCTATCGCCGGAAGATGTTCTCGCTATCGAGCATCTTGTCACTGAGGACGACACGCCCGTGGATAATCTGTTCTCCGAGAGACAACAGCGTCTGCTCACCCACCCTCTGAATGTCAGTTGGCAAGGTCCTGGTGAAGGACGCCCCTTCCTGGTAGCGGCCGATGTTGGTGTCTTCCACACGCCACATGAACCGCCGCTCGTGCCCGATGTTTTTCTCAGCCTGGATGTCAAACGTCCGGCGGACTGGTGGGCCAAGGAGGGGCGCAGCTATTTTATGTGGTATTACAAGAAGCCGCCCGATGTGGTGATCGAGGTGGTGTCGAACGTCGAAGGCGGCGAAACCGACGTCAAGTTAGGTCGCTACGCCCACTTTGGTGTGCTCTATTATGTGATTTTCGACCCACAGGGGCAGGTGCAGGATAGTCAACTGCGTGCGTATCAACTCACCTCTGGCGTGTATGCGGACTGCTCAGCCGACTGTCTGCCGGGAGTGGGTTTGGGCCTGCAGTTGTGGCGGGGCGAATTTGAAGGAGATGAAGCGACGTGGTTGCGCTGGCATGACGCGTCCGGCGCACTGATTCAGACCGGCGAAGAAAACGCTGAGCGGGAGAGAAAAAGAGCCGAGCAAGCGGAAAACCGGGCTGAACGGCTCGCTGCCCAACTACGCGCTCTCGGCGTCACTCCGGATAACAGCGACCATTCTGTGTAACGCGCACTTCGCCAAACATTTTCTTACACGCATATCTGTTTATTCTTCCCTCGCGTTGTCTGGGCGATCCTTCAACCTCGCCGCGCAGTTCGACAGAATCGTCATATGCGTGAAACGCCATTATTCAAGCAATGCCCCAACTGCCAACAGTTTTCGCCGGAGGAAAGCGATGTCTGCTTGCAGTGCGGGCACAATTTCACTCCAGTGCAAGCGCCCACGGAAACAAGTGGGCCGGGTGGGTCGGAAGGTCTCCCTGGCCAGCCACCGGAGATGCCTGAGGAGCAAGCGTCCAAAAAGAAAAGCAGTGGCCTGCAGAAACTGGCGCTGGGAGCACTGGTTATTGTTGTCGGCGGCAGCGTCTTGCTGTGCGTGATTGGTTTGACTGTTGCCGCTCTTTTGGATGATTCCCCTGATTCTTCAACATTGGTGCGACCTACTTACACACCGGTCCCGACCTTCACATCCACGCCAGTAGGCTCGACAGTCACCGAAACGACAGGCCAATCAGACACGCAGATCCAAGCGCAGCCGACCGAGACATTGGCTCCATCAAGGCCTGTTTCGTCTACGCCTGTGCCTTCAACAGCTACGCTCGTCCCGCCTACGCCTGTGCCTCCAACGGCGACGCCTACGCCCAAGCCAATAGTAACGATCAACAACGATATGAACGTGCGAGGAGGCCCTGGGACTAACTATCCAATCATAGGTACGGCCTCGCCCGGTCAGCAGTACCCCATCACCGGCAAAAATCCTGTCGGCGATTGGTGGAAGATCAATTATAAGAACAAAGTTGGGTGGGTCTATACCCCGTTGGTGACCGCAACAAATAGCGAGAGTGTGAAGGTGGCTGTGCGTATTCCACCCACACCCAAACCGCCGACACCCACCCGAACACCCAGACCTGCACGTCCAACAGCGACTGTGCCGATTCCACTTAGCCAAGTAGAAGGAGCATCTGTCTGGATAAGTTTGGTCAATAACGAATACGGATGGTTAGAAGTATACGTCCAAGTATCATTTGAAGTCGATACGTATGACTTAGATGTTCTCATTCACGGAAAGGAGTGCAGTAACGACCGGCCTCTGTACGACAATGAACCTGCAACAGAAGTCGTTTGCGGCATATTGGAATATTCGCATTCGTCAGTCAGCGATGTACGCATGAGGCTGAACGACAACTGGTGGTCAGAAGGCGAAAGGGAGAGGTACAGGTGTGAACGAAATAAGGCCTCATCTCAATCTCGTTCTGTCTTTGCGTGCGAAAGAGTTAGGTAGTAACACTATATGCTTAGCCCCACAAACTGGAACCGCACCCTGCCCGCCCCCCGCGAATGGATTGACCGCCGAATGCCTTTCAGCCTAAGTTAGGAGACATTCGCAAATTTATGCCGAGGAAATTATGCGCATATCCAAACGATGGCAAATTACCATTCCCAAACGACTGAGAGACCAGTTCGGTCTTTATGAGGATGCGGAAGTTGAGATCACACCGACCGCACGGGGGCTGCTTATCCAGAAACAGACCGAGGAGCAGCACCCGGTTGACCGTGTCTGCGGGATCCTTGATGGCATCTGCGACGTAGACGAATACCTGGAGGAGATCAGGGGAGGGTGGATAACTGAGAGAACGCGAGCATACTCTCCATGACCCCCGAGCGCATCCTGCAGGTGGAGGGCGTCAGCCTCTCCTTTGGCGGTACTACCGTACTGGCCCAGGTCGACTTCGACGTGCAAACTGGCGAGATCCGCGCCATTATCGGCCCCAATGGCGCGGGGAAAACGTCGATGCTCAACTGCATCAGCGGCTTCTACCGCCCACAGCAGGGCAGGCTGCTCTTCGAGGGCGAACATGACTTGGCCGGCGCCAAACGCGTGGCGCAACTGGGCATCGCCCGCACATTCCAGAACATCGGTCTCTATACCTACCTGAGCGCGCTCGACAATCTGATGGCGGCGCGCCATATCCACATGCGCCAGAATATGCTGGCGAGCGCGCTGTATTGGGGCTTCGCGCGCAAGGAGGAGACGCGGCACCGGGCCGTGGTGGAGGAGCTGATCGACTTCCTGGAGATCGCGCACATTCGCAAGACGATGGTGGGCGCCCTGCCCTACGGCCTGCGCAAGCGGGTCGAGTTGGGGCGCGCGCTGGCGCTGGAGCCGAAGCTGCTGCTGCTGGATGAACCGATGGCCGGCATGAATGCCGAAGAGAAAGAGGACATGGCCCGCTTTATCCTCGACATTCATACACGCCGTGGCGTGACGATTATTCTGGTCGAACATGACATGACGCTGGTGATGGATATTGCGGACCGCATCGTCGTGCTTGATTTCGGCACGAAGATCGCGGACGGCAGGCCGGAGGAGATCGGACGCGACCCGGAGGTGATACGCGCTTACTTGGGACAGGAAAGTTAGATGGCCGAGATAAACCGCCCGGAGACTGTACCCCAGTATTTCCTGCGGCAGGTCGAAGCGCGCGGGGCCGGTGAGGTCGCGCTGCGGCAGAAGGAGTTCGGCATCTGGCGGGAGTTCAGCTGGCGGGAGTCCTGCGAGCAGGTGCGGAATTTCGGGTTGGGTCTGCGGGACCTGGGATTGGCGCGCGGTGATCACGTTGCCACGATTGGAGACAATGACCGGCAGTATCTGTGGGCGTATCTGGGGCTGCAAGCGGTGGGCGGTGTGCAAGTGGGGCTGTTCACCGACGCCGCGGCGGAAGAGGCCGCCTATGTCATCAACCACAGCGACGCCCGCTTTGTCCTGGCGCAGGACCAGGAACAGGTGGACAAGATGCTGGCCGTCCGGGAACGCATCCCCAAGGTGGAGCGGGTTATCTATTGGGATGAACGGGGGCTGTGGGAGTACGAGGACCCCTGGCTCGCGACCTGCGGAGAGATATGCCGGCGGGGCGAGGAACTGGCCGCCGAGGAGCCGTCTCGTTTCGAGGAGGAGGTCGCGCAGGGGCGCGGCGATGACCTGGCGATACTTTGCTACACGTCGGGAACGACCGGCCGCCCCAAGGGAGCGATGCTCAGCCACGAGAATCTTCTGCGGTCCAATGAGGCCTTTACCCAGGTCGACTCGCTTTACGACAGCGATAACCATGTCAGCCTGCTGCCCCTGGGCTGGATCGCGGAGCACGTGTGGGGGGTTGCGCCGCATTGCGTGTACGGCATGGTTATGAACTTTCCGGAGAATCTGGAAACGGTGCGGGAGAACGTGCGCGAGATTGCGCCGCAGCGGGTCCTCTACAACTCGCGCTTGTGGGACGCGCTGCTGGGGACGATCCAGGTGCGGATGGCGGAGTCGTCCTGGGTCAACCGCAAACTGTACGAACTCTTTCTGCCGATTGGTCAACGGCTGGCGGACAGGAAGCTGGCGGGCGGGGCGGTGTCGCCCGGGCTGCGGCTGGCCTACCGTATCGGCGACTGGTGCCTATTCCATCCGCTGCGCGATAAATTGGGCTTTACCAAGCTGCGCGCCGCCTATACGGCCGGCGGCGCGCTCAGCCCGGACGCGATGCGCTTTTTTCACGCGCTGGGCATCAACCTGAAACAGATATATGGATTAACTGAAGTAACCGGAAGTGGTACAATTCATTGGGACGGCGACATCAAGTTTGCAAGCGTCGGGCGGCCCGGGGGCGGCGTCTCAGTGCGCACGGATGAGAGCGGGGAGATCCAGATTGGCGGGCCAACCGTGTTCCAGGGCTATTACAAGAATGCGGAGGCAACGGCCGCGGCGATTGTTGAGGAGGATGGCGTCCGCTGGTTCCGCACAGGGGACGCAGGCCGCGTCGACGAGGACGGCCACCTGATCTATCTCGACCGCATGAAGGATATGATCACGCTGGCCGGCGGTGAGCGCTACGCGCCCCAATTTATCGAGGGGCGGCTCAAGTTCAGCCCCCACATTCTGGACGTGATGGCGGTAGGCGGGCCGGCGCAGGAGTACGTTACCGCCCTGGTCATCATCAATTTCGACAATGTGGGCAGTTGGGCGGAAAGACGGGGCCTCGCGTTCACCACGTTCGCCGACCTTGCCCAAAAGGCTGAGGTCTGCGACCTGATTCGGCAGGCGGTGGACGACGTGAATGGCGAGTTGCCGCCGTCCAGCAAAGTGCGGCGGTTTGTGCTGCTGCACAAGGAGTTCGATGCAGACGAGTCTGAGATGACGCGTTCGCGCAAGTTGCGCCGCGACGTACTCTACACGCGTTATGCAGAGATGATCGAGGCGATGTATGCAGGACAACAGTGGATTCACGTGCAGACCCCTGTGCGTTACCAGGACGGCAGTGAAGGCGCAGTTGAGACGAATTTACGAATCGTAAACTGCAGTGGTCTGTGATCACTGGTTGGCATTCACCGTGAGCCGTCGGAGTCAGGCGGCGGCCGCATGTATGACGGGGGACTGATGAACTGGCCGCTGGTACCGCAACAGTTTGTCACCGGGATACTCAACGGCGGGACGATCGGTCTGATCGCGTTGGGTATCGTGCTGATCTATAAGTCGTCGGAGGTGTTCAACTTCGCGCACGGCCATCTGGTGATGTTTGGGGCGTTTCTGACGTGGTGGTTCACGGGGGGCGGGGCGGAGCCGGGCGCCGGGCTCATCGATTTGCCGCTGTGGGCGGCGGTGATCGCGGCGCTGATCGTCTCAATGGGAATCGGCCTGCTGATCGAGCGGTTCGCGCTGCGGCCCATGACCGGGCAGCCGTTGCTGGCGATCATGCTGATGACACTGGGGCTGGCGCAACTGTTTGAGGGCGCGACGGCAGTCCTTTTCGGCGTGGAGTTGAAGAGCAACTTCCCGGCGCCGTTTTCGCCCAGCGACGTGTTGATCATTCCTTTCCCCGGCGCGTTCGGAGATGCTATCCGGCTCAAGTACACGCTCGTGGCAACGTTTGGGGTGGCGGTCCTGGCCGCGGTTGTCTTCATCTGGTTTTTCAACAGCACAAAAACAGGTCTTGCGATGCGGGCGACGGCGGAGGACCACGAGGTCGCCCGCTCGGTGGGCATCAAGGTCAGTCGCGTCTTCGGGCTTTCTTGGGGGATCGCCGGCGTGATCGCGACGCTCGGGGGCGTGCTCCTGGCGACGGTCAGCGGTGTGAGTCTGAATCTGTCGACGGTAGCGCTGATCGCGTTTCCGGCGATCCTGCTGGGCGGGCTGGAGTCGCTGGGCGGCGCGTTGTTGGGGGGATTCGCGATTGGTCTGGTGCAGGCGCTGGTGCAGGCTTCGCGACTGATCGAGGTGCGGAACTCTTCTGAAATCGCCCCCTACCTTTTGCTGCTGGTCGTTCTGCTCATTCGGCCGGAGGGCTTGTTCGGGCAGAAAAGGATCGAAAGGATTTAGCCGGTAGCGATGCTGCGACCTGCGGGAGACTTCGACCGTTCCTATGAACAGGACATGGCGCTGCTGCGCCGGCCCTGGCACTACTGGCTGCTGGGAATCAGCCTGCTGGCAGCGTTCACATTGCCTCTGTGGGGTGACGCTTACCTGGTCGCCACTGCCAATCAGATCGCTTATACAATTATTGCCGTGCAGGGACTGAACATCCTGACCGGCTACACGGGCCAGATCTCATTGAGTCAGGCGGCCTTCATGCTGGTCGGCGGCTACGCGTCGGCGCTGCTGGTGATTCACGCGGGTCTCCCCTTCTTCATTGCGCTGCCGCTGGCCGCGCTGGCGGCAGGCGCGATCGGTCTGATTTTCGGCCTGGCGAGTCTGCGAGTCAAGGGTTTCTATCTGGCCTTCGCGACGCTGGCGGCGCAGTTCATTATCCCTTGGCTGAGCCGGCACACGTTCAAGGAGTACCTTGGCGGCGCAAACGGCGCAATCGAGGTGCCGGTCCCGCAGCTGGGAGGTGTGAATTTCGGCGAGGTCAGCAACTTTTTTTACATCTCGCTGGTCGTCCTGCTGATTACGACGATCCTGTTGTTCAACGTCTCGCGCACGCGGCTGGGGCGGGCCTTTGTCAGTGTACGCGACAACGACCTGGCGGCAGAGTTGCTTGGGGTCAATCTGTTCGCGTACAAGCTGAGGGCGTTTTTCATCGCGGCCATGCTGGCAGGCCTGGCGGGCGCGATCAAGGCGCACAGCCAGCGGGGCGTCGGTACAGAGTTCGGCTACGGCCTGAACGAGTCGATCATCTTCCTGGGGATGCTGGTGATCGGCGGCCTCGGCACGAACCTGGGCCCATTTCTGGGCGTTGCCTTCATCGTTCTGTTGGAAGACCTTTCAGACCTGCTGGGCGGAGTGCTGGCCGCGGCCTTTCCCGAGCTTTCCGGCCAGCTGCTGACCTCTTTCCGCCCGATCTTTTTCGGCGTGGCCCTGATGCTCTTTCTTATCTATGAACCGCGCGGCCTTTCGCACCGCTGGCAGCTGCTGAGAGCAGGTTGGCGGCTGCGTCCATTTACACGTTGACTGAGAGTCATTTTTCCAGACTCACTGGAGAGGAGAGAACCCAAATGAAAAACAGCTTGACCATCACCGGCATTTTGCTCATTTCACTGCTGTTGGCGGCCTGTTCACCGGTGCCTGCGCAGGAACCGATGGCCGCGCAGGATGGGGCGAGTGAGGCTATGCAGGCAGAGGAGGCTGCTCCGCCGGAAGCGCCGATGGAAATCGCGTGCGAGAACAGTTACGAGGGTGAAAGCCTGGTCGTTTACCAGCAGGCAGGTCTGACCGGACCGCTGGCAACGCTCATGGGAACCGGCTTTATCAGCGCCACGCAGGACGCGATTGAGCAGATCAATGCGGAGGGCGGCGTCTGCGGTGTGATGTTGAGTGTCCGCATAGAGGATACACAGTACGTGCTCGAGCAGGAAATTCAGGTCTATGAGCAGTTCCGCGCGGAGGATCCCAAGCCCTTGTTTATCACGACGGCCAACAGCGCAGCGACGATCGCGCTCAAGGACCGCGTGGTTGAAGACGAAATCGTCAATCTCGCCACCGGTGTGCATACGCAGTCGATCTACGACCCGCCGAACGGCTACACGGTCGGAATGGTGCCGATCTACTCCGACCAGTTCGCGGGCTTTCTGCAGTTCGTGCATAGCAACTGGGCGGAGATCAAGCCTGAAGGCGCGGGAGACAGCATCACCGTCGGCGTTATCGGTTGGGCGAACGCCTTCGGGGCCGGCGCGACCACGCCGGAATCACTGGCTTTCGCCGAGTCCTTGGGAATCACGGTCCTGCCGCTTGAGGAGCAGCCGGTCGACCCGTCCGCTGACGTTACCGGTCAGCTGCAGAACCTTCTGGTCAACGGCGCCAATGTCATCTATATGCAGTCCCTGTCGTTCAGCATCGTCCAGGTTATCAGCACCCTGCACGCAATGGGCTTTTACGATCAGGTGGTGCTGGGCAGCGTGAACTGGGGCATGAACCGCGACGTACTCAACATCCTGGGCGAGAATGCGCCGCTTGCCGCCGGCTACTACGGAGTATTCCCCTACCTGTGGTGGACCGACACCGATGCGCCGGGCGTGCAGCAGGCCCTGGAGACTTTCGCGGCCAAGGGATACCCTGAACATGATAAGGCGTTCACGTACCTGCTCCTCTACAGCGCAATGTTCGGGATCGCGGACGTGCTGACGGTGGCGTTGAACAATGTCGGTTTCGACGGCCTGAACGGCGCCGAGTTCTTGAAGGCGATGCAGCAGATGGGGACAATCAGCGCGGCCGGCGTGTTTGAGATGAATGTGGAAGGAAGCAACCGGGCCCCGAACAAGGCCCAGGTTCGGCAGGCCCGGATTTTGGAGGACGGCAGTATCGACTTCGTCGTCGTTCAGGACTTCGTGACCTTGCCGGACACGCGGCCGGCGTCAGAATAGCCGCGGTGGTCAGTTTCCAATAGCCGGTGGCCGCCGGAGGCTGCGGTCACCGGCGCCTTCGCGTTTATGTTGCAGATCAACAATATCGAAGTTGTCTATAGTGATGTAATCCTGGTGCTGCGGGGCATTTCGCTGACGGTGCCGGAGAAGCGGATCGTCTCGCTGTTGGGCGCCAACGGAGCGGGCAAATCGACGACGCTGAAGGCGATCTCGGGCCTGCTGCGCACCCAGCAGGGAGAGGTCACGCGCGGGAGCATCGAGTGGAATGGCGAGCGGATCGACGGTAAATCGCCCGACGAGATCGTTCAGATGGGGATTGTGCAGTTGCTGGAGGGGCGCAGGCTTTTTGAGCATCTGACGGTGGAGGAGAACCTGCGCACGGGCGCGATATTCCGCAGGACAAGCGACGCGGTCTTACGGAGGGACCTGGACGAGGTTTACGGCTTTTTCCCTCGCCTGGCGGAGTTCCGCGGCCGCACGGCCGGCTTCCTGTCGGGCGGCGAACAGCAGATGGTGGTGATTGGCCGGGCGCTGATGGCGAAGCCCAGGCTGATGCTTCTGGACGAACCGAGCCTGGGGCTGGCTCCTTTGCTGGTGCAGTCGATCTTCGAGGTGATCCGGCGCATCAACAAGGAGTCGGGAGTCTCGATGCTGCTGGTCGAGCAGAACGCGAACGTGGCGCTGCGCTCAGCTTCCCATGCCTATGTGATGGAGACGGGGCGGATTGTGCTGGACGGGCCGGCGGAGCAGCTGGCCGAAAACGCCGATATCAAGGAGTTCTACCTGGGCCTGACGCAGGTGGGCGGGCGCAAGAGCTACCGGGACGTAAAGCACTACAAGCGCCGCAAACGCTGGCTGGGGTGAAACTGCACAAGCTAAACTGCAATAGCTAGTGGTTAGTAATCAGTGTTCGGCGGGGCGCCAGCCGAGGGCCGGCGCAACCTCCTTGGCGACCTGTTCGAGCATCTCGAGGATTCTTTCGAGAGGTGGATGAATGGGGTCGAATTGGAGGATCAAGTCTGTCGTGTAGGGTAGGACGCGGTCGGCGACCAAACGGGCCGCAACGTCCTCCGGAGCTCCGTAGGCGATGTGAGTGCGCTGGCAGAAGCCTTCGGGGGTGAGATCGGGCGGGATGCCTCCCATCGCGTATTTTTCGATCTGGCTCAGGGCGTCCTTGCGGTCGCTGCCCAGGTAGATGCCGCGTGAGAGGCCGACGCGGGGCGGCAAGGGGCGCTCGCCCCAGGCCTCGCGAAAGGCGACCGCAACCGGCTCCTGCTCCTGGCCCGCCGCCTGTTCCTCGCTGCCGACAAAGCGGCTGAGCAGGAGGCCGGCGTCGTTTTGGGCCGCGTACTGTGCGCCGCGAATGCTGAGCGCGCTCAGCCAGAGGCGGTCGCCCAGCGTGGGGGCGGGTGGGCGCAGGCGTTGATTGTCCTCTCCCAGCGTTTCGCCGGCGAGCGCTCTCTTCAGCGTCATGAGAGCCTCGGTGGTGCGCTGGTGACGGCTGTCAATGGCCACTCCGAAGGCTTCGAATTCGTCGGCGTCGCTGCCGCTGCCGACGCCCAACTCCAGGCGTCCGTTGCTGATCGTATCGACGACGGCGGCGTCTTCGGCGACGCGCAGGGGATGCTCAAAGGGAAGTACGATGATCGAGGTGCCGAGACGCAGCCGCCGTGTGCGTTGGGCGACCGCCGCCAGGAACGGGAATGGGGAGGGTAACATGCCGCCCAGGTCTTTGAAATGGTGCTGGGCGACCCACACGGCGTCAAAGCCCAGCCGGTCGGCGGCGTCAAAGATCTCCAGGTTTTCCCGGTAGGCCCGCTCAGCGTCTGCGCGCCCGCGCAGATGGCTTAGAAAGCCGAGGCGAAAGGGATTCGGCATAGGTAATTTCCTCGCAGTATCCTCTCTAGTTTCTCTGTTCCAAGACCTGTTGCCGCGTATCTGAATCCACATTGCCGCCGCAGATGACGACGGCCAGCCGCTGTCCCGCGAAACGCCTGCCGGCCTTCAGCAGGCTCGCTACGGCCACGCCGGCAGCGCCTTCGATACACGCACCGGATTCGCGGTAAACGAGACGCATGGCGGTCGCGATCTCGGCTTCGCTGACTGTCAGCCAGTGATCGACATAGTTCTGGCAGAGGTCATAGGTGACGGAATGCGGTTCGATGCCGCCGGCGCTGCCGTCGGAGAGGGTGGGCAGGCTTTCGGTTTCGACGATGCGGCCGGCGCGCACGGAGGCAAGCATAACGGCAGAATTTTCGGGCTGGCAGCCGATCGTCTGGATGGTGCTGTGGGATGCTTTGAGACAGCTTGCCAGGCCGCCCATCAGGCCGCCGCCGCCGACGGTGGCGAAGACTGCGTCCAGGCGCGGCTGCTGACGCAGCAGCTCGACGGCGATCGTGCCCTGGCCGGCGATGATGTGCGGGTCGTTGTAGGGAGAGATGAAGAGCTGGTTGCGTTGCTGGGCGGCTTGGCGGGCGCTGATTTCGGCGTTGAGGGCGTCACCGGGGACGCGGCAGAGCGCGACCGGAAAGGCCCTCAGTTTTTCTGTTTTGCGGGGAGAAGCCGCTTCCGGGAGATAGATGGTGGCGGCGATATCAAGTTGGGCGGCGGCGCGAGCTACGGCCAGAGCGTGGTTGCCGGTGGAAGCGGTTACAACGCCGCGGGCGCTCTCTTTCGCTGAGAGGCTGAGGAGCTTGTTGGTTGCGCCGCGCAGTTTGAAAGAGCCGGTGTGCTGGCGGTTCTCCAGCTTGAGGTAGACTTGGGCGCCGCTGCGTTCGGACAGTGTGGGGGACAGGCTCAGCGGCGTCTCGACAATGTGAGGGCGAATGCGCGCTGCGGCCAGCCGGATCTCTCGGGGAAGGTCCGCGACGGAGGCCCTCATGCCGGCGGGGCGCCGCTGTACATTCTCCGAATCTGTATACTTCGCAGCGCCGTTTGTCTGCTGGCGACCGGGCGACGCAGCCATTTGAATCCGTAATCCTTGGCTTGTTCGGGAACAATGGGCCTGCTGGTGTGCTACAATAGGAAGTTGTGCAGTTTGACATCATTCTATCATATTCCTCCCAACCGGCCCGCCCAGGGCCAATTCTGGAACCTGGCAGGGAAAGATAACGAATGCGTGTTGGGGGCAGGAGGCGCTGTCCAACTATGCGAATAGCAATTCTCTCAGACATTCACGGCAACTGCGTGGCGCTGGACGCGGTCCTTACCGATATTGAATCCGACGATCGGGAAGCCGTTGACGAGTACTGGATTTTGGGTGATCTGGCGGCGGCGGGGGCACAGCCGTTGGAGGTGATGGAGCGGGTGCTCAGCCTGAACAACGCCCGCATCGTGCGGGGAAATTCGGAGCGCTATCTGACGACGGGAGCGAGGCCGCTGGCGACGCCGGTGGAGGAAATGACCGACCTTTCGCTGCTGCGCGACTGTATTGGGATCCTGGAATCGTTTTCGTGGACCGCGGGCGCGATGGCTGCCGGGGGCCATCTGCCCTTTATGCTGGATCTGCCGCTGGAGCAGAGAATCACCCTGCCGAATGGCAGCCGTGCCCTGCTGGTGCATGCGTCGCCGGGAAGAGACGACGGGCACGGTTTTGTGCCCTGGTACAGCGACAGCGAGATGAGCGAACGGCTGGAGGGCTGCGATGCGGACCTCGTGTGTGTGGGCCATACGCACTGGCCGCAGAATTTCCATCTGAACGGCGTGCATGTGCTCAACCCGGGCAGTGTCGGCAACCCGCTTATCCCCAGCCTGCGGGCTACTTATGTCATCATGGAGGCGGATGAGAACGGATACCGGGTGGAGCACCGGGCGGTCAACTACGACAGGAAGCTGGCCGAGGAGAAAGCATGGGAGGTGCAGCATCCCCAGGCAGGATTTATCAGCAGCTTTCTGCGGGGGGAACGGGTGCGCTCCTGGGGTGAGCCGGAGGTCCTGAAATGAGCGGGAGGCCCGGTCAGTTTCGCTTCGAGTACTCAAGTATCTTTCAGGACGAAAGCGTCGTGCGGGCCTACCGGTACCGCCCCCAGTATCCGGCGGCTACTTTCGACCTGCTGGTAGAACTGCTGCCGGCGAACTGCAGGCCGCGGGCGGTCCTGGACGCTGGTTGCGGGACTGGATTTGTGGCGCGGCCGCTGGCGCCGCTGGTGGACAGGTTGGATGCGGTGGACTTCTCAGTGGCGGCTATTCGGGAGGGCAAGCGGCTGCCGGGCGGAGATCATCCGGGCCTGCGCTGGATTGAAGGGCCTATCGAGTCGGCGGCTGTCGACCCGCCCTACTGTCTGATCACCGCGGGGGCGAGCTTGCACTGGTTCAATTGGGACACGGCTTTCCCGCGCTTTGCGCGGCTGCTGGCGGAGGATGGGCTGTTTGTTGCCGTGGGGATGGAACATGAGAGGCCGGACTGGATGCGAAAGGAGCTGGGTCCGTTGTTGGCGCGCTATTCGATGAACAAGGATTTTGCGCCCTACAGTGCGGCGGGGATTCTGGCTGAGCTGGAGGAGCGGGGACTGTTCCGGCTGATGGGCGGCGCGCAGACCGACGTGATCGAATGGCGGCAGCCTGTCGGCGAGTGGGTGGAGAGCATCCATGCCCGCAACGGCTTTTCACGGGATCGGATGGACCCGAAGGAGGCGGCAGAGGCTGACGCGCTGTTCGCTGAGATCGCGACGCGCCATACCGATGGTGGGGACGGCATGATTACGCATCGGTACGCCGGCACGCTGCTGTGGGGGCGCCCGCTACCAGGGTAACAATTCGCCGGCGTGAGCGGAATCAAGCCCACAACATACCATCCTCATCGCGTTCAAGCTCCTTTTCTGCGAAGAGCGCGCTGTCGGCGGCCTGGGCGGGCTGCTCGTTCTCGAACCATTGACGCCACTGAGCGGGCGCGTTTATGTCTTCGCCCCCGTGTTCCGTGCGTCGGGTGCGCACGCGCAGCATCAGGGGCGTGTTGACGCTGGCTCCGCTGACGATGACCTGGCCTTTACTGAGCGCGGGCAACTCCCTGAGCATGTCGCGGCCGACGCTTTCGACCGATTCGGCGATGCGGTTCTGGTCGATGGGGTTGGTGATGCGCATGATGCACTGGGTCATGCACTGGCTGAGCACGTCGCTATCGAGACGGCCGGGCCGCTGGGAGATGAGACCGGCGCCGACCCCGAACTTGCGGCCCTCGCTGAGGATGATCTTGAGCTGGTCCGAGCTGACGGCATCAGCATTGGCGGGCGCGAAGTTGTGGGCTTCTTCGAGCAGACAGAAAACGGGGAAAGGCACGTGGTTGCGGTCTCCCCGTTGGAGTTTGCCCCGCTCGGTGTCGATGCGGGCCTGGTAGACGCGACGTAAAAGGGCAGCGACGATCACCTGCTGCTGTCTCGGTTCGACTTCGTTCAGCTGGACCAGTGTACACATCCCCGGCTGGAACATTTCATCCAGTTCTATATTTTCAAAGTCGTGAAAGATGCCGCTTCCGCCCAGGGCTGCGCCCAGCCGCCAGATGAGGGCGCCGGTGGTGGGGTCCTCATCCGCGGCTTCATTCTCCCCCTGCGCGCCGTCCCCCACCTCACGGACGGCCCTGTACAGCTGCTCCAAAGTATATCTGTCTTCACCCCAGGTGCGTTGGGCGTATCGGTAGGCGCGTCCCAGCTGATAGTGCATTTTCTCGGACAGGTTTGTCAGCAGATAGCGCAGGTCGGGCAGGCTGAGGCTGCTGATGCGCACGCGCAGATCGTGGGGACGGAAGATGCGGACCTTCGGGCTGTAGCCGTGTTCGCGGAAGCTCTCCAGATTCTGAACCTGCTGCAGAGTGTCGTACTCGCCGTGAGGGTCGATCACCAGGACTGAGGCGCGGTTGTAGGGCATCATCAGCTCTTCGAGGAGGACGCCGGCAAGATAGCTCTTGCCGCTGCCGGTGCTGGCGATGATGGCGAGATGCGTGCTGGTGAAGCCGCGCACGTCAAGGGCGACGGGCACGGCGCCGGGATCGCGACTGAGCAGATCGCCGATGTATGCGCTGCCGAGCTCCCCCTGACGTCCGCGGCTAAGCAGGTCGGTGAGCGTCTCGTTTGCGGCGATAAAGACCGGCGCGCCGCCTTGCGGAGGCACGCGCGGATTGGTGAAGTCGAGGAGGTCCTCGTTGTAGTAGCCGAGGACAGTGACCGTGAGCTCGAAGAGCTCGGTGGCGTCGCTCTCATAGCCCAGCATGGCGGCGAGCGTGTGGGGCGGCACGGAGGGGTCGGCCATGAAAATATCGGGGAAGAGCTTGACCGCGGCGCGGGCGGTGATGCGGCCCAGGATCTGGCGTTCGCTGCCGTCGACGGGGGCCGTGTAGTAGACGAACTCGCCATGCTTGAGTTGGCGGTCGGGATCGGGCGCGATGAATGTAAATTCGTGAAGGGTTTCCCCTGGTCCTTTGACAGTGCCGATGGCTGATGAGGGCATGGTTGGTTGCGTGTGTCAGGTGGTTTCTGGGGCCGCTTCCCGGCTCATCCGGCCGGCTGCACGATGGACTTCCAGGCAATATTGTTGCGCATGACCTGAAGGATGGCCTGTTCCTGGGGGACGAGAGTATCCAATCGGTCGATGATCTGGAGCAGTAGGGCAGGGACCAGCGGACTGTTGTGGGCGAGGAGCGTAGCCGCATAGCGCAGAGTGAGGCGCCCGTTCTCGTCGCGGTGGAACTGCCTGATCTCCTCGTCAGTCAGATTGCGTACGGTCGCGCCGACCTCGGCGGACGGCCGCGGGGTCCCCTGCTGCGGGCCGGATTTGTCTTGCCAGCCCAGGGCCAGCAGACCGACCAGAATAGCGGTCTCGTCAATCAGGTCCGGGCTGAACACGGTCTGCTCAGAGTTGGAGGTGAGCCGGGGTCCCAGGTTGGTAAAGTTTGGATTGACGAGCATTGAATTGTAGACAACGCCGATCAGGCATGGCGCGTCTGCCGTGGAGCCTTGCCCCGTGTCCGGAGAGGTTGCAGGAGGGGGAGGCAAAGAAATAGCAACGAAGGAACCGAAGGCGTAGGCGTCCGGCGGCGGCCGCCGCTCCCTTTCCAGAGGGCCGTAGAGCCGGCAGACGTAGTCGATATGCGAATTTGAGTTGACGATCACGCCGATCTGCTCTGTCATATGTATATTCAATCGGAGTGCTTGTTCGATGGCAAATCTCGGCAGGAATGTGTCTGCAAGATGGGCAGGTGGGTGGAGCGGAACGACCGGCAGCTGGCGGGCGGGCAGCCGCTAGCGACCGCCCATACCGGAGAGGGTAATTCCTTCGACAAAGCGTTTCTGGGCGAAGACATAGACCAACAGCACCGGCAGCAGTGCGATCACGGAGCCCGCCATGAGGAGGTGCCAGTCCGTGTTGTACTGACCCCGGAAGGTGGCCAGGCCGACCGGAATCGTGCGGGTGGCGTGAGAGTTGGAGACGACCAGCGGCCAGAGGAAGTCGTTCCACGAGCCGAGGAAAACGAAAATCGTCAATGCGGCCAGCACGGGCCCGCTCAGAGGCATGATCACCTGGCCCCAGATGCGGAAGGAGGAGGCGCCGTCCATACGTGCGGCCTCGTCCAGTTCGGCGGGGATGCCGCGGAAGTACTGACGGAGCAGAAAGACGGCAAATACGGAAAAGGCAGTGGGGACGATAAGAGCGTAAAAGGTGTCGAACCAGCGCAGGAAGCGGATGAGGATGAAGTTGGGGATCATCGTCACATGGAACGGGATCATCAGCGTCGCCAGGTAGACGAGAAAGAGGGCCTCGCGGCCGCGGAAGCGCAGGCGGGCGAAGGCGAAGGCGGCCAGCGAAGAGGTGAGGATCTGAAGGGTCGTCACACTCACGGCCACGAAGAGGCTGTTCAAATAGAAACGCCCGAAAGGCATCGCCTGCACTGTGTCCAGGTAGTTCCGCCAGACGACAGGGTCGGGAACGAGGGAGGGAGGGTAGGTGAAGATCTGCGGCGGCGACTTCAGTGAGGTTGCCAGCATCCAGCCGAAGGGCAGCAGCATGGCGACACTGCCCAGGATCAAGGCGGCATGAAGCGCAAGGTACCCCACTTTGAAAGTCGGGCCTGGCGCGGCGCCCGGGCGGATAGAGGCAGGCGTGGTTGTGGTCACGAATCCTCGCCCGCTTCGTAGTGTACCCAGCGTCTTTGCAGGCGCGTCTGCACGAGGGTAAAGATAAAGATGAAGATAAACAGCACCCAGGCGACGGCCGCTCCTCTCCCCATCCGTTGGAATTCGAAGGCCATTTGGTAGATATAGTAAACGATCGTCAGCGTGGCCTGGGCCGGGCCACCCTGCGTCATGACAAACGCCTCGCTGAAAAGCTGGAAGGCGCCGATCATCTGGATGACCATAAGGAAAAAGGTGGTGGGACTGACCATGGGAAAGGTTACAGAGCGGAAGCGTTGCCAGGCGCTTGCGCCGTCGACCTTGGCGGCATCGTAAAGTTCAGCCGGTACGCCTTGCAGGGCGGCCAGGTAGATAACCATGGTAAAGCCGGTGTTCTTCCACAGGGTCAGGATTACGACCGCCGGTTTTGCCCAATCCGGATCGTTGAGCCAGTCCGGCGGGCGGATGGGAAGGCCGGTCTTCGAACCCAGTTCCCAGATGGCCGCAGCCAGAATGCCGAAATCGCGGTTGAAAAACCACTGAAAGACAAGGGCAGCGGCCACGATCGTCGTCACGACCGGCATGAAATAGATCAAGCGGTAGACTTCAAGCCCGCGCAAACCCTGGTTAAGCGCCACCGCGAGCAGCAGGCCGAATGCAAGCTGAAGGGGAACGATCGTGACGATGAAGTAGAATGTATTGAAAAGGACTTTGCGAAAGACCAGGTCGCTGGCGAGAAGCTGCGTATAGTTTTTGAAGCCAACGAACTCTGGCGGGGATAGCAGAGACCACTCAAAAAGGCTGAGGGCCAGGGATGCGACCACAGGAATGGCCACAAAGATCAGAAACCCGGCAAAACTGGGCAGCAGAAACAGGTAGGCTTCCCACTGCTGGTCCGGCTGGTAGCGCCGCCAGCGCGGCAGAGAGCTATGGGAGGATGTGGACGCAGTCATGGCGTCATTGGCGCGTGGCAGGCAGCCAGTAGCCGGTCTGGTAACCGGCTACTGGCTGCTGCTCCCGGTCGTTTGAGCCCCGGTCGTTTGAGCCTACTTCGGGAATCCGTTCTCTTCAAGGAAGGCGTCCACTTGCTCGCAGATGGAATTCAGTCCATCAGCGACAGAGACCTCTCCGATGAGGATCTGATCGCGACCGGGATTAATGAATGATCCGCCTATCTGGCTCCATTCGACAAAGTAGCCGATGCGACCCATGCGGGCGTTCTCACCTTCGGTGATGAAAGCCTGGCGGTTGGCCGGCGGCTGCCCACTGTTCAGGAAGGCGTCTGATTTGGCGGTGGACTGCAGGGCAGGGAGGATCTCACCGGAGGCCGTGTAGATGCGCTGGCCGCCGTTGGTGCTCTGGAGCCAGCTCAGGAAAGTCCAGGCCTCTTCCTTGTTGTCACTGAGGGCGCTCATGACCCAGGCCGCGCCGCCGGCTGCGGAGGCGCGATGGCCGTCAGCGGGAATCGGGATGACCGAGACATCGTAGTTCATGCCGGCGGCGTTGAAGGCAGAGACGCGACTGGCGTTCTGGATGATCATCGCCACCTGGCCGCTCTGGAAGACAGCGGCGTCACCACCCGCCTGGCTCATATTGGCCGGGGGCATGAAGTAGTTGTTATCGATCATGTCCTTAAAGAACTGCACGGCCTCCACCACTCCCGGCTCATTCAGAGCACAGCTGGAGGGGTTGCGCATGTCGTCCAGGGCCATGCCGCCTTTCTGCATTACCCAGATCATCCATTTGCCGCCCTCCATGCCGAGTGCATAGCGGGAGACGCGGCCGCTGTCCTCGACCACGGTCAACTGCTCTGCTGCAGCTGCAAGATCGTCCCAGGTCCACGTGTCATCGGGGTAGGGGACGCCAACCTCGTCAAAAATGTCCTTGTTGTAGTAGAGGACCTCGAGGCCGATGTCGCGCGGGAAACCGTAAACGCTGCCATCGTACATGGCGTACTGCAGCAGAGACGGCCAGTAGTCGTCGACGTTGTAGCCGCTGGCCTCGATCCACGGGTCGAGGTTTTCCAGCACGCCCTCGGACGCATAGTTCACGATGGGCGAGAGGAAGAGGACATCGGGAACGACCGACGAGTCACCGCTGGCCCAGAGGGTCTTGATCTTGGTGAAGTAGTCGCCCCAGGGTTCGGCCAGAATCTCGATGACAATGTCGGACTGCTCTTCCATAAAGGCATCGGCCACTGATTGATGGGTCGCGACCTCCGCGGGGCTGCCCCACATTGCCCAGGTAATGGTTACCGGGCCTTCGTCGGCCATCTCCATGCCGCTATCAGCTGCCGGTGCTATGGGGGCGCAGGCAGAGAGAAGCAGGGCGGCCAGCGCCAGGACAATCAGCGCTTTGAAACTGAAGCGGTTCTGCCATTGTCGGTTCTGCATTCGTTTCCTCCCTGAATACGTCTGAAACTGCGAATGAATGGTCGGATGCGCTCCCGCTCGAAAGGAGCGCGGTGGGGTTGTGTCTACTGCCGAATTATCGCTGGATGCGCAGTCTGCCTATTGTACAGGACTCTGGACTGCAATTCAAGCGCAAGAAAACACTTCTCGGGCTCCCGGCGCGGCTGAAAACGCAGTCCGCGGCGACCTTTCGGACCCGACCGGAGTGGTCTCTTCTCCGGGAAAAAGCGGGTTGGCAAATTACGTTCAAGACGACCCGCGGCGCAGGCGGGCCAGTTCGGCTTCAAGTGACTGCAACCGCTCTTCGGCCTGCCGGCGGGCGGCCGCTTCGGAATCGGCTCGTTGCTCAGCCTGCCGGCGGGCGGCCGCTTCGGCGTCGGCTCGTTGCTCGGCCTGCCGGCGGGCGGCTACGGATTCCCCGTATTTGGGAAGCACAAACCCCGCATACACCTCGTCGAGCGCGAGTTCCTCCAGCACGGTCAGTTCATAGAGATCCCTGTGCCGAAACTGGAAGCCGGGCAGCAGTTGAGAGCGAATCACCCCGCTGGCGTCGGGTTGGATCTCTTCATATTGACCGTCCGGTGTCAGGCGAAAAAAATGCATGTGTTCGCCGGTGGGGTCGAGAATGTAGTACTCCTGCACGCCGGCCAGCGCGTAGTCGCGCCTCTTCTCCTGCGTATCCCGCAGGACTTCGACCTGCGTGGAATCGGAGAGGAATTCGACGACGGCGTCGCAGACCCCGGCAAAGGAGCGCTGATCTACGCGTCCCCAGGGGACAGGGTTACTGTTCAAAATGATGCCGATGTCCGGCTTGCGGACGGCCTTGCGGATCCCTGACGGCTCGGTTACGTCCTCCATTGTGAGGACAAAGCCCGTCTCCAGATTGATCAGTTGTGCGATGTCATGCGAGTAGAGATACTGACCGAGCAGGAAAAGGAACCAGACTCCAAGTTCGATTTGGGGCGCATTGGCCAAGGGCTTTGCCTCCAATATGCCGTTGTTCCATTCGTAGCTGACGTCGATGTCCGGGTAGGGGTTCTCGTACCATTTTTCCCAGTACTCTTCCAGGGAGACACGACGCCCTTCATCCGGCGCGAGGGGATTGACCGGCGCAGTACGATCCTTGTTTTGCCCTGCCTGTTCCTTTTGCAGATCATACACTGCTTCTGCAGATCCCATGCTTTCTCCTATCGCTCAGACAATTAGTACATTATCCCTAAGTACATTATCACCTGTGCGGCGGTCGATTCTGTGTGAATTCTTACGAAACTCGTGTGGCCGTCCCCGATATCCGGCAGGGCATCCTGCGCGCCTGGCTACTTTTTGCTTGCGGCCAGCGTGCGGCGGATCTGGTCCACGTGTGCTTCGCCGTGCTCGACGTACAACTCAAGTTGCCTGGCTAAGGTGACGGGGCCGCTTTCCGGGTGCATACCGGTGCGCTGCCAGGCGTCATCCGGCAAACTCTCCCAGAACTGGACCCAACGCGCGTGAAGCGCCTTCAACAGGGCCAGGGAATCGGACAGGTCGGCGCTGCTGCCGTCGGCGAGCAAGGCCCATGCGCCCTCGTCGTAGGGCTTGAGGGTCGGGTTGTCTTCGGTTGCCATCAGTTTGCAGCGCACATAGCTGTTGATGTGAGAATCTGCAAGATGATGGACGTTCTGGGCCACGGTCCACTCATCGGCCAGTGGTTTGGCGGTCAGTTCCTGCGGTGAAAGCCCGGATACCATATCTTCGACCTGCTGCGGCAGGCGGCGGATCTTTTCGATTGCGGCTTTACGGGCTTTGGATTCCGACATTTCTATTCTTCCACATTGACTCGGTCGGTATTTGATACTCATTTCGCGCAGCGGGGCTGCGTGCCGTAACGCGCTACTCCTGCCCAAGGTCCGTTCTGGACACTGTCAGCCGCTGCCCCGAGGCGGGCCCAGAGACCGTTGACCACTGGCCATCGGGCCAGCGGATCAGCAGGAGGCGCGGCTCGGTATCGGCGGGAAAGCCAAAGTGGAGTTGGCCGGGGTCGCTTGAAAGGTAGCCGCGGGTTACGCGTACATCGCGGCGCAGGCGGCCTGCGGGCATCTCGAGAAAGGCTGTAGCGCCGATGGCTGCCGGGTTGGCGCTGCCGGGCTGCCGCAGTTCGACCTGGAGTGAGGCGCCGCCGCAAAGGCGGTTTTCGAACAACTGGGCCTTGCCCCGCAGGTTATTGACGACGATATCGAGGTCGCCGTCACCGTCGAGATCGCCCTGGGCTGCGCCGCGTCCGCCGCGTTCGCTGCCCAACCCCCAGTCCGGCATTCGTTCGAACCGGCCGCCGGTGTTGCGCAGGGCCTGATTGCGCTCGACCAGCTCATGATCGTCCATATGGGCGAAGGTCGTCGACTCGGCAAAGCCGTTGACGATGTAGAGATCGAGTTGACCGTCCTGGTCGAGGTCGCCGAAAAGGCTGGCCCAACTCCAGCCGGTGGCGTCGAGCTGGCGGTCACGTCCAAGATTGCGGAAAGCGCCGTCCCTGTCGGCCACAAGGAGCATGTTTTCCATGCGTTGGGGGTCGCCGGCCGGCAGCGGCGGGTGTTCCGCCTCCATCAGCGGCGCCCATGCGCGCATCGTTTCGGGGTCTGTATCGGGCGGCTTCATGTCGCTGGCAAAGAGCGCGGCGCGGCCGGAATTATCCACGTCGCCTAGGTCGAAGCTCATCGTGCTGTGCGTGGTTTCGGGGAAGACTGACGCCGGCTGCCAGCCGTCGGCGTGGTTGCGCCAGAACTGATCGGGCAAGGCGAAGTCGTTGCCGACCAGAAGGTCGAGCCGGCCGTCGCCGTCTTCATCCCAGAGGGCGATGGCCAGGGCCTGGGCCTCTTCGGCAAGCCGCTGGGCGCGGAATTCGCCCGCCTCATTCCAGTGGATATAGACCCCGGCCTCGTCTTTGAGCAGATATTCGTTGCCCAGCTCGGTCAGCAGCCCGATGTCGTAGGAGGCGGTAACGGCGTCCAGGTCGCCGTCGGCGTCCAAATCGGCCCAATCCATGGCATAGGCGGGCTTGGCAAGTCCGTTGACGAACTCCTGTACGAAACGGCCGGGCTCGCCGGCGGCCAGCTCAGCGCCGCGATTGCGCCAGAAATTGATCGCGCCGCCGACGCGTGTCAGCGCGAGGTCGGTCCAGCCATCCCCGTCCACATCGACTGCGTTCACGGCGCGCGTGCGTCCGACCGGCATCAGTTCCTGGCGGAAGTTCAGGTCCCCTTCGTTCCAGAAGATCGAGTTGGGGTTGTCGTAGTTGCCGAGGACCAGATCGAGGTCGCCGTCATTGTCGAGATCGTTGATGGCAACGCCGGCGCCGTTGGCCTCGTACATACGGATGATGCCGTCGGCGGTCGTCGTGATGTGAGGGAGGTCGTGGGTTATGAACTGGTCGGCACACTGACCGGCTTCAGGACTGAACTGCCCCACCTGGACCGAAGCCGGCACGGTCAGGCTGAGAAGATCGTAGTTCGGGGCACAGCCGCTGAATACGAGGCAGAACAGGGCAAACAAAACAGCGGCGGCCGGGAACGGCCGCAGACTGAAAGCTCTCTTCCTCAAATGCAAGGCAGGGTTGAGTCGCCTACTCTTATGTACCATCACAGATCCGTCTCCCGGGTGTGTTTCGGATAAGTGTTGCGGATAAGTGGTGTGGAGGCGTATTCAGTATATGCCGAAGGAATCGGGCTGTCAACGAGTAGCGAGATCAGGATGCTCCCCCCCGACATTCGCTGCAAGTTGCCTGAACTATGATTGAGGAGGATATGGAGGATGGACTGTAATTGTCGTCACGCTGCAATAATGGGCTGGGCGATACCCTTTGGGCGGGTGGCAACTTGGGGCTGGGGCGCCCTTACGAGCGCATGACGACAAGTGTACGGCCCTTGTACGAGTTGCCGGGAGCGCACGGGAAGCGCGCCATTTCCATATCATTTCACTTGCCCGCGTCAATGTTCTTGTGTATTCTATCTCGGCTGAAATGCAGGTAGGACCGGAATCGGTAGAATCTCACTGCGTTCAGTCACTGTTCACAAACCATCAGCCACAAGAAGAAGAATGTCGAAACTAGTCATTGTAGAGTCGCCGACCAAGGCCAGAACGATTCGCGGTTTCTTGCCAAAGGGATATGAAGTCAAGGCCAGCATGGGGCACGTGCGCGATCTGCCCGCCTCTGCCGCCGAGGTTCCCGCGAAGGTGAAGGGTGAACCCTGGGCGCGCCTCGGAGTCAAGGTACAGGATGAGTTCGAGCCGCTATATGTCGTTCCCTCGGACAAGAAGAAGGTCGTTTCCGAGCTGAGGTCGGCTTTGAAAGGGGCGGACGAGGTCTTGCTCGCCACGGACGAGGACCGGGAAGGGGAGAGTATCGGCTGGCATCTCTATGAGGTGCTGAAGCCGAAAGTTCCGGTCAGGCGGATGATTTTTCACGAGATTACGCGGGAGGCCATCGAGCAGGCGTTGAAGTCGACGCGTTCGATCGACAACGATCTGGTGCGGGCGCAGGAGACGCGCCGCATTCTCGACCGCCTGGTGGGGTATACGATCTCGCCGTTGTTGTGGAAGAAGATCGCGCCCAGGCTGTCGGCCGGCCGCGTGCAGAGCGCGGCGGTGCGGCTGCTGGTGCTGAGGGAGCGGGAACGGCGGGCATTTGTAAGCGGTTCCTATTGGGATCTGAAAGCGCAACTTAACAAACGCCCTGACAGCGCGGCGCACCGTTTCGAGGCCACGCTGGTTTCGGTGAACGGAACGCGGGTGGCCGCCGGACGGGACTTCGATGAGTCTACGGGAAAGATCGCGGCTGCTAAGCGGGTCAAGACGCACCCAAGCGAGGGCAGCGGCGACGTTCTGCTGCTGGATGAAGAACAGGCGAGGGCGTTGCGGCAGCGCCTGCAAGACGGCAGTTGGATCGTGCATTCGACCGAGAGTTCGGAACAGTCCCGCTCGCCGTCGCCGCCATTTACGACGAGCACCCTTCAGCAGGAGGCCAACCGCAAGAAAGGGTGGGGCGCGCGGCGCACGATGCGGGTGGCGCAGTCCCTGTACGAAAACGGCTACATCACCTATATGCGCACCGATTCCGTGCATCTGAGCGACGAGGCGGTGAACGCGGCGCGGCGGCGTGTGCAGGAGCGCTACGGCGAACGGTATCTGACTGAGAAACCGCGGCGGTACAGGACGAAGTCGAAGGGTGCCCAGGAGGCGCATGAAGCCATCCGGCCGGCCGGCAACGCGATGCGGCCTCTGGAAACGCTTCCGCTCTCCGGCGACGAGGCGACCCTTTACGACATGATCTGGAAGCGGACCGTGGCGACGCAGATGGCGAACGCCCGCTTGCGTACAACGACCGTGATGATACGCGCAACAGGGCAGTCGCAAAAGGACGCGGCGGATGAGGCGCTCTTCCGCGCCTCGGGACGGGAGATCCTCTTCCCGGGATACTTCCGTGCCTATGTTGAAGGCTCCGACGATCCCGATGCCGCCATCGAGGACCAGGAATCGCCGTTGCCGGCGCTGGCCAAAAATGAAGAGGTGGACTGCCGCAAACTGGATGCGGTGGGGCACGCCACGAAGCCGCCCGCCCGCTACACCGAGGCGACGCTGGTTCGAGCGCTGGAGACGGAGGGTATCGGCCGCCCGAGCACCTACGCCACCATCATCGACACGATCCAGAACCGGGGTTACGTCTTCAAACAGCGGCGGGAGCTGGTGCCCACGTTCGTTGCGTTTGCGGTCGTGCAGCTCCTCGAGAGCAACTTCGAGGAGCTGGTGGACCTGAAGTTTACCGCGGAGATGGAGCAGACGCTGGACGACAT
The DNA here is from genome assembly GCA_022821545.1 of Caldilineaceae bacterium. GTDB lineage: Bacteria > Chloroflexota > Anaerolineae > Caldilineales > Caldilineaceae > Bin5. The sequence continues at coordinate 26,430 of JAJEDJ010000003.1, forward strand.
CGCGGAGGGGGAGGCCGACTGGCTCGAATACCTGAACCAGTTCTATCTGAGTGAGCAGGGGTTGGAAAGCCAGGTTAGAGAAAAGGAAAACGTCATCGATCCCCGCCATGCGGGCCGGGTCGATTTTCCCGACCTGCCGGTCGAGGTGCGGATCGGACAGTTTGGGCCGTTTCTGGCGCGGGAGGTGAACGGCGACAGACAGACGGTGAGCCTGCCGGATGACCTTGCGCCAGGGGACCTGGATGCGGCCGCGGCCGAGGCGCTTGTGAGTGCAAAGCGGGAGGGGCCGATCAAACTGGGGGACGACCCGGTGAGCGGCCAGCCGGTTCTGGTTAAGGATGGACGTTACGGCGCCTACGTGCAGTTGGGCGAAGACGGGGCGAGAGAGCAGAAGCCGCGAACCCCGTCTGGTCCGGTTGACATCAACACGGCTACGGCCAGGGAACTGACCGCGCTGCCGGGGATCGGACCGGGACTGGCCAAGGGGATCATCGCAGGCCGTCCCTATTCATCGGCGGCGGAATTGGAGCGGGTTCCCCGGCTTAGCGCCAAGACCGCTGAAACGCTCACGCCCCTGGTTGTCGCGGGCAAAGGCAAGCCCAAGGCCGCGGTCGCCTCGGCGGAGGAACGGCAGAGCAAATCCAATGGGAAACCGAAGCGTGCCAGCCTCCTTGAGGGCATGACGAAGGAGGAGATGGACCTGGAGACCGCTCTGCAACTCCTGAGCCTGCCGCGCCTGCTGGGCACCCATCCTGACGACGGTGAGGAGGTGCTCGCCGGCGTGGGCCGTTACGGGCCCTACGTGGTGCATAACCGGAAGTTTGTGAGCCTGAAGGCGCCGGACAATGTGCTGGAGGTGGACCTGCCGCGTGCATTGGCGATGATCAAGGAGGCGCCGGACCGGAGACGGGGCGGCTCCACGCGCACAGTCCTGAAGGAGCTGGGCGAGCATCCCAAAGACGGTGAATCGGTACGCGTTCTCGACGGGCGCTACGGTCCGTACGTCAACCACAATAGCACGAACGCCAATATCCCGAAGGAGACGGATCCGCAGAGTGTTACGCTGGAGCAGGCGCTGACGATGCTGGCCGAGCGGGAGAAAAGTGGGAAGGGCAGAGGCAGAGGCGGTCGCAGGAGAAGAAGATAGTTCGAATTGCGGGGATTGAAACCCACTGCCCGCCCTGCCAGGGCAGATTCAATATAGAAATCGAACTGTTCCGCGAGTTATCTTTAGCATCGGTTTTCTCTTCTGCGAATCGTCCGACTACAGTATCGTGAAATCTGTCACCGCAAATTGAGAGGGCTTCCAACCCGTCGGCAACGCAGACTGGACCCAAGAATGGCAAAGATAAAAAAAACGTACGCCATCGTGCCCGATACAAGCAACAAGACGTACCCTGTCATCTGGCACATCCATACGCTCTGGCAGACGGACATTCAAGGTCTGCTGCGTGAATTCCATTCCACTTATACCTCTCTCGACAGAGCCGAGGACGCAGTCCGCGAGCGCCTTATCCACGCCGGCCATCGCGCGAACGTATCCGCAGTGGCGGCGAAGCAAATCGCAGACAGAGCGCTCTGGAAATACATGGAAATGTTGGACGACGCCGACTGGGTCGACGGCGTCCTCGGCGACGCTTTGGACGCGTCGGAGGATGACAGTCGGTGAAGTGCCGCCCCGGTCGGGCGCCTATGTTCGGCGGCCTCGCCCAGTATCAGCCCAACAACGACAACGGCCACCCGAGCAAAGCCCCGCCGATCACCACCCAGGCCGAAGTGACGCGCCAGCGGAGCACCGCGGCCGCGGCCAGCAGTGCAATCACGGCGGCCGGCCAGGCTGTGACTATGTCTCCGGTCAGGCGCACCAGAACCGCGGCCATCAGGCCGACCGCGCTCACGTTGACGGCGTCCAGAAAGGCGCCCATCCATGCCGAGCGGCGCAGGCGGGGCACGATCGGGTTGAGGATGGCGACGAAGACGAATGAGGGCGCGAAGATGGCGGCGGCGCTGATGGCCGCGCCGGGGATGCCGGCGAGCACGTAGCCGATGAAGGCGGCTGTCGAGAGGACGGGGCCGGGTGTAAACTGACCGATGGCGATGGCGTCGAGCAGCTGCTGCTGGGTGAGCCAGCCGTATTCGTGGACCAGATCGCCTTCGAGAAAGGCCACGAGCACGTAGCCGCTGCCGTAGAGGACGCTGCCGACCTTGAGGAAGAACAGTCCGAGCGCGCCGAGGGTAAAGGCGGGAACCGCGGCGGCCGCCAGCAGGGCCGCCCACTTGAGCGCCGACGCCGGGGATGGGCCTGCCCAGGGAAGCGCACCGCCGCTATCCGGCAGTGCCAGCAGCGCCGCGGCGCCGCTCCAGCCCGACAGGGAGCGCAGCGCGAGCATCCCCAGCAGGCCCCCTGCAATCAGCGACCAGATCACCGGCGCGCCGAAGTAGACCGCGACCGCGACCGCGATCCCGACAATGGCGAGGGCGATGCGTGTGCGGGCTGCCTCCTTGGGCTTTGAGGCCGTCTGGCCCAGCCGCCAGAGGGCGCCGAGGATGACCGCCAGGACCGCGGGCTTCACGCCTGCCAGGAACGGTTGCACGGCCGGCAGCGCGCCGAACTTCACATAGACCCAGGCGATTAGCGTGGACAGGAAGACCGCGGGCAGCACAAACGAAATGCCGGCGGCAATCAGGCCGGGCCAGCCGGCGCGCTGATAGCCGATATGGATCATCATTTCGGTTGAATTGGGGCCGGGGATCAGATTGGTGGCGCCGACCAGGTCGAGAAAATGCTCTCTGCTCAGCCATTTGCGCCGGGCGACCGCCTCATCTTCCAGCATGGCGATGTGGCTGGCCGGCCCGCCAAAGCCGATGATCCCCAGTTTTCCACACAGTTTGACGACTTCACCAACGGTTCCGGTAGCCAATTTCACACCTTATGACACTGTTTGGTTTGAATCCTTCCTGAAGAGAGAAACTTTGCCGGGAACTGCGCGCGCAAACAACTCGTTGAGACTAGACGGTCGTACTGATTGAATCCGACGGCAATGTACCGAACTGCATCCCGTTTGTCAACGTCCGATCAGCGGCCCGGCCGCAGGACATGGACGGCGTCGCCGGCGAATCTGCGGAAAGCCGCCCTGAATACGACGGCATGCCAGACTGGATGCCGCCAGAGGAAGTAGCTCTCCTGACAGTCCTTGCCGGCGCCTGCGGGAGGCAAACCGGATGTTGACCAATGCCGGTGTTGACCATATACTTTTGATTTGGACTCTGTGACATCGGACTCTAGTGTTATTGAACTCTGTGACATTGGACTCTGTGTCAGGGGCCTCCACAATTTAACTTTCAGTAGCTGTCAGGCAGTTGAACGGCAATGTTGAACCGGCTGGTCGCCTTCCATAAACGGATAGAGAAACAGTTGCGGCTCGGATCGCCCGTTATTCGAGCGTGGATGCGCGCAATGCAAGCGATGTTTGCAGCCGCCCGGATCGCTCCTTTCAGAGTGGAAGTCACGGACTTGCAGGGGCCCGGCCGGCTTCTCGTCACTGTGCTGCTGGGCCTTATTGGCGTGGCCGCGGCAACATCGATTGCGAGTTTTGCGAGCGGGACGCAGGGCGCCGGGGAGATGGAAACCCTCTCCGAGACACAACTGCAGCCGGAGTCGCGGCAGGCGGACAGCCGCAACGGTTGGTTGACGGTCGCGCTTGACACCGCTCTGCCGGAACGCTACTTCAGTCAGCTGCTCACCGCGGCCTTCGGTCTCGACGAGATCGTGTCCGGCGGCGCTCCCAAGACCGTCTTCCTGCTCGATCAGCCGCGCAACGCCGATGTGCAGATCCGATTGGTGGCCGGGACAAGGGAGGCGGGCACTGTGTTGTATACCCGCTACCTGGTGGCGGTTGCGCCCTTCGCCACAGTTCAGGATGACGTTTCGATGGCGGAGCTGACGCTGCGCTGGCAGGGCAGGGGCAGCGGCCCGTTGATCATTGATGCCGATTACGTATCCGAACTGGAGGCAATTTTCGGGGAAGAGGCGGCCGGCACAGTGCAGACGGCCAGCGGCAGCGTCCTTCCCGCTGTGTTGGAGGCGGCGCCCGGCGCCCTTGCGATAGTGCCGTTCGAAGGCCTTACGCCCGTCCTAAAGGTATTGCGTCTGAACGGCTTGAACATTGTCGGCAACACCTTTGACGCGGCCGCCTATCCGCTGACTGCCGTGGTGTCGGCATTTGGTACGGATAGTGAAGCCGTGGCCGCGGCCCTGCGACCGCAGATCACAGAGCCCACGAACCGGAACCCAAACCGGTTAACCACCCTGATCATGACCGGTGTCACGGCCATGGCCCGCGTTACCGCGGCGCGCATGGAGGCAAAGGGTTACGACTACCCGGCCCAGGTGATCTCGTCAACGCTGCGTGCGGCCGACATTACTCACATCAGCAACGAAGTACCATTTCTGGAAGGCTGTAGCGTCGACCCGTCTCTGAACAACATGATCTTTTGCAGCAGTCCCGCCTATTGGGCGGCGCTGGAGGCCCTGGGCGCCGATATCGTGGGACTCAGCGGCAACCATGTCAACGACTTTGGACAGGAGGGCGCGCGCGAGTCGATTGCCTGGTATCGGAAGAACGGAATACCCATCTATGGGAGCGGTTTGAATGAGGAGGAGGCTTGCGCGCCGCTGTTATTTGAGCACAACGGCAACCGCTTCGCCTTTTTCGCCGCGCTGGCCCACTATCCCAGCTTTGCCTGGGCGACCGAGGACGGGCCGGGCGCCTGCCACTACTACGGAAATAAGGAGCGCATCTTTGCCAGGATCGCGGCGCTCCGCAACCAAGTCGATGTGATCGCGGTTGAGCTGCAGCATGAGGAAGTTTACAACCCGGGGCCGATCTACCGGCAAGTGCAGGAGTACCGCGAGCTGCGCGCGGTCGGCGCAGACATCGTTACCGGCGTGCAGAGTCACGTGCCCCAGGCGATGGAACCGTATGGATATGGCTATGAGAAGCCCGGCATCATCGTCTACGGTTTGGGCAATCTCTTCTTCGATCAGATGTGGAGCTGGCAGACGCGTACGTCGTTGATCGCCCGCCATACGATCCATGACGGCAGAGTCATCAGCACGGAGATCCTGACCGCCGTGTTAGAGGACTATGCGCAACCGCGTTGGACGACTGAAGTAGAACGCTCTGATCTGTTGAGGCAGATTTTCAACGCAGCGCCGCCGCGTTGAGAGTGGCCGTCTTTTGAGGAAGTGTGGGTCCGGGACAGTCTTCCGGTATGCACCGTGTGTTGGAGAGTTGTCGCAGGCAGCCTATCCCGTCCTCGTAACCCCGCGGACCCCATATTCCCCTGCCTTGCGCATGAACTCCCTATAGGGTTTGCAGATTCTGCTGGCGTCCTCGTGAGCAATTTGCAGGAGCGACGCAATCTCCTCGTACGAAAGCGGATTGGTCAGGCGCACGCCCAGCGTCAAGACGGCATCTTCAAAAGGATCGGCGAGCCGGTCAGCGCCGTTCACGATCTGCTGTTTCTGAAAAGATTCCCTCCCACTGTTCCCAAATGCCGCATTTTCCCACATCGCGCGCGGCCGGACTGCCTTCCGGGACGACCGTCGCCTATAGGTGAGGGCAGGACCGTCTTCTCCCGTCGTGCGCAACAGCGCCTTGTACGGCTCGCAGACTTCGCTCACATTGGCGCGAGCGATGCCCAATGCCGACGCGATATCCTGGTACGAGAGCGGATCGCGCATCCGTACGCCGAGCGTCAAAATGGCATCGTCAATGGGGTCCGGCAATCGGACCTCGCCGCTGACAGTTCGTTTGAGGGACCGGCTGTCTGCGCACATGGCGGACCTCCTCGGGATGGGAGCGATGTATCAACCTGTCCACTTGCAGGGCTCTGCCCAACATTCTGGTCGAAGAGCGGACAGAAACCAAATCCGCCCGCGCCGCGGATATCGTAGTCGATTCCAGAGGAAAAGGAACGAACCATGTCCAAACGCAAGCCAAAGAAGTCCGATCGCAGCTTCTCCAAAAGGGCGGATCCGCGGCTCGTTTACTCGACCGACCCGCAGCCCGAACCCGCACAGCCTCCGCCGGAGCTGCCCCGCAACCCGGCCGCGCCATTTGCCGTCCAGGGAACCCAGCCGGTGCGCGTCCGCCTGGAGCGGAAGGGGCGCAAAGGGAAGACCGTTTCGATCATTACCGGAGTGAAGAGCCCGGATGTGGGCAAGCGCGGCCTGTTGAAGCATCTGAAAGGCAAGTTGGGGTGCGGCGGCGCGGTCAAGGGCGCGGAGATCGAAATCCAGGGCGATCAGAGAGAACGGCTGGTCGCGCTTCTGAATGAACTTGGGTATCGAGCCAAACAGGGGTAGAGCAGGGACTTTCACGACGGTTCCGGTCAGCGCAGGCTCCGCTTAGCGCAGGTTCCGGCCAATGCTTGTCCCGCTTTCCACGCCCTTGCCGTCGCCATCGCCATTGCCATTACCGAATGCGTCGGCGCCGCTGAAGGGATGGATTACGACATTACGGCCTAACCGCGACCCGGCGGGAACGACGCTGCCCTTGCCGACGAGGGTCAGGCCGGTGTTGAGCCGGGCCGGCAACTCCGGGTTGGGGCTGTTGTTGTCGGAGTGGCCCACCAGCGCGTCCCGACAAACGCGCGCCTCCTTGTCGATCACACAGCGCTCCACGACCGCGCCTGGTTCGATTACGGAGTCGTTGAGAATCACACTGTCTCGGACGACGGCTCCCTCACCCACCTGCACACCGGGGGACAGTACGCTCCGTTTCACCTCGCCCTCGATCTGACAGCCATTGGACAGCAGCGCCCCATCCACGTCTGCGGCTGGCCCCAGCTTGACCGGCGCGCGCTCCTCGCTGCGCGTATGCACGACCCACTCCGGCGCATAGAGGTTGAGCGCCGGTTCCTCGGCCAGCAGGCTCATATTGGCATCCCAGTAGGCCTGGACCGTGCTTGCATCGGCCCAGTATCCGGGATAAGTGTAGCTGGCGACGTGCCCTTGTTCCACCAGCCCCGGCAGGATGTCCCTGCCGATGTCATCGCCGCTGGCGTTGCTCAGCGCCTCTACGAGAAAGTCGCGGTTGAAGACATAGACGCCCATGCTGGCGAGATTCTGCTGCGTGCGCCGCGGCTTCTCCTGGAACTCGACGACGCGGTCGTCCGTATCCTGTGAAATGATACCGAAACGATGGGTCTCGTGGCGGCTGACGCGGCGCACGGCGATCGTCACCGGCGCGCCTGTACGCTGATGGTGCTCAAGAAATGGCCGGTAGTCCATCAGGTAGATATGTTTGCCGGAGAGGATCAGTACGCACGCCTCCTTCTGCTGGAGTACGTAGTCCAGGTTTCGGCGGATGGCGTCGGCGGAGCCCCGTTGCCAGTCGCCGTAGGGTCCGCCGCGGTAAGGCTGCAACAGGCGCACGCCGCCGCTGGAGCGGTCGAGGTCCCAGGGTTTGCCGATGCCGATATGATCGTTGAGGCTGCGGGGGCGGTATTGGGTGAGCACGGCGACGTTGTGAATGCCGCTGTTGACACAGTTGCTGAGAGAGAAGTCGATCAGCCGGAACTTGCCGGCAAAGGGGACGGCCGGCTCGGATCGGACTTCGGTAAGGACACTGAGGTCGGCGTTGTCGGCGCCGGCCATGATCATGGCAAATGCACAAGACATAGGAAACAATCCTCGCGGTGCGCTTGTGTAGGGGCGCAACGCCAAAACTATATGGTTTGACCGTCCTCCACAACGAGGTTTGGTGGAAAATCCTCTTCGCCCCGATCGCCGTTGACGATGACATTCGTGCCGATCCGGGCGCCGTCGGGAATGAATGCGCCCTTGCCGATGACGGTGTGACCGCTGTCCAGCTTGTCGGCAAACTGCTGATTGGGTGGGGGCGCGTCGGAAGTGGCGCCGCCGACCCGGGCGCCGAACCCGACGATCACCTCTTTGTCGATGATGACCCGTTCCACGCGTGCGCCGGGGCCGATCCAGGAATCATTCATGAGAATGCTGTCCTCCACCACCGCGCCGGGGCTGACATAGACGCCGGGACTGAAGATGCTGTTCTTGACGACCCCATGAACTTCGCAGCCGTTGGACACCATGCTCTGCACGACCTGGGACTGGGGTCCGAACTTTGCGGGCGGACGTTCCTCGGAACGGGTGGAAATGGGCCAGTTGTCGGTGTATAGATCGAGAGCCGGATTGGGTCTGAGCAGCTCGAGGCTTGTCTTCCAGTAGGCGTCTACGGTGCCGACGTCGACCCAATATCCTGTGAAAGGGTAGGAGAGAACGCGGTCGCCGGCAGCGAGCATGGAGGGGACGACGTGCTGGCCGAAGTCGGTGCGGGGGCCGTCAGCGCCCTTTTCCTGCAGGCGTTGTTCCAGCACGCGGCTGTTAAAGGCATAGATGCCCATCGATGCCAGATTGCTGGTCGGCTGTTCCGGCTTTTCATGGAACCGGACGATCTCATCCTCCGAGTTCGTCTCCATGATGCCGAAACGGGGCGCCTCCTCAATGGGCACCGGCATTACCGCGATCGTCAGGTCGGCGCCCTTGCGCTGGTGGAAGTCCAGCATCGGGCCGTAGTCCATCTTATAGATGTGGTCGCCGGAGAGAATCAGGGCCGTGTCCGCGTTGTGTTCGGCGAGAAAGTTCAGATTCTGCAGGATCGCGTCGGCCGTGCCCGCATACCAATCCGATTCGCCGCGGCCCTGAAAAGGTTGCAAGAGGCGGATCCCGCCGTGCTGACGGTCCAGATCCCAGGGCTTGCCGATGCCGATGTGTTCGTTAAGACTGTGGGGACGGTACTGCGTGAGAACGCCGACGGAATAAATGCCGCTATTGACGCAGTTGCTGATGGTGAAATCGATAATCCGAAATTTGCCGGCGAACGGAACCGCGGGTTTGGCCCTCTTTTCGGACAGGACGGTCAGACGAGTGCCCTCTCCACCAGCCAGAATCATAGCAACGGTTCTCATGGGCGACCTTCCAAAATCTCTCTGTGTGACGAAGCAATTTGTCACGAAGCGATCATGCGATCCCGGAATTGGCTCTATCTTATCTGAATAAGCATGGATGCCCAATAGGAGAATTGACCGTTTCGCCATTTGCCGGGAGGCGGGGCGCTTGATTGGAAATCTCGATGAATGTGAATATCTCTCGGCCATTGACTCTACGGGCCATTCATGTTGATCCGTTCTTGGAATTTCTGCTGGAATCTCTATACTTAACGTTTGTGTTCAAGAAAAGCGCGCCCAGGTTGAGGGCATTTGGACAGACGTTTTGGCCGGCACAGCTGTAGTACGGGAAAGCGGAAGAGCGTAGGTCTGGCAATACGGTCAAGAGTGAAAGAGCATGCTTAAGAGGTTGTCCAGCTCCTTTATCGGGCGGGGGCGCGGCGCAACAGTATCCCCGCAGAGACCGGCCGGCAGGGTCGCGTCGGAAAAAGCTGCGCGCCGGCGTATCCTGTTTTCCACGCTGGGAATTCTGCTCGCATTGACGCTGGCGGTCGCGGCGTTGCGTCTTCGAAGCATAACCGAATTCCCGCAGGGGATCCAGAGTGATGAGGGGCCGGACGGCGTCTATGCCCTGCAGGTGTTGCAGGGGGAGCATGCCGTTTTCTTCCCCGAGGCGGCCAGCGGGCGCGAGTGGATGGGCGTCTATGCGATTGCGCTGACGACATCCTTTCTGGGGCGCACGCTGCTTGCCTTTCGATTGCCGACGGCGCTGGCCGGCGCGGGCACCGTTTTTGTCCTCTTTTGGCTGGGCCGGCTGCTGTTTGGGCGAGACGAAAGTGGGCGGGAGACGCCCTGGCGGGGCCTGTTGATCGGGGGCGTTGGCGCCGGTCTGCTGGCAGTTTCGATGGGCCAGACGATTATCGGCCGGGCGTCGCTGCGGGCCAACTATCTGCCCCTCTTTCTCGGGCTCTGTTTTGCCCTGCTCTGGTGGGGGTGGTCGGGAGCGGGGCGCGAGCGGAAATGGTTGTGGATTGCGCTGGCGGGCGTGTGCGCCGGCCTGCTGCCGTACACCTACATTCCGTCACGCTTTACGCCGTTTCTGTTTCTCTTCTTTGGGCTGAGCTTTCTGTGGCCGCTGCGGGCTGACGCCGGAGAAAGATTGAAGGCTTCACTGCCCTCGGCGGCCGTATTCGTCGGCGCGGCCGGGTTGGTCGCTGCACCGCTCCTCATCTACTTTGCAATTCACCCTGAGCACTTTTTCATTCGCAGTAGAGAAGTGTGGTTGCTCAATGAGAGTCAGGGAACTGCCTTGGGCGCGTTTGTGTACAACGTATGGGAACATCTGCTGGCCTTTGGCTTTCGTGGCGACCTGCGCGAGCGGTACAACTTTGCCGGGCGGCCGCTCCTGAACCCGTGGGAGGCGATTTTCTTCTGGTACGGTGTCGGGATTGCGTTCTGGCGCTGGCAACGGCAGCCGGCCTATCGACTGTTGCTACTGTGGCTGGCCGTGCTGCTGGTTCCGGCCATGCTGGCTCGGGATGTCGGGTTAGGGCCGAACACGCTGCGCATGATCGGCGCGGCGCCGGCTGTCTATCTGCTGATAGGCGTCGGCATGTGGGAGCTGTACCGGCTGCTGAGAGACCGGTGGGGTCTGACTCGGATTTTCGGCGGAGATGGGACCAGGGTATCGGTTGCGCTGGGGGCTGTTGTCGGCGGCGTTGTGCTCCTTCAGGGGATAAACACCTACCGAACCTATTTTCAGGAATGGGCGCTCTCGTCCGAATTTTATCTGGCGTACCACGGTGAATGGGCTGATGCCGCCCAGATTTTGAATGCGCAGCCGGCCGCGGCAAACATGGTTTACCTGCTCCCCTACAGGTTTGACGAGCACTATGGATTCGAGTACCTGTACCACGGGGACGTGCCGGCCCGCGTTGTCCGCGCCGTCAGGCCGGACTTGGCGCAGAAGGTCGAAAGTCTGCTCGCGGAACAGGGCGAAGTTTCCACTGTGAAAGTTCTGGACTGGAACGAAGAGTTCGTCTGGGCCGGGCAGGGGGATGAAAACCTGGTGGCCCTGCTGGGCAAGTTCGGGCGCTATACGGGCAGTGAGGCGTTCACCAATTTCCGCCTTCACACCTACACCGAGCTTGATCTGGAGCAGACCTGGACCTTCTATGAGTATCTTGAGCCTCTGACGGTTCATTACGACGGCGGAATCGATCTTGTGGGCCTTGCGCTGGGCAAGGGCGAGGAGCAGATCTCTTCGCAGCAGATGCTTGAGCTGGGGCAGGACCGTTCGCTCTGGGTCGGCCTGCAATGGGAGACTACGCCGGGCCTGGAGACCGACTATGCGGTCTCGTTGCGCCTGTACAACAGTGAGGGGGAGATGTCGTTCCAGGACGACCATGTCCTGGGCAACTCGACCTTTGCGCGCACGCGCCACTGGGCGGCGGGCGAACCGGTCGACACCCTCTTTCACCTTGATCTTGCCGCTGACCTGCGGCCGGGCGAGTACGAATTGCGGCTGATCGTTTACGGCGCCGACACGAAAGTGCCGACCGTGGAGATCGGTGTGTGGGAGCCGGAGCTGCTGCTGGCGCGGGTACGGCTGGAGGATGGCGGTTGAAGAGAGGCGGCCCACAATTTGAATTGGCGCGTTCTTGAACTTTGGCGCTTGAACGGCTATACTCTATTGTTGAGTTGCCAACCTTACCTTTACGCGGATTGCAGGCAAAGCGGCGCACAGCGAATTGGTGCAGGCGCGCCGCCTGTGTTTTCAGAAGGAGGAAGACGTGCTGTTGCGAAGGACCCAAACTGCTTCATTTTGGCGCGATCAGTTCAGAGTTACCGATGAAGACCTGGACTTTGTCCATGAACTGATCCTCGATGCAGAGTCGCCAATGACGACCGGTCAATTGGCGCTGCGGCTGATCCGGGAATACCAGCGCCGCGAGACAGCGCGGATGGAGTCCGAGCTGAAGAAGGGCGCCGTATACCAGCCCCAGAATCTTTATGATATCGGGGAGACCCTCATCTTCCCCGCCATGGACTTTCTGGTTGGCGAAATCCTCGAAACCCGGTCCGGCCAGAACCCGGAGCATGGCGCCTTCGATGTCATCCGCGTTGAATTCGCCGACACAGGTGAAACCCGGGAATTCGCGGCCAATCTTCAGACGGGCCACCGCCTCAACGGAACCAACGGGCAGACGACCGGTGATGAGGAAGCTCTCCTTTCGGCCGAGGAGATCCATTCGCTGTACCGGAATGAGATCGAAGAGAGTCTCCTCTTTACCCTGACGGAAGGCGAACGAAACGAAGATTTCGTCCATATTGACGACTACTGGCTCCTTGCCGACATGCTGGCCGAAGTTCATGTGGGCCACCTGAACATCGCCGAGGCGCTGCTGGAGATGCAGAACCGGCCGCTGACGCCCGAGGAGCTGCTGCCGGAGCTTGACCTGCAGGCTGACGATGTGTCCCAGCCAATGCAGGTTATCAGCGTGAACCACGCCCTGGGAAGCGACGAACGCTTCGACCAGGTTGGCAGCGCCGCCGGCCCCGTATGGTTCCTGTCACGGCTGGAACCACCGGAGGCGCAGACTATCCCGCCTCTCCTCCAACCTAACATTGGCCTCTACAAACGGGCCATCTTGAGTGTGGAGCTCCTGCAGATGGAATGGGAATTGGACGATGAATGGGGCGATAGCGGCGCCAGCACTCCCGTTTCGTCGGTCGTCCCGAGCATCAGTTTCACGTTGACCTTCCCGCACTGGCTGTATGGCACGCTGCCGCTCAGCAGCCGCACGCGGGCGCTCTTCCCACCACACAGCGCGCAAGAGCGTTCGATGGTGACCGTTGTCGACGGCCGCTGGGGCAACCGCTACACCGCCTGGGTCGTCCATGAGGGACGCTACGTGTGCGGACTCAAGGACTGGATGGTTGCGCACAACTTGCCGGTGAGCGCTCAGATCACGTTGGAGCGGACCGATGAGCCGGATGAAGTCATCATTGACTTCCACCCGCGCCGGATGAGACGCGAGTGGAGCCGCATCGCCAAAGTCGATCCGGACCGGCAGCGTTTCGCGCTTGAGATGAACAAAGTGCAGATCTCCTGTGAGTACGACGAGAACCTGATCGTTTCAAGTGAGGACCGGGAGGGTCTGGAAGCGTTCAACGCCGGCTACGAAGGCAACGACGCCGCGCTGGAGCAGATCGTGGAGATGATCGTGCCCGAGATTGCCAAGCTGAACCCGCAGGGCACCGCGCATGTCAAAACAATCTACAGTGCGGTCAACATGTTCTGGCGCTGTCCGCCGGGACCGATATTCTATACATTGATCAGCAACTCCCGCTTCCAGGATGTCGGGGACGGATTCTTCAAGGTAAGATGAGGATGCGTAGCCGGTATGGCACGCTCTTCACCGGCTCTTGAACATCGAGAAGGGATAAGAAGAAGATGACTGTGGCAGCGCCCAAACAGAAACTCAAGTGGTTCCGACCTGACGTGAACACCAAGTTTCATATCGACTACAATTGGTGGGAGCAGAGCGGACGGAATTTCCGACTATACCTGCGCGATCAGCTATGTACGGAATGCCGGGACCGGTTTCAGGACCACAGAGATACCGAAGATGTGGATTGGATCGACCCGGAAACGGGAGAGGTCCACCGCACGGATGCCCTCTGGGAATGCCTGCGCAGCCGTTGCACCAAAGATCCGGACTACATCAACGAGCATCTTTCGCTGACGGCGGCCTGCTTCCGCGTCTTTCTGGCCAACGACAATACCCCGCTCAGCCCTTCTGAATTGAATCAGCTCCTCCCGTGGAAACCGGCGCGCACGATTCTGCAGACGCTTGGCGGGCGCGTGGTCTATCTCGGTCTCCGGCCGGTGCGCGAATAGACAACTGGTGCGGGAAGAGAGCGCGGCTCTCCCTTCCCGCAGTTCAGTTGCGGCACTCCCCTTTCGACCCGTTCTCTGCCCTCGCCAGCAGGTCCTGCGCAGCGCGATACATCGGCATATCTACCATTTTGCCGTCGAGTACGCAGACCCCGCGCCCGGCCCGTTGATGAGCCTCAAAAACGGCAATCAGCCTTCGTGCCCCCGCCACTTCATTGAAATCTGGAGTGAAGGCGCGGTTGATGACGTCCAATTGGCGAGGATGGATGGCCAGTTTGCCGCGGAAGCCCATATTCTGAACAGCCTCACACTCCTCAGCCAGGCCGGAACTGTCGGCCAGATCCGTATACACGGTGTCGACTGCCTGTAGACCGAAGGCGGCCGCCGTGGTCACGACCGCGCTGCGGGCATAGAAGATCTCCCACCCGTCGCGCGAGCGCTGCGCGCCGATGTCGCCGGCAAAATCCTCCGCGCCAAAGGCCAGCGCAGCTATTCTGGGACCGGCGCGAGCAATTTCGGGCAGATTCACCACCCCCGCAGCGCTCTCCACAAGCGGCAGCAGCCGCACGGTTCCGACGGACATTCCCGCCTTGCGTTCCAGTGCTTCTAACTGTTCGTCCACGCGTTGCAGGTCGGCGGCGGACTCGACTTTCGGGACCACGTAGATCTGGGGCGCGGCCGCAAAAGTCTCGAGTAGATCGTCCGGCCAGAACGGGCTGTGGACCGCGTTGATGCGAATGCAGCGCAGCGGGCCGTCTGCCGGCAGCGCCTGGAACGACTCCACCAGCAGCGAGCGCGCCTCCTCTTTGCGGCTGGGTGCGACCGCGTCCTCGAGATCGGCGATGATGGCGTCGGCGGGCAGCTCAGCGCCTTTGGCGATCTTGCGGGCCGAGTCGGCAGGCATGAACAGGAGAGAGCGCAGTCGCAGGGTCATGGCTAGGGTCCGCACGGGAGGGTGGGCGTGTACTGGTCCTGTCCGGGCTGTTCACAGCACATCTCATTCTACACCTTTTGCGCGCATACGGCAGGTTGGCCCAGCAGGGAGAGAGTTTGAACAGGCTGGCCGAATAACATTCCGCTCTTGAAAGTCAGACCGGGTTTCGTCAGGTTCGGCAGACTTCCACAATCGGACCGTTTTTCTGACACTATTGAAGAATTATACCGATTTTGATTGACATTGACAGGAAAACGTGGTGGAATATGCACGGTGTTATTCAGAATCTCATCCACCTTACCCCGACAGACGGGAGACTCCATGCAGAGACAGCTGCTCGATTCAATACCTCCGCCCGTGATCGGACGGCGCCTCCAGGAGGCGCGCAAGGCTCGCGGCCTGACGCAGCAGGATGTGGCCGACTCCTTGGAAATCGCCCGTACTACTGTTACCGCACTGGAAAAGGGCGAACGGCGTACTCGACCGGATGAACTGATAAAAATGGCCCGAATGTTTGGCCGACCTGTGGGTGACTTCGTCGGCCGGAAAGACCCGATTCCCGGCTTCTCCGAACAGTTGCGGGGCGCAGTCCCCAATCTGGATTCTCAGAAGGCCCAGGACGAACTGCGGCAGGCGATCGAGTTATTTCAACGCTTGTGCGAAGACGGTCTACATCTTGAATCCCTGAACGAAATGCCTCTCGTTCGCAGCTATCCGCCCCAATACCGCACGGACGGGATCTCTCCTGAGGTTGCGGCGGAGGATGTGGCTTCAGCCGAACGACACCGTCTGGCGCTCGGCGACGGGCCGCTCCCGAATCTGAGAGACGTTCTTGAGAACGACGTAGGCATTCGAGTCTTCTCAATCGAACTGCCTTTGCCGGTGGAGGGCATATTCGTCTACACGGATGAACTCGGCGGCTGTATCGCCGTTAACGCCCGCCATCCATGGACCCGACGGCGATGGACGCTGGCGCAGGAGTATGGCCGCTTTCTCACGGACCGCTTCCGGTCGGAGGTATCCATGTTGGGAGGGGTTGGTCCCTCACGTCGCAGAGACCGCATTGCGGATGCCTTTGCCCGCTGCCTCCTCATGCCGGCTTCAGGTTTGCGGCGCAGGTTTAATGAACTGTATCGCGCGGCTCGCGGCAAAATCACGGCTGCGGAGATCTGCCGCCTTGCCCATCACTACTCCGTACCTGTAGAAACGATGATGCTGCGTCTTGAGGAGTTCCGTCTTCTGCCGGCAGGAACGTGGGGGCGTCTACGCGATGCCGGCTACGAGACGCGAGAGGCACAGGGGCAGTCAAGCCTGCCTCCCCGTCCCGATGACGAACGGACTTTGCCTTTGCGCTATCAATACCTGGCTGCCCTTGCCTATGAAGAGGGAAAGCTGACCGAAGGTGAGTTGGCGCGCTATCTTCGAGTCGACCGCGTAGCCGCTAGGCGGCTGGTCCAAGAACTGTCTCGGTCTTCGCTGCTCCAGGATGAAGGCCAAGTCACCCCCTCCTCCATTGAACTCAAGAGCAGAGTCGTCGGAGCGAAGGAACCATTGCCCCATTCGTAGAGGATGACAGGTTTCTCCGTTGGTGAACGATCACACCCTGCCGAACCGGACTCTTAAAGGAATTTCCCTTCGTGACGCGCCGTTTTGACGCGATTCTTCTTGACGCCAGTTGCCTCCTCAACCTCTACGCCACAGGTCGCCTGCGAGACATCGTTTACGCACTCCCTAATCAATTCTGGGCTGCCGACTTTGTGGTTGAACGCGAAGTTCTGTTTGTTTGGCGTCGGAGCGCGGTCGATGGCGAGGATGTGAAGGAACCTGTAGATCTGACATTCTTAATTGATGAAGGCCTGATTCAGTTGATGCGCCTCGATAAACCGGAAGAGGAGGCCGCTTTCGTGGCGTTGGCCGCTGAACTTGACGATGGCGAAGCGGTAACCGGCGCGCTTGCCTATCACCGCGGCTGCGCTGTGGCAACCGACGATCGCAAGGCCCGCCGGGTACTTGGACAACTCAGCCCACCGGTGGAACTGGTCTCCACCCTGGAACTGCTTAAACGATGGGGCAAGGAAGCTCAAGTTCCCAGGGACGAACTGGGCGCGGCCATGGCCGCGATGCAATTCAGCGCGAGCTATAGACCCAGCAGGCGCGACCCGCTATATGAATGGTGGCGGTCGGTTGCCAGTCATTCAGGGAGTTGACCTGGCAGCTCCGGACACACTTTCGCGACATGCGGTTTCACTTTGCAAGCGCCTGCGTTCGCGCGGCCCGTTTGGCCTCAATCCTCCTCAGTGCCGGCGCGACAACTACGCCGATGTGCATGAAGATATGCATCCGGGCGGGGCTGAACAATCTGTTGAAGAGCCGGTAGGCCGCAGGCGCGACCCGCACGAGGACCCCTTGCCCCGGATTCGGTAGGCGGGGTTGCCCGGATTCAGTGCCTGTGCTAGACTTCGCCCAGCGAAATTCGTTCCTCACCCCACCGCATTCAGTTCTCCCATCTGACAGTAGATGGAGGCCTTCAACAGGGGAATACAGGTGTTTCGACGAAACGAGCGACCGCAGCCGGACGCGATCGAGGTCATCATTGGGCCCAGGGCCACCTACAGCGGCGCTTTGCGCAGTGACAGCAGCATTCGCATCGATGGTGTGGTCGAGAGCGGGTTGCTGGAAACGCTGGCCAATGTCATTCTGACGGAAGCTGCCCGCGTTAACTGCGAAATTCGGGCCCGAAACGTGAGCATTCGGGGATATTTCGACGGCGTCATACGGGCAGACCGGGTTGAGCTGTTGGCGGGCTGCTACGTGCGCGGCGCGCTTCACGTGAACAGTTTCCTGCTGGATGAGGGCGCCACCCTTGAAGGGGAGCTGTACATGCGGAGTGAGAACGCAGAGGAGCCGCTGGATCTGCCCGTCGATACGGAGGCGTCGGTCGTCCTGCCCGGCGCTCAATCCCGGGAAGAGCCGGAGTTCAGTTAGCCTATGACCGCTGCAGGCGCGAGACCATCCTGTTTTTTGGGCGAAGGGGGCCCGGGACCGCGGTCGCTCCGCTGCAAAGAGTAACGGCGCCTCTACTATGGAATTTCTGCTGATCATCGCCGGTGCGTTGCTCGGCTATCTGCTTGGGTCGGTGCCGGTTGGCTTGCTGGCCGCCGGCGTATACGGGGTCGATATCCGCACCGTGGGCAGCGGGCGCACCGGCGCGACGAACGCATGGCGCGCGGCCGGTCTGAAGGCGGCTGTCCCCACGCTGCTCGGTGACGCGCTCAAGGGCGCCGCCGCGGTGTTCTTGATTCGCTACCTTGCGGGGGCGTTTTTCCCCAATATGGACGCGATCGCGGTCGCCGCGGCCGCGGCGTTCGCTGGCGCTGCCGCGGTGGTCGGTCACAACTGGTCCCTCTATCTGGGCTTTAAGGGGGGCGCCGGTGGAATCACGACTGCCGCCACCATACTGGCGATCTCGCCGCTTATCGGCGGGGTCGTGTGCCTTGTCGGGCTTCTCCTGATCTGGTGGAGCCGTATGGCTTCGATCGGCACCTACAGCGTCAGTGTGACTTCGCTCGTGTGCGCGCTCGTCTTTGCCGTCGCCGGCCTGACCCCCTGGCCCTATCTGATCTTTGGTCTTGTTGCCTACCTGGCCGTCACACTCTCTCTCAGCCGCAATCGCCAGGCGCTCAAAGATGGCGAGGAGCGGGTGATTACCCTGTGGTAATCGTCCCCAGCGACATCCCCATATTGGCCTTTATTGGACTAGATATTTCAACCTCGGTATAATTTTGAGTCAGGAAAAGGCTCTTCATACACATGAAAGGCGATAACGATGTCTGAACGCAAACAGCTGACAACCGCCCACGGAGCGCCGGTTGGAGACAATCAAAACTCATTGACCGCCGGCCCGCGCGGTCCGCTTCTGATGCAGGACTATCAACTCCTGGAGAAGATGGCCACCTTCAACCGCGAACGCGTCCCGGAGCGGGTTGTGCATGCCAAAGGTTCGGGTGCCTACGGAACCTTCACGGTTACAAATGATGTCACGCGCTACACCAAGGCCAGGATCTTCTCCGAAGTAGGTAAGCGGACCGACTGTCTCCTCCGCTTCTCGACCGTCGCAGGGGAACGCGGCGCCGCAGACGCTGAGCGCGACGTGCGCGGCTTCGCTGTCAAATTCTACACCGACGACGGAAACTGGGATATGGTCGGCAACAATACCCCGGTCTTCTTCGTTCGCGATCCCTACAAATTCGGCGACTTCATCCATACACAGAAGCGCGACCCCAAGACGAACATGCGCTCCGGCACAGCCATGTGGGACTTCTGGTCGCTCTCCCCCGAAAGCCTGCACCAGGTCACCATCCTCATGAGCGATCGCGGTCTGCCCCAGGGGTATCGTTTTGTCAACGGATACAGCAGCCATACCTACAGCTTTATCAATGCAGACAATGAGCGCTTCTGGATAAAGTTCCACTTCAAGACGATGCAGGGCATCAAAACATGGACCAATGCCCAGGCCTCCGAAATTGTCGGGCAGGATCGCGAAAGCTCGCAGCGAGACCTCTTCGACGCCATCGAGAGCGGAGACTATCCGAAATGGCGCGTCTGCGTCCAGGTTATGCCCGAAGAGGATGCCGACACATACCACCTCAACCCTTTCGACCTGACCAAAGTCTGGCCCCATGGCGACTACCCCCTGATCGAAATCGGCATCATGGAACTCAATCGCAACCCCGAAAACTACTTTGCCGACATCGAGCAGGCCGCCTTTGAACCCTCAAATATCGTTCCCGGCATCAGCTTCTCGCCGGACAAAATGCTCCAGGCGCGGATTATGTCCTACGCCGATGCTCACCGCTACCGCATCGGTGTCAACTATTCCGCCCTTCCGGCCAACCAGCCTCAGTGCCCGGTTCACACCTATCACCGCGATGGCAACCTGCGTTTTGACGGCAACTTCGGCGGCGCTGTCAACTATGAGCCGAATAGCATGGGAGGACCGGTCGAAGATTCCCGCAGCCTCGAGCCGCCGCTCAAGGTTTCCGGCGATGCCGACCGCTACAACCATCGCGAAGGCAACGACGACTATACGCAGCCCGGCAACCTCTTCCGCCTGATGAGCAGCGGCCAGAAAGAGCAGCTGTTCAGCAATATCGCCGAAGCGATGGATGGCGTGCCCGAACGTATCCAGACCCGGCAGCTTGTTCACTTCTATAAGGCCGATCCGGACTATGCTTGCGGCGTGGCCGGGAAGCTGAACCTCACCCATCTCTCCGAGAAGGTTGCCGCCCTCGCGGACCTGTCTCTGGCTGAACTCATTGCGAAGACCAGCGCAGAAGCATACACGGAACCGGCAACGCCGGAAGCCTCGCTGGCCAAAGCCGCCGACTGACCATCCAGCAACATATCCGTTAAGGTCATTCGCAATAGTGAGTACGCTAGGAGGAGTACGCAAAGGGGACAACTGACACGTACAATTAGAACCGATTTCATGTCGCAGCCGCAATCAGAGCCGACCGGGCAGCCGGTCGGCTTTTTCGCCCCTGAATCCGCTACTGTAACCGCGGCTGTATCCGCCACTGTATCCGCCACTGCATGGAACCTGCCTTCTCTGACCATCGTCCTATTGTGTGATCGCGACCGTTGTCGAATTAGCACGTATGATCTATTTGTGCTAATCTGATAAAAGTCTGCATCGCGCAGGCGATAATCTTACCGAATTCTGTCAAAGGAAGGAGAGTTTCATGCAGGTAGTAAAAAGTTATCCGGACAACATGTTCTGTTGGGTGGACCTCGCGACCACCGACCCCGCCGGGGCCAAGGAGTTCTTCAGCGGCCTCTTTGGATGGGGCTACTTTGATATTCCAACGCCAATGGGCACTCACTACACGCTGTGCCAGATTGACGGCTATAACGTTGCCGGCCTTAGCAACCTGCCCCAGGAGATGGCCGACCAGGGGATTCCGCCTGTCTGGTCTTCCTACATCAAGCACGACGATGTCGATGCAGTGGCCGAAAGAGCGGTTGCGGCCGGCGGAACGGTGGCAATGCCGGCAATGGATGTCATGGAGTCTGGGCGAATGATCGTACTCCAGGACCCGACGGGGGCGATGGTTGGTCTCTGGCAGCCGAAAGAGCATATCGGCGCGCAACTGGTCAACATGCCCAACGCGCTCGTCTGGAACGAGCTCCAGACCAAGGATGTCGACACCGCGCGCAACTTCTATGGGGAAGTATTCGGTTGGGGCCATGACCAGGACCCGAACGGCTATAACCTCTTCAAGTTGGGCGACCGTATGCAGGCCGGCATGTTGAAGATGGACGACTCCTGGGGTGACGTTCCGCCCAATTGGGCGCCCTACTTCATGTCCGAGGACATCGAGGCGACGGCGGCCAGGGCAAAGGAGTTGGGCGGCGTCATTCATGTTCCGCCGACCGATACGGGCACGGTTGGACGGTTCGCGGTTATCGGGGACCCGCAGGGCGGGGTCTTCACCTCAATGCAGTTTGACGGGCCGGTAGATCCCCCGCCGGGCTACTAGGGGCGCGCCGGGGCGCCGTAATCTGCTGCGCTGCGTATTGCAGACTGCGTATTGCTAACTGCGTACCGCTAACTGCGTACCGCGTAGCAGGGGCCCGGCGCCCTCCCCCTCTCTCTCCTCTCTCCTCTCTCACTGTTGAGCTGTTGAATGAAACGGGGAGATCCCCCAATATAAGTGCCAAAATGTGTCAAAATGTGTCAAAGTCCTTCGGCGCTCTCACGATTTAGCCACTGCATGGAAAGGGGGGGGTCCCCCCAAAAGTCTGTCAAAACTTGTCAAAGTCTGTCAAAACTTGCCAAAATCCCCGAATGCTCTCTCAGTTGAACCGTTGAATGGAACGGGGGAGTCCCCCCAGGAAAAGTGTCAAAAAAGTGTCAAAATGTGACGAAATCCTTCAGCGTCCTCTCCTCTCTCCTCTCTCCTCGCAGTTCCCCTTTTCCGTCTCTTGGGCGGCGCCCCGTGCGCGCGGCTTTCCGCCTCATTCAAATCCCTGCTATAGTATCCCGAACAGCAGTATCCCGAACAGCGCAGACCGCCGCGCGCGCGGGCGCACTGGGCGCCCTGTCAAACGATTGCACCAGGAAAATAGCGGAATGTCTTCTCATTCGATGCTCGGCGCCTATGGCGCGTGGGCTGCTGCCTTAGCCGGTGAAGGCCCCAACTTTCTCTCATTTCGGCATACCCATTGGATCGAGCCGGCAGCCTGGCGGCCGGCGGCGCGGCAGCGATTTCGCGAGCGGGTCGCGATGCCGGATACTGACGGCGCCGGGGACTGCCGGTCCGAGCGTCAATACGCCTATGACGGGTTGCATGTGGAGGAACTTTCGTGGCAGCTGCCGTACGGACCGCGCACGGAGGCCGTCTTGCTGAAACCGGCGGACGCTCGCGGCCCGCTGCCTGGCGTCCTTGCGCTGCACGACCATGGCGGCCATAAATTCCACGGCTGGCAGAAAATTACAAAGACAGGCGACGAGCAGAATGCTGTCAACATCGATCACCAGGAGCGGGCCTACGGCGGCGCAGCTTGGGCCAATCGCCTGGCCCGGCGCGGCTATGCCGTTCTGGTGCCGGATGCCTTCGCCTTCGGCAGCCGCCGCATCCGCGTCGCCGACCTGCCTGCCGCGATTCGCGGCGGCATGGACGAGCACGAATCGGAAGACCCGGAATACATCACCTCGTATAACCGTTGGGCCGCCGGTCACGAGTCCACCCTGGCGAAATCTCTGCTCAGCGCAGGGACGACGTGGGCGGGCGTCTGGCTGGCGGAAGATCTGCATGCCTTGGGCGTCTTGTGTGGGCGCGATGATGTGGACGCCCAGCGGGTCGGCATCGGCGGGCTTTCCGGCGGGGGTCTGCGCACCGTATATCTGGCTGGACTGGATGACCGCGTGCGCTGCGCAGTCTGCGTCGGTATGATGACAACCTGGCGGGATCTCCTGCTGAACAAGAGCCATACCCATACGTGGATGATCTACGTCCCCCATCTCGCGACCGAAATGGACTACCCGGACATTCTGGGGATGCGGGCGCCGTTGCCGACTCTGGTCCAGAACAACAAGGAGGACCCGCTGTTCACGCTGGCGGAGATGAGGCGAGCGGACGTGATGCTGCGCCAGGTGTACGAGAAGGCTGGTGCGGCCGACCGATATAGTTGCGAATTTTATGCCGGCGAGCACAAGTTTGACCTTACGATGCAGGAGGAGGCGTTCGACTGGTTTGACCGCTGGCTGGCAGAGTCCTGACGCCTCTAGGATTGGATAGAGCAGGCATACGAGACAGCTGCATCAACCGCCGCGCGGCGCGGCAGAAACGGAGAGTCCCATGAATCCAGTCTCCCCACATTTCACGCCCGTTGATCTGTCGAAATCCTTCAATGTCGGACGCGCCGAGCTTCCCGAACCGTTGCGCGTACCCTCCCTGATAGAGGACAGGACCGGTTCGACCGCCTTCAACGGCGTTCCCTTCCTGCTCGGTGGATTCGAAGGCCCTGCCGTCATCCTGCTTGACAAGGAACCGGTGACGGTCGAACTGGAAGGAGCGAGCGCCAACTACGCAGTCTTTCTGCATGCGGTGGCCGACCGCGTCACCAACTATCTGGACGGTTTCGCCGACTTCGCGCAGGACGGGAACGAACTGGGCGATCACGTCTCATCCTACACCTTTGAGTACGAGGACGGCAGCCGCGCCGAGACCGCGGTCCGGCGCCGGTTTGCGATACAACAAAGTCGCGTCGTGTGGGGAGGCAGCCCGTTCGAAACGGTGCCGGCGGCAAAGGCGGCGGTCTTCAACTCGGCGACCGAAGAGACGCAATTGGGGCGTGTTCCCGGCACCGAATATGGTCGCGGAGAAACCCGCACCAGTTCCGGGCGCGATCAGATGGAAGAAAAAATGTGGCTGTACGCACTGGAGAACCCACATCCGCACAAGCCGATTCGCCGTCTGATTCTGCAGCCGCGCAACGAGGGGTCGGCCGTTTACGCTATCAGCCTTACCAATTTGAACGAGCACCCGCTCCGCCCCGGCGTGCGCCGCAAACTGCGGTTGACGCTGCCGGAAGGCGTCGAGTTTAACGCCATCGACGAGTATGAGGACCTGGCTATCGACCTGGGCTATGTGATCTCGGCGCGCGCCGCCTTCGATTACGATCGCGGCCGCTGGTTCGGTGAGGAGGCGAACGTCCAGCCTGCGGTCTCCCAACGGGACCTGATTGTTGAGTACAGCGCGCATCCGCAGGCCTGGCTGCACGTCGGCGTGGACAGTGACGAACCGATCGTCTATGACTTGTCGCAGCTGGAAGACGGCCGGCCCGGGGACGGTATCGTTGGCGTGGCGCCGGCCCACCGCCTGGTCGACGTGCGGGTCGTGCAAAAGGGGACGAACAACCTGGTGCCGGTGCGCATCCATTTCCATGGCGCGCACGGCGAGTATCTGCCGCCGCGTGGGCGCCATCGCAAGGTCAACCCGCACTGGTTCGAGGACAACTATGGAGAATTCGTCAACGGCCGCAACCAGTACAGCTACATCGACGGCCACTGTGAGGTGGATATGCCCCTGGGCGATGTCTTCGTGGAGATCACCAAGGGCTATGAGACCGCGCCCGTGCGCAAGCAGGTCACAATTGGGCCCGACACCGATGAGCTGCTCTTCGAGTTGGAGCGGGTCCTGCCCTGGCGCGAAAAGGGTTGGGTGACTGCTGATACCCATGTGCATTTTCTGAGCCCGTCGACCGCTCTGCTGGAGGGCCAGGCTGAGGACGTGCATGTGGTCAATCTGCTGGCGAGCCAGTGGGGCGAGATGTTCAGCAACGTCAGCGACTTTGACGGCAGGACCACGCTCGGCGCGCGCGAGTTCGGTGGCGACGGCGAGTTTCTCGTGCGGGTCGGAACCGAGAACCGCATGCAGATCCTCGGTCACATTTCGCTGCTCGGTTACAACGGCAAGATGATCCACCCTCTTTGCAGCGGCGGCCCGTCGGAGTCGGCTCTGGGCGATCCCCAGGAGGTGGTGATGGCCGAATGGGCCCAGCGCTGCATTGACCAGGGCGGGCTTGTTGTGATGCCGCACGCCCCCAATCCACAGCTGGAGCGGGCAGCCGATATCGTTCTCGGCCTGATCCACGCGATCGAAATGATGACTTTCAACCCCTGTGAACGTGAGTTGAATCCTTACGGCATTGCCGACTGGTACCGTTACCTGAACCTCGGCTATCAGCTGCCGATCGTCGGCGGCTCGGACAAGATGGCTGCCTCGTCGCAGCTGGGCGGCGTGCGCACCTACGCCCATCTGGGGGAGCGGGAGTTCACCTACGAGAACTGGATGGCGGCCGTGCAGGCGGGCAATACGTTCATGACGATCGGCCCGCTGGCCGAGTTGACGGTTGAGGGCGTTGCGCCGGGTGGGCAGGTTCAGTTGCCGGCCGGCGGCGGGAGCGTGGGCGTCGACTGGCGGGTCGAGTCGGTGCTGATACCGATCGAGCAAGTGGAGGTGGTCCAGGGCGGGCTGGTGATTGACCAGGTAGATGTGCAGGGCGAATACAGCGCGGCCGGCAGCGTGCAGGTTGCGGTTACGAATTCATCGTGGATAGCGCTGCGGGTGCGCGGCAGCTATACCGGCGAGAAGGGCGAAATCGCGGCCCACACGAGCGCGGTCCAGACGTTGGTTGCGGACAGCCCGTTGTTCAACCAGCCGGACGCATCCGCGGTCTTGGAGCAGATCGAAGGCGCGATTGCCTATGTCGACACGATCGCCCCCCGGCCGAACGCGCAGCGTTTTCGCGAGATGCGGGCCGTGCTGGAGGCGGCCCACAACCGGTTGCACCAGCGCATGCACGCGCACGGCGTTTACCACCAGCATTCGCCGGTGCATGGTCATGAGGACGACAGTGGTCAGTAGTCGGTGAACGGTGGTCGGTGACGGCTCTCATGGGTGATCTTTGACTCGTGTTGGACGGTTGACGGTGAGCCCGGCAGGGGACGGAACCCTTCAGTTGTGGCGCGCGCCTGTTCAGGGCCTGCTGACTGGTAGGCGTTTTGGTGGATATTCCAGACGAGTGATGGGGAAGGAAACATGACAAAGATTCGCTGGGGGATCGTCGGTTGCGGGGATGTGTGCGAAGTGAAGAGCGGACCCGGGCTGTACAAGGCCGAGAACTCCGCGCTGACCGCGGTGATGCGCCGCAACGGGGAGCTGGCGGCCGACTTTGCGCGCCGCCATGAAGTGGCCCGCTGGTACGACGACGGCGACAGCCTGATCAACGATCCGGAAGTGGACGCCGTCTATGTGGCGACGCCGCCTGACACGCACATGGAGTACACGTGCAAGGCGGCCGAAGCGGGCAAGCCGGTCTACGTGGAGAAGCCGATGGCGCGCACTTTCGACGAGTGCCAGGCGATGATCCGGGCCTGCGAAGAGGCCGGCGTTCCCCTTTGGGTCGGCTATTACCGCCGGCGCCTGCCCAAGTTTCTCAAAGTGCAGGAACTTATCGAGCAGGGCGCCATCGGCGACGTGCGCTCGGTCCTTATCCGCTACTACCAGCCGGCCAGGCCGGCCGACGCCTTCCCGGACCAGCGCAGCTGGCGGGTCGATCCGGAGATCGCGGGCGCGGGCCTCTTTCTGGACCTGGGCTCCCACATGCTGGATATTCTCGACTATCTGCTCGGCCCGATCAGCCGCGTGCAAGGCTTCGCCGCCAATCAGGCAGGGCTTTACGAGGCCGAGGACATCGTGTGCGGCAGCTTCACCTTTGAATCGGGCGTGCAGGGGACAGGGACGTGGATGTTCACCGGTTTCGAAAACCTGGACTGGACCGAGATCGAAGGTACGAAGGGACGCATCGGCTACGTCTGTTTCGATGCCAGCCCCATCGCTCTTACGACCGGCGCCGGTACCGAGGACATCCCCGTCACGCAGCCGGACCACGTGCATCAGCCCCTGATTCAGACCATTGTCGACGAGTTGAATGGAGGCGGGCGCTGCCCCAGCACGGGCGTCAGCGGCGCGCGCACGTCGTGGGTAATGGACCAGATGCTTGCGGAGTACCGCCAGAAAAACTATGGATAACGACTTATGAAACTGAGAAGCCAGGCGTTCGGGAAGACGCATGACGGGCAACCGGTCAGAGAGTATTCGCTCGCCAACAACACCGGCGTCGATCTCGATGTTCTCGACTATGGCGGGCTGATTCGCACGTTGAAGACGCCGGACCGCGACGGTAAGGCGGGGGACGTCGTGCTGGGATTCGATACGCTCGACGAATACCTTGCAGGGCACCCCTACTTCGGCGTGCTGGTCGGCCGCTGCGCCAACCGCATCCGCGGCGGCAGCTTCGAGCTGGACGGCGTGCGTTACCAGCTTGCCCGCAACGTCAACGACGACCATCTTCACGGTGGGGACGGAGGCTTCGACAAGGTCGTGTGGCAGGCCCAGCCTTTTCAGAACGAGCGGGAGGTCGGGCTGGTGCTCTCCCACCACAGCCCGGATGGGGAAGACCGCTATCCGGGCGCGTTGGACGCGACGGTGAGGCTCAGCCTGAACGATGACAACGAGGTGCGTCTCGACTACCTTGCGACCTGCGACGCGCCTACGATCGTCAACCTGACCAATCACAGCTACTTCAACCTGGCCGGGGAGGGAAACATCCACGACCACGTCGCCATGATCGATGCCGACGCGTTCACGCCGATGGACGGCGCCCTGATCGTCACGGGCGAGGTGCGCGATGTGACCGGCACGCCCTTCGATTTCCGCCGGCCCACTGCCATCGGCGCGCGCATCAACGCCGACGATGAGCAGATCCGCATTGGCGGCGGCTACGATCACAACTTCGTTCTCAATGGCCCGCCGGGCACGCTGCGGCTGGCCGCGCGCGTCTCCGAACCGGTCAGCGGACGCGTTCTGGAGGTGCTGACAACCGAGCCGGGCGTGCAGTTCTATACAGGCAATCAGATGGAGGCGGCGAGCGCGGGCAAAGGTGGACAGGTCTATCCACACCGCGGCGGGTTCTGCCTGGAGACGCAGCATTTCCCGGACGCGCCCAACCAGCCGCACTTCCCTTCGATCGTTCTGCGGCCGGGCGAGGAGTATACGCAGACCACAGTTTTCCGCTTTTCGAGCGAACGGTAGACCCGGCTCCGGGGCTAAGCGTCCCGCAGGCGGTGTCCGTTTCCAGTTCTCGACTGGCAAAGGGGCTGAAGATGGAAGCGCATCCAACTGAACTGACCGCGGCCGCGACCTTTGACGCGAAACGGGCCATCCTGAGCAGGCGAGATATGTTCCGGCCGCTGGCTGTGCAGCGCACCGAGGGTCTGTCCGAAGCGTTGAGCGGCAACAAGGTCCGCCCGCAGACGCCGCTGTTGGTTCTGGAACGGGGCGGGGCGGGGCGGCCCTGACGCTTCTCACCAGCGAGATGGTCTTTCACCATGTGGCGCAGGGTGAGTGGAACGGAACACCCTTTCTCGCCACCTTCTGAGCGCCGTGCAACAGCGGCGTCAGTCTGACGCCTGTAATTGACGGGGAAACTTACACTTTTGCGACGCGGGGTGTCTATAACGGCATGTCGCTGATGGGCGACCACCAGACCGGCTCCTTTTGGGATCACGTCACGGGCGAATGTCTGTACGGTCCGCTCAAGGGGCGGCGTCTCGAACTGGAGCCGCTGCGGCATATGCAGGCAGACCGGGCACTGGCGCAGTTCCCGGATGCGCGCATCGGGCGGTCGCGGCTGCCCCTGCCCTTTGGTCTGGCGGCGGGCCTGATGAAGGTTCTGGTGACATTGACCAGGGGACGTTTTCTGCCGCCGGGGTTCGCGGGTTCGATGGGCGCGGAAGACCCACGGCGGCCGCGCCTGGAAATGGGGCTGGGCGTCTGGACGGACAGGGTCAGCCGTTACTATCCGCTGGAGGTTCTCAAGGCGGGGGACGGCGTGCTGCTCGACGTCATCGACAACAGAAAGTTGCTGATCTACCTGGACCCGGTTTCCGGCACGCCGACGCCCCTCTTCGCCGACGTACAGGAGGCAGAATGGGACGGCAGAGACCTCCGCCTGGACGGCGGGCCGGTCATTCGCGACGGAAGACTTTACGATTCTGCCGGAGACGAATTGCCGACCGAACGGCCTTTGCACCTTTTTGCCCGCTGGTACGGATTTTCGTTGACCTTTCCGAACTGCGAGATATACGAAGATGCGGGCGAAGGAAGAGGATGAGGGCGGCCTCTACCTCTACCCAAGTTGCGCAGGCTGACCTTGCACGACAACACTTTTGAAGGAGACGCCGTACCTTGCAACTCAATCTTTCCGGCAAGACAGCCATCATCACCGGCGGCAGCGCGGGCATTGGACTGGCTTGCGCCCAGGCGCTTTACGCTGAAGGCGTCAGCGTTCTGATCGCTGCGCGCAACGAGGAACGGCTGGCGCAGGGCCTCGCCGCAATTGCCGACCATGCGCCCGATAGCGGCGCCAAAGCGCTCTCCGTAAGCGCGGACGTCAGCACCGCGGAAGGGGTCGAAGCCGCCGTCGAACGCGCCCTCTCCACATGGGGTCATGTGGACATCCTCGTCAATAACGCCGGCTCGGCGCCGAGCGGTGACTTCTACAGCCTTGGCGACGACGCTTATCAGGGCGCATGGGACCTGAAACTGCTCGGATACATACGGATGGTGCGGGCGCTGGCGCCGCAGATGAAGTCGCGACGGGAAGGACGCATCGTCAACATTGTCGGCGCCGCTGCCCACAATCCCACGCCGGCCTTTGTCGCCGGGGGTACGGCCAATGCCGCGATCATCAACTTTACAAAGGGCATTTCCCAGGACCTTGCCCCCTACGGCGTGCGCATCAACGCCATTTCGCCGGGCCCCGTGAACACGGAACGGGCGCGGCAGCTCGCCCGCCAGGAGGCGGAAGCGCACGGTATCTCGGTGGAGGAGGCTAAAACCCGCCGCATCGCGTCGGTGCCCTTGAGCCGCATGGCCGAGGCCGACGAGATCGCCGACATGGCCCTGTTCCTGGTCTCCGACCGGGCGGCGAGCATCACCGGTGCGGAAATCCTCATCGACGGGGGAGCCACGGCGAGTGTCTGATCCGCTGCCAGTCTCGGCCCCGCCGACCGCGGCCGACCCAAAGCAAGGCGCCTACCGGTGGTACGTCCTGGCACTGGCTGCCCTGACCCACACGCTCGTGGTGGGCATGCCGCTGATGTCGCTGCCGGTCCTGTTCGAGGAAATCGGCGCCGAGCTTTCGCTGAACCTGGTGCAGATCGGATACGTCTGGGGGGCCTCCTCTCTACTGGGGATCGCGATGAGTCTGACCGGCGGCGTCATCGGCGACCGCGTGGGGGCGCGGCGGATGCTGGTATTCGCCTGCCTCCTTTCAGGCGTGACCGGCGCAACGCGGGCGTTCGCCGCCGACTACGCCAGCCTGACCGCCACGGTACTCGTGGCAGGTCTGTTCCCGATGGCCGCGCCGATGAATGTGCATAAGACGTGCGGCGTCTGGTTTTCGGGTAAGCGCCTGGGGATGGCGAACGGCGTCGTGTCGGCGGGCATGGCGTTGGGCTTTCTCCTCGGCTCGCTGATCAGCGCGACCTTCCTTTCGCCTATGCTGGGAGGCTGGCGCAACGTGCTTCTTTTCTACGCGGCGCTGGCGGTCGTTGTTGGCGGCTTGTGGGCCTTTACCAGACCTGGGCCGGACGGCGACGGCAGGGTTGCTGCGCAAGGGGAGGGGCTTTCGCTGCGCGACTCTTTGCTGCAGGTGTGTCGTCTGCGTAACGTGTGGCTGCTGTCGGTGGCGATGTTTGGCATCGGCGGCGCCATCCAGGGATCGCTGGGCTACCTTCCGCTCTATCTGCGCAACGAGGGTTGGGAACCGCGCGCGGCGGACGGCGCCTTGGCCAGCTTCCATTTCGCCAGCCTGCTGTTCACAGTGCCGTTTACTCTCCTGTCCGACCGGATGGGCGTGCGCCGTCCTTTACTGCTGGCTTCCGCGCTGATGCTACTGATCGGCTTCGGCGTCCTTTCCTTCGTACAGGGGATCATCGTCTGGCTGGCGATCATTTTTGCCGGCATTACGCGGGACGGCTACATGGCGACGATGATGACGCTGATCATCGAACTGCGGGGGGTTGGCCCAGCACTGGCGGGCACGGCGACCGGCTTGATCATGGCAATTTCCCGGATTGGCTCTGTCGTCGCCCCCCCGGTCGGCAACGGCCTGGAAGCAGTTGGCCCCGGTGTGCCGTTTCTGTTCTGGGCGGCGCTGGCGCTTTTGGGCCTGGTTGCGTTGACGGCCGTGCGCGAGGAGCGCGGGTCGCCAATGGTTAGTGGTTAGTGGTTAGTGGTTAGTGGTTAGTGGTTAGTGGTTAGTGGTTAGTGATCAGTGTCAGGGGAAGTGCGCTGGCAGGATGCTGGCGTCCACGTACCTGTCGCTGACCTCCGGAAACACGGCTTTGCCGGAGTCGCGGGAAGCAGGACT
Source organism: Caldilineaceae bacterium (assembly GCA_022821545.1). Taxonomy (GTDB): domain Bacteria; phylum Chloroflexota; class Anaerolineae; order Caldilineales; family Caldilineaceae; genus Bin5. Next base: position 57,740 of record JAJEDJ010000003.1, read on the forward strand.
TCTGCGCGGATTGGGCAATTAGAAGAACAGGAGGCAAGGAATGTCAACCAAAGTCGCTGCTGACGCCTATCAACGCATTGCGTCAGTCGCCGAAGTCACTGAAACGGGCCTGCATACGGTTCAAGTGAACGGCCACGTGATCGTCCTCGTTCATCACGAGGACAAAATCTACGCGCTTGACAACCGCTGCCCGCATATGGGCTTTCCGCTGGACAGGGGTAGTGTCGCCGATGGGATCCTTACCTGCCACTGGCATCACGCCCGCTTTGATCTCTGCACGGGCGGCTCTTTCGATCTGTGGGCCGACGATACCCCCAATTTCCCGGTTGAGTTGCGGAACGGTGATGTATTTGTCGATGTTACCCCGCGGCAGGACCCGGTCGAACACCAGCGCCACCGCCTGGCCGTCGGCCTGGAGCGCAGTCTTTCGCTGGTCGTGGCCAAGGCGGCCATCACGCTGGTGGACGAAGCCGGCGACACCTTGTCTCCGTTTGCGGCCGGCCTGGAATTCGGGGCCCGCTACCGCATGGAGGGTTGGGGGCAGGGGCTGACGATGCTCACCTGTTTCCAGAACCTCCTGCCCAGCCTGGGACAGGAGGACCGGGCCAGGGCACTGGCGCACGGCCTGGCCGCTGTGGCAGCCGATTCGGCCGGCAGCTCGCCGCGCTTTCCGGTAACGCCTCTTCCGCACGGCAGCCCGGACCTGACTACCTTGAAGCAATGGTTCCGCCGTTTCATTCTTGTGCGCGATGCAGAGGGCGCGGAGCGGTGCATCGTCACGGCGTTGCGGGCCGGGGCCGGGCCGCAGGAGATGGCGGATATTCTGTTCAGCGCGGCAACGGATTTCCGCTACATCGATGTCGGTCATCCCCTCGACTTTACCAATAAGGCTTTCGAAGCCTTGGATATCGTCGGCTGGGAACAGGCGGAGGCCGTTCTGACCAGCCTGGTGCCCGGCTATGCTTCGGCGCGACGGATGGAGGAGTCGAACGCGTGGCGCAATCCTATCGATCTGATCGATCTCCTGGACGATGCGCGTGCGCAGATCCCGGCTGCGCTCGCCCAGGGTCAGGGACAGCGCGGCCGGTGGGCGGGACGCGCCGAACTGGTGCAGGTCCTGCTGCGCGATGATCCACATGCCATCGCTGACGCCCTGCTGGCGGCGTTGCGGGCCGGCGCCGGCGAAGCTGAGCTGGCGGGTGCCGTTACCTATGCCGCCGCGCTCCGCATTGCGCGTTTCCACACCAGCAACGAGTTCGGAGACTGGGACACGGCTCTGCACACCTTCACCTTTGCCAACGCTGTCCACCAGGGTCTGCGGCGTCTGGAGGGATACAAACAGCCGGACGACTACCTGCTCCTCCTGCGGGGCGTTTTCGACGCGGCCATGAGCATCTATCTGGACCGTTTTCTGAACATTCCCGCCGCGCGGCTGCCGGCTTCCAGAGGCGCCAACGGGACAGCCCCTTCTTTGCCTCCCCTTGCCGACCTGCTGGATCAGCAGCAACAGGTGAACGAGGCGGGCAACGCGGTGGGTAGCTTCCTCTTCGAAGACGGCGACGCGGAGGCGCTGCGGGCAGAGCTTGGCGCTCTGCTGCTGCGGGAAGACCGCAACTTCCATACGATTCAGTGTGTCGAAACTGCTTTCCGCCAGCATGAGCTGCTGTCCGCCGAGCCGGATTCACAGGATGAAGCTGTGCTCGTGCTGGTGGCGGCGGCCCGCTACTTGGCCGCACACGCGCCGACGATGCGCGCCCAGGGCCAGACCTTCGGTATCGCCCGCCGGCTGCACCGCAACGAGAAACTGTTCGAGGGGGAGTAGAGCTTCCTGCAAACTGGAAAAATGACCGAAAGAATCCTGACGCTGCACCCGGCTGGAAAGCAGGGCGTCAACATCGATAAAGGCAAGTATGACATGGTGCGGCGGGCGATTGAGGAGACGCTGCAGGCGCAGCCGGGAATTACGTTCAGCGGCATGACTGAGGCGGTGGGCAAGCGGATTGGCGACGTCTTTGACGGTTCGATAAGCTGGTATGTGACGTCGGTCAAACTCGATCTGGAGGCGCGGGGCGTGTTGGAGCGGGTAGATAACCGCAGTCCGCAGCGTTTACGGCTGGTGAACTGAGGCGCTGACTTGTCTGGACTATCTGCAAAGCGAAGAGCAGCTACCGTTTTCACAGCAACTGCTTGAGTCAAGAGAGTCGTGGTCAAGTATGATGCCGTCGTCGTCGGCGCCGGGCCGAATGGATTGGCGGCTGCGATTACTTTCGCTCAGGCCGGGCGCTCGGTCCTGTTGATCGAAGGCAAGGGAACGATCGGCGGGGGGAACCGGACTGCCGAACTTACACTTCCCGGCTTTCGACACGACGTTTGCGCCGCGGTCCATCCCCTGGTGGCCGGTTCGCCCTTCCTGGGTAGCTTGCCGTTGGAACGGTTCGGTGTGGAGTGGGTCCAGCCGGAGGTTGCGGCGGCGCACCCGTTGGATGACGGCACGGCGGTCGGCCTCTACCGCTCGCTGGCGGAAACGGCGGCATCTCTCGGAGTGGACGGCCCGAGTTGGGCCAGGCTATTGGGCCCGTCTGCGGCTGACTGGGACAAGCTGGCGCCGCTGGTTCTGGGGCCGTATCCTGTGGGCGTCGATCTGCCGCCGCTGCTGCGTTTTGGCCTTCTCGCGGCCATGCCGGTTCATCTGCTCTCGCGCCTCTGTTTCCGTGAAGAACGGGCGCGGGCGCTCTTTGCGGGCCTTGCCGCCCACTCCTTTCTCAGTTTTCGCCAGCCTTTTACTTCTGCCTTCGGAATGTTGTTGGGGATACTGGCCCATGCGGTCGGGTGGCCGTTCGCGCGTGGCGGCGCGCAGGCCATTACCGATGCGCTGGGAGACTATTTGCGCGCGCTGGGCGGGGATATCGTGGCCGGCTGGCAGGTGCAGACTTTGGACGAACTGCCGCCCAGCCGGACCACATTGCTGGATGTCACCCCTCGGCACGTCTTGCGGCTTGCAGGCGCGCGCCTGCCGGCCGCCTACCGGCGCAGACTGGAGAGATTTCGGTATGGCCCGGGCGTCTTTAAGGTGGACTACGCGCTGAGCGAGCCTGTGCCGTGGCGGGCGCAGCTCTGCCGCCGCGCGGGCACGATTCATCTGGGAGGAACGCTGGCGGAAATCGCGGCAGCCGCAGAGGCGACGAACAGCGGTCGCATACCGAGGAGGCCCTATGTACTCGTGGCGCAGCACAGCCTGTTTGACAGGAACCGTGCGCCGGCGGGCAAGCACACGCTGTGGGCCTATTGCCATACGCCGCATGCTTCGACCACTGATATGACGAATGCGATCGAGGCGCAGATCGAACGGTTCGCGCCCGGTTTTGGGGACACGGTCCTGGCGCGGGCGGTGATGAACAGCGCCGGCTACGAACGTTACAACCCCAACTATGTCGGCGGCGACATCAACAGCGGCGTGCAGGACATGCGCCAGCTGTGGACGCGGCCTGCGTTGCGGTTTCCCCCTTACAGCACGCCGGTTCCCGGGCTTTATCTGTGTTCCTCATCGACGCCGCCCGGGGGAGGTGTCCACGGCATGTGCGGATACAACGCGGCTCGCGCCGCGCTTAAGAGGCTCTAGGCGTTCTAGGCGAGCATTGTGGTATCGAAACTGCCGTCACCGCCACTGTTGCCGTTATCGTCGTCGCCGTCTGTCCCGGCATCACCGTCCGTGTCATCTTCTCCATCTGCCGGGAGGATATCTACAAGTGTAGCGAAAATCCAGAAGCCGTTTTCGAGTTGTAGCCATTGTTCATCATCAGACCTGGCGACAATCGTGACAAGCGTGTCGGCGGAAGCGGACTCGACGATGGTTGCGTCGAGTCCGGGGCCGTTGCGCAGATTCGCGTCTGTATTTACGGTTCCGAACAAGACCGGCGCAGTCTCTTCCTGCGTTTCCTCCTCGTCCTCGTCGGTTTGAGCATCCTGATCGTCTTCCGCGGTTTGGACGTCCTGCTCGTCCTCGGCGGGCTGCGCTTCCTGTTCGTCTTCCGCGGTTTGGACGTCCTGCTCGTCTTCGGCGGCCTGCACTTCCTGTTCGTCTTCCGCGGCTTCCTCCGACTCTACGGGAAGATCGGCGGGCACATTTTCTACAAGTGCGGCGAAGATCCAGGACCCATCCTCAAGTTTCAACCACTCGCCGGAATCGTCCTGGGCTGTAATTGTCAATACTTGACCTTCTTCGGCGCCGTCCACGCGGTCAAATTCGGCGCCAGGGCCGGCGCGCAGATTGGCGCCGCGGAGTGCAATGACGACCGGCTGCAGTTGCTCAGCGTCGGTCTCTGCCTGCTCTGTTTCTGCCTGCTCGGTCTCTGCCGCCGTCTGCTCATCGTCCGGGTCAGGCTGCTCGGAATCTGTCTGTTCAGTGTCCGCCTGCGTCTGATCCGTCGCTTCCTCTTGTTCGCCCGTGTCGGCTTGTGCGGTTTCCGGTTGCTCGGAGTCTGGCGCGACCGCCTGATCGGTCAAGGCATCCTCAGTGACAACAGGGACGTCAACGGCTTCCGTGATGAGGGCGGCAAAGAGCCAAACGCCGCGCTCAAGCAGGTACCATTCACCATCGGTGGAAATGCCGACAATGGAAGCTTCTTCGCCGAAATTGATGCCGTCTACCCGGTCGTATTCGATCCCGGGGCCGGCCCGCAGATTCGAGTCCGCATTGACAACGGCTCTGACAGGCTCGGGCGGTGTAATTGTACTTTCGTCGGTTGTTTCAGATGCCGGCGGCGGCTCTTCAGATCCTTCGGGGGGTTGCGGGGTCCCGACCAGGACAACCGGGACCTCAACAGAGGGGGCTTCAACGAGGTCTGCCGCGTTTATCCATGTTCCGTCTTCCAGGCGATACCAGTCCCCGGTGGCATCCTGGCCGTCGATGTTGACCTTTCCACCTGCTGCTACGAGCCCGATAACGTCTGCGTCTTCACTTGGAGCGGAGCGCAAGTCGGCTTGTCCAGCCTCTGATACTGAGACCGAGACGGTCGTTTCGAGAGCTGGCGTCTCTTCACCTTCGTCTGAAGTCATCGCCGGGTCGGCCGTCGGTGTCGGAGTTTCCGCGGGCGGCGGCGTGGCAGTAGGTGTTTCGGGCAGGGGCGTGGCTGTCGGCGCAGGGGGCAGTGCGGCATCCGGCGTGGGCGTCTCTGTGGCTTCGGGGGCGGGAGAAGGCTGCATGCCTATTCCCGTTACCACTGAATCGGTGAAAGATTGCCACCTTTCGCGAAGCGCCTCCGGGTCAGTGTACTCTCTCACTGGCGCCGGCAAAAGCTGATGAAGATTGGGCGCGAAGAAACCTGCCAACAAAATGAGAATGAAACTGAGCCAGACGATACTTACGAGAACCGCGGCGACTCTCTTCACAATTCCTGCCATTAAGCTTTTCTCGTCACGTGATTTGATTGAAATAGATGGAAAAGTCCATTCTCCGACCCGACTTCCGCGTGTCCGGGTCTGGGTGCAAAGGAGTGTTGCTTGAGAAAAGCTTCAGCCCAGTACCTGCCTCAAGGAGACTATAGAAAGCCATGGAAACCAAAATTAGCTCTCAATTGTCTGGCAATTGTGTGGCAGTTGTCTGCGGATATTTAGTGTAGCATAACAGGAAATTGTCCACAATTGCGCTATTTTGACGCGAATTGTCCCTGATTTGGGCCATTATTGACAGGTGCCGCTACGCGGGCGCGCATCTGTGCAATGTGCGCGCTGTCGCTTCAGAGGTCCAACATATATATATGAAACGCTAACTTAAACGCAACAAAACCGTAACCTTCCAATGTTAACCTGGAAAGAGAGTAAAGATTCTGATGCACTGTTGATTGGAACTCTGTCAGGGCAGAAAGGATAGAATATGTTGACGAAGACTGCTATACTGCAAACAGTGCATAGATACTGAATCGATTTTCGAAACGATCCGGAGCAAATATTGGAACATTCGCCTCTTGCGCCACGACATTCGTACAAGTTTGGTATGGGTTGCGGTATTCCTCCGGCGGAAGAATTCTTATCCCGCCTAGCTGACGGCCCGCGTATGAGAGTCGTTTTGCGGAGCAGTCAGAAAGGATGTGACATATGTTCGAGAATACTTATCGACACACCGTTGCCGACGATGTTCTGGGCCGAAAACCTGAGCTTTTGCAGACCTTAATGGATCTCCGCAACGACGACCCGTCGTTCGGGAAGCATGTACGCATGCGGTCCTACCGGGCGTACGAGGTCGTTGCCGATGCGACTGCTTTGAAGAGGGAGATGTTTGTACTCATGCAGGGCAAAGTCAACCTGGTCTGCCCAAATCAAGAAGGGCGCCGTCTGGTCATTGGCACTTTGGAGCCCGCCGCCATATTTGGCGAAGGCGCCTTGAACAGGCCGCAAGAGGCAAACGTCTTCGCTGAAGCGGACACTGATGTGGTGGTCTGGTCGATTCCGGCTGCTGAGGCGCGCAACATGACGCTCCAGTACCCGATATTAGGTTGGGGGATGTTGCAGACCTACGGCAGACGCCTCCTTCAGGTCGAAGACAGGTTGGAAGATGTGGCCTACAAAAAGCTGCCTGAACGACTGGCGGCTCTGCTGGTTGAACTGTGCAGCGATTCGGACAAGATAATTCAGGGGGTCAGCCATCAGGTGCTCGCGGACCGGCTCGGAACTTATCGAGAGACGGTGAGTGCCATCTTGCGGGATTTCAAGCGGCAGGGCCTGGTGGAATTGGGGTACCGCAGAATAGCAGTCCTGGACGTTGAAACGTTGAAGGAAATCGCCGGCATCTGGGAGTGGTAAGGAGGAGTGGCGCGGCGCCGGCGGCGGCAGGAGGCGCACGCAGGAATTTGGGTTGCAACTACGAAAAAATCGTAGTTGACGTATCCTCAAATTGCTGGTATACTGGTTGTCGGTATTGCAGGCCCGCCTCCACCCTATATGTCCGCTTCGACTATCCAAACAGAACTCAAGTTATGTAGCCGGCTTGCTCTTTACGCAATTGGCGATGATCGATTTAGAATAACCGAGCAGAGCGGATGACAGTCGCGGATGGGCGGTAGACGCGCCTGTTTGTCCATCGAGTGTACCTCTTTCGCATTTACCCAACCCTGGCGTAAGTCAATTCACATAGAAAATCCGTCCGAATTCGGACAATCCCCAAAGATCGCTTTGTGTAGACTATTCGTCTTCACAACCTATTGACAGCCCGCGCTTTCAGCACACTCAACTCGTATGCAAATGAATCTGTCCTGTTGCGCAAGCAATGAGTGACTATTTGTTGAGCCTGACAAGGAACGAACTATGGAAACGCTTAGTATGACTATGGCCGAATTGGAGGACTGCACTCTGGATGAACTCAGAGAGATAGCGCGCTCCTTGGCAATAAGCGGTTATACCCGCTTGAAAAAGCATGATTTGATCATTCTGTTATTGCGGGCCAACGCGGAAAAACAGGGATATATTTTTGGTGGCGGAATCCTGGAAATCGTGCAGGACGGCATCGGCTTCCTTCGCAGCGACCATCTGCTCCCGGGGCCGGAAGACGTTTACGTCAGTCAGAGTCAGATCCGCCGTTTTGGGTTGCGTACAGGCGATCTCGTTGTTGGCCAGGTTCGCCCGCCCAAGGACACGGAGAAGTATTACGGCTTGCTGAAGGTGGAAGCGGTCAACGGCCTTGACCCGGAGGAGGCGAAACGGCGTCCGGTATTCGAAAAACAGACGCCGATATTTCCGGACGAGCAGATTCACCTGGAAACCAAACCGAGTCTACTGGCTACCCGCATGATCGATCTGCTGGCCCCAATCGGCCGCGGCCAGCGCGGAATGATCGTCAGCCCTCCTAAGGCCGGCAAGACAACCATTATGAAACGCATTGCCAACGGCATGTCGAGCAACTATGAGGACCTGCACCTGATGGTGGTGTTGATCGGTGAACGGCCTGAGGAAGTAACGGATATGGACCGTTCCGTGGAAGCGGAGGTGATCAGCAGCACCTTTGACGAACCGGTCCAGAACCATGTACGCGTTGCGGAGATGGCCTTGGAGCGAGCAAAACGTCTGACGGAAAGCAGCCGCGATGTGGTGATACTCTTGGACAGCATTACCCGTCTCACCCGCGCCTATAACTTGACAGTGCCCCCATCGGGCCGCACGCTATCGGGCGGAATCGATCCTGCGGCCCTCTATCCGCCAAAGCGATTCTTTGGCGCGGCCAGAAATCTGGAAGAGGGAGGCAGCCTGACCATCGTTGCGACCTGTCTTGTTGATACGGGAAGCCGCATGGATGATGTCATTTACGAAGAGTTCAAGGGCACAGGCAATATGGAATTGCATCTGAACCGGCGCACGTCGGAACGGCGCATCTTCCCGGCCATCGACATTGAACGGAGCAGCACGCGAGCTGAAGAGAAAATGCTGGAGCCGGAGGTGCTGGCGAAGGTCTATACTTTGCGGCGTATGAGCGATGCCATGGGAGGTGGCAACGAAGCCATCTTGCCTATCCTGGAACGGCTCAGCCGCACGCGAGACAACCAGGAATTCCTGGACACGCTCATCAAGTAGGTTGACAGACAGCCAAGTCGGTGTTCAGCGCCAATCGTTGAGGCGATCATTTCGACCCCGCACGGGCTATGAATCTGGCAGGCGCTCCAGCGCTCGAAAACAGAGATGGACAGTGCAAAATGGGCCGTCTTGAAGAAAAATGACGCTTAACCTACGTTTCCTCTACGCTTTCCAACCAGGCTCCGATGAAAGGGTGCAAACCAGGCTGAAACCCGAAATCCGATTTGTACAGGTCCTGACTTATGCCTATAATAGCATTCTTGAGTCGGGTCGAACCAGCCGAGAAGATGATATAGTAGACGATTCCCTCTTGGCTGTGGTATAATTCAGACTCAAGAGCATCAACCCCCGCCCCGCAGTCAATCGAACTTTAGCGGTTATTGTACAATGCGGTGCAGTTTTTGTTCTGTATCCCTGGCATGGGGCAGACTGTATGCTTAAGAGCAAACAACACGTAGACCAGCGCCAGTTCAGTTATCATACTTTGCGCCGATCAAACAACCCTCCCGCACAGGATCGGGAAGCCCCCCTCTCTTCCGTCTCCAGTAGTTTGCCAGAACGAAACCCCAGTCCATCACAGAATCAAATTCATCAGAGTTCCGATAGCGCGGCCGAAGCCGCTCTCGAAGAAGGTTCGCCCGGACTCGCAGACGCGGCAGACGGCGCGCTTGCGAATCTGTCTTCAAGCATACAGAGCTTTTTGCGCGAGCAGGTTGCGCCAGTCCGGCTTGCCAGCCACCTTGCGGTCCTGGTAGTGGCAGCGATTGTCATTCTTGTCAGGCGGGTCGACGCCCCCGACTGGAACTTCCCGTTGCACACTCTGCCGGCGGACGTACCGCTTGTGGAAACTGCCGCTGCCGACACACAGCTGGACCGGCGCAATCCAATCGTCGAAGTTGGTTATGCACTGCAGCGTGCGGTACTTCCCTTTACCCGGACTTCCGAGGAGCCTGCGGTTGCTTCCCAGGGCAAACAAGGAGCGGAAGGAGAACCGGTCGCGGTCGCTGCGCCGTCAAGAACTCTCAGTATCCAGATTTATGAAGTACTGCCAGCTGACAATCTTCAGAAGATCGCCGCCCGATACGATCTCAGGCCCGAGACAATTCTATGGGCCAATCCAAAACTGGAATCGAATCCGGATCTGTTGTGGCCTGGCCAGGAGTTGATTATTCCTCCTGTAGACGGCGTGATGCATGTGGTTCGACCTGGCGACACGCTGTCAAACTTGGCGCTGAAGTATAAAGTTTCCGTCGATGAAATCGTTGAATTCCCCTTGAATAACCTGGAGTCGGCAAACGCCCCGATCACCGGGGGCAGACAGCTGATCATTCCCAATGGCACCAAGCCCTATGTCGCCCGGCAGGTGGCCATGTATCGAGGTCCGGTCCCTGCCAATGCGATCAGAGGCTCCGGAAACTTTGCCTGGCCTGTCAGCGGTCACATTACCCAGCAGTTCTGGAACGGCCACAGAGCGATAGACGTGGGAGCCAGGGCAGGCGCGCCGATCGTCGCAGCCGACAGCGGCTACGTGATCAAGGCGTCGCACGGCTGGAACGGCGGCTATGGCAGAATGGTCATGATTGACCATGGCAACGGCTTTGTCTCGCTGTATGCCCATATGAATACGATCTTCGTGCGCCAGGGGGAGAACGTCGCCAAGGGTGAACGGATAGGCACGGTGGGCAATACCGGTCGCTCCACGGGGCCGCATCTGCACTTTGAAGTCCGGCTGAACGGCGTCGCGCGCAACCCATACTACTTCCTGCCGTAGACAGGAACAGGATTCCAGAACACAAAAAGGTCCGGCGCTTTGCGCCGGACCTTTTCTTTTTTCCCAACAGACGCTCAATGTCTCAGGCTTCCGGGTTGAATGGGGGAGAGCTGATGACGGCCCCGCCCGGTCATCAGGTGGATGACGGTAAAGAGAGGGAGTAACCCGGCGTCGGATATCAGAGCTGCTGAATGCCGCCTTCGGTCAACTTGCGGGGGTCGAGCAGCTCATCCAGTTCGCCGGCGCTGAGCTCAGTCATTTCCAGGGCGACCTCTTTGAGGGTCCGCCCCTGCGCATAGGCGGTCTTGGCAATCTGCGCGCCCAGCTCATACCCGATCACCGGATTCAGGGCGGTTACCAGGATCGGATTGCTGTCAACGAGCCGGCCGATCCGCTCTGCATTGACAGTAAAGCCGGCGATAGCTCTGTCTGCCAGCAGACGGCCGGCGCCGGCCAGAATCGAGATGCTTTGCAACAGATTGTAACCGATTACAGGGAGCATCACATTCAGCTGAAAGGAGCCCGACTGTCCCCCGATGGTGATCGTCAGGTCGTTTCCGGTCACCTGCGCGGCTACCATGGCGACCGCCTCCGGAATGACCGGATTGATCTTGCCCGGCATAATGCTGCTGCCCGGCTGCAGGGCGGGCAACTCGATCTCGCCGATGCCGGCAATCGGCCCGCTATTCATCCAGCGCAGATCATTTGCTATCTTCATCAAGGAGGTCGCAATGGTCTTGAGCTGACCGCTCAACTCCACCGCGGCATCCTGACTGCTCAGACTCTCAAAGTAGTTTTCACTTGTCCTGAGGGGCAGATCGGTCATCTCCGCCAGTTTGGCTGCGATGCGCTCTCCGAACTCAGGATGGGCATTGATGCCGGTGCCCACGGCGGTCCCCCCCTGGGCAAGCTCTGCCAGCCGCGCCAGCGCGTCATGCAGGCGCCGCTGCCCCTTGTCGATCTGGTTGCTCCAGCCCCCCAGTTCCTGACTCAAGCGGACGGGCATGGCATCCATAAGATGTGTGCGGCCCGTCGTAACGACTTTGTCCACTTCTGCGGCCTTGGCGTCGAGCGTTTCCTGCAGGTGGTGCAGAGCCGGCAGAAGTTCCTCGGCAACGGCGAGGAAGCCGCTCAGATGGATGGCTGAAGGAATAACGTCGTTGCTGCTTTGTCCCATATTGACATGATCGTTGGGGTGGACGCTGCTTCCAAGGATCCGGGATGCCAGGGTGGCGATGACTTCATTGGCATTCATGTTCGTGCTGGTGCCGGAGCCGGTCTGAAAGATGTCAAGCGGGAAATGGGCGTCGTGTGCGCCGTACGCGACTTCGGTGCAGGCGTCTTGAATCGCCGCCGCCATTTCGGCATCCAGCTCCCCCAGGTCGAGATTGACAGCTGCAGCCGCCCCTTTGATGAGCCCGATCGCACGGATAAACTGCCGGGGAAAGCGCAGCGGGCTGATGGGGAAATTGTCGACGGCGCGCTGCGTTTGGGCAGCGTAGAGAGCATCTTTGGGCACACTGACCTCGCCCAAGCTGTCACGCTCAATACGGAATTCCTTGCTACTCATAAGAATCTTCTTCTCCGATTGTTGTTTTGCTCAGAAAGGCTAACGTTCGCCGCGCATATAGGGCAGTCCGAGGGCGGCGGGAGCGCCCAGGCGGCGGCTGATGTTTTCATAGACGGTAATGAGTGTGAGTACGACGACTGTCAGGAGATAGGGCATCATCGCCAGCATCGCCGCGGGAATGACTCCGCCCCCGGCCGCCTGCAGCCGAAACTGAATCGCGTTGACGCCGCCAAAGATGAGGGCGCCGAGCAGTGCCCGAGCCGGATCCCAGGTGGCGAAGATAACGAGAGCGATCGCGATCCAGCCGCGTCCACCGGTGAGGTTTTCGGTCCAACCAGGCGTATAGGCAAGGCTCAGGTGGGCGCCGCCGAGCCCCATGAGCATGCCCCCGCCGATGGTGGCCAGATAGCGTGTGCGCGTAACCGAAATGCCCATTGCGTCGGCGGTGTCCGGGTCTTCGCCGACCGCGCGCACGTTGAGGCCAAGCCGCGTGCGGTAGAGCAGGAAAGCGGCGAGGGGAACTGTCAGATACATCAGGTAGACGAGCAGGTCCTGGTTGAAAATGGCCTGGCCGAGCAGCGGAATCTGGCCGAGAGCGGGGATCGCGACTTTGTTGAACTTTGGGCCGACCAAGCCAACGAGCGGCGCGCCTTGCGGGCCAAGCCGCTGGCCGAGAAAGCTGCTCAGCCCGATGCCAAAAAGCGTGAGGGCCAAGCCGCTGACGACCTGATCGGCGCGGAGTGTGACGGACAGGAAAGCGTGGATGGAGGCCAATGCGCCGCCGACGATGACGGCCGCCAGCGTTCCCAGCAGGAGGCTTTCCGTGTGAAAGCCAACGGCAAAGGCGCTGACGGCGCCCATGATCAGAATGCCTTCCAACCCGAGATTGAGAACGCCGGCCCTTTCGGTGTAGATTTCACCGACAGCGGCAAAGACAAGAGAGGCGCCGGCCTGAATGGTCACCGTCAGGATGGAGATAAGAAGGGCGAGTTCCATTGTCGTTACGTCTTCACATCCGTGTTTGCAGGCAGCCGGTTCCTGATCTCCTTCGTCAGAATGTGCGCAGGGTGCAACGGTATGGCTCAGACGACCGGCGAACGGTATGTGCTTAATCTAGTCGGCCGGCGTCGGTCCGCCGGGGGCAGGCGCGGGATTCGGAGCGGGCCGGGGCTGCGTACGGATCACCCTTAACCGGTAGTTGACAAAGACGTCGGCGCCGAGTACGAAAAAAAGTATCGAACCCTGGAGCACGCCTGCGACGGCCGCCGGCAGCCCCATAGTGATCTGCAACTGATCTCCCCCGGTACTGAGTCCGGCCAGAACTATGCTGACGAGCAGGATGGCCCAGGGGTTCAGTTTTGCCAACCAGGCCACGATGATTGCGGTAAAACCATCGCCCACTGCGATCCCGTTTTGCAGGCGGTGGGCGACGCCGGCCACCTGGCTGAAGCCGGCCAGTCCGGCTATTCCACCGCTTACGCACATGACCAGAAGTACATTGCGGGCTATGTTCATTCCTGCGTAGCGGGCGGCTTGCGGGTTCTTGCCAATCACTTTGATCTCGAGGCCCCATTTGGTCCGGTCGAGGACGAGCCAGAGTAGGAACGCGGCCAGGACCGCCATCACCAGTCCGTAATGGACGCGGCCCAGGTCGATCGGCAGGCGAGGCAGCCAGGCGTGCTCGGGGAATTGGGCGCTGCCGGGAAAGCCGAAGCCCTCGGGATCTTTCCAGGATCCGGTATAGAGGTATTGCATCCACAGCAAGGCCACATAATTGAACATGAGCGTTGTTATGATCTCGTTGACCCCTAAAGCGGTCTTAAGAATGGCCGGGATCAATCCCCAGATGGCGCCGGCCACAAAGGCGGCCGCGATCATGGCCGGCAGGAAGGCCCATTGCGGCATCCCGCCGATCAGGTCCGGCAGAAAGAGGGCGACCCAGGTGGCGGCTATGACGCCCCACACAAACTGGCCTTCTGCGCCAATATTCCAGAACAGCATGCGAAAGGCTATGCCGACGGCCAGACCTGTAAGCATAAGAGGAATGGCGCGCAAAAGCGTTTCGCTGATGTGGTACCGCTGGCCGAACGCGCCCGTTGCCATTGCCGCATAGGTCTCGAATGGGTTTGCGCCGAATATCCACAGTAGAATGCCGCTGAAGATGAGCGCCAGCCCCAGAGCAATCAGCGGAAACAGGAACTCTATGTGGCGGGGGCGGCTCAAGCGTCTTTCCAGAATGAGTTGCATGACCGAGTCTCTTGGTACGCGCCCTGTCTGCGCTGACGAGATTCACTTCGCCGCGAACGCCGGCGGTCGGATTGCCGGGTTACGTGGTTTCGGCCTCTTCCACAGGCAGGGCGACGAAGACGGTTGTGCCCTTGTTCACGTCGCTTCGGACCCAGATTTCCCCTTGATGGGCCTCGACGATTGCCTTGCTGAGAAATAGACCGAGACCGACGCCGGCCGTTCCCCGGCGGAGACCGCTGTCCACGCGGTAGTATCGTTCGAATATATACGGGAGTTCTCTTGCCGGAATGCCGATTCCCTCGTCGGCGACATAAAACACGAGCCGGCCGGACGCGTCACTCTCCTGCGGCGCCTCGTGCCAACCACCGATGCGAATCACGCCGCCGTCGGGTGAATACTTGATGGCGTTGCTGAGCAGATTGGTGAAAACCAGGCGCAGACGTTCTTCATCGCCATAGATGACGGGCAGATCGGACGGCAGATCGAGCGCGATTTCATGGGTGTCGGTCTGTGTGCGGTAGTCCTGTGCAACCCGCTCAAGGAGCCGCCGCAGTTGTACGTCGGAGCGCTCGAGCCGCAGGCCGCCGGCTTGGATGCGGCTGACGTCGAGCAGGCTGTTGATGAGCGCCTCCAGCCGGTCCGCTTCCTCTTCGATCACTTCCAGGCTCTGCCGGGCTGTCTCGGCATCCCAGGCGGCGTCGGGCCGGGCCAGCGTCTGCGCATATCCTTTGATCAAGGCCACGGGCGTCTTCAGTTCGTGGCTGATGATCGAGGTAAAGGTGGATTTCATCTCCTCCTCTTCGCGAAAGCGTGTGATGTCCAGTACGCTCGCAATGATATTGACGAGCCGCTTGCGCTCATCCTTAACCGGGATGAAGGTTACGGAGACCGAGATCTGGTCCCCTCCCGGCAGGACAATGTCCCCTTCGCATTGGGCGCCGCTTTCGGGTAAGGACATCAAGTCGTAATCGGCGCTGAACAGATCTTCTCCTTGCAGATTCAGGAGAGGCAGGATCTTTTCGCAGGGTTGCCCGACCGCCTCGTTAAGGGCAATCCCCGTCATTGAGGAGAGGGGTTCGTTAATCACTTCCACCCGTTTATTGGGCGCCAGGATCATCATGCCGTTGACGCTGTTCTGGACGATCATCGACAGCCGGCTGCGCTCGGTCGCCAGTTGCTGGTACAGGCGGGCGTTGCGCACGGCGATCGCGGCCTGGTCGGCAAACCCTTGCAGGAACTGCCAGTCCAGCGGAGAAAAGGCGGAGTCGCCGCGGAAGAGATAGATTACGCCGAGGAGGTCTTCTTCAAAGAGGAGAGGGAGGCCGATCACCTGTCCTAGCTTTTGACCCAGAGCCGACTCGACCTCGCGAACGCGGCGTTCGATTTCCTGCTGGTAGCTGTCGCCCAGTGAGAATTCGGCCGCGAGTGCCCGGCCGCCATCCCACTCACCGACCATTGCCTGGTGGTTAGATTCCCCTTGTGCCTGTCGTTCTTCGGAAGGCGGCCAGGACTGCGAGGCGATTTTGAGGAGGGGACGAAAGGCGGGCAGGAGTTGTCGTGGAATCCCATAGGATGCGCGGATACGGAAGGGTTCGTCTTTCTCCACAGTGCTGCGTCCGTCTGCCAGGGGCACGACTGCGGTTTCGTCGTCAAGGACGATGACACCGGCGGGCGCGGCCAGCATCTCGGCCGCGCTCTCGAGGATCAGGCGCAGGAGGCTCGGCAAATCGAGCCGCGAGGTCATGGCCCGCGTAATGCGCAGCAGGTATTCTCGTTGACGCAACTGGTAGGTTGCCATCAGCGCCGGAACATTCATGGTAAAAAAATAGCAGAGCGGGAAACTAAAGTCAACGATTCGGTCTCTCCGCTACTCCTTTGTAATCATCGAAATAACGCCATCCTGATAGCCGATGACGTAGACGTTACCATCCTGGTCTTCGCCGATGGCGCTGACGGGAAGGGAGGCCTTGATAAGGAGAGAGCTATGCCATTTGTCCTGGGAACCGCCTCTCAATCCCCAGATCTGCCCGCGGCAGAAATCGGCGAAGAGGAAAACGCCCTGGAGCTGGGGCAGACCGGGCCCGCGGTAGACGGCCCCGCCCACGATTGCGCACCCCAACGCATGGTCGTATTCGGCCACCGGAGCGGTCTGGCCTTCTGCGCTGCATATCCAGTGTTCAACATCACAGGGTTCGCCCTTGATGCAACCCCATTGTTCAAAACAGGCACTGCCTTCGGTAATGCGCCAGCCGTAGTTTTCGCCCCCGGTGCTTGTTGCGGGCTGGTAGTTCACCTCTTCCAATGTGATGTTGCCCACGTCGGGGATGAAGAGAGCACCTGTCTGCCTGTCGAACGCGAAGCCCCACGGATTGCGCAGGCCGTATGCCCAGATTTCGTCGCGATAGTCTTCAACGTGAGTAAATGGGTTGCTGGCGGGGATGGCGTAGGGCTCGACGCCCGACTCGACATCGATGCGCAGTATCGTGCCCAATAATGTGCTGGGGTCTTGCCCGTGGTTATCAGGATCGTTAAACGCGGGGGCGCCGCCATCGCCGCTGCCGATATAGAGGTAGCCGTCCTGGGGACCAAAGAGGATACGCCCGCCGTTGTGCGTTTCGTGTGGTTGCTCGATCTTGAGAATGGCCTCCCCGCTGGCTGGATCGGCCATGTCGGGATCGGAAGTTGCTCTGTAGCGGCTGATGACTGTTTGGCCGTCGTAATTGGTATAGCTGACATAGAAGTGCTGTTTGGCGGCATAGTCCGGGGGAAATGCAATATCGAAAAGGCCCCGTTCTCCGCAGCAGCTGACCCTCTCCGAGATATCCAGGAACGGGGTACCATCCACAGACCAAGCTGCGCCGCCGCTGGACGCCGCGTCTTTCCTGAGAATACGGATGCGTCCCGCCTGTTCAACCGCGAAGAGCCGGCCGCTGCCATCGCCGGCGTGCTTAAGTTGTACAGGTTGATTCAGTCCTGCCGCGACCTTGCTCAGTTTGAACGCGGGAAGGGGAGAATTGAGAGAAGGGGCGCCGAACACACGCACTTCGCGCCATGCAACCCAGCTGGGGCTACTCACGGTCCGGACCAGCACCTCGTTTATGCTACGGGGCGGCTCAATCGTTACGGTGAGGGTCTGTCCATCCTCCGTGTACTCATTTATGAGCCGCTCGTACAGCGAGCGCGTGCCCGAACCGTCTCCCAGCCAGAGCTCGTGCGTGGTGGGACCGGGAGGGGCCTGCGCGATGACCAACTCAACCCTGTTGACGAGATATGGGCCATCAAGTGCAATCCGAAACCATCCCAAGGGGATGCGTCCCGAATTCCAGAGAGAGTCGAGATCGCCATCGACCGCAAAGTACGCGGACTCTTGCCCCGACGAAGGAACAACCTCAGCTGAGGAGACCACGTTTATCGACGGAGGCGGCGTGGGGGTAGGAGTTGAGGGCGCAGCGGTCGGCGTGCCTGTTTCAGCGTTAAGGATTGCGGCGGTCGCTGAAGCGGCGGCCGCCGTTTCAGTAGGCTGGGCTGACTCTGGAAGCGGCGCACAGGCGGCAACGGCCAACAGTGCCATCAGTCCGATCGCCGCTATGCAGCAGTTCTTCATCGGTGTTTCGCTCGCTGGGTGGGGTGGGATCCTCCAGACCGCTACAACCCAATGCTGCAGGAGGATACTGCCGGATAGTCTCAGAAGTATACTTGCTTACTTCCTTTTCGGACTCAGTGCTCGATCCGTGGCGCCCTATCCAGGACGCCACGAAATCGTCTGCATGTTAGAGAAGGCGATGGAATGAGTCGGTGATGACAGGTTGCGATCGTCGTCAGCCGCCGAAGGCATCGGGCAGCAACGCGCGCACGGTCGTGCTGCGGAAGTTGCCGGCCGCATCACTGATATAGACATCCATTTCTGCCCCAAGCTCGATCATCACCTGGCGGCAGAAGCCGCAGGGCGAGCCGCCATCCACCGTAACAACGGCGATCGCACTGAACTCCCGTTTCCCCTGGGCGACTGCGGCCGTGAGGGCGACCCGTTCGGCGCAGATCGTCCCTCCGTATGAGGCGTTCTCGACGTTGCATCCCGGGATGATTTCGCCGTCTTGTGTCAACACGGCGGCGCCGACGGCATAATTGCTGTAGGGTGCATAGGCCTGACGGCGGGCGGACTGTGCTGCTGCAACCAGCTGTTGCGGAGATACCTTCGGGGTCAAGATAGCGTCCTCTTTCTCAGCGGCCATTTTGAGCAGGGGGCGTAAACCATATTGTCAGGCGGCCGACTGAAGGTAACCGGATCCCGTCGAATCCTCGGTCTGCTCTTCGACGTCGGGCTGACTCAGAGTCTGCAATCCGTTCTCCGAGCTGTGGAAAGGTTCAACGCGTACCTGTTCGATACGGCGGGAATCGACGGACATGACGGTGAACCGCCAGTCATGAAACTGAATGCTTTCGCCCTGCTCGGGAACGCGCCCAAGCTGGCTATAGATAAAACCGCCCAGCGTATCGATATTCTCAGGGCCGACGGACAGGTCGACGTCGATAAGCCGGGACACTTCATCGATATCGTAACGCGCGTTGAAGATGTATATCTCGGGCGCCAGCTTTTTCAACTGGGGCTCTTCCGAGTCGTACTCGTCCTGGATTTCCCCAACGATCTCCTCCAGCAGGTCTTCGATCGTAACGAGGCCGGCTGTACCGCCGTATTCGTCCACAGCCAAGGCCATATGGATGCGGTGGGCCTGCATTTCCTCAAACAACTCGTCCAGTTTTTTGCTTTGGGGCACGAAATAGGCCTGCCGAAGCAACTGCCGAACGGAGATATCCTGGCTTCCATCGCGCAGACAGAGCAGGAGATCTTTGGCATATAGTACACCGAGCAGATGGTCGATACTGTCTTCAAAGACGGGAATGCGGCTGTGCCCGTTTGAGATAATCAGATCGAGAGCCCGACTGAGGGGCGCACTCACTTCTACGGCTACCATGTCGAGCCTTGGCACCATGATCTCGCGCACGGTAGTTTCGCCAAATTCAAAAATGCCGGCGATCATCTGCTTTTCGTCTTCTTCGATCACTCCCTCGCCTTCGCCCACGTGGATGAGGAAACGGAGGCCGTCCTCACTCAGAAATACGCTTTCAGGGGTCACTTCGTCTGCGTCGCCCCGGGCGTAGGCGGCCAGACGGCGCAGGAGGAACGACAGGGGCGCGAGAATTGCAGCCACGAGGTCGACGACCCGGGCGATGGCGAGAGCGACCGTTTCCGGCTGACGCAGAGCCCAGCCCCGGCTGAAGACCTGAATGGCGAGAAGAAGGAGCCAGACCAGACCCACGGCGGCGCTGGTCCCGACATTGGACCACTGCAGGGTCATAGCCACACAGACGGCCATTGAGCTTGCAGCAACGTAGGCCAGACTTTTGAGGATCAGGAGGGTGGAGAGAAAGCGGGCCGGCTCAGAGAGCATTCGGTCGATCAGCTTTGCTCGCTGGTTGCCGCTGGCGAGAAGCTCTCGCATACGGCTTCTCGATGCGGCCGAGAGGGATACTTCGGCAACAGAGACAAAGCCAATCGTCAGTAATGGCAGCAGTTGCGCCGCGATCAGCCATGCAGGTTCCACTGGAGACTCCTTTTTCTACGTTTTCTTCCGCCGCGCCGAGCATTGCGCAGGCAGTATGTCGGAAAAATCGACCCGACCTGCTGGTGTGTCACTTTGCTTCTTCGTCAGATTCAACTGCGCTACTCATTCGACTCAGACTGCCTGGAAGATTCGCCGGCACGGGGGCGCCTGGCAGGCACGCCGTAGACCAGTGCGTCCTCCTCTACATCGCGCGTTACCACAGAGCCGGCGCCGGTCCGTGCGCGTGTGCCAAGGGTAACGGGCGCGACGAGGAGCGTATCACTGCCGAGGAAGACGTCGTCGCCGATAGTTGTGCGGTTTTTTGAGACGCCATCAAAGTTACAGGTGATTGTGCCGGCGCCGATATTTGCATTGTCGCCAACGGTGGCATCCCCGATGTAGCTGAAATGACCCATCTTGACGCCTTTGCCCAGGCGGCTGTTTTTCACTTCGCCGAAGTTGCCCATGTGTACGTCTTCACCCAGATGGGCGCCGGGCCGCAGATGGCCGAAGGGGCCGACTTCGCTGCCGCGGTCCATTCTGGCCTGCTCAATGACACTGTACTCAACCCGGCAGGCATCTCCGATTGCGCTGTCGACGATACGGCTATTCGGGCCGATGAGGCAGCCGACGCCAACGGTAGTGCTGCCCTGCAGATGAGTTCCCGGGAGGATAGTCGTGTCCTGGTCGATTGTCACGTCTGCATCGATATATGTGGATGCGGGATCGACGATGGTCACGCCGGAGAGCATATGATCGGTGTTGATGCGCCGGCGCAGCGCTTGCGCGGCAACGGCCAGCTGGCTGCGATCATTGATGCCCAGAGTCTCGTCGGGCGAGGCTGCAGCGGTCTCGACATCCTGGCCCTGTTCGACGGCGATACCGATCATGTCGGTCAGATAGTATTCCCCGGTGGAACTTGGCGTTAACAGAGAGATGTTTTCCCAGAGCCATTGGGCGTCAAAGCAGTAGATGCCAGGATTCAGCTCGCGAATCGCAAGCTGTTCAGGCGTGCAGTCCGCCTCTTCCACGATTTGGCGGATGGACCCGTTTTCGTTGCGGACGACCCGACCGAACCCCTGGGAATCCCCGCGTTCCATCGTCAGTAGGGACAGCGCAGACTGAGGGTGCTGCCGATGGCTGCTGCCAGTACGAATTTGTGTCAACCTTTCGAGCGTTTCGGGGCGCAAAAGGGGCATATCGGCGTAGATTACCAGGACCTTGTCGGCTCGATGAGACAGGTGTTCCTTTGCCTGCATGAGGGCATGCCCTGTGCCGAGGAGTTCCTTTTGCAGGCTATATTCGACGCGGTCGCCGAGGCGTTCCTGCACCTGTTCTTTTGCATGACCGACGACAACGACCGGCCGCAGATCAGAAAGCCCTTCTACCGCTCGCAGAGACCACTCAATCAGAGGCCGGCCAGCCAGGGGATGCAGAGATTTGGGCAGCATTGATTTCATGCGGGTGCCGTACCCGGCAGCCAAGATGACGGCGGCAACTGTCATGCAGAATGCTCCAGTGGTAAGGAAGGCGGAGGCGCGCGCGAAATCTGCCAGTGGCATCTTGCCATGGCAGTAAGGGCGTCGATTATATGGTCAAGCGCAAGAGGTACGTCGAATCTGTTCGAGGATAAGGATGGTAATGAACCGGGTTCTGGAGGGTTATCATCCATGAAATCGATCGCAGACGGGGGGCAGTTTGGTGTCTGCGCACATTGTAACACAAAGAAGCAGGTTGTCCAGAGAAGCTTTCATCGGTGGAGTGGGAAGAAAGAGGAGGTTGGCAGCGGTCTACTCTCACACGGGGTCGCCCCCGCACTACCATCGACGCTGGTGGACTTTACTGCCGGGTTCGGGATGGGACCGGGTGTTTCCCCACCGCTCTTGCCACCAACTCCTCTTTGCTTA
>JAJEDJ010000017.1 GCA_022821545.1 Caldilineaceae bacterium
TGAACGTCACAGCTGACCCCACGCAGACCAGCACGGCAATAACCCAGGTGAGCGATAAGCGTAACTCCGGGTCGATCTCCAGGCCGGGTCTTGTGGCGAAGGTTGTTATTCCGTCTTTTGTCATCATACCTGTTCTCCTGCCGAAATGCTGGCTCAATTTACCCGGCAATTATAATATAAATGAACGAGGAGCGGGACACCCCGTAGGTCAACCACCCTACCGGATTCCGACATGATGAAGGGAAAATCGCATCATGGTAAAGGCGGGGATAGGATAGCCACAATGAACATTAGGCCGCCAAGACCTGTAACCTAAGACTAAACTGCATGAATCCCAGTCTCCGGTTGGCGAAAATTGGCCGCCCTCGGAAAGGTGGCTGAAACCGAATGCGGCGAAGACACCCTGGAAACGCAGTCGATTCGCCCAAAGCCAATGAGGGCGTCTCGCCTGAGGTCTGTAAATTCCGATACAGCGCCAGGAACCTCGCGCATCCCGAGAATCCTACGAAAATCCGGCAAATCCTGATCCTGATTGACAACGCACCACATTCCGTTTACAGTCTCAACCCATGACCAACACCTGGACCACCCGCGGCTTCAAAGGCTTCCCCCAAAGCCAGTTCGGCACCCCAGGCCAGAACCTATACGTATCCCGCGCCGGCGTCCTGCAATGCACCCACCAGTGCGACCTCAACGGCAACGGCTTCGACGAACTGATTTAGACAATCCGCCCAACGCTCTGAAGAGATTTTTCCCACCCCAAAACACACCAACGCTCGTATATCTCTCGTAAACGCTCGCACGACCACACCCCGTGCCTGCTATGCTCTCAAGACTTGGGATGGGACCAATCCAGCGAGCGGTTCTACAACGCCGGCGGCGCGGGCAATAGAAATTGCCCTCTCTCCTCTCCGTCCAATGAAACGGGAGAATCCCCCAAAATGAGGTGTCCGAACGTGTCAAAATGTGTCAAAATCCTTCAGCGCTCTCACGATCGAACCACTGAACGAAACAGGGGGTTGCCCCCAAAAAAATTAAGAAAAATGTGTCAAAATGTATCAAAGTGTATCAAAATCCCCGAATTCTCTCTATGTTGAAGCGCTGATTGACCCGCTGATTGGAACGCGGGAGTCCCCCGGGGAAACGTGTCAAAGGAATGTCAAAACTGTTCACCGTTTAACCCTTGAATGGATCAGGGATCCCCTCCCTCTCCTCGCCGCTCTCTCCTCGCCGTCAGCGGGACCCCCCCCCAAAAACCTGACAAAGTCTGCCAAAATCTGCCAAAATCTCGGCCTGGAGACCTTCGCGGCCCTGGGTCTGCTCCAATTATCCAACATATCCTGATCCTGATTGACAAGAGACCTCTTTCCGTTTACAGTCTCAACCCATGACTACCACCTGGACCACCCGCGGCTTCGACAGCTTTCGCCAAGGCCGGTTCGGCAGCGCAGGCCAGAACCTCTACGTTTCCCGCGCCGGCGTGCTGCAACGCATCCACCAGTACGACCTCAACGGCAACGGCTGCCTGGACCTGGTCTTCTGCAACAGCCAGAACCACCAGGAACGCCCCCCGGCCTTCGTCTACAGCGACCCCCTCGGCGCCGCCCACCGCGCCGAGTTGCCCGCCGAAGGCGCATGGACCGGCGCCGTCGCCGACCTCAACAACGACGGCTTCGACGACCTCGTCCTGGGAATGCGCCACAACGGCATCCGGCCCGACCTCAACGCCGTCATCTACTACGGCGCGCCCGGCGGCATGAGCGAACGGCGCCAGCAGCAGCTGCCCGTCCCCCAATGCGAGTCCGTGGCAGCCGGGGACTTTGATGGCGACGGCCGCCCCGACCTTGCCTTCGCCAGCCAGGGCGCGCTTCGCTTCTTCTTGCAATCCGACCTGGGTTTCGAGCCGCACAGATTCACAGACCTGGACGTCCCCGCCGAACAACTGGCCGCCGCCGACCTTGACGGCGACGGTTTTGACGACCTGGTCGTGCGTTCAGCTGAGGGCAGCGTAACCGTATATTGGGGCGGCGCCGATGGCATCAACCCGGATCGCGCAACCCTCTTCTTCGAACCTGACACGGAGCGCGCCCGCCCGCCGGAATCGGCGGCGCAGTACGCCGAGCACGTTGAGGAGGCAAAGCCTCTGGCCGGCATCGTCCACCTGGACGGCCTCCCCCACCTCTTCCTGCCCCGGTCGCATAGCGTTTCGCTCGCGCCGGTCGGCAAAGACCGGCGCTTGGGACATCCCCTGGAACTCTACTGCTCTCAGGCCCTGGCCGTGGCGGTCGGCGACGTCAATGGCGACGGATGTGATGACCTTGTGTTTGCCTGTCGCGAGACCTGCGGCGAGGACGAACGCTCCTGGATCTACTGGGGCGGCCCTGACGGATTCGACGAGACCCGCCGCACGCCTCTAAACAGCTACCGCGCCTGCGACGTCGCCGTCGCCGACCTGTCCGGCGACGGCTGCGCCGACGTCATCCTCTGCCAGACCCATACCCCCGATTCCTACAGCGCAGATTCACTCATATACCGCGCCTCTCGCGCCGGCATCGACCCCGAGCCTGTCCGCCTGCCCTGTCACGACGCCCGCCGCGTCCTGCTTGCGCGCAACGGCCCGGACGCTGCTCCGCACGTGATCTTTGTAAACCATTTCGGCCGCAACCGCTTGGGCAACATCAGCCCCTTCATCTACTTTGGCGCAGCGGACGGTTTCTCCCCGGACAGGCGCCTGGAGCTTCCCGGCTGGGGCGCAGTCGAAGCCCTCTGCTGCGATTTCAACGACGACGGCTACGTCGATATCGTCCTCGCCAACGCGTCGGAAAACTCGGTCGACCGCGATCCCGGTTCCTACCTGCTGCTCAACGGGCCGGACGGCTTTGCCGAAGAACCAACCGGGATCCTGCCCACCAGCAGGGCGCACGGCGTCTGTGCCGCCGACATCAACCGCGACGGCCGCCTCGACCTGATCTTCTGCGGCTTCGACAATCCCGAACTCCTCATCTTCTACGGAGCCGCCGCAGATGCCGCGAACGGGCTTTGCTTCGACACCGCCAACCCGCAGCGTGTCCGCTTGGAGCATAACGGCAAGCTCTACAACGAGCCCCGCTGGATCTACCTCGCCGATCTCAACAACAACGGCTGGCTGGATCTTGTCGTGCCCCAGATCGCCTACGACCGCAGCTTTGTTCTGTGGGGCGGGCCGCAAGGCTTCAGCATGGACCGCTGCCAGCCGCTCTCCGTCATTCGCGGCGCCTGCGCCCGCGCCGCCGACCTGACCGGCAACGGCTACCTCGATCTAATCATCGGCGGCCACATAACCTCCCAGGACGGCCCGCACGACTCCTTTGTCTACATCTACTGGAACGGGCCGGACGGCCTGCGCGAGGATCGCCGCACACTGCTCCCCGCCAGCGCGATCAACTCCATGGCCGTGGCCGACTTCAACAACGACGGCCTCCTCGACCTCTTCGTCTGCTCCTATCACAACGGGCGCGAAAGGGACATCGACTCCTTCCTCTACTGGAACCGCGCCGGGCGCGGCTTCTCCGCCAGCGACCGCACGCGCCTTTTCACGCACTCCGCTTCCGGCTGCGTCGCCGCCGACTTCAACGGCAACGGCTGGATCGACCTTGCCGTCGCCAACCACAAAGTGGAGGGCGACCACGTCGGATATTCAGCTGTCTGGTGGAATGGACCGCAAGGCTTCAGCGCCGAGCGCGTGACCCGGCTGCCGACGTCCGGCCCCCACGGCATGACCGCCGTCAGCCCGCACGGCATCGCCGACCGCGGCCCGGAGGAGTACTATCTCTCGGCGCCCTGCAAACTGCCCGATGGCGCCCGCGTAACCGAGATTGCTTGGGAAGCTGAAACGCCGCCGCGCGCCTGGGTAAAGGCCCAATTGCGATTCGCCGGCACGAAAGAGGAGTTGGAAGAAGCGGCCTGGCAGGGGCCTGGTGGAGAATCAACCTGGTTCGAACGACCCCAGCCCTTCGGCCCCCTGAACCAGACCGGCCCCTGGGCACAGTACAGACTCGCCCTGGGCGCCCAAAACGCCTGCGGCACGCCCCGCGTCACCAGCGTGGATGTGTATTATGAAGATTCGGAATCGTCGTGAGGATCGCCCGCCGTCGACTCAGGCCTGACCTGACTGGGAATAGCCCCCTGCCACTCAACCGTCGCCGAACTGTACATGCGCCAGCACCGCGGGGTTGCAGATGTCTTTCGGCTGCCGGCCGTTGAAGAAGTCGAGCACTGCGGCCACGGCCATGTGCTCGATGCGCCCCCGACCTTCGATCGTTGTCGTCGCCGAGTGCGGAGTCGCCGCGATCTTGGGGTGAGTGCGCAGCCGTGACGAAACCGGAGGCGGCTCCGGGTCGAACACGTCCAGACCCGCCCCGCGAATCTGCCCGTTGTCCAGCGCCTCCAGGAGCGCGTCCTGGTCTACCAGCGGGCCTCGCGCCAGGTTGAGCAGAATAGCCTCCGTCTTCATCTGCGCGAAGCGGTCGGCGTTCATCAGATGACGCGTCTCCGGCGTGGACGGCGCGTGCAGACTGAGAAAGTCGGCGCTGCTGATAACAGTGTCCAAATCAGCGAATTCTACACCTATCTCCCTGGCCCGTTCCTCTGTAATGTAGGGATCGAAGGCCAGCACGCGCATGTCGAATCCCCGCCCGCAGATGTGGGCCACGCGACCGCCGACCCGGCCCAACCCGACCAGCCCCAGCGTCTTGCCCATCAGTTCCGTGCCCATCGGCACCGCCCGCGGCGCAAAGTCGCCTGCGGCCAGCTGCTCCATCCCCGGCTTGACCTGCTTGGCCGCCGCCAGCATCAGTGCCACCGTGTGTTCCGCGGTCGATTCCGTGGGTCCGTCCGGCGTGTTGCAGAAAACCACGCGATGGCGCGTGGCCGCGTCCAGGTCCACGTTATCGATGCCGATCCCCGTGCGCACCAGGATGCGCAAATTGGGCAACCGGTCGAATACCTCATCGTTGTAGCGAATCGCGGAGGCGGCCAGAATTGCCTGGGCCGGCTCCGCGCTGCCCACAGGGTCATCAGGGTCTGCGGTCAGTCGCGTAACCGTATCGGGAAACTTGGACAGAGCGTCCGAAAGCTGCGGCGCTTCGCTCCAGACATGCGTCAATTCAGAAAGGTTCATGAAAGCTTCTCCGGCTCTTCAATGTGGTCTGGTAGAAAGACGCCCCGTTCATTTTCAGCGGCGTATTCATGCGCCAAAGAATAGTATGGGGGCTCAACTATGTCAAAATGCAGGCCCTTTCTCAGAAAGTAAGTAGAACCGCATAACCCGCCGCTTCTGTCCCGCCGGCGTCACGTCAACGAAGCCGGCGCGGCGGTACGTCTCCGGCGTCCCCATATACCTGTACGATGGCGCATCCGGCTCCACCGGGTAACCCTCGACGGCAGGGGCGCCTTGATCGCGGGCATACGCAACTGCGGCCGTCAACAGCTTGCACGTCAGCCCTTGCCGGCGGAAATGGCGGTCGACGAACAGACAGACCACCGACCAGACCGGCGTGTCGTCAATTCGCGGCAGCACGCGGGAGCGCTCCAGCGCCGCGTAACGGGCGCGCGGCGCAACTGAACACCAGCCAACCGGTGTTGTCCCGCTGTAGGCGAGGATACCGACCGGCGTGCCCGTCCGCACCAGCTCTTCAAGAGTCGCCGCACGCTCTTCTTTCGTTGACTGGCGAAATGCAGTGCTTGTCATCCGCCACCGCATGCAGGAGCAGTATCGGAACTTGCCGTGACACTGCGAGAACTCTTCCAGGTCTGGAAGCCGCTCCGCCGTCACGGGCAGAAACAGGAGGCTTGAGTTTGCTTGATTATTCATCTCTCTCCGCTTCCTTCTCTCCCCGCCTTTGTACTCCTGATCTCTTGTGGATCAGAATAGTCGTGGATTCAATATGAACTCACATTAGGATGCAATCGCCCAGGGATAGCGCCCATAAAGTCAGGGCAATCGCATCTTAAATTTGCAGCACCTTGAGAAGATATTGTGGATTCCAGCCAGCCCGTTTGCGTTTGGCAGCGATGCCGACTTTCGCGGATTTCTCATGGCGCAGTAGATTGAGGGCCATCCG
>JAJEDJ010000045.1 GCA_022821545.1 Caldilineaceae bacterium
GAAAGAACGCGCCGATGAAGTCCGGGCCGCCGCCGCCGAACACCTCGGCGTGCCCGCCAACCTCGACGTCCTCGAAGAGGCCGACCGCATCTATGCCCAGCTCGAGCGCCGCCGCGCCGAGGCCCTCGTCGAACAGGGCTATGCCCGCTTCACCGAACCGGCCGGCCCCGGCCAGCCCCCCCAGGTCCTCCTCAACAAAAAAGGGCAGACTCGCTTCGGCCACCTTTACTACGAAAGCAGGCAGAGTCTGCTGGAAAAAATAGAGGACAATCTGGTTGAATTCCAGATCGACGGACCCCGCCTTCGCGAGATTCCCGATCTTCCCGTGCTCACCACGATGTTGAATGATCTGAAAGTGGATATCGAAGACACGCAGTCCCAGATGGCGCAGCAGAGCGCTGAGGGTCCGTTCGACCCCATGTCCGGTCGGGCATTCACCAAACTCCCGGTCGGCGTGACAGTCAGCCCCACGCGCGGCCACTACCACTACTGCCTCGACGACCCGCACGAAGCGCTGGCGGAGCAGCTCGAATATATCAAAGAGGTGCATGACAGGATTGAAGAGACCTCTGAGATGGAAGAGTACAAACGCAGGCTGGCAGCGCAGGAAAAGGAGAAAAGAGACCGGGCATA
The DNA here is from genome assembly GCA_022821545.1 of Caldilineaceae bacterium. GTDB lineage: Bacteria > Chloroflexota > Anaerolineae > Caldilineales > Caldilineaceae > Bin5. The sequence goes on from JAJEDJ010000045.1 coordinate 634, forward strand.
CTTTGACGCCCGTCTCAAGGCCGCAGGGCAAGCTGACAAATCTTAACTGTCGGCCCTTAGCTGCCAGCCCTGTCCCCCGCCGCCGCCGCTGGGGTCACAGACAGGGCCAACAAACAAATAATATATAAACCCAACCTGCGCCCACCGGCCAGCCGCTGTATACCCCTACCCGCCGCCCGCCCCCAAAACCGCAAATCCACCCCAATCTCCCCCAAAACCGCCCAAAATCACCCCTCACGCCCCCCAATCCCCTGCAAAACCATCCGCCGCCCCCGCCCCACCCCTCCCAAACGCCGCCAACCAGCCCTCCCCTCGCCCTACCCCCCCAATCTCTCCCAGATCTCTCGTAATCTCTCGCACATCGCCCGCAAATCGTCCATTCACCCCTGCCACCTAACCGCCGCAACTCTAAAAACTGAAAACCAAAAACTAAAAACCGCCCTTCCAAAAACCGCCGCAACTCTAAAAACTAAGAACTGAAAACCAAAAACTAAAAACTGCAGTCCCAAAAACCGCCGCAGACAAAAAAACGTCCCTCCCGCCAAAACCAACTCGCGAGAGGGACGCCCCTGTCTATATTCAATTAGACTACATTCAGTTCGACTCAGCCCGTCTCCTCGCCAACCAGGTGATAGGCGCCCACACCGTGCTCTGAAAGGTCCAGTCCGGCCTGCTCCTCTTCCGGTGAAACTCGCAGCACGCCCAGCGCCTTTATGACTGTGAAGAGAATGTAAGCGGCGACAAATGCCCACACCGGAATCGCAATCGATCCTATGATCTGCGCAACAATCGAGTGGCTTCCGAAAATTCCGGTGGCAATCCCGCCCCAGATCCCGCACAGGCCGTGTACCGGCCACGCGCCGACCGCGTCGTCGATCTTGAAGTTCTCCAGCGCCTCCATACCTACGCACACCAGCACGCCGGCCACAGCGCCGATGATCAGCGCCTCGACGTTGTTGACCGAATCGCAGTTTGCCGTGATGCCGACCAGGCCGCCCAGTGCGCCGTTCAGCGTGTAGCTCAGGTTCGGCTTGCCCGTCTTCACCCAGCCATAGATCATCGCCAGCAACGTCCCCAAGGCCGCCGCCAGCGTCGTATTGGTCGCAATCAACACGACCGCATCCGTGTTGACCGCCCCCGTGAAGGCAAGCTGGCTGCCCGGATTGAACCCGTACCAGCCTATCCACAGGATGAAGACGCCTAGCGCAGCCATCGCCATGTTGCTGGGAGGCAGAGGATTGGTCGAGCCGCCCCCGAACCGCCCAATGCGCGGACCCAGAACGATGACCGCGGCCAGCGCCGCGAATCCACCCACGGCATGCACAACCAGGGACCCGGCAAAGTCATAGAAGCCCAGCGCGTCCAACCAGCCGCCACCCCATTTCCAATAGCCGCTTACAGGGTAGATAATGGCTGTCAGAATGATACTGTAGATCAAGTAGCCCGATATCTTCATGCGGCCGGCCACCGCGCCGGATACGATCGTGGCCGCAGTCGCCGCAAAGGCCACCTGGAACAGAAAGTCAACCTGGGGGTGAAGGTTGCCCGCCATCGCTTCCGGCGCATTCATTGAGACTCCGAACCCGCCGAACCCCAGGAATCCCCCGAGCAACGGCGCGCCGTACATGATGCTGTAACCAATCAGGAAATAGAAGAAAACACCACTCGCCAGGTCAATGATGTTTTTGAACATGATGTTCACGGTGTTCTTGGCCGAATTGAAGCCCGCCTCGACCATCGCGAAGCCGGCCTGCATAAACAGCACCAGCACCGCTGAGACAAACAGGATTAGGTTGTCAATCGAATACGCGACTTCGTCCGTCGTAAACGGCGCCGCATCCTGGGCGAATGCAGATGGGGCGAAGACCAGCAACCCAAGAACGGCGAGCGGTATCGCCCGCAACTTCGAGCCGTGTTTCATTGCACGTACAAGCATGGACATCGAAAAGTTCTCCTTCCTCAAGTGAGACCTGAAACAATACTGCCCAACTTCCCCACAGCAGCCGCGGCGGCCGCGCCCCTGGCATTGAATGCAGCCCGCGACTAAGAAAAAGGATATTCGATCCGGGAGCCAATTCCACTGCCCATCCTGCATGAAATTGAAATCCCGATCTTGTGCATATTGCACATAACAGAACTGCGTCCGTGAAACTCCGCTACCTTTCAGCCGCCCAAAGGCCATTCCTGCCCACAACGAGAAGCCAGTGAAAGCTGCAAAAACCGGTACCTTGCGCGTCGGCGCCTCCTCCTGGAGCTTCCCCGACTGGCGCGGCCCCTTTTACCCCCCGCAAACGCCGGCCGACCGGCAGCTCAGCTTCTACGCCCGCCACTTCAACAGCGTCGAAGCCAATACCAGCTTCTACGCCCTGCCCGCGCCCAAGACCTTGCTGCGCTGGCTCGAAAGCGTGCCCGAAGGTTTCACCTTTTCCCTGAAAGCGCCCCGGGAGATCACCCACGAGAAGCGCCTGGTCAATGTCGAACGGACAACGGCAGCCTACCTGGATGTCCTGCGTTCGCTCGGTCCCGCCGCTGCTCCCGGCCTCATCCAGTTCCCGGCAACCTTCACCCGCGCCGCCGCCGGCCGCCGCCTCGCCGACTTTGTGTACAGCCTCGCAACCGGCGCCGCCGATATACAACTCTCCGTCGAAGTCCGCGCCTTCGATCTCATGACCACCGCTTTCATTCGCTTCCTGCTCGAAAGGGGCATCGGCTTCGTTGCCGTTGAGCGCACCGGTCAGCCCGATACCTTTGCCAATTTACAGTCCGCTGCCGACCTCACTGCCACACGCCTCCCCTGCCACATCCGCCTCATTGGCAACGACAGAGACCCACTGCCCGATGACAAGCGCATTCGCCGCCCCCAGGACGAACTCCTGGACAAATGGGCCAAACGCATTGCCGGACTGTTAAGGGACGGCACAGACGTCTTCTGCTATGTCCACAACCCCTTCGAAGGCCACGCCCCCGCAACGGTCCGCCGCCTGCGCGACCGTGTCAGCCAGTACCTGCCCCTGCCTGACTGGAATCCCACTGCCGGGCGGCCTTCCGCAGAGGAAGACAGCGGTCAACTGTCGCTGTTCTGAACACGTCTGGACTGTTAACCTGGGTTAAATTTTCAGTTAACCTCATCTACACGTTTCTCTTCACCCCTGCAGCGACAATTCTCGCCGAAAACCCGGCCCAACACACTGAATCGCAGTGCTATACTGTTCCTCATCGACGTATCGTCACCGTCGTTTCGTCACTGTCGATTCATCACTGTCGTTCGCCCTCTTTTCTGTCAAATCAGCGATTCAAGGGATCGAAATGGAGATTGTTGATTTTCTGCAGCTTGTCCTTCTGCTGGGTCTGCTCGTGGCAGTCGCGATTCTGCTGTTTAGCCTCCGCGCGGCGCGTCGCTCGGCCGGCAAACATGATAAGGATGAACTGTCCGGGAAGAACCGGTTGCGAATGGCGCCCAACCGCGCCGTCCATCGCCCGCGTAACGCGCTCAATCGACAATTGAATAAGCGCTTGGCCGGTGGATGAAAAAAGGCCGGCCCACAGGGGGCCGACCTTTTCTGATGGGACCCAACCCGAAAACCCGAATTCGTGACGGCTGTTGCCGCAGACGTCACCAGGATTCCAGGCTGGACCGGTCTCCAGTTTAGCACGCTGCTCTACCGCGGCCAATCTCAACTGAGATGGGCGCCGGCTCAGCCTCATGCCGCAGCGCTTCGCAACCAGGCGCTGCAAACCAAAGCCCTGCACGCCAGAGCCCTGCACACTATAGTGCTGCACACAATAGTGCCGTACTCCATAGCGTTACGTTGGCGTCCGCCCTGTTCCGTTGAACGGCGCTTGTCAATCGAGCTTGTCAGGCGTTGGTCGCAGTAAAGCCGTAGTAGAGGGAATCTCTAATCCAAACCATACAGGAGACCAAACTCAAATGCTTCAGCGAAAACTCTCGCGCCGCCTCTATCGCGTAAGAGGGCACTTCACGTCGGCCCTCTGCATTGTTCTGATGCTGGCGCTTTCCGCCTGCGTCGTACAGACAGTTCCAGCTGCCCCCCAAGGCTCGGGCGAAACCATGGATTCCGAGCCGGCTGTCGACCTGAATGCCGTCAAAGAATACGCTTTGGAGAATGCGGAACTGATGCAGGACGCCACCGCCAGCCTGGCTGACGTAGCCCAGCAATACTACGATCTCGTTCAGGCGGCGCTTGAGGCGAACTCCGATGCCGACCCCTACGAACAGCTATGGGCCGATAACCAGGAAGAAATCAAGGCCCTTGTCCTGCAAGCGCGGGACCTGTGGCTCGACGCCAGCGCCTTCTACGAACTTGATGAGGGCATCGTAGCAGGCGTTCCCTCGCTGGCCCACTACGATGTCTGGATCGACGCCGGCCCCCCAGGATCTGAGGATCCGGAAGAGGCCTTGCAGTGGACCCTCGAGCTGCCCGATGGCCGCGTATACGAGTCCCCTGGCAACTTCTTCCACAATCTTCTGGAACCCACCCTCTGGGGAACAAATCCCGAATTCACCGGCCTCAAGGTCGATATGGATGGCGATGGCGAAATCAGCGTTGGCGAGGCTCTGCCCGAAGCCAACATGCTTCTCGGCGCCACCCAGGGGTTGAATGAAGCGACCATCGAAATGCAGGGAGCCATCGAGGCTTGGGAACCGACGCTTGAGGATGCCCTTACCGCTCTCGTTACCATGATCCCGACCATGAACGAGTACTTCGGTCAGTGGAAGGAATCCGTCTTCGTCACCGGCACTGGCAGCGAGCAGGAAAGCTTCATCGCCGTAAGCCGGCTGCACGACATTAAAGGTATCCTTGCCGGACTGAGCTTCACCTACGACAATATCTCCCCCCTCGTGTCCGATAGTGACGATCAGCTTCACGAGCAGATCCGGACCGATTTCAATACCCTGATTTCATACGTTGACGATCTCTTTGCTCAGGAACAGGAAGGCGCGCAGTTCAGCCCCGAAGAAGCCGACCTTTTCGGTACTGAGGCCCAGGACTTGGCTACCGCACTTGCCGCCCTGGTAGCGCAGGCCGCCTCAGACCTGAATGTCGCTCTCGATCTGGCCTGATCAGGTCTGACCTGACCTGGTCTGACCTGACCTGTAAAGTCGCTGCGCCCTCCATTTTCGTGGGCGCAGCGACTCGCCCAACCTGGCAACGAGGCTTGGAGCAACTTCTGTGAAGGACGAATGCCGTGAATAGCGCTGGCGAGCCGGCGGTCAAGCCGGGAAACCGCACTCTCCTCTGCCTGATCTGCATCGTAACAGTTGTGTGTAGCGCTTTCCTGATGGCGGGGACCGCGCACTCGCAACCTGCGCCCAGGACCGGTTTCATCCCTGCGCTCGCTCAGACCGGGCAGGACAGCGAAGAGCCGCACCTCTGGCAGGTGGCCGAGCAACTTCGCAGCCTCACTTTCGAGGCCCAGCGGGCGCTCTACGCGGCCGAGCGCGCTGAGGAAGACGAAACCGGGAACACCCTCGCCGCCCAAGCCCTGACGAATATCGAGTCTGCCGCACTGGTCTACGCCGAAAACCTCCAGTCTTCTCTTGCCGCCTTGGCGCCCGCCGCCGACGCCTGGATTCAACAGGCCTTGGACGACGCCCACCAGGCCGCCCAGGCCCAGGACGGCCCCGCCCTGTCTGCTGCCCGCGGCCGCTTCTGGACCGGCCTCCTCTGGGGGGCGCAATCCGCTGCCCTCGCCTCCCTGGAATCCGAAGACGGCGCCCGCGCCGCAGACTGGCTGCGCCTGCGCGAATTCCGTCGCGCCACCAAAGTCAGCATGATCGATGACCTGGCCCGCCGCACCATTAACTCCTATCTTGGCGGACTGACCAATCAGGCAACCACACTCGCCGTCGTAGGCGATGACCTCAGGGACACCTACTTTTTCCGCCTGCGAGAAGCGCTGAACAACCTCGAAAAGGCGGCCAAAAAGGGATACCCGACGCGCTCCGCCGAGTGGACAGGTCAATTGCACGGCTACTTTGCCCTCCTGCGCGAAGACTACGCGGCCAAAGAGGGGGAGTCCGCCGCTGCCGCAGTCGAACAAGCTCTCATAAATCTTGAAAAGGACGTCCTGGCCGGCGATCTCTCCCAAACAGCCGTCATCGTTTCCGACCTCCGCGGCCTCATCTCCTCTTATCAGCCTGTGGATCTCTCGCCCGAAGAGTTCGCCCGCCGTAGTCAACTTCTCTATCTCTTCATCGATCTGGTCTACATCGAATACCGCGACGGCGTCCGCAACGGCCAGATCACTATCGAAACCGAGTACCTGGAGGCGCTCACCTTCCGTGACCAAGCCGAAGTCTTCCTCGCCGAACTCTACCCCCGCATCTCCGCCGCCGACCCCGCCGCGGCCGAGCGTCTCGTTGCCCTCCTTCAGGAAATGAAACTGGCCCTCGAACAGCTCGACGAAAGACAGCTCGTGCGCTCCCAGGTGGAAGAAGCGCTCGCGCTCACCGAACAGACACTCGGCGAAGCCGTGCGCGACACCGGCGGCGAGGGCATCTTCAACGTAGTTGAAACTCTGCTGAACGAAATGGAGCAGCAAGTGGCGCGCGGCGAGTACGACCTCGCCGAAAGCAGCCGCATCCAGGCCTATGCCCTCTTCGACGCCGGGCCGGAGTTGCGCCTTATGGCCTTTTCGCCTGACCTGGTCGCGCGCCTCGATGGACTCTTCTGGCACGGTTTCCAGGGGCAGCCGGGCCTCTCTCTCGCAGTCGCCCAGCGCCGCGCCCCGGCTGAAGTCGCCGCAATTCGAGACGTTCTCGACGAAGGCCTGGCCGAAGCCCAGACTGTTCTCGGCACTGGCGCCGCGCCTCTCGCAATCATTACCAACTCCGCCGTCATCGTCTTCCGCGAAGGGCTGGAAGCCATTGTCATTCTCGCCGCCCTCATGGCCAGCATGGTGGGCGCCTATGCCGCCTTCCGCCGCTCTATGCTTGTCGGTGTTGTTTTGGCTACGATCGCGACCGTGATCACCTGGTGGATCGCCCAACGCCTGATGCTGGCCTTCAGCAGCTTCGGCGAACGCCTGGAAGCCGTCGTTTCCCTGATCGCCGTCGGCGTCCTCCTTCTCATAACCAACTGGTTCTTCCATCGAGTCTATTGGAAAGACTGGCTGGCGGGTTTCCACCAGCGCAAAAAACTGCTCCTGGGAGGAGCGGCCGAAAGTCTGCTGTCGGCACAGGCCCTTGGCTTTATCGTACTGGGATTCACCAGTTTCTACCGGGAGGGCTTCGAGACGGTGCTCTTCTTGCAGGCGCTCGTACTGGACGCAGGCCCGGCCATCGTAATGCAAGGCGTCGCCCTGGGACTCCTCGCGACCGCAATCGTCGGCTTCTTCACATTCCAGCTCCAGACCCGTCTGCCTTACAAAAAGATGTTGGTTATCACCGGCATTCTTATCGGCGGAGTGCTCCTCGTGATGGTGGGCAACACGATTCATACAATGCAGGCCGTCGGCTGGGTGCCGATATCACCCGTAGGTTCCCTCAACCTTCCCTATTGGGTTAGCCTGTGGCTCGGTATCTTCCCAACTTGGGAAACGATCTGCGGCCAGGGCGCGGCCGCAATCTTTGTAATCGGCAGCTACTACCTTGCCGAATTCCAGCAGAAGCAGCGCGTCCGTGCCGTTGCTAGGGAACAAGCTGCCGAACTCAAGGAACAGACAGTTCAAACCAAATAAAAAACCGGCCCCGCAGGGCCGGCTGAAAGTAGGAACAACAATTTTGGAAAGTGGCTGCTGACATCAGTCCCCTTCCACATGCTGAACCCGTAGCAGAGTATAACAGATGCCGCCGCGCTTTGCAATAGTGGCTTTTCTTCTGCTCTACCGGTTCGGCCAAGAGACGGTCACCCTGTGACCGAATGGAGAAAACCATGTCCTCGCTAAAGCGTCTTGGACTTCTCATTGTCTGCGCCGGTCTTCTCACCGCCTGCGCCTTGCCCCTCGACCTGACTTCGCTTCCAGCGGCCCCAACCGCCGCGGAAACCCCTGCGCCTTCCGCCGATAACGCCCAACCTTCCCAGGATGGAGTAGCCATCGCATAAGGCGTACTGGCCCTGCCCGCTTCTGCCCACACGCCTCCAACGCGACCGAACGCAAAAGACGCCCGACTGACCAAATCATAGTGACCAAATCATAGTGACCAAATCAAAGCGACCAAATCAATTCAAACTAAGGAGACCTGCGACCATGTGTCAGCATATCGTCATCTTGGCCGAACGTAATGGACAGCAATATATCAGTCAGTGCGAACACGGAACCGTCCATCTGATCTGGGATGGAGTCGGGCTCCACCTTTCGGCCGAAGCCTTTAACCGCTTGGCCGCGCACATCTTGAAAACGCGCGCCAACATCCTCGAGCTTGGTGACTCCGTCAGTCAGGGTCACTGCCGCATTTGCGTTGGCAAACTGTCGCTTATCCTGCCTGTGGAGGATTTCCTGCTCATGGTGGAGATGATTGACGAAGTCATGCCCCAGGTCAACTTGACGGGCAACGGACAGTACCACCCCTCCGTTCGGATAACGCCTCCCAATCAACTGATTCCGCCGGTCCTGAACTAGGAACTGCTTGGGGCCTTCTAATCGTTAAACCTATGAAATCACTTGCACACCGAATACTCACCCGCATAACGCAACGCGTCTTTGTCTTCACCTTGCTTTGGATTGGGTTTGTCTGCGCCATCAGCTTCATGGAGACGCCCCTTAAATTCCAGGCCCCGTCACTGACGTTGCCAGTCGCCCTCGAAATCGGCCATCTCGTCTTTCATGCCCTGAATGCCCTCGAAATAGGGTATGCCTCCGCCATCGCGGCAATCACACTGCTGAATGACTGGCCCCGCCGAATTCGCGCGCTCACCCTTCTTATCGCCCTGCTGCTTGCAACGCAGACCATCCTCCTCTATACCGTACTGGACGCCCGCACTCTGGCGATTATCCATGGATTAGAGGTGCCGGAGCGGTCCTTCCACCCGTACTACATTGCATTGGAAGGTGTCAAGCTGGTGCTCCTGCTCTACCTGGCCTGTCTGCAGCTCGAAGAATATGACGCCAGGGTCCGCAAGACCGCCCAGGATGCGCTTGAAACGGCCTGAACCTTACACGCGTCACCATTGAAATCGGATACCCGGGCGATTGCAGCATGGCGGAAAATCAGGTATAACAGAGTTTATTGCCCAAGTAGTCTCCGTTCCCTGACCCCGGGCAGCATTTCTTTCGAAAGGAATCGACACATGTTTGTCGAAAATGTGCAAAGCGCACTGAATCAACAGATCAATATGGAGCTGCAGGCGCACTATACCTATCTGGCAGCCGCCGATTATTTCGAAGGTTTGGGCCTCAAAGGCTTCTCTCAGTGGATCTACAACCATGCCGAAGAAGAAATGGCCCACGCCATGAAGATCTATAAGTTCATCCATAGCCGGCGGGGCCGGGTCGAGCTCTTCCCTGTCCCCACACCGGAAGGGGGCTTCGGTTCACCGCAGGCGGTCATGGAAGGCGCGCTCAGGCAGGAGCAAAAAGTGACCGCTTCCATCGACCGCATCGTCAAACTGGCGCGCCAGGAAGGCGATTACGCCACTGACAGTTTTCTGCAGTGGTTCGTCGATGAACAGGTGGAGGAAGAAGAGCTGGTGGACGACCTCGTGCAGAAGCTGCGCCTGATTGGAGACTTCAAGCCCGGGCTGTATCTCCTTGACCGCGAACTGGCAGGCGTCGACATGCTGGAAGAAGCCGAAGAGTGAGGCCGGATCCGGTAACTCTCAAATGCCTGCCGCAACACTCTGGTCGCATTAACAACTCTGTAATCACTTTACCGTTTTTCAGGCTTGACAGCCTCGCCCGTCAAGTGTATCATTAGGGCAGATGAACTCTCCCTGGGCGCAACCCGGCGCCGGACTTCTGCGGAGGTCACACAGTCATCATAAGTTGACAGAACAAGATCGCGACTTCGGGAGCCGGCAGGCTCGTCACAAAAGTGGCCCGTGCGAAGAGGCGCCCGCTGTTTTCTCCGACTTGTACAAGAACCGTTCTTGTGAGAAGATGGAGCCGCAAACTGAATACCGGCCTTTCAGTTGAGGTTACGGAGAAGTCGTTTCAGGGGCTGCCTTACCACTTTTTTCAGATTTGCGCTTGATCTGTTCTTGTGAGACGATATACCTCTAGGGTCATCATTTAATTGTTTCTCTATCAATTTGTGATGAGATCAAGACTAAGTTCCCTTAACCCAATTCTCTCAAGGAGCAACAGAACCATGAACAAACGAACCCCACTCATTTCACTCGTTGTGCTGTCTCTGCTGCTGGTAGTTCTTAGCGCCTGCACCGCGCCGTCCGCTCCTCCCGACCGAATGGTTGAGATTTCCCACGAGGCGGCCCTGTCGGCCCAGGATGCCCTGATGGGCGGTATTGTCATGGGCGAGGTCATGCTGAGCGAGTCTGAGTTCAGCAGCTACGTGACCAAGGCTCTCGAAGCCAACAGTGGCCCCAATCAGCCGATCGATTCCGTTATGGTCTGGATTGAGCCCGATGCCATGCACTTCCGCGTCACCCTCAAGGATGGCGTCAGCATGATGGGCAATACCCTCGACCTCGTCGGCAACCTGATGGTTAGCGATGGCCACCTGATGGTCGATCTCCAATCGGCCGGCGCCGGTGGCATGGCCGTCGGTGGAGCCATGCTCGCTCCGGTCAATGCCCAGATCAACGCTGTTCTGTCCCAGAACATCATGCTCCCGGCCAGCGTCAGCGTTGCCCAGGACTCAGGCTCGATCGCGATCAGCATGAACTAAGCTGGGTACGGGGTTCGCAACCGTCGGCGCTGACAAGTACACCCAAGCAGGTGGCGGGCGCCGTCGGTTTATACCCCACTCGTCGGTTTACCCCGCTCTGAGGTGCGCGGGCTGCCTTCTCGTTCCGGTCCTGGTTGCCGTCTGCTTTCCAGTGCAGCCATGCGGCATAAGACTCCTTGACTCGGCCGCAGGACTCGGAACAACCGCAGGGCGCCACCGCTGAATACGAAACAAACTGTCCTGTGATCGGACTGGTGGCTGACACGCCCCGATCATAGGACAGTTTCGTCTCCCCTCAGTTCCACTGCCCCTCACAGATTGGACAAAAAACATAGGCGGACCGTAGTCCCGGCGTAGGCTGGAAATCGCCCCGAATGCTTGCCAAAGGCGTCTGCATGGCAGATACTTTTTGTGCTGTCTTCAAATATCACGAACCATTCGCGACTCTCATGCACAATCTGCACGGGGCGTGACTCGCTACTGTGAGTGACCCGCCACTGTGTAATGACGGAACCAAAGGAATGATGCGATCACCTCGAACAAGACTGGGCAGGCGAGTAGCTCTGTCTGCAATCGCCATCTGGCTGATGGCGCTCGCCTTCGTAGTCGGCAATATCTCCGGCTACTCTATCCGCTCGGCAATGGCTGCCGGAGAGCGTCCCGCACAGTTCCCCGTATTCTGGGAAGCTTGGGACTATGTCGTCGCTCACTTTGTCGACCGCGACAAAGTCGACTTCACCGCCATGACATACGGCGCCATCGAAGGAATGCTCGCATCACTGGGCGACGAAGGACACACCACTTTCCTCCACCCTGATGCCGTAAAGTTGCACCAGACCAGCCTCGACGGCTCTTTTGAGGGAATCGGCGCCTATGTGTCCATGGACGACGGCAATGTTCTCATCGTAGCGCCAATCACAGGCTCGCCCGCCGAACGGGCCGGCGTCCTGGCCGGAGATATAATCCTGGAAGTGGATGGTGAATCGGTCGCAGGGAAGTCGCTGGACCAGGTGATCTTCCTCGTTCGCGGCCCGGCGGACTCCGAGGTCGTCCTGACCGTCAGCCGCCCTGAACTGCAGGAACCCCTGCAGGTCCCGATTACCCGCGCCCGGATAGATGTGCCGAGCGTCAGCTGGAGCCCAATCCCTGACACCGGCATCTCCTACATCAAAATCTCGCAGTTTGCATCCGGTGTGGACAGGGAGTTGGAGGCCGCTCTACGAGAGATTTCGGAGGCGCAAACAAACCGGGGCATTATCCTGGATCTGCGCAACAATCCGGGCGGGTTCCTGCACCAGGCCATTCAGGCCAGTAGCCAGTTCCTCCCTAACGGCGACCTGATACTGATCGAGTCCGACGCCAATCAAAATCAGACCGTCCACCGCTCGCGCGGCTTGGGTTATGCAAGGGAGTTGCCGCTGGTCGTTCTCATTAATGTATACACTGCCAGTGCTGGCGAGATTACCGCCGGCGCCCTCAAGGAAAACCAACGCGCCGTCCTGATCGGGGAGACAACCTTCGGTACGGGTACCGTCCTCAACCAGTTTGGGCTCAGCGACGGCTCTGCCATTCTCCTGGGCGTGACCAATTGGCTTACGCCCAATGGCAACCTGATCAAGGGCGAAGGAGTGACCCCCAATCTGGAAGTTATGCAACCGGCCGGCGCCAAGCACGTAACTGCCGATCTGCTCAGAAACTTGACCGCAGAGCAGTTCAGCGCAATCGAGGATGACCAGTTCCTCAAGGCGTTGGAAAAGCTGGGCGTCGAACTCAGCCCAGCCCCGCTGCTCAATGCAGCGCCGTATGACTTTGTGACCCGTGATTGACAGTTGGAATGGAAAAACGATTCGGAGAGGATAGGAGCCTTCGACCCGCTCCCGCATTCTGGCCCTACGACCGGTACAGTCCCTGCTCAACTATGTAGCGTTCGACCGCGCCGGGGACCTGATAGCGAATCGGTTGCCCCGACTGTACGCGCTTCCGTAAACTGCTGCTCGAAATCTCCAGTTCCGGCATTTCCAATACGATAACCCGTTCGCGCACGCCGGGCAGCTCCGCTTCAAGGCCCCCCCAGTCGATCTCTACGTCGTGGCGGCGCAGGGCAACCAGCCGGCAGTTGCGCACCAGCCATTCCGGCTCATGCCAGGTCGGCAGATCCCGCAGACTGTCCAACCCCATCAGAAAGTAGAGTTGCCCCGCCCCCCCGACCTCCCTCTGGAAAAGCCGCATCAAATCCGACGTGTAGTGCGGACCGGGGCGCTCGGCGTCAATGAGACTTACGCGCATTGCAGTTTCGTCGGCAACTGCCAGGCGGCACATCGCCAGCCGGTGACGCAAGGGGGATAACGGGCTGTCCGGCTTATGGGGCGGGTCCCCGGCAGGCGCCAGCACGATCCGGTCCAGTTCCAGCTGGTGCCGGGCCTCCCCCGCAAGCACCAGGTGCCCAATGTGAATCGGATCGAATGTGCCTCCGAATACCCCGATTCGTTTGCCTCTCATTCCCTCTCCGAAACCCATCCCTCAGTTGCCCTCTGCGTCCAGCAGCATGTTGCTGCTGCCGTCACTCTCCCAGCGCGTTCTCGAAGCCCCACACCAGCGCAACCTCGCCAATCTGTACGGTATGCCCGTCCTGAACGCCCTGTTTTCTCAGCGTTTCTGAGATCCCCATCGCCGAAAGGATGCGCTGAAACCGCAATCCGGCCTCGTAGTAGTCCCAGTTTGTCATCTGCGCCGCCCGCTCAATCGCAACACCCTCCACCAGCCACAGATCGTCTTCCAATCGAGTGACCTGAAATGATCGTTCATCTTCCTCGGGCGACAGCGTCGGTAACTCTTCCACCTCCTCCATCTCAACCGGAGCCGGCAGCCTTTCCAGTTGCGATTTGACTTCGTAAAGGAGTTGCTGCACGTTCATGCCGGTCACCGCGCTTATGGCAATCAGAGGGTTTCCTGTAGGGGCCAGCGCCTCTTGCAGGCGCGGCCAGATCTCCCGCGCCTGCGGCAGATCCATCTTGTTCAGAACAATCAACTGCGGTCTCTTCGCCAAATTCGGGTTGAATAACCTCATCTCCTGGTTGATCACCTCGTAGTCGCCAGCCGGGTCGGGGCTCGCTCCGTCGAGAAGGTGGACCAGTACCCGGCTGCGCTCAACATGACGCAGAAACTCCAGTCCCAGACCAACGCCGTCGTGCGCGCCCTCCAGCAAACCGGGAATATCGGCAAACACGATCTGAACATGGCTTACTTCCGCTACCCCCAGGTTCGGCACGATCGTTGTGAACGGATAGTCGGCTATCTTGGGGGTGGCTTGGCTGATGACGCTCAACAATGTCGATTTGCCCGCATTGGGTACGCCTACGATCCCTGCATCGGCTACTATCTTCAGCTCCAGTTCCAGCCAGCGACCCTCGCCTGATTCGCCCTTCTCTGCCAGGCGCGGCGCCTGGTTTCGCCCGCTTCTGAAGGCTGCATTTCCCCGACCCCCGCGGCCCCCTCTCGCGACCAGCGCCTGCTGCCCGTCACGTGCCAGGTCTGCCACCACCGTATCTGACTCTGCGATGCGTGCAATTGTCCCCACCGGCACCTGGATCAGCAGGTCTTCGCCCGTCGCGCCCGCCTTCTTGGTGCCGCCCCCATGCGAACCGCGTTCAGCCCGAAAATGCACGTTTCTCCGAAATGCATGCAGCGTATTCATGCTCTGGTCGGCAACAATGTAGACATTGCCCCCCGGCCCGCCGTTGCCTCCTGCGGGCCCTCCTCTGGGCACAAACTTCTCCCGGCGGAAGGCAACAATGCCGTTGCCTCCGGCCCCGGCTTGCACGTGTATTTTGGCTCGATCAAAAAACATGACTGTCGCTTTCGTCCAGTTTCCTCCATTCTAGCGGAGGAAATCTCGCTTCAACAAGAAATTGCCCCGGTAAAGTCCGGCGGTATAATTGTACCGCGTGACGCGGCGGCCGAACTTCGCGCCCCGATGTTCACGCCCGACACTCCACAATCTGCCGTCTTCTCCAACGGTGATCGGCTTGAGAACTGCGTCAGGATGGCGCCATTGACTGCGAACGCACAGATTAACATTCAAATTGATGAGCGGTTTCAGGCGTGCGTGGAAGAAGCCTGGCTGGCGGCCGCGGGACGGGCGGCCCTGCATGCCTGTCAGCGGTACGATCTCTCGATTTCAATTCTGGTGGTGGACGACGACGAGTCGCGCCGCTACAATCGCATCTACCGCCAGCAGGATGCCCCCACGGATGTCCTGAGCTTTGCCGTCCACGAGGGACCTGCGCTTACTGCCGAGGTGCCCGACGCCCTGGCTGCCGAACTCGACTCCGACCTGGGCGATCTGGTGCTGGCCTTCCCTTACGCCTCTCGTCAAGCCAGTCAACACGGCCACACACTTGCAGCGGAAATGCAGCTCCTTGTCGTCCACGGTACCCTGCACCTGCTCGGCTACGACCATGACACAGAGACGCGGCAGGCAGACATGTGGCGCAAACAGAGCGCGATCCTCAGGTCGCTGACCGACGAGGACCTTACGCCTCGCCTGACCGCCCCGGACTGGTAGATGAAGCCGCCAGCCCCCGCCCGGAACTTCTGGCAGAGTCTCGCCTTCGCCCTTGCCGGGATCCGCCGCGCCCTTCAAAACCAGCGCAATCTCCGCATTCACGTCACGATCGCGGCCGCTGTCCTCATCGCCGGGTTCGCCCTTCGCATCAGCCGGACCGAATGGGCCGCAGTCGTTACCCTGATCGCGCTGGTCATCGGCCTGGAGCTGCTCAATACCGCCATCGAAGCCTTGGTGGACCTGGCCTCACCTGAACCGCATCATCTCGCCAAAGTCGCCAAGGACACGGCCGCTGGCGCCGTCCTGGTCGCGGCCGTAGGCAGCGCGATCGTCGGACTGATCGTCTTCCTGCCCCGTCTTTGGCAAATCTTCTTCTGACGCCGGCTCCCTTTCGCAGGATCTCCAGGGCAGACAGCCGCGCATTACTCCTTTTGTTCCCTTTCTTCCCTGGGCCGTTCGGGAAGCTTCATAATCGCAGGCACGCCGGCAAATGCGACCAGCCCGCTGATCAAGAATGCAGTCTCAAGCCCGAACCTGTCCGCCAGGCTTCCCAGTAGCCACAGCGCTGGCGACCGAATAACGAAATTGGCCATTAGGAAAAGGCCGTTTGCCAGGGCGCGGTTCTGTTGAAAACTGTCCTGTACCACCGCCAGCAATACGGCAGACGGCGAAAGCATCGCAAATCCAAGCGGCAACAGAAACGCAAATAGCATCCAGCCCGAACTGTTCAGGAATCCCAGGAAGAGGACCGGCGAGACCAGAAACAAAACAATCAGGATTCGTCGCCGTCCTAACCAGTCGCTGGCTGTGCCCATAGTCAGAGCGCCCAGCACACCCGCCCCTTCCAACAGCGTTAACGACAGCCCCGCAATCTCGAACTCATATCCCTTCACGTCCTGCATGAAAATCGGCAAATAGGTTGTCATCGAAATCGACATAAACACTCGCGCTGCCATGATCCAGAGCAGGGGAGGGTAAACTTTTCGCGCAGCCGGCAACAACTGTTGCAGGGAAAGAAGCCTTCCCGGTGCCGGCTTCGCGGAGACCCCGCGCAGGCGCCAGAAAAGAAAGATCGAAGCCAGCCAGCCAAACACCGCCACCCGCCATATTCCCTCAAGCCCAAACCAGCTGATGGCTGCAATTACCATCAGGGGCCCCACCGTTCGCCCCAGCTCTCCCGCCGCCATGAAGAAGCTCATGCCGGTTCCCACTCGGTTTCCCGAAATACGCCCGATCATGGCCGGGGCCGGCGCATGAAAGGCTGCAGAGCTCAGGCCCGCCACAAGCAGCAAGAGGGCCAACAGCGCATAACTGTTCGCCAGCCCCAGCAAACTGCACACGGTGGCAGTCGCTGCCGGAGCCAGAATGATGAAGTAACGTAGACTGATCCTGTCCGCCGCGTGGCCGATGAACGGCTGCAGCAGGCTGGGAATCTGCATGAAGACCGCCAGCCCCCCGATCGCCGCATAGTCGACCGCCAGCCTTTCGCGAATCAATGGAAGCAGAGGCGGCACAAACGCGGTGAAAATGTCATGGACAAAGTGACCCGTTACTATCGTCAACACCTCTCGGGTCTGAAACTTGGCGCCTTCTTCCGGCTCTTCCTCGATTACAGTTGGTTCAGTGGGACGCTCTAATGTGGTTGACATGGGGAACGCGGTTCCTGTATACACCTTCCCATCTCCTTCTCCAGGGCAGGTGTTCACTATGCAATAAGAAAGGTATGTGGGTATCGGCTGATTGTAACATCAGTTCAGAAGATGACAAGCGCCTGAAAACAGTCCCTGGCGAAGGTTCAGCCGGATTTCGCGCACTTGACACGCCCAATCCCCTATTCTATATTGTTGGCAGTTTCGCTTCGGCCAGAATCTGAGTGCGTATACTTCGATCTTTGACCGGATGGACCTCTTTCGCACGTCACCCAAAGGAGATCATCATGATCAGACGCAAAGTAAGCCGACGTGACTTCCTGGCTGCTTCCGGCGCCGCGACCGCCGGAGCCCTCCTCGCCGCCTGCGGGCCGGCGGCCGCTCCCGCCGCCGAGTCTGACAGTGGCGATATGCCCGCCGCCGAAGGCTATTCAATCGTCTATACCTATCCGCACCCGGATACAAATATGCTCGGCGGCAACCAGCGGCTGATTCTCGAGCGCTACGACTCGATGGTGCCCGGCACGGAAGTTCAGGTGGAGCTGAAGACCGGCTATGAGATGTCCCGCGTGCAAGCAGACCTTGCCGCCGGCACAGCGCCCGATCTCTTTTGGGCCGGCTATACCTCTGTCATCCAGGCCATCGACGAGGGCCTGATCGTCAATCAGCAGGACTACATGGAGGCCTCCGGCGTCGACTTCGACGACTTTGTCGACGGCATCGAAGCCATCTACGCCCCGCCGACCGTGGGCGGCCACTTCTGGGGCATGCCCTACGAACAGGTCGTTGTCCTCTTCGCCTACAACGTCGCCGCCCTCGAAGAGTCCGGCATGGAACCGCCGCCCAAGGACTGGACCTGGGATGACGTCATCGAATGGGGTGTCAATGTTACTCGCGACGTAAACGGCAAGCGTCCCAATGAAGATGGTTTCGACCCCAACGAGGTCGACGTCTGGGGTGTCGCCTACTGGCAGCACTTCGCAATCCAGGAATACCTGCCCTGGACCGCCGGCCAGCTCTACGTCGACGAAACTCGCACAAAAGCGACCATCAACAACGACGGTGTCCGCGACTCCCTCCAATACCTGCGCGATGCCTATGCCAGCGGGTCCGCCACCGAGAAGCCGCCCGAAAAGGGCCTCGTTTCCGGCAAAGTCGTATTCCAGGAAGTTGGAAACTGGGGCCTGCTCGACTTCGAAAAGCAGATCGGAGAGGGTGGGCTCGGCGCCCTTTACACACCCAGCCATCCCGTGCATCAAATTACCGCAACCCCCTGGTACGACAAAGAGCTGTGGATGCCCGTCCAGGATGACAAGAATCGTGAAGCTGCCGCCTATGAGTTCTCCGAGTGGTGGGCGCTTGGGGATCCCTATCTCGAATTCTGCCTCGAAACCGGCTACTTCCCCTTCACCAAGAGTCACTTCGCCGACCAGCGCTGGCTCGATGCCATAGAGGGCAAGGAGTTCATGGAGATTGCCGGGGAGATGCCCGCCTACGCCACCAACACCCGCTTCTGGGCCCTGTTCAAAGGCGCTCAGGAGGCCCAGCAATCCATGTATGAGTTGTGGGATCTGGCCGTGCATACCGACGATGATCTGGAAGTGCTCATGGCCGCCGCCGAAGCCGAAGTACAGCGAATCATCGACAAATACAACTGACATCGCTCTGGCTGAGCCAACGAAACGCGCTATCCGATTCACCCTCGCTCTATAGGAGTAAGAAATGACAGATCTGAGCAGAAGAACCTTTCTCAAGGCCGCCGCCGGTACGGCGGGAGTAGGAATTTTGGCCGCCTGCGCGCCCGTTGCCGCCCCCGCCGGCTCCTCCGAAATGGCATCGGACGCACCGGACGAGATGGTCGCCGAACTTGAAATGTGGACCGAGATGGCGACCGTCCCCTGGTTGGGCGCGATGGACGAAATCGTCGAAAGCTTCAACAGCGCCAACCCCGGCATCCACGTCACACACAGCGGTTTCTCCGGCCTGGCTTACGAACAGGCCACCAAGACCGCCTTCGCCGGCGGCGCCGTGCCCGACTTCCTTCAGACCGACGCTGGACCCGGCGCGCTTTCCGCCTTTATTGAGGCCGACCAGCTCTTGGACCTGACCGACGTTGTCGAGGAGAGCAAGGGCGCCATCTACCCCGACGCACTCGACTCCGTTCTCTACAAGGGCCGCTACTGGGGCGCGCCCTGGGCCATGACCGTCGCCAACCTCATCTACTACAATGCCGAAATCCTCGCCGAACACGGCGTCGACCCCGCCGCATTGACCACCTGGAGCGCCTTCACTGACGCCTGCCAGACCTTCCAGGACGCCGGAATCATCCCCGTCCTGATCGGCGCCAAGAACGCCTGGCCCGGCGGCCACTGGGCCCAGCACCTCTACATCAGAACCTTCGGCGTCAAAGGCTCGGTCGATCTCTTCCTCCGCGGCCTCGACGTCAACCATGAGTCCCCCCTCAGATTCACCGATCCGGCCGGCGTAAGGGTCTGGGAGCTGATCAAAGAGCTCTTGGACAGCGAATACTACTCCAGGGGCGTGCTCTCCGACGACTATCCCGCCGCCTTCGGCAAGCTCTTCCGCGGCGACGGCGCTTTCTTCCAGACCGGCGGCTGGTTACTCGGCGAATGGTTTGCCCAGGAAAACCCCCAGATCGACCTCCAGTTCATGCTCATGCCGGCCATCGACGGTATCGCCGAGAGCAACGCCGACGAAGTCTCCTTCAACGCCCGCACGCTGATCGTGCCCAGGGAATCGGCCCATCCTGAAGAGGCGCAGGTCTTCGTTAAGTGGTACCTGCAATCCGAGGACCCGCACAGAATCTGGTACAAACATCTCCCCGGCGAGGCGCCTCCGATGCCGCTTACGTCGCCGATGGAAAACCTGCGGCCGGAGTCCTCCCGGCTCATCGACTTGCTGGACAAGGCGCCTGCCCTGACCATCATGATCGAACGGGCGATGGACTACAACATTGGCCAGGAGATCCTCTGGCACGGCTCCAGCGGCGTCCTCAGCGGCGCCCTCACCCCCGAAGAAGCCGCCGAACGCGCCGAGAATCTGGTGCTCGAATGGCGCGAGGCGCGCATGTAGCCCTCGCCCCAGGAAGGATGCTTGAAGCTCCTCCCGAAAAGGAGTAGGAATGCGGCGCTCTGCGCTGACGGGCGGGTCGGAAAAGGGCCCGCGCACGGGTCGCTATGATGGACGCTTCGCTCTGGTCCTCATAGCGCCCGCCTTCTTTTTCTACACGGTCTTCCTCATCCTGCCGCTCTTCGGTACGGTGGTGATTGGCTTTACCGACTGGACGGGCATCAGCTTTTCCACTCTTAGATTCACTGGTCTTGAAAACTTCATTCAAATGGCCGGTGACGAGTTCTTCTGGGGCGCGTTCCGAAACAGTTTTCTCTTCGTCGCCTGTTGCCTCCTCCTCCAGGTCGGCGTTGCCCTCCTCTTCGCCATCATTCTGGAGTCCGGTCCCAGGTTTGCCAAGTGGTTCCGTAGCATCTTCTTCGTTCCGTTCGTTATTTCGCTCGTCGTCATCGGCATCCTCTTCAACTTCCTGCTCGACCCGACGCTCGGCATCGTTGACAGTCTGCTGCGCGCTATCGGCCTTGAAGGACCCAAATTCGGCTGGCTGGGCACACGTACGCTCAACGTCTTTGTCGTGATTGCAGTCCATATCTGGCGCAATTTCGGCTTCACGATGTTCCTGCTCATCGCCGGGCTGCAGGCTATCCCGCGCGAACTGCAGGAGAGCGCCCGTCTCGACGGCGCCACCTCCTGGCAGCTGACCACGCGGATTACAGTCCCCCTGCTGCGCGAAGTGCTCGTCGTTGCCTCCGTGATCACCTCGATCGACGCCATGCGCGTCTTTGATCTCGTCTACACTCTCACCGGCGGCGGGCCCTTCCACAGCTCCGAGACGGTCGTGACCTATATCTACCAGCTCGGCCTTGGCGGCGCCCGTACACAGCATGGATACGCTACCGCCATCGCGCTCGTGCTCGTCCTTGTAATCATCGGCATGTCCGTTCTTCAGTTCACCCTTGCCCGCGCCGGCAGGGGAGCCGTTTCCACCTGAGGTCTCCTTAATGGTCTTTCGTGAACTCAGTCTGCCGGTCAGGCTTCTCTTCTATCTCTTCTTGATCGTCGCCGCCGTCAGCATCCTCTATCCTTTGACGTGGATGTCCTACACCTCGCTCAAGACCAACGAAGAGGTCATGCTCTCACCCTTCGGCCTGCCGACCCGCGTCTCTTTCGAAAACATCGCCGAAGCCTGGCAGACCGGGAACTTCACCCGCCTCTATGCCAACAGTCTGCTGATCGCAATCGTCTCGGTCGTCGGCATCATTACGATTTCGACTACAGCCGCCTACGGACTGGCCCGCTATCACTTCAACGGCAATCGGGCTCTCTTTCTCTACTTTCTGGTCGGCATGGCCGTACCCACCCAGGCCCTCATGGTTCCCAGCTTCAAGTTGATGGCCATCCTCGACTCCTGGGCCGCTGCCCTGCATCTGCCAGTCCCCTTGCTCAACAGCCCCCTCGCCGTCATCCTGACCTACATGAGCTGGTCCTCCCTTGCAATCATCTTCATTCGCGCCTACTTCATGTCAATTCCCCCGGAACTGGAAGACGCCGCCCGCGTGGATGGGGCCAGAGAGTTGCAGATCCTGCGCCATGTTATGGTCCCTCTGGCCATGCCGGCGATTGCGACCATGACCATTTTCTATTTCGTCTTCTTCTGGAACGACTTTCTCTGGCCCCTCATCTATCTGCACAAGCATACGCTGCGCACAATTCCTCTTGGTATCATGCACTTCGAGGGCAAATATGTAAGTCTTTGGAGTCTGCAGGTGGCGGCCCTCTCGTTGGCCGCTTGGCCTCCTATCTTCATCTATGTACTGTTCCACCGCCGCATCCAGCGCGGCCTGACAGAGGGCGCCCTCAAGTTCTGAAATGGGCCCCTTTCTATGAACATCTGGGCAGGACGGCAAGAGATGCCAGGACCTTGCGCAGGAAAGTGATTCTTACCTATGGCCAATACTTCCCAAGCCGGCGCCGCGATTCCCCGGATGCGCCCCAGCCGGTTTCGTCTGCCGCCCGGGGAGGCATGGAGGGAGAACCTCTACGGATATCTCTTCATCTCGCCCTGGATTCTGGGGTTCGTGATGTTCCTGGCGGGGCCTCTTCTGGTTTCACTTGGACTTATGTTTACCGAGTACGCCGGCTTCAAGAAGATCACCTATGTGGGTCTGGCGAACTTCGAGGAACTGATAAAATTTGACATCCGCTTCATCGGCTCGTTGCGCGTCAGCGCCGTATTCGCCTTTTGGACGGTTTCCCTGGCAATCATCATCTCGCTGGCCATGGCGCTCCTCCTCAATCAGCGCTTCAAGGGCCACACCTTCTTCCGCGGCCTCTTCTACCTGCCGGCAGCGGTCAGTGGTGTCGCCATGACCTTCGTCTGGGCCGCGATGTTCGAGAAGGACTACGGGATGTTCAACCAGATTCTGCGTATCTTCGACTTCGATCGCGTCGCCTGGCTGACATCGATTGAGTGGGCCCTGCCCTCCTACATCATCATGCGCCTTTACGGCGTGGGCCACTACATGGTGATCATGCTTGCCGGCCTGCAGAGCATACCGGACGATCTTCACGAGGCCGCCAAGGTCGACGGCGCCAACGCACTGGCCCTGTTCCGCCACGTCACCCTGCCCCTTCTGTCGCCGACCATCTTCTTCCTGATGATTGTCGGCATGATCGGCTCACTCCAGGTCTTTACCGAGGGCTTCATGTTGACCCAGGGGGGGCCGGCGCGTTCCACGCTCTTCTATGTCCTCTACCTCTATATCGTCGCATTCACCGAGAGGCGGTTCGGATACGCCAGTGTGCTGGCCTGGCTTCTTTTCCTGATCATTATGGGCTTGACCCTACTTCAGTTCTGGCTGGCCCGGCGCTGGGTTCACTACGAGTCGGAGGAGGCATAAATGGCAACCGATATCGGACAAGCGAGCAGTCCCTGGATGTACCGCCGGGCGTTGCGGCTGGCCCTGAACTACCTGGTCGCCATTGCAATTGGCGTCATCATGATCTTTCCGCTGCTATGGATGTTCTCGGGCGCCCTCAAGACAAAGGAATTGCTGCTCGAAGAGACCGTCATCAATCTGATCCCGCCTCTCCCTTGGCAGTGGCACAACTTCATCGATGCCTGGACTGCCTTGGCCTTCACCCGGTTCCTCATAAACACTCTTGTCATCACGGTAGCGTCCATGTTCGGAGGGCTGCTTTCCGCCTCCATGGTGGCATACGGCTTTGCCCGGCTGCGCTTCGTAGGACGAAACTTCCTGTTCTTCATCGTTCTGGGCACGATGATGGTCCCAATGCAGGTTACGGCGATCCCAACATTCCTGCTCTTCCATCGCCTGGGCTGGCTGAACACCTACCTGCCGCTCATTGTGCCTATGTGGATGGGTGGCGGCGCCTTCTATATCTTCTTGTTGCGCCAGTACATTATGACAATCCCCACCGAGCTCGACGATGCCGCCAAGATCGACGGCTGCTCCCCGATCGGAATCTACCGCCACGTGATCCTGCCTAACATCGGCCCGGCGCTGGCCGCGGCTTCGATTTTCCTCTTCCTTCATTCCTGGAATGACCTGTGGGGGCCGCTGATCTATCTGACCGACGATAACACCTGGACACTTGCGCGCGGCATGCTGACCTTCAAGCGGACGCTGGCCGAATTCCGCCATGGCGGCGGACTGCGCCAATACCAGATTCACTGGTTCCTCTCTCTCGGCACCATGACCATGCTGCCTGTTCTCTTTATCTATCTCGTCCTTCAGCGCCACTTTGTAAGCGGCGTTGTAACTTCCGGCCTCAAGGGGTAATCTGTTCACAACACCGTGCTTTAACGGCTGACGACCGGCGAACCGTCAGCAACATTGAAGCGATAGGGCGCCAAAAAACTATGCAACGACTCCCGCTTTTGGTCGCTTCAGCCCTGCTGCTCTTTATCGCTTCCTGCAACGGCCCTGCAGACGAAGGCCTCCTGCCTCCCGAGTCCGGAATCTCCGCCGCCGAAATGCAGGAGCCCTCGGCGGACGCGTCCCCCGAATCTGTCGCTACAGAAGAGGCCGGGACAGACCCCGCTGCTACCGCATCGCCTACTTCGACGCCCTTACCTTCGCCCACCGCAACGGAAACAACCCTGCCGGCGCCCTCGCCGACCGGGACCCCGACTTTGATCCCAACTGCAACGCCATCCCCGACCCTGACGGTAACCCCTGAGCCGCCCACGCCGACGGCCACCCCGACCGCCACCCCGACCGCAACCGCCGCGGATACGCCTCCGCAACCATCTCCGACCCCAACTCTGACAGCCGCGCCGCCGCAACCGTCGCCGACACCAACTCTGACAGCCGTGCCCACCGCTACCGCGATTCCGGCCGCAGTCTTTGTACGCAGCCATACTACGTATGCTGCTGATTACCAATTGGTGCTGGTTGGAGAGCTGGTGAACGGCGGCGCCTTCGAGGTCTATGGTGTCCGTGTGCAGGCCAGGTTCTACAGCGGCAAAGGCGAACAAATCGCCGATGCCGAAGCGCCGGCGGCCTTTGGCAAATTGGATGCGGAACGCACCGCTCCTTTTCGCATGGTCGTGGACGTCGACCCGACCGCGGTGGAGAGCTACGAGTTGGATCTATTCTTTGATGAGTTCACCATCGCAGAGTACCGTGAACTTGAAGTGTCGGCCGTAGCCGTAGTGGAGCGGGGCGGACGCGTTGCGGTTGTCGGTAGACTTCACAATCCGCACGAAACGGCGCTGACTTCGATAAGGGTGGCCGCTACCTTCTATGACGAGGCCGGGGAAGTTGCGGAGGTAGTAGAGCTGCCCATGTTCGGAGAAACAATCACGCCCGGTGCGGAACTTCCCTTTGAAATCCCCTTGCAGGAAGCCGGCAGAACGTACGCGCATCTGCACGTGCAAGCACAGGGTCAACTGAGTCTGTTCTGAACGCCTGCAGTCGACGTCCTGCATGAAGCGTTCCTTCTAGGGCTCGCAACGCGCAACGCCCTTCCGCGAGCGAATACGCTGCACGGAAGGGCGCCGTGATTCTATCCGTGATTCTATATTGGCTGACCTGCGCTCTATCCGTCAGCCTGGTCCAGAGGGTGGACCATTACGCTCACCCGGTTGTCCAGTTCAGAGCTTTCGGACACCACGTTAGCCGGGTCGACGACGACCTGCAGCGTCCTCGCTCCCAGTCCGTCCTCCGCCCGGAACAGTGTGCGCACCGTGACCTCCTCTCCCGCCGCCAGACGCTCGACAGTCTGCGGCAGTCCGAGGAGGTTCAGATTGTCGGTCTCATCCAGGACGTGGACGCTGAAGCCGCCGACGTCCTCGCTGCCCTCATTGCGCACCGTGGTGGTTACAACCACCAGCTCACCTTCACCGGCCCGCGATACGCTTACCACCACTTCCTCATCGTTCAGAGCAAGATTTACTCCCTCTACGGGGTTTTCCGCGCCCGTAGACGCCGCCAAACTTTCCGAGTCCGTCCCCTGGCCGTTGCCTTGTGCTGACGAGCTGAAGCGGAGTGTGCGCTCGGCGTAGTTGTCGCTTTCGTCCGTCTCTTTGATAGCCTCGTTGGGGTCGGCCGTAACGCGAATCGTGCGGTTTCCTTCCAGGTCACTCGTATCGAATGACATCACCGCCAGTTCTCGGGCGCCGGGCTGAATTGACTCCTCTATCGTGAACTCCCCGATTACGACGGCTTCCTCTTCAGTGGCGTCCTCAAACAGAACGATCACGTTCTCCGCCGCCAACTTGCCCTGGTTGCGAATCACAGCCGTAATCGTAACCGGCTCTCCGGCTTCGGGGACGGGCGGGAAGAAGCGAATGTTGGAAGGCAGAATCGTCAGATTCGGCGCCTCTTCAGACGCTTCCGAAGCCGTCCGCACCCGCAGGGTCTTTTCAACCCTGTTGTTCTCTTCATCCAGCTCGCGCACTGCATCTTCCGAATCGGCCACGACCCGGATCTTGCGTTCTCCCGCTTTGCCTTCGGTAGCGTAGGTTACGGATACGGTTGTACTGTCATTTGCGCCAAGCTGGTCGATTCGCTGCGGGCCGCCTACCGGTCTGGGCACCCGTTCGGTCACGTCCAGGAAGCGTACTACGAAGCCCCTGGCATTTGCGGTGCCGCGGTTCGTGATCTTCGCCGTAATCTCTGTATCACTGCCTTCGACCGGTTCTTCGGGGTCGAATACAACATCCTCTTCGCCTACAGTGATGTCGGCCAGCTGCGGCGGCGAGATAAAGAGCCCGCGCGTCGCCTGGTTGTCCCGCTCATTCATCTCGGCGATGACATTGTTGGGATCGACTACCACCCGAATCTGGCGGCTTCCGGTTTCACCGGTGTCAGTGAAGGAGACCTCGACGGTTCCGCCGCCTCCGGCCGGAACCGCATCCAGCAGCTGTTCCGTGCCGATCGGTATCGAGCCGCCGCCGGTCACGTCAAGTATCTGCACAACCACGTCATGAGCCGTATCGGTCCCGTTGTTCAATACTGTGGCCGAGACCGTCACCACGTCGTGGATCTCCGGTGACTGCGGCGCAAACTTGATGTTGCCGGACAACATCGCCAGGTTCGGCGCCATCGCGGCCTGTACCGGCAAGGTAACGACCGTCTGGTTGTCCTCCTTGCTACCCTCGCGGATGAAGTTGTTCGGATCGACAACCACACGGATGCGTCGATCCCCTGGCCTGTCCAACGTGTCGTATATTATCGGTACGGTGGCGCTCGAACCAGCCGCCAGATATCCGATGACGTACGGCTGGCCGATCGGCTCGACGCCGGCCTCCGTCACGTCCAGGAACTGAACGACCACGTCGGTGGCGTCCTCAGCTCCGTCATTGAGAACGATCGCCCGGACCAGCACCCGGTCGCCCTCTGTCGGGGCCGCAGGATTGAAGCCCACGTTGCGGGGCTGCACGATCAGGTTTGGCGCAGCCCGCTCCAGCACCGACACTGGCTTAGTGGCCTTGTTGTCGCTTTCACTGCTTTCCTCAATGAAGTTGCCGGGGTCAGCCGTTACTTCAATCCGGCGTTGACCCTCCTTGTCAGTCGTGTCGTAAACTACGCCCACGGCCGCGCTTCCACCGGGCGGAATCAGCGAAATCGCCTGCGCCGCACCGACAGGCACCGCGGGCCGTTCAGTTGCGTCCATGAACTGAACATCCACGTCGCGTGCCGGCGCGCTGCCGTGGTTGACGATCACCGCAGTGAGAATTATCCTCTGCCCTTCCCGCGGCGATTTCGGCGTTACGGCAACGTTGCTTGTCTTGACCGAAAGATTCGGCAGAGGTTGGGCCGCCATCTTGAGCGCAGCCGACGCCCTGTTGTCCGTCTCTTTCGTCTCCGCAATATAGTTATTGGGGTCGACGATCACTTGAATTCTCGGATCCTCTTTGCCCGCCGTATCGTACACGACCTGGGCAACCCCGCTGCTGCCGGCCGGTATCCGATCGATTACCTGCGGTTCGCTGATCGGTACACCTTGCCCGCTGCCTTCCACAAACTGCACGATTACCTCGCTGGCGTCCCCGCCGCCTTCATTCAGTACCGTGGCGCTGATCGTAACCTGATCGCCGTCCACAGGCCTGCTCGGATGGAAGCCGACGTTGCCCGATTCAATAACCAGATTGGGAATGGCAGGCGGGTTTATCGAAATCGCGGCCTCTGCCTGATTGTCGGTCTCATCAGACTCAGAGATGAGATTTCGGCGGTCGGCCACCACCCGAATCTTGCGCTCCCCGGCTTTACCCCGGCTGTCCAGGACCGATACCGCGATTCCGCTGCTACCAGCGGGAATCGAGTCGATCAGCTGACCTGAACCGATCGGAACGGCTTCGTCGTCCGTCACGTCCAGGAATTGGACATCCACCTCGCCCACATCTTGCCCGCCCTGATTGACAATCACGGCCTGCACACGGATCTCATCACCCGAGTTGGGGTTTGTCGGCGTGAAGCTGATATTGGCCGCTTGCACTGACAGATTCGGCGAAGTCCCCGCCGCTACCAGCAACGTCTTACTGGCGGTGTTGTCCGTCTCATCGCTTTCGGGAATGATCGACAGGCCGTCAACACTCGCCCTGATGCGCCGTTCGCCTGCGCGCCCGGCCGTCTTGAACGTGACGCTCGCAATCGCGCTGTCGCCGGCAGCGATCAAGTCCAATGTCTGTATGTCGCCAATCGGACTCAGTCGGCCTCCGGTTACATCCGTGAAATGCACCTGTACGTTTTCGGCGGCCGCGGCGCCGTTGTTCACGACGGTCAACGAGATGATTACGTCACTTCCCGCCGATGCCGTTGGTGGATTGAACCCAATGTTTTCGGGCAGCGTCACCAGGTTCGGCATCGGAGCAGCCTCTACCTCCAGACTGCGCGTGCCCTTGTTGTCTATCTCGTTGGTTTCCGGGATGAAGTTGCCCGGGTCGGCCACGACTCGCACCTTATATGTCCCCGAAGCCTCCGGTATAGAGAACTTCACCGACACCACGCCGCTGCCGCCCACGGCAATCCTGTCCAGTTCCTGTGCCTCTCCGATTGGCGCCGGCCGCCCCGCACTCACATCTTCAAACTGCACGACCACATTCCTCGCAACTACGTCGCCGTCGTTGCGCACGACTGCAAGGATTGTTACCGTCTCCCCTACACGGGGTCTGGCCGGACTGAAACCGATATTCTCGGCCAGCACAACCAGGTTCGGCATCGGCTCAGGATCCAGAGTCAACAGGCGTGTGGCAGTATTGTCCTCTTCGTTCGATTCGCGTACGCGGTTGTTGGCATCCACCAGCACCTGGATCTTTCGGTTGCCAATTGGTCTTTCGGCTGAGATAGACTCTGTGACGGTCACGGCTGCTGTTCCGCTGCTGCCCACGCCGATTTCAGGAATCGTCTGCTCGCTGCCCAGCAGGCGGGCCTCGCCGCTGGTAACGTCGAAGAACTGCACCGATACATGCTCAGCCGGCGCAGAGCCGTCGTTGCCGACGACTGCACGCAATGTTACTTCCTCTCCACTTACAGGTTGTGCCGGGTGTATTGCTATATTGTTACTGTGGATGAACAGGTTCGGCGCCGGAGCTCTGCCGACGGTCATCGAAGCGCTGCCCTCGTTGTCCTCTTCGCTGATCTCACGGATAAAGTTGCCAGGATCTGCAACCACCTGAACTGTTCTCGATCCTTGTCCACCCGTGGCCTTGTATTCCACGACCGCGACGGCCGATGAACCGGGTTCGATCGCCTCAATTGTCTGCTGCTCCCCTACAGGTTTCACATTGGCGCCGGTCGCGTCCACAAACTGCACGATCACATTCTCAGCTCTCGAACTTCCCATGTTCAGAATCGTGGCGTAGATGGTAATCGGCGTGCCTGCAGCCACCTCCGTTGCGCTGAAGCCGATGTTTTCATCTACAACGACCAGGTTCGGCGCAGGACCGTGACCCACACTCAATGTGGCGGTGGCGCTGTTGTCCCCCTCTTTCGACTCGGCGACCAGGTTATGCGGATCAACCTGCACCTCGATCTTCTGATCGCCGCTGCGATTGGCCGTGTCGAATCGGATCGATGCCACACCGCTGCTGCCGGGAGCAATCGATGGAATGACCTGCAGCGCTGCGATCGGCGCCGCAGGACTTCTGTTCGCATCCAGGAACTGTACCTGTACATCCTGCACTTCGGTATCGCCCGCGTTCAGTATCGTCGCATAGATGGTGACTTCATCCCCCTCAACCGGATTGGTCGGGGCGATTCCGATGTTGCTGGAGGTAAGCTCCAGGTTCGGCTCTTCGTCCGACTGCAGCGACAGGGTCTTGCTTGCGCTATTGTCGGTCTCATCAAGCTCAGTGATGAAATTGTCCGGATCGGCCGTAACCGTGATACTCGGGTCGCCCGCGCTCGCGCCCGAATCGTAAGTAACGCGGGCCACTGCGCTGCTTCCCGCCGGGATGCTGTCGATCACCTGGTTCGAGGCGACGGGTGTCGTTCTGCCTTCCTTGAACTGAATGACTACGCTTTCCGCGTCCTCCGTCCCGTTGTTCACAATCGTTGCCAGGATCGTCACCTGCGCGCCGGGCTGCGGCGAGGCCGGATCGAAGCCTATATTGTCCGCATCAACGTACAGGTTCGGCGCAGGCGCTTCCGCGACTTCGAGAGTCCGGGCGGCGGCATTGTCCGCCTCGTTTCGCTCGGACACGAAGTTGTTGGGATCGATCACCATCCGGACAGTTCGTTCGCCGCTCTTCTCTTCCGTATCATAGTCCACCTGGACAACGCCGCTGCCCCCTACCGGGATTTCGGCGATCGTCTGCGGCACGCCGATCGGAACCGCCGCGTCCTCATCCGTGACATCGACGAACTGCACCGTTACTGCGCGGGCATCGGCGTTTCCGTTGTTGAGAACTGTCCCGTGGATCGTTGTCGTTTCGCCGGCGCGCGGCTCCGATGGGTTAAAGCCGATGTTTATCGACTGCGCAAACAGATTGGGCAGGAGCTGCCTCTCACCGGGTAACTGCAGTTTCGCCGTCAAAACCCGGACGTCGTCTACATACCAGCCTTCGTTTTCGTTAAAGGTTTCGTCGACCGTGTCAAACCAGAAGCGAACCTGTATCGAGCCGCTTTCGCTCACGGCCTGACTCAAGTCCACGTCCCGTCGCGCCCAGTGCCCCTCTGTACCATGGGACTCGAATACGGTCTTCCACGTCGTTCCGTCAGTGGAAATCTGCACTCGTGTGCGGTCAAAGCGCGTGTTTCTCTGCAGTTCGCTCCACTCGTAGAAGGTGAGCAGCGCATCGTCGGCCCCGGCAATGTCGATCACGCCGGAAGTGATCTTGCCCTCATTCTCCTCGCCCGTGTCGTAGTTGCGCTGCCTCTCCCTGCCGTAGTACCAAGAGGTCTCCGGGCTGTTAAATCGCAAGCTGGAAAGGTGCCACAGGCTGTCATCGGCGTCTTCGATCTTCCACTTGCCGGACCCGCTTTCCATATCGTCTTCAAATACGATCGTGCCGGCGCTGGTTCGGGCAATGACGATATTGGACAGATCGGACTCGTTGCCTACGTTGTCGGCGACCCGCAGCGCAAAGTAGTAGGTTGTGTCCGGTTCCAACCCCGTGACCTCAAGTTCCTCTCTGGAGCCCGAAGCGCCTGGAATCGGAGCCGTCGCCACGCGCTGCGCAGAATCCCAGGTGGCATTCGATATCGGCGCCGTTGCGTACCTGACGTCGTAAGCGGTCGACTGCCCGGTGAATCCGTCATCGCCCGTCGCTGTCCACGCCAGAAGGATCTTCGTCAGGAGTACGCCGGAAGGAGAAAGGTCAGAAACGGTCGCCGGCGGCGTCGAGTCCTTCTCCATTGAATTGAACAGGTTCAGGCGCCCGTTGGTCAACGTCTTTTTAGACTGTTCCGGCAGTGCATCGACACCGGACAGGATGCGCTGCTTTACCTGATCGTTGTTCAGCCCCTCAAACTCCGACCAGATCAACGCGGCCGCGCCGGCCACGTAGGGGGCCGACATCGATGTGCCGCTCGTGGACCCATATCCGGACGGCAAACACATCGGGCAGCGCCCGGACGGAATAGTTGAAAGAATACTTACACCGGGGGCAGCCAGGTCGACCCAATCCTCGCCCCAACTCGAGAAGCCGGCATAAATATCATCGTGATCGGTTGCCGCTACTGAAATGATATTGTCCAGATCGTAGGCGGCGGGATAGAGCTTGCGGTTCGAATTGGAATTGCCTGCGGAGCAGACATGCAGTGGCGAATTGACCCGCCCCATCGCCTCTCGCAGAGCTTGCGAGGGCGAGCCGCCGCCCCAACTGCTGTTTGTTACCACGATGTTCTGCTTCTGTTTATTGCGCAGATCGTAAATGTAGTTGAAGCACTTTACTGCGTTGGACGTCGTCCCCGTGCCAAAGGCGGTGATGAATTTACAGCCAAGGATTTTTGCATTCCAGCTGACGCCGACGACACCCTTCCTATTGTCACCCGCCGCGGCCGCAATACCGGCCACGTGTGTCCCGTGACCGTAGTCATCCAGCAGCCTGCCGCTGTTGTTTACCGCATTTATCCCGTGAAAGTCATCCACATAGCCGTTGTCGTCGTCGTCTATACCGTTCTCTACGCACTTTCCTACACCCTTGGGACACTCCTTCGGGTTCGTCCACAGATTTGGGATCAAATCTTCGTGTTCGACTTCGATACCGGTATCGATCACCGCGATTATTATCTCTTCAGAACCGGTGCTGATCTCCCATGCTTCCAGCGCGTCAACGTCGGCGTCGGCCGTGCCTCCTGTCTGCCCTGTGTTGTGCAGACCCCAGAGATTCTCGAATAAGGGATCCGAAGGCGGCGTCTCATTGATCTGCAGCAGGTAGTTTGGCTCCGCGAAGGCAACTCTGTCGTCACTCTCCAACACTTCAATCAGGTTTTCGTCCACATCGACCGGCGCGCCCGCCAGCCGCAGACCCTGGTCCGCGTCGGTGACATCGTTATCCAGATTGTCCTTTTCCGAGAGGCCGTACTCGGCGTAGAAATCGGAAATCTGCTCACGCGTCACCGTCTTCTTGAAGCGGATCAGCACCTGCCCGGGCACATACTCCGCGACTTCCTCTTCCTGGAGGACTGCCCTCTCGATCGCGTCCACCCCGTTGCTGGACAGGTCCATCTCCCCGGAACGAAGGCTCGTGTCGAGAATGGTCCCAAGCCGTTCGCCGGAAAGCAAAAGGCCGGCGGCCAGACAAAGGACAAGAAACAGGGCAATGAGCGAAAACCGTTTCATTTCAGAAGATTCTCCATTTGCTCCTCGATCCTGGGCGTCCGTAAGAGGATCGTTGTGAAAAAGTATCAGTTTCGGTTAAAACGGGTCCTTTCATGTTGACACACATAACGTGAATAATCAAATGCCATGCTCGTAGCCCCATGACGAAAACCGATCCTGCCGAGTCCGGCAATAATGTTCTGGCGGTTCTTGGGGTTGGCAAAAGGTACAGAAAAGAGGGAAGTTCGGGAGGGGACTTTACGAACTATCTGTCGCTTCCGGGGGGCCTTGTCCGTTCCATTCGATTCGCCCTGCGCCGGCGTAGACGTTCAACCGCTCCCCGCGCAGGAAACCTATCAATGTGACGCCAAACCGCCGCGCCACCTCCACGGCAAGATGGCTGGGCGCGGACACGGCGCAGACCACTGGCAGGCCCGCCACCGTCGACTTCTGCAGAATCTCGTAGGAAGCGCGGCCGCTGACAAGCAGGATGCCGTCATGCAATGGCAGCTTGCGCTGCATGAACGCCCAGCCAATCAGCTTGTCGACCGCGTTGTGGCGGCCCACGTCCTCGCGCAGGCACACGAGATTGCCGCCGGCGTCAAACAGGCCGGCGGCATGCAGCCCGCCGGTCGCTTCAAACAGCCCCTGCGCCGCCCGCAGCTTCACTGGCAGCCCCGTGAGGACCGACGTGCTGATTTTCGGTCCCGCCGGCAGGGCAGGGCAGTCGCGCATCTCGATGGCGTCCAGACTTGCCTTGCCGCACACCCCGCATGAGCTGGTCGTGTAGAAGTGGCGCTCAAGGGTGGCCAGCTCCGGCAGCACCGCAATACGCAGCCCTACGTTCACGATGTTGTAGCGCTGGTCTGCGTCAACGTCGGCGTCCACACAGTAGGTGATGCCGCCGACCTGGGATGGCTCTTCGACGATTCCCTCGTTATGCAGAAAGCCTGCCGCCAACTCAAAATCGTTGCCGGGCGTGCGCATCGTCACCGCGACCGTCTGCGTTTCGCTCCCGGCCTGCAAGCGAATCTCCAGCGGCTCTTCCGCCGCCAGCTGGTCGTCCCGGACTCTGTGCCGCCCGCCTTCCACAACCGTAACGCGGGTCCGCACCTTGCTACCAACGCGAGGTATCATCTTGGCTCGCCGACAAGATCGCCTGGTGGATTCTGCACTAGAACCTTACTCGCTCCGGCGCCAACTGCGCCCCCCTCCGCAATCGACTCCACGTGGACCGGGCAGACCTTCAACTCCGCCGTATGCGTAATCGGATCGTAGCCTGAGCCGGTCAGCACGTTGATCGGCACGTCGGCGAAGGAAAAACTGGCGAAAACCGTCCCTTGCGGAGAGCGTCTCGTCGTTTGCACACGCACGTCCACCGCACCGCGACGGCTTCTCATCCTGGCCCAGCCGCCGTCGTGCAGGCCGTAGCGGGCGGCGTCGCTCGGATGCACCTCCAGCGTCTCCTCCGGCAGCAGGTCGTTTATGCCCTCCGATCTACCGGTCTGTGTGCGCGTATGGTAGCTCTCCAGCCGGCGCCCTGTCGTCAGCCACAACGGGTAGTCCTCATCAATCGTCTCCGCCGGATCGCGGTAGTCGGTGAAGCTGAACTTGCCGCGCCCGTTGATGAATTCATCTTCGTGCAGGCGCGGCGTGCCGGGATGCCCGCGATAGGGTATCGGCCACTGGTACTGGCCGCTTTCAGCCAGGTCCCAGTCGATGCCGGCGTAAATCGGCGACAGTTCGCAGAGCTCATTGAATATCGGGACTGCCGAGTCGTAGTCGAACCCGCGCATGCCCATCCGCTGGGCGATCTGACCGATTATCCACCAGTCGGGCCTGGCCTCGCCCGCCGGCTCCACCGCTTTGCGTACCCGCTGTATGCGCCGCTCCGTGTTGACGAAATTTCCGTCGGTCTCGGCCCAGGATGCGGCCGGCAGCACCACGTCCGCCAGCTCCGCCGTCTCGGTCAGAAAGATGTCAATCACGACCAGATGCTCCAGGCTCTTCAATGCGTGGATGCAGTGCTCCTGGTCCGGGTCCGAAACGACCGTGTTCTCGCCGTCGATGAGCATGCCGAAAATTCCGTCGCCGCACTGTTCCAGGGCCGTCACCTTGGTGATTCCCTTTTCCAGATCGACCTTGCGGCCGTAGGCCTTCTCGAACTTGGCCTGATTGGCCGCATCGTCTACCGGTTGGAAGCCGGCGTAGTTGTTGGGCAGCGCACCGCTGTCCCCGGCCCCCTGAATGTTGTTCTGCCCGCGCATTGGGTTGACACCCGTACCCTCGCGGCCGAAGTTGCCGGTCAGAAGAGCCAGATTGCAGAGGCTCTGCACGTTCTCCACACCGCAGATATGCTCCGTAATGCCCAGCGTATAGTAGATGGCGGCCTTGTCACTCGAGCCGTACAGGATGGCCGCCTCTTCGATCATCGCCGCCGGCACGCCGGTGATGCTCTCCGCCCACTCGGGCGTCTTTTCCTGCAGGTGATCCACCAGTTCATCGTAGCCCTCGGTTCGGGTCGCGACAAACTCTCTGTCGGCCAGCCTCTCTCGCACGATCACATGCGCCATCCCCAGCAGCAGCGCGGTATCGCTGCCAACCCGGATCGGCAGATAGAGATCTGCCATCTCCGCCAGGCGGATGCGCCGTGGATCGGCCACGATCATCTTGGCCCCGCGCGCCAGCGCCTTCTTCAGCCGCGTGGCCGCGACCGGGTGGGCCTCCGTCATGTTCGTGCCGATACAGAAGATCACATCCGGTTTTTCCATATCTGCCAGCGGATTGGACATCGCTCCCCGCCCGATTGTTGCCGCCAGACCGGCGACTGTGGGGGCGTGTCAGGCCCGGCTGCAGTTGTCAATATAATTTGTGCCAAACCCCACCCGGATGAACTTCTGCATCATGTAGTTGGCTTCGCTGGGCGTCCGCCCCGACGCGACCCCGTAGACCGCGTGGCGCCCATGTCTTTGCTCCACATCCATGAAGCCCTGCGCCGCCCGCTGCAGTGCCTCGTCCCAACTCGCCTTCTGCAACCGGCCTTCGCCGTCGCGTACGAGCGGATGGGTCAACCGGTCCGGGTGATGGACGTAATCGTAGGCGAACTGGCCCTTGACGCACAGCGCGCCCTGGTTGGCCGGCCCGTCGAAAGCCGGATGCACCGCAATTATGCGGTTGTCGCGGGTCATCAGGTCCAGCGAACAGCCGACGCCGCAGTAGCCGCAGATGGTCCGGGTTGTCTTGGTGTCGGACATGGTTGCATTCATTGAAGAGTCCTTTCGACGAGCAAGGCGCGAGGAGGCGCGAAGCTCTGTTGAGATTAGCTTCCGCCGTTCAGTGTACCGTCGCCGGCGAAGCGCAGCGCCTTCTTGTCGGCCAGCGCGCCTGTCGGGCACGTCTGCACGCATTGGCCGCAGAAAGTACAGGCCGAGTCCTGCAGATGGCCGCCGAACTCCACCGTGATCTGGGTCGCAAAGCCGCGGTTGGCAATGCTGATCGCGTAATCGCCCTCCTGCTCCGCGCAGACGCGTACACAACGGTAGCAGGAGATACACAAGTCGTAGTCCCGCAGGATAAACGGGTTGGGGTCGTCCGGACGGCTGGCGCCCGACTGTGCGCCGGCAAAGCGGCCGCAGCCGGCATCATACTGTTCGACAAGCGTGCCCAGCTCCTGCGAAGCCACCCCCCGCAGCGCGTCCACCGCCACTTCGCGGTTCTCGGAAGCAACGAGCTCCAGCAGGGTCCTCCGCAGCCCTTCCACCTTCGCCGACGCGGTCGTGACCTCCATGCCGTCCTCCGCCTGAGTCGTGCAAGAAGCCACCGGCGTCCGCTGCCCCGCCACCTCCACCACACACAGCCGACAGCTGCCGAAGGCCTCCAGCCGCGGGTCATAACAGAGCGTCGGCACGGTCTTTCCGGCCCGCGTCGCTACTTCATAGACCGTTTCGCCCGGAGAAAACTCCATCTGCTCGCCGTCGAGCGTAATTTTGGGTTGCTGTTGGGACTGGTTCACGGATGCCATAATCTGTTGTAGTTGTGGCTGGCTTACCTCTCCTGACAGGGAAGGCGAGCAAAGCCAACCGAATTCACGAATCGATACGTGTTGGACTGCCGCCATCAGAGCCTTAACCCCGAAACGCCTCCACCTGCTCCGGGAAATTCCGCAGAAGACTGTCGCTGACGAAGCCGGCAGCCACGCCCAGCCCGCAGGCGCTCAGCTCCAGCACGTCGCCAATGTCGCTGATCTCCCGCCGCCAAGCGTCAAGTTCTCCGGGCCCGCCGCCGGAAAGCCGTTCCAGCAGTCGCTGCGTACCGATGCGGCAGGGGAAACATTTGCCGCAGCTTTCGTGGGCAAAGAACGCCATCGCCTGGCGAGCGGCATCCACAATGTCGCGGCTGTCGTCGAAGACAATCACCCCACCCGCGCCCAGCATGGAACCCGCCCCTCGGATACTCGGCTCGTCGAGCGTGACCGATTCCAAAGCCTCGCTTGCCAGGAATCCGCCCGACAGCCCCGCCATCGACGCGGCCTGAAATGACCGCCCCGGCAGCGGACCGCCTGCCCAATCATGGAGCAGCGTCCGCAACGGCAATCCAAACGGCACTTCATAATTGCCGGGACGCTGCACGTCCCCGGAAAGGCTGATCAACTTGGTGCCGGCATGATCGCCCAGGCCCAGCTTCTGATACCATTCAGCGCCGCGCCGCAGGATCTGCGGCACAGCGCACAGCGTTTCCACATTGTTGACGGCCGTGGGCAGGTTTTCGAAGCCGTGCGTGGTAGGGAAGGGCGGGCGGTTGCGGGGGAAAGGGTGCTTGCCCTCCAGGCTGTTGAGCAGCGAGCCCTCCTCGCCGCAAATGTAGGCCCCCGCGCCTCGCCGCAAATAGAGTCGGAACGTGAAGCCGCTGCCGAGGATATTTTCTCCCAGCAGTCCTGCCTCTTCGGCCGCGCTGATAGCCTCTTCCAGCCGTGTGTTCGTCTCCGGGTATTCGTAACGCAGGTAGAGGAATCCACGGTCGGCTCCGGTGGCGTAACCCGCCAGCGTCATTCCTTCGATCACGGCGAAGGGGTCATGGTCCATCAGCGCCCGGTCCTTGAAGCAGCCCGGTTCGCCTTCATCGGCGTTACAGACAATGCTCTTCGGCTCGCCCGGGGCCTCGCGTACGAACTGCCACTTCATGCCCGTGGGGAATCCGGCGCCGCCCCGGCCAGCCAGTTTTGACTCCTTCAACACGTCGATCACATCGGTCGGGCTCTGCCCTTGCACAGCCTGTGTCAATGCGTCGTACCCGCCGCTGCGCCGGTAGCCGTCCAGGCTGTCCCGCTCCGGTGCGCGGATTTCGGCGAAGACGCACTCTTCACGCCCGCCCGGGTTCGGCACCGGCAGTGGTGAAGAGATTCGCCGCTGCAGCGTATGAAGCGGCGCGCTCACCACGAAAGTTTCATGGCCGATCAGCAGCGGGACCGGGTCGTCGCAACGGCCGGCGCAGGGCATCTCCTCTGCCCCCTCCAGACTTTCGACAATTTCGAGCGCGCCGCGCTGGCGGCAGACGGGTCCTGTGCAGACGCGGGGCCGCTGCAGGCCGCCCTCCGCACGCGCAAAATGATGATAGAAGGTGACCGTGCCGTACAGGTCCGCCAGGGGGATCCGCAGCTCCTTGGCGATCGCTTCGATCGCCTCGGACCCGATGAACCCGTCGCGATTATGGAAGGCGTGGAGGATCGGCAGGAGCGGCGCGGGTTCGTCCCGAAAGCGTCCGATGAGGGTTAGATCGGTTTCCGCGACGACGATATTCTCGGTATACCCGCCCGTTCTCTGCTCTTGTCCGGTCATGGCCTCTTCCGCTGAACTACGTCATCGATCACAAGGAAAGTGCATTAGATTCTACCAGTTCATCGTCGTTATCCCAACTGGTTACGATCTTATCCCAATTGGCTGCGACCTTCACCGGGGCGCGGACAACCTTCCTGAAACCGTATCGCCGATGAATCCCCAGGCCCGCGGCCGCGGGCCGCCATCACAATACCGGCCAGGCACAGGAGACGCTGTGGTATACTTGCCTGGATGATTCAGACCGCATATTCACACTTTGCCGAGACAGTACTTTCGCCCAAACCGCTGGTGCGGCGCGGCGCTATCGGCCTGCTGGTGGCCGCCGGCGCACTCCTTATCGCCCTTCTCATCGGCATTGCCGGGCCGTTGCTCTCCCTCGTTTTGGCCGCGGCGCTCGTTGGGGGCACGCTTATCCTTATGGATACGCACTGGGGCTATGTGGCCCTGGTCGGCGTTGTCTTCGTTCTGCCTTTCGCCAGCCTGCCCTTTCGTCTCGGCTTCAAACCGACTTTCCTGGATGCTGCGCTCGGCGCCCTCGTCTTCGTCTGGGCCCTCAAACTGGTGGCCGGAGGGCCGGGACTCTCCTTTTCTTCCCCGGCTCGGAACTCCAGGGTTTCCCAGGCTCGGCAGTTTCTGATTTCACCCATCGGGCTGCTCATCGCGCTATTCATGCTGATGGCCGTCTTCAGCTTTATCTACGGCATGACCCACAGCCGGCCTTCCAGCACCGTCATCCGCCGCTTCGGCGAAATTTTGCTGGGCATCGGTCTCTTTTTCGTCGTCATCAACACGGTACGCACGCACAGAGAACTGGAGTGGGTGACCCGCTGGCTGTTCCTGGCAGCCTGGGCTTCCGCTTCGATAGCGGTGGTGTTCTATGTAATTCCCGAAGCATGGACCGTGCGGGCGCTGGATATGCTGGTGCGATTCGATTACCCCGGCGGTTTCGGCGCGTTGCGCTGGATCGAAGATGACCCCGACGGCACGATGCGGGCGATCGGGACAGCCGTCGACCCCAACGTCCTGGGGGGCATGATGATCCTGGCCGCGGCGATGGTCGGGCCGCAACTCATTTCGCCGCGACCGCTCCTCCCCCGCTGGCTGATCGTCCTGCTCTTCGCCACCATTGTGCTGTCGCTCTACTGGACCTTCAGCCGCTCCGCTCTTTTCGGTATGGTCGCAGCGCTCTCTGTGCCCGCAGTGCTCAAATACAGGCGGCTCCTGCCCTTCGGAATCGTGCTGGGCCTGCTGCTGTTTCTGCTGCCGCAGACCCAGGACTATGTTGCTCGGCTGTTGGAAGGGCTGGCCGGTGAGGATGTGGCCACACAGATGCGTTTCGGCGAGTATAAGGACGCCCTTATTCTGATTCGCCGCTACCCGATCTTCGGCGTCGGCTTTTCAGGCGTACCCGACATCGACATCTATCTCGGTGTCAGTATGTTTTACCTGACCGTCGCCGAAAACATGGGCATCTTCGGCCTGGTTATCTTTCTTGCTGTCATCACCGTTTTCTTGGGCATGTTCATCGCCGCCTGGAGGGCCGGGGTCGCGTCCCAACGGGAACCTTTGCTCCTCGGTTTCGGCGGCGCTGTCCTGGGAGCCCTCGTCAGTGGGTTCGCCGATCACTACTGGTTCAACCTCACCTATCCCCACATGACGGTTCTGTTCTGGATGTTTGTCGGCTTGGCCGTGGCAACCATTCTTATTGAAAGGGAAAGCGAAGGGCAGCCCGGCAGCTCCTGAACGCTTTCCCCGCGAGCAATCCGCGATCACCGGAGACGGAAGACCAGGAATAGGAATGTATGAATAGAGCGACAACAGGTCTGCACAGCGAAGTGAATGAGATGGGCAAGGTCCGTGTCGATCCGGTACCGTTTGAGCAGTCCGATTCGACCGCCGGATCAACAGGCCTCTCTTTGGACATTGTTCCGTTGCCCGCCGCCGTCGACGGCAAGAGCCCCGGCCAGCTTACTCGCGGGCGGCGTCCGCCCTGGCTGCGCGTCCGTTCAGCCGATTCACTCAAATTCCGCGAGCTTAAACAGCTATTCCGGGGCAAGAGTCTCAATACTGTCTGCGAAGAGGCGATGTGCCCCAACATCGGCGAATGCTGGGGCCGGGGAACAGCTACCTTCCTGCTGATGGGGGATACCTGCACGCGCTCTTGCGGCTTCTGCAAGATCAAGACCGGCCGCCCCGACTTGCTCGATCCGGACGAGCCGCGGCGTATCGGCGAGAGCGTCCAGGCCATGAATCTGCAGCACGCTGTGCTGACAAGCGTCAATCGCGACGAGCAGCCGGATGGCGGCGCCTGGGTCTTCGCCGAAAGCATACACTGGATCCGGCGGCTGCAGCCGGGATGCACGGTGGAGGTTCTGATTCCCGACTTTAAGGGAGACTGGGCCGCCCTGCAGACTGTGATGGACGCCAAACCGGAGATCCTCAATCACAATACAGAGACTGTTGACCGCCTCTACAAAACGGTCCGTCCCCAGGCCCGCTACCACCGCTCCCTGGAGCTCCTGCAGCAGGCCAAGCGCATGGATTCGCAGGCCTTAACGAAATCGGGAATCATGATTGGACTGGGGGAGAGCTGGGAGGAGATCTTGGTGGTCATGGACGATCTGCGGGCGCACGACGTTGACATCATGACCATCGGCCAGTACCTGCAGCCCAGCCGGTTCCACCTGCCGATCGTCGGTTACTACACGCCCGAACAGTTCGACCGACTGCGCGGGGAGGGCGAGCGCAGAGGCTTCCGCTGGATGGAGTGCGGTCCCCTCGTGCGCAGCAGCTACCACGCCGACGGGCAGGCCCATCTTAGCCCGCGCTGAACCGCAGTGGTCAGAAATGCAGTGGTCAGATAAGCAGAGGTTAATGGTCGGCTGCCTGAATTGGCGTCGCGACCTGATTGGGGCGGAGCAATCATGGACAAGCCGGGAATGCAGGGCCCGGCCTACAGACCGAGTCTCTCGGAGCAAACGGCGATATAGTCTGGGGAGATTTCGTAGCCTACCCAGCTGCGGCCCGCCTCTTGCGCGGCCACAGCGGTTGTACCGCTTCCCATAAACGGGTCCAACACGACATCATTGGAATAGGTGTAGAGTTGGATGCAGCGAGCCGGCAGCTCCACAGGGAATGGCGCCGGGTGCTTGACTTTCTTCGCCGACTCGGCCGGGAACTCCCATACACTTTTAGTCCACTCAAGAAAACTGTCTCGACCGATCGTTGCTTCCTTGTTACCGACTTCCGGTTTCTGGCGGGCGAAATCCCCTTTGCAGAACACCAGGATGTACTCATGTACATCCCTGAGTACGGGATTTGAAGGCGAGCGCCAGCTGCCCCAGGCACAAGACGCACCCGCGCTGGCCTGCTTATTCCAGATGATCTGACCCCGCATCAGAAAGCCGACGTCCATCATGTCCGCCGTTATGAAAGCGCTCAGCGGCAGATACGGTCTACGGCCAACGTTGGCGACGTTTATGCACGCCCTGCCGCCATGCACGAGCACACGGTAGGTCTCTTGCCATACTTCCCTGAGTGAGCGGCGGTACTCCTCCACGCTCATGTCCTCGTCGTAATCCTTTCCCACATTATAGGGCGGTGACGTCACCATCAGATGCACGCTGTTATCCGGCAACTCGTGCATCGAGCCGCTGCTATGGCCATAAATGCGGTTCAAATCCGGAACCGGGTTCTCCGATGACGGTGGGCCGCCGTCAACGGTATCGGACCCGCCGTACATCTTGCGATCGTAGAATGCGCTTGAGTCGTATCCGACCCTTGCGCTGGTCCCAAACGACTGCATCCTGTTTTTCGACTTTGGCGCCTTGGTCACTCTGGGATTCTCCATCCGGGGCCGTCTTTGCCGCG
Source organism: Caldilineaceae bacterium (assembly GCA_022821545.1). Taxonomy (GTDB): domain Bacteria; phylum Chloroflexota; class Anaerolineae; order Caldilineales; family Caldilineaceae; genus Bin5. The sequence continues at coordinate 43,180 of JAJEDJ010000045.1, forward strand.
GTTTCGAATGCGGACCGGTGTGGATAGAAAGCAAGTAAATGCCCGCCGAGTATGATTAACTGCCGCCGAAATGTCAAGTCCCGTCAGAGTACGCTTTGCAGTCTAAAGCTGGGGTCAGCTAGGGCACGCACATGGGGACCCCAAAATTATGCCTTCTGTGTTCAATACGGGTATCATATGGCTACCCACCAGAAAATAGACTAGGCTCGCGAGACGCTGATTCTCCGTCCCGGCCAGCGCTTAGCGACACCGTCAGACCAATTTGCAAGGGGGTGAAATGGCTCGACAGGACTATTTCAACGCACGCGATACCCTCCACACGCGCCGCGGCCCAGTGGCCATCTACCGGCTGGATTCACTCGAAAAGCTCCCTGCTGCCAATGTGAACCGGCTGCCTTTCTCCATCAAAGTGCTGTTGGAGGCCGCTCTCCGCCAGGCCGAGGGCTTTGAGATCACCCAAGACGCGATCGAGACCATTGCCCGCTGGGGACCGGATACCGCCGGCAAAGTTGAGATCCCTTTCAAGCCGGCGCGGGTCATCCTCCAGGACTTTACCGGCGTGCCCAGCGTCGTCGACCTGGCCGCGCTGCGCAGCGCCATGGCCCGCATGGGCGGCAATGCCAGCAAGATCAACCCGGTCGTGCCTGTCGACCTGGTCATAGACCACTCCGTCCAGGTTGACCGATTCGGCTCCGCGGCCGCCCTCATTTTCAATGCCGAGCGTGAATTTGAGCGCAACCGCGAGCGCTACGAATTTCTCAAGTGGGGGCAGCGCGCCTTCGACAACTTCCGCGTCGTCCCTCCTGCAACCGGCATCGTCCACCAGGTCAATCTGGAGTATCTGGCCAGCGTAGTTCAGACCTCGGCCGCGGAAGACTCCGACGCGCTTGAAGCCTACCCGGACTCCCTCGTCGGAACCGACAGCCATACCACGATGATCAACGGTCTCGGCGTGCTCGGTTGGGGCGTGGGCGGAATCGAAGCCGAGGCCGTCATGCTGGGCCAGCCCATCTACATGCTCATGCCTGATGTTGTCGGATTCAAGCTGACAGGCGCCCTGCCCGAGGGCGCGACCGCGACCGACCTCGTGTTGCGGGCGACCGAGATGCTCCGCCAGCAGGGCGTCGTTGGCAAGTTCGTCGAGTATTTCGGGCCCGGCCTGGGCCAGCTCAGCCTTCCTGATCGAGCGACCCTCGCCAACATGTCGCCCGAATACGGCGCGACCATGGGCTTCTTCCCGGTCGATAAGGAGACTCTGCGCTACCTCGCCAACACGGGGCGCGATCCGGAAACGATCGATCTCGTCGAGCGTTACTGCAAAGAACAGGGCCTCTTCCACACCGAGGACGCGCCCGACCCCGTCTTCAGCGAAACCATCGAGTTGGACATGGATACCGTGCAGCCCAGTCTGGCAGGGCCCAAACGCCCACAGGACCGCATCGCTCTCCCCGACATGAAGGAGAGATGGAGCGGGATGCTTTCAGCGCCCGTGGGTCCGCAGGGCTTTGGCCTGGAAAGCGCCGAGCTGGAGAACCGCGCCCAAGTCAACTTCAAGGGCGCCGACTTCTCACTGGAGCACGGCGATGTCGTGATCGCCGCCATTACGTCCTGCACAAATACCAGCAACCCCTCCGTAATGATTGGCGCCGGTCTGCTCGCCAAGAAGGCCGTAGAACGCGGGCTGGACGTCAAACCTTGGGTGAAGACCAGCCTGGCCCCCGGCTCGAAGGTCGTAACAAGCTACCTGGAGGCGAGTGGGCTGATCCCCTATCTGCAGGCCCTTAACTTCCATACCGTCGGCTACGGCTGCACCACCTGCATCGGCAACAGCGGCCCCCTGCCCCAACCGATCCGCGACGCAATTCACGACGCCGATCTGGTCGCGGCTTCGGTCTTGAGCGGCAATCGCAACTTCGAGGGCCGCATCGGCCCCGACGTACGGGCCAACTTCCTGGCCTCGCCGCCCCTGGTCGTGGCCTACGCCATCGCCGGAACCGTGAATATCGACCTGGAAAACGATCCCCTGGGCTACGACCCCACCGGCGAGCCCGTCTTCCTGCGCGACGTCTGGCCGCGCCAGGAGGAGATCCGGGCCGAAATTCATCGCAGTCTCAAGCCGGACCTGTTCCGCCAGCAGTACGCCAACGTCTTCACCGGCAACGAGCAGTGGAATGAGGTGCCGATCTCCGGCGGCGAACTCTATGCCTGGAGCCCCGACAGCACCTATATTCAGGAGCCGACCTTCTTCCAGGAGATGGGCACGGAGCTGCCCCCGGTACAGCCGATCGTCGGCGCCCGCGTGCTGGCAGTCATGCCGGACAGCACCACCACCGATCATATCAGCCCGGCCGGCGCCATTGCCCCGGACAGCCCAGCCGGCCGCTACCTGGCCGAAAAGGGCGTCCCCCGCTCCGAATGGAACAGCTACGGCAGCCGTCGTGGCAATCATGAAGTCATGATGCGGGGAACCTTCGCCAACATCCGCATCAAGAATCAGATGCTGGACGGCGTCGAAGGCGGTTACACGGCCTATATCCCATCCACGGGGCAGGTGATCGACTCTGCCGCAGGTCTTGAAGAGATGGCTATCTGGGATGCGGCTGCCAAGTACGAGCAGGAAGGCACGCCGCTGATCATCCTGGCCGGCAAGGAGTACGGTACCGGCTCCAGCCGCGACTGGGCCGCAAAAGGGCCCTGGCTGCAGGGCGTCAAGGCCGTCATCGCGGAAAGCTATGAACGCATCCACCGCTCCAATTTGGTCGGAATGGGTATCCTGCCACTGCAATTCGTGGATGGTCAGAACATGCAGTCTCTTGACCTCAGCGGTTTCGAGACCTTTGACATACTAGGCTTGACCGAAGAGATGAGGCCCAATCAGGCGTATACTGTGCGCGTGACCCGTGAAAGCGGAGTTGTCGGTGAATTCAGCGTCACCAGCCGACTCGATACGCCAGTCGAAGTGAACTATTACAAGAATGGTGGGATTCTGCATACCGTTTTGCGGCGTCTCGTCAAGGAAGAATGATGAGGGAACAACGCCTTATGGCTGAACGCACAGAAGAAAGACGGGAACGCTACCAGATGTCGGGTTGGGATCTCACCAGACTTGTGCCGGCCGATCCCGAAGCAAACGGGGCCGGGACGATCGCCCCTTCCTCGGTTGCCGTCGAAGAAATGCTGGCGCAGGTTGAAGAGAGCGTCGCCGCGTTTGAGACGCTGCGCGACGAGCTCTCCGCGAAGATGGAGCCGGCAAAGCTGATCGGCGCCATGCAACAGTACGAAGATATCAGCACGCAAGTCTACCGGCTCCTTGCATACGGCAGCCTCTGGTTTTCGTCGGATACTCAATCCCCCGACGCGCTCACCTACACCAACCGCATGAATCAACTTTATGCGGAAATAGAGAATCGAATGCTCTTTTTCAGCCTCTGGTGGAAGGGGCTGGACGATGAAGAGGCCGAAGCCTTGCTGCCGGATGCCGATACCAACGCCGACTTTCGGCACTTTCTCAAGGATATGCGTCTCTCCAAGCCGTACATTCTGGAAGAAAGTTCAGAGCGCATTATCAATCTGAAGAACACGAATGGCTCCAGCGCGCTCACAACCATCTACTCGATGCTGACGAACAGGCTTGAGTTTGAGCTGGAGGTGGACGGCGAGTTGAAACAGATGACCCGCGAAGAGGTGATGGCGCATGCCTACTCAGCAGATCCCGAAATGCGCGCCGCCGCCTACCAGTCCCTTTACAGTGTGTACAAGGAAGAGGCGCCTATTCTGGCGCAAATCTATATCAACCTGGTGCGAGACTGGTATAACGAGAACGTCACCCTGCGCAGCTACAATTCCCCCATCGCCGTACGCAATCTGAACAACGACATCCCCTACGAAGCCGTCCGGGCACTGTTGGAGGTCGCCCGCCGCAACGCCCCTCTATTCCAGCGTTATTTCACGCTCAAGGCCAAGTGGCTGGGGATGGACAAGCTGCGCCGCTACGACATTTACGCGCCTCTGATGGAGTCATCGCGTGACATTCCCTATGACGATGCGGTCGACCTTGTCCTGGACACCTTTACTCGCTTCGATCTTGATTTCGCCGGCAAGGCCCGGCGCGTCTTCGACGATAAACACGTCGACAGCGAGGTGCGAAAGGGAAAGCGGGCCGGCGCCTTTTGCGCCACCGTAATGCCGAGCATCACCCCCTACGTCCTGCTGAACTATACCAACAAGGTGCGTGACGTCGCCACCATCGCCCACGAACTGGGCCATGCCGTCCACAGCATGATGGCCGAGGACCACTCTATTCTGACCCAGCACTCCTCTCTTCCGCTGGCGGAAACCGCGTCTGTTTTCGCCGAAATGGTCATGAACGAACAGTTACTGGAAGAGGAAAAGGATCCACTGGTGCGGCGCGAGATCCTCGCTGCCAGCGTGGACGACATCTACGCCACCGTGATGCGTCAGGCATTCTTTACGATTTTCGAAGAGGCCGCGCATCAGGCCATCCAGGAGAACGCCTCCCCCCAGGAGTTGGACCGTCTCTATTTTGAAAACCTGCGGGAACAGTTCGGCGACAGCGTTGAGCTTTCCGACGAATTCCAATATGAGTGGGTCAGCATTCCACACATCTACCAAGTGCCCTTCTACTGCTATGCCTACAGTTTCGGGCAGCTGCTCGTGCTCTCCCTCTTCCGGCGCTACCAGCAGGAGGGCGACGCCTTCAAGCCGGGCTATCTCAAAATGCTGGCGCGCGGCGGCTCGGCGCGGCCGCAGGAGATTCTTGAAGAGGCCGGCATCGACATGACCGATCCGGACTTCTGGCAGGCAGGCTTCGACGTTATTCGGGACATGATAGACGAGCTGGAGGCGATGACGGCTTCCTGAAATAGCCGGTGTCGAATCCGGTGTCGAATCCGGGACTGTTCGGCGGAAGTTACATGAAAAACATGGAGGCGCCCTCAAAGCTTGAGGGCGCCTCTGGCTTCTCTTCCACTCTCTTGCTGAATCCAAATGGGTGTTACGTCGGACTACTCTCTCCTCACTCCTCTTCACTCACTCCTCGCCTACCCGACCAATCGTCGAACCTCCAGCACATTGGCCAGACGCTCAATCCGAGTCATGATGCGTGTCAGCTGCGAAATGTTCGAAAGCTCGAGCGTAGCGTTGATCAGAGCCATGTTGTTCTTCATCCCTGTCACAGCGTCAGCCGAACGCATGTTGATCTTCTCATCGGCTACAAGTCCGGTCACGTCCCGCAGCAGACCGGCGCGATCATAGGCCTTGACTTGTATGCTGACCGGGTACATCTCTTCGCTCTTGGCCCCCCACTGCACTTCAACCAGCCGGGCGTGGTCCGCACGTTGGATCAGGGAGGCGATATTGGGGCAGTTGGTCTTGTGGATTGAGACGCCGCGCCCTTTGGTCACGTAACCAACGATCGGGTCGCCGGGCACCGGGTTGCAGCAGCGCGCCGGATGCGCGAGTACGCCGTCCAGGCCCGCGACCTGCACGCCGTCGATCGAGACGGTACGGTGCGGCGACTGTTTGACAAGCTGTTCCGGCTCTTCTTCTTCGCTCTGCTGGCTCCGCTCGTATTCGATCACCCGTTGGGCGATCGTCTGGCTCGTCACGTCGCCGTAGCCGATGGCAGCCAGAAAGTCGTCCAGCTCCTCGAAACCGCAGATGCGGGCGACAAGCTCGTAAGGCTGGTCAACGCTTAGCCGCTTCAATTCCTTTTCCAGAATCTGGCGGCCCTGGGCGATGTTCTCTTCCCTGGCCTGTTTGCGGAACCAGGTGCGGATCTTTCCGCGCGCACGCGTCGTCGCGACGTAACCCATATTGGGGTTGATCCAGTCCCGGCTGGGTCCGCCCCGTTTGGCCGAAATCACCTCTACCTGGTCTCCGTTATGCAGCTGGAAGTCCAGGGACACCAGCCGGCCATTGACCTTCGCGCCGCGGCAACGGTGGCCCAGCTCCGTGTGAACACGGTAGGCGAAGTCGATCGGCGTCGAGCTGTGCGGCAGGTCGATTACGTCCCCGCGCGGCGTAAAGACGTAGACCCGGTCCTGGAACACGTCCGTCTTCATCCCGCTGACGAACTCCTGCGCATCGGTTACGTCCTGCCGCCACTCCATCAACTGGCGAATCCAGGCGATCTTATTGTCCAGATACTGGTTGGCCTGCCTGCCTTCCTTGTAGCGCCAGTGCGCGGCGATACCGAACTCTGCTACCTGGTGCATCTCACGCGTCCGGATCTGCACCTCCATCGGCTTGCCGTTCGAGCCGACCACGGCTGTGTGCAGACTGCGGTACATGTTGTCCTTCGGGCTGGCAATGTAGTCGTCAAATTCGCCGGGGATCGGCCGCCAGTAGCTGTGGACAACGCCCAGTGTGGCGTAGCAGTCAGCAACCGATTCGACGATAATTCTGAAGCCGTGAATGTCGTAAATCTGGTCGAAAGGCACTTCTTTGCGCCGCATCTTTCGATAGATGCCGTAGATATGTTTGGGGCGCCCGTCGATCTCCGCCTCTATGCCCGCCTCGCTAAGCGCCTTCGCCAGTGTATCCCGCGTCTCATCCATCCAGCTGACCCGCTCGGCGCGCTTCTGGTCCATCGCCCGCGACAGGTTGCGATAGGTCACAGGCTCAAGATAGCGAAAACTGAGGTCCTCCAGCTCCCACTTGATCTGCCAAATCCCCAGTCGATTCGCGAGCGGGGCAAAGATCTCCAGCGTCTCGCGGGCAATGCGGCGGCGCTTGTGTTCCGGGTGGCCCTCCAATGTCCGCATGTTATGGACACGATCGGCCAGCTTGATCAGTACCACCCGGATGTCCTCGACCATGGCCAGGAACATCTTTCGCAGGCTTTCGGCCTTCTCATCGGCGACGCTGTGACGCATTTTGCTCAACTCTTTAATGCGGTTGAGCTTCGTTACACCGTCCACCAACTCGGCTATCTCCAGGTTAAAGTTCTCTTTCAGATAGTCGATTGTGTAGACGGAGTCCTCGACCACGTCGTGCAGCAGCCCCGCCGCCAGCGTGTCCGCGTCCAGGTGCAGATCCGCCAGAATACTGGTTACGTCGATCGGGTGCAGGATGTAGGGCTCGCCCGTCATGCGCGTCTGTTCGCGATGGGCGTCGCTGGCGACCAGGTAGGCGCGCAGAACCGACAGCTTTTCATCGGCGCTGAAATAGTCGGGCAGCTTCCGGTACAACTCTTCAATCGCTTTAACTTCGTGCAGGTTCAGGAGCGGCTGAAGGAACAGCTTGTCGCCGCTAACAGGGGGTATGGCCTCAAGAGGAATGCTGCGCAGAAGCGGACTATCCGTAGGAAGCCCGTTATTCTCTGAAGTCATAAGATCTGGCTAGTCGCTGTGGTCCGCAGCGGTGAGGTTCGGCGCCAGTTTAGTGCCAGCCATTGCTAGCTCTTTTCGTTACATCCTTTCACATGCTGAACTGCGTAGGCGTCTGATCTAATGGCATCCTACCGGATTCAACCCACATTATAGCAAGGAATGGGTATGTGTCGCAACGCCGCCGAATTGAGACCACTCTTGGCGCTTCCAGAGTTCGTTTGTGACCGATTTCTGGAAATTACACTGGCGAATTCGCTTGGGGACCCCCATTGAGACCGCTTCTGGGTACCCGCCACCACTCAATCTCGAAATGATACGAACGCTGTTCAATTTTCCTACGAATGGTCTATGGTGCGACGCGCAGCGTGAGAACGGCGGTTGGCGGCCGCCGGCGGCCGCCAACCGCAAGGTCCGCGAGCGCGATAGAGGTCCCTTCTGCACGTCTCAGAGGGTCGGTCCAACACCGTACTTGCTGTTCCGATGCAAAAAACCTTCCGTCAGCTTTCGTATGGCAGGCTGGGGCGCTTCGGAAACATCGAACCAGTGGATGTCGGAGATCCGCCGAAACCACGTGTACTGGTGGCGGACGAAGCGGTGCGTTTCAATCTGTATGCGTTCAACTGCTGCCTGCAGCGAGATCTCCCCGCGCAGGTGGGCGGCGATCTCCCGGTATCCCAGGCTGGAAAGGGCCGGCAGGTCAGGCGAATAGCCCGCCGCCAGCAGCGACGCCATCTCCTCTACCAGGCCGGCCTCCACCATTTCGTGAACGCGCCGGTCGATGCGTTCGTGCAGAAGGGGGCGCGGCAGGTCCAGGCCGATCTTCAGAATCCGGTAGGGCGGCGGCGCGGCCGCTTCCAGCTCGCTCTTTCGGCGGCCGGTCGTCTGCACAATCTCCAGCGCTCGGATGACCCGGCGCAGATTGTTCGGGTGGATCTGCGCGGCCGCTTCGGGATCCAGTGCCTGCAGCCGGAAGTGCAGGGCCGCGCGTCCGTTTTCCTGCGCGAAACGTTCCAACTCGCTCCGCAGCGCCGGATTGGGCGCGACCTCCGGGATCTGCAGCCCCTCAATCACGGCTTGCAGATACAGAGCCGAACCGCCTACGAGAAAGGGCACGCGCCCCCGCAGGTGGATGCAGTCAATGACGCTGAAGGCCAACTGTTGATAGGTCGCCAGTGCCATCTGCTTGTCAGGCGGCTGGATGTCGACAAGGTGATGAGGAACCTGCGACTGCTCCACTGCGCTCGGCTTGGCGGTGCCGATGTCCATGCCGAAGTAGATCTGCCGGCTGTCGGCGCCAACGATTTCGCCGTCAAAGCGCGCCGCAAGGTCGAGGCTGAGAGAGGTCTTGCCGACAGCCGTCGGTCCCAGGATTACGACCAGCGGCGGCGCTATCGTCTCAGACCCCTGCTCATCCGGTGACGGCATGGCGGATATGCTCCACGCTGATGAGCTTGCCGGACCTGTCCATCTGCACTGCCACCGCGTCAATGCGCCAGGGACCCGGCCATTTTGACTGCTGCACGTAAATCGTCGCCAGTTGGCGCAGTTTCGCCTGTTTTCTGTGCGTAAAGGACTGCCGGGCCGACCCGTAGCCGTGACCCCGCCGGGTGCGCACCTCGACCACGACCAACCAGCGCGAGTCAGGCGCGCCCCGGTTGAAGTCCGGGGCGCGTTCCTCCGCGATGATGTCCAGTTCGCCGGCCCGGCAACGCCAGTTGCGTTCCACGATGCGCAGGCCGGCCTCCTGCAGGGCGCATACGGCAATCAGTTCGCCCCGTGTACCCAGAGATCGACGCCCATCCTGCACGCAGCCTTACTCCTTTTCAGCCGCGCTAATTGGGCGTCGTGTCAACTGTCGGCACGATGCCGGGACCCGGTAGCACCAGCGTCGGCGTCACACCTTCAGGCGTAAAGATCACCTTGTCGGTGTTCCTGAGCGCGCTCGCGTTGGCCTGCGCGATCAGCAGCTGCACATATTCCGGCCGTCCCGCGTACAGAGTGGCCAGGGCGGTCTCGACCGCGATCTGCGCCTTTGCTTGTTCTTCCGCGGCGACAGCCAGCGCCTCCGCGATCTCAATGTCCCGCTGCGCGGCCAGCAACTCATTCTGTTTCTGCGCTTCAATGACCGCCCTCTCCGCTTCGACGCGGGCCAGCTCGTTCGCGCGCTCGGCTTCGATCACGGCCTTCTGCGCGGCCACCTTCTGTTCCTCCAGCTGGGCCAGGGCCGTCTGCTGGCGGGCCTGCTCCTGGATCCGGCTCTGCTCGATGCGGATTTCACCCTCCTGGCGCGCCTGCTCGGCGTCGGCCTGGGCATCGGCCCGCAGCTTGTCCTGCGCCGCCTTCTCCGTCTCCAGACGGCTCTGCACGATGGCGTCCAGCGCAGACTGCACCGCCCCCGACAGGATCACGTCCGGCACCACAAGGTTTTCCACCCGGAGACCGAAATTCGCCGCCCGTTCGTTCAGTTCATCGTCAATGCACTGGCGCAAAACATCTCTGGCCGTGCCGACCACGTTGTCGTCAAAGGTGCGGTCACCGACACATACCTTCATCGCCTGGCGCGCCTGGTCCTGCATGCGGGTCCGGGCCAGGTCATCCTGCAGATAGATGCCCCGGTACTGTGCCCACAGCGCCTGGAGCGTGTCCCTCTGGACGATGTTCGGGCGGAATATATCGCCGCTGACCATCAGGCCGATCCGCTGCTTGTCCTTTGTGATAATCTCTTCGTCCGATACGTTGAAGGGTATAGCTTGGCTGGAGACGCGCACGATCTGGACAAAGAGGCCGACGTCCGTATAGACGCCCGGACCAACTACGTTCTTTATCTTCCCGCCCTGGAACTGAACACCCACCTCCTGTTCGTCTACGCGCTCGAAGGCGTAGAAAAAATTGCGGGCAAAGAGCATCAGAAAGAGGATTACGACGACGATTACAATCACCATGACAAAAGGTGACCCGCTTGGTATCCTTCTGGGGACTCTGGGGACATTACCTAAACTGTTCACTTTCTTCTCCTTTCTAGGGAAATCTCGGCGCGCTCCTGAATGGAGCGGCCGCCCATCACAGGCGTTTCGTTACTGGCTATACCTTACCATACTTTAGCCCTCTCTCCCTTTTGATTGTTGACATCACCCGGACAATATCCAGATAAAGCGAGGCAATTATCTGTCAGCCGGGCCCCCGAACCCAGCCTGTCCCGCCTGCAAGTCGCTCGTCAGCCCTCCGGTGTGTTCCATATGGTCGTCTGATTTGACACTGGGCCGACTCCTGGATTACTATGGACGCCAACAACTGAATCGAGCCTTTTGGCACGGTTTCACGCATTCGGTCCAACTACAGATTAGTCCGCTGAAATCATGCCAAGACTCTTATCAAGAGAGGTGGAGGGGCCGGCCCTGTGAAGCCTCGGCAACCGGCGCTGCTGGAGTCAGATCCCGCAGCGCGGCAGGTGCCAATTCCGGCGGTGTGGATACACCGGCAGATGAGATGCTCTGGACGACTTGCCGCAGCCCTCTTCCGTGTATCCGCACGAAGAGGGCTCTTTTGTTCCCAGACCGGCCCAAAGGGCGGCGGCGTTTTTGACAAGGTGAACTGCGTAGCGAAGGAGACAACATGGCCACACCAGGTACGACCATATCCCAGAACGCCGGCACGGTAACCGGTTCCGACGGCCTGTCGGGAACGGCTGCCTCCGATGGGCAAGGCCCTGAGGAGAAGACGCCCGGACTCTCCAGCCAGACGCAAGCCGTCCACGCTGGCGAAAAGCGCTACATTTCCCACGACAGTCTGACGGTGCCCATCGTTCAGACAAGTACCTATACGTTCGAGGACACTGCCAGCCTGATCAGCTACATGGAAGAGCACATGTTCTGGGATGTACCGGAACGAGAGGAGTACGGACGCTACGGCAACCCAACCGTACGCGCTGCCGAGGCAAAACTGGCCGCGCTCGACGCCGCCGAAGACGCCCTTCTGCTCTCGAGCGGCATGGCGGCCATCACCACCACTCTATTCATTCTTCTCAGTCAGGGCGACCACTTCGTCATGACTGAAGACTGCTACCGCCGCACGCGCGGCTTCTGCAACACGTTCCTTACCCGCTACGGCATCACCTGTACTACCGTCGCCCCCGGCGACTACGACGCCATCGAGGCCGCCATCCGGCCCGAGACGAAGCTGATCTTCTCTGAATCTCCTACCAATCCCTTTCTGCGCTGCGTGGACTACGCCCGCCTCGTAGAAATCGCCCGTCGGCATGGCCTGCGCACCATCATCGACACCACCTTCGCCACGCCCTGCAACGTCCGCCCCCTGGAGTACGGCATTGATCTCGCGATCCACAGCGTGACCAAGTATCTGGCCGGCCACAACGACCTGCTCGCCGGCTGTGTCACCGGAAGCTTCGACATCACCACCGCCCTGCGCCAGTCCCAGGGCATTTTGGGCGCCGTCGTCGACCCCCATTGCGCCTATCTGATCCTTCGCGGTCTCAAAACACTTGGACTGCGCATGCGCCAGCACAACGAGAGCGCCTTTCGTATCGCCCGTTACCTGGAAGACCATCCGAAGATTCGCCGCGTCTGGTATCCCGGCCTCGAGAGCCATCCCGATCACGAAGTCGCCAAGTGTACAATGACAGGATTCGGCGGCGTCATCAGCTTTGAGGTCGAGGCCGACGGACCGACGACAAGCCGTTTCATCGATGCCTGCCGCATCCCCCGCATCGGCCCAAGCCTCGGCGGCGTCGAGAGCCTCATCGAGCAGCCGGGGATCGTAAGCTACTTCGACACCGCGCCCGAAGACCGGCGGGCACTGGGCATCTCCGACGAGCTTGTGCGCCTGAGCGTTGGCATCGAGGACACCGACGATCTGCTGGCGGACTTCGAACAGGCGTTGGCCTGCATGTAAGCTCTCAGATCCTGGCAATCGGGCTGGCCCACATAGCGGCCCCCGTCATTCTGGGAGGCGGCAGTCTGATGCGACTCCCGGCCACAAAACAGACCGCGTCAATGCCAGACATTCCGGAGGTCAGACCCGCTCCGCTACCGCAGCATATACACATCAATCGACGGATCCTTCCAGGATCCATTGCGCCTGCGCTATCTCTTCTCTTCTGTCTTCTCCTTGTCGGCGCCTGCTCACGCGCCCAGCCCTCTCTGGCCTCGGCCGACGTCGTAGATGTCCTCAGCCGCCCCGTCGATGACCGCTTCGCCCGTGCCCTCGAGCCGCAGGAATTCCAGTTTCCCCGTGATCACGGCCCTCACAATGACTACGCCACCGAGTGGTGGTATTACACCGGAAACCTGACCGGCGAGGACGGCGGCCACTACGGCTTCCAGCTCACCTTTTTTCGCAGCGCGCTGGCGCCGGGCGAATCCGACCGGCCGTCCGATTTCGCCGCGCAGCAACTCTATATGGCCCACTTTGCCGTCACCAGTGCTCCCGCCGGCCGCCATGTCAGCTTCGACCGCTTCAGCCGCGCCGCCGGAGGCGTCGCCGGAGCGACCGGTTCGCCCCGCTACGAAGTCTGGCTGGATGACTGGCGTGCGCGGGAAACCATGCCGGGGCAGATGCGCCTGCAAGCCGCTGCCGAGGACGCCAACGGTGCCGTCTCGATAAATCTCACGCTCGCGGAGACCCATCCGCCCCTGCTTCACGGGGAAGCCGGCTTCAGCCGCAAAGGGCCGGAACCAGGTAACGCAAACCACTACTACAGCCTCGTGCGGCTGGAGACTGTAGGCGAAATCGTTTTCGAAGGCAGGCGAATCCCCGTAACGGGCCTCAGCTGGATGGACCACGAATTCGGAACCTCCGCCCTCAGCGGGGATGCCGTTGGCTGGGACTGGTTCGCCGTCACACTGGACAACGACGTCGTCCTTATGTTTGCCGAAATCCGCACGCTGTCCGGCGCGTCCCAGGCGATCTTTGAAGGGACTCTCAGCTTCCCCGACGGCCGCCAGGTCTCCATCCAACCGGACGACTTTACCTTGACGCCAACGGAGCAGTGGACGAGTCCGGCAAGCGGTACAGTTTACCCCGGCCGCTGGCGCGTCTCCTTCCCCCGGCACGAAATCGAACTGACGATCGACCCCCTGATCGATGATCAGGAGATGGACGTCGCCTTTACCTACTATGAAGGCGCCACCGTCGTGCGCGGCACGATGAACGGAGAACCCGTCGCCGGTCGCGGCTATGTGGAGTTGACCGGCTACGGTGAAAACGGATTCCAGCGATAACCGACCGAAAACCCGAAGTTTTGCAAAACTCCCAAAATAGGTCCACAATGGAAGGGAACGTCACCGCTGACAGCGCGGTCGAATGGTTCGACCGCTTATGTTTTATCCATCCTGGATGGGGGAGTCGGACCGATGAGACTGCACACCTCAAATGCGAAACTGTTTCCGGCCGCGGGAAAACCTGGCCCGGTCTCGACCGAATTCAGATCTGCCCACCTGAAGCTGATCATCCTTGTACTGCTCGCGGCGCTCCTACTGGCGGCTTGCGGCGGCTCGGACGCTCCCGCCTCGGATGCCGAGGAAGCCCCGGCTGCCGCCGATACGGCAACTCCGGTAACCGAGCCCGATCCCACCGACACGCCAGAACCCGTTCCGACCGATACTCCGATGCCAGAACCCACAGATACGCCTGCGCCGGAACCGGAGACGACCGACACGCCGGAACCGGAACCTGAAGCCGCGCCCGCGGCAACCGCGCCGCCTCAGGAGGAAACAGCCGCCGAGAGCGCGGAGTCGCCCGGCGCCGGCCAGACGTTCGTCATCGTGGCCGAAGAATCCGAAGCGCGCTACATCATCGATGAGGAGTTGCTCGGTCAACCGAAAACGGTGATCGGCACGACCAGCGCCATTTCGGGTGAGCTGACCGTCGATCCGGCCAACCCGGCGGTCAGTTCAATTGGACCGATTCGGATCGAGGCCGGAACCTTCACCACAGACAGCAACCGCCGCGACGGCGCTGTCCGTCGTTTTATTCTGCAGACCAGCCAGTTTCAGTTCATCACCTTTACCGCGACGGAGTATGTGGGTCTGCCCGATGCCGCCGCAATTGGCGATGAAATCCAGTTCGAGGTCACAGGTGACCTGACGGTCCGCACCATCACCAAACCGGCGATCTTTATCGTTACGATGCAGGTCGTTTCAGAATCTGAACTGCGGGGTAGCGCCGCCACAATCATCGTAAGAGACGACTACGAGCTCAGGATTCCTCAAGTCCCCAGCGTCGCCAACGTCGGGGAAGAGTTCATTGTGGAGTTCGACTTTGTGGCCCGAGCGCAATAAATTGGCATACAGGCGTCCAGCCGGCATTACCTTCTGGCTGGCCACTCACCACTGGAGGTCCTTCCGCCTTGCCTGAGCTGAAACGGCCAACCATCATAACCGGTTCCGCGGTTGAGGTAGAGGCGCTGCGCCAAGGCTTTAACCGAGGTTTCTCCGACTACCGGTACGATATGCACATGGACCCTTCCGGCATGCTCGGGCATCTGCATCGCTCCAGCATCGCCCCGGACGATTGCGCAGTCCTGTTGGCGGAAGAGGAGGGGCGACGGCATGGCGTTGGCGCGGCCCTGCTGGCCGTGCGCGATGACGAAGGCTGGTGCGGCGGCCTCAGTGTCGACCCGGCCTATCGCGGCGGCGGCTGGGGCCGGCGGCTCATGGAGCAGTTGAAACTGCGCGCGGTCGAGCGCGGTGTTCGCCGCATCTTGCTGGAGGTGCTGGTCACCAACGACCACGCCCGCTCGGTTTATCGCCAGGTCGGCTTCAAACGCTTGCGCGAACTGCTGCTGTGGGAACGGGATCCCCGCCAGGGCCCGCTCCCGTTGCCATATGAGCGCCTTGAGGAGACCGACCCAGCCCGGATTCTGCGCGATTTTTACCGCTGGCACGAGTTGCCCATGATCTGGCAGCGCCGCGCCCGCAGCCTGCTCAACTATGTGGAACAGCATGGTTGTGTCGGCCTCACCATCCCTGCCAAAGACGGGGCCCCCGTCGCCTATGCGCTGGTCTCTCCGTCGTCATCATCGGGCGGGCCGGCCCTGGGCCAGCCGCCCGCCCGTCTTCGAATTCTTGACGTCGCAGTCGACCCGGAGGCCAATCTTCAGGACGCCGCCCGCCCCCTGCTGCAAGCTCTGCAGCTTCGCTACGTTGACGCCAGGTTGACGCTCATGGACCAGCCGGCCGACAGCCGTCTCAACCCGGTCTTTGCCTCACTTGGATTTCGCGTTTTCGACCGCCAGTATGAACTGGCGGTGGACCTGGCCGAAAGTCCACCCGATACTGATCAATGAAGGCAGGCGAGGCGGAAATCGCCCCTGCCGCACCTGGAGACCTTAGATTGATGAATGACCCCATTCGTGTAGCAGTTACTGGCGCCGCCGGCAATATCGGCTATGCTCTCATCTTTCGCATCGCCAATGGCGACCTCTTCGGCCCCGATCAGCCGGTCGTCCTCCAGCTGCTGGAGATCCCGCCCGCGATGGGCGCGCTCGAAGGCGTGGCTATGGAGCTGGACGACTGCGCCTTCCCCCTCCTCGCCGGTACAATCCTGACCGACGAGCCGGACGCAGCCTTCGCCGGGGCCAACTGGTCCCTCCTCGTCGGCGCCCGGCCCCGGGCCGCCGGCATGGAACGCAAAGACCTTCTCGGCGCCAACGGCCCAATCTTCGTCGCCCAGGGTAAGGCCATCAACGAGAACGCCGCCTCCGACGTCCGTGTCGTCGTCGTCGGCAACCCGGCCAATACCAACTGCCTGATCGCCATGAACAACGCGCCCGACGTGCCCGCCGAACGCTTCACCGCCATGACCCGCCTCGATCACAATCGCGCCCGGAGCATGCTTGCCAGGAAGGCTGGACGGCCGCTTCATACAGTCAAGAATGTCGTAATCTGGGGCAATCACAGTTCGACCCAGTATCCTGACATCTTCCATGCCCGGATCGAAGGCCAGCCGGCCGCAGCTGTCATCAACGACTTCTCCTGGATCAGACGGACCTTCATCCCCGCCGTCCAGCAGCGCGGCGCCGCCGTGATCGCTGCGCGCGGCGCAAGCAGCGCGGCCAGTGCGGCCAACGCCTGTATCAACCATGTGCAAAGCTGGTACGGTGGCGCGACCGAAGACGACTGGGTCAGCATGGGCATTCCCAGCACCGGCGCTTACGACTCACCCACCGGCGTGATATTCAGCTATCCCGTTACAGTTGAGAACGGCGACTACCAGATTGTG
Source organism: Caldilineaceae bacterium (assembly GCA_022821545.1). Classification (GTDB taxonomy): domain Bacteria; phylum Chloroflexota; class Anaerolineae; order Caldilineales; family Caldilineaceae; genus Bin5. The sequence goes on from JAJEDJ010000045.1 coordinate 59,769, forward strand.
GAAGGGCTGCCGCTGACCGACTTCGACCGCGCGCATATGGCCGCCAGTGGACAGGAGCTACTCGAGGAACGAGAGGCCGTCGCCGCCTGGCTGCCCTGATCGGGGCAGCCCGACAATAGAAAAAGTCGGGCGTTTCGCGTTTTAGTTGTTTCCACCTTCCAGCTCCTCCGGCGCCGGATCGACCAAACCCTCGATCACTATCTCCTGGTAGGATCGATCGACCGACGCTTCCAGCTCCGCCTTCAGATCGTAGTGGATCGCCAGTTGCGCCACGGCCCGCATAACGTCCTGCAACTCCTTCGCGAACGCGGCCCGGTCAGGTGGTCCTAGCTTCAGCGTCTTGACACCCTTGCTCTCGAAATGGCTCACTTGGCTGGCTACCTCGCCGCACTCCTCGGCCAGCCGTGTGACGATATAAAACGGATCGTTCCCGTCCTGGAAGTGATTGTTCAACCCCTCGGCGATCTTGTAGAGCTTGTCGATCATTGACTTTCACTCCCCCAACCTGTCGAGTATGCGCTGAAGTTCGGCGGGCAGAGGCACTTCGAACACGCGCTGCTCCGGCTCCCCGGGCAGCTGGATGCCCAGCCTGCGCGCGTGCAGGAAAGGCCGCTTCAGCGACAGGCGCCGCCGTTTATACCCATATTCGGAGTCACCGACCACGGGATGGCGGCGCCAGGCAAAATGGGCCCGAATCTGATGCGTTCGCCCCGTGTGCAGGAGAGCGCGCACCAGCGAAAAACGGGCCGTCTGTCCGCTTGACTGGTCTTCGTAGACCTGCAGGCACTCGTACTCGGTCACGGCCTCCCGGGCGCCGGACGCAGTCTGCTCGGTCCCAGCCGCATTTCTAAGTCCTGAAGGCGCCGGCAGAACGGCCATACGCTGCCGCCGGGTCGGATGGCGGCCGACCGGCGCGTCGATGCGGCCCTTCGGCGGCTCAACCCTGCCCTCCAGTAGCGCCAGATACTCCTTGTACACAGTCCGGCCGGCGAACTGTTCCTGCAGAAAGCGCATCGCCGCGTCATTCTTGGCCACGACGATCACGCCGGACGTGCCCTTGTCCAGCCGGTGGACGATGCCTGGCCGTTTCTCCCCCCCGATGCCTTCCAACTCCGGGCAGTGGTGAAGAACTGCGTTTGCGAGGGTACCCGTAGTGTGGCCCGGCCCCGGATGGACGACCAGTCCGGCCGGCTTGTCTACGACGAGCACGTTGTTGTCTTCGAAGATGATTTCGAGAGGAATGTCTTCGGGCCGCAGTGAAGTTTCCACCGCTGCCGGTGGCGCTGCGACCTCAATCTCTGCGCCGGCTTCCAGCGGCATACCGGCCTTGCCGGCGCGCTGCCCATCGACGGTGACCAGCCCTTCCGCAATCCAGCGCTGAACTGCGCTGCGGCTTTCCTCCTCGAACTGGTCCGTCAGCCAGCGGTCGAGGCGCTGGCCAGCTGCAGACGCGGGAACGGTAAAACGCCGCACCTCCTGGCTCTCGTAGTCCACCCGCTCCCTTTGGCTACGCCTCCGACGACCCGGCAGCTCCGATTTCGACTGCCTCCTCCTTGGCCCGCTTGGAGGCCTGGACGTCCTGGTAGAGGATGACGGCTGCCAGAGCGATGACACTGCATACAATCGAGGAATCGGCGATGTTGAAATTCGGCCAATAGTAGACACCGGGGACACCGACCTTCACAAAATCGGTGACATAGCCCTGCATGATGCGATCGATTACGTTCCCCAGCGCGCCGCCGACCTGGAACCCGAGCAGCAACCGTATGAGACGCTGATCGTCTGGCAGGTGACGGATCGCGTAGTAGAATACAGCTACCGTCACCACCGCAGCAATGACGATAAAGACACTGCCCGCCCCCTGCAAAATCCCAAACGCAGCGCCGTGATTGTCCACATGCTCAAAGACAAAATACTCGCCCAGCGCCGGAATCGGAATAATATAGTCGAACTTCTCGATGTTCTGTCGGACCAGCTCCTTCGTCCACTGGTCCAGCGGAATTATGATCGCCGCCACCAGCAAAATGATCCACGTGCGTCCGAAGATCCGTCTGAACATCGAACTGTTTTCAGGCATTGACGCTCTCCTTTCTTCCTTGCGGTGAAATTCTAACACAGCACGCGAAAGATGGGGAAAGGAGTCAACCGTGCTATACTTGCTTGGCTTTCCTTCCTTGAGATCTGTCCCAGGCTTTACGGAGAGGCTGAATGGCTCGTGAAATCACTGTCGCACTTGTGCAGATGGCCCCCGCGCTCACCAGCGCCGAAGAAAACCTTCGCAAAATGGGGGAGTTTGTCGAACGCATCTGCACAACACAGCCGACAGACCTGATCGTCTTCCCGGAGCTCAGCTATACCGGTACCGAACTGGGACTGCGCGCCACTACGCTGGCGGAACGCGTGCCCGGCCACGCCACAAACTACCTGGCCAAACGCGCCGACGACTACAACACGCATATCGTCTTCGGCCTGGTCATCAAAGAGAAAGTCGAGAGCGTTCTTTACAACGGCCTGGCCTGCCTGGGCCCGGACGGAGAGCTCATGTCCTCCTATCACAAGGTGCATCTCCTGGGCGAGGAGCGCCAGGTCTACCGTTCCGGCTTTCGTTTCATCAACGTGGACGCCGATTGGGGCAGATTCGGCCTCATGATTGGATCCGATCTGATCTTTCCCGAAGCGGCCCGCAGCCTGACCTTGGACGGCGCCGAACTGATTGTCCTCGCCGCCAACTGGGACATCGGTCGCCACGAGCAGTGGCGGGCGCACATCGTCAGCCGCGCCGCCGAGAATGCCCTCTACGTCGCCGCCGCCAACCGCGTGGGCGAGGAGCCCACCATTCAGTTTGCGGGCGACTCGATCCTTGCCGGGCCCGACGGCGGTCTCTATACGGTCCTCGAAGAGCCGATGGAGGGATACGCGGTCGCGACCATCGATCTGGACCGTGTGCGGGCCATCCGTGAAGAACGCCAAATGATCCAGGTTCGCGAACCCAACGCCTACCGTGCCATCGTCAGGAAATATTGAGAGAATTACTCTGGCCGGCCGTCTCAAGACCGGACGGCCCCCGAAAGTGAGATGATGAGCGAAACCGTACAATCGTCCCAACGATTGTTCAGATCGTTTGCCAGCGGAGACTGGAACCAGCAGGCGGATATGACCGACTATCGCGCCGAGTGGTTCAACTCCCTGCTCGTCGAACGCGCCGCCTGGACCGCTCACGCGCCCACCGTCGAACTGCTTGATTCCGTCATCGGCGCACCGGGCTTCGTCTGGTTCCGTTTCTGGCTCCCCGATCTGGATCAGATGGTCGAAAAGTACTTTGACGCCGAGGGCACCGCTATCGGTCTCTACCTCCCTGTCTGCAGGCCGCTGCAGCGCGAAGACAAAGCCTACCGCACTTCGGACCTGGTCCTTGCAATTTGGTATAATTCAGACAAGAGGGTCTTCGTACTGCACGAGGAGGAGTTCGAGGAGGTTGTACGCGCCGAGCGGCTCAGCAGTCAGGAGGCTGAACGGGCTGAAACCCGCATTCGTGAACTGACTGCCGCCATCTTTCGCGAGGAGTTTCCACCGCCGCTGGTGCGCAACTTCGCCATCGCAATGGAAAAGAGTCTGTCCCGTTCGCAATGATCGCTATTGTTGACTATGGCGTTGGCAACCTGCGCAGTGTCTACAAGTCCTTTGAGACCGTAGCCTCACCCCTGGGTATCCAGGTCGATATCGTCGACCACCCGGTCGATTTCAGCCGCTGGCGGGCACTCGTCCTGCCGGGACAGGGCGCCTTCGGCGATAGCGTCAACAACCTGCGTCGCCAGGGATTCGAAGCTCCTCTGTTGGACAGCGTGGCCGCAGGGCTGCCTCTCCTGGGCATCTGCGTCGGCATGCAGATGCTTTTCGACGAGAGTGAAGAGATGGGCGTTCACGAGGGACTCCACCTGATTCCCGGCAGCGTCCGCCGCTTCCCCGACAAAATGCCGGATCCCCACCGCAGCGGCCGCAGCCTCCGCATTCCTCAAATCGGCTGGAACCAGTTGCACCGGCAGCGTCAGGACCCACTGCTGGCGGGTGTCCCCGATGGCGCCTACGGCTACTTTGCCCACAGCTATTTCTGCGATGTTGCCCAGCCGGACGCTGTGCTCACACACACCGACTACGGCATCGACTATCCGTCCATCGTCCGCCACCGCAACGCCTGGGGCATCCAGTGCCATCCGGAGAAGAGCCACACCGTTGGCCTGCATATCCTGCGCAATTTCATTCAAACTGTGGAGAGCCAGCCTGAAATCGAATGCCCCTGACCTGCGGCGGGAACCCGTCTGCACTGGCCTCACCCAAAGTGACTTCCGTCACAGGGCAAACCAAAGACATTCAAGTCCAGCGCCGCCCTGCGATCTCGATGAACTGAAATGACGGCGACCGAATTGAGCAGGCCGAAGAAACTATATCTCATCGCACACGCCTGTACGCGGCAGGTTCCGGATACCGACGCCGCCCACTGGCAGTTGAACGAGCTCGGTCGTGTGCAGGCCGCGGTACTCGCCCGGCAGCCGTTCTGGGACGAAGTCGACCGGCTTCTGTTGAGTCGCGAGCCAAAGACCCGTCTGACAGTCGCGCCGCTTCTGAAAGAGAAAGCTCTGCCGGTGGCTGAGGATGACCGCTTCAATGAGCTGCACCGCTCCCCAGAGTGGACAGACGACTATACCGCCCGCGTCGCAGACGTGTTCCGCCGTCCCGACGACTCTGTCGCGGGCTGGGAACCGGCGGCAGACGCGCTGACCAGGTTTCGCGCGGGGATCGACGAGTGGGCGGCACGCCATCCCCATGACACACTGGCCCTCGTCGGTCACGGCCTCACCTTCAGCCTCTACCGCGCGCAGCTGCTTGGCCTTCCTGCCGTGCCATTGCAGGACTGGCGGAAACTCTCCTTTGCCGCCGTCGCCTGTGTGCAAGACGGGCGAATCGTTCACGATTTCGCCGTCCCTCCCGGAGTGCCGCACATTCCCAGGGGCGCGGCCTCGCCTGCTGTCGGTCCAGCGGACGAACAGCTTGACAGCGGGCTGAAGGAACAGAGCCGCCCCTCCGCCCTTCCGGAGTAAGTCGTGGAAACCTTCTTTGAGCTGGAATTCGAAATCGTCCAGGTACTGGCAGTCGTGCTGCTTGTCGCAATGGCCGTGCGCCGCATCAGACTGCCCTACACAGTGGCGCTGGTTGGAGCCGGGCTGGTCCTGGCCTTTCGGGGCGGCATGCATCTGGAGCTGACGCCGGGTCTCGTGCTCGGCCTCTTCGTCCCGCCCCTCATCTTTGAAGCCGCCTTCCACCTGCAGTTGAAGGACCTGAAGGCCGACCTGACGCCCATCGTGGCCATGGCCGTGCCGGGCGTGCTCATCAGCACCGGCATCATCGCCGGCGTTCTCGTTATCGCCGACGTTCTGCCCCTGCCGGCCGCCCTCATCTTCGGCGCTTTGATCTCCGCCACCGACCCCGTAGCCGTCGTCGCAACCTTCCGCTCCGTCGGCGCCCCCAAGCGCCTGATGACCCTTGTCGAGGGCGAGAGCCTCTTCAATGACGGTACCGCCGTAGTCATCTTTCACATCATGCTTGCCCTGGCTGTGGAAGGCACTCTCAATCCCCTTGAAGGTGTGGTCGATTTCCTGAGAGTGTCGGTCGGCGGCCTCCTCATCGGCGGCGTTCTCGGCTATGCCGTCGCCAAGCTGATCGAGCAAATCGACGACTATCTGATCGAGGTCACGCTGACGACCATCCTCGCCTACGGCAGCTTTATCCTGGCGGAACAGTTCCACTTCAGCGGTGTTCTGGCTGTCGTGGTGGCAGGCCTGGTAAACGGTAACATCGGGCCCCGCGGGATGACCCCTTCAACCAAGATGGTGCTCTTCACCGTCTGGGAATACATCGCTTTTCTCGCCAACTCATTTATCTTCATCCTGCTCGGCATCAGCGTGGAATGGGAGCAGCTGGTCACGTATCTCGTGCCCTCGCTGATTGCCGTCGTTGCCGTCCTGGGGGGCCGCTTCCTCGTTGTCTATCTGCTGGGCGGTACCGTCCGCCTCTTCCGTCATCATCTTCCGGCCCCCTTCCTCCTTGTGATGTCATGGGGAGGACTGCGCGGCGCAATCAGCGTTGCGCTGGCTCTGAGCCTGCCCGCCGGCATCGAAGACAGGCCGCAGCTTCTGGCAATGACCTTCGCCGTCGTCCTCTTTACGATCCTGGTACAGGCTATCTCCATTTCAGGGCTGCTCTCCCGGCTCGGGCTGACGCAAGGCGCCAAGCAGCCCGCCGAATATGAACGAATCCAGGGCCAGCTTCTCGCCATCCGCTCTGCCATCAGCTATGTCGACCGGCTCTACCGCGACGGCGCGCTGATTCCAACCGCCTATACTACTGTCAAGGCAGAGCTGACCGCACGTGAAGAAAACGTCAGCAGCCAGATCGATAAGCTCCTGAACGATCAGCCGGACCTGCGCGAACAGATCGTCTCGCTGGCGCGGACAGAGGCCTTGCGTGCTGAGAGAACAGCTCTTGACGAGTTGTCACGCGAAGGAATCCTGGGCGAGGAAGCCCTGATCGAACTCCAGGCCGAACTCGATGAGGCGATTTACGAGGCCGCAACCCAGGGGAATCACGCCTGAAGAATCCCTGGGCGCGAATACACGTCGGGCCCGTCCTGAGAAAGCGAAACTGACGGCCAGCCGCCGCTCAACAACGAAATGCAAAAGACAGCACAATGCGCATCTATCCCGCGATCGATTTGAGAAAAGGACGCTGTGTCCGCCTCCGGCGGGGCGACCCCAACGCTGAGACTGTCTTCAGCGACAACCCGGCCCGGACGGCCCGCCACTGGGAGAGCCTCGGCGCCGAGTGGCTGCACGTCGTCAACCTGGACGGCGCATTTGGCGGCGCATCCGACTTCCATCCCAAGGTACGGCGTCTTTCACCCGACGCGCTCGAGGCCGCGGAATCCAGCGGCGCCGCAGACCCGGGTCTTGAAACGGACCAAGCCCCGGACGGTTCAAGCCTTGAACGGAATCTGCCCATTAACCTGCAGCGCCTCACGCAGATCAGAAGTGCGGTCGATATCCCGATTCAGTTTACCGGGGGGCTGCGCAGCGTCGAGGACATTGAGCTGGCCTTCTCCCTGGGCGCCGACCGAATCATATTGGGGACTGCGGCTGTGCGCGAACCGGAGCTGGTACGCGTCGCTCTCAAGCGTTGGGGCGTTTCCCGGATCGTCGTTGGGCTGGATGCCAAGGACGGAATGGTCGCCACTCACGGCTGGCAAAAGGTCAGCAAGGTGAGCGCGGTCGAGCTGGGGCACCGCATGGCCGCCCTGGGCGTGGAACTGGCGTTGTTCACAGACATCAGCCGCGATGGACTGCTCAGCGGCGTCAACGTTCAGGCGACGGCGACACTGGCTGACCTTACAGGTTTGCAGGTCATCGCCAGCGGCGGCGTCGCCAATCTTGACGACGTCCGCGCGCTCAAGCGCCATGAACACTATGGCATCGACGGCGTGATCATCGGTCAGGCCCTCTATACCAATGCCCTGGAGCTGCCCGCAGCCATCGAAATCGGCAACGCGCCGCGCCTGCGCCGCAGCGCCGGCGTAATTCCCATCCGCCGCTGCCCGGAAGAATCGCCCGCCGGCCGCGACGAAGCCCAGATTCTCCTCCTCTACAACCATTTTTTTGAGGAGTGGCAGTTTCCGCGCGGGGGCGTCGAACCGGGTGAAAGCGACCTCGACTGCGCTCGCCGGGAGTTCGCCATCGAAACCGGGCTGCCGATACGCAAGCTCTACGAGAACTGTCCCACCGCCCTCGACTTCACCGTCCACATTCGCGGCTACGATGTCCAGCGCACGATCACCTATTTCCTGGCCGAAATCGGAGAAGGGGAAGTGCGGCTCGGCCACCACAACCACAGCGAATGCCGCTGGTGCAGCCTCGAGGAAGCGAGGACACTCCTGCTTGAAACGTCGCCGGAGCAGATTCCCGCCTGGCGCGCCGCCGCCCGCCTTCTCGACGCCGGTATACCGGGGTTCGCAGAGCGCGCATGAACCGTTCAAGCCGTCGATCCGTCTGCAAGCCGCTCTCGGCGCATCGCCGCACCTGGAGGTAACCTTGCTGGCCAAGCGAATCATTCCCTGTCTCGACGTCAAGGATGGACGCGTCGTCAAAGGCATCAACTTCATTGACCTGGTCGACGCCGGCGATCCGGTGGAACAGGCCCACGTCTACGATCGTGAAGGCGCCGATGAACTGGTCTTCCTGGACATTACCGCCACCCACGAGGCCCGCGATATCGTCGCCGAAATGGTACGCCGCGTCGCCGATACCGTCTTCATTCCGTTTACCGTCGGCGGCGGCATTCGCACCGTCGACGATATGCGCGCCATTCTGCTCGCCGGCGCCGACAAGGTCAGCGTGAACAGCGCCGCCGTTCGCAACCCGGAGATCGTCAGCGAGGGCGCCCGCCGCTTTGGCAGCCAGTGCATTGTCGTCGCCATCGACGCCCGCCGCCGCGACGCCGCGGAGGGCTGGGACGTATTCATCAGTGGAGGCCGAATCAATACCGGCATAGACGCCGTCGAATGGGCCAGGAAAGTAGAATCGCTCGGAGCCGGTGAAATTCTGTTGACCTCGATGGACGGCGACGGCACGCAGGAAGGCTACGACGTAACCCTCACCCGCGCCATTTCAGACGCTGTCAACATCCCGGTCATCGCCAGCGGCGGCGCCGGCCGCCCGGAAGATTTCGCCGCCGCTCTCACTGAAGGCGGCGCCGAAGCTGCCCTGGCCGCAAGCCTCTTCCACTTCCGTCAGCTTCAGGTGATGGATGTAAAGCGGCATCTGCTCGAACGCGGCGTACCCGTGCGCCTGCCTGAAGACGCCATCACCTGATCCGGGCCACTTTCAGTTAATGCGCCGCTCGCCCTGGTGGCGGCCCGCAGGAAGATAGGCTCTCCACCATGGATTACTGTCAGGAACGGAATGTCGGCGCGTCTGAGGAGACCAGGGTGTAGAGATGGACAGAGTAGAGCTGGCAATGACCAGGTCCTTCCATTGGCAGATTGGCCACACCCGGCGGCTGACTCCGCAGGACCAGGCGCGTTTCGTCACCGCTGTAGCCCAGTTCTCACAAGACCCGACAACCCCGGGTCTCAATTTCGAAAAACTTGGCGGCGGAGCCAAGAGCAACCTCTGGTCATTGAGGGCTTCACTCGAGCTGCGCGTCCTTTTGGCAGTAGATGACGGCCAGTTCGTCTTCGTCAATGCAGGGCACCATGATGCCATGTATGATTGGGCCGAAAGACGAGACCATTATGTCGATCTGTCTTCCGAAGAACTTTCTAATCTACTGGTAACGGTTCCTGACATTCCGCTGTCCTTGAAGCGTCCTTCCACAGGAACGCCGCATCAACCTTCGCTGCCTGACCTCCCGGAGCAGGAATCGGGCACTCCTCCCCATTCGCCTCTGGCAACAGAATCCGCCTCTACCGACCCCCTCCTCATCCAGGAGTTGATTCGACGTCTCTTCCGCGGCGACTTTGAGGAATGGCAACTCTTCCTCCATCCAGACCAGGAGCCTCTTGTCCGCCGCCACTGGTCAGGAGCCGCCCGCATTCGCGGCGCCGCCGGCACTGGCAAAACAGTGATAGGGCTGCATCGCCTGGCGGAGCTGGCCCGTCGATATCCCGATGAAAAAGTGCTCTTCACCGCGAACAGCAGATCGCTTGCCGAACTGCTCGAAAAGCGCTTTCAAAAACTCCCGATGGCCCCCTCGAATGTCGAATTCGCCAACATCGACAGAATCGCTTACAGGTACGACAGTCGGCCGCCGGCACATCACTCTCTGGTTGACCAGACATTTGCCGCCGCCTATCAGGAACTCATGGCCGGTTCCCCTTTGGAGAGGATTAGCCAGGACTACCTGCAAGAAGAGATAGAGAGAGTGATCAAGGGGAACGGGATGCAGTGCCTTGACGACTATCTTTCCATCGAACGCATTGGGCGCAAGCGATCACTCTCTCAAAACCTGCGCAAGCTGGTATGGGAACTGTATGAACTCTGGGCAGGAAAGCTGAGCGAACGCAACGCAGTTCCCTTCGCTGACAAAAGGATTCGGGCCAGAGATGCTGTCCATAGGCTCGCGCAAGCCCCCTACCGCTGCGTCGTTATGGATGAAGCGCAAGATGTGACTTTGGTCGAGTTGCAGCTTGTCCGCGCCCTCGTCGCCGGGGCCCCCCAGAACCCCGTGCCCAAAGATGGAATTCTCATACTGGATGACCCTGCACAGCGCATCTATGCCGGAGGGTACCGGCTTGGCTGGGCTGGACTTGATATTGCTGGCCGAGCGCAGGTGCTCAAAAAGAACTACCGAAATGTGCCGGCAGTCTATCGCGCCGCCAAGCGAGTTAGGGGCCGCGAACTGGTTGCTTTGGAACATGAAGACGATAAGTACATTCTCGACGCCGAACTGGACTTTTACGAACGCGAAGACGAGAAACCGAACTTTGCCCTTGTAGACAGCAATTGCGAAATTCCTTACCTGTGCGAGAAGATTCGCGAAATCAGCACAGCGGAAAACATCAGTGCAAACGAGATTGCCGTCTTCCTGAAGCACAACAGTCAGGTCGAGGCTGCCATCAGATTCCTGCAGAGTCAAGGTATCTCCTGCGCTCGGCTAACTCGTGATGGCTTCTCCGGTGATGGAGTCAGAGTGGGCACATACGACCGCGCTCGAGGACTGGAGTTTCGGGCCGTTTTCCTTCCCCGCTTGGGCGCAACGCAGTTTCCGGATAGCAGTGGTGACGTTGACAGCGACCGGCAGAATCTTGACCCCGATCAAGACCTCGAATCGCGTCAGCTGGAACTGGACCGGCTCTACGTAGCCATGACACGGGCCAGGGAGTTCCTCTTTATGATCGGCGACGAAGATCCATGCGAAGAGATCCGGCGCGCTCTGGGCGAAGAGATTCTCTTAAGGGACTTTCGCGGCCAGAAGGGCGCGACTCTTTCCTGTTTCCAGTGAGCCCGCCCCAAAAGAACGAAATGGATCGCCAAATGTCAGAACTGATCGGTTCCCTTGCCGCCGCCATCGCCGACCGCAAAGCCAACCCGACTCAAGAGTCATATACCGCCCGCCTCATTGCCGCCGGTACCGCCAGGATCGCCCAAAAAGTCGGTGAAGAAGCGGTCGAAGTCGTCGTTGCGGCCCTCGAAGAAAGCGATGAGCGCCTCGTCTCGGAAATGGCCGATCTGATCTATCACAGCCTCGTCCTGTTGGAGCAGAGGGAGCTCTCCTGGTCTGATGTGGAGGCCGAACTGGCCCGCCGTTTCAAATAAACGTGAATCTGTGAGGATTCGCGCCCCTTTCCCGGCCGGTGGTACAATGGAATACAGCAGTTCACACTGTTCTACCTTTTGGCGAGAGCGGACGAATAGCGCAATTCAAGACGGTTCGCAAGCAGAAGCCACAGAGCTCCGGGAGGTAAACTGATGACTGTCTCCGTGATCAAGAGTACACACAACGGCTCTCCCTACGCCCACAAGTCCGATTCGGAGGAAGTGCCTCAAGACGCAGACAACCTTTCCGCCAGAGGACTCTCTTTCGCCGACGGCCTTTTCACCCGGAACGCCATGACCTTCGACGATGTGCTGCTCGTGCCCGGTTTCGCCGAAGTGCTGCCAGTCGACGTCGACATAACCACCCGGCTCCATCCCAAACTCTCCCTCAATATCCCGCTGATCAGCGCGGCCATGGACACCGTCACCGAAGCCGACCTGGCCATCGCCCTCGCTCGACAGGGAGGTCTGGGCGTCATCCACCGCAATCTCTCGGTGACGCAGCAGGCCGAAGAGGTCGACAAAGTCAAACGCAGCGAGAGCGGCATGATCGTCGATCCCATCACCCTGCGGCCCGAAAATACGCTGGACGACGCCGAAGCTGTAATGAGCCACTACCATATCAGCGGCGTACCCATCACGAATGACGACAATCTGCTGCTGGGCATCCTCACCAACCGCGATGTCCGCTTTGCCAACGACCACCAGCGTCCGATCTCCGAATTCATGGTTTCGGAAGATCTGATTACAGCCCAACTTGGTACGACCCTGGAGGAAGCGCAGGAGATCCTTCATCGCTATCGTATCGAAAAACTGCCCCTGGTCGACGCTGACGGCTACCTCAAAGGGCTGATCACCTATAAGGACATTCTCAAGCGGCAGGACTTCCCCCATTCCGCCAAAGACGAACGCGGCCGCCTGCTCGCGGCCGGGGCAATTGGCGTCGGCGCACAGGGCCTGCAGCGCGCCGAAAGCCTTGTCAACGCCGGCGTCGACGCTATCGCCGTCGACACCGCCCACGGCCATACCCGCGGTGTCATCGACACCGTGAAGGCCGTCCGCGCCCGTTACCCTGAGTTGCCCATTCTCGCCGGCAATGTCGTTACCGCGGAGGGCGTGCAAATGCTGACCGAGGCCGGCGCCGACGTGGTCAAGGTAGGCGTTGGCGCCGGCTCGATCTGCACCACACGCATCGTTTCCGGCGCCGGCATGCCCCAGCTTACCGCCATCGCCACCTGCGCCGAAGCCGCCCAATCCTGCGGCGTTTCCCTGATCGCCGACGGCGGCATCCGCTACAGCGGTGATATCACCAAGGCCTTGGCCTGCGGCGCCTCCGCAGTAATGCTCGGCAGCCTCCTTGCCGGCCTGCACGAATCGCCCGGCGAAATCGTCATCCGCGAGGGGCGGTCCTTCAAAGAATACCGGGGTATGGGCAGCAGCGGCGCCATGAAAGGCCGCGCCGCAGACCGCTATGCCTCGGGCCAGTCGCTCAACGGCGCTTCACCCGACCTCGGCGGCAAGACCGTACCCGAAGGGATCGAAGGGCAGGTGCCCTACAAGGGCTACCTTAACGAATTCGTTTTCCAGCTTTTGGGCGGCCTTCGTTCCGGGATGGGTTATGTCGGCGCCCAGAGTCTGCCCGACCTCTGGCGCAAGGCCCGCTTCGTGCGCATCAGTCCGGCAGGCTACCAGGAAAGCCACCCGCACAGCGTCGTCATTACCAAAGAGGCGCCGAACTACCAAGTGAATCCAGGAAACTAGAATGACTGTTACTGCCGTTGTCGGAGCCCAGTGGGGTGATGAGGGAAAAGGTCGCATCGTCGACTATCTGGCCAAACGGGCCCACTATGTCGTTCGCTTCCAGGGCGGCGACAACGCCGGCCATACCGTCGTTAATGACTACGGCAAGACCGTACTCCATCTCATACCCTGCGGCATCTTTTATCAGAATGTCCACAACATCATCGGCACCGGCTGCGTCGTCAACCCCAAGTCGCTGCTGGAAGAGATCGCCCACCTCAAGTCGATCAGTGTCAGCTGCGACCGCCTCTGGATAAGCAGCCGCGCCCAGATGGTCCTGCCCTACCACCGCACCCTCGACGAGCTGGAGGAGAAGGCTCGCGGCGCCGACACCATCGGCACCACTATGCGCGGCGTCGGCCCGGCCTACAGCGACAAGGCCACCCGCTCCGGCCTCCGCATCGGCGATCTCCTCCAACCGGACTGGCTGGAGAGCCGTCTGGACGCAGCTCTGCACACAGTAAACCAGAAGCTGACGATTCTCGGCGGGCAGCCCGTCGATGGTCGCGAAGTGTTCGATCTTCTGATGGAGTTCCGCCTGCAGCTGGCGCCCCGCATCGTCGATACCGCGCCCATCCTGCGCATGGCCCTGGAGGCCGACAACGACATTCTGCTCGAAGGGCAGCTCGGCGTCATGCGCGATCTTGATTGGGGCATCTACCCCTATGTTACCAGCAGCCATCCCACGGCCGCTTTCGCCCCCTCCGGCGCCGGTCTGCCGGCCGGCTCCCTTGACGAAGTCTACGGTGTCTGCAAAGCCTACAGCACCTGCGTGGGTGACGGCCCCTTCCCCGTCGAGCTTCACGACGACGTCGGCAAGCGCATGCAGGACGTCGGCCAGGAGTTCGGCGCGACCACCGGCCGTCCGCGGCGCTGCGGCTGGTTCGACGGCGTCGCCATTCGCTACGCAGCCTGGCTCAACGGCATGACCGGCCTCGCCATCACCAAGCTGGACGTTCTCGACGGCATTGAAACGCTCAAGATCTGTACCGGCTATCGCCTGGAGGACGGCACGGTGCTCACCGACACCGTCCCCGACACATCCCTGCTCATGCACGCCCAACCGCTCTGGGAAGAGATGCCCGGCTGGGACGGACCCACAACCGGCTGCGGCAGCTGGGCCGCACTGCCCGTCCAGGCACGCGACTACATAAACCGCATCTCCGAACTGGCCGGCGTGCCCGTCTCCTACGTCTCCGTCGGCCCCGAACGTGACAACATGTTCGGCCGCGGCGGCTAGCCGTCCTGTAGCAGAGACGCCGCCGACAGCCGATCAAAGTTCTGAAAACTCCGTCCTGAGACAACGGTATCCCTGCTTCTCATCGCCGCAATCCGGCGCCAGGTCTGTGGCTTCCCGCCAATCACGTTGAAGCGATTGCCCTGCTCTGAGAGTGGCCCCAGTGACGACCTCTTCCGACTCCCAACCACCGGCGCCGCAGTTCAAGGAGAACGGACGGCTCGTCTGGATGGCAGTGCGGCTGGTGTGGGGCGCCAGTCCCCGTCTGTTCGCTGGGCTGCTTGCACTGCTGCTTCTCCAGGCGATTCTGCTGCCGCTGCAACTCGTGCTCTCCCGCGCCGTAATCGACCGGGCAACGCTCGACCTGGGTCTGCTCCCAACTCTGGATTCAATCGCGACCCAGCTTCCTCTGCTGGCCTGGATCGGGTTGGCTGCCGCAGCTCTGGCCCTGGGGCAACTGATCCAGCCCTTTTCTCTCACCTTGCAGAGCCTGGCCGGCGACCGCATCACCGGCTACATAACCGAACAGATGATCCGCGCCGCCAACCGCTGGCAGGGCCTTGCCCGCTTCGAGGATCCCGCCTTCGCTGACGACCTGCACAGGGCGCGCAGCCACGTTCCTGCACGCGGCACTGAGCTGATGATATTCATAGGGCGCGCGGCTGTAGAGCTATTCACCGCCGGAAGTCTGGCTCTGGTGCTGCTCGGCTTGCACCCTCTCGTTCCCATCCTGATCATCCTGGCTACCCTGCCGCAATTCAAGCGGCAACGGGAATTCACCGACCGTACCTTTGACTACATTTACTTCCAGACCCCGGAGGCACACCGTCTTCAGTACTGCCGTGAAGCGCTACTCTTTCCGCAGCCGGCCAAAGATGTACATCTGTACGGGCTTGGCCCGTTCTTCCGCCGCCGTTACGATTCCATCTTCGCCAGCACGACAGAGTCGCTCAACCAAGTGCGCAGGCATCTTGCAGTCAAGGTGTCCATAGCCAGGATTCTGGCCAACCTGGCTTCCTCCGCCGTCTACATCTATGTCGTGTGGCTAGTCGCGCTGGGCGAGCGCACCGTCGGCGACCTGGTGCTCTACGGCGCGGCAGCCACTGCTCTGCAGATGAATTTGCTGGCCCTGGGGGCAGAAATCGGTTTCGTGCCGATGCTGGTTGGCTTTCTGCCCAGCTTCTTTCGCATACTGGAAGCGCCTCCGGACCTTCCGAACCGCGGCCGCGCCTTCGACCGGCCTGCTCCTCCGCCTGCAGAGCCATTGACGCCAAAGACGGTTACGGTCGCCCCCACCGCCCTTTTGCAGGGCATCGTCTTCGAGAAAGTCTCATTCACCTATCCGGGCCGCACCGACCCTGTGCTGCGCGAACTTTCCTTTACGATTGGGAAGGATGACTGCGTTGCGCTTGTCGGCCGCAACGGCGCCGGCAAGACCACTATCGTTAAACTGCTGCTGCGGCTGTACGACCCGACCTCCGGTCGCATTCTGTTGGACGGCGTAGATCTGCGCGATTACGACCTGGATGCTTTGCGCCGCAAAATGGGCGCCATCTTCCAGGATTTTGTGCGCTATGAACTGACCGCCGGCCAGAACATCGGCCTGGGGCAGATCGATCACCTGCATGACACCGCCCGTCTGCTCCAAGCCGCGGAGTCTGCCGGCGCTGATGAGCTGGTCCGCCAGCTCCCGGACGGGCTGGACACGCAATTGGGAAGAGCCTTCGGTGGCAGGGAGCTATCCGGAGGGGAGTGGCAGAAACTCGCCCTGGCCCGGGCCTGCATGCGCGACGGCCTGCTCCTTGCCCTGGACGAACCCACAGCTGCGCTCGACGCCCAGACTGAGTACGAGGTCTACACCCGCTTCCAAGAACTGACTCGCGACCGCATAACACTCCTGATCAGCCACCGCTTCTCCACAGTGCGCATGGCTGATCGCATCCTTTACCTGGCTGACGGACGCATTCAGGAGGCGGGCAGCCATTTGGAACTGATGGCCCGCAATGGCGAGTATGCCCGGCTCTACCGTCTTCAGGCGGCCCAATACCTGGACCGGGACTCGGAGGACCCGATGCGATGAATCCTCTGAAAGGTACAGGCAGGGGCGTGCAATACCTGTGGCGGCGTGCCGGCCGCGCAGCGCGCGGCCTTTCTGATGGCCTGCGCCTGTGGGCCCGCGGCCTGGCGCTGGTAACATCCGCCGCGCCCGGCATCGTTGGCGTCCATCTGGCGCTTACTCTGGTCGCCAGCCTACTGCCCGTACTGCAGGTTTGGCTCTCGAAACTGGTGGTTGACGGCCTCACAGTGTCGATCAGCCACCCCTCCGGCGCCGTCTCCGCTGCGGACGGCAGCGGGCAGCCGGCCGTCATCCTGCTCGCACTGCTCTACGCACTGACCGTGGTCATACCGGCCGGTCTGCAGCCGGTTCAGCAGACTCTGACCATTTGGCTGAAGGATCGCGCCGTAGCCGAGGTGGACCGACGCCTGATGGATGCCGGAGCCCGTCTGGCGGACCTCGTGCGCATTGAGCGGCCCGCGTTTCAGGATGATCTGCGTCTGCTGCAACGGTCCGCCATGTATCCCTCTCAACTGTTTTCTTTTCTGCAGACCGGTCTGGGCACGGCGGTCACGTTAGCGGGGTCAGTTCTCCTGCTTGCCCGTCTGCATCCTCTGTTGCCCCTGACTCTGGTTCTTTTGAGCGCCCCGCACCTTGTCAGTGAGTTCCGTCTGCAGAATCTCAAGTACGAGGCCATGGTCAGCCGTTCGCGCGCCGCGCGGGAGATGAACTACTGCGCCCGCATCACCACCGAACCGGCCGCCGCCAAAGAGATCCGCGTTTTTGGCATTGGAAGCTTCTTTCTGCAGCGCTTTCACGACCGCTTCGCGGCGGCCTACGTAGTGATGAAGCAAGTCCGCCTGGCCCATCTCCGCGTCTCCGCGTTTTTCACCGCTCTGCACTCGCTGGCGATGGCGGGCGGCCTCTGGTATGTGGTCGCCCGGGCCGCCGGCGGTCAGCTCACTTTGGGGGACATCGCGCTCTATCTGAATGTTGTTATCCAGATGCAAAGTCGGATTCTTGATCTGGTAATGTGGTTCGGTATCCAATTTGAAGGCCATCAACACCTGCGAGGGCTGTTCGCTTTCTTCGACCAGGCTAAGCCTTCGATTGCCCTCCCACCGCAGAGAGGATTGGATTTCTCGGAACTGTCCTCTGCGCACTCTATCGAGATGCGGGGCATCCGTTTCCGCTATCCTGAGAGTACGCTGCCCGTCCTGGAAGATTTCACCGCCCTTCTTCCGAGCGGCAAGGTGACAGCTTTAGTCGGAGCCAACGGCGCAGGGAAGAGCACGCTCGTCAAACTGCTGACCCGCATGTATGACCCGGACGACGGCGACATCCTACTCGACGGTGTCCCCTTTGCCTCCTATGATCTGCGGTCGCTGCGCCGTAGAATCGCCGTTGTCTATCAGGACTTTGCCCGTTTTGCCCTGACTATGCGGGAAAATATTGAGTTGGGGGCATTGGAGGAAAATGGGGCCGGCGCAGATGTGGAAGATGCGGCGCGCTGGGCAGGCGCGGATGAAGTTGCCGCCGCGCTTCCAAATGGATATGAAACGACGCTGACCAGGCGCTTTGAGGGGGGCGTGGACCTGTCCGGCGGGGAATGGCAGAAGGTCGCCCTGGCAAGGGCCTTCGTGCGCGACGCGGCTCTGATTATCCTCGATGAGCCGACCGCAGCGCTCGACGCTGAGGCCGAGTACCGCCTGTTTGAGCGCTTCCGCCAGTTGGTCGCCGGCAAGACCGCGCTGATTATCAGCCATCGCTTCTCCACCGTGCGTATGGCCGACCCGATCCTGGTGCTCGAAGAGGGCCGAATCACCGAAGCGGGCAGCCATGCTGAACTGCTGTCGCTGGGCGGTCGCTATGCCGAACTATTCGAGATGCAGGCCGGGCGCTATAGATAGTTTGCAAACATCGAGGCGCGTCGACAACTTCCTTGGATTTCTTTGGTTGTTCGCGTGAGTATTCTGGAATTCTCACATGGTGAGGAGTGACGCGCCCCGGCACGCGCTAGACCCAACGAGATTTTCTGGACTCTGGTACCACCGACCTGCTCCCGTGCGCATTTGGAATGAGCCTGTCAAAAGGCGATAATGTCTTCGTAGACATCGAAGACCGCACGCAGGGCTTCGACGCCAGGGACACCCGCCACATTGAGAGCGCAGCCTATCAGATTTCCTGGACCAAGTAAGGCCGGCAAAATGAGAGAAAGAGAGCAGGGCAGCAGAACAATGAACTTGGAAGTTTCCTCTTACCCCTCACTCCTCTCCACTCTCTCCTCCTGTTACCTCCCATGACCACTTTCACCCACGACTCCTACCTCTCACCTCTGACCTGGCGCTACGGCAGCGAGATCATGCGTCGGATCTGGAGCGAGGTTGAAAAGCGTCGACTTATGCGCCGCGTCTGGGTGGCGCTGGCGGAAGCCCAATGCGAGGCCGGGCTCGTCACAGCCATGCAGGCGGCCGATCTGCGCGCGCGCCAGGACGACATCAACATTGAGCGGGCCCAGCAGATCGAGGAAGAGATCCGCCACGATCTGATGGCCGAAATCCGCACCTACGCCGAGCAGTGCCCCGTCGGCGGCCCCATCATCCATCTCGGCGCGACGTCGATGGATGTACTCGATAACGTTGATGCCCTGCGCCTGCGTACCGGCCTCGGCCAGATCATCGAAAGGCTGAAGCGCTCCCTGGCCGCGCTGGCCGCGCGCATCGCAGACGATGCCGGCACGCCTGCCATCGCCTTCACCCACATTCAGCCGGCTGAGCCGACCACCGTAGGCTACCGTTTTGCCCAGCACGGTCAGGACCTGCTCGCCGACCTCGAAGAATTGCAGCGCGTCCGCAAAGGTATTCGCGGCAAGGGGATCAAAGGCGCGGTCGGAACCAGCGCCAGCTACGACCAGCTTCTCTCCGACAGCGAGTTCACCCCCCGCCAGCTCGAAGAACGGGTGATGCAGAAGCTGGATCTACACGCCTTCGAGGCCGCCACCCAGACCTACCCCCGCAAACAGGACTGGCTCGTCGTCAACGCCCTTGCCGGTCTGTGCGCCAGCCTTCACAAGTTCGCATTCGACCTGCGCATCCTCCAGTCGCCCCCGTTCGGCGAATGGAGCGAACCTTTTGGTTCCAAGCAGGTCGGGTCCAGCGCCATGCCATTTAAGCGCAACCCCATCGCCGCCGAAAACATCGACAGCCTCACGCGCCAGGTCGCGGCCCTCCCACGCATCGCCTGGGACAACAGCGCTCTCAATCTGCTCGAGCGCACGCTCGACGACTCCGCCAACCGGCGGCTCTACCTGCCCGAAGCCTTCCTTCTCACCGACGAAGTCCTGATTCGCTGTCTGCCCCTCTTTGAAGGCATCACAGTCTGGCCGGGCCCCACCGCCCGTAACCTGCGCGACTACGGCGTCTTCGCCGCCACCGAACGTCTGCTCATGGAGGCAGTCAAAGCCGGCGGCGACCGCCAGCGTCTGCACGAGCTGATTCGCGAACAGAGCCTTGTCGCCTGGAAGGCCCTGCAAGAAGGAAAGCCCAATCCCCTGGCCGACAATCTGCTGAAGGACCCGCGTATCACCGACCTGGTACCGCCGGAGCGCGCTCACAGCCTGTTGCAGGCGTCAGACTATGTGGGCGACGCGCCCCAACGGGCCGGAAACATAGCCTCTGCAATCCTCGCTGCGGTCGGCTGAGATGCCGCAGCTTCTTCTCTCCGCCGACCCCGGCTTCATGCACCTCGCTCTCGATGAGTTCCGGCGCGACAGCCACAACGCCCAGCTCCTCGACGAACTCGCCCCAGGTGTCCACCTCGCCGACTGCGATGAAGGCTTCTGGGGCTTGGCCGAATCCTGGATCGACGATCCTCCTGTCTTTGCACGTCATATCTGCCCCGTCGACCTTTCCATCCCCCTCGTCGCCACGCCCAGAGACCTTTCCCGCCTCAGCGAAGCCGCCGTAACCGAGTACGCCGACCTGCTCGACCCCGACGTCAGCTTCTCCGTCCAGAGCCGCATCTTCGCCGAACTTCCCTATAAGCCCTTCGACGTCAACCGGGCCGTCTCCGCCGCCCTTGCCCGCGCCGCAAACTCGCCGCTTGACGTTCGGCAGCCCTTTCAGATTCTTTCGATCGTCTGCGCCGCCTCCAACCAAGGGCCAGGATCAGAAAAGCCAGCTGCCTCGAGTCACAGGCAACTGGCCTACTTGGGTCTCTCACTCGCCTCGCACAATATCTCTGACTGGGCCGGTGGCGTGCGTCGCTTCCGCCGTGAAAAGGAGCAAGTCAGCCGGGCCGAGTTCAAAATGCTGGAGGCACTGGAGGCGTTTCGTATCGACCTGCCCGCCGGCGGCGTCGCCCTCGACCTCGGCGCGGCGCCGGGAGGATGGACTCGCGTCCTGCGCCAGAAGGGGCAGTTCGTTACCGCCGTCGACCCCGCTGAGCTACATCCCCGCCTGGCCGCCGACCGCGGTGTGCGTCACAAAAAGATGACCGCCGAAACTTATCTGGCTGAAGGTCCGGATGCCTTCGATTTTCTCGTCAACGACATGCGTATGGATGCGCGTGCCTCGGCGCGCCTGATGAACGACTTCGCCGACTTCCTCTATCCTCACGCCGAAGCCCTGATGACGCTCAAACTTGGCAAGACCGCCGCGGCGCTCGATCCTGCCTGCACAATTCTGCAAGAAAGCTACAATATCCTGCACATGCGTCAACTCTTCCATAACCGCAACGAAGTGACCATCCATCTCCAGCCGAAACCGGCCTGAGTCCAGGATCTCAAGACCGCCGAACGCCGCAAGATGTCACGGAACCGGCCCGGCCGGCAACCCATAAAGATACCAGTACTCCTCGCTCGGATAGACGTGCGCCACCGTCGCCTCCCAAACGAACTCCCCCCTTGTTAACATCCCTTGCAATCGCTGGTCCACCGAAGCCAGCTGAGTCGTCAGCGCATCCGCGCTGCCTGCCTCCAACGCCTTGCCTATCTCCGCGATTCTCTGCCGGTTGCGAATCTCAAATGGGTACTGCACACGGCACTCGCGCCTGTTCTCACTGCAATCGTCGAGAAACCAGTTCAGGCTGTTCAGCCGCGCCCGGGCCTCCCGCAACAGCAGCGTCTGGTAATGGGATGGGAGCCGCCCGGTTGCCTTGTCAATCCGGGCCTTGGCCTCCGCAAGCGCCTGCCTCTGCTCAGGCGACAGCGATTCCGACTGCGCCGCCAGCTTGTGCAGCCGCGCCAGCACGTCCCCGCCGCTGCTCTGGACCGGGCGCTCCCCAGCCCCCTTGCGATCTCCCGGTGTAGGCACGACAACTGTTCTGTACACTTCCCCCTTCAATATGTAACTCTCGAACTGCGCCGCCATCGCCGCCGCCACCGCCAAATCAGTCTCCGGCGCAGTTGCAATCACCGTACTAAGTCTGCTCGCCATGCCGCCTCCTCCAATCCCTCCCGAATCCCAAACACCTCCCCCGCTTCCAAAACCGCCGACCACTGATCACTAACCACCTGCCACTAGCCGCTGTCCTTTTCCAACCAAAGCGTCACAGGGCCGTCGTTCACCAGCGAGACCTCCATGTGCGCCTGGAAGACGCCTTTTTTCACCGGTACGCCTTCCCCCGCCAGCAACGTGCAGAAGCTATCATAAAGCGCCTGCGCTTGAGCCGGAGGCGCCGCTTGCGTGAAACTCGGTCGCCGCCCCTTGCGAGCATCTCCGTACAGGGTAAACTGACTCACGGCCAGCACTGCGCCCCCCACGTCCGTCAGCCCGAGGTTCATCTTGCCGGCATCGTCCTCAAACAGTCGTAAGCCGGCAATCTTGCGCGCCAGCCATGCCGCCTCTGCCTCGCCGTCCTCGTTGGCGACGCCAAGCAGCACCAGATAGCCCTGCCCGATGCGAGCCGCCTCCTCTCCGTCAACCTGAACACTTGCCCGGCTGACTCGCTGAATTAGCGCGCGCATCTTTTTCCTTATCCCTTGACAAATAGAACATATGTTTGTATAATGTCTGTATGAACTACACAATCCAACTCGAACCGATGGCAAAGCTCGCCCGTATCGGCGAGATCAACGGCTTTGAAGCGGCCGGCGACGCGCCCCACGCCGAACCCACCCGCCCCGGTTGCTTCACCCCCGCGCCGCCCAAGCCCACCCGTCGCGAACGCAATGCAGCCTCCCTACGCCGTTCCATCTTCAAAGTGACGACACCCCGCGGCCCCAAGCCGGTCCTGCGCACGATGATGACCACCGCCTGCGAGCGCAACTGCTTCTACTGTGCGTTCCGCGCCGGCCGCAGCAGCGCCGAACGCCTCACCCTCCAGCCCGACGAACTGGCCGATGGCTTCCTGCGTATGCAGAAGGCCGGCCTTGTCGACGGTCTCTTCCTCTCCTCCGGCATTATCGGCGGCGGGGTCAGAGCCCAGGACAAAATTATCGATACGGCCGAGATTCTGCGCAAGAAACAGAACTACCCCGGCTACATTCACCTCAAAATAATGCCCGGCAGCGAGTACGAACAGGTTCGCAGGTCCATGCAGCTGGCCGACCGGGTCTCGATCAATCTCGAGGGCGCCACCCCGGGAAGGCTGGCCAGACTCGCACCCAAAAAGGAGTTCTGGGACGACCTGATGAAGCGCCTGCTCTGGACTGAACAGATCCGCAGTCGCGAACGCGTGAGAGCCTCCTCCGTCACCCAGTTTGTCGTCGGCGCGGTCGGCGACACCGATCTGGAACTGATTTCGCTCAGCGAGAAACTCTATCGCCAAGCCCGTCTTGGCCGCGTCTACTACTCCTCCTTTTTCCCCGTGCCCGACACACCCTTCGAAGACCTGCCGCCAGTCTCACTGAAGCGGCAGCACCGTCTCTACCAGGCCAGCTTCCTCCTGCGCGACTACGACTGGGACACCGAGGACATCGGCTTTGGCGCCGACCAGAACCTCCGCCTCGACGTCGACCCCAAGCAGGCTTGGGCCGACATCCACCTGCGCGCCGCGCCCATAGAACTGAACCGCGCCGACAGGCCCACCCTGCTGCGAGTCCCAGGCATCGGCCCCAAGAGCGCCGACCGCATTCTCCGCGCCCGCCGCCAGGGCAACCTCACCGACCTGCAACACCTGCGCGCCCTCGGCGTCCCCTCGCCGCAAAAGGCGGCCCCCTACGTCCTCCTCAACGGCCGCCAACCCGCCCACCAGATGTCGCTGTTTCCAGTGCCTGGGTAGCGCATCCGGTTTCATCCGCCCCTGTGAGTCCAAATCGGCGCCAAAGCCTTTGGCGCGAGCCGCCACCTGAGATGGAGGGCGTCTCGTTTGCTACGCCCACATTCACAAGCAGTTCGTTTCCGTCTGAGATTCTCAATAGCGTCGGTCTGCGTAGGGGAACGGCCATTCAAATCTGCGATAATTTGTGCAGATTCGGACTGTTCTCCTTAAACAGACACTTTGGCCTCTTTTTCACTTTCTCGCTGCCTCTTCATAGGCCGCCTTCAAAGTCTCGAGAACTTCAGCCGTAATATTCTTCACAGTGTTTCCCTGTCCAAACTTGGTTGGCGCAATGGCACGCTCAACAGACTCTATTGACTCAGGCGCCAGCCGGTCGAAAACCGACCTCCACACCGAAATAGATGGTCGCTGTTCGTCGTTCCAGATCGTGACCAGGCCAGCACTGTCGGGCATGATTCTAGGCAATAAAGTAAATCGTTTCCCTTCAATACCGGAAAACGTGAAAAGACGCACGTTAGGTAGCGAGGAAATCTGTAGAGCCCACGCTGTCAAATCTTCGAATGTCTTTCGAGATTCTCCAACGATGTCAGCGAACGAAGCCCGGAATACATCGGGTCCGTCGGTCAGGCCCTCTCTGGTTGTGATGAAACTCTCTCTTTCAGGTGTGGCCAAAGTTGACGACGAGTTGAGGTCCGGTGTGACGCGTTGAGGAAGCGCCACCTGCACGCCGTTGACCTCATATACGTTGAGGGAAATCAGGTCGATTGTCAAAGCATGAGTGGATATGCGATCCAGGTACCCCACGATCCTTTCCAACTCCCACCCATCTCCTTTGTTCATCCAGATTCCGGTCATTCTATACCTCTTGGCCGTCGTACTGACGCCTCCTATCGGAAAACACCTGGGCTGTCCTGAACTGATCAGTCGACTCATGTGCCCGCATAGCGGACCCAATCCTGGCCAACGGCACGAACCAACTTGCGGTCAGCTGTCCATAGTTCTCCTTGGAGTCCTTCGGCCAGGGCAATGTAAAAACTGTCATAGGCAGTTGCGCGTTTCAGCCGATAGCTCCAATGAAGAGCGCTCCTGCAGAGTGATTCTTGAGGCGCAACTGTCGAGACTTCCAGTCCAATCGCCAGATCAAGAAACATGTCAGCGGTCACTTCTGAAATCTGTCGAAAATGAACACACTTGGCCAAGGTTGACGTTACCTCATAGAGCCACAAAGTAGGGGCGAACAGCGGAATATCCTTTTCTTTCCACTCTTCCATCTGCCCCTGAATTGTGGACTGCAAACTGTTGGGCAGCAGCATCTTCAGTGTGAAACTGGCGTCAACTATCACCGGTGTCGTCACTTCGCCCCTCCAGGTCTGCTCGCGCGGCTTCCAGCAACCTATCTACATCTGGGAATATGCCTTTTGTTTCAGCCAAAACGATCTGATTGAGGCGGGCGCTCTCCCTCTTCCATTCCTTCCAGGCTGCTTGTTTCCGTCCTTTCTCTCTATCGCGAATTTGCTCCAAGTCGTCCAGGCTGACAAGCGCCGCTTTGGGCCTTCCTCTGGAGGTGAGAATTACCCTCTCTCCTCCATAGGCGACGCGATTGACGAGTTCGGAAATATCCCTCCTAACCTGTCCAATTGCGATCCGAACTTCAATACCCATTCCTCGCTCCCTTTGTATTACTCGAACTGTAACGTAATGAATAACAGTATAGTACAATTCGATACTCTCTCACATATGTTAGCCCGGACTGCTGCCACGGGAATATGAACACTTCAACCAACCTTTCTCTTGCTATTCGCTTGACCCCCGTCTGTGTTCCAGGACCCCCGTCAAGCTGCTTCTTCGCCCCACCCACAACCCAACCCCTAACACCGCCGCCGCCAGCCAGCTACCCGGCCCGAATAACCCGGTCGCGCCCAGCAGTACACCCAGCGCTCCGGCCCCAACAGTCGCTGCCGTTGACGTCGCCCGCAATCCAAGCCCGCGCGTCGCCGCTCCCCAGGCCGCGCCGATGCCCGCCCACAAAATCAACCCGATAGGCGCCTCATCCGGGAAGAAGCCGAGCGTAACCAGGGCCAGGATCACCACCACAACCGCGCGCTGCCGCTCGCGCCCTGCGATTTCGACCCTCATGCGCCGCGCCAGCCACTCCGCGCCCACCGTGACCACGCAGCCCAGCGCCGCGTTTAGCCACGGTGACCCGTGTCCGGTATGGCTCAGCACGCTGGCCGGAATGTAAATTATGCGAAAGAAAAGAAAGAAGGCAATGAACGCGGGGTGAACGATCCGCCGGCCCATCAACTGCTGCCCAGGGCGACGGCAAGCGCCACTGCCGCCCCGGGCTCCACCCACACCAGGCTGTCAAGCTGCAGCGCATCTGCGCCCGCGCGCAAGCAATCCCGCGCTTGCTGCTGCGTATTTACGCCCCCGCAAGCAACCAGCGAGCCGGAAAGCCCCAACGCTTTCACTTCCAACAACGCCGCCAGCGTCATTGGAAAGGCCCCCGGCCCAAACATCTCGCCTTTGACCGCCTGCCCATCGGCCCGAATCCCTGCCCCAATCGCCGGGCTGCCCACCACCACACCGGCCGCGCCCGACTCTATTGCCACCGGCGCCAGCGTCGCCGCCCGCGCCAGAGATAGCTTCACCAACACCGGCAAGTCCGTCTCCAACAGCAAGACCTCCAGCAGCCGGCCGGTCTCCCTCTCGCCGGCCTCCGGCTGGCAAAGAAGCTCAAATCCTGCGATTCCGTCAGCGACCGCAAGCCGCCCCACTGTTTCCGCAGCCTCATCGGCTTCGCTGTCCGCCACCTGGGCAATGACCGGACAACCCATCCGCGGCCACAGCTGGCCGTACCGCCTCACCGCCGCCGAAACGCCCCGGTTCTGCAGCCCCACGCGGCGCACAACTCCGCCCAGCGTCTCCGCCAGTCGCGGCGGCGGGCTGCCTCCCCGGCTGCGCCGCGTGAACGGGCCCACAACCACTCCGCCGAACCGGCCCGTCTCCAACTCACGGTGCCGGGCCTCTCCGTAGCCGATGCTGCCGGCCGCCAGCATCACCGGGCCCGCCAGTGGCAGGCCGATCTTATGGCCGGGCGCCAGCTCTATAGCGCCTTCAACCATTTTAGCCGCCCTGGCCGATCAACTCGACAAAGGTGTCCACACCTATATTCGAGCCGCACAGAATCAGTCCTACGCGTTTCCCCTGCGCCTGTTCGCGCAGCGGACCGAACAGGGCCGCCGTCGAGGCCGCGCACGCCGGCTCGACCGCCAGCTTCATCTCGTGAAAAAGAAGCCGCATCCCCTCCAGCATCTCCTCGTCGCTGACCAGCGCCACATCCTCCAGGAAACGCCTGCACAGACCGAGACTGTAGGACTGCGTCCCCGGCGCGCCCAGGCTGGTGGCGATCGTCTCCACCCTTTCTATCGACTCCGGCCTGCCCGAGGCAAAACTGCGGTGCATCGCGTCCGCGCCCTCCGGCTCCACGCCAAATACAGCGCAGTCCGGCTGCAGCTGTTTAGTCGCCGCGCTGATACCGGCGGCCAGACCGCCGCCTCCCACCGGCACGATCAGCATGTCCAGCGGCGGCGCATCCTCGCACACCTCCAGCCCCACCGTTGCCTGCCCGGTGACTATGGTGCTGCCCTCAAACGGATGAACAAAGGCCCTCCCCTCCTCCTGCTGAATGCGTTCCACCTCGGCGAACCCCTCATAAACGTCGGCAACCAGCACGACCTCAGCCCCATAACTGCGCGCCTTATTCACTCGAAATTTCGGCGCCGAGGCCGGCATCACAACCTTGGCGCTGATTCCGAAAATCCGGGCTGCGTAAGCCACCGCGATCGCATGATTGCCCGCGCTCACCGCTGTCACACCCTGTTCCCGCGCCGCGCTGTCCAGTTGCAATATGTCATTCACCGCGCCGCGCGGCTTGAACGTACCCGTCCTCTGAAACAGCTCCAGCTTCAGCCATACCTCCGTGTTTGCGCCAAGCGCCTCCTCCATCGCCTTGCTCTGCCAGCGCCACACGGGTGTGCGGAGAATATAGGGGGCGATGCGAGCGCGCGTCGCGCTGATTTCTTCGAGGGTAGGGATATCGAGGTCGGTCAAACCGTCATTGTTCATCACATTTGCCTTGCGATGGGGATGTGTAAGTCATGCAATGTGTAGGTCGTGCATGGTGGGCGGCGATACGATGACTCGCGCCCGGCCGCGGTGGGAGAAAATAGCGAACCCGCGATCATGCGCTCAGTGTCCCCTTCGTGCTGGGGACCCCGCTTCGCCGCCCGTCCAGCCGCGTCGCCGCGTCCAGGGCCCGCGCCAGCGCCTTGAACAGCCCCTCGGCCTTGTGATGATCGTTGCGCCCGTACAGCACCGCCGCATGCAGGTTCATCCGCCCGTGAATCGCAATGCTCTCGAACAAGTGAAACAGTAGATCGGCGCTGAGTTCTCCCAACTTCGGCGTCGTGAAGTCGGCGTCGAAAACACAGTATGGCCGCCCGCTAAGGTCCACGACAACCCGCGCCAGCGTCTCATCCATCGGCACAAATGCATGCCCCGTGCGCACGATGCCGCTGCGCTCCCCCAGCGCCTGGTCGATAGCCCGTCCCAGGCAGATGCACACGTCCTCAGCCGTGTGGTGTTCGTCGATATGAAGATCGCCCTCCGCCTGCACAGTCAAGTCAAACAGCCCGTGCCCGGCCAAAAGCGTCAGCATATGGTCCAGAAAGCCGATTCCGGTCTCCACTTTCGCCGCGCCGCCGCCATCCAGCGCCAGCTCCAGCACGACCTGCGTCTCTTTGGTCGTCCGCTCGATTCTAGCCTGTCGCATATCTTATCCAGTCTGGCTGTACGTCATCCAATCTGATCCCGGAACAGTTCTCCCGGTCTCCATCCTTGCCTTCCCGCCAATTGTCCCACCCTTTGCATAGCCGGGCAAACTTCCGCTTCAACTCCCAGGGCAATTGCATCCTGTTGCGTCGACTCAGACAACGCCCATACGTTGGACTTTTGCCGCTTTCAAGCTACAATTTCCCTGTGCCGAACGGGGCCCGGAAAACTGTAGAATCCAACCTGAGGAATCTCAATGTATCAGGGTCTTGAAATCATCGACTTTCACGTACACTTCCCCACCCGCAAGCCGTGGTTCCCGAACATGGGAAACACGATCCAGAATTACATCGACAAGGTGGGAGAAAAGCGGGCGCGCACAGTCCAGGAGATGAGCCGGCCCTACGGGGAACACTGGCGCAAAATGTGGGGGTTCCCGAAAGCGGAGCCGCCCGACGACCACCCGGGAGACAGGGAGCAGGCCCGCCGTTGGGCCGCAGAATTGGACGAATACGGCGTACGCGCCGTCGCTTTCGTTACCGGCGGCGGCAATGAGCACCTCGCCGAAATCGTCAGCTGGTACCCCGATAAGTTCATCGGGTTCGCCCACCATAACCCCTTCGAGCCAGACGCCGTCGCCCAGTTGGAACACGCCGTCACCGAGCTTGGTCTGCGTGGTTACAAACTGCTCGCCCCCATGATCGAACAGCCGATCGAGGACGAGTCGATCTGGCCGGTCTGGGAAAAATGCGCCGAACTGGATATCCCCGTCCTCATCCATTTCGGCATTCAGGGCAGCGCCGGCGGCATCGCCTGGCATGAGAACATTTCCCCTTTCAAACTGCACAACATCGCCAAAGCCTTTCCCGACGTGACATTCGTCATTCCCCATTTCGGCTGCGCCTGGGAACGCGAAACGTTGCAGCTCTGCTGGGCCTGCCCTAATGTCTGCGTTGACACCAGCGGCAGCCTCCAGTGGATCCGCTGGGTGCCCGGAGATGTAACGGTCAAATACCTGTTCCGCAAGTACTACGAGACGATCGGCCCCGGGCGCATCATCTTCGGGACTGACAGCAGCTGGTTCCCGCGAGGCTTTACCCTGGAATACCTGCAGGACCAGATGCGCAGCTGTCTCGACCTGAATTTTCCGGAGCGGGACATCCAGCAGATCTTTGCCGGCAACGCCGCCCGCCTGTTGAAAATCGAACCGTAAGCAGGGTACAGCGATCGACGAAAACCGAGCATGAGTCTGAAGTGAGGACTCTCTCTTCTCTAATCCAAGGAGGAAACCAACGATGAAACGCTCCCAACCGTTCATTCTGATCGCCGCACTCCTGGTGGCCGCCATCCTTTTGGCCGCCTGCCCCGCAGCGATGCCCGCCGAAGCGCCGGCCTCCGACTCGGCAGCCGAAGAGCCGGCTATGGCTGACGAGGTCATCGAAATCGAGTACTGGCAGTACAACTTTGCCGCCAGGGTCGATGCCATGAACCAGCTGATCGCCCAGTTTGAAGAGGCGAACCCGAACATCAAGGTCGTCCACAACGCCGACATCCCTTACGCTGAGTTCCGCGACAAGATCGCCGCCAGCGTGCCCGCCGGGGTCGGCCCCGACGTCGCTACCCTCTTCTATGGCTGGCAATCGGTCTGGATCGATTCCGGCTACCTCGTGCCTCTGCCCGAAGACGCTTTCCCGCCGGCTATGGTCGCCGAAGAATTCAGCCCCATGGTCCAGGCCAGCTTCGTCGAAGGCACGCTCTACACGCTTCCCACCGCGGTACGCGCCCTCGCGCTCTTTTACAACCGAGATCTGATGGAGGCAGCCGGTCTCGACCCCAACAGCCCGCCCGCAACCCTGGACGAGCTGCACGACCAGGCCGTTGCCTGCACGCAGCGCGATGACGACGGCTCGCTCGTCGTTCAGGGCTTCGTCGCCGATCCCTCCGCCCAGGACCATCACTGGTTCCGCGAAGTGCTGGTGCGCCAGTTCGGCGGCGTGCCCTACACTGACGACTATAGCGAGGTCCTCTACAATGACGAGGCTGGCATGCAGGCCTGGAACTATCTCCTGGCTTTCCACACCGATCTCGCCACCGGCGACCGCGATCTGTTTGACGGCAGCACCAATGCCTTCGTCGGCGGTCACGTATGCTTCCACGTAGACGGTTCCTTCCGCCTTGGCACCATCGCCAAGAACAATCCGGAAATGAACTTCGGCGTCACCGAACTGCCCTCGCATAACGGCATCAAGAGCACCTTCGGCTCCTACTGGACCCACGGCCTGACCAAGAAGGCCGCCGCCGACCAGGCGCGCTTTGACGCGGCCGTCAAGTTCCTGCAGTTCATCACCAGCGCAGATGCCGGCGCCTTGTGGGTCGACATCGTCGGTGAACTGCCCGCCCAACTCGAGGCCGGCAGCAATCCGGAACTCCTTGCCGACGAGAAGCTGGGCGCCTTTGCCGCAGGGCTGGAATACTCCCACGCGACCTTCTTCGCCGACGAGAGCCAGCAGCGGCAGGCCATTATCGACTCCTTCGACATGGTGATCCTGACCGACGAAGACCCTGCCACTGCCTTGCAGATTGCCGCCGATACCGACCAGGAGGTCCTGGACGACTTCTGGTCCAGCCGCTAAATCGAAAGTGACCAACGCGAAGCGAGAGGGTACCTGCCCGGCAGGCTATCCTCTCGCCTCCGTCTTTCTCTATCCGGTACGGTACGGCCCGTTCTCCGGACAATGACCCTGGGCCATCCTGGGCTCGGCAATCTGAATTACGCTGCAATCACGATGGATTAGCTCCATGCGCCTAACCCTGCACCAGCGGCAGATCATTTGGGCCTACATCTTTATGAGCGCGGCCCTGGTCTTCTTTGTCGTCATCCGCTGGTACCCGACAATCCTCGCCTTCAACGTCAGTTTTCGAGACTGGAATGTGTTCGAAGGCTCCGGCCCCTGGGTGGGATTGGAGAACTATCAGGAGATCTGGCAGGACGCCGGCAAACCCCGCAGCTCTGTGACAGCCGCCTTCTCCAATACCGTTCGCTATGTTCTGTTCGGTGTGCCCTCACAGCTGGTACTTGCGCTGGCTATTGCCCTGCTCCTCGCCCAGATCCGGCGCCTTTCCGCGGTCTTCCGCGTAGCCTATTTCGCACCCTACGTCACTTCGGCCGTCGCGGTCGCCTTCGTCTGGAACTGGCTCTATCAGCCGGAGACCGGCTTGATCAACCAGGGGCTGGACCTGGTCGGCCTGCCGCAACAGCCCTTTACCAAGAGTCCCTCCCAGGCGCTGCCGTCGATCACCGCCGTTGCCGTCTGGCAAAACCTCGGCTTCGCAGTAATCATCTTCCTGGCAGGAATTCAGCAGATTCCCGGCCATTATTATGAAGCCGCCCGCATCGACGGCGCCAACGCCTGGCAGCTCTTCTGGCGCATCACCCTGCCCCTCCTAAATCCGATCATCGTCTACCTGACAGTCCTGGGCACCATCTCCTATCTGCGCCTGTTCGCTCTCGTCCAGAATATGAGCCCCCAGGGCACCGGGGGGCCGCTGAAAAGTACGACCACGGTCGTGTTGGAGGTCTATCGGGAGGGGTTTTCCAGCTACAAGATGGGCTATGCCGGCGCGCTTACGGTTCTTCTTTTCTTTCTCATCCTGCTCATTACGATCATCCAGCTGCGCTTCTTTTCGCGGCGCGTAGAGTATTAGATAGAGGCTCCGGCGCAACGCACTAATGGCTACTTCAGCAGAAATCGGCACAGAGGGCACACTTCAAATAGGGGAACATTTCAAGCCTGCCCAGCCCGGGAGCAAGCGCCGCTTCGGCTGGACACTGCTGATCGCGTATCTTCTGCTTGCAATCGGCGGGGTCTGTATGGTTACGCCGTTTTTCTGGATGATTCTGACGAGCGTAAAGCCGGCGCCCGAACTGGTAAACTTTTCCTTCTTTCCCGAAAATCCCACTCTCCAGAACTATCTGAATGTACTGAATACCAGCAGTTTCGAACGTTGGTATCTCAACAGCATTATTGTTGCGGCAATCAGCACCTCAAGTGTCGTCTTCTTTGACACTTTGGTCGGCTACACGCTCAATAAGTTCGACTTTCCGGGCAAGAATATCATCTTCATCGGCATGCTCGGCACGCTCATGATCCCGACCGAAATGCTTATCATTCCGTGGTTTACGATGAGCGTGAACTGGAATTGGCATATCGGCTATACCCAGTATTGGGGAATCGCCTTTCCCGGCGTCATCACTGCCGCCGGCATCTTTCTCATGCGTCAGTTTTTCGACGGCGTCCCCAACGAGCTCCTGGACGCTGCCCGAATGGATGGCATGAACGAGTTCGGCATCTGGTGGCGCATCGCCGCTCCCCTGGTGAAACCGGCCATTGCCGCCCTGGCCATCTTCAACTTCATCGGCAACTGGAACGCCTACCTGTGGCCGCTGATTCTGGCCAACAGCCGCGAGTTCTACACTTTGCCCGTCGGTCTGAGTTTCTTCCGCGGCGAATCCACAACCCACTGGGAGAAGATCATGACCGCGGCCAGCCTTGCAAGCATCCCTCTGCTCATCGTCTTTCTGGTCTTCCAGCGTCAGATTATCAGGGGAATCGCTCTCACAGGACTGAAAGGCTGAGTCAGAAGAAGCCACGACAGGACCGGTGCGCCTTTCGGCCCGCCGGCAGGAGCTGCAATCATAGTGCGCCGCTTCAGCGCACAAATCACAGCATCTACCGAAGAGGAGTCCCGTTTTGAAGTTACACGAATACCAGTCTAAGCGAGTCTTCGCCCGATATGGCGTGCCCATCCCCAACGGGGGAGTCGCAACCACGCCGGCCGAAGCGCGCGCCATCGCTGAAGAGATCGGCAAGCCGGTCGTCATCAAGAGCCAGGTGTTGGTCGGGGGGCGCGGTAAAGCCGGCGGCATCAAGCTGGCCGGCACGCCGGATGAGGCCGAGGAAGTGGCCGCAAAGATCCTCGGCATGGACATCAAAGGGTTGACCGTGCAAAAAGTCCTGGTGGACGAGGCCGCTGACATCCGCTCCGAAATCTATCTGAGCGCCGTCCTCGACCGCGGCGCGCGCAGGGTGGCGATCATGGCCAGCAGCGAGGGGGGCGTCGAAATCGAAGAGGTCGCCGCCCAAACGCCAGAAAAGATCATCACCGTTCACGTTCACCCACTTCTGGGTATGCAGGGATACCAGGCCCGCCAACTGGCCTACGGCATCGGACTGCCCAAAGAGCACGTCTCCGCTTTCACCAAGATCGCCCAGAACCTCTACCGCGCTTTCGTGGACAGCGACGCCAGCCTCGCGGAGATCAATCCGCTCGTCATTAACGGCGACAGCCAGCTGCAGGCTGTGGACGGCAAAATACTGCTGGACGACAGCGCCTTGCCCAGGCAGAAAGAGCTGGCCGCCATGCGCGACCCCGACGAAGACAGTGCCACCGAGACCGAAGCCCGAGAGGTCGGAATCAGTTATATCGATCTCGATGGCGAAATCGGCTGCATGGTGAACGGTGCCGGCCTCGCCATGGCCACCATGGACATTATCAAACTGTATGGCGGCAGCCCGGCCAATTTTCTCGACATCGGCGGCGGCGCCGGCGCAGACAAAGTCCTGGCCGCCTTGCGGATCATCCTCCGCGACGCGCGCGTGAAGGCAGTTCTCATCAATATCTTCGGCGGCATCACTCGCTGCGATGAAGTGGCCAATGGCATCGTCGAGGCCATCAACAGTCTTGACGTAGAGGTCCCGATTGTCGTGCGTATGGTAGGTGTGAACGAGGATGAAGGCCGCCAGATTCTGGCCGACTCCAATCTTCCCTCCGCCAACCAGCTGTCGGAGGCCGTGCAGATGGCCGTCGCCGCCGCCAAAGGAGAAGGCGCATGAGTATCCTCGTTGACAATGGGACCCGCCTGCTCGTGCAGGGTATCACCGGCAGCCAGGGCGCCTTCCACGCAGAGCAGATGATCCAGTACGGCACCAATGTAGTGGCCGGCGCCGTGCCCGGTCGCGGCGGGCAGTGGGCTGTCGGCAACACGCCCGTATTCGATACCGTCCACGAAGCCGTCGCCACAACCGACGCCAATACCAGCATAATTTTCGTCCCCGCCGCCTTCGCCGTGGACGCCCTTCTCGAGGCCGCCGACGCCGGCGTCTCCCTGATCGTATGCATCACCGAAAACATCCCCGCCCTCGACATGGCCCGCGCCCGCGCCTACCTCGATTCGACCGACTCTCTCCTGATCGGCCCCAACTGCCCCGGACTCATTTCACCGGGAACCGCCAAAGTCGGCATCATGGCCGGCCACATTCACACACCTGGTAACGTCGGCATCGTCAGCCGTTCCGGGACGCTAACCTACGAGGTCATCTATGCCCTGACCGCGCGCGGGATCGGCCAGAGCACCGCGGTTGGCATCGGCGGCGACCCCATCAAAGGGCTTAACTTTCTCGACGTATTGCAGATGTTTGAACAGGACTCCGCAACTGAGCAGATCGTCCTGATCGGGGAGATCGGGGGCGCAGACGAGCAGGTCGCCGCCGACTACATCAGAACTGAAATGAATAAACCTGTCACCGCATTCATCGCCGGCCAGACCGCTCCGCCCGGCAAACGCATGGGCCATGCCGGCGCCATCATCTCCGGCGGCGAAGGCACCGCCGCTGAAAAGATCGAAGCGCTCCAGGACGCCGGCGTCGCCATCGCCCGTCACCCGGAGGAGATCGCAGAGCTGGCCGCACGGAATATCTGAACCACCGTCCGAAACTGTGCTATCATAGTTGCCATTCTCGCAGCGGACCAACAGACACCGAATGAAGGAGGGAAGCATGTCGGAACAGAGTTCAAATGGTCAGGCTATCGAGGTTCCGGCCGCCGACAGCGAACTGTACCAGCCGCCCCCGGAGGCCGTCGCCGGCGCAAACGTTCCCAACTATCTCGAACTGCGCGGCGAGGCACTCGCAGATATCGAGGGGTACTGGGATGCGCGCGCACTCGAACTGATCGACTGGTTCGAACCGTACGAAAGGGTGCTCGACGACAGCGGCGCGCCGTTCTTCAAATGGTTTGTCGGCGGCAAGACCAATATCGCCTACAACGCATTGGACCGGCACGTAAACTCATGGCGCAGGCACAAGCTCGCCTTGATATTTGAAGGCGAAGAGGGCGACAAGCAGAACTACAGCTATTACCAGCTCTGGCAGGAGGTCAATAAGTTCGCCAACGTGCTCAAGGGCAAGGGTGTCGGCAAGGGCGATACCGTGACCATCTACATGGGACGGACCCCCGAACTGATGATCGCGATGCTGGCCGTTACCAAGATTGGCGCCGTACACTCAGTCGTATACGGCGGGTTCAGCGAGCAGGCCCTCGCCAGCCGCATTGACGACGCCCAGTCCAGGGTGTTGATCACCAGTGACGGCGCCTGGCTGCGAGGCAAAACCGTCAACCTCAAGGACATCTCCGACGAGGCGGTCAAGCGCAGTTCCATCGTGGATACGGTAATCGTATACCAACGCACCATGCAGGACGTGCAGATGACCCCCGGCCGCGATCACTGGTGGCACGAGGAGATGGCTCTCCCAATCGCCAGTCCCGTGTGCGAGTCGGAACCGATGGATGCCGAAGATCCTCTCTTCATCCTCTACACATCCGGTACAACCGGACGGCCCAAAGGCGTCCTCCATACCTGCGGCGGCTACCAGGTTTACACCGCCACCACACTGAAGTACGTCTTCGACCTGAAGGAGGACGACCTCTGGTGGTGCGCCGCCGACCCCGGCTGGATTACCGGACACAGTTACATCGTCTACGCGCCGCTGATTCTCGGCTCCACCGGCTTCATGTACGAAGGCGCGCCCGACTATCCCCACCCCAACCGCTACTGGAAGCTCGTCGAGGACTACGGCATCAGCATCCTCTACACTGCGCCGACCGCCATTCGCGGCCTGATGCGCTTTGGCGACGCCTGGGCCGAACAGCACGACCTCTCCAGCCTGCGCCTCCTCGGCAGCGTCGGCGAACCGATCAACCCGGAAGCGTGGCGCTGGTATCACCGCGTCATCGGCCGCGAAAACTGCCCGATTATGGACACCTGGTGGCAGACCGAAACCGGCGGCTTCATGATCACGCCCACGCCCGTTGTCGCCCTTAAACCTGGCAGCGCCACCCTGCCGTTCACCGGCATCGAAGCCGACGTCGTGCGCGAAGACGGCTCCACCTGCGAGCCCAACGAGGACGGCTATCTCGTCATTAAACGCCCCTGGCCCGGAATGGCCCGTACCGTCTGGGGAGACCCGGACCGCTACGTCGAACAGTACTGGTCCGAATTCGCTCAGCAGGGCTGGTATTTCACCGGGGACAGCGCCCGCCGCGACGACGACGGCTACTTCTGGATCATCGGCCGCATGGACGATGTCATCAAGGTCAGCGGCTACCGGCTCGGCACCGCCGAGATCGAGAGCGCCCTGGTCAGCCATCCGGACGTGGCCGAAGCGGCCTGCGTCGGCATTCCGCACGAGCTGCGCGGCAACGTGATTCACGCCTTCTGTATCCTCAACGACGGCGTCAGCGGCAACTCCGATCTGATCGACGCCCTCAAACTTCACGTGCGCCACGAAGTCGGGCCGATCGCCGTGCCCGCCGAGTTGAACATCGTCGACGGCCTTCCCAAGACACGCTCCGGCAAGATCATGCGCCGGCTTCTCAAGGCCCAGGTCCAGGGCCTGCCAATCGGGGACGTAAGTACGCTTGCAGACTAAAGCAGTGCGGGGGCCGGCATCGCATCAAGACGACGCCGGCCCCCTCCGGACCGCATTTTAGCGCCTCCGTTTTCACTTACCGCAGGCTGCGCAGCAATATCTCACCGAAAGTCTCCTCCTGTTCCGCAGCGATCTCCCTCTGCTTGATCAACTCCAGAACAGCCAGAAACGTAACGATGATCTCCTGGCGGCTCCGGCTTTGGGAAAGAAGCGCCGAGAAAGTCAGTGAACCGCCGGCCCTGCCATTCTCCTCTGCCCGGCCACTTATCCGCTCTCGAATCGACTCGATCTTTTCGGCAACGGTAACCGGGTATGAGCGAACGGAGGGAAGATCCGGGTCGTTGGGGAAGCTGCTCAAAGCCCTCTGCGCCGCATCCGCCAGCTTTTGGATGGTGAGAGCGGACAGATCCAGCTTCCGGTCTATCTGCGGCGGGGTTGCTCGCGCACTGGTGCGCAACCCGATCGAAGCGCGCAGCCGGAGTTCGCCCGCCGCGGCTCTGAAACGGCGGTAGTCCTGCAGCTGCCGGAGCAACGCCTCGCTCTGTCCCTCCTCCTCTTCCTCCTCACTTTCCGGGTGGGGCAGCAGGCCGCGGCTCTTGATGTAGAGAAGGCGGGCCGCCACGACCAGGAAATCGGCCAGCGCTTCCGGATCGATCTCCTGCAGCGCTTCGATCGCGCGCAGGTACCGGTCCGTTATTGCCACCAGCGAGACTTCCGTGATATCCAGTTCTTCGCGTTCGATCAGATGGAGCAGGAGCCCGATTGGGCCGTCGAAGATTGGGAGGCTGACCGGGTAGCCGGCGCCCAGTGGATTGAGGGCGGTCTCCATGCCGGTTATGGCTCGAGCAGGGACCGGAAACGGCGTCCATCGTGGGCCAGCTGCAGCAGTCTCTGCGAGGCCGATATGGCGTCAGAGTCTTCCAGGTGG
The DNA here is from genome assembly GCA_022821545.1 of Caldilineaceae bacterium. Classification (GTDB taxonomy): domain Bacteria; phylum Chloroflexota; class Anaerolineae; order Caldilineales; family Caldilineaceae; genus Bin5. The sequence continues at coordinate 97,972 of JAJEDJ010000045.1, forward strand.
TCGATCTCAACGCCTGCATCGGTCAGGCGCCGTTCAGCTTGCGCCGTCGAGATCGTCCCGGCGCCGACCAAAGTCACATACCTCGCCTGCAGCGCATCTTCAAGGAAAGTGCCCGCAACCGGCTTGAACTCGTCGAAATAGTGGCCGGCCTTCGCCAACGTCTCGGTCATCGACGCCTCAGATGGAAACAGGACATAGTGATACGGAGGGATCCCGCTCCGGACGCGCTCGATCTCTGCGATAAGCGTGTCGCGCCATCGATTGCCTTGCAGCCATTCGCTCCCCGGGCACGGCGTGGCATTGTACGAAAACTCATTGTGGCCCAAGACATCGGCAGGCTGCAGCTCAAACTCCTGTAGCAACCATGCGATCAGGCGGGCGCCGGAGTGGATCTGTTGCGGCGACGGAACGGCGCCGTTCATGAAGCTGCCGGCAAATGCGACGCCGATCGCGTAAGAGTTGTGCCTGTCGACGTGGTGCGTTCGCAGCTCCACCGGCTGCGTCTGCAGGATCTCACCATCCGCGGGAATGAAGTAGTGGTACCCGATACCGGACCAGGCGCTCTTTCCCCGGTCAAGATCTTCGTCAACGTGCGCCCGGGCAATCTGTTCCGGCCCGACGTGGGGCGGCAGGGCCGTATGATGGACGGCTATGTGGGTGATGGCGGCCAGCTGCCGGCGCCGGTAGCGCAAGGTGGCGTGCCGGGGCAGATCATGGCTGATGTCCCGAATCTGGGGTCTAGCGACCAATTCCCGCCGGACCGGTTGCTCTTGCGCGTCCGGTACGCCCCCCTGCGACCGGCGATCTTCGCCGCCCAGCGTTTGCATCCGGCCGTTCGCCGCCCGGACGCTCTCCGCTGGCCGTTCCTGCGGGCCGGGGCCCGGCTCGCGTCCGGCAGGCGCTTCAACCGTCGTTGTCGGATCGGCCCCCGTCCGCACGGCGTTGATAAGAATGTCCTTCCAGCGCCGCCCTTGCAGCCATTGCTCTCCGGGAGACGTGTGGTTGATAAATTCGTTCACCCCGCGAATACTTGCCAGTGTCAACTGCGGGAACTCCTCCATCAGCCAGGCGATCAACTCCCGCCCCGACTTGATCTGTGCCGGCGTCGGAATATCATCACTGAACTCTCCGGCAAAGCCGATGTTGATCGCCCGTGCAATATAGGGGACTCGGCCGTCAACCACTTCCATCAGCGGTTGCGTCTGGTAGATTGCGCCGTTGGAGGCGATGAAGAACTGATAGAGTATACCGGGCAGCCGGCGATGGAACGCCGCCGCAATCGTCTGCAGCGGCGTGATAGGCGGCGCAGCCGTGTGGTTGATGACGATAAACTCGACATCGCCAGCCTCACGCCGTACAAAGCGCTGTGAATCGCGCGGCAGACGTTCGACCACATCTTCGACCGGCGGTTTCGGCGCTGGAATCCTCTCCGGCTCGGTCAGGGCAAGGCCGCCGTCCGGCGTCTCCTCATCTACTCCCTGCGCCGGCGGCGAGAGCGGGGCAGAGGTGAGGAACTGGATAATCTTCTCGTTGAGGGCGCCCTTCCAGGCAGGACCGGTGTCGAAGGTGCTTCCGGGGCTGGAAGTGTCCAACAGCTCGCACATTCCAACCACGCTCTCCGCCGTCAGCTGGAATTCAGGCAGCATCCAGGCGCACAAGCGGGCCGCCGCCGTCAGTTGGGCCGGGGGAGGCACTGCTTCGTCAAAGCTCCCCTCCAGGCAGATGTTTACGCCGGTCAGGCTCCACTCCGCCTCATCGTTTACCACCGCCTCAACCTCGGCCACCCGGAGAATCTGTCCCGATTCCAGAATGAAGTAGTGGTAGGCGATTCCAGGGTAACCCTGCGATATATGGGCCTGCGCAACGGTCTGAATCGGCACGCCCGACGGCGCGCCGGTGTGACAGATCACCAGCCTCCGGATCTGATCGAGCGTGCGTAAGGCAAAGGGATTTTCACCGCGCGGTAAGGAGGACGCGATATCGACGACCGGGGGCTCGTGGGGCGGAGAAGACCAAGGATCTTCCGCTCTCACCTGCAGATCGGGAGTCGTTTCCGGTTGCGGCGCCGGGTCAGCCGTTACTTTCTGTTGCTCTACAGTTTCAGTTTCGGGTTCAGCGGCCTGCTCCGCGTCAGGCATCCGGGGCGCCTTGCTCACACTCAGCCAGCGGGTGAGTATGTCCGACTGCATCGTCTGGAACCAGTTTTCACCACCGCTGATCAGGTCCAGGACAAGCGTGTAGTTGCCTGGGCTGTCGGGAATGACCATCTGCGCGTCAATGGTGACCGTTTCGCCAGGCGCCACGTCATTGGGCAGTTCGGTAAGAACCGGGCTGCCGTCAGGGTAGGGCAGTTCCTGCCGGTTCTGGAAAAAATGATAGCCGAGAGACACCTGTTGCGGTCCCTCAGCCGGCCAGGCAATCGTACCCGTATTTCGGACCGTCACCGGGAAATTGATAACCTGGCCCGGGAAAAGCGGGCTCGGGGGTTTCCCCTTCAGCCACTGCACCCTGTACACCATCCCGCGGCCCATTCTCATCTCTTCGGTGACTTCGACCTCCTGCCGCTCCTCTACAACGCCGGCGGGCCCCGGCACTGCCGGCTCCTCCGGCTGAAGGTTCGGGCGCGCTTCCGGCTGACTTTCCGGCTCGCGCTCCACCCGCCGCTCCTGCTGAGCGAGTTCAGTCTCTACGTTCCAGCGATAGTCGTGGCGCAACGCAGCGCGAAAATCTCTGATTACGCCCTCTTTCCCCTTGATATGCCAGCGGTCCAACTGCGGCCAGCGGTACAACACCAGCGCCTGAATCTTCTGCGCGTTCTGGCGATTCCAGCGATCGATTTCGGCATAGGCTGCCTGAATCCATCCCCGGTTGATGTTCTCCCAAGGACCGGCCTGGTCAGTTTCCGTTATGTACACGGGCAACTGGCGCATGTTGACCGGGATCGCATGCATGAAGTCCCGGTATGCCTGGAAGTGACAGTGATGCTGGGGGAAATCCGGCAGCTTGCTGTTGTCCAGAATCAGGGTAGGATTCGCCCCATGGGTAAAGGTATGCAACGTGATTCCGTCGCAGCCACTGGCCCCGCACTGAAGCAAAATGTCCTGAAAATACTTTATCCAGTCGCCGCTGGGGTTGCCGGGATAGACCGTTTGCGTGTTCCATGGGGCCACCGCGCCCACCAACACCTGGTCCTCATCACGACCCTCCAGGCCATGAATCGCCTGGCGGCACATGCCGTAGCAGTTGGCGTAGAGTTGAGGCGTAATCAACTCCTCACCTTCCACCGTATCCAAGACCGCCTCCCTGTCGTCTGCGTTCAGCAGTGCGCTAAACCGATCAGGCAGGTTCCGCAGAGTCGGGTCGCCGGCCGGCGCGTCGCCAAAGTGCTGGCGCGTATCGAGCGCCGACGCCTGGCTGGGACGCCCGATCGCATAGTTCATCTCATTGCCGATGACCCAGCGGCTGCACCCTTTGCTGGCGCTCACAAAATTGGCGCAGCGGCGAGCGAAGTTGGCATACTCGCTGCTCGGCGGCAGGGTGCCCTGGGGAAAGTAACCATTGTTCAGGCAAACGATCACGCCCAGTCCCTGACGGCTGAGTGAACTGTAATCCTTGCCCGTGAGATCGTTCGGATCATGGCCCACCACCTCGCTGAACACGATCCAGCCCGGTTTCCCGGCCGCGCGCATGTGCTCTTCGCCGCCAAAATCGTGGATGCCAAATATGAAGTCGCTATTCACGGTTCGCAGAGGTTGTCAGGTCTCAAATGGGTGGAGGCCGCTGGCCCGAATGCCTCGTGCAAACGGGGAAGGTCAGGTACAGGTACGAGGGTCAAAACATTGTAATACAGGGGAACAGTTTCGGCAAAAGCCCGCAAAAAAAGCCCGCCTGAACTGCGTCGCCGCAGCGTCCAGAGCGGGTGCCGAAATCAGCGCTTCACGTACCGTGAAAAGGTTGAATCTATGCCTGTACCTGGACACGATTGAGCAGATTCAGAAGAGGCCCCCGCTGCTCCATTCCTCTCTCGCCATATTCACTCAAACCCAGGTACACGCTGCGCCGCGTGCGCCGCAGGAGACCGATCAACAGGCGCCGCAGACTATCCTGCCGGCTGCGGATCTCGTCGGAGTCACCCCAACTCCTGTCTCGGGGCCAGTTTCTTGAGAGAACATAGGGATGGGTCAGCGGCTGGTGAATGCGTTGCCACCAGCCCTCCGCCCCGACATCGAGCCAGAACTGAACATCCACGGCGCGGTTCCGCATCAAGAAGGTGTATGCCGGCGCAATAAACACAGCGTCATCCTCAACCGTCCACGCCGGCAGATAGAGCGCGCCCAGCGCGCCGCTTTCCACAAGGTCGACGTAGGCCCTGCCTGTCTCAAGTTGCGAGGAAGAAAGGGGACCGTCCCCGACACCGTTCTCCTGCTCGCCGCCATTGACCGCGAAGGCGCTCTCTCCTATCGCCCAGCGAAAGTTGCGCGCCGATCGGGCCAGCTGATCCGCCAGCCGGGCGGCGTCCGGCTGTTCGTGGAACCCATATCCCGGCTGACTCAGCTTTTCGCCAAAAATGCGGGCGAAGAACCGGTCCAGCGGCGAAAACTCGCTTTCCGCCCTGTAGCCGGCCAGCCATTCGCGCAGCCCTTCGTATATCTCTCCGGCAGCGAACGAAACACGCTTTTGCACGTCTCCCCGCAGCTCTTCAAAGGCGGTCAGCACGCCGTCGGCACCGTCCCTGTCGCTGTATGCCGCCTGCGCCAACACACTGGCCCGCACGGGATCCAAGGGGGCGAGAGCGCTTTCAAGAGCCAGCGCCACATCCGATCGCGGCGGCCGCCGTTGCCAGACCGGATGCGCGAGCGCGGCCAGAGTGAGCAGCGTCCGCACCGCGGGCTCGGCGTTCAGGGCCCGGCTGGGCCGGTGGCTGCTTGCAGGAATATCTCTCTCCTCCAATCGGGACAGCAAACTGAAACGCAGAGCATCGCTCACAAAGGGCGCCAGCACCGCGATCTCTCCCGGCGCCACCCCTTCTTCCTTGACCAGCCGCTCGATCCTGTTTACAGTCCACTCGATCATCTGCGGGTAGAAACGGTGCGAGCTATCGGGAAACACAATCGGACTGCCGTCCTTCAAGTCCGGCTCGCCTTCCGCGTCCTCCTCCCTGCCCTTTTCCCTGCCCTTCAGGACTTGCCCGCCGACGGCACGGTTGATGCGGCCGATCAGCTCAGAGGAACCGGGCGCAGCGACGAACGACCGCCGCAACCGGATGCGTTTCTCCGTGAAGCGAGCCAAACGTTCAGCATTCGGCGGGTCCGCCCCCAAGAATGCGCGGTAGCCGCCATCCTCATCGTACACGATCAGCGCGCTCTCCAACTGGGGCAGCCAGCGGCGCACGAGCTCCTGCGCCGCGAAAGTTTCTTCCTCGGCATTGTCGAAGATCAGATGGCGAAAACTGCGGAACAGATGGGTCCTGCACCATTCGTTCTCGAGTATCACTTGCAAAAAGATCTGCATCTGCAGGCTGTAGTCGACCAGCGATTCCTGCAAACACAGCTGCCGGAACTCCTGGCTGATGCGGAGACCCGTACGCAAAACATTCAACCGGGCGACCATCTTCTCGCCAGGCGGAACGGTGCTCTCAAGGCGGCCGTAGGCCTCCTCCAGAGTGAAACCGTGCAGAGCAGCCTTGTTCAGATTGTCCAGCACCTGGCTGACGATGCGACTCCTCTGCAGACGAATCGCGTCGAACTCTCCCTGCTGGGCCGCTCTCTCCACCAGACCGGCCATATGGTACTGCGTCGTCTCCAGGTTGAGAAAGGTCGGTTCTCTGTGGGGAGCAGCGAAGCCGGCCGCGGGCGCGGCCAGCGGCCAGTATAGCGCCACACTCGAACGGGCAAGAGAGGCAGTCGTCGTCACCTGCACCAGGGCACCCGCGGGCAGCTCAGAACTGAGTAACGCCTCCTGGTAGGGTTGTCCCAGGCTGCGCTGGGGCACCAGTACCAGAATCTGGTCGCCTCTTACACGCTCCTGGCGCAGCAGCCACAGGACGCGCTCAATCGCCGCGGTCGTTTTGCCGGCGCCGAACGGTCCGCTTAGAAACAAGGTATTGGACTGGAGAATCGATTGTTCCAAGCTAGTTGGCCGTGTATGGTTCGGCCAGCAGCGCCTGAATCACCGATTCCGAGTATCCGTACTGGCCTTCACCGATCTTAAGGTAGCGGATCTGTCCGGTCTTGTCGATGAAGTACATCGCCGGCCAGTAGCGGTTGTTATAGGAGCGCCACGTCTTCCAGTCATTGTCGATTGCAACTGCGAATGGGATCGACAGCCGGGTAAGGGAGTTCTCGACGTTTTGCACGTCCCGTTCGTGCCTGAACTCAGGCGTGTGAACGCCGATAATCACAAAACCGTCATCTGCGTACTTCCGATGCCATTCCCTCAACGAGGGAATTACGTTTACGCAGTTGTATCACCCATAGGTCCAGAACTCGACCAGTACGACATTGCCCCGCAAATCGGCCAGCTTCAGCGGCTCCGAGTTCAGCCATACCTGGTTGAGAAGCTCCGGCGCCTCTCCCTGCGGCCGCAATTTGGCCAGAAGTTCCAGCTGTTCCGCGGTCGGTCCGGGGACCAACGCGCCGCCGGACTCTCCGGCAGCAGCAGACTGACCCTGCGCGCCATCGCTTGCGCCGGCCATCGCATCTTCCTTGTCCGAAGCTTGCCCGGCCCGCTCCTGCGCGACTCGAGTTTGAATCGCTTCAACTTTCGCGCCCTGATCGCTCTGACTGCCCTGGGTCGAAATCGCTTCCGGCATAGCGCAGCCGGCCAGCAGCAGCCCACTGATCAACGTCAGCAGAAGAGTCAGCAGAACGGTTCGGAAGGGCATTCCGCGTCCGACTCCATTGTCGGTGAATGCTTTGGTAAGAGTTTTCACGATCATCTCAGTGTCTATTGTGTGCAAAGGGAGGCGCGCACTGCGCGCCTCCGTACCTCACTGCGGGTCGGGGGACCCTCAATCGCTGCATCCTCAATCCCTACATCCTCAATCCCTACATATCGTCCTTTTTGTCCATCGCGTCCATACCGTCGTCCATCATCATGCTGTCCATCATCTCTGCGGCGTCAGCCTGCGTGGGCAGCAGCAACTCGTCGCCGACATTGATGCGGTTGCAGTTCTCCAGCTCGTTGGCGCTGCAGATGGCCTTCCAGTATTTGGCGTTGCCGTAAGCGCGCTTGGCGATGCCTCCAAGCGTGTCTCCGCCCACCACCTTGTAAGGCGTGTCTCCATCCTCCATCAACATGATGTCTCCCATCATCATGCCGTCGTCTTTCATCATGCCGTCTTTGTCGGACATCATTTTGTCATCCTTGTCCGACATCATCTTGTCGTCCTTATCGGACATCATCCCGTCCTTCTCGGCCATCATGCCATCTTTATCGCCCATCATCATCATGTCCATCTTGGCCATGGCGTCGGAAGGCGACGGGAGCATCAGCTCAGCGCCGACATGGATGAGATTGCAGTTCGCCAGCCCGTTTGCGCTGCAAATCACCTCCCAGTACTTGCTGGCGCCGTAGGCGCGGCGGGAGATAGAGCCGAGGGTGTCACCTCTGGCTACGGTATAGGGCGTGTCCCCTTCTTCCATCAACATGATGTCGCCGCCCATCATACCGTCGTTGTCCGACATCATTTTGTCATCTTTGTCGGACATCATCTCGTCGTCCTTGTCCGACATCATCTCGTCGTCCTTGTCGGACATCATCTCGTCGTCCTTGTCGGACATCATCTCGCCCTCCATCATCATCGCCTTGTCGATGGTGACCTTCACAAGGGCGGAGACATCGGGATAGGCGTAGCCGTCATCCACGACCCGAACTGTATCGTCGACGTCGGGAATGCCCATATTAGGCCCGGACTGTCGGGGCGCCTGTTCGCCGCCAACGCCCGGTTCCTCATTCGCTTCGGTGCCGGCGTCCCACAACTCCAGTTCAGCCGTTATGTCCTGCATGCCTTCCATGGCCATACCGTCCATATCGAAGAGGGCTATGCCCGCCTCTCCCGGCCCGATGAAAAGGTCGTTGGACTGCACGAACATAGTGGCAAAGGAGAGGTAGGGCGTGTCAGGCGAGGCCTTCACCTCAAACTCATAGGCGCCGCCCGGCAACGCTACACCAGGCCCATCGGCGCCGGCTGGGGTATTGAAGACGCCTGCACGGAGGCCCATGCCGTTCAGGGCTTCAGCCAATGCGGACGGGTCGCCGTCCTCAGCCAGCGCCTCCAGGCCGTATCCCTTATCCGCTTCACCTTCTATGAAGAGAGGACCCGGCTCGCTGTGCAGTACCCAGACGCCCGGCGCAAACGGCGTAGGCAGGTCGCTGTCAGCGGAGACGTTCTCAATGCGCACCAGGAAGGCAACGCCTTCGTCCATCTTGTCGTCCCCTTCGTGCGCCAGGGCAGTTTCAGCGGGAAGCAAGACGACCGCGCTCGAGAACATCAGTATCGCTATGAGAATCAATGAGAGCGGTTTTCTTAATTGCATGGGGTAGGTTCCTCCTAGAGATTGGTTAAATGAACATGTTATGCAACAATGGTACCGGCAATGTTTCGCAACTTAATGTTCCGCAATTTATAGTATACCAGCAGGAAATTGCTCTGCCAGTGGGTAAAGATTACCGGAATCTTAACCATTGGCGTTGCGAACAGTTCTCCCCGGCACTTTTGTAAGGAAGTCCACCAGCCATGGCCGGCGTCAAAATCCTGGTCGTTGACGACGAACCCAGCATCAGTGAGGTTGTCGAACTCTACCTGGCGCGGGAAGGATTCGACGTAACCGTGGTGGACAATGGGCGGTCGGCCCTGGATCTTCTGGAAACCGACCCGCCGGACCTGTTCATCCTCGACGTAATGCTGCCGGGCGTGGACGGCTACGAGATTACGCGCCAGGTGCGGGCGGCCGGCTCGATTCCCATCATCCTTCTGACAGCCCGTAGAGACGAAATCGACCGAATTCTCGGCCTGGAGCTGGGCGCAGACGACTATGTTGTCAAACCCTTCAGCACGCGTGAACTTGTCAGCAGGGTAAGAGCTGTCCTGCGGCGCACGCAGCAGGCCCCGGCGCCCCCGGGCGGCGACCAACCCGTAACTTGCGGCGATATTCACATTGACCCCCGCACCCGCCAGGCGACCGTCGCGGGCAAGGAAATACCCCTCACAGTCAAAGAGTTCGATCTGCTGTGGATGTTCACCAGCAATCCCAACCAGGTCTTTAACCGGGACCAGTTGCTGGATCAGGTCTGGGGCGTGTCAGAGTTCATCGACGCCAGCACCGTGACCGTCCACGTGCGCCGCCTGCGCGAGAAGATCGAGCAGGACCCTTCCAGCCCGCAACATATCATTACCGTTTGGGGTGTTGGCTATCGCTTTGAAACGGGAGAGTAAGGAGCGGTAACCGGCAAAGGACTCCGAACTGGTCACCAGTCAGGGATCCTATGAATACAACTACCATTTCCGCATCGCCCGCTTCGCCGTCCGTCCGCTTTCTCCTCGGCGTGATAGTCGCCGTCCTCGGCGGCCTGCTCCTGTTCCTGGCCGTCCTCACGCCACCGACCGAGGAGCTGTGGGCGATGGCGCAGTTCCTCACAGCCACAGCGATCCTGTCCGTCGCGGCAGTCTACCTGGTCTACCGCCTGGGCTGGCTCCACTACTCGCCCCGCCTCAGCTGGACGCTACTTGGCGGTTACGGATTCGCCAGCCTGCTCACCTTTCTCAACGTCTTTGTCACCGCCCGGCTCATGTTCGCCAGCGATCACGACCTACGCCTGGCCGCGGTGCTTCTCATCTTTGCCGGCGGCATCGCCACCGCGCTCGGCTACTTCCTCTCGACCGCCCTGACCGAGAAGATACAGTGGGTGGACCGGGCCGCATTCGCCATCGCCGAAGGCAAGCGGGACGTGCGCGTAGATGTAGTCGGCAAAGATGAACTGGCGCGGCTCGGAGAAACGTTTAACCAGATGGCTGCCCGGCTTGAGGCGGCAGAAAGCCGGCACCGCGAAACCGAACAGATGCGCCGCAATCTGCTGGCCTGGATCGGCCATGATCTGCGCACGCCCCTGGCCTCAATCCAGGCCCTCGTGGAAGCGCTGGCCGACGGCTACATCACGGACCCGAATGAAATACAGCGCTACCTGCGCACGATCCAGTTCGACGCGGCCGCCCTCTCGGTCCTGATCGACGAGCTGTTCGAGATGGCCGAAATTGAAGCCGGGGGCCTCCAACTGGACCGCCAGCCCATCTCGCTGTCCGATCTGATTTCCGACACGCTGGAGAGCTTCGCCGTCCAGGCCGAAGAACTCGGCATCGGGCTCTCCGGCAGCGCCGACCCGCGCGTCGATCCCGTCCGGCTCGACGCCGGCCTCATCGGCCGCGTCCTGACCAATCTGATCGGCAACGCCCTGCGTCACACGCCCCAAGGCGGCTCCGTCGCCGTAAGCGCACAGGGGGTCTTTGGCGGGGTGCGCGTCGACATCTTCGATTCTGGGCCGGGCATCCCTGTAGAGAGTCTTCCCAAAGTCTTTGAACAGTTCTACCGCGTCGAGCAGTCGCGCAGCCGCGCCCGCGGCGGCGGCTCCGGCCTCGGCCTCACTATCGCCAAGGCCATTGTCGAAGCCCACCGCGGCGTCATCGGCGTTGAAAATCGCGGGGCAGGCGGCGCCCGCTTCTATTTCGTACTTCCGAACGGGTAGGGTTGTTTCGTTGAAGAAGCTGCTTCTCTTAAGAGGAAAGCGTTCTTTCTTACGTTGGTCGCATCTCAAGTTTGCCAGTCGAAGATGACGCCAAGGAGTTCAGCCGGGTCGTCGCGCATGGTTGCGTAAATGGCGGGGGCATCGTCCACCGGGACACGGTGCGTCACCAATGGCGCGATGCGAACCGTGCCCAACCGGCAAAAATGGCGCAGGATTCCCAGATCTTCCAACGTAAAGTGGGATGACGACTCGATCGACGCGCGCAGAGCGTGCAGCATCGTCTGGTGAAAGACGGTGGGCTGGCGGCCGGCCAACGCGCCGATCGCGCCGTAGAGCGCGAGCAACTTGTGCTCGTAGATGAAGTCGAAAAGGTCGGGCGCGCCGCAGGCGTCGACGATCCGGTCATAAGGCCCGCCCTCAGTGAGAGACTCGACGGCGCTATCGCCGCTGATGTCGATCACGCGGTGGGCGCCGAGCTGCGCTGCGATCCGCAGGCGGCGCGGGTCGACGTCGGTGACGGTGACATGGGCGCCGAGCGCCCGCGAGGCTTGCGCCACTGACTGGCCGATCAAGCCCAGGCCGGCAACCCAGACGCGCATCGGCGCGGCGACGCGGATGCGCCGCGAGTGCCTGAAGCCTACGCCTGCGATGCCGAAGAGAGCGCAATACTCATGCTCCATATCGGGCGGAAGGCAGAGGCAGAGGCGCTGGCGTTCGTTGGAGGCGGCCAGATCGACCAGGTGCCAGCCCCGGTGGCCGCCGTGATTGCCCAGAAACACCGTCTCGCCCGCTGAGAACTGATCGACGCTACGCCCCACCTCCTCAATAACACTTACATGCTGGTAGCCCGAGCGGGCCGGGAAGCGGCTGCCAAAGTCCGCCATCAAGCTGTGGCGCTCGGTGCCGTTGGTGACGCCCGAAAAGAGCGTCCGCGTGACAATCTCGGTCGGGCCGGGTTGGGGTGGGTCAGGCAGATCGAAGAGCCTGGTCTTGCCCAGTTCCGGAAACTCAATACCGATGCATTTCATTGTTCCACCCCGTTAAGAACAGTAGAATATCGTCAGTCCACGAGCGTTCCCACGGCGCGCAGCAGGATCTCCTGTACGAGAAGATCGTGCTCAGGCCGCCTGTCCGGCTCCTGCTCGCCGGCGACGGCGCGCAGGAAAGCCTTCAGTTCCCGGTGGTAAAGTTCCTGGCGCGAGCGGGCCTGGAATGGGACCATCTGCACACCGGCGGCGTATTCTCCGGCATCCTCCGCCAGGCAGAGCCGGATGAGCGAACCCGGTTCGAAGGGCTCGACGATGATAGCGCTGCCGGCGGTACCGTAGACTTCGTAGCGGCGGGCCATCGGCTGCGTTTCCATCGCCGCAATGTCCACGATTGCCATGGCCCCGTCAAACTCGAAGACGCCCAAAGTGTTGTCGGCGAACCCGTCGACGCGCTGGCCTGTACCGTGATCATCGGTGCGCAAAAAGCAGGCAGCCCTGGCGGGCCTGCCAAGAATCCAGATGATCTGATCGAGCATGTGCCCGGCGAGCTCGTAGAAGATGCCGCCCCGGTGGGCGCTGATCTGCCTGCGACGGTCAACAGGAATGTTGGTTGACATGTGGGCGCGGATTGAGAAGACATGACCGAGGAGACCTCTGCCGGCCCATTCGGCGATCTGCTGGAATCCGTCGTGGTAGCGCAGCATGTAACCCATCTGAATGAGCAGGTTCTTCTCGCGGGCGGCGGCCACGACGCGCTGCCATTGCGTCCAGTTGTCTCCGGGCGCTTTGTCGTACCATACGTGTTTGCCCGCCGCCACGATTTCCTCGGTCTGGTCGAGGCTCTCGACGTTAAGCCCTTCGGACGCTACCGCGACGATAGCAGGGTCGGACAGCATCTCCTGCGCCGACTCGAACCAATGCACGGTGGCGAAACTGGTATCGGAATCTGCGAGCTGCGCACGGTACTCTGCGTCAGGCTCATAGACGCCGACCAGTTCAACTCCGGGATTTTCCTGCATGGCGGTTATTTTGCCCGCAGCGTGTGAATGCTTTGTTCCGTACTGGGCCATCCGGACAGGCATGTCAACTCCTTAGCGGCGTAAAATGCGACTCGATGAATTACTGAGAGGCGCCCAGTTCGCCGATCTCCTCAACGCCCTGAAGCTGCAGTTCATCCTGGAAGTGGCAGGCGCCGAAGTGGTCTGCATCCCCGGCCAAGGGTCGCAGCGGCGGCTCCTCCCGCTCGCAGACCGGCTGGCTGTAGGGACAACGAGTATGGAAACGGCAACCTGCGGGCGGGTTGGCGGGGTCGGGCAGATCGCCTTTGGGCATCTCCCGCAACGTCTCCAGCCCAGGCATGGGCAGAGGGATGGATGCCAGGAGCGCTTCCGTGTAAGGATGAACGGGCCGGACGCAGATTGCGCGGGCTTCGCCAAGTTCGACGATCTTGCCCAGATACATCACGGCGATGCGGTCGCTGACATGACGGACGACGGCGATGTCGTGCGCGATGAAGAGCATCGACAGATTGAGCTGCTGCTGGAGTGTCAGCAAGAGATTGAGGATCTGGGCCTGGACGGAAACATCAAGGGCCGAAACCGGCTCATCGGCAACCAGGAAGCTTGGCTCGGTGGCCAGGGCGCGGGCGATGGCGATCCGCTGACGCTGTCCGCCGCTGAAAGCATGGGGAAAGCGGCTCTGGTGCGCCGCTCTCAGCCCGACCATCTCCAGCAGTTCGCCCACGCGGTCATCGACAGCCCTTCCCTTAGCCAGCTGATGAAGCATGAGCGGTTCGCCGACGATGTTGCGGATGTTCATGCGCGCGTTCAGGGAGGAGAGGGGATCCTGAAAGACCATACCCATCGAGCGGCGGACGCGCTTCATCTCCTTTTGCGAAATGTGGGTGATCTCTTCAAGACCCCCGCCGGCGCCAAAGCGGATATGACCGGCCGTCGGCTCGACCAGGCGTGCAACGAGGCGGCCAACCGATGTCTTGCCGCAGCCGGACTCGCCGACAAGGCCAAGCGTCTCACCGCGGCGGATCGTCAGATCGACGCCGTCTACGGCGCGGACCGTCCCAACCTGACGCCGCAGGAGGCCCCTGAGAATGGGATAGTGGAGCGCAACGCTTTCAATCTGCAATTGGGCAACTTCGCTCCCGGCAGGCGCGGCCCGGGCAGTGTCTGCCGCCGGTTCAGACCCGGCCAGCGGGATTGTTTCGACTCTTGGCGGGGAATCAAGCGGCGGGCGGTCACCGGGGAGAGACGGCTGGTCTGCAACGGCGGGCGCCCCGCGCGGCTCTCCAACATCGGCATAGAGCCAGCAGGCCGCGCTATGGTCGGAACGCAGTTCGATCACGGGCGGCGTTTCGTCGCACTTGGGCATGACATGGGGGCAGCGGTCGGCGAAGACGCAGCCCTTGGGCACCATGGCGAGCTCGGGGACGACGCCGCGCAAGGATTGCAGGCGCGTCTTGGGCTGGCTGAAAAGGCTCGGCATCGACGCCAGAAGGCCGTGCGTGTAGGGGTGGGCCGGCTCCTTGAAGATCTCCTCAACCGTGCCGGTTTCCATGATCCTGCCCAGATACATGACGGAAATGCGGTCGGCGAGGTTGGCGACGACGCCCATGTTATGGGTGATGAGCAGCACGGACATACGCATGCGGTCGCGCAGGTCCCGGATCAGTTCGAGGATCTGGGCCTGGATGGTTACGTCGAGCGCCGTGGTCGGCTCGTCCGCGAGCAGGAGCTGGGGATGGCATACCAGGGCGAGGGCAATCAGGGCGCGTTGCCTCATGCCGCCGGAAAGCTCGTGCGCGTAGCGATTCATCTGGGCGGCGGGATTGGGCAGGCCGACAAGGTCGAGCATTTCGACGGTGCGGTCATAGGCTTCGGCGGGGTCGACGACCTCGTGCTCGAGGATTCCCTCGGTGATCTGCTTGCCGATTGTCATCATCGGGTGGACGGAGCGCATCGGCTCCTGGAAGATCATTGAGACATCGCGCCCGCGAATCTGCCGCAGCGCCTTCGTGTTCTTGTGCAGGGAAAGCGTCTCGGTCATGCCGCGCCGAGTTCGAAGCCAGATTTCGCCGTCTTCAAACAGGGCCGGCGGCGAAGGGACCAGGCCGACGATGCTGCGGATTGTGACGCTCTTGCCGCAGCCGCTTTCGCCGACCAGACCGACGATCTCGCCGCTGCGCACGTCGAGGCTGACACCGTTGACCGCCCGCGTGGCGCCGGCGATTGAGCGAAAGCTGACTTGGAGATTTCGGATATCGAGGACTTTTTCGGAATCGGGAGCGCTGTTCATCAGGCTGAGATCGGCTGGAAGTACGTATCGGGACAGCAGGAATCAGGATAGCAGGAAATCAGAAGTTGGAGTATGGGTCAAGGGCATCGCGCAGCCCGTCACCGATGAAGTTGAAGGCGAGGACGGTCGCCATGATAAAGAAGGCCGGGGCGATCAGCCAGGGCATCTGCGATAGAAACGAGACTTTCTGCGCGTCCTGGAGCAGCACGCCCCAACTGATCATGGGGGGCTGGATGCCAAGGCCGAGAAAGCTCAGGGCAGTTTCGCCGAGAATTATGCCGGGCACGGCGAGCGTCGCGGCCACGATTACGTAGCTCAGATTGGTGGGCAGGATGTGGCGAAGCAGAATCCACCAGGTACCGCCGCCGCCCATGCGGGACGCGAGCACGAACTCTTCGGATTTGACTGCGAGCGTCATGCCGCGCACGACGCGCGCCAGGCCGCCCCAGCCGACAATCGAAAGCAGGATGGTGATGAGCAGAAAGATGCGAATTGAGCTCCAGTGCCGGGGCAGAGACAGAGAGAGGGCCATCCACAGCGGCAGGCTCGGAAAGGAGAGGAGAACCTCGATGCCGCGCTGGATCACGGCGTCGACCGCACCGCCCAAGTAGCCGGATGCCATGCCGACGACAATGCCGAGAACGAGGCTGATAGCGACGCCGATCAGGCCGACAGTGGTTGAGATGCGGCCGCCGAAGAGGATGCGGGAAAAGAGATCGCGGCCCTGGGTGTCGGTGCCCAGCAGAAAGACGGGCGAATCCTGCGCGCCGAAGAGGTGCAGGTCGCTGTGCCAGAAGAGAAAGTCGTACTCGTCGCCGCGCACGAAGAGGCGCAAAGGAAAGCGCCGGCCCGTGTCCTGCGCGTAAATGCGCTCCATCGTTTTCGGGTCGCGTGACTGCACGGTGGCGAAAACGAACGGCCGCAGGTGGAACTGACCTTCGCCGTCGATGAACGCGGGCAGAAGGGGAGGATGCGCGACCTTCTCGAGGAAACGAGTGTTGGGATCGTAAGGCGCGAAGAAAGGACAGGCCAGCGTTATCAGATAGATGAATACCAGCGCGAAGGCGGCGACCACGGCAGCATGGTTTCTGAGGAAGCGCAGATAGATGAGACGGCCATAGGAGACCTGTTTGGTTACGTCGAAGCGCTCTTCCGCCTCGATTTCCTCCTGCGGCAGCCGGCCGTTCTCCCCAACATTCTGCTCCACCGAACGCTCCTTTCAGTTTTCGAATCGTATGCGCGGGTCAAGCCAAGCCAGGGCGAGGTCCGCGAGGAAGTTGCCGATAACGAGGGCCAGCGTCAGGACGACCAGAATACTGCAGGCGAGGTAAACGTCTTCGCCGAGCAAGGCATCGAGCAGCAGAGGGCCGATCAGGGGGAGCGTCAGAACGATGGCGACGATGGTCGAGCCGCTGATGATTTGCGGGAAGCGCAGGCCGATGCTGGAAATGATGGGATTGATGGCGACGCGCAGAGCGTGGCGAAAGTAGACTTTGGCGCCGGACAGCCCTTTCATGCGGGCCGTGTCGATGTATGGCTCGCCAAGGGTGTCGAGCATGCGGGCGCGCATGACGCGGATCGTGCCGGCGGTGTCGCCCAGCCCGACGATAAACAGAATGATCCAGACATGCTTGAGCATATCCACGAACTTGGCCCAAGACCATTCAGCCGTCACATATTCGGGGGAGAAGAGGCCGGCAACGGTGGTCGCGCCGAGCAAGGTGACCGACAGCAGCAGAAAGACGAGCGCCGTAATGAAGCTGGGCACGGAGACCCCCAATAGCGCGAGGAAAGTGAAGGAGTGGTCCCAGGCCGAGTACTGTTTGATGGCGGAGAGCATGCCTATGGGGACGGCCACCACGAACATGAAGATAAGGGTGGCAATGCTGATCCAGATTGTCAGGCTGAGGCGCTCTCCCATGAGTTCGCTGGCGGGGCGGTTGTGCTGCATCGAATATCCCATGTCGCCCTTCATCAGGGACCACGCCCATTTGCCAAAGCGGATGAACCAGTTCTCGCCAAGGCCGTAGCGCGCCCGGTACATTTCGACGGTCGAGTCGATGACCTTGGGGTCGACGTTTTGCTCAGTGAGCTGCTCGCGCAGGGTGGTGAGGAAGTCGCCGGGCGGGAGTTCCACGATGATGAAGCTGACCAGCATGACCACGACCATGACAATGATCATCTGGATGAAGCGCTGCAAGATGTAGGTTTTCACGGAATTCCAAAGGAGTACGGCCTGTGACCGGCGGAACGACGCGGCCGGGCAAGAAAGAGCCTTCCACAGATCGCCGGACTTGTCCAACAGTTGAAGATCTGTGAAAGGCTCCGCATTCTAGATCAGGCAATGTCTTTCGAAAGGCGGCCAGCGAAATGCCCGCAGCGAAATGCCCGCAAGTGAGCGGCAACCGCTATTCGGTCCAGAACCAGGAACGCGGCCAGAACTCCTCGTCACCCGCGCCGAGTTTCCAGGGAATCTCCTCTTCCCTGCCCCAGATGCCGCGCAGCTTTTTGTTGGCGACCAGAACGTGAGGCACGGTCTGAACCATGCCGATAAACCAGCAGGTATCGGCCATCCAGACGCGGCGTTCGTGGATCAGCTCTTCGCGTTCTTCCTCGCTGATGACGCTGAGGATTTTGTCACCCAGTTCGAGGAAGTACTTGAGGTCGTCGGGCGGTTCAACGCCCTGGACTTCGTCAGCAGGCAGATCCCTTGTCACCCACCAGCGATAGGAGGGGGCGCCCCAGCGCAGCCCCGTGCTGTGCTTGAGGTCGAACATGACGTCGCCGCCAATGCTGGAACGAACATAGGCGTGCGAGATTCCCTCTCTCCACTCGGCGATCATGTCGCCGGGCGACGCAACGGTGACGACGGTACGCAGCCCGATTGCGTTCCAGCCCTCCGCGGCGATCTCCGCGGATTCCTGTGCGCCGGGATGCCAGCCGGGGGCGGAGCCGAGAATGAAGGTCATGGTTTCGCCGTTTTCGTAGGTGCGGAAGCCTTCGTCGTCTCTCTCCGTAATGCCGAGGTCGTCCAGCATCTGCGATGCAGCTTCGGGATTGTAGTCGACCCACTTGCCATCGATCTCGGGGTCGAAGACACCCGGGAGGCTGAAGCCGTGGCCGATCTTGCCGAGGCCGAAGTAGGCGGTCTCGTTGATGGTGGCGCGATCGATTGCGATAGAGAGGGCGCGGCGGAAGTCGGCCTGCTTGAGGAGGGCGTCCATGTTTTCATCATCGGCGTGTGCGCTGAAGTAGATGCCCTGCTGTGCGCCTTCTGGCTTGATGGTGTAGATGAAATCGAGGGTGTCGCCGGCCTGTTCGTTAAGGAAAGGCACGTCGGTAACAGAGCCGAGACGGCGCTCCCAGTGGGTCTCCCCCGCGACCAGCTTGAGCAAGATGACATCCTTGTCGCGTGAGCCAAGCAGAAGGTTCTCCATCACTTCGACGTAGGGCATCTGCTGCCCCCAGCGGTCGACGCAGTGGAAGTAGTGGTTACGGTCGAGGCGGGCGATCTGCCCCTCAGCGTATTCGAACGGCTTCCAGCCCCAGAGAACCGGGCGCTCGGGGTCCTGAATCGTCATCTGGAAGGGCAGCCGGTCCTGCACCTCCTTCTGGAACTGCTCCTTGGGATCGTCGTACTTGTCCATGCGGTTGTAGTCGGGATGGTACTTCTGCACGTAGTGCGGCGCCGACTGGCTCCACAGACCGGCTTCGCCGCCGGCAACGCCGCGGCTCAGTTCGAGGAAGAGCGAGTTTGGATTCGCGAACTCAAAGCGGACGGTGAAGTCGTCCACGGCCACGATTCTGTCGGTCGTGGTCTCCATGCCTGCCCAACCCATCGGCGCATCGAGATACTCCGAGTGGATGACGTTGTCGTAATACCACTGCATATCGTGGGCCGTGAGGGGCGTGCCGTCGGACCATTTGTGGCCTTCGCGCAGGTGGAAAGTGAAGCTGGTGGCGTCGTCTGAGACCTCCCAGCTCTCGGCCATGTCGGCAACGAAAGTGCGGGTGTCGTCAGCCGTGTAGCGGGCCAATCCGAAGGTGGCGAGGCCGTTGATGCCGCCCGCATTGCCGATGCGGACGGTGCCGCCGTACCGGCCCTGCTCCTTCTCCATGGCGACGACATCGTAGTCCGTCCACACGAGCGGATTCGCGGGCAACCGCTCATCGACGGGCGGCAGCTCACCGGCACTAACCAGTTCGGCGCTGGTGGGGCTCTCCGAGTATTGACCTGAAGTAGCGGCCGGCAGCTCTGATGCCGTTTCGGTCTCTGCCTGGGCTTGCGCCGGTTCTTCGGCGGGCGCTGCGGGCGCGCCACAGGCGACCAGCGCGCTTCCGAGGACGGTCATGCTGGACACGCGAATGAATTGGCGTCGAGTGATCACATGCTTCTTCATGGTTCGCTCCCTTTTTTGGTTTGGCATGAGTTACGCGCTGCGCTTGGCAAAAGGAATCAACGGGGAACCAGACCGGAGCCGAAACTTCAAATTCTAAATAAAGTATACTCGGCGAAAGGGCGCCTGACAAACAGGTTTTTTCTCTCTCTATTCGCTTGCGGAAGGCGACAAAAATAGAGCTGCCGTAACCGGCAGCTCTCAGTATTTGGGCTGAAGTCGGTTTATTTCCTGGTTTTCTGGCGCAGTATGCCCGCCCGCTCCACGATCTCCGGGACGGCGTCCTCCTGGCGGTAGGCCATGATATGAACGCCATGCACACCTTCGATCCGTTTTATCTCCTCGATGATCTCCACGCAGATGCGGATGCCCTCGGCCCGCTTGCCCTTGCGCGGGGTCTTCGCGAGCCGGTCCACCACCGCATCGGGGATATGCACGCCCGGCACGCGGCTGCGCATGAACTCCGCCGCGCGCTCGGAGCGCAGGGGGCCCACGCCCACCAGCAGGTAGACCTTCTCATGCAGTCCCATATCGCGCGCCCGGCGCATGAACGATTCGAAGACCGGGACGTCGTAGCAGTACTGGGTCTGAATGAACTGGGCGCCGGCCTCGATCTTTTTCGCCAGACGCAGGTGGCGAAGGTCCTGCGGCGGCACAAAGGGGTTCGCAGCCGCGCCGAGGAAAAAGCCGGGCGGCGTCGTCAATTTGCGGCCGCTCAGCAGGACGCCGCGGTCCCGCATAATTCGGGCCGTGCGCAGAAGGTGCAGGGCGTCAAAATCGAAGACGCGACGCGCCTCCGGCTGATCGCCCGCGCTCACGTCGTCGCCCGTCAGGCAGAGGACGTTGCGCACGCCGAGCGCGGCCGCGCCCAGCAGATCGCCCTGAATGGCGATCCGGTTGCGGTCGCGGCAACCCATTTGCAGGACCGGCTCATAACCTGCCCGCGCCATCAGCGCGCAACATGCCACACTGCTCATATGGCAGTTCGCGCCCGACCCGTCCGTCGCATTGATGGCGTCGCAGACGTCCCCCAGCTCGGCGACATTGGCGTAAACATCCTTTGGGTCGGACGAATCCGGCGCGTTCAGCTCCGCGGTCACTGCGAAATGGCCGGCCTTCAGGAGCTGCAGCAAGTGGGATTCGCCGCTCTGCAGCTCCCAGTCAGCGGCGGAAGGCGTCTGGTCTGAATTGAGCATGGGCAGGTCCAGGAGGTGTGTTTTCCAAGTGCGGGGAATGCAATGCGAGTCCCGGTTTACGAGAGGCGCAGGGCGCTGGCCGGGGCCAGGCCGCTCTACTCCAGCTCGATCGCGGTCCAGCCTGAAGGCTGCTGCGCGTCGGTTCCCTCCAGCAGGTTCAGCCACGCGCTGCTGTTTTGCAGGGCGCGGTTTACAGGCGGCTGCAAGAGCTGGATCTCGCCCGCGTAGCGCCCCATTTGCGCGTCCCGCCGCCACGCCTGCACCCACACGCACGGCATCTCCGGGATCACCTCGCAGTGCCCGTTCTGGCGCACGCCGCCGCAAGGCCCGTTGCGCAGATTTTTCGGGCAGTTCATCGGGCAGGTCATGCCTGTGCTGTGCAGAATACACTGCCCGCACATCTGGCAGTTGAAGAGATAGCCTTTCGATATCTCTTCGCTCCAAACGAATAGGCGCTCTGTGAAGGCCGCCGGCAGAATCCGCTTCAGCAGCGGGTAGAGAAGCTGCAGGGCCGACTTTGAGCCCGCATAGACGCCTTCCAAGAGCCGCGGCCTGTTCTTCAACCACTCACTGCCGGGCATTCTCCTGGATTCGGCAAACGATGACACGGGGCTACCCTTTCCTTTCGGAGTCGTGCGGCGATATTCCGATAATACCACATGACGAGCCGTTCTCTTCAGCCCTGCCGCCGCCGCTGCGCTACCGGCTACTGTTGTTTCTTCCAGGCCTCGTACTCGGCCTGCGCGTCTTCTCGCAGCGGATAGTACTTGCGCAGGTCTCCCCCTTCGGCCAGCCTCATGCGCGAAAACTCTTCCCATTCGGCGTGCTCGCCGGCTTTGTCCAGCAGCTGGGGAGCCAGCGCAATCGGTACGACCACCACGCCGTCGTCATCGGCGATCACGATGTCTCCCGGCATCACCAGGGTATCGCCGCAGGCAACAGGCACGTTGACAGCAAAGGGGAAAATGGTGGTTTGCGTGTGGAAGTTGGGCGTCACGCCCCGCAGCCACAGTCCCAGGTCCAGCTCCTGCGCCTTGGGATAGTCGCGGATACAGCCGTCGATGACGACGCCGGCGCCGCCCCTGCCCTGAAAATAGGTCAGCATCATCTCGCCAAAGACGCCGCTCGCCATGTTCGCCCTGGCGTCAACGACCACCATATCGCCCGGTTGTGTATGGTAGAGGACGCGGCGGTGAAGCTGCTTTTCGGGGTCGTTGTATTCGTCTACGCTGTACTGGTCCTCGCGTTTGGGCATGAACTGGAGCGTCAGGGCAGGCCCGGCGGCGACCTTTCCCGGCGTCCAGGGTTGCGGCCCGCGAATCTGGGGATCGCTGATGCCCAGCCGGCTCAGCTCCCCGCTGGCGGTAGCGGACCCGATCTCCGCCAGCCCCTCAACCAAGGCGCGGGGCGGACGCTGAATGTCCTCTGTTGTGATCGTCATTTCTGCCCTCCGGCATTTGCGGTTGTCATTTTTTTTGCACTTGTGGCTTTTCAATTATAGCTATTTTGCGCGGAACGGCAGTTTTTAGTTTTTGGTTTTCAGTTTTTAGTGCGGGGGCGACTTAGGGGGCAGGGGTTGGATGGGTTTC
>JAJEDJ010000007.1 GCA_022821545.1 Caldilineaceae bacterium
GGCCGATTATGCGATTGAAGCCATTGGCACAAATGTGACGTATGAACAGGCCATACGGGCCATTCGACCGCGGGGCAAAGCGATCTTGATTGGTTTACCGCAGTCCGAACCGATTTGTCTGGAGCCTCAGCTGCTGATGAATGGGGAGAGGATAATAATGGGCAGTGCCCTCGGCTCGACGCGGATGCGCTATGATGTACCTCGCCTCATCTCACTCTATCGGGCCGGAAAACTGAAACTGGATGAACTTATCACCCAAACCTATCCGTTGGAAGCGGTGAACGAGGCGTTTGAAGATATGCTCAATGGCAAGGTTGCCCGTGGGGTAATTCGATTATGAAATCACAGCGCATCGTCGCCACAGCTCAGAGCAAAATTGCAGTTGAGGACTTTGAGCTACCATCATTAGAACCAGATCAGGTGCTTATCGAAACGCAGTTCTCTGCAATTTCGCCGGGTACGGAGTTGGCCTTTCTAAATCACCTGCCAAATACGCCCGGTGTTTATCCCTACTATCCGGGCTACTCATCTGACCTTTAGGATATCCTGCTCCGGCGTATCTCTCCTCTTAGCCATCTTTCCCCCTTTCTACGGCCCTATTCTAACATTATACCTGGACCAGTTTTTGGGGGGCAGGTCGATCTGGCCATCTCAAGTTCGCGCTGCAAGGTGTAGGGTAGAACTCTTGGAAACCCATCTCAGAAATCATGTTTGACACGGCTGGTGAGCCGTGCTACGGTCGCGCGGTAGTTGCCTCACTGTTTTGTCCACCGGATTCGGCCAGCGCGTTATGTCAGTACTGAAAGTAGGGCCATCCAGATGGCAGTTCGAAAGGTTCTCTTGTTAGGACATCCGAAGCTGTACGAGGTGTGCGAGCCGGTGGGGCGGGATGAGGTGGAAGGGCTCGGGCCGGTTATCCAGGACCTGCATGACACCCTGTTCGATTTTCGCCGCAAGTTCGGCGTCGGCCGGGCGATCGCGGCGCCCCAGATCGGCGTGATGAAGCGCCTGGTCTACATGTATATCTCCTCCCCAACGGTCTTCTTCAATCCGGTCCTCGACCAGCAGAGTGAAGAGATGTTCACAATGTGGGACGACTGCATGTGCTTTCCCGACCTGGTGGTCAAGGTGAGGCGGCACAAGAGGTGCAGGATCACCTT
Organism: Caldilineaceae bacterium; assembly: GCA_022821545.1. Classification (GTDB taxonomy): domain Bacteria; phylum Chloroflexota; class Anaerolineae; order Caldilineales; family Caldilineaceae; genus Bin5. The sequence goes on from JAJEDJ010000007.1 coordinate 1,161, forward strand.
TCTTGACCGGGAATGGCAGGAGCAGACGATGCTGCTTGAAGATGATCTGTCAGAACTGCTTCAGCACGAGTGCGATCATCTGGACGGCGTGCTGGCTGTAGCGCGGGCGATAGACGCCGAATCTTTCGCGCTGCGGAGCCAGCTGAGCCTTGTGGGCTGAATGAGCGTCGAAAATCCAGTGCGCTCGCACTCGCTTTCCCCGTTCAGAGACAGTGGGATGCATCCCCTATGAAGGGCTGAATTCGATATGCAGAGAGATCCAGAGTAGAATGATCGCAGTGTTTGCAATACAGTGGTTACAATACAGCAGGCATTTCGCAAGTGATGGCAAGGACTATGACGGCAAGGACTATGGGGGATAGGGTTATGGGGGATGGAGCCATGACGGACGGCGCGTCGTTGAAGGAACGGATTCGGAGGGGTGACATCGTGATTGGCGTGTCGGCCCCATTTGACGCCAACAAGAGTCAACTGGAAGAGATTCTGAGCAAGGACAGTTACGACTTCCTGTCGGTGGACAGCCAGCATTCGCCCTATAATGAGGAGAGGCTGGTGGAGATCTGCGGGCTGGCGGGAGAGCTGGGCGTCCCGGTCCAGTTTCGGATAAAGCACACGCGGCACGCCTACTTGATCGGCAACATCCTGGACCTGGGGCCGCTCGGCATCGAGATTCCGATCGTGGAGGATGAGGCAACCGTGGATGAAGCGCTTGAAGCCTTCTACTACCCCCAGGTCGGCAGGAGGAGCTGGGGCGGCGCGGCGCGCTATGGGATCGAGGGGCGCGACGATCGTTTGGGGTATGCGGACTGGTGGAACAGCACCGGCATCCTGTGCCTGCAGATGGAGTCGGTCCGGGCGGTGACCAACGTGCGCAAACTGGCCAAACCGGGCGTCGACTGTTTGACCTGGGGTCCGAACGATCTGCTCTATGACCTGGAAGCGCATCCGGAGCATCCGTTCAAGACCGTTGACGATTGTGTGCGGCACGCGCTCAAGCAGTTGGAGGGCGCGGACGCCAAGATCAGCTTCAGGAGCTACTCGCCGGACCTACGCAACAAATACATTGATATGGGCGTCACAGTACTGATGGAAGGCCCGAGACTGACGGAAAGCCCGAGGGCGTAGGGCCGGCCTGCGGTTGCGCTGCGGGGATGGGGCGCCCGAACCGTTAAAGCAGAGGAGGACGGGAGATGGCAGGAAGCCAGGGCGGACTCGCATACGAGGTCGTTGAAGGGTGGGGCCAGGGAGCGGGCGGCCGCGTTTTCGGCGGGGTGACACCGGCGGTCGCGACCGACTCGCGTGACCGCGTTTACATCGCACGGCGCGATCCTGCGGCGATCCTGGTCTATGACAGCGGGGGCAATTTCCTTGCCGAGTGGGGCGCGGACCTGTTCAAGAATCCGCACAGTGTCTGGTTCAACGAACAGGACCAGATGTACGTGGCCGACGTTGACGACCACACCGTGCGCAAGCTCGACACGGAGGGGCGGGTCTTGCAGACGCTGGGCACGCCCGACGCGGTCGGCACGCCGGGCCAGCCGTTCAACCGGCCGACCTGGGCGGTGGAGGCGCCATGGGGCGATATCTACGTAGCCGACGGGTACGGCCAGTTTCGCGTGCATCGCTTCTCCGGGGACGGGACGCTGCTGCAGTCGTGGGGCGAGGAGGGCAGGGGGCCGGGCCAGTTCGCGTTGCCCCACGGCCTGCGGGTGGACAGCCGCGGTCGCGTGCTGGTGCTGGACCGCGAGAACAGGCGGATGCAGATTTTCGATGCGGAGGGCGCGTACATGGGCGAGTGGCCGGACCTGGCCGGGCCCAACGACCTATACATCGACAGCGACGACAAGGTCTATATGGCTGAGGGCAACTACCGCATCAGCGTCTTCGATCTGGACGGCGGGCTGCTGGCGCGCTGGGGCGAGCAGGGCGAGGCGCCGGGCCAGTTTGCCAACGGCCCGCACGGGCTGTGGCTGGATTCCAAAGGGGACCTTTACGTGGCGGAGGTGCCTTTCCTCGACAACCGGCTCCAGAAGTTCACGCAGGCATGAAGCGGGGTGAGAGTTAAGGGGCAATCGATGCTCAGCGAACAGCAGATCGACCACTTCAGAACGTTTGGTTTTCTCCTGTTGCGGCAGCTTTTCTCCGCCGGCGAGATCGGCGAAATACGGCGCGCGGCAGATGAACTATGGCGCGAAGAGCGGGGAGGCGGACCCAGCCAGGGCGAGTACCAGCATGTTGCGCCCTTCATCGAGTCGAGCCGCGATCTCAGCGGCCTTGTGGAAGACGACCGCATTTATTTGACGATAAGACAGCTGCTGGGCGCCGGTTTCGTGTGGGGCGGCTCCGAGGGCAACAAGGGCAGCTTCAACGAGACGCAGAGCCACGAGTGGCATTGCGACCGCCCCGGGGAAGAAGAGCCGGACTACGTGCGCATCAAAGTGATGTTGTACCTCACGCCCACGAAGAAGGAAGCCGGGGCGCTGCGCGTAATGCCGGGGTCGCATCGGAAGCCGCTCTATGATCAGCTGGAAAGGCTCAACCGGATTCAGTCCAAGCCGGAAGTGATGCCCTTTGGCGTGCCCGGACCCGATCTGCCCGGTTGCGCGCTGGAGGTCGAACCGGGCGACGCGGTCTTCTTCAATCAGTACCTGTATCATGCCGTCTTTGGCAAGCAGACCGACCGGCGCTACATTGCCCTGAAGTTTGCGGAGAAGCCAACGTCGGCGCGGCATTTCGAAGGGCTGCAGAAGCACGGCGCCTTCTCATTTCACCGTTCATTTGCGGACCTGAAGCGGCCGCGCATCCGGCAGATGACCGAGCTGCTGCCGGCGGAGGACTGGCCCTGATGGGTCAACGGTTTTTGGCTGCCTTACTTGATTGTCACCACGCGCCAGGGAGTTGTTGATGAGAATTCTGATTACGGGCGCTGCCGGCGCGGTCGGCGCGGTCCTGGTGAAGGGTCTGCGCGACCGCTACTCGCTGCGGGCTTTCGACCGCGTGCCGGTTCCGGACCTTGAAGACGTTGTCGTAGGTGAATTGACCGATTTCGAGGCGGTGGCCAGGGCGACGCAGGGCATGGAGGCGGTCGTCCACCTGGCCGGCAACCCGCTGGGATCGGCGCCGTGGGAGGAGATCCTGAACAGCAACATCATCGGGACCTATCACTTGTTCGAGGCGGCGCGGCAGAGCAAGGTGCGCCGGGTGGTGTTTGCGAGCCGCGCGGGGCTGCTGGCTGCCTATCCCGAGGAGATCACGCGCACGATAGAGATGCCGCCCCGGCCGGAGAGCTATTACTCGATCAGCAAGGTTTTCGGCGAGAATCTGGGTTACATGTACGCCAGCCAGTTCGGTCTGGAGTGCGTTTCGGTGCGCATCGGCAACGTACGCGCGGACCGTCCCCAGGCGGAGCATCCACACCACCTCAGCCACGTCGACCTGGTGCGTGTTTTTGAGCGCGCCGTCATCCATCCGGACGTAGAGTACGAGGTAGTTTTCGGTGTTTCCGGCGGAGACTGGCCGCTGTACGACATGGATCACGGCCGCCGCGTGATCGGATATGAGCCGCAGAAGCCAGGCGAAGGCGGCTAGCCGGGCTTACATGAAACGGCGGTCGCGACGGGCCGCGCTATGTTATAATCTTCTGGGGACGGTCATCCTGAGAGTGCGATGAGGCGGGTTGGGGCAGGATCAAGTGTGCCAATGAAGCTGACATCAGAGTATCTGGACACGCTGAACAGGATTCAGGAACGCATCATGTGGCTGTCGATGCGGATCGTGCATGAGGCCAACAGCGTTCGTCCGCAGCGGGACGGCGTCAAAGTTGGCGGGCACCAGGCTTCGTCGGCCAGCATGGTGACGATCATGACCGCGCTCTACTTTCACCTGCTCAGGCACGGGGACAAGGTGTCGGTCAAGCCGCACGCTTCCCCGGTCTTTCACGCCATTCAATATCTCCTCGGGCAGCTGCCCCGCGACTATCTGACCACGCTGCGCGCCTTCGGCGGCCTGCAGGCCTATCCAAGCCGGACCAAAGACCCGGACCCGGTCGATTTTTCCACCGGTTCGGTGGGACTGGGGGCGGTGGCGCCGGCCTTCGCCGCGCTGACGCACCACTATGCCAAGATGCACTTTGGCGACGTGACTTCCAACCGCTTCATAGCCATCATCGGCGACGCGGAGCTGGACGAGGGCAATGTCTGGGAGGCCGTCTTTGATGAGTGGATGGCCGAACTTTCCAACGCGATCTGGATCGTGGACCTGAACCGACAGAGCCTGGACCGGGTGGTCCCCGGGATTCGCGCGGGGACGCTGAAGTCGATGTTCGACAGTTGGGGCTGGCAGGTGTTGGAGGCGAAGTACGGTCGCAAACTGCAGAATCTGTTTGCAATGGAGCATGGCGAGCTCGTCCGCAAACGGATCGATGACATGAGCAACGAGGAGTACCAGCTGCTGGTACGCCTGCCCGGAGATGAGTTACGCCAGCGTTTTGTAACGGTAAACGGGCACAAGGACCCGCACCTGGAGGCGCTGCTGGCCCCGATCAGCAATGCGGAGCTGCCGGGCGTCGTGGGTAATCTGGGCGGACATGACCTTTCTGAGATGATCGGCGTGCTTGAAGCGGCCGACGCCACGGCAGACCGCCCGTCCGTTATTTTCGCCTATACGATCAAGGGCTGGCGGCTGCCGATCGCGGGCGATCCCCACAACCATTCGAAGTTGCTGAGCGTTGATGAGATGTCGGCGCTGGCCGAGGAGCTGTCGATTCCCGGCGACGATGAATGGGCCGCCTTCGACCCGGATTCGGAGGAGGGGGCACTCTGCACAGAGATCGCCCAACAGCTCTACCCTGCCCCGAATGGAGAGGCCGCCGCAGCCCCGGGCAAGGCGAACGGCGCGACAGAGCCGCCCGCGGGACTCTCGGCGCAGGACGTTCCGGAAAGCGTGCCGGCGCGAATGCACGGCATGCTGAGCACGCAGCAGTCGTTCGGCCAGATCCTGGTGAGCATGAGCCGCGATCCGAAGCTGGCGCCGCGCATGGTCACCACTTCGCCCGATGTATCGACGTCTACGAACCTGTCCGGCTGGATCGCCAAACAGGGCGTCTTTTCCCTGACCGATAGGGAGATATACGAACTGGAGGAGAATCGGGGGCTGAGCTGGCACTACGGGCCGGACGGTCAGCATATCGAGCTGGGCATTTCGGAGATGAATCTCTTCATGATGCTGGCGATGCTGGGCCTCTCGGCTGAGCTGAACGGCCAGCAGCTGATCCCGATCGGCACGGTCTACGATCCCTTTGTGCTGCGGGGACTGGACTCGTTCATCTACGGACTCTACGCGGACTCCCGTTTTATCATCGTGGGCACGCCCTCGGGCGTCAGCCTGGCGCCGGAGGGCGGCGCGCACCAGTCAACGGTGACCCCGTCGCTCGGGGCGGAGCTGCCCAACCTGAACAGCTATGAGCCCTGCTTCGCGCAGGAGCTGGTCTGGATCATGCTGGAGGCGGTGCGCCAGTGCTGCCGCGACGTGGATGGCAGAGCGACCTATCTGCGTCTCTCCACCAAGCCGACCGATCAGGCGATGCTGGAGCCGGCCATGGAGCGGCTCGGCGCGACCGAACTGCGGCGCCAGGTACTCGAAGGGGGGTACCGGCTGCTGGATTGGAAGACGGCCACGCCGGAAGCGGACCCCGGCTCGCTGGTCCACATTGCCTCAACCGGCATCATGCTGGCGGAGGCGATGGAGGCGGCGGAGATGTTACAGGGAGAGGGCATTGCGGCCAACGTGCTCAACATAACCAGTCCCCGCCGGCTCTACGAGAACTGGCGGGCGGCGCAGTGGGGACGCAGGCCGGGCAGGGAGCCGAGCCGGCTGCTTTCGTGGCTGATTCCGCCAAACGAGCGCCAGGCGCCGATTGTCACGGTGCAGGACGGGGCGTCCCACAACCTGGCCTGGCTGGGGAGCCTCTTCGGAAGCTACCTGATACCGCTGGGCGTGGACGATTTCGGTCAGTCGGGGACGCCTGCCGATCTCTACCGGCATTTCGGGATCGACAGCCGGGCGATCTTCGAGGCGGCGCTGGTGGGACTGAATCGAACCGAGTTTGGGTAGGACCGACGCGCCGCCGGGCGCACAGTTGTGAATGCGAGGCGGCCAGCGGCCGTTTCCGTTCATGGGAGGGATTCGTGGCCGAGATTATCCCCATGCCCGACCTGGGTTTTGAGGCCGGTGAAGGTGAACTTTCGGTCTGGTTGAAGGGCGTGGGCGACGCGGTGGCGACGGGCGAACCGATCGCCGAATTCGAATCGGACAAGGTCACGCTGGAGGTGGAGGCGCCTGTTGCGGGCGTCCTGCTGGAGCATCTCATTCAGCCCGGTGAAAGCGCAGGAGCCGGCGCGCCGATTGCCCGGGTTGGTGAGCCGCATGAACTGTCAAGCCCATCGCCGCCAGCTCAAGCGCCGGCGCCCCCGCCGGTGAAGCCGCCCGGAGAAAGGGCGCCTGAAGTAAGGGCGCCTGAAGTAGAGTCGCCGGCCGATCCGTTGCCGGCCGCGCCGCAGGAGAGCCGGCCGCTGGACCGCGTGCCGGCGGAACCCGTTGGGAACGGCGTTTTGGCGACTCCGATTGCACTGCGCATGGCCCGTGAGCACAATCTGGATTTGCGGCGGGTGGCCGGCAGCGGCCCCGGCGGTCGGATTTTGCGCGGGGACGTGGAAAATCACCTGGCGGAGGCCCGTCCGGGCGCGATCGAGGAGGTCGCCCCGCGCCCGCCAGAGGACGGCAACCGGTCTCGGCCTGCAGGAACTGAAGCTTCATCGCTGCGGCGGGCGATTGCGCGGCGCATGAGCCTGAGCAAGCAGACGATCCCGCACTTTTACATTACCAGCTCGGTCACGATGGACGACGCGCTGGCGCTGAGAAAGCAGTTCAACAGTGAGTTTCCGCCGGACATGCAGGTTACCGTGAATGACATGGTGATGAAGGCGGCGGCCCTGGCGCTGCGCGATTTTCCCAACCTGAACGCGTCCTACGTAGACGACCGCATCGACGTTCATGCCGAGATCAATGTCGGTGCGGCCGTTGCAGTGGACGGGGGTGTAATGAAGGTCGTCAGCCGCCAGACCGATCGCAGCCCAATTGCCGACGTCGCCCGCGAAAACAGAGCCATGATAGAGAGGGCGCGGGCCGGCAGGGCCACGCCCGAGGACGTGTCGGGCAGCACCTTTATGGTAAGCAACCTGGGCGGCTACGACACCGATCACTTCGCCGCGATCATCAGCCCGCCGCAGGCGGCGATCCTGGGTGTGGCCACGGCGCGGGAGACCGCGGTCGTCGAGGCGGGCCAGGTGGTGGTGCGGACGGTGATGCAGGTCACGATCTCCGCCGACCACAGAGTGACGGACGGCGCCGAGTGCGCACTCTACCTGAAGAGATTGAAGGAGCTGTTGGAGGCGCCGATCAGGCTGTTCCTGGGCGGGTGACAGGCCCAGGATCATTGGAGCACGGAATCCGGCGCGGGGCGGCGCGACGTCAGGTTGGACACTTCAGGTTGGACACTTCAGGCTGGACACTTCAGGCTGGACACTTCAGAACAGGGCCCCGTAGGCCTCGAAGTAGGCTTCGCTGGTCATCGAACCCCGCCCTGGCATCTCGAACGCCCGCTGCGGAAACGGCAGCGAAAAAAGGGAAAAGGTGAATCGTTCTGCGGCCCTGTTGTCGCTCAGGCGAACGCGGTGATTCATTGCTTTGATCGCGCCCTGGGTCCACATCTCCATCAGGTAGCCCGGGTAGACCAGGATCCTGTCCGTAGCGTCGACTGATTGCCACTCCAGTACCCCGTTTTCGCCAGCAAGCTGCAACTCCAGCTCTTCGTCGACACCAAAAGGGAACACTGTGAACAGAGAGGCATCGGGATGCGCGGAGAGCCGCGTGTTGCCGGCCGCGGTAGAGGTGAACTGCTGCAGGGGCGGATAGTAGTTGCTTGAGACCATGTGGCCGGCGTTGCGGCGGTAGAAATCGAGCAGGCCGGGGACGTCAAGCTGCGCAAGCAGGGCGGTCTCCAATGAACGCACCGTCTTCACGACCTCTTTCCAACTTCCCTTCAGAAAGCCCTGAAACTCTGCGGGGTAGCGGTCCACCGGGTAGAACTCGGAGAGGACAAAGGTGCTGATGAGGTCGTCCTCGGCCTGATGGCTGCTGTCGGTCTGGCCGTAGAAGGAAAAGCCGTCGTAGGCGTACCCGTATCGCTTTTGAAGAAAGCGGCGTTGATAGTCTCGATCTCTGTGGATGAAAGATTGAAACGCCGCCAGGGGTTCGGAACAGTCCAGGGCGGCGAAGGAAGTTACAAGGTATCCTCTCGACTTCAGGTGGTCTGCGCTGTGCCGGTCGGTCACGGGGCGGCTGCTCCATTTTCAGAGTTTCAGGTGCGCAAGCGCGTTGCGCTTCAGAGTGAGAAAGTCCGGTTCGAGGATTGTATTCTCGTCTCGCGGATGGGGCAAGTCGATCTTCAGGTCGGCGGTGATGCGGCCGGGGCGGGGGCTGAAGACGAGCATGCGATCTCCGAGCAGCAGCGCTTCGTCGACGTCGTGGGTGATGAAGAGAATCGTCTTGGAGAAACGCCTTCTGACGCCCAGCAGCCACTGCTGCAGCATGCGGCGGGTGAGGGCGTCGAGGGCGCCGAAGGGTTCATCGAGGAGAAGGATGTCGTAGCCGGCCAGGAATGTGCGCAGCAGCGCGGCCCGCTGCCGCATTCCGCCCGAGAGTGTGCTGGGCCAGTTGTTTTCGAAACCGTCGAGCCCGAACAGGGGGAGCAGTCGACGCGCCTCTTCACGGGCTGCGTAGCGGCTGCCTCCCGCCAGCTCCACGCCCAGGATGACGTTGTCGAGCACAGTGCGCCAAGGCAGCAGGGTATCCCGCTGGGGCATGTAGCCAAAGCGCCCCTGCCGATCGGACGCGTTCGGCAGGGGCCGCCCTTGCAGATAGATCTGGCCGCTGTCCGGCTGTACGAGGCCGGCCAGCAGGCGTAGAAGAGTGGACTTGCCGCAGCCGCTGGGGCCGATAATGGTCAGGAACTCGCCCGCTTCGACCTTGAAGGTCAGGTCGACGAGGGCATCGACCTGACCGTGCGGGCCCCGGCGGGGGCTGCCGCCGAAGGACTTGGAAAGAAAATCGACCGCCAGTAGTGTCATTCTCGTTCGGGCAGGAACTCGTTCGTAAATGCGGCCTCGGCGTCAAACGACTCGATGATGCCGTTCGCCATCAGGAAGTCGGCGTACCCCTGCCAGATGCCGCCGGACTGGATACCCCACTGGGACGCGGCGGCCCGGTACTCTTTGGACAACCATGCCTGGCTAGTCCGTACCAGATCGGCGTCCAGATCCGGATTGGCCGCAAGCAGGATATCCGCTGCATCTTCCGGATTTTCGATTGCGAATTCATAGCCCCGGGCCGATGCCTCGACAAAGGCTCGCACAGTGTCAGGATCGTCCGCGATCATGGCCTCGCTCGTGATCAGGATCGGCGTATAGTAGTCGGGAATGCAGTCCAGATAGTCTTTGAGCATGACAATATCCAGCTCGACGCCCTGGAGCTCGGCGTTGATGCCGCCCCAGCCGTAGAATATCCAGACAAAGTCGACCTGATCCGCTTCCGTAACCGACAGGAAATCGGCCCAACCGATGTCTATAAACTCGATATCCTCTGCCGACCCGCCCTCACACTGCATCAACAGGTCGATAGTGGGAAATTCGATGGGAGAACCGAAAGAGCCATAGCGCGTACCGGCCATAGCGGTGGGCGTCGTGATCCCCTTTCCCGCGCTGCTTCTCGAAGCGAAGCCGGAAGTGTTGTGCTGGATAATGGCAGCGACGGACACAACCGGCACACCTTCATTGCGGGCAAACGTAGTGCCCTCCTGGTAGCTGAACCCAAAGTGGGCGGAACCGGTGCCCACGACTTTATGCACGTCGGACTGGCCCGGAAGGACGATTTCCACGTTCAGGCCGGCCTCCTCATACCAGCCCTTTTCGCGGGCTACGTAGATTCCCGTGTAGTTGGTATTTGGGGTCCATCCCAGCATAAGGGTAACGTCGGTCGGCGAGGCGGCGGCGCCATCGCCGGTAGTGGCGGGCGCCACAGGAGCGCAGGCTGAAACCAGCAGCAACGCAGAAAGCGCTGCAATCAACAGGACTGAACGTCGCATTCGTTTGGTCATCTTCGTCTCCTTAAATGGATAGCCGGCAAATGAATAGCCGGCAAAGGCCAACTGTGTGTTGCGGGATGGCGCCGGCCAGCGGCAGTTGAATGTCAGTGGCCGCCGCTGCGTTCCTCAAAGTACCAGGGCATCGTTCCACGCTCGATTGCAAAGACGGTCAGAAACAGGAGAATGCTCAGGAGCGAAATAATGACGATGGTTGAGAAGACCTGGGCGGTCTTGAAGGCCGCCGACGATCGCAGCAGGAATATCCCCAGCCCCTGTTTGGCGCCAACCCACTCTCCTACGACCGCGCCAGCTACGCTATAGGTGGCGGCGATTTTCAGGCCCGAGAAAAAGTAGGGCGCGGCGGCCGGCAGCCGAACCTTTAGCCAGATTTGAGGCCGCGTCGCCCCCATTGAGCGGAAAAGGTCGATCATTTCCGGTTCGGTCGAGGTCAGCCCGTCGCTTGTATTGATGGCGATTGGGAAGAAGCAGAACAGCGTCACAACGATTACTTTGGGCGCAATGCCAAAGCCAAACCAGATGATCAAGAGGGGGGCAAGCGCAAGAATCGGCACCGTTTGCGAAATAACGAGCAGGGGATAGACAGCCCTGCGCAGCATGGGGGAGTAGTCGAGAATTGCGGCCACGGCAACACCGGTCATCAGGGCGACTCCAATGCCAATGGCGACTTCCAGCATCGTCTGGCCCACGTGGACGCCCATCAGGGCACGCGTGGCCCAGAACGCCTGCCAGATCGCCGAGGGCGCGGGCAAGATCCACTTCGGGACGGCCATTGCAAGTACTGCCAGTTCCCAGCAAACGGCGAGAGAGATCAGCACGATTGCGGGGACGAGGAGCCGGGCGTTCCTCATGGGGCATCTTCTCGAAACTTGGAGACCAGCCCGTCTATCGTCGTTCCACCAGCGGACTCGCCGATCTTTATGATGGTAACGACACGCTCGACGCCGTCTACAAAGCAGGCGCGATGAGCTGCTTTGGCCACCTCCAGACAGGTGTCAAGGTCTCCTTCAACCGTTGTCCCCATTGGGCCGACTGCATATTTCAGGCCGGATGCCTGAATGACCTCGATGGCGCGGTCCACAACCGAGTAGGCATCGCCGCCGGTCCCGGGAAGCACTTCAATATCGACAATCACGGTGTTGGACATCGTGTCTCCTTTCGCAAACAAAAAAACCGCCCTGATGGGCGGTTGGCGTTGCTTGCAATGTGCGGTTCTTCCACTTATCGCTAAGGTTCCTACGCCAGCATTACCTGGATCAGGTGTGTCGGTCATCTCCACAGAGCGCCATTCGGACGCAGAAGGAGATTTCTCAGCCCAGTTCTTCCGAGCTCCCGATTGCGAATCAGTTGTTCAGGTGCGGAAGCGCTCACCTCAAGCGCAATCAGGCTTATTATATTTGACAACCACTCAGAAGTCAAGCCGGAAAGCGGCTGGGGTGCATCCCAGATTTGGGGTTGACCAGAGTAGCAGGCTGCGGAGCCCAGTGGTTCTCCCCAGAGGTAGCCAGAAACTCGCCCCCATTTTGGGATGCACCCCTGGAATTTCTTCATTTGCTATGGCGATTCAGATGTGCTATAATGAGATTCCACGGAGAATTCGGATACACTCAGTTGTTTTGAAGGCTGTCTATACCATGGGCCCGCCGGAAACCAGATTCCGCTGGGCGATCGCGACGCTCATCATGCTGCAAACCCTAGGCTGTCGCCGCGGGAGTGGCTACCCCCCATAATTAGCATATACATTTGAAGGGCTAGCATTATCGCAGACGCCGCTCTGTCCCGTGCAATCTCAAGAGGATGCCTCTGAGAACTTCCGGCGCGCCTCCTGACCGGGACCACCTCCGCCCGGCCGGCGGCGTCATATGGATCGCGCTCAAACCGAATTTCAGTCAATCTGCAACCGCCGTTTGGAGCCACATATGATCCGTACACTCTTACGGTATGGAGGTAAACATCATGAAGCAGATGCAGAGAAAGACCATGCCAATTGGGGCGTGCGTTCTGGCTTGCTGCGTGATTGTCGCTATACTCAACAAAGCGCCCGCTGCGGCACAAACCGCTGTCGGGCCATGCTTTGTTGTCGGGAGCATCTGGTTTTTCAACCTTAATGGCGTTACGCAAGGCCCGTTTCATACTCGGGATCTCTGTGAAATAGAACGCTACAGGCACTATTTTCCGTTGACAGCTACGGCTGCAGCTGAGACAGCTACGGCTGCAGCTGATACAGCTACGCCCACGGCTACGGCTACAGCTACGGCAACGCCCACGGCAACGGCAACGGCTACGGCTACGCCCACGGCTACGGCTACGCCCACGGCTACGGGTACCATTACCCCTATCCCTACCGCTACGGCTACACGGAGACCAAGCCCGATTCAGGGAAGGGCCACGGCTACATCCACGGCTACGGCTACGAGTACCGCTACCCCCACCGCTACATGGAGACCAGGTCCGATTCAGGGAAGAGCCACGGCTACACCGAGACCAGCGCCAATTCAGGGGAAGGCCACGGCTACACCGACGCCAGAGCCGCAGTGGTCTTTTTCAAGTGGAAATCCGTATGGAGATAGGGCGTGCTTGCCGAACCATGCGGGTCGGCCCCTGGCAATCTGTGAGGATGGCAGTATCCATTTATTTGGCGCCTCATCATATACGATAACCACTTTCCCATACGGGATTTTGGTGGAATCAGCTTATGCAGATGGCAAGCCATACATCTTCTTTATCAAAAATGGGGAGGCAGAACTGTTGGACAGGCCTATTCCACCTGCGCCGGAATGCTTCCCTAACCACGCAGGTCGCCCTCTGGCAATCTGTGAGGATGGCACGGTGCATCTGTTCGGCGCTCCGTCCTATGAGATAACTCCGTTAGAGGACGGGATTTTGGTTACGTCATCCTATGCCGATGGCAAGCCATATGTTTTCATTCTGCGGGGCTATGAAGTCGAATTCCTGCACTGGTAGACGCAGCCTGCCAAAACAGAAGAGGCCGGCTCTCTGACGAGAGCCGGCCTCTTGCTCTTGAACGACCGGGGACAACTCAGGCCGCTACCAGCTTCCTCTTCTGCAGAAGAGGCTGCGCGGAGCCGATGCGCTCGTCGCGGAACTGCTTTGTATAGAGGTCGTAGTAATGGCCCCGCCGGCGGATCAGTTGGGCGTGTGTGCCCTGTTCGGCGATGCGGCCATCCTCGATCACCAGAATCCGGTCCGCCTTGCGGATGGTGGAGAGGCGGTGGGCGATGATGAAACTGGTGCGGTCGGCGAGAATCGCGTCCATGGCATCCTGGACCAGCGCTTCGGTGAGCGTGTCGACCGAGCTGGTGGCCTCGTCCATCACGAAGATATCAGGATCGGCCAGGATTGCCCGCGCCAGGCTCAACAGCTGTGTTTGACCGACCGACAGGAGGACGCCGCCTTCGCCGACCTGACTGTCATATCCATCTTCCAACGCCTCGATGAAGGCGTGCGCTCCGGCCATTTTGGCGGCATTCACGACCTCGGCGTCGGAGGCATCAAGCCGGCCGTAGCGGAGATTCTCCCAGATCGTGCCTGAAAAGAGATAGGGTGTCTGAAGCACGACGCCGACGCGACTGTGGATTCCGTGCAGGGTCCACTCGGTATAGTCCCTGCCGTTGATCAGGATACGGCCCTTTGAGGGTTCGTAAAAGCGGCAGACCAGGTTGACGATGGTCGACTTGCCGGCGCCGGTCGGCCCGACCAGCGCGATGGTTTCTCCCTGCTTCACGTGCAGGCTGAAGTCGCGCAGAACCGGCTTTTCTTCCTCATACTGGAAGTCCACATTCTCGAAGACGATATCGCCGCGGAGGGTGTCGGGCGCCTGCGCGCCGCTGCTGTCCTGGATCTCGGGCACGGCGTCGACGAGGCTGAAGATGCGTTCTCCGGAGGCTATGGCCTGCTGCATTTCAGCGTAGATGCGCGCCATCTCCTGGATAGGAAAGAGCATGAAGGTGATGTAGAAGATGAAGGCCTGGATGCCGCCGATGGTCATGCCGCCCAGTTGGAACTGCCAGCCGCCGTAAAGGACAATGCCGGATATTGCGACGGCGCTGATCAGCTGCACAACGGGCAGGAAGAGCGCGGAGAGCCATGCGGCCCGGAACCCGGCCCGGTACATGGTCCGCGTAAGATCCTGGAATTCATCGAGGTTGGCTTCTTCTCGGCGCAGAGATTTTACGACGCGGACACCTGTTATGTTTTCATTGTAGGCCCCGGTGATTTTTGAATTCATCCTGCGCACGTCGCGGTATTCCAAAAGGATCTTCCTTTTGAAACGGAGGGCAACGACCACCAGGACCGGTATCACGGCGGCAATGATCAGCATCATCCGGAAGTTGATCACCGCCATGAAGGATAGAGAGACCAGGATATTGCATACGCCCCAAGCCAGGTCCATGATGCCCCAGGCGACGAGGTCCCCTACCCGGCTGGCATCGGACGTGAGCCGGCTCATGAGCCAGCCAACGGGTGTGCGGTCGTAGTAGGAAAGCGACAGGTCCTGCAGGCGGGCGAACATTTTTTTGCGCAGGTCGTACTGCACGCGCTCGCCCATTCTTCCCGCTGAGAAGATAAAGCCCATCACCCCTAATGCAACCAGCAGGAGTCCCAGGCCATACTGGAGGACCAGCCGCCAGAGCTGCTCGGCATTTCCGGCAAGGATGCCCTCATCGACTATCCGCTTGGAGAGAAAGGTCAGGTACCCGTCCATAAGAGAGGTAACGACCATGGCCATGAGATAGCCGAACATAAGCGGCCAGTGCGTAAGACCGAGACGAAGGATGCGGGCGACGGTTTTTCCGTTGAATTCGGTGTCGAACTCTTCTTCTTCAAACTGTTCGTGTTGCGTCATGGGTCAACCTTTGGAAACGGAATGGGGGATGTCGGATTCGGCCAGCGCGCCGTCCCTTGCCGGCGTGCGCTGCCCTTGCTCCAGGCCGTCCAGCTTATCCTCAGCCGCTTCGACCACCGCGGCGATTTCGCGTTCGAGGTCGGCCTCAATTTGGACCTGCAGTTCGAAGACCTGGCGGTAGACACCGGGCTGGGCGACGAGTTCTTCATGGCTGCCGTGCTGGATAATGCGGCCCGCGTCCATTACCAGGATCTGGTCGGCCGACATGACGCTCTGCACGCGGTGGGCGATGATGAATGTCGTCCGACCTTGCATCAGACGGCGAAGCGCCTGGCGGATCGCGGCATCGGTCTCCGTGTCAACGCTGGAGGTGGCGTCGTCCAGAAGCAGGATCGCAGGGTCCTTGAGAAGTGTACGCGCAATTGTCACCCGCTGCTTTTGGCCGCCGGAAAGCGTTACGCCCCGCTCGCCGACGAGAGTATCGTAACCGTTGGGGAAGGACTCGATAACGTCATGGATGGCGGCAGCCCTGGCAGCAGCCTCCATCTCTTCATCGGAGACATCTCTTCCCAAACCATACTTGATGTTGTTGCGGATCGTCGTCGAGAACAGAAACGGCTCTTGCTGCACGACGCCGATCTGCCCGCGCAGAAAGCCGCGTGGATAGGTACGCAGCTCCTCGCCGTCCAGGGAGATGCTGCCGCCGCTATAGTCGTAAAAGCGGGGTAGAAGGTTGACGAGGGATGACTTTCCCGATCCGGTGGCGCCGAGCAGACCGATCACCTGGCCGGGCTCGACGTCGAAGCTGATGTCGCGCAGCACGTAGCCTCGTTCGGCAAAGGCCCTTCGCCGCGCTTCTTGCGGGTCCGGTTTCCGCTCTTCCCCTTTGTCCGCTTGTCCGTCTTCTGCGGCGGCCGGCGACTCATAGGCGAACTGCACGTCGCTGAACTGCAGCGCGCCGGTCAGACGCCTGCCGGTTGACGCGCCGCCTTCCTCCAACTGCTCTCTGTCCTGGCGAATGATCTCCTGCAGGCGGTTCAACGAGACGATACCGGTGGAGACGTGAGCGACCAGCCGTCCGATCCCCTGCACATGCCAGACCATACCCATGAGGAGACCGGTGAAAGCAACGTATGTGCCCACGCTGATCTCGCCATTAAGGGCCAGCACGGCGGCCAAGTACATGCCAACCAGGAACTGGCCGCCGGTCAGCAGTTCAACAACCGGCCAGAACATGGTGTGGAGATTGGCAATCCAGAGGCCGCGCCGGTACTTTTCCCGGTTTTCCACTTCGAACTGTTCGATCTCATAGGACTGGCGGGCGAACGCTTTCACGACACGCACGCCGGTCAGCCTCTCCTGCAGCCGGTTGGAAACGGCCGCGTCCTGACTCTGATAGGACTCAAAGACGGTCTCCATTTTCTTGAAGAAGAAGTAGGAGGCGACCGAGACGACTGGCAGCAAGGGAACTGAGAAAAGGGCCAGCCTGCCGTGCAGCAGCACAAGCGCCGTAAAATTCACCAGGAACAGCAGGCTGGTCCGACCGATCCCGATCAGCTGGTCCTGGAAAAGGCGGCGCAACGTGTCCACGTCTGAGGTCGAGCGCTGAATCAGTTCACCGGTCTGCATCGTGTCGTGGTAGGAGAAGGCCAGCCTCTGGATGTGGTCGTAGAGATAGTTGCGCAGGCGGCGGGCCATGCCTTCGGCCGTTTGCGCCGCCAGCCGGCCCATGCCATAGGAGAACAGTCCCTGCAGCAGGGCCAGGGCAGTGACGCCAACCGCCACCCACGGGATCTGCCAGGCCAGGTCGGGGCCGGCCAGAACATCGTCGACAAAGTAGCGCAGCAGGTAGAAGACTGCGGAGCGGCTGAGCGCGGCAAAGCCGGCGGCGACGACGGCCATGATATAGATGGTACGGAAGCCGGTAGCCATGCGCCACAGGCCGACGAAGCGGTTGGGCGCCAGCGTATCTTTCAGATCGTAATCGAGCCGTATTCCCTTGTCGCCGGTCTCCTCTTGATGGTCTTCGTCAGGTCGGAGGTTCAAGGCCGACCGGATTTTGCGAATAGGCCGCTTCCAGGCCGGCGCCTTGCGGCGCGGCAGGGAACGACCGGTCCTCACGGGTTCTGACACGTTGTCTGCCATACTGATAAACTCCTGGCCATCTTTTCAACGTGCGCGCCAGTCCGGCGCGCCGGGGGTTGTTGGTGCGGTAACGGCAGCCCCAGTTCATCGGGGGAGCGCAAACTGACACTGCACGTTACCGCTATTGGGCGGTTGCCCGCCCAAAACAAAAGAGCCACAGGCCGGGCCCATGACTCTTAATTGGAATACGCCAATCAAAAAAGCCACGGGCATCTGCACCGTGACCATTTTGCCGATTTGGGAGGGGTCGGCCTTTAAGCCGATCCGTCCTCCAATTCAAGGATCACCGGTGCTCTGCTCCTCCTTCGAAGTTCGCAGTGCAAAAGACTGCGGACTCGTTCCTGATACGCGCCATTTTCACCGGTCCTCCTGAAGTACAGTCGGTGGGAGCAAAGGGTCCCACCCGCTATGTGCTGCCAATGATGGGCACTATAGCAGGCCCGCACAAAGGAGTCAAATCCCGGAAGGCGCGAAATGAAGCGCGGACGATTGCGGGATTCCTGGATTTGGAACGATAATGGGAGCATGACTGATGGACGACACAACCTCTGAAGCAGTGGAGAAAGTACACCATGGAGAGTGTACCCCATGGAGAAAGTTCCCTAAGGAGAAAGTACAGTGAGCGATTTCAGTGGCAAGACCGTAATTGTGACAGGCGGGGCGAAGGGCATTGGTGAAGGCGTTACGAGGGCGTTCGCCCAAGCCGGGGCCCACGTCTTCTGCGCCGACGTCGACACGGAGGCCGGGGCCAGGATGGAGGCCGAAAGCAGTTCGGCGGCCGGGTCGATTACCTATGTCAACGCCGATGTTTCCACGGCGGCGACCTGTGAGGCGCTGGTGAGCCAGGCAGCCGCGACCGGCAGTGTTGACGTCCTGGTCAACAACGTCGGCATTCAGCCCGTGGACAGCTACCTGCCCGCCCATGAGTTTCCGGAGGAGACCTGGGACCGCATTCTGGACGTCAACCTGAAGAGCGGGTTCCTGATGTCAAAGTACGCGGTACCGGTAATGTTGCAGCAGGGCGGAGGCGTCATCATCAACATCGCCAGCGTGCAGGGGCGGCAGTCGATGAAAGGCGTGCCGGCCTACGCCGCCAGCAAGGGAGGGATGATTTCGCTCACACAGCAACTGGCCCTGGAATATGCGGAGCAGAACATTCGCGTTCTGGCCGTCAATCCCGGCACAATTGAGACGAGCCTGGCGATGGAAAGCGTAAACCACGACCTGGAGGCCCTGCGAACCGCCGCAGAAAATACTCATCCCATGGGCCGCATCGGCAAACCGGAAGATATCGCTTCGGTCGTTCTCTTCCTCAGCAGCGACGGCGCGTCCTTTATGACCGGCGAATATGTGAATGTAGACGGCGGCATGATGGCGAAGGGGGCCTGGACTGAGTAGCGGCTGAGGGCTTCACCGTCGTAAACAGCCGGCGCCCCATTTGGAGACCCGGAGCCAGGAAAGGGGGCGGCCGTCCAATCAATGTTGTACGCCGCGACCGGGTCACTGCCGGGCCAGTCTACAGGCCGCCGGAATCGTGGCCCGGTTTTGCGTGCGACTCAGGATCGTAAACGCGCGCGCCGCCGTCAAAGAATTTGTAATCACGGGGACACTGGCTTAGACTATCGGGCGCAAACGTTTCGTTGATCCCCCGAACTTTTTTCTTTTCTTGTGAGACAGCAACAGCGCGCAGTTTCAGGGCTGTGGCCCGTCTCCTATGTCCGAAAGATTCCTCACACATTTACCAAGATTAAAGGAGACATCAATGACCGCACAGACTTTTCGCAGATCGCGATGGTTCACCTATGGACTGCCTCTGCTTCTTCTCATAGGACTGCTCCTCCAAGCCTGCGTGCCAGCAGCCGGGCCGGAAGCCATGGAGCCGGCATCTGAAGAAGCCATGGAGGAATCCGCGGCCAACGTCACCATTTACGGTACGGAGTTGCCTGCCGGCGCCCGCCCCTATGACGAGCAGGTCTACCGGGTGGCCGCAGACATAAATCAGAGCGCGTCCACCTTCGACTTCCCGGTGGCCGTCTACAACCGGTACTGCCTGGCCGATCTGTTCCAGGACACGCTGGTCTCGCTGGACAAGGACTTCAACGTGATCCCCGGGGCGGCAGAGAGCTGGGACGTATCGGAAGACGGCAAGGTCTGGTCTTTCCACTTGCGGCCGGGCCAGGTCTGGAGCGACGGCACGCCATTGACCGCTTATGATTACGAGGCCACTTTCCGGCTTACCGCCACCCCCGAACACGGCTGGGACTTTTCCTGGTTCTACAGCTTCCTGGCAGACGGCGGCATCAAGAATTGGAGCAAGATCATCGCCGGCGAGTTGCCGCCCGAGGAGCTGGGCGTACGCGCCGTGGATGACCTGACTCTTGAGGTCGAGACGGAGGATGTATTCCCGCCGCTGCCCGGAGTGATGAAGTTCGCTTTCACGCTGCAAAAGAAGGCCCTGGAAGAGCATGGCCCTTACTACAACAGCAGCCTGGAAACCTCGGTTTCGTCCGGCCCCTTCGTTCTGGCCGAGTTCGATCCCGGCAACAAGATCGCCGTCGAAGCCAATCCGACGTACAAGGGGTTCCGCCCTCCGTTGATTAAGCGGATCGAGTGCATTTTCATGGATCCCAGCACGTTCTTCGCCGCCTACCAGAACGGTGACATCGACAAGGTGCCGTACGGGGCGCTGACACCGGCAGACTTCGAGCTGATCCTGCGCGATGAGGAAATGGCCGGCAACTACCTGCGCCACTTCGGCGATTTCCGTACAGACTATCTGCTGTTCGACACTTTCACCGAGCCGTTCAGCAACCTGGACGTTCGCAAAGCCTTCGCCCACGCAGTTGACCGCGAGAGCATTGTGGCCAGCGTGTACGGCGAGATCAAGGCAATGCCCGCCTACACGATGCTGATGCCAGGCTACCCCTCATCCGACACCGAGGGCAATCTGCGAGAGTATCAGAACTACGACTGCGATCTTGCCAACGAACACCTGGCCGCAGCCGGCTATCCCGGCGGCGAGGGATTCCCCGACCAGGTGATGATGCTGCGAGGTGAGGCGCCGGCTATGGCTGCGGTCTATCAGGCGGTGGCGGCCTCCATTACGCAGTGTCTCAACATCGACATCGAAATCTCGAACGTGGACCGCAAGGTCTACATGGATGCGCTGAATGCCAAGCCCACCCAGCTTACATTCGGCGCCGTTGACTACGGCATGGACTTTCTTGACCCGGCCAACCTGCTGGGCAACGTGTGGAAGTCTGGCGGCCGGCACTCCTGGAAGAACGACGAGTTTGACACGCTGGTCACCGAGGCGGCCGGCATGGTCGGCAATCCGGAGCTACGCGACCAGATGTTCCGCGACGCCGAACGCGTGCTAGTGGACGACGTGGGCGGGATCTTCATCGCCCATCGATGGGCGGGAGACCTGATGCAGTCGTGGGTGCAGGGCACAGTCCGCGACCCTGATTCTCAGGGCATTACCGGCTGGCACTGGGGCAATGACCAGGACATTTCGCTTATCTATATAGCCGAGTAGTCCTCGGCAGGCATTTCCTCGACAATCAAGTTGCGATTGAGCGAAGCGGGAGGCCGCCCTGGCGGTCTCCCGCCATCGTATCACGTACTCAGGCAACTCCATGGCACGTTACATCTTAGGACGGATTCTTTCACTGATTCTTGTCCTTTTTGTCGTCTCCGTTGTCACCTTCTTCCTAATGCACCAGGTGCCGGGCGGCCCCTTCGACGAAACCAAGGCGCCCCTTCCGCCGGCGGCCAAGGAGAACATCCTCCGCAAGTACGGCCTGGACAAACCGATCCACATTCAGTACTTGAACTACATGAAGAATGCAGTCCTGCACTTCGATTTTGGCATCCCTTACCAGCAGCCGACCACGACCGTGACCGCACTGATAGCCAAGAGCTGGAAGGTGACGGCGCAGGTGGGCGTGATGACCGTTTTGCTCGCATTCGGCGCGGGGATCACTTTGGGAATCTATGCCGCCTATCACCAGAACTCCTGGATCGACAACGTCACGACTTTTATTGCCATGCTGGGGATCACGGTACCGAGCTTTGTGGTGGCAATGTGGCTGATCCTGTTTTTTGCCGTGCGTCTCGACTGGCTGCCGATGGGCGGCTGGAATGCATCGGACTCCTGCCTGGTGGGGAGCGCCTTCGTCTGCACCGACTGGATCATGCCGGTCGTCGCCTATGCGATCGGCCCGCTGGCGATCATCGCCCGCTACACGCGCTCCAGCGTGGTGGACGTGATGCGCCAGGATTTTACGCGTACTGCCAGGGCAAAGGGGTTGGGCAACAGGGCGATCATGCTTCGCCATGTCCTGCGAAACGCGCTGATTCCGATGGTGACCGCCCTCGGCGTCATAATTCCCAATTTACTGACGGGCAGCATCTTCATCGAGGCGGTGTTCCGCATCAACGGCCTGGGCAAATTTTTCGTCACCAGCATCTTCAACCGCGATTATCCCATGATCATGGCGCTCTTCCTGCTAATCGCTTTTTTGTGGAGTCTTACCTATCTGTTCACTGACGTCATCTACACCTGGATCGATCCGCGCGTTCGTCTTGGCGCGGAGGGAGGCGCCTAGTGACGGCCAGGGCCGCGACCGGCTTAGACGTAGCGCCAGCGGGCGGGGAAGGTCACCGAACACTCTGGCATGACGCCGCCCGAAGATTTCTGCGAAACCGGCTGGCCGTTTTTGGTCTTGCAATCGTATTCCTCTTTCTTTTTCTGGCGTTATTCGCCGACCTGGTTGCCCCATTTCCCTACGACAAGGTATATTTTGATCGCGTCCTGCGCTTCCCCTTTGAATTGCCGGGCCACCCGCTTGGCACGGACGAAGTGGGCCGGGACTACCTGAGCCGTCTCATTTACGGCGCACGGACATCGATGACCGTGGGGATCGCGGTGCAGCTGGTCGCTTTTCTGGTCGGCGTGCCGCTCGGTAGCCTGGCAGGATATGCGGGAGGCCGCACCGATTTTGTCATTTCCCGCTTCATCGACACAATGACGGCGTTCCCCGGTCTGATGTTTTCGATTCTGATCATATCGGTCTGGGGCGGCGGCATCACAAAGGTAATTTTCGCACTCAGCATAACCAGCTGGATCGGTATCGCCCGCTTGACGAGAGGGCAGATTCTTTCGCTGAGGGAAAAGGAGTATGTTGAAGCGGCGCGTTGCACGGGAGTGAGTCAGAACCGGATCATTCTGCGCCATCTGCTCCCAAACGCTTTGACGCCGATCCTGGTTTCGATAAGTTTCGGGATCCCGGCGGCGATTTTTGGGGAGGCCGGGCTGAGCTTCCTCGGCATTGGAATTAACGATCCGATCCCCAGCTGGGGGAAGATGGTCGGCGTGAGCAATGCCTATGTGCGCGTCTACTGGCATCTGGCCCTTTTCCCCACCATTGCGGTTGCGCTGGCTATGCTCGGGTTCTCGTTTGTCGGCGACGGCTTGCGGGACGCGCTGGATCCAAAGATGATCGAGTGAGGCGTTCTTAAGGCAGATTTCCTTATTCGCCTCCACACCGCAGCAAGCGACAGAGCACGATGTCCAGGCCAGGAAGACGGAGGGAAAGGGCTGGCAATATGGTACAGAGGAAAGTGAAAATAGGCAGACTTACCGGCAACTTTGTGCCGGCCTTAATCGCCCTCCTGTTGCTTCTTACTCTGGCAGCAGGATGCGGACCGGGTGATGAGTTGACCGAATCCGGCGGGGAATCAGCCGGCGAGGAGGCGCCAGCGGACAGCGCCGGCAGCGCGGTGCCGACGATGCCGGCGGCCCGATTTGACCAGCCGACACCGGTCACGGATCTGAAAGGCGCCAGCGAAGCGGACAGACTGGAGGACGAAGAGGAGGCCGCGGAGGCGCCGGATCTTGCAATGGGAGAGTTTGTATACGGAAATCGTTGCGCCGAGTGCCACGGAGAAGGCGCTACGGGCACCGATCAGGCTTCATCGCTCGTGGGTCTCACCCTGGGCGAAGACGAATTCGAGGACCTGATTCGCACTGGGGGCGAGCTTGGGCCCGATCACCTGTTCGGTTCGACTAAAATCAGCCCGGACGGACTGCGCGCAGTCTACGCTTATCTGACGTCACTTGAGTGAAGGTTGTCGCCGAGACGGTGATAGATCGCTTCCTCGACAGGTTTGCCGTTGCGGAGATGCTCCTCGACGATTCTGTCCAGCAGGGCTTCGTCGACCTGGCAGTACCAGATGCCTTCGGGATAAACGACCAGTACGGGGCCGCTGTGACATACGCCCAGACATGGCGAGGTTCCCCGCTTGACGCGCAGAGGGTTGTCGTATTCTCCCAGATCGGCCAACTTGCGGGCCAGTTGTGCATAGAGCCGGTTCGCCTTGCCGTCGGGATCGCAGAACGGCCCTGAACATAGGAAAACGTGACGCGTGTAGGGCGCCATCTCCGGCAGGTCCAATGTAATCTCCTCCATCTGTACCCCCACTTAAGCCGGACAGTGCAAAGGGAAATGTTCGCAGGTCGTGAATGCGTCAACGGGCCGCCGCGCTCCTGCAGAGGCCGCGTTCGCTCATGCCGCCGGGTCCCACAGCGGCTCTGCGACCCCCTGTTGCAGATTCTCGAGGCGGGACATCACGAAGAGCGCGTCTGACAGGCGATTGAGATAACGTATTGCTTGCGGGTTGATTCTCTCTTCCCGGGCCAGCGAAGTGGCTTCCCGTTCCGCCCGCCGGCACACGGTACGCGCGACGTGCAGGAAGGAAGCGCCCTGTGACCCGCCCGGCAGGATAAAGTTCTCCAGGGGGCCGACGACCGGCGTCAACTCGTCGATCATCGCCTCTAACCGGTCCACGTGGCGCTCCTCGATCTGCGGAGGCGTATAGCGTACTTTGTCCTCTTCCAGAAAACAGAGATCCGATCCCAGGTGGAACAGTTCATTCTGAATCTCAGGCAGAGTCCTTTGCAAGCGTTCGCAGAGACCGCAGGCCAACGCGACACCAATGTGCGCGTTCAACTCGTCTACGGTCCCGTACAACTGGACGCGCAGAGAATCCTTGGGGACGCGCTGACCGCCGCCCAGGGCGGTTGTCCCGTCGTCACCCCCGCGCGTATAGATCTTCGTCAACCTTGGCATCAGATTCTCCTCCGGCGCCGCCGCGGCGCAGGTATGTGGTCAGAGCATTCAGGGTGGCAAACCGTTCTTCTCGCCCCTCAATGTCAAGCATATAGGTAAGTCCGGCGTCGTGCTTGCGTACGGTAACGGCGCCGTTGACCGGTTGCGGAGGATTGTCGTTCGACGCGAAGGAAGATGACTGTCCGTTCTCGCCTGCGCGCTCCACCGCGTACCCGATTCGCTCCAGTGCGCGCCGCGTCCAGAAGGCCGCCACGCCGTCTCCTTCCAGTCGCAGCCGCCCGCAGGCTTCCTGGCGCGTATGGAAGGAGCCGCGCTCGCGGTCGAAAGTCACCCCTTCGGCGGAGAAAACGCGTTCAAACGCGCCGTTGAGGATCAGGTCCTCGGGGGCGCCGTCGAGGAGGTCGCCCCCCGCCGAGAGCAGCCACAGACGGTCGGCGTTGCGCAAAGCCAAGTCGAGATCGTGCGTGGAAAGCAGGATTGCCTGGCTGTTCTCGCTGGCGAGCCGGCGCAACAGATCCATCACCTCCACCCGTCGGGGGAGGTCGAGGAAGGCGGTTGGCTCGTCCAGCAGCATGACCCGCGGCTGCTGCGCCAGCGCACGGGCAATGAGGACCTTCTGGCGTTCTCCATCGCTCATCTCAACAGTCAGCCGGTCCGACAGATCTTTGGCGCGCACGGCGTGCAGCGCCCACTGAACGATCTGCTGGTCCTGCTCGCTCATGGTCCCTGTCCAGCCGGTGTAGGGATGGCGGCCCAGGCTGACCAGTCCGTAGCCGGACATCGCGCCCACGTCGACCCGGTCTGTCAAGACGATGCTGAGGCGGCGGGCGAGCTGGCCGGGCCTCAGTTCGTCGAGGGGCCGTTCATCCAGCCAGATCTTCCCTGACAGAGAAGGTTGCAAACGGGCCAGCGTACGCATGAGGGTCGACTTTCCGGCGCCGTTCGGCCCCAGCAAACAGACCAGCTCCCCAGGCCGCAGCGAGAAATTCAGATCGCCGGCGATGACAACGGGAGCTTTGCGGGCGCGGCGATAGCCTATGGAGAGGTCTTTCGTTCGCAGCACGGTCCCGTTCGTCATCATGCCAGCCCCTGGTCAACCAGCGAATGCCTGCCGCAGATTGCGTTGGCGGAGAATCACCCAGATTACGACCGGCGCGCCAAGCAGAGCGGTCACAGCGTTCAAGGGCAGGGTAAGTTGACTGCCGGGCAGCCCGGCGACGATATCTGCGCCGAGGGCCAGCGTGGCGCCCATGAAAGATACCGCGGGCAGCAGCAGCCGGTGGTCCGACGTATGCAGCAGACTGCGGCAGAGATGCGGCACCGCGATCCCCAGAAAGCCGATCGGCCCGCAGAAGGCGGTAACTACGCCTGCCAGCACTGCCGACGTACCGATGATTGCCAGGCGCACACGGCGTACATTCAGGCCGAGAGAAAGGGCGTAGGTCTCACCCAGAAGCAGCGCGTTCAAAGGTTTCATCAACAGATGACCGCCAGCCAGCCCCAACACAATCGCCGGCGCCATGACCTGGAGCTGGCGCCAGGTGACGCCGCCGAAAGAGCCGAACGTCCAGGAGATGTAGGCTTGAATGCGCTCAACGACACTGAAATAGATCAGCACGCTCACCAGGGCGCTCGTCGTATAGCCGAACATCAGGCCCAGGATGAGCAGCGTCATGCCGCTTTGCACTCTCCGGGCCACCGACATCACAAGCAGCAGCACCAGACCGGAGCCGGCAATCGCGGACAGAGCCAGGCTGGCATCGCCCGCAAGACTGATCCCCGCCAGCAGGGTTGTGCTGCCGCCGAGGCCGACAGCCACGCCGGCCAGCAGCACGGTCAAAGCGACGCCAAGACTCGCGCCGGAGCTGATGCCCAGAACGAACGGTCCTGCGAGAGGGTTGCGGAACAGGGTCTGCATCTGCAGACCGCTGACCGAAAGCGCGGCGCCCGCCAGCATCGCGGTCAAGGCCTTGGGCAAGCGGAATTTGAGAACAATCGTTGCCCAGGCCTGCTTGGAGGCTTCCCCCCCCAACAGCACTGACACGATCTCGTCAAGAGGGATGCGAACGGAACCCACCGCCAAGCTCAACATGAATGCCGCAAGCGCCACGAGGGCCAGCCCGGCGAGCAGCAGACCGGGGGCAAGGGAAAAGCCCCGCGTCAGCGAAGGATGGACCCGGATTCCGGACGATGCGAAGGGTACATTCTCTCTATTCATCTCGCGTTACGGCTGCGTTCGCCGCCGACCCCGGGCGGACAGAGACGGGATGCCGGGGTTCGCCGCCCTTCAGTACAAGTGGAAGTCCGGCCACCATCAGGACCGCCCTGTCAGCGGCTGCGGCCAGTGTCTGATTCGCGTGACCCACGAGGTCACGGAAGGCTCTCCCTAAAGGCGTGAGGGGCGCCATGCCGGTACCCACCTCATTTGAAACGACAATCAACCGGCTCGCGTCCGGCAAATCGTTCGCCGCTTTCAGTATCGCCGCGATCTCCCTGTCCACTTCGAGCCGAACCGCTTCAGCATAGGGGTCCGGACTGTCGACGAGCAGGTTCGATACCAGCAGCGTGAGGCAGTCCAAGACAATGGTCGCAAAGGTATGGGACTGTCCAGCGATCGCCTGCCCGACATTGCGGGGCGCCTCCAGCGTGCGCCAGTGGACGGGGCGCTCGGCCCTGTGTTTCTCTATGCGAAGGCGCATTTCGTCGTCGCCGGGTTCAGCGGTCGCCACGAAGAGCACCTGCTCCTGCGCGCGTTCTTTCGCTATACGAACGGCTTCCGCACTCTTGCCGCTGCGGGCGCCGCCAAGAATCAGTATCAGATCCCCCACTGATTTCCATCCCTTTCGCGGCCAAAGACAAGGAAGTTCAGTCCCAGGCAGCCCAGTTTGCCGCCAGCGTCACGATGCAGACGGTCTCACCGACTTCACACAGGGCGCCATAGATGTCGCCGGTCAGCCCCGGGATACGCGACAGAGTGAACCTGACAATAAGCCAGGCGCTGATGCAGGCCAGGACCACAGACGCGCCGGAAGCCGCGATGCCCACGGCGGGAGCGAGGATTCCCAGCGTCGCGGCGGCAATTGCCGTCGCTCCTGCGGCCTGGGGCCAGCCAGCGCTGTCCTTCATATCCCGGCCCAGCCCGGCAGGACGGGCATACGAGAACAGAACGATGCCGATACTGGTCAGCCAGCGCCCCACGACCGGCGCAATGATGAGGGCTCCGGCGGCCCCGATGGCCCCGATAGCCGCGAACTTCAGCAGAAGCACTGTACCGCCGGCGGCGACTGCAAACGCGCCGACGCGCTCATCCCGGAGGATGCGCATCCGGTCCTCCGGCGTGCGACCTCCCAGCAGGCCGTCCGCTGCGTCCAGAAGGCCGTCGAAGTGGAGAGCTCCGCTGCAGGCAATCCAGACAGCCAGCAGGATTGCCGCCGCCACCGTTTCCGGGAAGACGGCGGACAGAAGCCTGTGCAGCCCGAACAGAAGCAGCCCCATCAGCAGGCCGACAAGCGGGAAAAAGGTCACCGACTTTCCCAACTCTTCAGGCGTTACTGTCCGGCGCAGGGGCGGCGGCACGATTGTCAGAAACTGAAACGCGACTACAACACTGTTCAGAACTGCTCTCACGGGGCGCCCGGGCCTCCCGAACCGCGCCGACGCCGGCAGTCACATGGTCGCCGGGGCGGATTCATGGTCATTGGACCTGCTGGTAAAACCGGAGCTCGTGGTCCGGAAGCAGATGCGGGTGCAGGATCTTAACCAGATCCTTCAGAACCCTTTCGGGATGGGCTGCGCCCTCTTCGTAGTAGGCGTTGCCCCCGTTCGCGTTCACACGGGCATTGTTGTTGTACATGCGTCCACGTTTCAGCGGCGCAAAATCGCCGTAGCGGGGGTCGCTGTCGAGCACGTTTTCGACGGTGAACCAGAAGGAATTGTCGGGGTTGAGCCAGAATTCGGCCTCTGCCGCCACAGCATAGACCGACTCAAAATCGAGCGGCAGCGCACCCACGTCCCCTTCATCCGACCAGAGGTAGGCGGCGCCGGCGTCGGCCAGCAGTTCGGCCATGTAGCTTCCGCCGCCCGAAACATACCAGGTGCCGTTGTAGACGCTCCCGAGCAGTACCGAGGGCCGCTCAGTAAGGGTTGCCGTCAGTTCCGCCACTGCATGATATTCCGCCGCGACTGTGTCGAACTGCGCCGCGGCGTCGGCCTCCCGGTTGAAAAAGAGCGCGATGAATTTCATCCATTCCGCCCGGCCGAGCGGACTCTGCTCGACAAAGTCGCCGTTAAGGGCGACGGGAATACCGGCTTCCAGCAGTACAGGATGTGTGTCATAGTCGGCAAAACCGGTCCCGTAGGTCATCACCAGCGCCGGGTCCAGGTCGAGCGTCAACTCCACATTGACGGCCGCGCCGCCGCCGATTTCGGCGATGTCACCGGACTCAATGCGCGTGCGCACGACCGGGTTCGTTGTCCACATGTAGCTGTCCAGCCCAATCAGCCTGTCAATCAGTCCCAGATCCTCAAGAGTGGGCAGATAGGTGGTCGACATGGCAATGATGTTTTTCACCGGCACTTCGACGATGGCGCCTTCAACGCCTTGAGGGGCCGGCGTGCCGCACTGGAGCAGCACGTAACGGAAGCTCTCCTGCGCCCCCTGCCAGGGATTGGTGACGGTAACGATCTTGTAGTTGTTGTGATACTCGACGTCGAAGCCGGAGGCATAGGCAACCGAAAGCTTCTGTGGAAAATAGTCGACTGCCGGATCGTACGATTCGACACAACCGTCATGCAGATTCTGGTCCGGAGACGCAGCTGCCGAGGCAGAGTTGCCTGAGGGGGCGTCCGGCGGCGAGGACACTGCAGCCGGCTGTGCGACACAACCGCACAGAACCAGAAATGCGATGACAAGAAGATAGTTTGGCAGACGTTGCATCACTCTCTTTCCTCCAAGTTTGAAGCGGGTTGATGCCCCTGCCGCGTCACCCAAAACAGCCGCCAAAACTGAAACGTCCAATCTCTGTCGAGATTGGACGCTACCGGTCATGCTTGCCTCCCCACATGCGGAGGCCACACTCCGTCACCCAATCCACGAGATGTTTCAAGAGCACGACAGAGGCGGTCGACCTGGCTTGGGAAAATCCCCACCGAATCTCATGCGAGATTCCCTTCAAACTTGAAGGGGAGCAGGTTGTTCTCCCTTACAGTTGCGGGACAGCGCCGGACTCTTACCGGCTTCGCCTTTTCAGCCCTGGTATCCGGACCATGGGCACCCCTGACGTTCGATATTCAGTTGCCGACAGTATACAACCGGGGGCGGGGCCTTTCCAAATGGGGCGGCGGGGCGTCAAGACCATCCGGCCAGCATGTTTGAACTCTTTGGGGGACGCCAACCTTTGAGCATTGGTTCCTCCTTTGGCATACTGTGGTCAGTCGAAGCATAGAGCGCCTGGCGGGGCTGGGCAGCTGAGTCGGAACGGAGATCGATATGCCAATTTACGAGTATATCTGCCTGGACTGCGACAACCGGTTCGACCGGCTCTGGCCAACTATGGCCTCCGCGCAGGACAGGCAGCCGGCCTGCCCTGCCTGCTCCAGCGTCTCCACAAAGCAGGCGGTGTCGCGGGTTGCCGTTCTGGGGGAACTGGGCGGACTCACACCGCAGGAAGAGAGCGCGTCCAGCGCCGAGTCGGCCAGAACGGCCTCATACACGCCGAAGGACCAGATCGATACTCTGCAAGCCAACAGCCAGCGAAAGCGCGAGCAGGGCAGATGAACGGGCACGTCCCCTTCGGAGTCGCCGACTACTTCTGGGATGAAGCCAGCAGCCGGCAGAGCCTCCTCGATCACCTGATGGAGACGTTTCGCGGCTGGGGTTACGGCGACGTGATTCCACCGATGTTTGAGTTCGACTCGACCTTGAGCGCGCAGTATGACGACCGGTTGCGCAGCGGCATGTACCGCTTTCTCGACCGTGACGGCAGCACGCTTTCGCTGCGGCCCGAATTCACCACATCGGTGGCCCGCCTGGTGGGCGCCCGGCTTCACGACCGGCCGATGCCGCAGCGATTCTGTTACGGCGGCAGCGTCTTCCGCTACCTGGAACCGCAGGCGGGCCGTCAGCGCGAATTCTGGCAGGTAGGCGGCGAGTTGATTGGCGCTCCGAGCCCCGCAGCCGACGCCGAAATCCTGGCGCTTACCGCCACCGCCTTGAAGGCCGCCGGCCTGAAGGGATTTCGACTGATTGTCGGGCATATCGGTTACTATCGCAGTCTCCTCGAAGCGCTGGCGCTCAGTCCGCAGCAGACAGAGCAGCTGCAGTGGGCTTTGGAGCGAAAGAGCGAACCGATTCTGGACGACTTTCTGCGGGACACGCCCCTGCGCACCGGTCAGCGCCAGGCTGTTGAGACGTTGCCGCAGATGGTCGGCGGAAATGTAGACGGCATCCTGTCACTGGCCGAACGCCACATTCAGAACAGAGGGATGCACGCAGCTTTGCAAAACCTTCGTCGTATCGTTGACGCTCTGCTCGGTTACGACATTCTGGACAGCCTCATCATCGACCTGACTGAGATTCGCAATTTGGGCTACTACACGGGCATCTCATTCGAGGCGATAGCGCCCGGCCTCGGCACGGCGGTCGCCAGCGGCGGGAGATACGATGACCTTGTGGGCCGCTTCGGACCTTCTCAACCGGCGGTGGGGGCGGCCTTGGGCGTGGACCGGCTGTTGGTGGCCCAGCGGCAGGATGGGGCAGAGGGCCGCCGGCGGCAGGCTGCGCTGGCGCTGCCGCACGGAGATCCGGATGCCCTGGCCCAGGTGCAGAAGTTACGCCAGGCCGGGCTGCATATACAGGTTGACGTCAACAACCGGACTGTTGATTCCGCCATCGCCTATGCGGCGGAGACTGACGTACGCGACGTCCTGGTCTGGGAAGATGGATTCCAGCATCACCGGCGGAACGGCCAGGGAGACTTTGTGCCGCTCGGCCAGCTCGATGAAAGCCGGCTGCCCGGCTGGACGGAAGCACGTCGAGAAGAGCCGTCAAAATGAGCTCATCGGTTGCTGCGCCGTATCGCGGCCCGGCAGACACTTTTGAACAGTCGCAGCCCGCCGCGGCAGGCGGGCGAAGCGAACAGTCCCTGCTCTTTGCCCTGCCAAAGGGGCGGCTGGCACAGGACAGTCTATTCTTCCTGGCAAGGGCCGGGCTGTCGATCCCAACCGGCACGGAGAGCCGCAAACTGATTTTGCCGGCGGCAGACGGCTCGACCGGCTTTGTGATGTCCAAACCGCGCGATGTGCCCACTTACGTCGAACACGGTGCAGCCGACCTGGGCATTTGCGGACTCGACGTCTTGCGCGAGACGGACCGGGCGGTCTATGAACCGTTGCTGCTTCCTTTTGGGCACTGCCGCCTCAGCGTCGCCGGCCCGGCGGACGGGGCAGCGGTTCCACCCGGAGAGAGCGGCGATTCCGATGACCTTGCCGTGAAGCCGGCTTCATCTTCCAACTTGCCCGGTACGCCTTTGCGCTACATGAGCCAGCCCCGCATCGCGACCGAGTATCCGCGCCTCACCCGCCGTTTCTTCGCCGAACGGGGCGTAAACGCAGAGATCATCACGCTGGGCGGCTCGGTCGAGCTTGGGCCGATCCTGGGTCTCTCCGATCTGATCGTTGACGTGGTCCAGACCGGGACAACCCTGCGCATGAACGGGCTGGTGGAGATCCGCACCATCCTGGAGAGCCAGGCGGCGCTCGTGGTCAACCGGGCCTCGTACCAGCTCAAAGCTGCTGAGATCAACAGGATAGTCGAGCGAATGCGTTTGCTGACGACATAGAAGGCCGGCCCTGACGGGGGCGGCTTACCGGAGTGGAAAAGCGATTCATTGCGCCCGACTCGCGGCCTCCGCGTCGGAGACGCCAAAGGGTTTCCTGTGCCAGAGATTACTGATTCACAGCTGATTGAAGGCGTTAACTTCGCCGCGCTACGCGCTTTCGGCGATGACCGCGGCCGCTTTCTGGAGACGTTCCGCAAGGAGTGGTTTCCGCAGCGCAGCTGGGCGCGCGTACAGTCGAACGTGAGCTATTCGAGCGCCGGCGTGCTACGCGGGCTGCACTTCCATCATCATCAGGTCGACTACTGGTTCTGCGTGAACGGTACGGTCCAGGTTGCTCTTGCCGATCTGCGGGCGGACAGCCCGACTTTCCGGCAGACAGAGACTCTGGAAATCGGCGAGCAGAACTGCACGGGCGTCTTTATCCCGGTGGGCGTAGCGCATGGATTTCTGGCGCTGACGGATGCCGTACTCACCTACAATGTCGACAACTACTACGACAATTCGGACGAACACGGCGTTGCCTGGAATGATCCGGAGCTGGCGGTGGACTGGAAGGGGAAGGCTCCGCGGCTGTCCGATCGCGATCGCGGGAATCCCTTCCTGGCTGACCTGCCGATCGATCATTTGCCGCGCTGCGGCTCAGGCTAGTTCCCGGGTTGTTTGGCAGCGAGGGGGTACAGGTGCGGCAGAGCAAAGTTTCTGAGTATCGAAAGCTGCCGGCGGTCGACAAGCTTTTGTCGGCGCCGGAGATCGCCGCGCTCGCCGCGGCCTACGGCAGCGGCCCTGTCACCGAGGCGACCCGGGCTGAACTCGACGCGGCGCGCACGGCCATCGAGAGGGGAGAGCCGGCGCCCACGGAGGGGCAATGGAGGACGCGCATCACGGACAGCGTGCTTACGGCTTCCTCCTCCTCCCTGCGCCCAGTCATCAATGCCACGGGCGTAATCATTCACACGAATTTAGGACGCACGCCTCTCGGCAGCGGGGCCCAGGATGCCGTCGTGCGCCTGGCGCAGGGGTACAGTACGCTCGAATACGATCTGGAGGCCGGTCAGCGGGGCAGCCGTCACGCCCACCCGGCAAGACTCTTGTGCCGGCTGACCGGCGCCGAAGACGCGCTCGTGGTCAACAACAACGCCGCGGCCGTCTTCCTTGCACTGACGGCGCTATGCCATGGACGGGAGGTGATCGTCAGCCG
The DNA here is from genome assembly GCA_022821545.1 of Caldilineaceae bacterium. Taxonomy (GTDB): domain Bacteria; phylum Chloroflexota; class Anaerolineae; order Caldilineales; family Caldilineaceae; genus Bin5. The sequence continues at coordinate 34,558 of JAJEDJ010000007.1, forward strand.
CGGTGAGCTGGTCGAGATCGGGGGCGGCTTTCGCATCCCCGATGTGTTGCGCCAGAGCGGGGCAACATTGGTGGAGGTCGGCACAACCAACCGCACACATCCGCACGATTTCTCGGGCGCAAGCGGTCCCCGGACAGCCGCCTTCATGAGGATTCATGCCAGCAATTTCAAACAGATCGGCTTCGTCAAGAAGCCGGAACTTTCAGAACTGGTCGAGATTGCCCGCGAGCAGGGAGCCGCCAGATCGGGGGGCGCTGCCGAAGTTGTGGACGCCGGCGCCGCGAGCGAACCGGCCGGCGAAGTTCAGAGCCGGGTGTATGGCGACGGCCCGCTGGTCATCGACGACCTTGGCTCCGGCACACTGCTGGATACAGCCCAGTTCGGGCTGGCCCCGGAACCGATGGTACAGAGCAGCGTGCAGGCCGGCGCGGACGTCATCACTTTCAGCGGAGACAAGCTCCTGGGCGGTCCTCAAGCCGGTCTAATCGTTGGAAAAGCCGAATTGATCGGAAGATTGCGCGCACATCCGCTGGCCCGCGCGCTGCGCGTCGACAAGATGACCCTGGCTGCACTGGATGCCACACTGCAGTCCTATCGACGGGGGCGCGCCACTGCCGAGATTCCCGTCTGGCGCATGATCGCGGAAAAGGGAGATTCCGTTCAAGAGCGCGCACGTGCGTTTCAACGCCATTTGACCGCAGCGAGAGTCGAGTCTGCAGTGATTCCAGGCAGAAGCACAATCGGCGGCGGCAGTTTGCCGGGCGAAACACTGCCCACGTCGCTAGTGGCGCTTGACATGCCGCGGCCGGACAGCGCGGCCGCCTCGTTGCGCCGGGCTGAACCGCCCATAATTTGCCGGATCCAGAAAGACCGGTTGCTGTTCGACCTGCGAACCGTTCTGCCGGAGCAGGAGCAGGCGTTGTTGGAAATCCTCAGCAACCGCTTGCCCATACTGTGACGGCCGGGCAGGCGGCCTCTGGCCGGATAGCGGTAACCACTGTGCCTCTCATCTACCTGAAACTCGGCGGCTCGCTGATTACCGAGAAGGACAACCCCGAAACGCCCAGACTGGATGTGTTGGAGCGGCTGACCAGGGAAATTGCCCGGGCCAGAAAGGCGCGTCCGCGACTCCAGCTCGTTCTGGGACACGGCAGCGGCAGTTTCGGCCATGTTAGCGCGCAGCGACATGGAACCCGCACGGGAGTCAGTAGTGCGAACGATTGGTATGGGTTCGCGGTCACGGCCGATGCGGCCGCACGCCTGAACCGTATCGTCGCCGCACGTCTGCTGCAGGCGGACCTGCCCGCCTGGACTGTGCAGCCCAGCGCGGCCCTCCGCTGCAAGGACGGTCGAGTCGTCAGTGGGCCGGCCGAAACTGTACGCCTGGCGTTGGAGCGGGGTCTCCTGCCGTTGATTCACGGAGACGTGGCGCTCGACAGCGTGCGCGGGGGCACAATAGCCAGCACCGAGGAGATCTTCGAAGAGATGGCCCCCCAGCTGCCGCCGGTTCGGATTGTGCTGGCAGGCGAGGTGGACGGAGTATATACCGGCGATCCCCGAAAGGAGCCGACCGCCGCCCTGTTGAGGGAGATAACGCCCTCGTCTCTCGATTCTCTGCAGGCGGCGCTCGGCGCCAGCCATGCCACCGACGTGACGGGCGGCATGGCCGCAAAGGTCGAACAGTCCCTGCGTATGGTTCGCGGCCTGGCGGGCCTGGAAGTAATCGTCTGCGGCGGGCTCTTGCCGGGCGCCGTGTTTTCCGCGCTGACCGATCTCTCCGACCATCCCGGCACTTTGATTCACGCAGGGGCGCGGCGCGGCCTCTCCTGAAAGACCCTCTGCATACAGCAGCAGCTTTTTCACGACCACTGTGCGGACTGCGGAGAGTACGGACCGGCCGTCGATCGGCGCCGAATCGTGGTCAGTTTGCAGGGATAGGGCAGGCCGGAAGTATTTGCCCGCGATTTTGGCGTCCTAGTATAATAATTTCATGGGAGTGTTCCTGAAGTTCAGTTGCCGCTTTTCCCTGTTGCCGGTGCGCTTGGCAGAGGCAGGTGCGCAGGCCACTTCGTTTCACCGTACATGACATGCAGATTCGAGGGAGGGTCTGGCTTGCGCCTCCTTCGCGGATTCCGGAGCAAGGACTCGGATGTTCTTAACTATTGTTTCGTTTTTTCTCCTGTTGGGCCTGTTGATCTTCTTCCATGAGCTGGGCCACTACCTGGTTGCACGGCGCAATGGAATCGAGGTTGAAGAGTTCGGCGTCTTTGGTTTCCCGCCGCGACTGGTCAAGTTATTCACTTACGACGGCACCGTCTTTACCCTTAACGCCATCCCCTTCGGCGCGTTTGTGCGCATGAAGGGAGAGGATATGGCCGACACCAGCCCCGGCTCCTTCAACGCGGCCCGCAAACGCGGCCGCGTTCTGACTCTCCTGGCCGGACCGGCGATGAACTTTTTTCTGGCGATCTTCTTTTCAATTGCCAGTGTCTTCTCCGGCTTTCCCGCCGGCGCCGCCCACCCTCTGTTGAGCGATGTTCCTCCCGGTACCGAATTGATGGGTGTCACTCTCGAGCAGAATGACACGCTCATCCGGCTCAACGGTCAACCCGTCTATATTAACGTAAACACCGGTGAGCTGCTGACGCCGAAGCGACGAACGCCGGCAATGGCCGACGAGGCAGGGACCGTTGTCATACTGCGCGATGACGCCCTGCACATATTGCGGGCGCCATTTGCTACCCGTACCGAACTGAATCATCTCTTGGAGGAAGTCTCCTCGCAACCTGCTCTGCATACGCAGATCACCCTGGTCGCGCCGGGCAGCCCGGCGGAGGAAGCTGGCCTGATGCCGGGAGACATCTTCTATGCCGTGAACGGGGAGGTCGTGACGGCCGAACGCAACCTCGGCGATGTCGTGCGGTCCCACCTGGGGGAGACGATTTCAGTGACGGTGCTACGCGGTGATGAGCTGTATTCCCGCAATGTGCTGGCCCGTCAGGCCCCCCCGCCCGGCCAGGGAGCGATGGGCGTTGGCATCGGTGGAAAACTCATGTTGGTTACGCTGCCCTTTTTCCAAAGTATCTGGCAGGGAATCGTTGGCATCGTCGGCTACGTACAGGCGGTGATCGCGTTGCCTGTCCTGCTGATCTCCGGGCAACTGGCGCCCCAGGACGCCGCGCTTTCCGGCCCGGTTGGGATCGCGCAGCTTGTCGGCGGAGCCGTCAGCGCCACTGCCGATACCGGACTCTGGTTCCCGGTCTGGCAGCTGGCCGCCATCATAAGCGCCGGCCTGGCCATTGCCAATCTGTTGCCGATTCCCGCTCTTGATGGAGGCCGCTTGCTGTTCATCTTCATCGAGAAGCTGCGCGGGCGTCGCATACCACCGGAAAAAGAGGGCGTAATTCACCTAGTCGGCTTTGTCTTGCTGCTGGGATTAATGGTTGTCATAACAATCAATGACATCCGGTCCGGACCGCAAGGCATCGACTGGTCCCAACTGTTGGGGCCGTGACGGCACAGACGTAACCCGGCAGTTCGCGGATAGGCGAGATTCAAGCCCCGACAATGTCTTTAGATGATAATAGCTTTTCGGATGCCGATTCCGATCAGTTCATTCAACCCCAGTCAGAAACCCGCTCGGGAGCGCAGGTCCCATCCTGGGGCGCAAAGCGCTGCCCTACCTGCTATACCGTTGTCCTAGAAAACCAGACAGTCTGCGCAGAGTGTGGAACTCACCTGATCCCGCGTGTCACCAGGGTACGGTGTCTCCGCTGCGGGAAGCACGCCACAACAGACCACGTAATCTGCCCCAGCTGTGGACGCAACCTGCAGGCTGCACCATCGCGACTGCTCACAATTGGCGTACCGGGGCTGCTTGTCGCGGCGCTGGCCGTTGTTCTGATCGCCCGCGGAATGCCTTCCTTCCTGCAGGAAAACGGGAACTTACCCCTGCTACCGAACTTCGTGATTACACCGGCCTCTTCAGACAGTGAACCGACCGTACGGCTCGCGCGCGAGAGCCTGGCGCCCGCGGTGGTTCAAAGCGGCCCCGACCAGCCGGATGAGCCGTCCAGCTCCGATGCGTCGCCGGCAGTTGTCACGGACCCAACTCCGACGCCGGAGGAATCCGGTGCAGCGGCTGACGGCTCTCAGGCCGGAGCCATGGCGGCAGACACAGCAGTCCCGCCGGCCGGGACGCCTGCAATAACGGCAACGTCCGTCGAAGAGGAGCCAACTGCGATTGTCGCCGCGGTCGAAAACACAGAAACGCCGCCACCCCCATTTCCACAGCTGCCGACCGTGACTGAAACGGCGACTGCGACGCCGATGGTGACGCCGACTCCGACTCCCAGCCCCACCCCTGCCTGGATGACCTACACGATCAGAGAGGGCGATACAATCGGCGCCATTGCCAGTCGATTCGACATTTCGCAAGATGATCTACTCAGGGCCAACAATCTCACCCCCCGGGATTTAACGAACCTGCAAATAGGAGAGGAAATCGTGTTGCCCGGGTTGCTCCAGGTCACGCCGACGCCGACGCCAACGGAGGTCGCCACTGAGGCGCCGACCGCAACACCGGCCGGGTAGCCTTACGCGGCTGCATGCCAGAACGCGCCATTCATCTGGCGACAGTGGGAATGTCGTTTATAATTCAATCGACCTGTGCAGGTAGTGAAGCTCCGTAACCAGGCAATATGCACGATTCGTATGTGAGGCGGCCAGTGACAGATACTGTCGCAGCCAACGGTGAAACGCAGACGCAGCCAGAGCCGGCCCGGTCCGTCGAGGTTCTGTTAGCCCAGCTGCAGGCAGACGATGCGCTGCCGAGCGCGCAAGAACTGGTCGTTCTCTCCGACTTGAGTTTGGCCGACCTGAGGCGCGTGCAAGAGGCGTGGGGGACCCTCAGTGACACCTGCAGGCTGCATACCGTTCAGTCCCTCGTGGAAGAAAGCGCGTCCAACTTGCACTTGCAACTGGGCCGGCTGCTGCGGCTGGCGCTAAAGGACCCTCTGCCCGACGTGCGAATACTCGCCATACGCGGCTTGTGGGAAGATAGGGAAGCGGATCTTGTCGGACCTATGGTCCACATTCTTAACAACGATCCCTACGACGCCGTCCGTGCGGCCGCGGCCGAAGCCCTGGGCGCGTTCGTGCTGGCCGGTGAGTTGGACGAGCTCTCACCGGCTCTGGCCATGCGCGCGGAGGACGCGCTGCTGGCGGTGTTGCATGCCGAAATGGAACCACTCACAGTCCAGGCCCACGCGCTGGAGAGCATCGCCTTTTCCGGGGAGACGGGCATTCGAGAGTTGATCGAAGACTGTTACTATTCCCACGATGACGAGATGCGAATCGCCGCGCTGCGGGCAATGGGGCGCAGCGCTGACGTGCGCTGGCGTTCAACCGCACAGGCCGAGCTTGGCAGCCCCGATACGGAGATGCGAGCGGCCGCGGCGCGAGCCTGCGGCGAACTGGAGGCCCGAGACGCGGTTGAAGACCTGGTCGATCTGCTGTCCGACGAGAGCAAAGCGGTGCGGCTGGCCGCGATTTTCGCTTTGGGCAGGCTGGGGGGAAGGCGGGCAAAAGAGATGCTGAATGCCATGAGCGCAAGCGAAGACTCCGACGAAGCCAAGACGGCTGAGCACGCTCTGGAAGAGGCCCTTTTTTACGGAGATGCCCAGGGGATTCCGCTTTTTGATGAGTCTCTCGAAAACTGGGAAGATGACGCGGATGACTGGGAGGCGTGGTGAATCTGAAGCTCAAGCGCCTGGTGCGCACACACAGTTCGGAACAGTACGCGCTTTTTGACCTGGCCCAGACCGATGAACAGAATCAGCCCCTTACGATTGGCAAACTCGATCTGCATTACACAGGTGAGGGCACGTATGGCACGCTCTTGTTGTGGGAAGTCGAATCGCAGCAGATAGAGGCTGATCGCAGGCGCATGTTCGTGCAGGCCCTGCTCAGTGAACTGGTGCTGCCAATGGGCCTTCCCAACGAATTCGTAGTCGAATTCTTTGCTCCCACCTTGGACGAATACGAAGTGTTCCACAATCTGGACGAGGGAACGGATCACTCTGCCGAATCGTTAGCACGGGCGGACTGACGCCGATTGAACTGTGTTTGCACGACAGAACTGTGTTTGCACAGTTCTGTACCGGGCCTGTCCTTCCGAGTGAAAGTACGTAAACCGTGATGACCGAGAGCGAACGGAACAGCTCCACTTCTGAAAATGGCGGCACTTCCGCCGACTACCGCCGGATACTGAATGAGAGCGCCCGCCTGTTGCGTGCGAACCGGCCCGGTGAGGCGATTGCCGTGCTTGAGCCGCTGCAGGCAGACATGCCTGACGACCCCGATATCGCAATAAATATGGGCGGCGCGTTGATCCTGCAGCGAAAGTGGGCGAAGGCGGTCGAGATCCTGAAAAAGGCCGTCGCTGCTTCACCTGGAAATGTACTGCTGTGGACCAACCTGGCTGCCGCCTATCTGGGCCGGCTCGAAACCTCCGGCCCGAAGCACCAGGCAAGGGCCATAGCCGCGTACGAAAAGGCGCTCTGGATCGACCCCTCCACGCCGAACGTCCACTATCACCTGGGGCTGATTTACAAACAGCAGGGGAACCTGAGCCGTTCCTCCGCAATGTTCCAGCGGGCCCTGGAAATCAATCCCAATGACCGTGACGCCCGCTACTGGATGGAAAAACTCAGTGACCAGATTGTGGAACGGGAGCGCGAGAAGAATCAAAACCGCCCCCGCGCCGGGAACGGGAGACGAGGCGCAAACGGGCGCCCGCCGGACCGGGGTGGAAAGGAATCCTGAACATGACGGCGGAACCATCGGTATCGCCGAGCGCTACCGTTGACGAGACGACGACCGTTCATTCACAGCCGATGCCCCGCTGGCGTGAACGCCCGGAACGCGCAGCCTGGATCGTCATTCTGCTCTCTTTCTCCCTCTTTCTTGTCCTGGTGACGGGCATCCCCCTGGCGGTACGCAACCTCTACCATTCAGCCGCCGCGAAACAGTCTCTCCAATTCGAGACCACCTTAGGGACAGTGCTTCTCTACCTGCCAAATTCCGATCAACCGATTGCCCTTACAGACAGGCGCGAAGGCATTAGCGAAGGCAGTCGGCTGGAGACGGGCGCGGCGACACAGGGCGTGTTGGGGCTCCCGGCAGGTGGACAGAGCGATGAACTGATGGGAACAATCCTCCTCTATCCGAACACGACGCTTGAAGTCTTGATGAGCCGGCGTCCCTACTTTGCCGGCAGCAATGAACCCTATACGTTGCGAATTCGAGTTCAACAGGGACAGGTACGGCTGTTCACGAGGAGCGCATTTGACCGGCCGGTCGTCGTCCAAATCGAGACGCCTCAGGGCGAGGCCCAGCTTGAGGAAGGCAACTACGCTTTCTTTGTCAACGCCGAGAGCAGCGAGATTGTGGTGAAACAAGGTGTTGCCAGGATCGTTCAGCCGGGACAAGAGCCGGTCGAGATTGAACCAGGTCTGCGCTCTTGGATTCAGGCTGACGGGACGGTATTGCCGGCTGTTGCGGCCGTGCATAACCTGCTTCAGGACAGCGCCTTTTCCCGACCTTTGGGAGAGGTGTGGGAAAGCTACACGCCCCCTTACGTCACCGCGGGCACGGTTGAATTCATCGAGAAGGACGGACGCAAAGCCGCCCGATTTTACTATAAGGGCCCGAACCAGGTACATACCGAGGTTGGGATTCGCCAGGATGTAAAGCAGGACGTGCATAACTACGACTCAATGGTCGTCAGGCTGGACGTCAATCTGGACTGGCAGACGCTTGCAGGCGCGGGCGAGCAGAGTTCTGAATTCCCGATACGGGTCGAAATCACCTATACGGACGATTTTGGCGTGGAAAGACAGTGGGGCCATGGCTTCTATAACATGGACCCGAGACCGGAATACCCTCTGCACGGCGGCGAAAAGTTCCCGATCTTTACCTGGAAGAGCTATGAGTCTAACAATCTCATGGAAGAGTTGGACGCGACCCCGCCGGCCCACATCGAAAGCATCAGGCTCTATGCCAGCGGCTGGAACTATCTGTCGTTCGCCAGCGACCTGGAACTGATCGTCGAATGACCCGCGGGCAGAGCATGGTCCGGACCGGCTGGCTGGTTGCTTCAGTCAGCCTCTTTCTTTTTCTGGCCGCATACCAGTTGGGTTTGCCCGGTCTCCATTACGATGAAGCCAAGGAAGCCGGCGTCAACGCGATCGAGTTGCTCCAGCAAGCGCCGGTCACAGCGTTCCGCGACGCGACTGTAACTCTCTTCGGCCTGAATCTTCCCTTGATGGCGCAGGACTACATCGGCGCGGTGAACGTCTATTTGGCCATGCCGTTTCTGGCGGTGACCGGCATCGGCGTGCCCAATCTGCGCCTTCTGCCGCTGACTTTGGCAGTTCTCGGACTGCTTGCGCTGGAACGATCCGTATCTGAATGGTTGGCCCTCAGCGACCGCAGCGCCGTTCCGGTTGCTCCCGTTGCCCCTGCCGCCCTCGCGTGCCTGACTCTGCTGGCCGCCGCACCCAGTTTTATATTCTGGCAGCGGCAGGGAATCTTCGTAACGAATGCCACGATTCCCTTTACCTTCGCCTGTATCTGGCAGGCGCTTCGCTGGTTGCGCCTCGGGCAGGGCCGCGCTCTGATTCTTTCGGCTTTGTGCGGCGGACTGGCAGTCTATGCAAAACTGCTGGCAGCGTGGATAATCCTGCCTTTCGGCCTGATGTGCGCTGTATGGCGGCTTTGGCAGTGGAGCAGGTCGGCTCTACGCGCAGATGAAGAGAAAGGCAGGGGGAGTTCGCTGGCAAAGCCGCCGCCATACGGCCACACGAGACTGCGTCATGTTCGTCCTCTTGCCTTGCCGCTCACAGCTGCGCTCGCTTTCGCGTTGCCCCTGATCCCCCTCCTTCTGTTTAACGTCAAGACCGGAGGAACGCTGACGACGATAACGGAGAGTCTAGGCAGCAGCTACTATGGCGTGAACAATGCCGCCATCTGGACGAACGCGACGGTACGCTGGCAGCAGTTGCTGCAGACGTTGCGCGGCGACCATCTCTGGTACCTGGGCGCGGTCGAACAGAACGCGCTTGCACCGTGGCTGGCGCTGGCGCTGCCGGCGGCCGCTCTGTCACGGCCGCATGGCCGCCGTGTTGCCGGTCCGCCGCTTCTGTTGCTGGCGGCCGCAGTCGCGGCCAGTCTGTTCACTGTCAGCGATCTGTTCGTGACCCACTATGCGCTGCTTCATCCCCTGGCAGTCGCCGTAATGGGCGCAGGTCTGCACGTACTTTGGCGATCATGCGGGTCGCGAGGCGGCCCGGCGGCCAGGAAGAGGACAGACGCCGGCGTCGAAAGCCCCTGGCCGCGCCGGGGGCCCGCCGGGTGGGCGTGGGAACGGTTACGCGCACTGGCTGCGCGCGACTTGCTAAGACCGCCTTTCGGACGTGCGTCCTTACTCCAGGTCATGCTTGCGCTTCTCGTGTTGGGTTGTGTGCTGCTCGACCTGCGGGCTACGGCCGCCTATCACAGCGCGCTGACGCGCAGCGGGGGGTTGGTGGACCATTCAGACGCTTCCTACCATCTTGCCTATGACCTGCGCTACGGAAGCATGGGCGCCCCAGTGGTTTTGGACTGGGGGATGGAGGCGCCGGTCCGTTTTCTGAGCGAGGGGAGCGTCAGGCCGATAGAGGTATTCGGCTACAGTTCGCTGTCGGAGCCGGACGATGCGTTCTTCCAGCGCATTGAGCCGTTTTTGGGGAATGCCGATAACGTATACCTCTTGCGGGCTCCGGGAAACGAGCTCTTCCGAGGGAGGCGTGAAATCTTTGAGCGAATGGTCCATGAGAGGGGCGGCCGGCTGGAGCGTGAAAAGGTCTATACGCAGAAGGACGGTACACCTTTATACGAGCTCTGGCGGGTGAAATACTGATGCCGGTCGAGTCGCTTAGCTTTTCCGGCCCGGTTGAGCATATCGGATATAGCTGATAGAATGTGGACACGTCAGGGAGTAGTCGTTCACAGACAAAAAATGTACAGCCGAGTTCCGTCCGAAGTAAACCAGAGCAGCACTGACTCCGCACCGACCCAGCAGGCTCGAATCCGACCAAAAGGTGTCGGACAGTTGCGAGTGATCGCCCAGATGGGGCGGATGCGGGCGATACCTGCACTGCTTACGCCGGTCCTGTGGGGAGCGTCCACGGCTCGCTGGCAATCTGAGACGATCAGCATCTGGTGGGCGGGCGTGTTGGTGCTGACCTACGGCGCACTGGCACTGGCCTGCAACTATTTCGGCGCCTATGTGGACTACATGCGCCATACACGCGCCGAAGGTCAGAACTCGACGGCGGCGAACTTGCGGAACTCTATGCGGCCGTCGCCGGTTGGGGCCTTCGATGGCTTTGACTGGATGCAGCAGGGCCTGTTGCGTCCGGGGACGTTTCTCAGTCTTGGCCTGATGTCAGCGACGATCTACGCACTGGCGGCGTTGTGGCTGGGAATCTTCGTCGGATGGCCCGTCTGGTTCTTTACACTGATCAGCGGGCTGATGTGCAGTGTTCCGCAGTGGCCGGTCGTCCGCTTCGCCCGCAGATTCTGGTGGCTCGGCGACCTGGCCTACTGGTTGGGATTGGGCGTCTTCCCTTTGCTGGCAACCTACTTTGTTCTGACCGGTACGATCACTCGCCTCGTCCTGTTGATCGCCTTCGCTCCGGCGACTTTCGCCTGGCTGGCCTATCAGTCCTACAGTTTCTATAGCTGGCGCCGAGACTGGCGCCTTCGCCGACGCACTCTGGCGGTGGTATTCGGGCCCGAACGAGGCCTGGACATCGCCGCGATCGTCGCAATTGCCGGGTTTATCGCCCTGATTCTATTGATGGCAACGGGTGCCGTGCCGGTCTGGACAATTCTCGTACTTGGCGCATTCCCTCTATTCCTGCGGGCATTCACCAGGGCGCGTGAATGGCCATTCTCCCGGCAGGCCGGCATCGGGACTGTAGAAAACGCTATCAACGCGGCGGTACTGGCTGGGTTGTTGTGGCTTGTGCCTTTGTGGCTCATCTGATTGAGGTCCGGCTGTGCCAGCACCCGTCCGAGTATCTTGCGGATTTGATCCATGGCAGAACTGACCCGCAAAGAGTTTTATGAGTTAGCCGACCAATGCCGGGAACGGGCGCTGGAGCTGGCCCACTTTGATCAGAACAGGGTCAACCGCCACCAGTGCCGGCGATTCAACATGTGGCTGGCACGCCTGAAGACCTACGATCAGCTGGCTGCGGGCGTGCAGGACATCAGCGCGGCTCGCCCGATAACCCGATATGACCTGATGGCGGCGGCGGTTGTGCTCTGGCTTGTATCGATGTTCCTGCTGCGAGAACAGCTGAGTATGGGCGGGAACAGAATTCTGGCATTCAGCATTTGGGGACTGGTTGTGCTTCTTTACTTTTTGCCGGAATCGCTCTATGCGACGACCGTAGAACTGTTGGAGGCCAAGGTGCTGCGCGTCGTGGAAGCGCTGGAGGAACTGCTGGTCTCGCAGGAGATGGAGGTCACGGAGGCGGTTTTCTTCAAGATAAAGGAGAATCTCAACACTGCACGTCGTGAACTGCGCCAGCAGATTCACCTTGCCCACCGCCGCTAGGGCTGCAGAACTCTCAGGGAGCGGTTTCTGGAGCGGAAACGGTTCCTTCCTTCAGGTGATCTCCTCTACATCGACGTTACCGGACGGCTAACCGACCACCGTCCACCAGGCATTTCGCGTTAATCATTCCCGCCTCAGAAAATAGCAGTTCCATACGGGCAAGCCGTTTTGCCGGCACCAGTTTTCGCGATGCGTGGGGCGATAGGGCCCGACCCGGTCAGCCAGTTCCGGTCGGTGGTCACGGAAAGCCGGATGACGGGACAGCAGATGGCGCACTAATTCCCCGTACTGTTCTACATCGGTCTTCAGGTGCAGGTAGCCTCCCGGACGAATTTTGGCCGCCAGCAGGTCGACAAAGGGAGGGGAGAAGAGGCGCTTGACTTTGTGCTGCGCCTTCCACCAGGGGTCGGGGAAGAGAACGTGAAGCGCGTCGACGCGTTGATCGGGAATCGCCAGCTGCAGGCCCACCCTGGCGTCGTCGTCGCTGAGCCACAGATTCTCCAATCGCTGACTCTCCAGGCGGCGGAGCGCCAGGCGGACGGCTTTGGTTCTCACTTCAAAGCCGACGAACCATCGCTCCGGCCTGCGTGCGGCCCGGTCCAGGAGGAAGTCGCCGCGGCCGAAACCGATCTCGATTTCAAGCGGAATCGGGCCGGCAGTTTGCCGGCGAAAGCGCTCGCCATTGGGCCCACGGCAGTCATCAAGGGCCAGGGCGCGCACAATGGACCGGCCCAAAGCCCAGGAAGGAAGAATATCAGAATCGGGACGCTGCCGCGGGTCGCCGCCGATAAGGCCCTTGCCGGCATGCCAGTCGGCGTAGTGCCGGGCCCTTTGCGCCGGCGTCAACTCCTCCCAGGCGAAGTCCATCCGTCCCTGCGAAAAAGAGGTTGGACTATAGTCGAGCTGAGATCTGTTTTCTTCTGTCACCTGGTTCAAGAGATGTGGGAGGTCAGATCAGGACAGGAAAGTCCGCCAACTGTCGCGTACTGAAGGAGACGTCTACACAGTCCGTCCTGATCAGCCAAGCTTTCGCTGGATTGTTTCGCGTACGATATCGGCATCGGCAGGCAGGTAGACCGGCGGGTTGGCCAGATCGCTCTCCACCTCCGCCAGCGTACCCTCGTGATAGCCGATCTTAAAGGGTGTGAATTTCAGTCCGTGGGCGGTGCTGACAACGATCACCCGCTGATGGCTCTGTACAACTTCCCGCTGCAGAAGCTTGAACAGGGCAGCCAGCGCGGTACCGGTGTGCGGACAGGTGTACATGCCGGTGGCGTCCGCCATGGCAGCGGCCGCGGCCATCTCGTGTTCTTCTACCTGCTCGACGATGCCATCGGTCTCTTGAATCGCCTGCACGGCCTTCTCGTAGCTGACGGGATCCCCGATCTGAATGGCGGACGCCAGGGTCGATTGGGCCTCCACACTTACTTTCCGGCTGAATCCGTTCTGGAAGCTGAGATAAAAAGGGTTCGCCTTGGCGGCCTGGGCCGCGACCAGACGGGGCAGACGGTCGATTACGCCCAGATCCAACATCAGCTTCAGCCCCTTGTAGACAGCGCTGATATTGCCCAGATTGCCGACGGGAATGATGATCCAGTCCGGTACTTCCCAATCGAACTGCTGCACGATTTCGATTCCGACAGTTTTCTGGCCCTCGATGCGCAGGGAGTTCATCGAATTCGCCAGGTAGATGGAGGAGTCGGGTCTGTCGCCGTCGTGGGTTATTTCACGGATCACGCGCATGCAGCCGTCGAAATCGGTATCGAGGGCCAGCACATTGGCGCCATTGGCGATGGGCTGAATCAGCTGCGCGGGGCTGACTTTCCCTTCGGGCAGGAAGATGACGGCGGGGATGCCGGCCGCCGCGGCATAGGCGGCCAGGGCGGCGCTGGTATCACCGGTGCTGGCACAGGCCACGGCCCGGACCGGGACGCCCCGGTCCCGCATCTGCTTGACGACGCTGACGAGAACCGTCATACCCAGGTCCTTAAAGCTGCCTGTGTGGCTGTTCCCGCACAGCTTCACCCAGAGATCGGAGAGACCTATCTGCCGGCCCAGCCGCTCGGCCCAAAAGAGATTGGAGTTGCCTTCGTACATGCTGACAACGTTGTCATCAGCGATGGTGGGCATGATCCACTCTTTCTTGCCCCAGACGCCGCTGCCATAGGGCCACACGGTGGTACCGACGCGACTGTCGAAGAGCCGCTTCCACTCATCGGCGGACCGCATTCGCAGGGCGCCGATGTCGTGCTCAACCTCCAGTAGACCGCCGCATTTGGGACAGGTATAGATTACTTCATATATCGAGTAGGTACCGGCGCAGCCACGAAAGCAGCGAAAACGGGATTCGTACTCGGTCATTTCATTTCACCAAGGCGCCGGCGCGCTTTCCCGCACGCCCGGCAATGCTCTCACGCCCGCCCCACGTTTACGGGGCTGTTGGGACGAGGCGACTTCACTTCAGCCTTTTACTGAACTCTGCGGTCAGCGCGGGCACGGTCTTGAACAGATCATCGACGATGCCGTATTTGGCGCGCTGAAAGATGGGGGCATCCGGATCCTTATTGATTGCGACAATGATTTTGCTGTTGCCCATGCCGGCCAGGTGTTGGATGGCGCCGGAAATGCCGCAGGCGATGTAGAGGTCCGGCCTGACCGTCTTGCCAGTCTGTCCCACCTGATGCTTATAGGGGATGTAACCGGCGTCGACCGCGGCCCGGCTGGCGCCGAGGGCTGCGCCCAGGGTACCGGCCAGTTCGCCAACGAGCTCGAAGCCCTTCGGCGGGTCCTCGGCCACGCCGCGCCCGCCTGAAACGATGATGTGAGCATCGGTCAGGCTGACTTCGCCCGCATCTGCCGCCCGGAACTGGCTAATCTTCTGGCGAATATCATCTTCCTTCGGCTCAACATTCAGGTTCTCCACTGTACCCGTCGCGTCTCCCGGCGCCGGCAGGGGAAAGGAGCGCGGCCGCACGCTGGCAACGGCCAGTGAACTTTCGAATTGAATCTCGGCGTGGATATTGCCCGAATAGATAGCGCGGGCGGCGACCAGTCTGCCCTCTTTCACCTTCAGGTCGGTCGCATTGGCGGCGATGCCTGCACGCCGGCGGCAGGCGACCGTCGCGGCCAGTACGCCGCCGCGAATTGAGGCATTGGTAAGGAATGCGAACGCGGCGGTGCGCTCCACCGCCTGTTCGGCGACGGCGGCAAAGGGCTGCAAGCGGAAATGTTCCAGGGTGGGAGCGTCTGCGACAAGGACACGATCGGCCCCGTAGGCAAAAGCCTGCTGTGCCGCTTCACCGGTGTCGCTCCCAATCAGAAGGGCAGCCGCGTCTGCGCCCAGTTCGCCGCCCAGTTCCTTCGCCTTTGCCAGGAGTTCCCAACAGTTGGACACCACCTGTCCGTCATTCTGTTCAATCCAGACGAGAATCGCCATCGTTTTCCCTCTCTCCGAGAGAGCTTTCGAGAGGCGAGCGGGCAGTGATTCCCTTTGCCTCCGATTTGCATCGCTCTAAATGACCTTTTCCGCCATCAGCGCATCGGCCAGTTGGGTTACCTTTTCCTCGACACTGGCGCCGTCGAAGATACGCACTTGTACGTCTTCCGGCTCCGGCTTATCGAGATCGGTCCAGCGGGTCGTGCTTGAGGGCCGAATCTCCAGGTCGTCACTCCCAAGGGTGGGAATCGTGACGCGGCTGGCCTTGCGGATACCCATAAAGCTGGGATAGCGCGGCTCGTTGATCTCCTTGGCCACGCTGATCACGACCGGCAGGGGAACTTCAACCGTCTCCTGCCCTCCTTCAAATGCCTGCTCTGCGATCAGTTTGCCGTCGACGATATCGACGATTCGGGTTACATTTACCAGCAGGTCCCAACCCAACATGCAGGCAACACCGGCGTAGATGACGCTGCTGTTGCCGTCCACGCTCATCTTACCGGCCAAAACGAGCTCCACTTGGTCACCGGTATCGACCATTTTTAGGGTCGCGGCCAGGGCTTCGGCAGTTGCCCACTCGTCGCCGCCGTCGATAACGCGCTCGTCTACGTGAACAGCGGCATCCACGCCCATCGCCAGCGCGTGCTTCAGCGCATCGGTTTCGCCTTCGCGGCCCATAGAGATAGCAACCGTTTCGCAGCCGAACCTGTCGGAAAGGTCGATTGCCTCTTCAACGGCAAATTCATCCCAGGGGTTGATAACCATTGTCGCCTGCAGTTCGCCGGACTGCGCCTCGGCCACAGTTACCTTGGGCAGCTCGGCGGTATCCGGTGTCTGCTTGACTAACACCGCTACGTTCACGCAGCGCTCCTTTCGTGAGAGACTGTACGCCGCCAGATCAGTTCCGAAAGATGCAGCCTCGGGTCGCGAGGGCCAGATCGCCCTTTATTGCCAGGTATCCGGGTCGTAAGCCGGCATGGGGCAGCGCAACGGGCGGTCCTCGCGCATGCCCAAGGTGTACGCGGCCTGCATCAGCGTGTGGATCTGGCTGGTGCCTTCGTAGATCACCGCGCTCTTTGTATTGCGTAGATGGCGTTCCACATTGTACTCATCTGAATAACCGTAGGCTCCATGGACCTGGACGGCGTTGTCGGCGGCCCGGCGTGCGGCTTCGGTGCAGAACCACTTGGCCATGCTGGTCTCCCGGGTATTGCGTACGCCCTGATTCTTGAGGGTCCCGGCCTTCCAAACCAGCAGTTCGCCGATATCAAGGTCCTGCTGCATCTGGGCGATCATCTGCTGGACGAGCTGGTGTTCGGCGATCGGTTTGCCGAACGACTTGCGTTGCAGGGCGTATTTGACCGACTCGTCGATACAGGCGCGAATGATGCCCACCGAACCGGCCGCGACACCGAAGCGGGCGTTATCGAGGCAGCTCATCGCGATCTTGAAGCCTTCACCTTCTTCCCCCAGGCGGTGCCCGGCCGGCACGCGCACGTCCTGCATGTTGATCCAGCCGGTATTGCTGGCCCGGACGCCCATCTTGCCTTCAAGCGTGCCGGTGGTAAGTCCCTGCCAGCCGCGTTCCAGAATGAAGGCGGAGATGCCGCGGGCGCCCTGATCCAGCTGCGTCTTGGCGAAGACGAGGAACCGGTCGGCCACGTCGGCCAGGGTGATCCACATTTTTTCGCCGGTTAGGATATAGTCTCCGCCCTCACACACGGCGCGAGTCTGGATGCCGGCAACGTCCGAACCGGCGCCAGGCTCGGTCAGTCCAAAGCAGGCGATGTGGTCTCCGCAAGCAAGGCCCGGCAGAAAGGTCTCCTTCTGCTCATCGGTTCCCCATTGGAATATGGGAAGCGCGTGCAGCGCGAGATGAACCGCGACCGTCTCGCGTACGGAAGAATCGCCGTATTCCAGCGCTTCGGATACGATGCCCAATGACAGAAAGTCCATTCCGGCGCCGCCGTAGCAGGCAGGCAGGCAGATACCGAGGAAGCCAAGCTGCGCCATCTTGGGCAGCAGCTCAAAAGGGAAGGTGTGATTTCGGTCGTGTTCCGCAATGATTGGCATGACCTCATTTCGGGTAAAGTCATATGCCATCTTGCGTACCAGATTGTGCTCTTCCGAATACAACAAGTCGGTTGAAGAGGCCATCGAATCGGTCCTTTCCCGACTGCCGGCGGGCGTGTGTGCAGCGGACCGCGGTGACAGTCAACGATGACGAGTCGAAAAGAAAGGCGGAGACGCCTTTGTCTCCGCCGAAGAAGAGGAACGCTCCTCTTCGGCGCGCCCAACAGCGGCGCGCCTGATTCATAGTAATGAGGGGCTCAGTATAGCAACAGATTGAGGATTTTCAAAAACAGCAGGCCCACTGTGAGGCGGCGGCGGGAGACCTGGCTGCGCAGAAAGGGATATGCCTGCATTTGAATGCATCGCCAACTGTAACCTACACTAAGGTCATGGACTGGCGCTACGGCCTGTTTGCCTTTTTGACTCTACTCATCACCGCGGTTGTCGGATACGGCGCGCATAAGACCGCCCGCCTGTTGCGCTTCTGGCAACCGCAAGAGAATCTATTGCTGCTCCCGGCCGAAAATGCTCTCAGGGCAACTGTCCTGGTCATATGCCTGCTCCTGGGCAGGGGCAGCGGCCTGCCGCCGGAGACGCTGGGCTGGCAGATTCCTAATGCCGGGTCCCAGATTGCGACCGGGGCCCTGGCCGGCCTGGGATTGGCGTTAATTTTCGCGGGCGCGGGGCGGTTTGTCTCGCGTCACACCGATACCAGGTTTTACCGTTCGATTCTGGAACTGGTCGTGCCTCGCAATCGGAGGGAGGCGGGGCTGCTGCCATTTGCCCTGCTGCTGAGCGTACTGTTCGAGGAGGTCCTTTTTCGCAGCCTGCTCATCGGCGGGCTTTCACCCTTGCTCCCGACCGCCTGGCTAATCATTGGCTTCAGCGTCGTATTCGGCCTGCTGCACAGCCCGCAAGGAACGTGGGGCATCGTCGGCGCGGGAACGGCCGGCGCAGTATTTGGACTTATGTTTGTCTGGCGCCAGAGCCTGCTCACACCGCTGGTCGCCCATTTCGTGGCGAACGGCGTGCAGATATGGCTGGCGAGCCTGGAGCTTGACCCACCTTCAACAGCCTGACAGGCAGTCCAAAAGGTTCAGGTCGTCGCTGGCGATGCTCGCGATGGCGGCGGGGGAGGACCTGCAATTGTCAGGACCTGCGATTGTGGAGGGGCGAGCAGTTGCTACTCCGTCGTCTTGGGGACCTGCTCGTAGATCCCCCGCAGCCCATTAACACGAATGCGTAAGACTTCTCGCACCATATTGATCGTGTCGAGGATGGGATTGACCCGGCTCTCTGTCATGTAATACCAGTTGATTGGCACTTCGACCAGGTGCAGTCCGCGAATGCGGCTGATGTACAGGATTTCAGGGTCGAACCCCCAGCCGTCGATCGTCTGGTGGGGAAAGACCTGGGCGGCCGCTTCCCGTGTAAACATCTTGAATCCGCACTGTGTGTCCTCGATCCCCGGCATGATCAGCTTCTGGACTACGTGGTTGAAAACGCGCCCCATCAGATGGCGATAGAAGGGCTCGTTGTACCGCACGGCGCCAGCAATCTCGCGGCTGGCGATGGCGACGTCAAATCCATTTTTTTCCTGCTGCGGCGGCAGAAATTTCTCGACCTCTTCGATAGGCATCGAAAGATCGGCATCGCAGATAAACAGATAATCACCCTTGCCGACCAGCATCCCCGTCTTTACGGCTGCGCCCTTGCCCGGCGCACTGTGAAGCAGTTCCAGCGTGAAAGGATCTGAGGCTGCAACCGTATTCGCAAAATCGCGTACAACTGCGCTGGTTTCGTCGGTCGACCGATTCTCCACCACCAGTATCTCGGTTGTAAAGGTCTGACTCCGCAAATACGCAGCGATTCTTGACAGTGAGTCGGGAAGACGCTGTGCTTCGTTATAGGCGGGAATAATAATGGTCAGGAAAGGGCGCGACACTATGAACTCCTCGGCCGACTGGGTCGCAGCGGAAACCGTTGGGCTGTGGGCAGCGAAGTTTCCGATCGACGCGTCGAGCGATTCAGGAAACCCTGTTGGCGATCGAACTACCGTATCTTCTCCGAGCACAGGAAACCAACTCGGTTCAAATGGTCAGGCTCAGGAGCGCCAGAAGCGATAGGGCTTGCACAAGAAGCGAACCCGTCCAGAACAGGTAGGCGCCTGAAAGCTGACCTTGCAGTCTCATCCACAGGCCGGCCATCGTATTGGTCAAGTATGTCAGGAGGCCGATGACAGGAAGCAGAAAAAGTGCGTTCTTGGGCCTGATGCTGTCCGGCACACCTTGTCGATTGTAATGAAAAACGAGCGCTTCCGGCAAATTCGGGAAGAGGATCATAAGATAGCCGAAGAGAGCGAGGCAGCCTATCAGCCCAGCCAGAAGCAACCAGCGGCCCGCCGCGGATTCGGTCGCCAGGGCATAGTAGTTGGTTGGCTGTTCGCGCACCAGAGGCAACGTGCTCGCCTCACCAAGGCGATTGAGTGCCTGCAGCTCTTCAAGAAAGCCGACCGGGTCTTCAGGGGATATGGCAAAAATGCCGCCGTCGGTTTCGATTAGCAGACATTGATCGAGAGGAACGCTGGCCAGGCGCACCAGACGCCGCCCCTGCCCTCCTTCGACGATGCGAACAAAGGGTGAAGGCCAGTCCAGCAATGAGGCTCGCGGGGACATCTCATCAACGCCTTCGACGATGCGGCGTATGCTGTGAAGCGGAATCACCTGGCGTACACCGGCCCAGCGAACGCGCAAGGCATTGCGGTCGAGCCAGTATTCAAGATTGAAGGCCCCCCATGTGCGGACCGCCAAATGGACAAGAACGGGCAGCGAGGCAAAGGAAACCAGCAGGAGCAGGAAGCTGCTCCAGCCAACCGGTTTCAGCGCCACCCAGGCAAAGATGATTGCATCGGTCAGGACCAACCAGCAGAGCGCAGCCAAGCCCTGCCACCGAGACCCATCAGAAGGCGGTGTGTACACCATCCGTGACAAATCGGTATCCTTTGCGGGGACCTTGGCCGGGTTCAGCCGGGTAGAACCCAGGCGTCTGCAGCCAGATCGGCCAGGACTTCATGTCTGGTCAGGTCGATGCCCAGTGGTGACACGCTGACGTATCCGCTTTCGATTGCGCCAAAGTCACTGCCGGCATCGGCGATTCCGGTGGGGACTTCGCCGCCAATCCAGTAGTACGGCTTGCCCCACGGATCGTCGCGGGCGACCAGCACGTCCCCGTAGATGCGGCGGCCCAGGAATGTGTAGCGCAGGCCGTGGATCCGGTCTGCCGGACGCCGCGGCACGTTGACGTTAAGCATGGTCTGCGGAGGCAGCGGCCGGTTGAGCGCGGCGGCCGCCAGCGTACGGGCATATCTGGCGGCGTTCTGCCAGGCATCGGAATCGGCAATGTCGAAACCTTCTACGGATCCGGTGCTAAGCGCCAGGGACGGAACACCCATCACCAGGGACTCCATCGCCGCCGCCACGGTGCCGCTGTAGAGAACATCGCAACCGAGATTGAAGTTGTCGTTTACGCCGCTGACCACCAGGTCGTAAGCGTCTCTCGGTTCACCTGCGGCCAGGTGCGGAGATGAACTGTTCGGCGTGTACGGCGCGCCGAGAATGGCCAGGGCTACGCAGTCGGAAGGCGCGCCGCTGCAGGCGTAGACGCGGCGCCCGTCGGGCCAGCTGATCGGCGCCAGTCGCAAAGGCTTATGCAGCGTCTTGGGGTGCCCGGAGGCGCTCCAGTTCCTTTCCGGAGCAACGACCGTGACACTGCCCAGGTCATCGAGCGCCGCGGCCAGCACGCGGATGCTGTCTGCGTGAACGCCATCGTCATTCGTAACCAGAATGTTCGGCATCGCTATCCTTGCTTACCGCCCTTGACTACGAGAAACCGGCTTACGCTACGGTCACCTGTCGGGCAGCGGTTGCCGGACGTAAACCTGCACTTCAACACTCTCCGTCTCATTGCCGGCGCGGTCAAAGGCGCGTACTTTGATGAGATGACGCTCCAGATAGGTGCCGCTGCCCGAGTATATCGCCGCGAATCCATCCTCAAATTCACGGATTCGGCCTGGGCGAATGTCTTCATCATCCGACTCAAAGGCGGGCCAGTTCCGGGTTTCGGGCGACTCGACGGTCTCATAGCGAAGCTCAAGAGGCCAGCGCTCGTTGTAGGGGGCAACAGTACGGGTAATGAACCAGGTTCCGTCGATCGCAAATTCGACACGGTCCACCGCCCAATCGTCGTTAACGAGCGCGTTGATGTTGATCTGTTCGTCCTCATTCATTACGTAGAGTGCGTCCGGCTTCGGATCGCTGATCTCAACGGTCGGCGGCGTATTGTCGATTGTGATGGGAGCATCCCAGATGCGCACATTGCCGTCATGATACCGGACCGTCAGCCGCAGCGTATATTGCCCTTCTTCAAGTCCCGCCGTATCGAATCGTTCCAGGAGGCCGTTGGCGTGCTGCTGGCCGTGTTCCGGGCCGATCTGCGTCCACTGCGTTGGTTCATGGCCGCTTCCGAATTCGAGGCGATAGTTGGCGAAATTCCCCCCGCGGGCATTGCCGAAAATCTCGACATGGCCGCCGACGTAGCCGCCGGGCGGGGGAAAAGTGATGGCGACGTCCGGATCAAAGTCGATGAAATCCTCGGGACTCTGGCCCTGGGGCGGCTGCTCGATTCCACTGCCGCTCACCCAGTCTTCGGCTTCAGGCGGAAGGATGAGATAAACCTTGGACTCCCGCTCCTCTTGCGGCGTGGAGGTCCTGGCGAGAAGTCCATTGCGCTTGTCGATATCGAAGGGCTGCCACAGGTTATCGACGACTTTAGGCTCGGTGCCCGCAATGAAGAGCTCCACCCTCTGGCGCTGGCAATCCGGCGAAGGCTGCAGCCCGCTCGGTTGACAGACCGTCTCGGCGACGACATTGGGGGGCCGTTCATACCAGCGCTGGGGGAGCCCGTCATGGTAACGCTCCATCACGCTCTTCCAGATGGGCGCCGCGCCCGATGCGCCGGTTACGTTGTTCATAGACTCGTTGTCCGTGTTGCCAATCCAGACGCCGACGGTCAGCTGGGGGGTAAACCCGACCGTCCAGGCGTCCTTCCAACCGTTGGTCGTGCCGGTCTTGGCACTGACCCTGCGGTCCGCCAGCACGAGATTGTTATTGATGCCGAACATGGGTGAACGGGCCACATTGTCACTCATAATGTCGGCGAGGATAAACTGGGCATCGGCGCTGATGATTCGCTCCTGGTCGGGGCTGTCATATCTGCTCAGTATATCCCCTTGGGAGTTATGGACCTGCAGGATCGCAACAGGGTCCAGGCCGCGAAAACCGCTGCGTCTGGACTCCGGGGGGACCGGCTTGCCGGCCATGACGCCGCCATTGGCCAGCACACTGTAGGCGTAAGTGTGGTCCAAAAGTGTGACCTCGCCGCCTCCCAGCACCAGATTGAGTCCGTAGTAGTTGAGCCCGCGATCGAGGCCGTTGATGCCCAATTGATGGGCCGTGCGCAGAGCGTTGGCGACGCCGACCTGGTCCATGACGCGAATGGCGGGGATGTTGAGCGACTGGGCGAGGGCGTCGCGCAGGCCGACGGGTCCGTGGTAGAGACGGTCATAGTTTTCGGGGACGTACACGGAGCCGTCGTTCTGCTGAAACGCGGTACGAACGTCCAGGATCATCGAGGCGGCATTCATGCCTTGCAGCAGGCCGGTCAGGTAGACATAGGGCTTGAAGCTGGAACCGGGCTGCCTTTCCGAAATCGCGACATTGACCTGTCCGTCGATTTCCTCGTTGTTGTAGTCCAGCGAACCGACCATCGCCAGGATTTCACCGGACTCCGGCTTGACGACGACGACGGAGGCATTGTTGACGTTCCTACCCTGCTCGTTCAGCCTGGCGATATTGTCGCGGGCCACCTGTTCGGCGTATTTCTGGAGGTCGACGTCCAGTGTCGTGTAAACGGTCAGCCCCTCTTTCCAGATACGATAGGGGTCGTCGGCGGTGTTGAACTCGTCTTTGATGCGTTCAAGCGCATACAGAGCGAAATGGGGGGCTGTAATGATATCGAAACGTTCTGCGACCGAGCCCCGCAGGTCCAGTTCCTGGGCAAAAGCGGCGTCGGCCTCGGCCTGGGTTAGATACCCGGCATCGACCATGACCTGGAGCGTCACTCCCTGCCGGATCTTGGCGTCGTCCGGATTGTCGATGGGATTGAGCGCCGGAAACTGGGGAATCGGCGCCAGTATGGCTGCTTCGGCCACGTTGAGCTCGGAGACGCTCTTGCCAAAGTAAACCTGACTGGCCGCCTCGATTCCATAGGCCAGGTTGCCGTAGAAATTGTAGTTGAGATACCACTCCAGGATCTTGCCCTTGTCATAGCGGCGCGTCACCTCCATCGCCAGAATGACTTCCTTGAGCTTGCGGGCGTAGGACTGCTGCGTCCGTTCCTCGACGGGAATCACCACATTCTTGATCAACTGCTGGGTGATCGACGAGCCGCCCTGCACGCTGCCGCCTTGCAAGTTGGAGACAAAAGCACGCATCAGGCCGCGCACATTTATGCCCGGATTGTCCCAGTAATTGTGGTCTTCAAGCGCGACAGCGGCCTGGATGACTGCGGGCGACATCTCCCGCAGAGCCATGTAGGTGCGGTCTCCGCGGAAGGGGCGGGGGTCTACGCTTTCGTAGAGGAGGTGTTTGCCAGTGCGGTCGTAAAAGCGGATGGTCTCGAACTTTTCCTGCTGGCGTTCGATGATGCCGGCGTCGGGCAGTTGTGCGGCATAGAAGGTATAGATTCCAAAGACGCCGGCAACTGCCACACCGACCGCGCCCCCTGCGGTCAGGAGGACAGCGAGAAGCAGGGCCGCCGTCCCCTGGAACAGCCAAAGCCACGGGCGGGCGCGGTTGGTCCTGGCCCGGTAACGCCGCCGTCGGTGCGCCAGGATACGGGCGGATCTGCTGGGCCCTGCTGCGCCTGATCGTGGTCCGGAGCCGCGATTTATCTCCGCCACAATTGTCGACCTCTCCCATCTGCCGAGACACTGCGCTTATCTGCTTTGAAACTGACCTCTTCCTGCATTCTCTTCGTCCGGGTCCTTTCCAACCACTTCGAACTCTGCCTTTCACCAGTCCGCCTTTGCCAGCATTCTAGCATCTGCCCAATACCGACCCAAATCCGCCCGAGATGCACCGCTCTGGTGAAAAGAGGCCGATGAACACTTCTGCATCCTGCCCGAATACTGTTCGAATTCTGCAAGAATACTGCGGGCGTCGCGGCGTCGACGGCGTGAATCAGCAGGTCCCCATGCTCGCACCGGGGCGTCATAGCGGGGCGGGACCGACTATTCGACCTTTTCGAGCACGAGAAAGTGACTGATGCCAAAGGCAGCGAAAGGCGTCTGCTCGAGTGCGTAAGTACACGCTCGCAGGAGTCGCCCGACGGCCGGGCGCCGGGCGTTGATGCCGTCGTAGCCGGGAAAGATCTGCGTGTGCCTGCGGACGAGAACGGGTTCGCCTATGAACAGGTCCAGGAGGCCGGAGTGAGTATAGGCACGCACGTGAGGCGCAAGCTGGCTGCGCCAGGCGTCCGGCAGGTAGTTGATCAGCGGCGTATTGCCGAAATGGTAGGCGCCCTGCCAGTAGTGGCCGTGGGTTTCAAAGGGAAAGAGGCGGTTGGGGACGAAAATGGCTGCGCGGCCCCCGACCCGCAGGACGCGTACGATTTCGGCCGCGGCCAGACGGTCATCCCGCACATGCTCCAGGACTTCGTGAGACAGGACCAGATCGAAAGTCCCTGCCGGATAGGGGAGCCGCTCACACCGGCTCAGGTTCAGAGGTGCGCCGGGCACGTTTTCGGCGGCCGCCTGCAGATGCTCACCTTCGATGTCGATCCCGTGAACTTCAGGGACAGACTGCTGCAGCGCCCGCAAGTAGACACCCACACCGCATCCGTCAACCAGCGCACGTTGCAGCGGTTGCGGCGCCGCGTCAAGGATCATCTGCAGGCGCCGTTCCTGGCCGGCGCGCCAGACGAATGAAGGATTGCCGCGCAGGGCTGCGCGGTCTGGCTGGTCGGTCACGGCCTTGTCCTTCCGGAGGCGGCAACGACTGGGGGGCACAGGGCGCTCATGCCGTGCCCACGTGAATGGCGACCGTTCCCATCATCTTTCGCACGTAGGAGACGTGCCGAAATCCTGCCCGCTCAAATTGCCGCGCCGTCTCCTCCGGCTGCAGGAAGGCCACCGTGCTTTGCGGCAGATACCTGTAGGCTGCGTCTCGCGGGCCGAGAACATTTCCCTCTGTCCCGATCCCGGTCGAGAACAGCCGGCCCAATACAGGGATGGCTCTGAGCATATAGAAACGCAGCAGCGGTTCCAGCATCGTGGGCGGGGGCGGCGATGTTTCCAGGCAGACGATGCGCCCGCCCGGTCTGGTCACCCGCCGCTGTTCAGCCAGACAGGTGTCGACGTCGGTCACATTACGCAGCAGGAAGCCGCTCGCAACTGCGTCAAAGTAGCCGTCGGCAAAGGGCAGATGCAGGCCGTCACCCTGGACGAATTCGACGCGGCCCGTCCTCCCCCCGCCGGGAAAGCGGGGAGATCGAACGGCCCTCTTCCGGCGTCCCACTTCCATCATTTCGAACGTGAAATCACAGCCGATCACTTCGGCGTCGCGATGTGTGCGTTTGGCTTCGTAAGCGATATCGCCTGTACCGGTACCCACGTCGAGAAGACGGCCGGCGGCCGGCAACCGGCACAACGCGACGACTTCGCGACGCCAGTTGACGTCCTGCCCACCGGTCATAAGCCGGTTGAGCAGATCGTAACGATGCGCGATCCCGGCGAACATCTGGTTGACGTACGCGGCCTTTTCGGCTGTGGGGGGAGACGGGGACGAGTTCATTCTTCCCGGCTATTCGGCCATATTGCGTAGCTGAGCGCTGGCTTTCTCCAACTCCCTGCGCAGTTCCTGAATCTCCTGCAGAACCTCCGGCGGCGTTTGATCGGCATGTCCGCTGTATGCTGCCAGCAGCGACTCCAGCCGCCCCTGCAGTTCCGGGACCTCGTGTTGCAGGTAGTCCAATTCCACCTTGCGTCCCATTTCAAGCAGCGTTTCGACCCCGTAATCGCTCACGTCCGAGTACAGGGTCTGGGCCAGCTCCTGGTAGTTTTCCAGCATCCAGCGGCGCAGAAACTCGTTGCCGATTGTCCAGCGCGGGAATTCATCGCGCGCAGGGGTCCCTGCCGTACCGTCCGCCCGGCTGTAGACCCTCTGCAGGTAACCAAGATTGTTCATACCATGCACATACATCGAGATCTGATCGATTGATTCGTTGTCGGTCTTGGCCACCAGCTCCTCTTCGCTGATCACGCCCTGGCGGGCAACGGTCAACAGAATCTGCCTCTCGGTTGGGGCGAGACACTTGAAGTCGACCTCGAAGAACCCGGCAAGCAGGTGGTCGGCCTGCAAGTCCTCCTCGCGAATCTCCCGCAAAGAACCTCTTCCCTGCTTTTCCTCGAACAGGCGGTAACAGAGCGTCTGCACCAGGTAGGGATGGCGGTGGGAGTGCCGCAGGATATCGTCGATTCGCTCCCGCTCGACGTTGACGGGCGTGTTGCTCTGTTCCTGCATTACCAGGCTAACGCTTGCCTCGGGCTCGAGGTTCCACAGATTTACGAGTGTGAACCCAAAGAGAAACGGGCTTGTGAGCCAGTTTCGGGTCAGGTCGTTCAGTTGCATCAGCAACTTGGTCGACGTCATAATTGTGCGCATTCCACCGTTCTGGAAGGCCTTGCGAAGCCGCGCCAGCGCCTGGTAGTCGTTCCTGGCAAGACTGATCCAGGCTTCGGCTTCGTCGATGAGAAGGAGCAGATGCTTGCCATGGGCTCTCAGGGCACGTTGCAGAGTGCGCAGGATATGAATGGCATCCTGATTGTAAAGAGCGCTTACATCGACCCCGTAGGCCTGGAACCTGGGCATTTCGTCTTCAACGGCAAGGAACAGCTCGTAGTCGAAATCGTCCTTGGTTTCACTTCCCTGCAGGTCCCAAAACAGGGGGACTGCGCTTGCGCCTTCCTGCCTGGTCAGCAGCCATTCCAGCTGCCGCAGCATCGAGGTCTTGCCCATGCGACGGGTGCCAACGACCCAGATGGCGGGGTCTTCGGCGCTTATCAGGTATTCGAGCAGCTGCTCCCGGCCGTAGTGGTCGGGCCCGCGCAGCCAGCGGCCAACGGAGTAAGGATTACGCATAACGATGCGGGCATTCCTCTCTTTTGCTTCGACAGCCAGTTTCGTGTCGGGAGGAAGCTCTCGTCCGGCTCACCGGAAAAAAGGACTAAGTGTCTACGTTTTCACTCAGTCCGATATTGATGGTATCACCCATCTGCTGAATATGCCCATGTGCGAATACGGCGTCCGCCATCGTAATCGTGCGCCGCCCGTCTGCGAGCATGCGCCCGACCGCCTCGAGGCCGTACTGTTGAATGCGAAAGGGACGGCCGGCACAGTTCTCGATAATGAAGTCCACGACCCCAGGTTCATAGCGGTAAAAGCCTCGCACCGGCTCGGTGAGCAGTTCCATCGCCTGCTCGCGTGTAAAGGGCTCCACCTCGATCTCGTTAAACAGATTGTACCAGGGGCTCTCGATTCGTCCCCATTCCTTGCTGATACGGATGCCGGCGATAACCGCTCCGAGCGTTGCCGCGAAGTCACGCATGAAGATGCGCCGCAGCCGCTGCTGCATCAGGTGATCGTAGGCGTTGAAAACGTCCATTTCGTCCATCAGAAGGATCAGGCGCAGGTGCTTGCCGGGATGACTTGCTTCACCAAAATGCTGCAACGCCTTGATCACATCACGCAGATCTCTGATGAACTCTCTGTCGGTGTACTGTTCGTGGCCGGGGCGGTAGTAGAGAAGGTCCTGGAGGGCGTCTTTCGTCTCAGCCGTAAGCCCGGACAGCGTCGAAGCCGTGTGCAGGATCTCCTCCATCAGGAAATGGAAGAACGTATCCTCCTCAGTGCCCTCAAGGTCCACATACAGCGGCACAAACCAGTATTCCTCATCTTCCAGGCCCCAGAGATGGTTGTTCAGTTGATAGAGCAGCGTCGTCTTGCCGATCCGGCGTTCGCCGTGAATCATAATACTGTTGTTGTGCAACGTATCCACGATCTTCTGCAGCATCTCCCGCCTGCCGAAGAACATGTCCTCCCGCCGCACCGGCTCGCCGCTGATGAAGGGGTTGAAGGAGCGGACGACGGCGTCCAGGGCCCGGCGGCGGGTCTGGATGACCTCAATACCCATATAGCCGAAGCCGATGAGCGCCAGCAGGCCGGTGACGATGAGCGTTATGAGATAGTCTGTGCGGATCGACCCCAGCAGGGGCAGCCGCACCTGCGCGGGCAGCGGCTCTGCTTCAAAGGAAACGCTGCTTATCTCGGAATAGGTGAAGGAGAAATCCCGCACCTGAAATTCGAGCGTGTACCGGCCCTTTTCAGAGAAGTCGGACAGCTCCAGAAAGGGCCGGTCCAGGAGCTGCCACTGGCCGAGTTCTCCGGGCGGACTCAGCCGGTAGAGGACGACGAGTTCGGATTGAGGCGTATAAAGATCACCTGCCTCATAGCCAACAATGATATTGCCGTCGGATTCCACCTTCCAGGCATTTGCAGATATCAGTTCGGCCTGGCCCGAGATCTCCTCGATCCTGATCCAGGGGGGTATCGAATCCGGGCGATGGAATGTCAGCCCTTCTCTGCTGCCGAACCAGTAGAGCCCGCCCGGAGAGCGAACGATTGAAGAGATGGACGCGGCCGGCGAGACCGATTCGACAATGAGCGTTTCCCACGTGCGGCCGTCATAGCGGGTGACGCCGCCCTCGCTGCCGATCCACAGGGAGGCGTCGACCGGGTCGACGTACAAGTCGTAGAACAGCTTGCTCGGAAGACGGGCGGTCGCCGTGCGATCATGCCAGACCTGCCCGTCAAAATAGATCAGGCCGTGCTGGTTGACCGCGGCCCACATGGCGCCGGGGACCTTCGGGTCCGAGACCAGGGCGGCGACGTTGTCCCCGAAGGTCGACTGCCCTGCCTCCGAGCCGGCCTGATACCGGGCCCATCTGCCATCGGGTTCGCCGACGAAAATCCCGCCGCTCTCAGTAGCCGCCCACAGACGGCCTGAGGCGTCGAGCGCCAGGTCCTGCACGACCTGCTGGGTCAGGGCCTCTTCAATTGACAGCACCCTGGTGTCAAGGTCGTAACGCGCCAAACCGGTGTCTGTGCCTATCCAGAGTTGACGATCCTGGGCCAAAACGGCAGTCACCAGTGCCGAAGGGAGGGTCTCCGGGGGAACCGGCTGTACCCACAGCTCCGCGCCGGGCTCCAAAGAGGCAAGACCCCACCATGTGCCGGCCCAGATACGGCCCGACGCGTCCAGGGCGAGATCGGTGACAAAGAGGCTGGGGAGACCGCTCTCCACGTCGAAGAAAGCCTCATCGGCCAAGCCGTTGCCGGCGGCTTTGCGGCGGATCCCCTCACCGCGGGTGCCGATCCAGAGGCGGCCCTTTTCGTCGGCAAGCATCGTCTGAATTTCGTTGGCGGGGCTTGCGGCCGGGGGGTGAATCTCCCGTCCCCAGATCTCCCTGTCCGAACGGAAAACGCCGGAAACGGTGCCCAGCCAGAGAGAGCCGGCCCGGTCGACCGCGACCGCATGGATGAAGGAAGTTTCCCCGCTGTTAATCGACTGTGGGATCAATTGGTATTGCACAGATGCCGGCGCTTCGACCTCACGTTCGACGAGGCGGAAGAACCCGCCGCCTTCCGTACCGACCCAGACAGTGCCGGTCCCATCGCCGGCCAGCGAAGTGATGCGCACGCGTTCACGGGCGTGCAAAGGGTTGGTCTCAACCTGTTCCCATGCGCCGGTGGCCGGATTTCGCCAGGCGATGTTGCCGCCGGCGGCCACCCATACCGGTCCGGCGGCATCAGCCCACAGGGCGGTAACCTCCCGTGCGGGCAGCCCTTCCGCTTCGCCGATCGCGCTCCAGCGCCCGTCATGCCTGAGCCAGAGCCCGTCGGACGTTCCGACCCAGATACTTTCTCCGCCGTTCGAGCTGCCGATTACGTTGATATATGCTTCGTCCAGCCCGGTCACGCGGGACGGCGCGTCACCATTCCAAAGATAGAGGCCGGCCGCGGTGCCGATCCAAAGCTGGCCTGCCGCGTAGTGCAGGGACCGCACCGGAGAGTCCAGACGATCGAGCATGTCCCAGGCGTTTGCATTCCAGGTGAGTACGGCTCCGGTTGCCGTTCCCGCCCAGAGTTCCGAGCTGGTTTCACCGAGAGTCAAGCTGTAGACGCCGCCCTGCAGATCGGCGCCCTCCGTCCACGAATGCCAGGCGCCGTTGTAGCGGCTGATGCCGTGATCGGTCCCAAACCAGACCTCCCCTTCGCCGACCGTTACCGCCAGAACATTATTGGAGGCCAGCCCGTCCTCCTGTGTGTAGTCGGACCAGGGAGGAATCAGGGTCCCGGTGGCGAGGGTCCGGGCAGGCCGAAAGAGCAGGACAACGGCCGCGGCCGCCAGCAGGAGCGCTGCGCGCCTTTGAAATCTGTCTGTTGCCGGAGAACGTTTGACCATTACTCTTCGCGCGCAGGGCCAGCGGGTCGTGACCAGTGGCCGGTTATGCCGGTCGTTAAGAGGGCTTTCTGACGACGCATCACCGGTCACTGAACCTTCAGAATATAACGAATGGACATTTCCTGTCAACGCGCACGCTTTTCCGACCGTTTGAAAAGACGACATTCTGTCTCTGTTTTCGTCCCAGTTCCCAAACGACGGCAAAACCCTCATATATTTGCCAATTCCCTGCCGTTTTGTTGTATGATCAGTGCTGTTTGTGCTGAGTGATTCCGGTGAGACCGGGCGTAGTTTTGGAGACAAGGAAGTAATGAAACAGACCCGACTTTACGACCGACATGTAGGACTGGGCGGACGCATGGTTCCCTTTGCGGACTACGAACTGCCTGTGCAGTACGCGGCCGGGCCCAACGCGGAACATCGAAGCGTGCGTACCGCCGCCGGCGTGTTCGATATCGATCACATGGGGCAGTTTGCCCTCAGCGGCGAGGACGCGCTGTCCTTCCTGCAATATGTGCAGGTGGCGGATGTCTCGTCGGTGAAGGAATGGGAAGCCCGCTACAGCCTGCTCTGCTATGATGACGGCACGATCGTTGATGACATTTTCATCTACCGCCTGCCGGAAAAGTGGCTCATCGTCGTCAACGCCGCCAACCGGGAAAAGGATTTTACCTGGTTGCAGAGCTTCACCCACGGGTACCGCGTGGCGTTGACAGACGTTTCGGACGAGACATATATGCTGGCCGTGCAAGGCCCGAAGGCAGCCGCGATCCTGGACAGGATGAGCGCCTCCGACATTGCAGCCGCGCCGCCCCGCACAGCTCTGCAGGCTGAGGTCGGGGGGGTCGAGATGCTCCTGGGCCGCACCGGTTACACGGGTGAGGACGGCTTCGAACTCTACCTGCCTCCGGAGAAAGCCGTACCATTCTGGGATGCTCTACTGGCGGAGGGGGCAGGCGATGGTCTCCTGCCTTGCGGCCTTGCGGCCCGCGACAGTTTGCGGTTCGAAGCTTGCATGTCGCTGTACGGCCACGAAATCGACGCCAGGACCAACCCCTACGAAGCGAGGCTCGGCTGGGTCGTCGCCCTGCAAAAACCGGCCTTCCTGGGGCGCAACGCGCTGCTGAAAGTGAAATTGGAGGGAACGGAGCGCTACCTGGTGGGCTTTGAAATGATAGAAAAGGCCGTTCCCAGGGAGGAGCACGGGATCATCGGTTTCGAGGGGCAGGTGGTCGGCCACGTCACGACCGGCATGAAGAGCCCGACACTGGACAAGTTTATCGGCCTGGGATACCTGCCTCGCGGGATGACCCGCATCGGTTCGGAGATCCACGTATTGATCCGCGGCAGGCCGCGCCGGGCGCGCATTTGCAAGCGGCCATTCTACAGGGCGAGACGGTGATGTTGGGCAAGTTATTTCGCAATGAGACAGAGGAGACTTTCTCTTTCCCAACAACCTTAAATTCTGATCCTGAAAAACTGCCGATCTGACAGTGAAACTCCAAAGTGCTAAAATCACGCGCATGGAGACACGGCGAGAGAGAGTTGCAAGGCGGTTGGAGCGGGAGGGCTGGTTTTTGTACAGACACGGATCGAAGCACGACATCTACCGGCATCTTCGCATTAGAGGGATCATTACGCTGCCACGTCATAGAGAGCTCTCGCCGGGAGTGGCCCGATCGATAGCCAAAAAGGCTGGTTGGGAGGACTAGATGAGATATCCAGCGTTGATCGACGGAAAGCGCGGTGCGTACGGTATCGTGTTCCCAGATATTGATGGCATTGCAGCAATGGGCGAGACCTTGGATGAAGTGATCTTGAACGGGGCCGCGGTGCTACAGGATTATGCCGTTGAAATGGAGCGGGACGGACTGGACCTGGTTCCGCCCAGCAGCTTGGAGGACACTGAGGTCCCTGAAGGCTGCGTCTTAACGTCCATCGTTTTGGTCCGCGCCACGCCCGACAAGCCAAGTGTGAGGCTGAATATCTCGTTGGACGCCGGAATAGCCGAGTTCATCGCTTCGGAATCCAAACGACGCGGCATGTCACGCAAGAACTTCCTGGAGTGGATGGTACGTCAAACGGCCCAAGTAGGAGGGTGACACTCTACCGAGCCGTCCAATACTGCTTAAGATCATCGCGAGCATGATTAGCTGTGGGGTCTATTCGGCTTCCAAGACTCTAAGTTGGCAACCGCCCGCGCAGGAAAGAGGAAGATTTACGGAATGGCTATCGAGCACGCAAAACATGGGAAGGTAGTTGACCTCAACACATTTGGCGGGACGGCTTCGACCGCCGTCGTAAAAGAGAAAGAGTTCGAAGCGATTCGGGTCTACCTCAGCCCGGGCAAGAAGATCCCGCCGCACAAAGTTGATGGGCCAATAACGGTACACTGCCTCAGCGGCAGTTGCACTTTCTTCGTAGAGGATGAGCCGCGAGCGCTGGCCCCAGGTTCCTGGCTCTTCTTGGGGGGAGGGACGATGCACGCACTGGAGGCGGAGGAAAAGTGCGTGGTGTTGGTGACGATTCTGTTTGACTAGAGGGGTTGCGTTCGTCCTGCCCGGTGTGCTGCCAGGGCTTCATCAGCCATTTTCTCCAGCAGTTTCTCCGACTCGGGACGGCTGAAAAGCTCGGCCCAGCGCTCTTCCGACTCCAGTTCAGCCAGAAGAAACCGGGCAATTCTATCCTGTTCCTCTTGCGGCAGTGCCGCGGCTCTTTCGAAAGCCTGTTGAAGAAGCTGGGT
Source organism: Caldilineaceae bacterium (assembly GCA_022821545.1). Lineage (GTDB taxonomy): Bacteria > Chloroflexota > Anaerolineae > Caldilineales > Caldilineaceae > Bin5. The sequence continues at coordinate 68,116 of JAJEDJ010000007.1, forward strand.
CATTCGGTTTGCTCCTTACTGCGCCTCAACATTCCTTTGAATCCATCGCTGTCGTTTGACAGTTCCACAGACACTATAGGAAGATTCCGCTCTTTCTGCGCGGGCGGAGTCTCCGGTGGGGCGCATCCCAGAATCAGGGCGGTGTACAATCGGCGTGCGTTCGATCCATAGAACAATTTCAGGTTAATGATACTGCTTTATTGCTACGAGCGGCGTACGAGAGTTGCACGAGCGTTTGACGAGAGATCACGAGAGATCACGAGAAAAAAATTCCTAGAGAAGGAAATAGGGATTTTCTAAAATTAAACAGGGATTCATGGACGTCTGCCGTTACTGCGACGTGGCCGGGGGCGGAGGTTTGGACAAGGCAAATTACCCCAGCTTATTCCGGTTGGCGGTCGGCTGCCAAGCTTGGATGACGGCAGTTTCCAGATCCAGAGTCTCTCGCCTTCCAGATGTGAAGGCCGCCGAAAATTTCACAATGTCGCGAAACAACCGTAGCTGACGAAATAACGCCGGATTGGTTTCGTTCTGCAAGTGCTGCAACAGTCGTCGCCGCACACACGCCTCTGACATCCCCACATACAGACATTCATGCCGGCCCTCAGTCTCTGCAGGAAGCCAGAGGGCATAGACGCCGGTGCGTCCGTGCGCCAAACGCCGTACTTCATTGCGGTTGAACGGGCGCCGGTCGCTATCCAGCCGGTACTTCAGACCAAAGGGCGAGATTTCTTCGCTTGGCGCTTCAGTCATGCCTCGAATCCTAAACGCGGCCGCTCGGGACCTTGCATCTTGGCCAGGATATTGGGCCACTCGGTGACGAGCGTGTTGAACAGGACCGCGTGGCCGGAGTCTCCTTTGTTGTCGAAATGGTTGTACAGGATACGCGCCAGCCGTTCCGCGCCTTCGGCATTGCTGCCCATCGATTGGGCCACTTGGGCCGCGCCCTCAATATCTTTGGCGTCCTCGCGCGTGCTCAGGTGGTAGGCCATGCGGAAAGCACCCTCCCACGCCGTCATATCGCCCAGCCGATTCTGGCGATCGGGGCCGTATCCCTCAAGCGGCAACAGCCGCGCCGACCCGGCGGAGGCGGTCAATATGCGATTAAAGTCCCTGAGTGTTTCAACCACCACGTTGTGGGAACGGGCAAGATCCTGCGCCACTCCATATTCGCCTTGGCGAAAACCGTACTGTTTCAACCAGTCGACGCAGAATCGCGACTCAGAGTCCAAATCTCCTTCCTGATGTTCGGCGTATTCGTCAACGACGCGGTTGATGGCCGCCAACGCATCGCGCACGGGCACCGGCTCGCCTCCGATGGTCTCCACGCGGCCGTATTGCGAGTAGACCTCCATGCCCGGCCCGATGGCCGCCTGCCGCAGGTCTACAGGAGCGATATGGCTCTCTCGGGTGAGTTGGTCGAGGGCAGCGGGCAGCTTGGCCTCCAGTTCGTCCAGAAACTCGCGACGGGTGGCCACCTTCGCATGTTCTCGTCGAGGACGGCAGACAAGAACCACCGAGGAAGCTAGCGCGTTGGATCCGATTTGTCGACTTCTACCTGAACGCTCAGTTCGCATCGGCCAAGTCCCGACTATCTCAAATCCAGCATTTACCAATGCCGTCAGCATAGTTTCCCAGCCGGTAGATGTTCTGCCATCCTTTTCTTCTTCTTGCTGTTTATAAGCATAAAAAATGGAAGATGGAAACTCGGGTGAGCAACGACTCTTTATTAAATTCAACATCTGGCCTAACAGTCTCTCAAATCTTTGCCGAGAATCCTCAAACCGGGATGAAGCGGCTATCATCTCTTCATTTTTGGGCACAAGGATGCCAGCGAACAGGTCCGGGTAGATATCACGGAGCAGAGGCCGCAGCCATACGTAAAAGAAGTCGGACAGGTCGGCGTACCCGATGTTATCGTAGTAAGGTGGGTCGGTGACGATTACCGGGCAGTTTGAAGCGTGGACAGTTGTCGCCGCGTCGGCTTGATACACTGCTCCATTGTTTACATCACTAGGAAGTCTGTCCAAGACTCTTGCAATCCATTCTATTTGTGCCATCCAGTTTTGCGTCGCGGTACAGAAAGGATTGGCTTCGGCAAAATCCCAAAGCATCGAGAGAGTCTGCATTGAGAAAACTCCGGCGACTTTGTCGCCGGAGTTTTGCCATCGCGCAAAATTAGAACAACTGTTTGATAGTCTTCCGATTGCCAAAGCCAGATAGGTGCAAACAGCATCAGCGTACTCTCTGTCAACTCCATCTTTGAGCAATAGTTCACGGACCTCTGCTAAACTATCTGACAGTGTGGTCAGTCCTGCTAGAGAACGCTCAGTAAACAGTTGACTCCACTGATTATATCCATATCCCTGCACGGAAAACCCCAGTGCTTGCTCGGGCAAAAGCTGGGTCGGCCGCCAACCAATTTGAGCGGACGCAGCAACCCTAATATGCTCTTTCGTGGGCGAGACAAACAGTCGCTTGCGGTCACCCTCCGCTACGATAGCCGTCATCTGCTTGCCCATCTTTCCGGCCCTGGATTGCTCGCGGACATAGGAAAGTGGAGATGAGGTATTACAGGCAATACAGGTCACCCCATTTCGACCCACAGTGCCTTCCTGAGGCACACCAGCGTCATGATTCTGCACAACGAAGGAGACTGTCTTGGCGGCGCGGTCTACGACGGGTTTCATCCAATGCTCATTACCCCGCTTCTTCGAAGCTTGGAAGGTAGTCTTAAGCGGCATATGCACACCGCAGGCGGGGTTAGGGCAAGGGACGGTGCGCGCCCACAGCCAAGCGATGACCGTGGCCTCCGTTCCGTCGGGCAACTTGGCTCTTGGATAGAGATGGCCAATTTGCTCCCATGCCATTTCCCGCATGAGGCGTCCATAGTAGCGGATGTCGTCAGCCAGCCCGGCCGCGCCGCGCCAAGCAACTTTGCGCCGACTCCTGCGCTTTCCAACTTCAATTCCCAAAGGGTCGGCTAAGGGATTCATCGGCGGGCGGTTACGGAATTTGGGTGGTAACTCAATCAGAGCCTTGTTTATCAGCACGGCGACTGGGTTCAGGTCGGAAGCGACGGCGCGCAGACCAAGCCGCTGCGCCTCCAGAGGTATAGAACCGCCGCCTGCAAACGGGTCATATATGGGCAAGCCATTATGGTTGAGATAGTTCAGAACCTCGGCAGGACTATTCGTGTCAGGCGGCCTCTCGCCATTTGAACGAGCAATGGAGCGAGCAATCTCGTAGCGGGCCTCGCTCAGTGCCTCCCTCGCCTCCGGTCGGCTCTCGTCGGTGTTCTCCCACACGACCAACCGCCTTATGAGATCGTGGAGTCGGTCGCGCTCGGCGCGCTGCTCTTCCACGGTTGGGAATTCGTCAGGACAGGAAGAGGGATCGTCCACAATGCTGGCAAAGATGACGGAGCGACAAGAGGCTAAGGGTTTGCGCGACCACCACAGGTGAAGCGTAGACGGATGTCCGTGCCGGATTGACTTTTCGCGCTTGGACTCGGCGTTAATCGCGTCCAGAGGCAGGTCAACTTCGATGAGTTTCTTGCGATAGTGAGGCCGGGTTGCCATAACGTTCCAGCTTTACCTTTCTTCTCTGAATTCCAATTCCAGTTGGATGCTGTTCTCCCGAACTGAACGGGCTATGCTTTCGGAGAACCCTTCGGACTTGCTGGCGGAGACGATAATGTCTACCGTTACATCACCGCCATCATCCCTCAAGTTACGGATGATCTCCTGGCTGAGCTGATTGATATCGTCAAGAGAAATATCAGCGCCAATGGTCTTACGAACGTTAATCCGGCGCGGCCCGGCATTGACCTGCGGAGGATCGGGTGTGTCGGAGCCCGGTTCAACAACCGGATCGTCCGGCTGAGGGCCGACTTCATAGACGGGGTGTTTGTCGGGCACGGGAACGACTGGCTTTTCGTCTTCTACTTGCCGTATCGCCGCTTCGCGACGGACGAGGAAACCCGGAAGAACGCGCTCAAGCGTCATCGAATCGTAGCCGGACATTAGTTCACTGTAGCGCAGTCCATCGTACCTGTCACCTTCGTAGCTATTTGCGTAACCCCAATCCCCTTGTTCCACGCCCTGGCGGATGCACGCATCCAGGACCGAACGGTCCCGCAGCCGGTGCATGTAAACATTTCTGGTCAACAGGTCCCAGAGGGTGTCAACGCTCAGGTGTTCGTCGCCGTCTTCCCCCTTCCAGATATACTGCTCCAACATACTGGTAAGAGAGGCGGGCGAAATGGCATCGACAAGCGCCTCGTCTTCCAGAAATCTGTCGAAAGCGGCGCGGAAGATTTCGCCGCTGTCCTGGGCGCTGGTCTGGGCCTGGCTCAGGCGGTATTCGGCGCTCTGCGGGTCATTCTGGACCGGCGCCATGGCCCAACGGTAGGCGCGCACCAATGCGACCATTACATCTTTGTCCGCGTTGCTGATGGCGGCCCGCGCCTGGCGTAGACGATTGCCAGTAATGTTCGGAATCCTGGTTTCCCCGTTGACAATGGAATACCAGGCCAGGTAATTCCTGACTTCCTTCCGCAGGTTGCGAATTTCGTCTGCCTTGGCTGTCAGAAAGAGGAGGGTATTGGGTCGGAAGCGGGGGGAGTCTCCCCGGCGTTTGAGAATCTCGCGAGCCTCCTGTATCGCCTCATCGCGGTCCGTTGTACGGCTTGGCAAATACAGACGCGGCGGCAACACAACAAGCCGCACGGAGTCTGTATCGGCGACTTTGCTGGTATCGCCGTCGTAAAGGACTATGTCTCCCCTACGGTTTCTGGCCTCGTCCAGCATCGCAACGATGTAGTCATCAACTGTGCTTTGGGGCAACACATTCTGTCGGTCGCTTGCGACCTTGTTGAGGTTTTCTTCGGCGTGGAAGAAGTAGCGGTCATCGGTATGGTACAGGTAGTAGAGATTTCCTGCCAACTGGTTCAACGCTTCATTGTAGGTGGAGACGCCCTGTCCAGGCTGAACCACACCCAAACGAATTTGACGGGCGTCTATCCCTCTCGTGGCCCCGCTGGCCGCGCTGCCCAGGAAGACGGCGCGGGCGACACGCCGCGCGGCGCCGCCCACTTCGGCGAATCGCTGGCTACCCTTGTCTACGCTGTCAGTGCGGGAGTTGTCGCTGTCCACTTCTGACAGCACGGCGCGCCACTCACCAGTAAGGAGGCGGATGAACTCGTTGGCCAACTCAGCATCACCGACAGCGAGGTTGGCCGGCATAATCAAGGGAGAAGGGTCGTTGCTCAGGTAAAGGCGATTAACGCAGATTGCCATCATGCGCAAAACGCCGCGCGTGCGCTGAAATCTCTGAATCGAGGACCAGTCCTGATAGAGCCGGTCGAAAATCTCCGGGTGAATGGGGTAGCAGGCCTTCATGCGTTCGAGGTAGTTCTGTTCGGCGACGCCTTGGGGGTATTCGGAACGCTGTCTGGAGTACATTCTGGCGAAGGCTTCACAGGTCTCGTCTCTGGCTGTCGGGCTGGCCATCTCGCCAAAGAGACGTCGGCGTACGACCTCAAACGTTTCGTTGACGGCCAGAGGCTCCCAGACCGCTTCGATTCTTCCCAATATTCTCTCCAACCGGTCCAGCGCTTCAATCCCTGAATCGCTTCCCGCCTCCGCTTGGCTCTCGGGCAACGTCAATACCAGGGCGACGTTGCCGCTGCGGCGCACCGATTGGGTGAGAGACTGCAAGAAGGTGTAAATGCTGTCCTGCGCTGAGCCGGCATTGCGAACATAGGCGACCAACTCGTCCGCCAGGATGACGCAAGGTCCGACAAACTGAAAGAGTGCATCGAGTTGTCCGCCGCCGGGCGCGGTTCCCTGTCGTGCGGCCTCGCCGATAATGTCATACCCCGCTTGCCCGCCAAGCTGATAAGCCATGACGCCCCAAAGCGTATTTAGCGGGTCGCCGGTGTCGGTCACGTCCGGATCAGTGGTTGAGAGGAATACGCCGTCCAATACAGCCACCTTCCCGAGGTCGGCGGAATCTTCGGCGTGTCCGGCTTCCGCCATGATTGCGCGCACCTCGCCGCCGACGCCCGGTTCGCTGCCATCGCGGAAGTTCAGGAGGACGTCGGTACTGCGTACAAGGTGGTACAGTGCGATCAGGCTGTGGGTTTTGCCCCCGCCGAACCCGGTCTTGGTCTGGATCACCGGGTCGCCCCCCCTACCGGCCAAGCGCTGGAGTGTGTTGACCAGCAGAGTGCGGATGCCTGGCGTTATATAAGTATGGCTGAAGAAACTGACGGGGTTGCCATATTGCGTCGCATCGGCGCGGCCGTCGTAGACCTGCTGCAGGTCCGCCGCGAACTCGGCCTGCTGATGCTTGCCTTGGGCGACGTCCTGGTTGGGCCGGATCACGTCGCGCCAGGGCGTCAGGCTGGACGTGGAGCGAGGTTGCCTCTCTGTTTGTTGTTGACTCTCTTGGGCTAGGGCAGACCTATGTGAGGGAACTTTCTTTCCATTCCCAGCCACCTCCGCCACAACTGGAAACTGTGTCAATTCTTCCATGATTTTTTCTACAGCGCGTTTCTGGTCTGGCGCTTTTATCTTGCCCAACACGGAAGAGATGTGGAATAGGTAGGTCGTCGTAAATCCGGTCTCCAAGTCCTGTGTGCCGATATGCGCCACCTCGTTGCGCGCCTCGTTGATCAGCCAGAGTTCGCTTTGAATCGACTTGTCTTCGCCGAGTTCGGCGGCGAATGCGGTGCGCCAGTTCCTCTGCACAAGTTGCGGGAAGAAATTCACGTCGATCGCCGAAGCGGGATCTTTGCTGCGCTGGAAACTCCTGGCAAACGTATCCGCCTGGTGTGACGAAAGCGATCGCTCGATGACAACGTCAACGGTCGCACCGGGCACGCGTTTGAGACAGCGAATCAGGAAGGGGCGCATTTCGTCGCGGAAGATGTCGATTGCTCGGGAGAGGGCGTCTTTGTTGGGACGGGCAATCGTTGTCATCAGATACGGAGCCTCCGTTCCCCCCGTAAGGTAGAGATTTACTTCTTCAACGCATCAGTCCAGTTCGTAGGAGAGAGAATACCATCTCAGTTGCGTCGCTGCAATCTACACCGTCGGTATGCAGTGCATGCTGGCCAGCTGCCTCTCTAAATCCCCAGCTCCTGCGTCTTGCCGCTGCGGATGGCCTCAAACGTTTTGAGTACCATCGCCGTCGCGCGCGTACCGTCACGGGGACCGACCGGCGGCTCAGTATCGTGCAGCAGGCATCTGGCCCACGCCTCCAGCTCGCCACGCGTGCCCTCCGGATCGGAGGGGGCCGGAGGCGGCAGCTCCTCCACCGACAGCGAACTGAGTTCGCAGCCGCCAAACGTAACCTTGTGGCAACGGTCGTGAAGCGTGGCCGTTCGCTGCCCATCCAGCACCTCAAAGAAAAACTTGGACGTGTAGCGGGCATCCCCGCTGTCGCCGGCGATAATGTGTGCCAATCTGTCCTATACCTCAAGTGGGAGCGCCGCTGGTCTTTCAAAGGTCTGTTGGCGAAAGTCCGTCACCTTTCTCGCTCCTGTCTGCGCCAGAACTGTCCTGACAACTCCTTGTCATTGTCGGACATGACACCAGCTTTTGGAGCGGGTAACGAGAGAAGCGATAGTAAGCCACGATTCAAACAGGAGTCTAGCGGAATTCACCCGTTTGTTAGGTTCTACGTGTCATGACAATTCAAACACCATGGTCCCAACGAAGTACGTCATCAAATCTGACGAAATCATTGTCGAAAGTTGCGACGTGGTCGCCAGAGGCGGCGGCCAAGGCGGCCAAATAACAGTCCAAAAAGTCGAATCCTGTTGAGGCAAAACGATCCAGAGCATCCAGCAATTCGTCTCTGTTCACGCAACGAATGCCTGGGCTCTTGACAATGTTCTGTAACTCTTCTGCAATTTGCCTGCGGTTAGTCTTGTAAACGGACTGAAGCACCCACACGGCCTCGGCCACAGCGACCTCAGTCAGGATCAGAAAATAGTCTCCGTCAGATGCATCCAAGAATAACTGCCGGGCGACGGGAGAGTGCCGTTCATGGTCACCCCGCAAAAATCTGATGAGCACATTAGTATCAAGGAGATAGTTTGTCATCCGTATCTGACAGACCTTGCTTCGCGCGCAATTTCTCTCTCCTCTGATTTGGAACGAGCGGGATTGCCATCGGCGAAAACACCATACAGTTCAGCAAGTGATTTTGATGGAGGACTAGTCAAAAGGTCATCGGCCAATTGTTTCCCTTGGCCCTTCGACTCAAGTCGATAAATTGGGTCGGATCTCCTCCTGCATGACTCCACTTCCGCCAACAGAAGTCGCCCAAGTCTATCCTGTTCCTCTTGCGGCAGTGCCGCGGCTCTTTCGAAAGCCTGTTGAAGAAGCTGGGTCATCTGTCTAACGCCTCCTGACTGTACGAATTCCCTCTATGTCCTTCGCCAAAGTGCAAATGCCGCGGGCACATTATACCCCATGGCGCCGAACAGCATGGGCACGCGCGTCCGATGCGCCCACTGTGGAGGCCCAGAATCTGGCGATCAGGTATACAGAGATGAGCTTACAACCCCAGCTCCTGCGTCTTGCCGCTGCGTATGGCCTCAAACGCCTTGAGCACCATCGCCGTCGCGCGCGTACCGTCACGGGGACCGACCGGCGGCTCAGTATCGTGCAGCAGGCATCTGGCCCACGCCTCCAGTTCACCTCGCGTGCCCTCCGGATCGGAGGGGGCCGGAGGCGGCAGCTCCTCCACCGACAGCGAACTGAGTTCGCAGCCGCCAAACGTAACCTTGTGGCAACGGTCGTGAAGCGTGGCCGTTCGCTGCCCATCCAGCACCTCGAAGAAAAACTTAGACGTGTAGCGGGCGTCCCCGCTGTCGCCGGCGATAATGGAAGCGATACTGCCGTTTTCAAACTGCACCGAGACCGCGGCGTTGTCAACCAGCCCGATCTCCGGATGGGTCAGCGCGCCGCCGGCCGCGCTGATGCGCACCGGCTCCGATTCATTCAGCCAGTAGACCAGGTCGAAGGCGTGACAGCCGTTTGAAAGTACCGGTCCGCCCCCGCGCTCCGGCGTAATCGCCCAGCCCTTCATGTTGGGGTGCAGGCTCTGGCCCACCGTAACCAAAGGCTTGGGGATGACCTCCTTCACCTTGGCGACCAGCGGGGCAAAGCGAAACTTGAAGCCCATCATCAATTTTACGCCGGCGGCGGCAACGGCCTCTTCAATCTCCAGGCACTCCTCGATCGTGAGCGCCATAGGTTTCTCAAGAAAGATATGCTTGCCGGCTGCGGCCGCCTGGGTCGCGAAGGGCGTGTGCGAATCATGGTGGGTGGCGATCAGTACGGCGTCAATGTTATCGTCGTCCCACACCGTTTCGACGTCGGTCGTGTGGTAGCGGCCGCCGAACTCATGACACGCGCTGGCGGCGGCATCTTCCAGGGCATCGACATAAGCCGCGAAGTTCAGCTCCGGCAAGTCGCGGGCTCTGCGCATATGGCTGCGCCCCATTCCGCCGCAGCCGATGAGCGCCATATTGATCGAATCAGTCATCAAAGTTGTCCTCCAAATTCAGTGACCGGATAGAAGGCCTCCATCTGGCGGGCCAATCCGGGCGATCCTCCAATTGCTCGACTGTCCTACCTGAGAAGGAAAGTTGAACCGGCAATGTAACGGGTGCCGCCCATTCCATTGCCGTCGTCCATCGTAAAGTAGTAGGCGGCGAATATGCTGCCCGGCTCCACTTCCGTCGCAACCGGGTACCCCAGATCTGTGGTAGGGCAGTCGTCGCGGAGAATCTGCTCGTCGCTCCAGGTTTCGCCTTCATCTTCGCTTATTATCATGCCGATTCCGCGGGGGATCTTACGGCGGGCGAACAGCACGAGAATTCGCCCGTCAGCCAGCTGCATCGGCCACGGCGAACGATAATGTTTGCCTTTGCCTGACAGTGTGCTCCTCCGCTCCCGCGACCGCACTGCCCATGGAGAACGCCCCCAACGTACAATCGGCTTCGGCCGCGACCAGGAGTAGCCGCCGTCGTCGGAAAAGTTCATCTGAATGGCGTCGCGCAGCCCGTCGATGTTTAACGAGTAACATTGCAAGCGCCCCGACGGCAGGCGCAGCAGACCGGCATACGTGGGCCGGCCGTCTCCGGTCGCATCATCGCAGATACGGGCAAGCGGCTCCCAGCTGAGGCCATTGTCATCTGTCCCATACAGGACCACGCCGCCTGTAGGCAGGCCGGCAGTCATCGCGGCAAGCTGCGTCCCGTCCGCCATCTGTACGAGCGGGTGCCCATCCTTATGCACCATGTCGTGACCGGCTGGCGACTGGACCGGCGTCGGAACAGACTCCCAGGTCAGGCCGCGATCCGGCGAACGCACGGCGAAACAGAGCAGGGCGGGCAGGTGGCCCTCGCCTGCATGGGTACGCCCAAAGTAAATGGCCGTTTCGGGAGCGGTCAGGTCGATCCATTCACGCGCGACGGCGTGGTCTGCTTCCACCTGTTGGAGAAAGGCGCGCCGCTTCTCTACCGGTGCGCTCTCGTCGAAAATGACAACGTCATTGGCCCGATCCCATGTTGCGCCGTAATCAAAGCTGCGCGCCAGGATGATCTGCGCCCTACCGTGATATCCCGCCGGACCATGTTGGACATCGCTCCTGTAGCGGTAGGCGCAGGGCGCGCGGTTGTAGATGATGGCGATTTCGCCGCCGCCAAAGTTGAAGATACCGCCCTGTCGAGGGTGGCCGGCGTAGCGGTCGCGCGCATAGTCGACCAGCGTGTGTTCGACTTCTGCCAGTTCAGGTGCGGGTATGAATTGTGCCGTCATGGGTTCGGTCGCTTGTCGGCGCAGCGTGCAGACATGCCTTCCTACTTCAGGCCGGTGAGAGCGATGCCCTGCACGAACTGGCGTTGAAATGCGATGAAGAGGAACAGAATGGGAAGCACGGCCATCACCGATCCGGCCAGCAGGACGGACTGGAACAGTTCAGCCATCGAAGTCAGCGAACCGGAACCGTAGGCGAGGGAGTACATTCCGACCGAAATCGTGTAAAGCCGTTCGGAGCTGGACATCACCAGTGGCCAGACGAAAGCGTTCCAGCTGCCCTGGAACTGGAAGAGGGCCACGACGGTGACGACGGGACCCGACAGGGGCATTATCACCCGCAGCCAGATCATCGGCTCGCTGCAGCCGTCGATGCGCGCCGCGTCTTCAAGATCCTTCGGCAGTGTACGGAAAAACTGGCGAAAGAGAAAAATGGAGCTGGCGCTGACCACGTTGGGCAGGATCAGCCCGGCATAGCTGTTGTAGAGTCCGTGCCCGCCTGCCCCAAAGATGTCGTTGCCGCCCAGCAGCGGCAGCCGCAGCATGAGGATAAAGAGCGGCAGAAACGTGACTGAACCGGGAATCATCATCGTGGCCAGGACAAGACCGAACAGGAAATCGCGCGCCGGAAAGCGCAGGCGGCCAAAAACGTATCCGGCCAGTGAAGAAGTGGTTGTCGCCAGCACCGTGACCGCAACCGCGTAGATGGTCGTGGTGCGGATGTATTTGCTGATGCTGGCCATCTTCCAGGCGACGATATAAGGTTCGAGGCTCCAGTTCAAGGGGTTGAACATGTCCCAGGTGAACCCTATCCGTATGACCATGCCAGCCGTGCCCAAAGAACTGACGGCCATCCAGAGAAAAGGCAGCGCCGCGATGACAAGCCCAATCAGGATGCCGATGACAAGAAGAGTTCTATACAGCAACTCCTCCCGCGGCGGAAGACGCAGTCTGCGTGTCTGTGCCATGTGAAATGCAACCCTCGCGGCCGCTGATCAGGCGAGCGGCCGGCCTCTGTCGATCAGTATTCGAGCGATGAAGAAAAGAACTTCCAGTTGAAGAAGGTGAGAACGGCAATGGCGATGAACAGCACCACCGCCATGGCTGATGCGTAACCCATCTGATTGAACTTGAACGCGTTCAGATAGATCTGGTGGACGATGGTGGTGGTACGAAAGGCCGGGCCGCCTTCGGTCATAATCATCACAAGGTCGAAGACCTGGAGTGAGTCGATCATGCCGATGATGAAGAGGTAGAAGGTGACGGGGCGCAGCAGCGGCCAGGTGATGAAGCGGAGCAGTTGCCAGCGCCCGGCGCCGTCCACTTTTGCCGCGTCGTAGAACGTCTCCGGTATGCCTTGCAGACCGGCCAGATAGATCAGCATCGTCCCGCCAAACGCCTTCCAGACGGCCACTCCGATCACGGCCGGCATCGCGGTAAACGGGCTGTTGAGCCAGTCTTTCGGCTGAACGCCAATCAGCTTCAGCACCAGGCTGACCAGCCCCACCTGCGGCTGAAAGAGCCACATCCAGGCGATGCCCATGGCGATGGTGGACGTCAAGACCGGCAGATAGTAGGCGCCGCGCAGGAAGGAGATGCCGCGAATTCTGCGGTTCAGCAGCATGGCGGCGGTGAAGCCGACAGCCATCGACAGCGGCACGAAACCGACAGTGAACTGCAGCGTATTCCTGATCGTCGTTCGAAACAGGTCGTTGCGGAACGCCTCCCCGTAATTTTCCGGACCTATCCACCGCATCGTGGCGCTGAACGCGTCAAATTGGGTGAAACTGAGCCCGATCGCCCCCAGAACCGGCAGGACGGTGAAGATCAGCAGCGGAAGGACAGCCGGCAAGATCAGGGTATAGGCCCACTTGACCTCGCTGCGGCGCAACTCGGCGCGAAACTCCTGAAATCGACTAGCCGTGCCAACAGCCACGAGCGACCTCCTCACCCCTGTGGATAGTGGCGAGTGGATAGCGGACGGAAACTGCGCCGCCCCACTATCCACTTGCCCAAATTCTCTTGAATCTACGTACTCGACTTACGCGCCCGTGCTCAGGATCCTGTTCGTGATCCCGTCCGCCTTGCTTGCCATACTGTCCAGGGCGTCCTGGTCCTCACGCAGGCCGAAGAGCGCCATTTCCGTGAAGGGGCTCCAGATGTTGATCGCCATTTCACGGTAGCCGACGTGGTCGTAGCCGACGTCGCGTCCCGAACCGGCATATTCGAGGAATGCCGTATCGCGGATCAACGGCTCGTCCTGGAGCCAGGCCAGGTTTTCGTTCATCGACTTGAATGCCGTGAGGAAGAACTGCGGGAACTTGCCTTCGGCGTCGATCGCGTTGTGCAGAGCTTCCTGGCTGGAGGGGCGGGAATAGACTTCCAGCAGCCCCAGCGCGGCCTCCTGCACTTCGCTCTCCGAATAGACGCTGATGATGTGGTTGGCATTGGCCAGCCCGATGCGCTCGCCGCCGGCATTGCGGGCGATCGGCGCGCCGATCCCCATCAGGTCGGCGTTTTCGGGCTTGCGCAGCCGCATGTTGGGCACCCACCACGGCCCCTGTATCTCCATCGCCGTGTAGCCTTCCACCGTCGCCCACGTGCCGGGCGGCAGGGTCAGACCTTCCAGCGGGTTGATCCCGTGAACGCGCTTCAGGTCGAGATTCCAGCTGAAGGCCTCGGCGAATTCGGGCGCGTTAACCGTGCATTTTCCGGTCAGAGGATCGCTCTGGTCGAACTCGCCGCCGCCGTTCTGATAGGCGTTGACCGTCATCTGCTCCCAGTCCCACGTCTTTCCCATCCTCATGCCGGCGCGCGTGATGTTTCCGTCGCCGTCGCGCTGCGTCAGCTTGATCTGGGCGTCTAGCAGGTCATCCCAGTTGTCCGGGAAGTTGTCCGCGTCGAGACCGGCTTCATCGAAGAAATCCTTGCGGTAGATGTACATCTTGGTGCCGCAGAGGGCCGGGTAGCCGATCAGGTCGCCGCCGACGGTGCAGAGATTGCGGAAGCCGTCGATCATGTCGTCCCACTGGCCCCACTCCTTGACATAGTCCTGGAGTGGAAGCGTGTAGCCTGCATGGGCCAGGCTGCCGCGGCCTGCAAAGTTGGCGAACAGGTCGGCAGGCTCGCCGGCCATCCGCGAAGTGATCATCTTGGGCACCAGCTCAGTGTTGGTGACAAAGGTGAACTCGACGTCCCAGCCGGGATTCTCCTGTTCAAAGACGGAGAAGACCTGATCGATCAGGGTGGAGCCAAGCGGATGCTCGGCGTTGTAGTTATCCCACCAGCGGATCGTCTTGCGCATGGCGCCCATGGCCGGTTCGGCGTCGCCGCCCGCAGGCGCGGTAGCCGGAGGCGCCACACAGGCCGCCATAAGCGTTGCGCCGGCGGCCGCGCCGGTCAACTTGAGCATATCGCGTCGCGAATACTTTTTCGACATCATAGTGGATTGAGTCTCCTTGTGATTAGGGAAGGTAACGAGAAGGTTTGTGAGCCGATCGGTCCGTTCCCCCTCCATCAGCAGCGGCTTCGCTTCGAAGACGAAACAGGTCGATCTGCACCTTTCTGATTGGGTGTGACAGTTCTGTTCGCTGCGCGGGTCACCACCTCCTTCTTCAGGACATCGATCTCTTCTGTGGAGCGCTGTATGCGCATGTAAATGATATGGAGAAAATGAAACTTCCCGCCGGTTGCAATGCCGAGAGCATGCAGCAAGGGGATGCGGGCCGCTTCCAGTCCACGGCACGCAGTATGCTCTATTTTCTTGCCTGTGTCAAAGTGCGATTCCCCATAAATTCATTGCCGGTCCGGGGCCTGCCGCCGGCTGCGGCCGGCCCTATTCCAGCCCGCCTAACTTGATGGCTTCGTAAATGCGCAGCTGGCGCAGCTGGCCGACCACTATCGCCAGCGTGACGGCCGCCATCACCGCGAAAGCGAGATAGATCTTTGCGGCCTGGCCCCAGGCCGGGGCAACGATAAACGGCGGCGTCGAACCGTGGACGGCCGCTCCGATCTGCAGCAGGGGGACGAAGAGCGCTGCTGTCAGCGCGCCGATCAGCGTGCCGCCCACAGCGGCCAGCAGCACCAGGAACAGCTTTTCGAAGACCACGACCGCGGTAATCTGCGCCGTCGACAGTCCGATTGCCCGCAGCAGGCCAAACTGCAGAATACGCAGCCGGAGCGCGAACAAGGTGTGCAGCAGGAACGCCAGCCCTGAAATGACCGTTGCGACCACGAAACCGAGCGACAGGATACCGAAGAGCGCGGCCCGCTGCGGGTCGGTGCGCCAGACCGCCGTCTCCCAGCGGCTGTCGGTCGCCGCGGTGATGATGAATCCGCGGGCGCGCAGTGATTCGAGAATGTTCGCCGCGTTGGCGTCACTCTCCAGTCTCATCCAGATATTGTACGGCCGGTTCCCAAGCGTGCGGCTGATGTGGTCCAGGTTGCCCACAAAGAAGTGCCCGTCTTCCGGATACAGCGTTGGAAAATAGTCGAGGACGCCGGTGATGCTGAAAAGAATGGGCCGGCTGATTCCCTCCACGAAGACGAACAGGTCATCACCCACCTGCAAGCCGGTCTCCTCGATGAAGCTGCGGCTGACGAGTACGCCCATCGAGTTGAGCGCCAGCCTGTTGGTCAGTGCGCCCAGGGATTCCTGGGAAAAATCTTCTCGCCACCAGCCGGCCCGGCTGAACTCGGCGCGGTCGATCCCCAGCACCGTAGCATTCAAATTCCCCTCAAGTCCATCGACAAAAACCGGCTGACGCAGCACACGCGTCGCGGCCTCCACGCCTGGAACTGACCGGACCACGGCGAAAGGAGGATAGCGCCAGCGCTGCTCGGAAGCGCCGCCCACCTGCTCCCACTGCACCTGGATGACAAGATCGGAGCCGACCGCGTAACGGACCACGTCGGCATAGTGCGTATCGAGCGTGCCGGCGAATGTCGCGCTGAACAGGCCGAGCGCAACTGTAAAGATCAGGAGAAACAGAAGCGCGCGATTGCTGCCGGAGCGCCGCGAGATCTGCGCTACGGCCAGCCACAACGGCACGCTGATGAAGCGGCTTGCCGCCCGCCCCAACAGGCCGGTGATCGCCGGAAGCCCTCGCAAGAAGACCAGCGCCACCGCGGCGGCAAACACCGTCGGCGCGAGCAGGAGGAGAGGATCGACAAACGAGCCTTCCGTGATCTGAAGCGCCTGCTCCTGTTGCCGCAGGCGCCAGTAAGCGTAGATGACGCCGGCAAGGAACAGGAGTTCAAAGGGCAGCCATGCGTTTCGCCGGGCGCGACTGTGGAACGCCTCCCGCGCCGTTTTGCGCTGTTGCGTAACCACGGTGCGTCTGGCCGCGCCGGCCGCGGAAAGCAGGGTCGCGCCTATCCCCAGCACAACCGCGGCCCCGGCGTACATGGCGACCTGTGTGGAAAAGGAGAGGTCCAGGAGCGGTCTGGCCGCGAACGTCAGAAAACGGTAGACCTGCCCCATCCCCTGGGTAACGCCGCCGGCTGCCAACAGCCCGGCGATCAGGCACAACGCGCCCACTACGAGCATTTCCAGCAGATAGAGACCTGCGATCTGCAGCGTGGACGCGCCCCGGCTCTTGAGCGTGACGATCTCGCTCTCCTCCGATGCCACCATGATGTCGGATGAGATGAAGGTATAGAGCAACAGGGCGAGCAGCACAGGCAGACTCAGTAGCAGCAGAAACGTCCGCAGCGCGGCGGCCCGGTCGGCGTACTTGCGCAGCAGTTCGTAAGCGGGCGCAGTGAGTTCGACGTGGGACAGGATACCGGTTGTTCTGGCCTGAATGCGCGCAATGGCCGCCAGCATCGGCGCCACCTTGTCGACCCCGATTGCCGTTTCGTCATAGAGCAGGAACCAGGCGTATTTGCGGACCTGGTCGTCCAGAACAGGCGCAACCCGACCCATGAAGTCCGCTTCGGAAACGATGAAGTAGAAGGCGAAAGCGTCCGGCTCTTCGAACCAGAAGCCGCGGTCCGCGTCCGCCGGGCGCCACACGCCCTTGACCAGCACTTCGACGGGAGCGGCATTGTCAGGATCATCGAGGCCGAAGAGAACGCGGTCGCCGACCTGAACGTCGTGGTCGTAGTAAAACCGTTCGCTGACCCAGGCCGGGATGACGCCTCCCGCTGCGGCAGGGGCCGCCTGTCCCAGGGGCTCGCCCAGCACGATCTCCGCGTGTTCTTCCAGGCCGGTCAGAAAGGCCAGTCCGGCCGACTGATACTGGCGCAGGTCTTCCGGCAGCTCCTTGTCGGCGGCGGCCAGGAACTTGAGGACGCGCGTCGAGCCGTAGCGGGTCATGCGGGTAAGCGGGAGACCCGGCAGCTCCGTTGCGCGCTGACGAATGAACTCGTCGGCCCGCCAGTACTGCTCCGGCGGAGTCGAGCCCAGGAGGGGCACGCGGTGTACAAGGAGCAGGCTCGAAAGAGGGAGTTCTGCCTCCTGCGCACCAAGTTCGCTGCGCAGAAAACGGTCCAGCGAGGCTGTTGTGAAGAGAGGAATTGCCGCGATCAGCGCGACGGAGATAACCAGGCCGGCAACCACAAAGGACATTGGCTGCCATTTGCTCAGATTGCGCCGCAGCGCCAGTTCCATCATGGCGAATCAGAGGATAGGAGCAGACGCGGCCGGCGTAGTTGGCGGCCTCGGTTCACTGGTCAATGACCACGGGCCGCCGCCTCTGCTGTTCAACCAGGGGCCGGCTCCCTTGCGGCGTCACCACGTACGACTGCTCGATGTGCAGGGAACCGGCGCCCGGCATGAAGAGTGGGGCCTCCAGGTTGAGGACCATGTCCGCTTCCAGGGTCAAATCGGACGCAAGGTCTACGCAGTCGTCCTGGATTCGAAGCCCGTTGTCGGGGACGAGAACAGGGTAGTCGCGCACCTCCAGGCCCACGCCGTGCCCGTGCGGGAAGCAGGCGGTGATGCCGCGATCGTGCAGGGCGGCGACCATGGCGTCTGCCGCGGCTGACGCCTTCGCGCCGGGCCGCAGCGCCTCTTCGCCGGCGTCCATGCAGGCGCGCAACGCGGCATGGCGCTCGTTCAACGCCGCCGGCAGTTCCCTCATCGCCAGGGTCGTGCCGCTGTCCGAGAAGCAATACCGATAAATACATCCGTAATCGACGTAGAGAACGTCGTCTGCCGCCAGCCGGTAGCCGGATTCGGTCGTCATGCCCAGCCCGCGCACGCCGAAGGCAAAGTGATCGAAATCCGCGCCCATCTGTGCCGCCTGCGCCCGGTAGTGGTCCGCCATCTCGGAGACCGGCCGCCCCGGGCGGGCCATGGCCAGTGTTTCCATTGCCGCCTGTTCGTTGATTTCCGCGCAACGGGTCAGGCGCCGGATCTCTTCCGCGCTTTTCACCATGCGAATCATGCGAATCAGGTCGGCGCAGTTCATGAGCGAGGCCCCCGGAAGCGCCCGCCTGATCAACTCATTCGTCTCCGGCGGCAGGCCCTCCATCTCCAGCCCGATGCGCGCCTTCGTCAACCCGCGCCTGTTCAGGATGCTGAGCAGCGCGTCGGTCGGCGCATCGTTGTCGTGCGGGGAGCGGAGGAGCTCCTGGAAACGGAGCAAGGACTGTGGCAGCTCGCCCGCGGGCAGCGAGTCGTCGAGGCCGGCGCTCCCGAAAATGTGCAGGTCCTTCACCCACAAATCCTCGGCGTTGACGGCGAAGAGAGGATTGACGACCAGGGCAGGCTCGCCCTCCAGCGGAAAGACGGCATAGGCCTGGCCCAGGTTGGCGGAAGCCCCCGGGACCATCATGTACTCTTTGAAGAGCGGGTCGATCCAGCAGTAGTAGTCGGTGAAATAGGTTATGTTGACCGGAGATGTCGCAACCAGGGCATCCAGCCCGTACTCCCGCATATACTCTATGGCGCGGGCGCGATTGAAAAGCATAGTCCGCTCTCCTTCACTGTCGCCTTCACTGTCACTGTCACTATTGCCACTTTCACTATTGCCACTTTCACTGCTGTCACTTTCACTTCTGCGCGGGGATCGATCCTCAAAGACCCTGCACGTAACCCTGCCCCCACTGTTCCTGGCGCGGGTCGCGGAAGTCGCCGGAAAGAGGCATGATCGCCAGCATCCCGCCGTCGATCACCAGCGTCTGGCCGACGATGTAGCGGCTCTCGTCGGACGCGAGAAAGAGGGCCAGCTTGCCGATGTCGTGCGGCGCGCCGATCACACCGGCCGGAATGGTGGCGCCGGCCTCCTGCCGGTCGAATTCCCCCAGTACCTTGAGATGATTTTCGACCAGAATCCAGCCGGGCGCAATGGCGTTGACGCGCACCCCTCTCGTCGCCAGCTCCAGCGCGAGAACGCGCGTAAAGCCAACGATGGCGGCCTTGGTGCCGGCATAAATCGTGTGCTCGGTCATACCCGCGAAGGCATGGACCGAAGTAAGGTTGATCACGGCGCCGCCTCCCTGGTCGATCATCGTGGGAACTGCCGCCTGGGTCAGAAAGTACATGCCGCGGATATTCACATTGTAGAGCGTGTCGAACTGCTCGGGCGTCACGTCCAGAAAGGGCCTGTTCATGGTGATGCCGGCGTTGTTCACGAGAACGTCCAGCCCGCCGAGAAAGTCGATCGCCTTTTCGCCCAGCCCCTTCACCTGGTCGATATCGGCCAGGTCTGCCTGGAAGACTTCGGCCTTGCCTCCCGCGCCTCGAATCTCGTCAACCGCGCTGGCGGCCCCCGCCTCGCTGTGGGCGTAGTGCAGGACGACGGCCGCGCCTGCGCGCGCGAACTCCAGCGCAACGCCCCGGCCGATGCCGGTGCCGGAGCCGGTCACGAGTACGCGCTTGCCTTCCATATTCCGCGTTTGGGTCATCTCTTGCGCTCCTGGTGCGTGGCGGGCGGATGATCACTGTGGACGATCACTGTGGACGATCACTGTGGACTGTGGCGAGTGGATTGGGCATAGTATACACGACCTGCCAATTTGCGCTAACCGCTGCCGGCCTTTGAATTCGGGCTATAGAATTCGGGCCACAGAATTCAGGCAATTGAATTCAGGCAATTGACGAACTGCGCCGACCTTACTATGATAGCCGTGCCAGGACGAGATACACGCCGGGCCGCGCCGTCAGTTCCCGGGTCGCGTCCGGCCTCCACGCGAAAGGCAGTCGCAATGAAACTCGGCATGAACACCTTCTTCATCAATATGTTTGAATTCGAAGAGGGCCTGCAATTTTGCCGCGAGCAGGGCGTACAGGCCGTCGAAGTGGCCGCGGCCGGCCCCGCGGCCAGGAAATACTGTGATGTCGACAAACTGCTCGCGGACCAGGGCGAACTGGAGCGCTGGCTGGACGTCTACGCCGGCTACGGTCTCGAGATCTACTCCTTCGCCGGACACGGGACGCCCCTGGTGCCCGACCGCCGCATTGCGCAGGACTACTCACGCCAGTTCCGTAAAACCTGCGCCCTGATGGAGAAGATAGGATGCCGCCGGCTGGTCGTTGTGGCCGGCCTGCCCGAAGGAGCCGAGGGCGATAGCCTGCCGGCCTGGATAATCAACACCGACCTGCCCTTTCTGCGCGACGCCCTCGAATGGCAGTGGGAGCGGCGCCTGCTCCCCTACTGGAAGGAGCATGGCCGGATCGCGGCCGACCACGGGGTAACTCTGTGCTTCGAAATGCAGATCAACGACATGATTCACAGCCCGGTCAAGCTGCGCCGCCTGCGCGACGAACTGGGGCCGGTGGTCGCCTGCAACTATGACATCTCGCACATGTGGGTGCAGGGGATAGACCCGCTGGCCGCCATCCACGAACTGGGCGACCTCATCCAGGCCGTCCATCTCAAGGACACGCTGATACACGAACCGAATCTGAGGCTGCGCGGCTACTTCGACTCGACCGACCTCAAGCAGTTCCAACATCGTTCCTGGACCTTCACCATACCGGGCTGGGGGCACGACGCACGCACCTGGCGTGAAGTCATTTCAACCTTGCGGTTTATCGGCTACACCGGCATCTTGACCCTGGAAATGGAGAGCGAGTACATCGAGATCCGCGAGGGCCTGGAGAAAGCCGCCGCCTTCATCAGGCCGATGCTGCTTGAAAAGCCGGTGGGGCCGGCCTGGTGGCAGGTCGCCGCCGTGCATGAGCTCTGGGAAGAGACGCAGGAAGAGGGAGACACAGGATGTTGAGAGTCCTCGTAACCGGAGGCAGCGGCGCCATCGGCGGATATGTCCTGAGAGAGCTGCTCCGGGCCGGCCATTCCGTGTCCAGCTTCAGCCGCACCGCGCCGCGGGTGGAGGGGGCCGGTTTCGTCAGGGGCGACATCATGGAGCCCGCCCAGCTTGCCGGCGCATGCCAGGACCAGGACGCCGTGATCCATCTGGCGGCCATACCGGGGCCGGGCCGCGCGACCCCGGCGCAACTGTTGAACGTCAATGTGATCGGCGCCGTCAATGTCCTTGAAGCGGCCGTCCACGCCGGTGTCGGCAAATTCGTCTTCGCCTCCTCCGGCGCGGCCACCGGCTTCTCCTTCCAGAAACGGGAGTTCCTGCCGCGATACCTCCCGCTCGACGAAGAACATCCCAGTGAGCCGCAGGACGAATACGGGCTGAGCAAGCTGCTGGGCGAGCTGACCTGCAAACGCTACACCGACGCCTTCGGCATCCGCACCATCTGCCTGCGCATCAACAACAACTGGTATCTCGAACGCGCCGGCGCCGAAGTGGCCGTGCGCTCCGGCTGGGCGCAGCGGTTCACCGTCGAAGAGCTATGGCGTCAGCGATACCGCAAAACGATAGAGGACGCCGAGGGCCACTGGCCGTCGCCGGGTCCGCCCGCGCCGCGCAAAATACTGTGGGCATTCACCGACGCCCGCGACGCCGCGCGCGCCTT
>JAJEDJ010000004.1 GCA_022821545.1 Caldilineaceae bacterium
GTCGGTGTGATGGCGTCGCGCGACCTGCAGAGCTGGTACGGCGGGCTGGGACCGGTCTTCGGCGGATTTGGCGTGCTGCCCTCCTGGTACACCGAGGTAAGTACTTTCACCAAGGATGGGCAGGGCGGACTGCGTTTCGACGGTATTCAGCCGGCGATGAAAGATGCGCTGGCTTTTATCCGCGGCTGGTACGAGAAGAAGATTCTGAGTCCCGACTTTTTCACCAAGGGCTACCAGGAGAACCGCACCGAGATCGAGGGCAATCGCGTGGGCATGAACTACACGCATCCCTGGGGCGGTGTGGTCGGCGGGGGAATGGGCAGCATGGCCAATGACCCTGAGGCCCGCTGGATCTGGATCGATGTGCCGGCAGGCCCGGTGCGCAAGGGCAAGAATTTCTACAGGCCGCTGCTGCAATCGGTCTTCCCCTTCCGTAAGGACTTTGAACACGTGGACAAGGTGTTGAAGCAGGCGAATCACGAGGCTGAGCTCGTGCTCAGTCCGGAACTGCGCTATCACGGATTTGAAGGCCACAATTACGAGTGGGTCGAGGGCGAGGACAGGGTTGAGATGCTGGCGGGCGGCACACACGGATACGGGCTTATCAGGACCCGCGGCGGCGCCAATATCAGCCCGACCTCGAATATGAGGCGAATCCTGTGGGAGCTCAACTACAAGGAGACCGTGCCGCGCGAGGATTGGGACGCGATGATGGAGCTTAAGCTGGACGACCCGACGGGTCTGCAGACGATGCAGAACGAGGGCTGGCTGTTTCTGGCGGAGCATTCGCTGGCGGACACGATCCCCAATGAGTGGACGGAGGCGCCGACCGAACTGCAGAGGGAGAAGTGGAGCGGGCTGCAAAAGCTGACGGATGAGACCTATTTCGGGATCATCACGGGCCAGTTGCCTGTGGATGCGTTCGACGAGTATGTGACGAGGTGGAAGGCGCAGGGTGGGGATGAGATTTTGGCTGAGATAAACGGGTGGTGGGAGGCGAAGAGCTAGGAAGTTTTTAGTTTTTGGTTTCGAGTTTCTAGTTTTTAGTGGATAGTGGGGATGGGCCCGCTATCCACTTTTTTGTGCGCGCAGGTTTGCGGGCGATGGTGGAGATTGTATTTTGGTTGGGGGACGAGGGCATGGCTCCGGTGCTACCCGAGGTATAGGGATTTGTTCCCTGGGTCTGGACTGCATGCCCCGGGCGAAGCGTGTTTGACAGTGGTGGGGAGGCCGTGCTATAGTCGCGGCGTAACTGCCTCACCGTTTCGTCCACCTTAACTGACCAGCGCGTTAGATTGATACAGTACAATTACATTCACAAGACATAGCGGCCTTGTGCCGGGGGAGGAACCCACTATGGCGAAATCTTCAGTTTCACGTCGTGACTTTATGAAAGGGGCCGCTGTTGCAGGCGGCGGCGTCCTCCTGGCCGGCTGTGCCCCTGAAGCGGCTGCGCCGGAGACCGAGTCGGTGCCGATGACCGCGATGACCGCCATGACCGCGGAGGAAATCCTGACGCCGCTGGGGCTGATGCCGGGCTCGCCGGACCATCCCAAGGGCTGGACGACCGACCTGCCGGACGTGCCCGAGGGTATGCCGCTGAATCCGCCGGTGACGATCACCTCCTTCACGCGCACCGACGCCGACACCCGCTTCCAGGGCGACGACGACATTTACGACAACATCAGCCTGCGCTACATCAAGGCGCTGTTCGGCATCGAGTACGACATCCCCTGGACCTATGTGCAGGGCGAGGAGCGCGACCAGAAGATGAACCTGGCGATGGCCGCCGGCGATATCCCCGACCTCATGCCGGGCATCGGGCTGTCGATGTTCCAGGACATGGTCGCCGGCGAACTGGTGGCCGACATCACAGATGTCTACGAAGCCACCGCGCACCCGAAGTGGGTCAAGGAGTCGCAGGCATGGGGCGACAACCAGCTGTGGGCCTACGCGGAGGTGGACGGCCGCAAGATGGCTTTCCCGAGCATTGCCCAGGCCGGCCAGGATGAGCAGATCCTCTTCATCCGCACCGACTGGCTGGACAAAGTGGGCATGGATGCGCCGACGACGCTGGAGGAGATGGAGGCGGTCGCCGAGGCCTTCGTCACGAACGATCTGGGCGCGGGCCCGCCCGGCACCACGGTCGGCGTGATGGCGTCGCGTGACCTGCAGAGCTGGTACGGCGGCCTGGGGCCGGTCTTCGGCGGGTTTGGCGTGCTGCCGTCGTGGTATACGAGTGTGAGCACATTTACGAAGGACGGGCAGGGCGGCCTGAAGTTCGACGGCATCGACCCGGCGATGAAGGATGCGCTGGCGCTGGTACGCCGCTGGTACGAGAAGAAGATCCTGAGCCCCGACTTTTTCACCAAGGGCTACCAGGAGAACCGCACCGAGGTCGAGGGCAACCGCGTGGGCATGAACTACACGCATCCCTGGGGCGGTGTGGTAGCGGGGGCGATCGGCAGCATGGCGAACGACCCTGAGGCCACCTGGGACTGGTTCGACGTGCCTGCCGGCCCGGTGCGCAAGGGCAAGAACTACTTCAGCCCGCTGCGCACAGGCGTCTTCCCGTTCCGCAAGGGCTCGGAACACATTGACAAGATTCTGAAACAGGCGAACTTTGAGGCGGAGATCGTGCTGAGCCCGCAGCGGCGCTATCACGGTTTCGAAGGCCACAACTATGAGTGGGTCGAGGGCGAGGACAGGGTAGTGCCGCTGTCCGGCGGCACGCATGGGTACGGCATCATTAATACCCGCGGCGGCGCCAACATCAGCCCGACCTCGAACATGAACAATATCCAGTGGAAGCTGAACTATAAGGAGACGGTACCGCGCGGCGAGTGGGACGCGATGATGGAGCTGCTGCTGGATGACCCGACCGGACTGCAGACGATGCAGGACGAGGGCTGGCTGTTCCTGGCGGAGCATTCGCTGGCGGACACGATCCGCAACGAGTGGAACGCGGCGCCGACCGAGCTGCAGAAGGAGAAGTGGACGCAGCTGCAGACGCTGACCGACGAGACCTACTTCGCCATCATCACCGGCCAGGTGCCCGTGGACGCGTTTGACGAGTATGTGACAACGTGGCTGGCGCAGGGCGGCGAGGCGGTCCTGGCTGAGATTAACGAATGGTGGGCCGCAAAGTAGTGATCAGGGTCCAGTGATTAGTGGTTAGAGAGTGGATAGTGGGTGCGCCCGCTATCCACTGCTTTTTCTTATGCAAGCGTTGTCTCCGATTGTTGACGATCTGAAGGAACAGGCCTCAAGGTTTGTTCGCTATTTGCCGCGGTTGTGGCCGCTGTACGTGATGGTGATCCCCGCGCTGATTCATTTGGCGCTGCTCAGCTACTACCCGATGTACGGGATCCGGATCGCGTTCCAGGAGTACAAGCCGGCGCTGGGCTTTGACAAGTCGCCTTGGGTGGGGCTGAAGCAGTTCCAGCTGATGCTGGACAACCCCTCCTTCTGGCAGATCTTTCGCAACACCATCGTCATCGCCACCTCGAAGATCGTCACGCTGCAGTTCTGCGCCGTACTGCTGGCCCTGCTCCTCAACGAGGTGCGCAAGCTGTTCTACAAGCGCAGCGTGCAGAGCCTCGTCTACCTGCCCTACTTTCTGTCGTGGATCGTGCTGGGCGGGATCATGCTGGAGATGCTCGGCTCGGCCGGCGTCGTCAACCAGCTGTTGCAGCGGGCGGGGGTGGAGCAGCCGGTCATCTTCCTGGGCAACAACCGCACCTTCGTGCCTACGCTGGTCGCCAGCCATCTGTGGCAGCAGGTGGGCTGGGCGACCATCCTCTATCTGGCGGCGCTGACCAGTATCGACCCGCAGCTGCTGGAGGCCGCGGCCATCGACGGTGCCGGCCGGTTCCAGCGCGTCCTCTATATCATTCTGCCCGGCGTTCTGCCGACGCTGCTGCTCGTCCTCTGTCTGGACTTCGGGCTGCTCTTCAATGCCGCCGGTTTCGACCAGGTGCTGAACCTCTACAATCCGGCGGTCTACTCCACGGGCGACATTCTGGACACGTGGATCTACCGCGAGGGTCTGCTGGGCGCGCGTTTCAGCCTGGCCACGGCCGTGGGGCTGGTGCGTTCGGTGCTGGGGCTGTTATTGATTGTTGTGAGTTTGCGCTTGATTTCGCGCTTTACCGATTACCAGGTCTATTAGCTGCATGTGGTTAGCGGGGCCTTATGCTGGAACCCCCGCTTCACCACCTTGCGGAAAGGAAAGAAACAATGACTGACCATGCAGTTTCCCGACGCTCATTTCTCAAGACCGCAACTGTCGCGTCGATAGGGATAGCCCTGGCGGCCTGCCAGCCAATACCCCCCATCAACGACGCCGAACCCGCCATGGGCCAGGTAACCGCCGCCCAGGTCACCGACCCCGAAAGCCTCAAGGCCTTCGTCCTCGCAGCCCAGGCCGAAATCCAGAAGATCGCCGTAGACCTGGACAGTGCGGCCAAGCTCAAGCAGTGGGTCAAAATGGAGGGCGACTGGAATTCCGGCTCGACCTTCCTCATCATCCTCGCCCAAAACGGAAACGTCTACGCGCACGGGAAAGACCGTGGCGCCGAAGACAGAAACCTGCTCGACGTCACGGACGAACGCGGCACCAGGGTCGTCGAGGAACTCTTGGCGGCCGCTGCCCAAGGCGGCGGTTTTGTCGAATACTACGACGACGGGCCGAAGACCGCATACGCCGTCGGATTCAGACGAAGGTTCGTGCTCGTCGGCGGCTTCTCGCAGGACGTCTCCGATGTCCAGGTCCGCATCGCCGATCTCCCCACGCCCGCCGTCACCGCCTCCGAAGTCGTGGACCGCGAGTCTCTCATCACCTTTGTCGAAGAGGCGGCCAGGATCTACCAGGAGGCCCTCAAGTTCGACAAAGATATCCCCCTCGTCGAGATCAAGAACGCCTTCCGGGTCGAAGGAGGGGACTGGAAGATAGGCTCCATCTACCTGTATGTCGTCACCGGCGGCGGCGTCACCCTGTTTCACGGCTCCGAGCCTTTCCGCGAAGGCAATCCCACCGACATGACCAGGACCGACTCCAAAGGCGTGCCGTTCGCCGAGGAGCTGATCGGAGGCGCGCGCCGCGAAGGCCGCAAGTTCCTGCTCTATCACTACGACAACCCCGCCGTCGAAGGTGACGAGGAGACCGGTTCCCCCAAGCTCGGCTACGCAGTCAGCCTCCAGGTGGGCGACTCCGAAGAGAAGATGGTCATCGGCTCCGGCATCTATATCGACACGGACGACGAATGACCCCGGCGCACAGAACCCGGCGCCGCCCAGTCGGCGCCGGCATTGAGCTGCACTACGATTTCGGTCACGATGAGACCGCAGTGGTTAGTTAGGGAAACGCGATGAACAGGGCGGAGCGCCGGGGGTTTGGGTCGCGGGTTTTCGATATATTCAATCATTCGTTCCTGCTGCTGCTGGGGCTCTCCTGCATCATACCTCTGATCCATCTGCTGGCGCTCTCCTTCAGCGACCGCGCCGCCGCGACCGGCGGCCTGGTGACGCTGTGGCCGGTCCGTCCGACCGCGATCACCTATGAGAAGGTCCTGGAAGCCGGCGTCTTTCTGAACGCCTTCTGGATCTCTGTGATTCGGACGGTGGTTGGAACAACCCTGCAGATGCTGCTGATCATCCTGATCTCCTTCCCGCTCTCCAAGAGCAAAGAGGAGATGCCCTTCCGCAACATCATCATGGGCTCCGTGGTCTTCGCCTACCTCTTCAACGGCGGCCTGATCCCCTGGTTTCTCGTCATCCGCAAACTGGGTATGCTCAACACGATCTGGGCACTGATCATCCCGCAGGCGCTGCCGCTCTGGAACGTGATCCTGATGATGAACTTCTTCCGCCGCGTGCCCAAGGAGCTGGAGGAGGCCTCCATCATCGACGGCGCCACCTACTGGCAGATCCTGCTGCACATTTACCTGCCCATCTCGGTGCCGGCGCTGGCCACGCTGACCCTCTTCGGCGCGGTCAACCATTGGAACGCCTGGTTCGACGGCATGATCCTCATCGCCGACCGCGACCTCATCCCCTTGCAGACCTTCCTGCGCACCGTGGTCGTCAAAATGGACATGAACGAGTTCATGCGCAACCCCGAGGATTTCGACATGTTCTCGGACCGTTCGCTGCGGGCCGCGCAGACGCTCGTCACGGTCGTCCCCATTCTGGTTGTCTACCCCTTCTTGCAACGCTACTTTGTCAGCGGCATCACGCTCGGCGCCCTGAAAGGCTGAGCCGTGCCGACACTTTCGCGGTCCTCTGCGGGCCGCTCTGCCGCGCAACCGCTTAGCGTCCCCTCGGTTGTCTTCGGGGCCGACTGCCGCGAACCGATGCGGCGCGGCTTCGACACGCTGGCGCGCCTCCTCTCCCTGACCCTGGGCCCGCGCGGCGGCAATATCGTCAGCCAGCGTGTAAACGCGACCGGTTTTGAGCCCCTGGCCGACGGCGCCACCATCGCCCGCCGCTTCACCGACCTGCCGCACCGCGTCGAGAACGCGGGCGCAATGATGATGCGGCACATTGTCTGGCACATGCGCGAGCGGTTCGGCGACGGCAGCGTGACCGCGGCGGTGCTCGCGCGGGGCATCGCCCGCGAGCTGCACCGCCTGATCGCGGGCGGGGCCGATCCCGTCCTGCTGCAGCGCGGGCTGGATATCGGCGTGCAGACGGCGGTCGCCGCCCTGGAGGAGCTCTCTATCCCGCTGACCGAGCCGGAGCATGTGGCGGGCGTGGCGAGGGCCGTCATCGAAGACCCGCAGGTGGCCCAGCTGCTGGCGGAGATGATCGACGTGCTCGGGCCGTACGGCAACATCCTCATTCAGCCCGGCTACGGCCTTGGGCACACATACGGCTTCCGCGAGGGGTCGCGCTTCCCCGGCGAGTATATCTCCCGCTATCTGCTCAGCGACAAGTTCAGGCATGTCGCCGCGCTGGACGGGCCGCACGTGGTGGTGGCCGACTTCCATTTCGAGGAGCCGCGCCACGTGCTGCACCTGCTGGACCTGGTGGCGCAAGCCGGCGGGGACAAGCTGTTCATCATCTGCAAAAACATGTGGGAGAGGGCCATAGATGCCCTGCTGGCCGCGAACAGCCGCGGGCCGGTGACCGCGTACGCGGCCCGGATCAAGCCGGTCGAGGACCTGCGCCGCGACATGATGCGCGATTTCGCCCTCCTGACCGGCGCCGGTTTTATCACCGACGTGGCCGGCATGGGCCCGCAGGACCTGACCGCCGCCGACCTGGGGCGGGCCGAACGGCTGGTGGCGACGGAGGAGTATCTGTCGCTGGTCGGCGGCGGCGGCGACGCGCAGTCGCTGGATGCGCAGACCGCCGCGCTGCAGAGCCGGCTGGCGCTGGTCGAAGAGCGCGAGGAGAGAGAGCTGCTGCGCGAACGCATCGGGCGCCTGCAGGGCGGGATCGGAGAGCTGCGCGTCGGCGCCTATACCGAGAGCGAGCGCAATGCCCTCGTGGAGCGGGCCGCGCACGCCGTGAAGGTTGTGCAGGTGGGCCTGGAGGGCGGCGTTGTCCCTGGCGGCGGCGCCGCCTATCTGGACGCCGTCCCCGCGGTGGAGGCGGCTGCGACCGGCCATTCGGAGGAGGCGATGGCGATGCGCGCGCTGGTGCGGGCCTTGGAGGAACCGGCCCGTACCATTGCCGCCAATGCGGACGCCTACGGCCCGCTGGTTATCAACGCCTGCCGCGAGCGCGGCCCGGGGCACGCCTACGACGTCGGCCAGGGTTGCGTGCGCGACATGATGGCCGCCGGCATCGTGGATCCGACGCCGGTCGTGAAGGCCGCCCTGGAGCAGGCGGCCAGCGGCGCCGCCATGCTGATTTCCGCGGAGGCCCTCGTCCTGCCCCGTACCCCGCAGGAGAGTTATAGGCCGTAACGGCGGCTTTCAGTCTTTTGTCACACCTGTCGTGTGGGGTGGTTCATTCCTGAATTGAACGGCGAACGGAGGTTGTAAAGCCGCGGATTCCGGCGCGTGCTACTCCCGGTCACGCGGTCGCGGGGACCGTTCGGGCATGCGTGAGGTCGGAGCCGGTCACTGGGCGGGCCAGCCGCTTCATTTCCTGGGCGCATTGGTGGTTGTCGGCTCGCCGCAGCCCTACTCTCCCTCCTCCGCCTGCGGAGTCAGCACTGTGCCGTCGGCGGTTTCGGCGTGCAGGGCGAAAGCCCAGCCGCCGTGGTTGGAGCCGCTGTCGTTGCTGAGCTTGAGCACGACTGTGTTGGCGCCCGCGCGGAGTTGGACGGGGATGGCGCGGCTGCGGAAGGCGTGATGGTGGCCGGGGTCGAACTGCTCCTCGTTGACGCGCAGCGTGAGGTGGTCGTCCCAGGCCAGGTGAAGGGTGGCGGCGCAGTCGGTGGGAGCGTGCAGAATGCAGCGCGCGAGTGCCGCGCCGGTGTCGGTCTTTCCGACGCCGCGGCCCCACGGGCGGAAGAGGTGGTTAAAGTCGATGAAGCCGTGGTGCGCGGCGCGGCGTACCCAGCGGGCTCTGTCGCGCCCGTATTCCCGCGACCCGGCGCTCAGCCAGGCGGACTCGGCGCCGTGGAGGCCGTCGTAGGTGGCACCCGGTTCGAAAACCGTTTCGGGCGGAAGAGTCGCCGTCATGGCCTGGCCGTCGTGGTTGGCGAAGGGGCCGCAGAGCCACCACGCGCCGCTTTCAGGAAGCGTGCGGTCGTGCGTGGCGCGCGGGAGTTCCACGCCGGGAAGCAGCTGCGGCCAGTCCGGCATGGTGAAGAAGGGCCGGACCGGGCTTTCCTGGTACCAGTAGGTGGTGGAGCAGATGTCGTTGGCCATGCAGCCGAAGCGCATCTGGATGGAGCTGCGGAAGGGGAGCGTGTCCTTCTCGAAGAAACGGTAGCCGACGAGGCGCTGGGCGGGGCGGGCCTCGCCGACGTCGTCGTGGACGTAGTAGGGCATGGCGGCGTAGTGGTGCGTCTCGGGCGGGTGGAGCGCGCCGCCGTAGCCGGCGCCGAAAGTGTCCTCGCCGCCAATGCCCCGCAGAAAGACGGGATGCTCGCCCTCGCCGTCAATGTAGATGTTTTCCGCGCCGCCGTGGCTCCAGCGATCAGTGTCGTCGAGGAGGCGCACCCCGTACACGAAGCCGAGGAGCTGGCCGGGCCCGTCCGCGTCGAGCATGAGGAAATCTTCGCCGTAGCGCTGCGTGGGCATCTCGCGGCGCCAGCGGGCGCAGAAGCGGCGGCGTTCCTCCAGCGTCTGGCCGGGATAGCGGTGCCAGTCGACCTGGATGTAGACGCGGTTCTCTTCCGGGCCGGCCTCGAACTCGATGCGGGCGGAGCGGGCGAAGGGCATGGGGAAGTAGCAGTTGTAGCCGATCCAGGCCTTGGCGGAGAGGAAGTGCGTGTCGATAGGGTACCAGCCCAGGCCGTGCATCACGCCGAAGAAATCGCCGGCCGGCGCCTCGACGTAGGGGACGGGCTCGTCGTCGAAGTAGATGCGGATGATCGCCTTACGGCTGGCGAAGGGCAGGTTTTCCGGCCGCGCGAGTACGACCCAGATATGCTGAATGCAGCCGGGGCCGTCGAGTTCCGCGCAGGTGGTGCGCGTATCGGCGGGCAGGGGACCCGTGAGGGAGACGCGGTCGGGGATCGGAGCGGGAGGGAGGTTGAGGTCCATGGGGCGGCCTCCGTTGGGCGTATGGGCCAAGAGTTCCGATTCGGGCTTGCTTCCCTAAGTTTACTGCTTATGGCGCTTCCCGTATAGCGCAGCAATCGCACCGAGACGGGGCGCAGCGGCAGGAAGGGCAGGAAACGAATACAGAGAACCGATGCAGCGAACGAATACAGCGAACGAATACAGTGGTCAGCGCAGCCGGCCGTCCGCCTCGGTCCCACCGCTGTCGTTAGCTGGACGGAGTGCCAGGCGGACCAGATGGTGTCGGATCGGAAGGGAGTGGGACCGTACCAGGTGGGTCCGCACCGGGTGGGGGCGGACCGGAAGGGGGCGAATCGGGTGGGGAACTGCCGGGTGGAGGCGAATCGGGTGGAAGCGGGGTAAAGTCCCGCACTTCGGGCAGTTGACCCGAGCCGGTGACGGTCAGCGACGGGGCATATACCCAGCCATCCCTACCCTCCCACGGAAACTGTAGCCAGTCGCCCGCAGGTGTTCGTCCGTTAGGGGTGAATGTCTGGCCTCGGTTGATCACGCCGATTACAGGGTATTCTGGGCTGGGGCCGGAACGGACCTCTACACTGGTCTCGTCTACCCTAAAGCCGGGTTCACCTGGGCCTGATGCTGGCCCTGCAGTCGTTGGGGTGGCAGACATTGGGGTGGCAGACATTGGGGTGGCAGACATTGGGGTGGCAGTCGTTGGGATGGCAGCCGTTAAGGCGGCAGCCGTTAAGGCGATTATCGTTGGGGGGATTGGTGGTGGTGCTCGTGTTCGTGATTCGTTGACGACCAGGTTGTCATCGTCGCCAAATGGAAAAACTTCCAGTCCGCTGAACAGACCGGCGAAGAGCGCTACCGCGGCCGTCGAGATCAATGCCAGCAGAAGGGCATTCCTGCCTGCGCTCGTCCTATCTTCCTCCATTTGCCCAAATCCTCATGATAGAAGCCGCGCCGGTGCCCGGCGGCCCCCCGCAACACCTCCAATACACGCTGATTTTACCCTTCCTCCCAGTTGTATTTCTCTTTGCGGACGCGAAGATCGAAGTAGTACAGAACAGTGGCGCAGATGTAGAACGGCGTGGTGACGATGGATAGCAGACTTGAGAAGGCGCCATTGAAACCTGGCTGAATCGCCTGTTCGAGAGACGGAATCAACCGGACCACGGCAAACTCGACGAACAAGCCGATCAGACCGCCGAGCAGACCTACGACAAGGGACAGGAGAAACGAATAACCCATGGTACGCAGGACGTAGCGCCGGCTCAGATTCCAGCTCCGCCCCAGAGATTCCAGCGGGCCTGTCTCTTCTATCATGAGCGCGGCCTGGGCGACGAGCCAGCGGGATGAGAGATAGAAGAGGAAGAACATGAGCAGGACACTGAGACAACAGAAGGCCGCGCCGATCGGGCCAACCAAGTCGGGCAGGAGGGGAGCGATGCCATCTACTTCACCGCTGTCGAGCAGGGCGAGAAATCCGCGCCGCAGCTCTGCGAACGGTATGTCCGAGGCGGCGAATCCAATCCAGAACGGAATCGTCAGGACCAGGCCGACGGCGCCATACACGGCCGACGTTACGATATTCATTCCCAGATAAGGGAGCAGCCGGTGCAGACCCCGCGCGGCCGCGGCTTTGAAGGCAAGAGGACGACCGTGCAAGGAGTCGTTGCAGAGTGCGATGAGCGACACGTTTGCCATTGTGGCTACGGGCCAGAGTATCAAGGAGACGAGTAGGACGGCGCCCATATTCTTTACGAAAAGGATGGTGAGTAGGGCGACAGGAACAAGAAAAACGGCGGCGGTGCGCAGAAAGAGGCCGGCATGGCTCCGATACATGGCAATTGTGAGGCCAAGCAGTTGGCCGACAGTTTGGGGCGTGGAGGGCATGAGAGTGTTCATTGGCCGGATGTCCTGTGTGCGTGTGGTGGGGGAATGCTCCTCTCGCTTCTGATTTTGGGAAAAATTTTGCACCTCTAAGTTCGTTTTCCCAGCAGTTGTCTTCCTATATTGTAATTGGAATTCCTTAAACTGCTTAAGTCAGGACCGCCGCCGGTCAGACTGTTCTCGCCGATCTTGTGCCAGGGGAGGACGCTTTGACTTAGGTGTGGGAGGATGATTATGTGTATCGCTGGACTGAGCATACTGTATGGAGTATACTGGCGGACAGTTACGAAACGGTGGAATGGCAATCAAAGCACGGGATGCTATAAAGATAATTGAAGAAGACGGATGGGAACTGGTCAGGACAAGAGGCAGCCACCGGCAATTTAAGCATCCTACGAAGCTAGGTCGAATCACGATTGCGGGACATGGCCGAGATGACCTAAGACCAAAAACATGGAACAGTATTTTGAGACAGGCCGGACTCAGAGAGGGAGGGAACAGATGATGGGGCTTGAGTATGCGGTCGTGATCGAAAAAGCGTCTGACAATTACTGCGCCTACGTGCCCGACCTGCCCGGCTGTATTGCAACGGGTAAGACCCGCGAGGAAACCTTTCAACAGATTTCAGAAGCCATCGTCTTCCATCTGGAGGGCTTGAAGGAGGACGGGCTTCCGATTCCCGAACCGGAGTCATCTGCGGCTGTGGTGAGGGTATAGTAATCAATGACGCTATCAGGGTTACGCCTGTCAGACAGTTGGCGGCACTGCTCTCGCCGTCCTGGGACAAAAGCTCCATCCACTATTGACATTTTAGAACACATGAACTAGACTGCCTACTAGCCGTATTCCGGGAGCGCGATTCGACTTTGGTACTGCCATTGCCTTGAGGCAAAATGAACATCAAGGTTGCCGGTATTCCTCGCCGGTGACGCAGGCCCAGTTCCAGAATAGAACGTGAGTTGACTCCTTGAAAACAGTGCCGCAAGGAGGGTTCTACGTTGACGACAGAAAAGAAGCGGACCAGGACAGCCTCATTTGGAGTGAATGGACGTCGAAGCCACGATTCGTCGGAATACTACGCGAGGCGCATTAACAAAGATTTGACTCGCAAGAAGAAGCCAACTGCTTATTCGGAGAATCCGCTTCCGGAGCACTTGGAGAATCGTGTCTTGCTGGACTCCTGCGCGGCGCCCGACAAAAGCAATCGGCTACCCCCGCGCAGTGTACATCTGATGGTGACTTCACCACCGTATGCTGTGGGCAAGGACTACGATGAAGACCTGTCTTTGTCCGAGTACCGAAAACTGCTAAGGGGTGCATGGAAAGAAACGCGGCGGGTCCTGGTGCCGGGCGGCAGGGTGTGTATCAATGTTGCCAACATCGGCCGCAAGCCGTATATCCCCCTACACGCTTATATCATTCAGGATATGGAACGGCTTGGTTTCCTGATGCGGGGAGAAATCATCTGGGACAAAGGTAGCAGCGCTGGCAGTTCAACCGCCTGGGGTAGCTGGAAGTCAGCGTCAAATCCCTGCATCAGGGATCAACACGAATATATCCTGGTGTTTAGTAAAGATGGCTACCAGCGCCCCAAGGTGGACGGGCGCTGTGACACCATCGGACGCGACGAGTTTCTCGACAACACGCGGAGCGTTTGGCACATGACCGCGGAATCCGCCAAACGGGTTGGCCACCCTGCCCCTTTCCCCGTAGAACTTCCTCAGCGCTGTATTGAGTTGTACACCTACGCCGACGAGGTTGTTTACGACCCATTTATGGGCAGTGGCGCCACAGGCGTAGCGGCCATCTCCTGTGGCAGGCGTTTTGTTGGTTACGAGATAAACGCTGACTATCAGAGCCGGGCCATGCAGCGCATCAACGCCATGCAACTGGATTTTCACAATGAACTCGGTGTTGGTGAACCTGCTAACTAACAGTTCCCCCATCCGTACTAAACAGACTCCCATCTATGAAAATGCCGCCCGGCCCTGAAGAATCAGGGCACTTAGCCAACGTCTCTGGACACAGTTCTGGACACAGTGTGTGAGAGAAAAACCATGACGCACACCAACCAACCTACCCTAACCAAGAACGAAATCCGTCTCTACCACCAGCAGGGATGGCTGGGGCCGTTTACGCTTCTCTCGGAGGAGGAGATGGCGGGCGTGCGGCGGCGGATCGACGAGGAGATTCTGGACGTGGGCAAAGCGCAGGGGCTGGAGGAGAAGGACTACTTTCATAACCGGCACCTGGACAACCGCTGCGTGTATGAACTGCTGAGCCATCCGAACCTGGTGGAGAGGGCTGCCGGTCTGCTGGGGCCGCACCTCGTGCTGTGGCGGACCAACTTTCAGATCAAGGCGCCGCTGAGCGAGCAGGAGGACTGGGACACCGAGGTCCCGTGGCACCAGGATTGCGCCTACTATCAGCCGTCCCCGAATGTGATCCTGTCGGCCTGGATCGCCGTGGACGAGGCGACGCGGGGAAACGGGTGTATGCAGGTGCTGCCGGGAAGCCATAAGCGGCTGTATCCGCACATCGAAGACCCGGACGCCGAGATATTCAGCAGAGAGGTGGACCCGTCCACCTTCGATGCGAGCGATGCGGTCGATCTGGTGCTAAAGCCCGGTGAGTTCATCTTCTTCAACGAGAGCACGCTGCACTATTCGCCGCCCAACAAGTCGGAGACCCGGCGCTTTGGTATCACCCCGCGGCTGACCGTTCCCTTTGTCGATGTGGGCAGGCGGGAGCAGATAGACGTCCTGATGGTGAAGGGCGAGGACTATATGGGGTTCTATAATGTGGTGGAGCCGCCGGACGCCAGTGGTTAGCGGCCAGTGAACAAGGGTCAGAGGTCTGTGGTCAGAAGTCACTGGTCAATAACTGCGGCGGCTGACCCGCGGGGAACGCCATGGACGCGAGCGAATCGCGCGCGCCTTTTCGCGCTTGGAAACAGCCCCTTTGGCCTTGTATCGGGCGCGATCAATCTCTGCGCCCGCGATCTGCCTCTGGCTGCCAAGTTCGTTGGCCGCTATATGTTCAGTGCCGGCGCGCGGCGCGGGGGCGCGAACTGCAGCTCGTTGAGCTCGACCGCCTCCTTCCTGTAGACCTGCACGCGATAGGAGCCGGTGTCGGGCACGTACATGAGCCCGTCCTCGCTGACGACCACCGACTGCGGCCAGCGCAGCAGCTTCTGGACTTCGAGTTTGGCCATGTCGCGCAGGCGGTTGGGGTAGGCGTTGGTCATCATGTAGGAGATGGCCGCCTTTGACAGAGTGGCGTCGCCGGCAAACTGCTGCACATAGCGGCCCTCTTCGTTGAAGAGCTGGACGCGGTCGTTGCCGCGGTCGACAACGTAGATGTCGCCGTGGAGGTCAACGTCGATCCCGCTGGGCCGGTTGAACTGGCCGTCCCCGCAGCCGGACTCGCCGAAGGCCATCTTGAATTCGCCGCCCGCGCCGAACTTCTGGACCCGGTCGTTGCGCCAGTCGGCCACGTAGACGTCGCCCACCTCGTCGACTGCGATGCCCCACGGCATGTTGAACTCGCCCTCTCCGCAGCCATAACTGCCCCAGCCGCCGAGAAAACCGCCCTCGCGGGTGAACTTCTGGACGCGGTGGTTGAGCGAATCGACAACGTAGAGATTGCCCTCCTCGTCAAAGTCCATGCCGGAAGGGCCGTTCAGCTGGCCGGGCCCGCTGCCGGCCTCGCCCCAGCTGTCGATCAACTCGCCCTCGTTGTCGATGATGGTGACGCGGTGAAGCGTCTCATCGCTGAGGTAGAGATTCTCGTCGGCGTCGGCCAGGATTGTGACCGGCCATGTGACCTGGCCCGGCTCTTCGCCGTAGATGCCGATCGAGCCGAGATCTTCGTCCTCGGCGCTGTACTTGCGGATGAGGGCGGTGCCCTCGCTGCGGCAGAGGATATAGAGCCGGTCCTCCTGGCCGAACGCCAGGTCGATGGGATAATTTGTCAGCCGCCGCATTCCCAGCGTCTTGTGGAAGGGAAATCCGGCGCGCAAGAGACCGTATGGTCTGCCCACGGTGGAACTCCTTTTTGAATTCTTAGTTTCTGGTTCTCAGTTTCTTGCTAAACCCCCGTGTACCCACGGGCTTCTTGATCGGTCAGGCGCCGCAACTGCAGCCTGCCGAGTTTCTAGTGACTGCGGCGCTCGCTGGTCTTCACTAAAAACTCAAAACTAACGACTAAAAACTGTCTGCTAAGAACTGTACGGATTGATCTGCTCAAAATGGCCGCCGACGATTCCCGTCGGATCAATGCCCATCCACTGCTCCAGTACGGTGCCGTAGACGCCGCGGAAGTCGATGGTGTGCTCCATGTCCTCGCCGTGGACCCAGCGTGCGGGGTCGAGCGAGGGGTATTGGGCGTAGAGCCCCCCCTGGACGTGGTCGCCGATGATGAAGGCCCCGCCGCCGGAACCGTGGTCGGTGCCGCTGGCGTTGTCGCGAATGCGGCGGCCGAACTCGGTGAAGACGAGCATCGTCACCTCGGACGAGGCGTCGTGGGCCCGCAGGTCCGCGAAGAAGGAGGTGATGGCGCTGCTGAGGTCGGCGAGCAGCTTGGGATGGTCGGGCACCTCGTTGGCGTGGTTGTCATAACCGCCTTGCGCGGTGTAGAAAACGCGCGTGCCGAGCCCAGCCAGATGGACGCGCGCGACATCGCGCAGGCTGTTGGCGATGGCGCTGTCGCCGTACTCTACCGTCGAGCTGTATCCTTCTTTCGCCTTCTTCAGCTCGTCAGTCCCCTGGATGACGTTGAGGCCCGTCTGCGACAGGTAGTCCATGACGTACCCGGCGCCGACCTCGTGGCCGTACATGCCTTTGAAGACTTCGAGCGCCTGCGTGCGGCGGCGGGGTTCGTCAATGCCCGTGAGCAGGCCGTAGGTATCGAGGTCGGCGAAGGATGTGACCGGCACGCCGGGCACGGCCATTGCGCGCGGAAGCCCCTGGCCGACGTTTACGCCGGTGAGGACGTTGTGCCCGCCGGGGTCCAGCTCGCGAATCATCCGTCCGACCCAGCCTTCCGTGCCGATCTCGATCGGCTCGCACGTGTGCCAGATGTCCATGGCGCGGAAGTGGGAGCGGTTCGAGTTGGGGTAGCCGATGCCCTGGATCACTGCGATGTCGCCGGCCTCGTACATCTGCTGCAACGGCTCGCAGTTGGGATTCCAGGCCAGCGTATCGTGGATCGGGATGACTTCATCCTCCTTGAGCCCCACCACCGGCCTGGAGTCGTAGTAGATGCCGGCGGTATAGGGGACGACGGTGTTCATGAAGTCATTGCCGCCGCTCAGCTGCACGACGACGAGAACGGGGTCTTTTTTGTGGTCTGCCATCTTCTTTCCCTTTCTGAACTGCAAGTTTCTAACTGAAGTTTCCAGTCTTTCGTTCTTGGTGAACGCCTTCCCGCTGCCTGACCGGGAAGGCGTTGCCAAAAACTGCGGTTTAGGCGAACTGGTACTCGCGGGAGGCGACGATCAGTTGAAGCATGAGCACGATACGGTCTGTGTTTGCGTCAGCTTCGCCGTTGGCGCTGCCGTTGCTGGAGAAAACAAGGTCACCGCCGCTTTGGGCGAAGCCAATCAGGTCGGCGCGGGTCTTGTCTTCCAGGTTCACGGGGCCGGCGAGCTCGAGACAGCTGTCGACGAACTGTTCGGGGGTGAGGCTGTCGCCGGCGGCGCGCAGGCGCTTGATGACGGCCTGGATGCCCGGCTTGCTCGCGTCGCCCACCTCGTCAACCGCGAAGTTGATGCGCTCGGTGAGCATGCCGCCGTCGATCCACTCCTGGCCCGTGTGCCAGCCCTCCACGGTGGGCGGGTTGAAGAGCTCCTGGCCCATCACTTTGGCGGCGCTGTGGTAGCGCGGCATGCCCGGCGCGGGCGTGCGATTGGTGCCGACCAACTTGAGGACGCCGGTGATCAGCTCGGTGGGGCTTTTCACCTTCTTGAAACGGGCCGCCTTGAAAAAGTCGCTCTTGAAGAGCGTGCGCAGGACCTGGCGCATATCCCCTTTCGACGCCATGAAGGCGTCCGAGAGGATTTCGATCGCTTCCGGGTCCTGGGGCGGCGTCACGTTCCACGACGGAACCTGTGGTTCGTCGGCGACGAAAAAGTTGTAGAGATGACGGGAAATGAAACGCGCTGTTGCCGGCTGCTCGACGATGATGTCGATGATGTCGTCGCCGTTGAAGTTGCCGGTGTGGCCGAGAAAGGTCTTCTCGCCGAAGTCGTGGTCCTCCGGACGGAACAGGAACTCAGGAGAGTAGAAGCCGTGGGGGTAGAGGGGAACCGGTTGCGCGAAAGTCCAGCCGGTGAATGCGAGCGCGCAGTTCTTGATGTCGTCCTCGCTGTAATTGCCCACGCCCATCGAGAACAGTTCAAGCAGCTCGCGGCCGTAGTTCTCGTTGGGTTCGCCCTTGATGTTCTCGTTATTGTCGAGCCAGTTGATCATCGCCGGATTCATGGAGAGTTCGAGCAGAATCTCGCGAATGTTGCTCATGCCGATCCGGCGGAAGAGATCGATCTGGTCGCTCATTGCCAGCGCGTGCTCGCCCTTGGCGTAACCGGTTGCGAAGACGTGATGCCAGAAGAGGGCCATCTTTTCTTCGAGCGGGCGCGGGCTGTTGATCATGCGGTAGATCCAGGTGCCGGAGCGGATTTCCGGCCCTTCACCGCCAAAGTAGCGCTTGATGACATCCTCGTCGATCGGCGGGGAGCGCTCCTCGTCCACCAGATCTTCTACGACTTCGTCGTACCCTTTTGCCGCGTAGGCCTCGAGCTCTTCGCGGCTGGCGCCGAACCCTGCCCGGCGCAGCAAATGAGCCATCAGGCCCAGATCCACATCTGCCATATCTTCCTCCTAACTTCAGTAGTCAGTGGTCGGTGGTCGGTAGTCGGTGGTAGTCGGTCGGTGGCGATTCAAGTTCCTGACCGCGCAGTCAGGAATCGCGTAGAATGTACTCCATTACGGGATCTTTCTTGTGGTCAACCAACTTTTCTTCCTTTCTTGACTGCAGTCTTTAGTTTGAAGTTGCTAGTTTTTGGCGAACGCCATCTTGCAGGTGAGGCGAGAGGGCGTTGTTAAAAACTGCAGGTCAGGCGAACTGGTATTCGCGGGAGGCGACGATCAGTTGAAGCATGAGCACGATGCGGTCGGTGTTTTCGTCAGCTTCGCCGTTGGCGCTTCCGTTGCTGGAGAATACGAGGTCGCCGCCGCTTTGGGCGAAGCCAATCAGGTCGCCGCGGGTCTTTTCCTCGAGG
Source organism: Caldilineaceae bacterium (assembly GCA_022821545.1). Classification (GTDB taxonomy): domain Bacteria; phylum Chloroflexota; class Anaerolineae; order Caldilineales; family Caldilineaceae; genus Bin5. Next base: position 18,820 of record JAJEDJ010000004.1, read on the forward strand.
GTCAGGGGGCCGGCGAGGTCGAGACAGGTGTCGACGAACTGCTCGGGGGGGAGGCTGTCGCCTGCGGCGCGCAGCCGTTTGATGACCGCCTGGATGCCCGGCTTGCTGGCGTCGCCCACCTCGTCAACCGCGAAGTTGATGCGTTCGGTGAGCATGCCGCCGTCGATCCACTCCTGGCCCGTGTGCCAGCCCTCCACGGTGGGCGGGTTGAAGAGCTCCTGGCCCATCACTTTGGCGGCCCAGTGGTAGCTCAGCATGCCGGGCGCGGGCGTGCGATTGGTGCCGACCAACTTGAGAACGCCGGTGATCAGCTCGATGGGGCTTTTCACCTTCTTGAAACGGGCCGCCTTGAAAAAGTCGCTCTTGAAGAGCGTGCGCAGGACTTGGCGCATATCCCCTTTCGACGCCGCGAAGGCGTCGGAGAGGATTTCGATGGCGTCCGGGTCCTGGGGCGGCGTCACATTCCAGGAGGGGACCTGCGGCTCATCGGCGACGAAAAAGTTGTAGAGATGGCGGGAAATGAAACGGGCCGTGGCCGGCTGTTCGACGATGATATCGATGATGTCGTCGCCGTTGAAGTTGCCGGTGTGGCCGAGGAAGGTCTTCTCGGAGTAGTCGTGGTCCTCCTCACGGAAGAGGAATTCAGGAGAGTAGTAGCCGTGGGGGTAGAGGGGGACCGGCTGCGCGAAGGTCCAGCCGGTGAAGGCGAGCGCGCAGTTCTTGATGTCCTCCTCGCTGTAGTTGCCCACGCCCATCGAGAAGAGCTCCAGAAGCTCACGGCCATAGTTCTCGTTGGGTTCGCCCTTGATGTTCTCGTTATTGTCGAGCCAGCTGATCATCGCCGGGTTCATGGAGACCTCGAGCAGGATCTCGCGTATGTTGCTCATGCCGATGCGGCGGAAGAGATCGATCTGGTCGCTCATGGCGAGGGCGTGCTCGACCTTGGCGAAGCCGGTGGCGAAAACGTGATGCCAGAAGAGGGTCATCTTCTCTTCCAGCTGGCGCGGGTTGTTGAGCATGCGGTAGATCCAGGTGCCGGAGCGGATATTCAGCATAAACTTACCGCCGAGGTAGCGCATCACAATATCCTCGTCGATCGGCGGGCGGCGCTCAATGTCCACCAGGTCATCGACGACTTCGTCGTACCCCTTTTCGACAAGGGCCTCAAGCTCTTCGCGACTGGCGCCGAACCCCGCCCGGCGCAGCAGATGAGCCATCAGGCCCAGATCCTCATCTGCCATATCTTCCTCCTAACTTCAGTAGCCAGTGGCCGGTGGCGATCTAAGTTCCTGACCGCGCAGTCAGGACTCGCGGAGAAAGTACTCCATTTCGGTGACGAACCAGAGTGACAGGGCGCCGCCGCGTTCATCGGGGCCGAAAATGGCGGGGCGGTCGAGGTAGTCGCGCCTGTTTTCCTGCACGCCGGTGCCGGTGCAGACGTCGACAAGGCCGCCGTGATCGTCGATGCGGGCCGCGACGCCTTGCCAGGCCCGGGTCAGCATGTCCAGATAGCCGGCGTCGAGCCAGCCGCGCCGCAGGCCGCGGGCGAGGGCATAGCCGACCATGCAAGTGACGGTCATCTCGGGGTAGGAGCCCGGGCCGTTGACGACCTGGCGCCACATGCCGCTGCGGTGCTGATGGCCGCGCAGGGCCTGCAAATGGCGGCGGTGGATGGCGAGCACGGCCGCGCGCTCGGGATGGTCGTCGGGCATGTAGGTCAGCGTTTCGGCGTAGCTGAGGGCCGCGAAACCGTTGCCGCGTCCCCAGTAGAAAGGCGTGCGGCGGTCGTGCCAGAAGAGGCCGTCCGGTTGCTGCACCTTGGCATCCAGCAGGAAACGGGTCAGGATGGCCAGGTAGGCGTCGTCGCCGCTGAGTTTGAAGGCGCGGCCGAGCACGGCGGCGGTGAAGAACATGTCCTCGACCTGGTAGTCGGGATTGGACGGGATGGGAACGCCGTTGTCGTGCGTGGCGCGGTAGCGGTCGGCGGTTTGCACCAGCAGGTCGGCGTAGCGGTCATCCCCGGTCGTTGCCGCGAGCTCGTCGGCCCAGACGAGGCCGGCGAGATTCGCGCCGCCGTCGCCGCCGGTGGGGAACCACTCTTTGGCGCCTGACATGTAGGGGGAGACCATGGCTGCAATGCCGGCTGATGGATCGGCGTATTCCGCGTCCAATTGGGCCAGCCGTAGCCGTCCGCTTACCGCGACGCCCTGTGTGTAGATGACGGGATCGAGTTCATGGCCGTAGACGCCGGCGAGGATTCTGGCGGCGTCCAGCGGCGACCGGGCCGCGCGGGCTTGCAGGGCGCTGCGGGTGGGGGAGCGGGCGTGGTCGGGCACCTGGCCGAGAACCGTCCACAGTTTGGCGAGTTCGGCATCCAGGTCGGCGGCGGCGCAGGTGAGGCGAAGGCTGAAAACGGGCGGAAGAAGGTTCGGTTCGCCGGTGGACAGCGCGCCGAGCAGCGAACTGTCGGACGGAAGTTCGGCTGCATTCAGCAGGGAACGAAACTGCGCCAGCAGCTCCAGGCAGAGGGCGGAACCCTCCCAGGTCGTGCCTTCGCCGGTCCGGACTTCCAGGAACAGGTCCGGCGCTTGGAAGCTGACCCAGCGCCAGAGGTAGTGGGCTTCCGGGTTGGCGTCGTAGTAGCTGTCCCCTGGGGGCGGGTAGGCGCTGCTGGGATTGCCGCCGGCGCCGTTCTCCGGCGCGGCGCCCAGGGCCAGGCCGTCGGGATTGGCGCAGGGCACGGCGCTGAGGGCGTACCGCCGGGAGAGGCCGGGCGCAGTGCTGTATGAATGCAGGGCCGCGAGCGCGGCATCCGCGTCCTCCTGTTTGCCGGACAGCCCGCCGATCAGGACAAGCTGGAGGCGCTCGCCTGCGGGCGGCTGGTCGACCCCGTGCAGCAGCGCGGGGATCTGCCGTTCGGTGCGGGTCACGCCACAGGCGTCGAGGTGCCAGAAACCGGGCGCTTGTGAAAGGAGGGCTTCAATCTGTTCGTCGAGAGTCATGGAACACCAGCAGTCAGTGGTCAGTGGTCAGCAGTCGATGGTCAGAGAGCAGAGAGCCAAGATCAGGGATCAGTATTGTTGCTGGCGGGCCCGCATCTTTTGCAGCGAGAAAGTTTCCGATTCGTAGAAGTCGAAGAGGCCGGCTTCGCGGGTGCGCACCTCTTCCGCCAGTTGCAGGACGTCGTCGACCTGGTCGGTGGGGATGCGCACAACCCCGTCGGAGTCCGCCAGGAGCAGGTCGCCGGAATGAATCCGCAGGCGGCCGGCGGTGACCGGCGCGCCGAAGCGGTTCATGTTGAAGACGCCGTGGCCGGGTACGGTGCCCCAAGCCCATACGGGCAGCCCCACGTGGCGGATGCCGACCAGGTCGCGTACGGTGCCCTCGGCGATAAAGCCTTTAACGCCGAGCCGTTTGTGGACGCGGGCCATGCCGTCGCCGATGCAGGCGCCGCGGCCCGGGCTGGTGTCCATGTCCTGGAAGACGGCGATCAGCGGGCCCTGCTGGCTGCCAAGGTAGTCGTAGTAGTCGATCCACTCGAGCGCGGTGGAGTCTTCGTCGTTGGTCGTGACTTCGGCGGTAACGGCAAAGCCGGCGACCAGGCCCATGTCGGGCATAAGGCAGCGGATGGTGTGGTCGGTGTAGTCGAGGTTGGGCAGGCCCAGTTTGAGGGCGACCGCGTTGAAAATAGTGGCGGAATCATATCGCTTCAGTGCGGCGATCTGCTCGGACAGCATTCAGGATCTCCTGGTTCGATGTATCGTTCACGGGCGGGGGACGCCTGTCTGGGAGTTGTCGATTTTCGGGTTGGTAAAGCGGGTTTCGTTCGCACCCGTAATGATATAGACAATTGTTTCAGACCGCAACCCGGTTTTTTCCCTGTTGGGCGAGCGGATAGTGGTACTACACACGAATTGGGGTGGTATTGACGCCCGGCAGGAAACAGAGTTATACTTTTGGTATGACCAAGGATTTCGCCATATTCATTTGAGGAGGGGAAGCATGGCAGTTAAGACAGCAATCTCTTTGAACGATTCACTCTTTGAAAAGGTGGAATCACTTACACAAGAGTTGAACATGTCCCGAAGTCGACTCTTTGCGATCGCGGTTCAGGAGTTTATTGAACGTCATGAAACGAGACGTATGATGGCGGCAATTAACGAGGCATATGATGATTTCCCTGATGAGGAAGAACAAGCGACCTTAAGGGAAATGAAAGAGCATCATCGCAAGTACATGAGGGATGAACCGTGGTAGATGGTGTTCCTGCACCTCGACTGTATATCGAACAGGGTGACATTTTCTGGGTTGACATGGATGATCCCTACGGGTCCGAGCCGGGGGGAAGGCGTCCCTACGTCGTTGTACAGAACAATATGTACAATTTCAGTCGAATCAGTACGGTTGTCGCCTGCGCGATCACCGGGAATCTGAAAAGAGAGTCAGCTCCAGGAAATGTGCTGCTGGACAGAGGAGAAGGTAACTTGCCCAGACAGAGTGTGGTGAATATCTCACAAGTGCTCACGTTGGATAAACAAGCCCTCAGCGAGAGAATTGGCACTCTTTCTTCAAGCAGAATACAGGAAATCATTTCCGGCCTGCAGTTGCTTCTCGAACCGCGAGAACCTTAGCTCGCCTTAAGCGATTTCCCAATTGGATTTCCTCCGCCTATTCCGTGACTTCGATCGACACGTCAGGCCAATTCAATATCTCCTCGCGCAGGGCGACGCCTAGGCCGGGCCTTTCGGGCAGTGAAAGCATGCCGTCGTTGACGGGGATGCGCTCGGTGACGACGTCGTTGTACCAGCCGTTGTAGTAGGCGCGGACAGTTTCTAGAATCATGGCGTTGGGGATGTGCAGCATGAGGTGGGCGGCGGCCCAGAGCGCGACGGGGCCGGTGGCGTCGTGGCCGGTGACGGGGAGGTAGTAGGTGTCGGCCTGCGCGCAGATCTTGCGGGTTTCGCTGATGCCTCCGGTCCAGGAAATGTCGGGCATGATGATGTCGGCGGCGCCGGCTTCGACGACGCGGCGGAAGCCGAAACGGGTGAACAGACGCTCGCTGACGCAGAGAGGGATGCGGCTTTCGGCCTTCAAACGGGCGTAGGACTCGATATTGTCGGGCGGGATCATCTCCTCAAGCCACATGATGTTGTAGGGCGCCAAAGCGCGGGCGATGGCGATGGCTGCGGGCAGGTTCCAGCGGGCGTTGCCCTCGATGGCGATCTGCATTCTGTCGCCGACGGCGGCGCGAATCTCTTCGACGCAGGCGATCCCCCTTTTGAGCGTATCTCTATCGAGGTAATGGCGGACCGGTCCGGGCGCGCCTGTCTCCGCGCCGGCGGGGCCTGGCGGCAGGTCGAAAGGCCAGATCTTCATGGCGCCGATGCCCTGTCGAAGCAGGTCTGCGGCCAGCTGCCCGGCGCGGCCTTCCATCCAGGCCCCGGCGTCCTCGTGGGGGCCGTGGCCGAGGCAGGTGTTGTAGATGGGGATGCGGTCGCGGCTGCGGCCGCCAAGGAGATTGTAGATGGGCTGGCCGCTGTACTGGCCGGCGATGTCCCAGAGGGCGATGTCGACGGCGCTGATGGCGCGCGTTTCGGCCCCGCCGAAGCCGTAGGCGTTGACGGCGGCGAACATGGTGTGCCAGTGGCGCTCGATGTCGAGGGGATCTTGTTCGAGGAGCAGGGGCGCGAGCTGGTCGTGGATGAGGGCGCTGACGGCGCGGGGCGCGTAGGAGGTCTCGCCGAGGCCGGTCAGGCCGTCATCCGTGTGGATGCGCAGCCAGAGCGAATGGGGATGGCGTCCCAGCCGGATCGTCTCCAGGCGGGTGATCCTCATGGTTGTCAGTAATCAGTGGTCGGTGGTCAGTGCGGCGGAACGATAGACGCCAGCTCGCTGCGCATGAAGTCGATGTAGCGGCGGTATCTTGCCGGGGACGTCTTCCAGGTGGTGGGCGTGCCGTGGCCTACGCCAAAACGCTTCTGCTCCCCGATCGCTTTGGCCTGATGATGGGCGTCCTCGCGCCAGAGGTCCTCGTCCCCCTGCTCGATGACGGTGATGGCGTGGGAGTTGGAGAAGATGCAGACCTCTTCGCCAAGGGCCTGGCGAACATTGACAATGTCGTTCGAGTAGTTTTTGAGGCCGCATTCGACCTGAATGCAGTGAAAGTCGAGCTTGGCCAGATGGGGGAGGCGAGGTTCGATCCAGCCCATCAGGGCCATGCTGCTGATCAGGCCCTCATCGTGGATGTACTCGAAGGCCTTTATCTCACCGGGCAGGGCGAACTCGACGTAGTGCTCATCGGAAATCATGTCCGCGGACGCGAACCACTGCATCAGCTGGTAGCCATGCACGCCGAGCATTCTGGCGAGCCGGCACTGCTGACGGATCACCTCTTCGTGGCGGTCCATGAGCGCGAAGACGAGGTCCTTCTGGAAGAACATGGCGTCGAAGAGCTTGTCGTAGCTGAGCATGTAGAAGGAGGTGGGGAAGGGCGCCATGTCGCCCATGTAGAGGAACACGGTGTCGTCGAAGTGCTCGAGCAGCTTTTTGGTGAAGTCGTAGGCGCCGGTGGCCAGCATCTCCTCCGCGGTGGGGGGCGGTTCCAGCCGTTCGACGTCGGCCGCGGTCTCGAAGAGGGGTTCATCGGGCGGCAGATCGGGCGGGAACTCGTGGTAGCGGGTCTTGTTGCGCGAGCCGGTGTCCACGAGCACGGGCACGCCGTCCTCCTCGGTGACATACTGTTTGCCGCGCTGCCCGTAGGCTTTGCCGGTGCCGCAGGGGATGTAATCGAGGCCGAGGTCATCGTGGAGCACGTCGTAGAACTTCAGCTTCTGTTCGTCGGTCCCGTGTGACAAATGAAGGAAGTTCAGCCCCAGTTTCTCCGGCCAGTGCGGCATCATCGACCAGTTGGGGGACACGTTGAGGGCGGGGTACATGTCCATCGGTTCGCCGTTGATGGCGGCCATAAATCGTTCGAGCGATGTCATTTCCTGCAAGATCCTGCTCCTTTGAGCTGCAGTGGTCAGAACTGCAGTGGTTAGTGATCAGTAGTCAGCGATCAGTGGTCAGTGGTCAGCTGCTGGCAATCCTCACAGGCCGCCAGCTAAGTTCCGGTCAATTCGAAATGGTAGGCGCCGGAGCCGACGTCGACGTCGATATAGCCGTCGCGGGCGCAGGCCGATGTGATTCCGTCGCCGCCTGGTAGATAGGTGTCGTCCTGCCAGATGGCGTTGCCGCTCTCGCTGACGCAGATATTGCTCAGCCCCAGGGTGGGCACGCTGACGCGGGCGGTGCTGTTGACCGGGATTGTGACTTCGAGTGAAAGAGAGTGGTCGGTGCGCCGCCAGTGGGAGGAGAGTTCGCCGCGTACTGTCTTCAATGTGGCGCCGGCGTGTTCGAGGTTGCCGAGCGGGTGCGGCTCGATCGTGATTTCACGGAAGCCGGGGGGCATGAATCCGGGTCCGTGGTAGTCGGGGCCTTTGATGCCGGCGAGGTCGTTGTAGAAGAACTCGTCGATGGAGGCCCACATGATCATGCTTTCGGCGGCGCCGACGGTGCTTTGCAGGCTCCACGATTCCCAGATCGTGGTGGCGCCCTGCTCGACCATGAAGCCCCAGCCGGGGTAGCTGCGGGTGGCGACGAGGTCGTGGAGGACTTCGCCCTGGCCGTGTTGGGTCAACGTGTCGATCAGGCACGTGACGCCGGTGTTGCCGGTGTGGTGATGGCCGCCCCACGTGTCGACGATGTTGTGGACGATGTCCTGGACGACGCCGGCTTCGCTGGCGGACGGCACGATGCCGAGGGCGAGCGGGAAGAGGTTGGCGGTCTGTGAGCCGGTGGCGTAGCGGTGCGCGGCGGGGTCGAGCCATTCGCGGTTGAGGGCCTCTTTGATCGCCTCTGCGAGGCGGCGGTAGTGCGCGGCCTCCTCTTCCTTGCCCAGGTAGCCCGCGATCTTGGAGACGATGGCGGCGCCCAGATAGTAGTAGCCGGTCCAGAGGAGGGGCGGGGGCGTTTCGGAGGAGACGAACTCCTCCTCACCGGGCGCGGCGCCGGGCAGCATGTGGTCGCCGTAGTGGCCTTCGTTGACGATGTTGTTTTCGGCCGCGGACGTGAGATAGTCGACCCAGAGGCGAACTGGCTCGTAGTGTTCGTGCAGGAAGCGACTGTCGTCGAAGTATTGGTAGAGATACCAGACGAGGATGGGGTAGTTCCCTCCCCAGGCGGGGTCGGGATCGTCCCGCCGGACGTAGTTGGGGCAGATGTCGGGGACGCTCCCGTCTTCGAGTTGGGCGTCCTTGATGTCGTCGAGCCATTTCGTCCAAAAGCGGGGCATGTGTTTGCGGGGGTAGAGCGATGAGGCGATTGTGGCCGGGTCGGTCCAGGCCCAGTGCTCGCGGTGAAGGCAGTCGAGGGGGATGCCGAAAAGGCCGTTGGTTACGGTCCAATGCACCAGTTCATGGATCCGGTTGAAGGTTGGATTGGAACACTCGAAGCCGCCGGAGAGATCGACGTCGGAGTAGACTACACGGCCCTGGAGGTCTTCGATGTGGATAGGGCGGTCGCTTTCGACCTGAACGTAGCGCACGGGGTGGTAAGTGAAGCGCGGTTCGTAGCTCTCACCCTCGGGGTCGCCTTTGAGGATGTAGATGTCGATCTCGTCGCCTTCTTTGTGGGCGCTGGCGCGGGAGCGGTGGCGAAAGTAGAACTCGCCGGATTCCTGATCGACGAGGCCGCTTTCTTCGAGGACCTGGCAGGCGTACTTGATCGACACCGTCGTGCCGCGTTCGCCCTTCAGCCGCAGTTTGGCCCAGCCGCCGAAAAGTTGACCGAGATCGTAGACGTATGTGCCGTCCTGGGGCTGGGTGACGTTTACCGGCTGCAGCTTCTGGTTGACGCGGATGGGCGGCATGACCTGCGCCACCATTGTGCCGCCGGGGGCCTCCTTGTCCACGGCCGGTTCCCAGTGGGCGTCGTCGAAGCCGTTTGATGCCCAGCCGGGTTGCTCGCGGCGGGCGTCATAGGTCTCGCCTCCGTAGAGGTCGTTGCGGGTGATGGGGCCGGGGGCGGTTTTCCAGCCGCCGCCGGACGCGACAGTGGTCGTGCTGCCGTCGGCGAACTCGACGTTAAGCTGAAGGCGCAGGCGGGGAGAGTCCCCGTAGCGGTGCTCCCAGCCGGGTTCACTGTACCAGCCGTTGCCGAGCATGACGCCGGCGGCGTTGGTGCCGGCCTGAAGCAGTTCGGTCACGTCGTAGGTCGCGTAGAGGATGCGCTCAGTGTATTCGCTGGTGGCGGGGTCGAGCACATGGTCGCCGACGCGCCGGCCGTTGAGATAGAGCTCGTACCACCCGACGCCGGAGATATGGAGGCGGGCGCGGCTGACAGGACTGGCAAGGTCGAACTCTTTGCGCAGCAGGGGTGATGCGACGTCGGAGGGCGCGCCGATCCAGGGGCCGGTCCAGTCGCTTTCATTCAGCAGGCCCATCGTGAAGGCGGCTGGTTCGCTGTAGGCGCTGGCGCGGTCGTCCTCGTCCCACACGCGGACTTGCCAGCAGCAGGTCTCGTCGCTGGACAGGGCGCCGCCGGCGTAAGGGACGTTGACGGAGCGGTCCGATGTGACCTTGCCGCTGTCCCACTTCTCGGCGCGGCCGGCCTGGAGCTCTTCGGCGCTGCCGCCGACGAGAACCTGGTACGCCGATTGCGACTGGCCGCGGCGGTCGGATTCGAGCAGCCAGCCGAAACGGGGCTGGTGTGTGTCGATGTTGATGGGATTGAGCGCGTACTCGGTGGTGAGGTCGGTGGGTTTGATCATTTCGAGTTTCTATTCTTCAGTTTCTTGTCTTTTGGTAACACCACTCGAACGCGGTTGTCTGCCAGGCAAGTTCCTTGTTTTGTGCGACCACGGGGAGAACCACAAGAGTTGCCCCCGGGCGCCGGCTGGCCTTAGCAGACTACCTTGAGTTCGAGGCTGGCGATGCTGGCGAATTTTTCTATTTTGGGCAGGATGTGGCCTACGCCGAGAGCGAAGTGGTGGGTCGGGCCCTCTTTGCACCAGGCGTTGATGAAGTCGGCGGGGCCGAGAGAGAATTTGAGGCGGCTGTCGGTGTTGCCGATCTGCAGGACGGGGCCGGGTATGCTTTCGGCCTGGGCAGCGAGCAGCTTGAGATTGCCCTGGCGGGTCTGGGTCATGGACAGGACGGTGACGGGCCCGTGCTTGACCTGGGTTTCGACGCCGACGCCTCCGCCGTGTTTGCCGTGGTAAAGGGCGAGGCCGCGCAGCAGGGGCCGGCCTTCGGCGATGTCGATGTGGAAGGGGCCGTCATGGCCGGCGAGGATGAACTCTTCGCGGAAATCCATCGCGGTGACCTCGGAGTAGCTGCCGCCGGCGCCGAATGTGTCGACGATTTTCATCACCTGGCAGTTCTTGAGATCGCCTTCACCGCTGCAGGGCACGCCGCGTGCGGTGAGCAGAGAACAGCCCAGGGCGAATCCGGCCGCGATCCGTTCATATTCGTTGTCGTCGAGCCCGCGATAGTAGTAGGTGAGACCGTCGAGGTCGAAGTCTGCGACGAGGCGGTCGAGACCGACGGCAACGCGGTAGGCCCAGTCGAGGGCCTCCGGGGAGGGGCGGGTTGCGAGCGGATCGGAGGGTGAGTCTTCGGCCAGGTCGAAGATGGCGAGAGCCTCTTCTTCCTTGGCTTTGATGTCGGCCGGGGTAACGCCGTTGACCATCTGCGCCAGGTCGCACATTTCCAGGATTTCGATATGGGTCCCGAGCTGGCCCTGATGCTGGGTGAAGTCGCTGTACATGTCGAGCATGCCGGGGTAGGTGTGGCCGAGGACACCCATGCGGCTGCGGCGCAGGGTCCGGAGCGCGCCGGCGGCTTGGGTCCAGTCCTGGATCTCGGCCCAGGCGCGGCGGGCCGGTTCTTCGCAGCCCTCTTCTTCTTCCAACATGCCGGAGACGACGTGGAAATCGATATCGCAGCGGTGAAAGGCGGAGCTGAGCTCGGGCACGCAGCAGGCGCAGCAGTTCGCCAGCCACTCTTTCGTGTCGGTGTTGGCGTAGTCGAGGGCGGCCGAGGGCTGGAGATTGAGGACGAGGACGGGCACCTTGGGGATCTGAACGACGGGAAGGACGGTTGAGCTGGTGGCGTATGTGCCGACGTAGCAGTAGACCATGTCGACCTGCTCGCGCTGGAAGAGGTCCCCGGCGTCTCGCCCGCCGGGAGCAGAGTCGACGAGACCGGCGCTGACGATGTCGGCCCACTGGCCGACGCGGCCTTCAACGCGGGCCTGGTAGCCTTCGAGCTGCTCCTTCAGACCGGGAAACTGGGGCCAGTACTCACCCAGGCCGATGCCAAAAATCCCGATACGGGGACGAACTGTTTTTCGCTGGCTGCTCATTGTCTCTTCCCTTGCTGGCTGCTGGCGCTATCCACCGACGTGCTCTTCTTCGGCCTTGCGCATGAGGCCTTCCACGGCGTCAACGGCGGCGCGCATGGCCGACTCCCCTTCGGATGATCCCCCGTCGCCGTCCTGGTCGATCTCGTAGCCCATGTCGGCCATCAACTGCTTGGCCAGCTTGACCGACTGGCTGGCGTCCGGCCCGAATCCGTCGGCGCCGACGCTCATGGCATATTCCAGGGTGATCGGCGCACCGCCGACCATGACTTTGACCTTATCGCGCAGGCCGGCCGCTTCCAGCGCCTCGATGTTGGTTTTGAAGAAAGGCATGGTGGTGGTGAGAAAGGCTGAGAAGCCGACCAGCTGGGGTTGGTGCTCGTTGACGGCGTCGATCAGTCTCTCCGGGCTGACGTTGACGCCCATGTCGATCACTTCAAAGCCTGCCCCCTCAAGCATGATGACGCAGAGGTTTTTGCCGATGTCGTGGACGTCGCCCTTAACGGTCAGCATCAGGACCTTGCCGACCGGTTCGACGCCGGTGTCGCCAAGGATCGGCTGCAGGATCGCCATGGCGCGTTGCATCGCTTTGGCGGAGATCATCATTTCGGGCACAAAGTACTCGCCGATCTCAAAGAGACGACCAACTTCCTGGAGCGCCGGGATCAATGCCTGGAAGAGGATCTCCAGGGGATCCATCCCCAAGTCGATGCCTTCCTGCGTGAGCTTTTCGGTGATGGGCGCCCGTCCCGTAAGCGTGTATTCATACAGCTCTTTCTTGATCTCTTCTTCACGGCTCATGTGGTGTGCCTCCGGTTCCGACGGCGGTTCTTCTTTTTCGTAAATGCAGTGCTTTGTAAATGCAGTGCTTCGTACTTGCAGTGCGAATTGCGTTCAAATTGCGAATGGGCAGAGGATTCAGCGTTTAAGACATAGCAGATCAGGAGGTGAAACATGCCTCCATATCCTCTATGAAATCGTTTACGCTGACTTGCCGGTATGACTCATAGCCCGTGGGATGCACCGGCTGGGCTTCTTCTTCCAACCTTTGCCGCACCGGGGCCGGAAGTCTGTCGATGCTCAGCTGAACGATATCCACGGCTGGTTGGTCGGCGCAGATCTCTATGGTTGGCGCAGACGTGTTGTAGTAGTAGACGGACTTGAGGCGCGTGCCGAGTATCCTGCGGGCATAGTCGGGCATCGGATGGAATGCGTCTTCTCCGTTGTCAGTTGCCCGCTCCTGCCGGCGCTCCGGCATGAACTCTTGCGGCCAGAAGAGACGGTTGACGTGAAGGTCGAAGACCTTCTTCAGCATGGCGGTAGGTGTTTGGGAGGCCGTGTGCCAGTTGCCGCCCGGCCAGACGTCGAGCCAGGCCCAGGCGCTGCCGATGCCGGCCTCGTCCAGGGACAGGTCGAGGCGGCCGGCGCCGGTGGCGATGCCGAAATGGTCTGCGCGGCCGGACTCGGCGTGTGTGCTGGAAGCGCCAGAAGGATCCTGCCCGATGATGGCGAGATGCTGGGGGTAAATGAAAAAGTCGCGGCCGCTTGCTCTCTGCACGTCATAGAAGGCGGTGGTCAGGGCCAGCAGGGCATAGCCGGTGTAAAGGATGCCGTCTTCGAGGCGGGGCGAGACGACGCCGACGCGGTCCTGGTCGTGGTATTCTGCGCAGAAGGCGCTGAAGGCGACGCGTCCACCCGCGTCCGGGCGCCGGTATTCAAAATGTGAAGATCGGAGTTGCTGGCTCGTGTGCATCGGAACACCAACGGGCGCTGGCTAGTGATCGTTGGTCAGCGGAACTGCTGACCGCTGCAGTTGAACTCCTGCTGCATGGCGGAGCGGATGCGCTCGATATAACGCACGCCGTCATTGTCAGGGCAGAGGTTGTGCGTCAGGCCGATATGCTCCAGGTGTTTCTTGGCGAGCGCGCCGACGAGATAGACGCCAGGCCGCTCGCAGGATTCGAATGTCTCTTCATCAAAATCGAGGTTGCCGTTCAGGAGGCGTGTGCATAGACTCTGGTTGGGCTTGTGGCCGATGAGCATGTAACAGAGATCGAAATCCCACGTTTGCCGGCCGCCGGGTGTTTGCACGACCGCTGTATTGTTCTCCAGCGAAATGACCTGGCTATCGGTCAGGATTTCTGTGTTGACGAGGTGTGCATCGGGCTGGCCCCAGACCGTCTTCTGGTCGGTCAGCATCTTCTCGACGGCGTCATTCGACTTACGCACGACCCACAATATCCGGTTGCGGGGGCAGAGGGCGATAATACCGTCCGCGGAAGAGAAGCCGCCGCCGATGAAGAGGACCCTTTTGTCCTTGATGTGTTCCCATTCGTGGAAATAGTGATGGACTGAGCCGTTCAGTTCGCCGGGGATGCCGGCCAGATTTGGCTCGTCATAGGAGCCTGTTGCCAGCACAACCCGCTTGGCCCCCAGACAGGAAGTGCGGCCCTCCCCATCGCGCACGGTCACCTCAAAAGCGCCTTTTGCTCCTTCGACGTCGAGAAGTTCGTGGTGAGTCTTGATAGGGAGATCGAATTTGTCGGCAAAGTCGCTGTAGCTCTGGATCAGCTCTTCGATCAAAGGGTGATGGTCGTCGCCTTTGCGGGCTACGATCTTGTCTTCCGGGTCGAGTATCATGTAGGAGAGAACGGAATGCATCACCATATGCTTCATATAGTGGCGGAGATTGTGACAGATTTCCGCGCGCTCGACGCCGAGAACGCTGAGGCCCATGTCGGTCAGCACTTTGAGGACGGCCAGCCCCCACCCTCCGCAACCGACCACGATTACATCGTATTGAGTCCTTTTGTATACGGTGTCATGAATTGCGGACATGCGGTTCATTCGCGGTTCGAAGGCCTTTCCCTGCTGCGGCCGCCCAAGAAAGCAATCTCAGGTCTTGATGGCGCCGGAAGTCAAGCCTTCGACGAAGAGACGGCTGGTGAAGACGAAGAGTATCACCAGAGGAATCGAGCCGAGAAGCAGTCCGGCCATGACGCGCCCGTAGCTGGTGTAATACTGCTCCATGTAGGAGTAAAGCCCGGGCGTGAGCGGCCACATTTTGCGTTCCGGGAGGGTCAGGGTCGGCCAGATCAGGTTGTTCCAGGTGCCGAGGATGTTGAGCACGGCGACAACGCCGAGCATGGAGCGGGTCAGCGGCAGGGCGACGTGCCAGTAGATCTGCCAGTCGGAGGCGCCGTCGATGCGGCAGGCGTCGAACATTTCGCCGGGCAGGCTCTCGAAGAAGGCGCGCAGGATGAGAATGCCGATGATCTGGCCGCCTGCAATCCAGGGCAGGATCAGCGACCAGTAAGTATTGATGAGACGCAAATCTCTGATGAGAACGAAGGAGGGGACAAGGGTCAGGGATGCCGGCACCATCATGAGGGCGAGCACGGCGTAGAAGACGAATGTACGGCCCGGAAATCTGATCTGAGCGAAGGAGTAGGCTGCGAGCGAGCTGAGCAGGAGGACGCCGATGACGGTGGCGCCGCTGGTGATGATGCTGTTGAGTAGGAACTGGCTGATGATCTGGACGGCGAACTCGTAGTTTTCCCAGCGCAGCGGCCAGGTGGGCAGGAAGGGGACGCGCGTGAACTGGGAGGGGCTTTTGAGGGAGATGATGACGGCCATGATGAGCGGCGCGATCATGAGCGCGCAGAGAATGCCCAGGGCAGTAGTGCGCCAGGCGTCGCCGCGGTGCAGGCGGCCTGCCCGGCTCTGCGCCGGTCCGCCTGCAATGGCCGTTGCTGAATCACCGCGCCTTTCCATGCCGGAATCCTAATTCAGTGCGTATTGCACTCTGCTTGATGCGAGATAGCTTGATGCGAGATAGACGGTACTGCCGGCAGCTAATACTCCTGGGACCTTATGTAACGCATATTGAGAATCGTCGCCACCAGTGTGATCAGGAACATAACGACGCCGATCGCGGAGGCGTAGCCCATACGGCTGATGCGGAAGGCGTTGAAGTACATCCACATACCCGGCACCTGGGTTGAGTCGATCGGGCCGCCCTGCGTCATGGCCCAGACGGCGGAGTACTCCTGGACGCCCCACATGATGGTCAATACAACGAGCAGTTTGATCTGACCGGTGATAAGGGGGAGCTCAATGTAGCGCAGGCGCCTCCAGCCGCTGGCGCCGTCGAGGAGGCCGCTTTCCACGATTTCAACGGGAATCGCCTGCAAACCGGCGAGCAGGATGAGGACGGAGACGCCGTCGATCCAGGGGAAGTTGCGGAACATTATTGCGTATATGGCGATTTTGGGTTCTGCGAGCCAGGCGTGCGTCCAGTCTTGCAGTCCGACGCCGATCAGGATGGTATTGAGGGGGCCGATGGTGGAATCGTAGATAAATTTCCAGAGAAGGATGAGGACCACCGCCGGGATGATGACGGGCAGAATCATGAAGAGGCGGAAAAAATACTTGGAGCGCTCGTGGCGGATGCGGTGGATCAGGACTGCCACGCCGGTGGAAAGCCCGACAAAGGCTATCAGGTACCAGATCGTCAGCAGGGCCATATTTTTGAGGGAACGGATGAAGACGTCGTCATCGGTGAAGAGCTCGACGAAGTTGGAGAGACCGATGAAGTTCCCTGCCAGCCCGGCGTTCCAATCGAACATCGAGCGATAGAGCCCGGAGACGGCGGGATAGTATTGGAAGATCAGGAGAAAGGCCAGGGTAGGCGCGACCATCAGGTACCCTGCCCTTGTCTCCGAAATCCGTTCCCAGAGTGACTTTTTCATCGTGGTTAGAGGCCGGTGGTTAACAGGAAGGTGCCAACCACCGGCCATCTGACGTTAGGGGCAGGCATTGCCTTGCTCGTCAATGTAGCGGGTGGCGTAGCCCTCGAAAGCGGCCTGGTTCTGTTCGATGCACTCGTCGATACTGATCTCGTCGAGCAGATAGGCCCACCAGGACTTGCCGCAGGCTTCGGCGGCTTCCAGGTCCATGGTGACGATCTCGTACTGGAACATGGTCACGTAGCCGATCGACTCAACCAGCCCTTTGTGGGCCTCGGCGAAGCGGTCGGGCACCCTGGTCCCCTTTACGTTGGGCATGTTCTGGCCGATTTCACCCTGCACCAACTCAATGTTTTCGGGATGCGAGAAGAAGCGCAGCAGATCGATGGAGGTGTCTAGCACGCCGTCTCTGCGGGCGCGGGTGGAGATGGCGAAGTTGTCGGTCACGGTGCCGACGTTGGGGGCCACGGTGGGCGGGTCGGTTACAAACTCGCTGCTCTCCTTGGTCAGAGGCGGCGCCCAGAAGGTAGCCCACTCGAAGTCCAGCAGCGGATCAATCTCGAGCTGCGGGATGATCCAGGAGCCGTTTTCGGTGATTGGCGTGTTCTTGGTGAGGAAGAGGCGGGTGGAATCCGGCGCGGAGACGGTCCAGTCGGCGCGGCGGTAGGGAACGTTGAGCTTCCAGAGCTCCAGCCACTGGCGGAACTGGGGCAGATGGGCGTGATAGACGCCTTCGCGGATGGCGCACGCGACTTCGGAAAGTTCGGCGAAACGGCCGTCCGGGTTGACCAGGGGGGCCAGGTCGCGCTCCATGATCATCGAGCCGATCTGCTGGCGGTACCAGGCATCGGTGTCGGCGGGGGAGAAGGTGATGAAGTCGTAACCGATCAGGCCGGCGTCTTTGGCCACCTGGCAGTTTTCGAGGAATTCAGCATAGCTGTTGGGAACGGAGATGCCAAGCTCTTCAAACAGATCGACGTTATAGAAGAACCAGGTGGTGTTGATACCGAAGGCGACGTTGTAGAAGTTGCCTTCGATGTTGAGCATGGTGTTGGGCGTGGGGTAGAACTGGTCGAGCCAGCGTTCGCTGCCCGGTTCACCGGCGGCGATATAGGGGTTCGGCTCCTGGAGCGCGTCGGTAAGGACGACCCACCAGTCTTTGTCCACGTCCTCTTTGATGATCCACTGGGCCGCGGGCATGATGTGAGGGATGGTACCGGCGGTCTGTTGGGCCACCATCCATTCGCGGCTGTTGACGCCTGTGGGCAGCCTGATCCACTCAATCTCGACGCCGGCATGCTCTGCCTTGTAGGCGTCAAGCACATCCAGGATCTTGTTGTGCGGGTTGGGGTTGTCCTCACTGCGCTCCATGCTTTCGGTGGGGGTCCAGCCGCCCAACCACGCGATCACGTGCTGTGTCACCTCGGCAGGCTCACCGTCCTGCTGCATCGTCTCGCCTGCGGGCACACATGCGGCCAGAGCGGCGCCGGCCGACACAACGCCAACTGTCTTGAGGAAGTTTCGCCTCGAGAGATTCAGATTCTCCATCTTGTCTTTTCTCCTTTAGTGATCGATGCGCGAACACGGGAAATTAAGATGGCAGGCGAGAGGCCTGCATTTCCAGTTTGATAGTGGTCCGGAATCAACAGGGGCATTGCAAAATCTCCCCGGCTTCGCAGTGTGAGAGCGAGAGCCGCGGGACATCGCGAGCGCAACTCCGGCAGATTATAGCCAACTGGAGAATGGAAAGCAATCACCCTATAAAGGGACAAGTCTCCGTTGCAGGTTTCATCGTACCAGTGGTACTTTCTATGTACAAACTCGATTACGATTCCAATATCCGGACCGGGCCCTGATGGCAGGCGCAGACGGGCGGGCGGCTTGCTCCCAGAAGATGGAACCCAGGAGGGCAGTGATGAGGTTTCAGTTCGAAGATTGGATGGTGCATGAGTATCATCAGCAGGGATTTATCATCTTTCGCGGAATCGTGCCGCCTTCACTCCTCACCGACCTGCGGCGTGAGGCGGACCGGGCTCGTGCGCTGGCGCACGAGCTCAACGGGCCGCAAACGCAACGGATCCAACCGTTGGACCAATACGAGGAGTATATCGACCTGCAACCGTTCAGGGACTATGCTGAACTCGACGAGCTGCAGGTGACGGTTGACCGGTTGCTGGGTCGTGGATATACGCACGCGCATCTGGACATTATGGGGCTGCTGGTCGAGCCGGTGGAACGGCCGTGGCACTGCGGCTGGCACCGCGACGGCGTGGTGGAGGTGCCGGCGGAGGCTCGCGACGCGGAGATGGAGTCGTTCATGGCGACGGTCTGGAATGATCTGCGCTACTTCAACCAGGTCAACTGCGCGATCTACGCGGACGCCTGTACATGGTATGTGCCGGGCAGCCATCTGCGGCAACAGGATCTTTCGGACGAGGTCGAGTCGACGGGCGACCCGGTTATGAAGGAGGCGCCGGAGGAGTGGAGCGACGCCGAGGCGGAACAGTTTTACTTCGAGCACTGCCGGTCGATGCCGGGGGCGGTGCAGGTCTATCTGGGGCCGGGTGACTTCATGGTGTACCGCAATCTGGCATGGCATTGTGGAATGTATCTGCCGTATCAGCCGCGGGCGACGATCCATGACATAATTCGCCATACGGGGAGAAATGCGTGGATGGAAAAGTGGGGGAAGGCCAAAAAGGCGGCGCAGGGGCGGGCGAGAGAACGCTCATAGGGGCGCCCGCAGGGCGGGCTCCTGCGGGTGGATAGGGCGATATTGGAAAGGGGCAACCACAGTGGTTGCCCCTACGTGATTCAGGCATTGGCGAGACCCGCATGTCGAGACGCTTTCGCCAACCGGCGGCAGCGGTTTTGGTCAGAGGTCAATGGTTAGTGATGGCGCCGAGGTCAGTTGCTGCTGTTGGCGGAGCCTTTGTTGAGCCAGCGTTCGCGTTGGACGGGATCGGAGATGGCGCGGAAGGAGGCGGCAAGCAGGTTAAGGCTGAGCGTGGTGAGGAAGATGGCCAGGCCGGGAAAGGCGACTATCCACCAAGCGGTTGCGATGTACTGGCGCCCGCCGGCGATCATGAGCCCCCACGAGGGCTCGGGGGGCTGGATTCCGAAGCCGAGGAAACTGAGGCCGGCTTCGCTGAGGATGAGGACCGCCACCTCGAGTGTGCCGAGGATGACGAGAGGCGAGGAAACATTGGGGATGATGTGGCGGAAGATGATGCGGGTGTTGGTGTTGCCGATGGCGACGGCGGCGTCGATGAACGGTGAGTTGCGGAAGGCGAGGGTCTGGCCGCGTGCGAGGCGGGCGTAGGCCATCCACCTGACGATCGCGAGGACGACGACAAGATTCCAGAAGCCGGGTCCGAGCGAAAAAAGTACCAGAAGCGCGAGCATTATCACGGGGATGCTCATCATGATATCGACGAGGCGCATGACAATGTCGTCAACCGGGCCGCGGAAGTATCCGGCGATGATGCCGAGGAGGCTGCCGATGATGCCGGAGACGAGTGCGCTGCTGAGGCCGACGGTGAGGGAGACGCGTGAGCCGAAGATGATGCGGCTGAGGATGTCGCGGCCGAGGGGATCGGTGCCGAGGAAGTGGCGCGGGGCGTTTTCCTCTGCGGCCGGTGAGAGGGGCGGCATATTGCGCATGCGCAGGTCCTGCTCAAGGGGATCGTGGGGCGCGATCAGTTCGGCGGTCACGGCGCCGAACAGGATGAGCACGAAGATCGTCAGCGCAATAAAGGTTACGGGATCGCGCAGAAGGGCGCGGGGAATGAGCCATGCGGAGGCGCGGCGCGTCCGTTCTGCCTCTTCTTGCAACAGCAACTTGGTCTCTGCGGTCATAGCGGAACTGCGGCGGCCACGGTCCTATCGGAGGTCGCCGGGCTACTGGAAGCGGATCCTTGGATTCAGGTAGACATAGCTCAGGTCGACGAGCAGGTTGACCACAATCACCATGCAGGCCACGACGAAGACGGTTGCTTCGACGAGGGGAAGGTCGCGCCGCTGGAGCGCCTGCAGGGTGAGGAGGCCGATGCCGGGCCAGGCGAAGACGGTTTCAACCAGGATGGCGCCGTTGAGCATGGAAGAGAGCATGTCGCCGCTGATGGTGACAACGGGAATGGCGGCGTTTTTGAGCGCATGGACAAAGACGATGCGCTTTTCGGCGAGCCCCTTGGCGCGGGCGACTGTGATATGGGGCTGGTTCATCTCGTCGAGCATGGCGCTGCGCGTAATTTGGGAGATGCGTCCCAGGGGTGAATAGCAGAGCGTGAGTACAGGCAGGGCCATGTAGGAGAAACCACCGTAGCCGGATGTCTTGAAGAAGTCGAATGGGACGGCGAAGACGATGATCAGCATCAGGGCCATCCAGAAGTCGACCATGGAGACGCCGCCGAGAGATAGGACGTTGATAATCCTGTCAAGGAAGGTATGAGGGCGCAGCGCGGCGGCGGCGCCGAGGAGGATACCCAGCGGGGCGGCGAGCAGGAATGCGGCGGCGGTAAGGCGGAAGGTAGCGGGAAGGCGCTCAATTACGAGGGGAAGGGTGGGCGTCTTCTGCCAGAAGGAGTCTCCGAAATCCAGGCGCACGGCGCGTACGGCGAATCTGGCGTACTGGACCGGAAGGGGATCGTTAAGACCCAGCTGGTCGCGTACTTGCTGGACGCGCTCTTCGGAGGCTTCGACGCCGACCATGATGCGGACCGGGTCTCCAAGAATGCGGCCTGCTATGAAGACGATAGTGAGAACGGCGAAGGCGACGCCAATCGAGTGGACGAAGCGTCTGCGCAGATAGAATAGAATCGGAGCGCCCTTTACTGCGGGAAGCAAGGAGGGGGGAAGAGGGAGCGGTGTGTTCTCTCTTCTCTCCTCGCCGCGGCAGTCATGATGCCTGAACAGTGCGTACCGCGTATTGCGTGGTCACCGGTTTGCCGGGACATGGCGCAATACGCGGTACGCATTCAGTTTACGAACGCCGACGGGCCGTTCCAGCTCAGCCCGTCAGGCCATCGTTTGCCGTTATTTGGATGACATCTCCTTGGCCTGCAGACGATGATCCAGTTTGACATTCCAATTCAGATCTTCGCTGATCAGGTAGGCCAAGTCCAAATGGGCGATGAGGCCGTAGGCATAGTCGTCGTAGGCGACCTGTGCCGCTTCCTGCAGCTTCATGTCACGGCCCTCACCTGACATATTCCGGGCCTCTTCCCAGAGGGCATCTACCTCGGCATTGCAGTAGAGTGACACGACCCCACCGCAGGTGAAGTAGTTGACGTAGGAGAACCAGAGATCCAGGATCTCGTTACCGTGGAGATGGACGGCGACCCAGTTGGGCTGGCCCTCCAGGTCCGCCCAGTTATGGCTGAACTGGGGATTGAAGGTGTCCGGGGGCATAACGCTGACGTTGGCGTTGAAGCCGACATCGTTGAGCATGCCGCCGATGGCCTCTATGACCTCAACGTGGCCGGCGTGCAGGCCCTGGCGGGAGGCGAGGGTGAACTCCTGACCCACGTCTACGCCGTCGGCCGCGGCTTCCTCAAGGAGGGCGCGGGCCATGTCGGGATCGTAAGGATAGGGCTGGAGGTCCGGGTTGTGCCCGGTGGCGGTCTCGTTGACGATCTGGCCGGTGATGGTAGCCGCGCCGCCCAGGAGCGTCTCTACGATCAGTTCTTTGTCGATCGCGAGGTTGAGGGCTTTGCGCACGCGGATGTCGTCAAACAGTTTTTGGTTGCCCATGCGGGCGAACATCGTCTCGACGCTGGCCACGGAGGCGCAGCGCAGGCTGTCGTCGCCCATGGCGGCGTTGCACTGATCCGGCGTCACGAACTGAGCAATGTCGACTTCGCCGGCCTGGGCGGCTGCGGCGCGAACCGTATCTTCGGGCAGGAAGCGCCAGACCAGGCGGTCAAAGGATACCTTGCCGCCGGCCTCGTCGGGGTTGTCGTGGCCCCACCAGTCGGGGTTGGCGACGTAGATGATCGACTCGCCGCGGTTCCACTCGTCAAGCATGTAAGGGCCGGTGCCTACCAGTTTGGTCGAATAGCTATCCGGCTCTTCATTGATCTGCTTGGCGGAGGTAATGGCGACGAAGTACATCTTTTCGAGGAGGATCGGGTCGGGGTTCTCAGCAGTGACGTTCACGGAGTATTCGTCTACCGCTTCGGCGCTGAGCTCACCGCCGATGAAGCCGCGGAGGTCGCTGACCAGCTCGGCCTCAAACATGTAGTTGATGCTTGTGGCCACTGCTTCGCCGTTCAGGGGCGAGCCGTCGTGGAACGTGACGCCCTCTCGCAACTGGAACTGAATTGTGCTGTCATCGATCCGCTCCCACTCGGTTGCCAGCAGGGGAATGATCTCACCGGTGGAGAAGTTGCGCGTGACCAGGGTTTCGACAACGTTCAAACAGCCGTTGCAGTTGGTTTCAGCGGCGGCCAGCGGCGCTTCCAGGGAGGTCATCTCCTGGGCGACGGCGACGACGAGCTCGCTTTTCATCTCCTCCATCATCATGTCCCCGTCGCCCGAGTCTGCCGGCGCTGCGGGCGCGACACATCCAGCGGCGAGCAGCAGGAGCAACAGGGCTGCCAGGGGTACAGAGGTACGAATCACTACCTTACGGAGTGCCATCTTTCTGAATCTCCTTTCCTACGTCTGATGGTTTATGAAACGCGGATGAGGAATTGGCAGGATTGCTTGTGCTCGTGATTGAGCGGGCAGCAAGACACCTGCCAAGGACGCTCTTGTCCCCCCGGCTGCCATTGTGAAGAGCGGCTCTTAGGGAACGATTCCATTCTACAGAGTAATTGATTTGTGTCAAGCCTGCTATTTGCGGTCCATGGCTTGGGGCGGCGCCGTTCCCCGACCACTAAGCGCTTGGAATGGCGTTCAGGTAGGCGAGGCTTTCACTTGCGGTCCTTTCGGGGCCGGGCGTGAAGTCGAATACTTCGATTGACAGCCAGCCGCCGTAGTTGAGGTCATCGAGCGTCTGCAGGATGGGCCGGAAGTCGAGATCGCCCATGCCCGGACCGCGCAGGTTGGGATCGTTGAGGTGGACGTGGTGGAAGAGGGGATGAACGGCCCGGATCTGTTCGGGGATGGGGCGGGGGTCGCTGCTCATGGCCTTGGTATCGACCATCATTTGCAGGCCGGGATGGTCGACCCGGCGCACCAGTTCGGCGGCTTCATCGACATTGACGATGAAGTTGGTCTCGTTGCGGCTGAGGGGTTCGACGCAGAAGAGGACGCCCTGCTGCCGGGCGCGCACGCCGCAGGCATGCATAATTTCGGCTGTGGTCTTCCAGGCCTCGGCGCGCGAACGGTTGGGCGGCAGGTCGCGCTGCTGGGGCGAGCCGAAGATGAGGAGTTCGCCACCCAACTCGGCGCAGCAGTCGATCAGGTCTAGCAGGTACTGGGCGGTGCGGGCGCGGACATCGGGGTCGGAGTCGTTGAGCTGGAAACCTTCGGTCTGTGCCAGCAGCCAGTGGAGGCCGACGAGGGAGAGTCCCGCGCCTTCGACGGCGCGGCGGATGCGGAGGCGGTCGGCGGCAGCGAGATCGGTGACAAGGTTGCAGAGGGTGAAGGGCGCCAGTTCGAGGCCCTGATAGCCGAGGTCGGCGACGAAGGCGGCGGTTTTCTCAAGGGGCCAGTCTTCGAAGAGTTCGTTGCAGATGGCGTAGGGCATGTCGGATTTAACCTCAGCTTAATGGCGTTTGGCGTTGTGCGGGAAGACGCGGGCGGGCGAATGCGCTTGCTGTGCGCGCTAGATTCGATCGATCAACTTACGCAGGAAAGCCCCTTCAGTCTGCACGATTTCGTCGTCGTTCCCGGGCTCGAAGTTTTCGGGAATAAAGAGCTCGAGGGAGAGTGCGCCATTATAGCCGACGGTCTTGAGGTCATCGATCAGCTGGGGGATATCGGCGACGCCCTCTGCGAGGCGGGCGCCGCGCCAGCGCCACTGCGTGTTGCCATCGGGACCCTCGCCGGCGGGCTCGGGCAGGCGGTTGCCGATATGGCAGTGGGCCACGTAGGGGCCGAGCAGGTCCAGACCCATGCGGGTGTCTTCGATGCCCACCTCGACCATGTTCTGCACGTCGTAGATGGCGCCGATGTGGTTGGGGTCGAGGTCGCGCAGGAGTTCGAGCGTGCGTGAAGCGGTGACGGCGAGAGTTCCGGTATGAATTTCATAGGTCGCCTTGACGCCGTGCTCGCCTGCCAGTTCGACCAGTTTGGCGTAGCCGGCGCGGGCTTCGAGGAACTGGGGCCAGTAGGGTCTGGTGCGGTCGTGTTTGGGGGCGTCGATGCGGATCAGGGGCGGGCGGTCGGGGTCGATGGCGAGGGCGCCTTTGAAGAGCTTGAGGACATGCTCGGTGTCGTCGTAGCGGGCGTTGGGCGCGAGCGCGGCGACGCGTATGCCTGTCCGTTTTACGGCGGCGCGAATCTGCCCAGCCTTGTCAAGGATATTGTCCGGGCTGACGTCAGAGAGATGCCGGCCCCAGAAGAAGGGCTGTGCGTTGGGATCATCGGGGTTGTAACGGCAGCGCAGCTCGACGGCGTCGTATCCGTACTGCTGCAGCTTGTCGAAGGTCTCGTCCAGTTCCCAACGAGGAAGCATGACGGATGTGCAACTCAGTTCCATACGAAACTCCTTTGCGACGGCGAGAGAGAAGGAGGGCAAAAAACGGGAAGTCCCCGCCCCTCGCTATGTTCGGATGACACCGGTTTCGGATTACGCCGGTTTCAGATTACACCGGGATTGAGTTCTCGGCACTTTTCGAGTACCGCGATCTGGGCGCGTACGCTCTCGGGGGTGATGTCCAAATCCTGTCCTTGGCGGATGGAAGCGTAGAGAGCGCGATATAGTTCCTGCACACTGCCCGCTCCGTCGTAGACAAAGGAGACTTTCTCTTCCTTCCAGGGAAGTTGTTCGCGATTGTAGACGCGATCCAGGGCGATGGGCGCCTCGTCCAGAACCAGGGGAGGCGCTGCGGCCGGTTCGAAGTATTTCAGGTGCGCTTCTTCCCGGTAACAGGCCATCGATCCTTGCGTTCCCAGCACCAGAAAGTTGGGCTGGGGGACGGCGCAGGCGGTGGTGATGTTGATTTCGACGAGCGGGCCAAGGCCAGGCTTGGGTTTGAGAATGACTTTGACGTGGCTGTCGGCGTCGCCGGCATAGAGCGGCGTGGCCTCCATGTGGCAGAAGACGTCGGGCTCGGAGTCGTCGATAAGGAGCATGCCCATGTCGACGAAGTGGGGGCCGCTGTTGTTAAGCATACCGCCCCCGTAGCGTTTCATCGTCTGCCAGTCCCATCTGCGGTCGAAGCCGCCGTTGTGGATGCGGACCTCGATGATGCGTCCGAGGACGCCGGAAGCGATCACTTCGCGCACTTTGACGAAGTCGGCGGCGTAGCGCAGATTCTGGTGGACGGTGAGGATGCGGCCGGTCTCCTTGGCGACGGCGAGCATGGCGTCGGCGCCGGCAAGGTCGCTGGCCATCGGCTTTTCGACGATGACGTGCTGGCCGGCGCGCATGGCCGCGATCGACTGCTCGGCGTGGAGGTTGCTGGGGGTGGCTACGACCATGAGTTCGACGGCCTTGTCGGCGACCAGCGCCTCGTAGGAGGCGTAGGCGAGGCAGTCAAAGCGTTCGATAGCTTCGGCCTGGCGTTCCGGGTCTGGGTCGCAGACGGCGACGACGCGGAACCGGTCGGGGAGGTGGGCACAGGCGTTGGCGTGGTTGTTCCAGCCGGTGCGGCCGAGGCCGGCGATGGCGACGTTAATTGGTGTTTGGTCAGTCATGTCTAGTTTTGCGCTTTTGGTTTCCAGCTTTTGGTGACACCGCTCGTAAGGAGTGAACAGGTGTTCAGACCAGATCGGGATGCTGGAGGATGTGCTGATAGATGTGGTTGCAGGATGTCATCTCCATCTTCTGGCTGGCATGGTCGAGCAGGAGGCCGATCTGGGCGGCCTGTTTGTCGATGCGATAGATCGACCAGGGGTGGAAGATGGGCATGTAGTAGAGAAGGTCTTGCCGCGTGCAGTAGTCTATGCCGGGCGCGTAGGCTTCATAGACGCCTTGGGCGTCGCGGGGCATCGCCGTGGGATAGGGCCAGGGCAGGAGCGGCGGCCAGTGGACGGTAGCCGGCTGGCCGGTGAGGATGTTGTCGTGCCAGGCATGGGAAGGCGTTTCCAGCAGGTCCGGGAAGCCGTCTTGCGCGTACCAGAAGGGCTGTTCGAGGAGGGCGGGAAGGGCGTCATTTGGCCCTTTGCCGACGCTGCGCACGTAGCGGTAGCCGGCCTCCCACATCACCTCCAGAACGGCAGGCTGGCCGCGGAAGCCGTCTGTGTATCCGCCGGGCGCGGTGAGGCCGTTGACTGCGCGGCCGAAGGTGTCTTCGATCAGTTTTTTGGCGTCGCCGAGTTCGTATTGGAGCGCGGCTCTGTCCTCGCCCAGCTCTTTCAGGTTGGGATGGGTATAGGTGTGGCTCTGGATGTCGAAGAGGGGATTGTCGAGAATAGCGAGAAGTTCGGGGCCGCAAAGCTCCAGCATTTTGGCGACGAGGAAAAAGGAGGCGGGCGCGTTGCGTTGCAGGTGGACCTCGGCGACGGCGCGCACGCCGTCGAGGAATTCGGCGATGTGTTCGGGCGTGTAGCTGAAGCCTCTTTGACGCCGATCCTTATCCCACTAGGGGTATACGCCTTCTGTGTCGTATGCGGCGACGTAACAGGACATTGTGTGCCTCTCTTTCATTCGGATCTGGGCGCCGGCAGCTCGATTCGTTGGGCGCGTGCGGACCTTCACAAGCGCTGAATCCCATTCCAGCAGAAGCTCCCCTCTACAGCTTACTCATCTTTTCCAGCACGGGCCAGAAGTCCAGTTGTTCGACGGCGTGGCTGCGGTAAATGCCGACGCCGTCGGCGCCGCAGTCCATGGCCGCTTCGGCGGCGCGCAGCATCTGGTCGGGCTGCTGGAAACTGCCGGGATGGTAACAGGAGAGCTCGGCGATGACCGGTGTGCGGCCGGCGGCCACTTCGACGGCGTAGCCGAGCTGCCGCTTGAGCGCGTCGAGGTCGGAGTTGGTGCGGAACCAGATGTAGAACTCGTCGACGAGGCCCTGCTCGAGCCAGGTAGGCCAGTCGTGCAGGAGTTTGAGATAGTCCTCTTTTTCGCCGGCGATAAGTGTCGTCGAGAAGACGGCGTCGGGCTTGGCCTGCTTGACCGCGGCCCGCATTTCGGTGAGGGCGAGGGTGACGTAGTCGGCGCGGAACTGGAGCCAATCGGGGTCGTCGTTGGGCAGGTCGAACGGGTTCTTGCCGTGTTTGGCCTGGAACTCGTTGACGGTGCGGTCTTCGTAGCCGTAGGGGACGGCCCCGTTTTCGTCCTCGTTTCCGAGCACGAACTCAACCTGGATGCCGTCGCCCTGGGTGTGCGCAAGCGTGTCGAGGAACTGCTCCGTCTGCTCTGCGCGCACTTCGGGGAAGGCAGGGCTGAGGTAGAGGTCGTCACCGGGCTGCAGCGTGTAGGAACGGCTGCGCGTGAGGCTGCGGAACTGCGGGTTTTTGCTGGCGAAGTCGGTCGCGGTGGTGGTTACTTTGGGGGCGTCGTAAATGGGCCGGTGGCTGTCCAGGATGGCGCGGGCCTCGGCTGCGGTTACGGGGGGGCGCAGAAAGTCGAGGGACCAGCCATAGGTGACGCGTGCCCAGCCATGGCGAGGGAAGGAATTGTAGTTGATGTAGGGGTCGACCTTGATGCCGGCGGCGTGGGCGGCTTGGGTGAGGGCGCGGGTCTGGTCTCCGCCGACGATCTTGGTAATGCCTACGTCGGCGCATTTTTGTACCCAGGCGGGCAGAAAGTCGGCGTAATCGGGATCGGTGGGAATCCTCTCCACAACGGGCGGTCCCCAGAGTACCAGGCGTTCAGGCATCTTATTTTTTCCTCTTATTCGTAGATAGTTGCTCGTATGCGGCGGCGTTCGCGGCCACTGTGGTTACAGTTCTTCGTCCAGGCCCTCCAGCAGGCGGTCCACTTCACTTTCGTCGTTGAAGGCGGCGACGGAGATGCGCATCCCGACTTTGACCGGGTCGGGCGGGGCGGTCAGCCATTGGGATTTGACGACGGTCTGATGACGTTCGTGCATCTTGTCGACCAGGCCGTCCATGTCGGTCTTGGTGAAGCCGTCGAACATCAGCGAGGTGATGCCGGCGGATTTCCCGGCTTCCTGGGGCGTAATGATGCGGGCGCGATCGATGTGGCCGACGCCCTGGCGCAGGCGGCTGGAGAGTTGGGTTATTCTTTTCTGCATTGTGTCGAGGCCGATGCTTTCCATGATCTCGACGGCGCGGCCGAGGCCGACGACGAGAGCGTGATTGTAGGTGCCGATTTCGGTACGGGAGCGGGCGGTCGGCGCCGGCGTGGGAGCATCGGGCAGCGACCAGGGGCTGCGGTCGGGAATGAAATTGGGGCGGAAGCCGGGGATCTGGTCTTGCGAGATATACATATAGCCTGTACCCATGGGGCCGAGCAGCCATTTGTGACCGGAACCGACGGCAAAGTCGCAGTCGAGCTCCTTCAGATCTACCGGCATCTGTCCGACCGATTGGGCCAGATCGAGCATGACGGGCACGCCGGCATCGCGGGCAATGGCGGCTGCCTGCCTGCACGGGAGGAGGCGACCATTGGGGGAGGCGATATGGCTGAGGCAGATCAGGCGTGTGCGGTCGGTGAGCACGTGTGCAAGATCACCGAGGAGATGCTCGTCGTCGATTTCTTCGGATCCCAGCACGATGACCTTGACGCCGTACTCCTGCTCAAGCGAATGGGAGAGCCCGTAGGTGCTGACATGCTCGAGCGAGGTCATGACGAACTCGTCGCCCTCTTGCCAGTCGAGACCGCGCACGATCTGCTGCATGGCCCGCGAGGTGTTGGTCTCGATGCCGAGCTCCTCTTCCCGGACGTTGAGCATGCGGGCCAGTCCGCTGCGGGCGGCGGCCTCGCGTTCGGTATGTGACCGCCTGCCGGCGGGTGTGGCGGGGCCGTGACGGGCCTCGGTTTCCATCGTCTCGCGCACAGCCTGCAGCACGGAGTCGCTGGCGGGGCCGTAGGTCCCGGTCTGAAAGTATCCGACTTCCCCAGTCATGGGAAGGTCCTGCCGAAGTTGTTCCACCGTCATGCGTGTCATACCTTGGGCCTTGTGCTGGATGGAGTTTGAAGGAAGACCCCGACGGGATGTTTTCAGGCTCTGCGAAGGCCGGAAGAGTTCACCGGAGGGGTACTGCGAATGATAACCGACAAAGACAGATTCTGTCTAAGGAGACATGTAATGATTGACAGAAAAGTATCTCTGCAGGTCAGTTGGAGCAGGCTTTACGGGAGGCGCCTGTCCTCTGGGGAGGCAAAGCCCACATACCGGACGAACAGTGGTTAAGGCAGGCAACGCTGAACAGTTCGGATTGGCAGAATGGCGGGCCTCAAGTAAGATTGAAGATCGCTGGAAGTGTGATCCAAGGGGTGGCAACTTCACTCCCCAATTCTTCCAGCAGCCGACACGAGTTTGCTCGCCTGGTTAGGCGGCGATTGAAGTGCAGTCGACACCACCTGCCAACTAGCTGATGGGTCAAGCATCACCGCTGCCGCAGGCAGCCCCGGAAAGAACAGGAACCCGCTGGTACGGGCGCCCGCGTTGGGGGATCGCGGCGTTCCTTGTTTTTGCGTTGATGGTGGTGGTGGCGAGCAGCATCAACACGCCCCAAGCCCGCTTTTTCGCGGCCGAGCGCTTCCAGACATTTGTCACGATATTCCTCAGTCTGTTCATTGAAGCCGCCCCATTTTTGATAGCCGGTTCAATCGTATCGGGCTTCATCGCCGTCTATGTGGATCAGGGGATGGTGGAACGCTTCATCCCCAATCAACCGCTGCTGGCGGCGCTGGCGGGCGCGGGGTTGGGGTTCATTTTCCCTGTATGTGAATGCGGGGTGGTGCCGGTGACGCGGCGGCTATACGGCAAGGGGCTGCCGCTGCCGGTGGGAATCGCCTTTCTGCTGGCGGCTCCGGTGATCAATCCGGTTGTGATCTTCAGCACCTACGCGGCGTTCGGTTGGGGGCCGGTGCTGTGGGGACGGGTAGTATTCAGCATGCTGGTGGCGTTTTCGGTTGGGCTGATCTTTCATCTGGCCCGCCCGCGTGAGATCCTGCTGCCCGAGACGCTGGCCGTTTCCGACGGCCGCGACGACTCCGATAATCACGAACAGAGTGACGAATATGACCGTAACCATGATCACGACCACGGCGGCGCCCGGCGGGGGGTCTGGCAGGCGCTTGTTATGGCGGGCGATGATTTTCTGGACATGGGCCGCTATCTGATCGCCGGGGCGATGCTGGCGGCGGCGATGCAGACGGTCGTTCCCCAATCCACTTTGCTCACTGTCGGCCAGGGACCTATCATCTCCGTCTTTGTGATGATGGCGCTGGCGTACATTTTGTCGGTCTGCTCGACGGTGGACGCCTTTATCGCCCTGGCTTTCAGCAACGCGTTCACGACCGGCTCGCTGTTTGGTTTTCTCGTGTTCGGGCCGATGGTGGATATCAAGAGCTCACTGCTGTTTCTGGGAGTCTTCCGGCGGCGTACGGTCCTTTATCTGATTCTGCTGCCGCTGGCGCTGGTGGCGGTAATCGGTGTCTTCTGGAACGTGCAGGTAGGGGTTTGACGGATAGGTGGACGTAGTACAGGACAGGCGAGAAAATGACACAGGATTCAGCTACGATAACCGGCAGACTGTTGCGACTACCCAAAGTACAGGCCGCTCTCAAGGGGCTGCTGCTGCTGGGGCTGGGTATCTTTCTGTTCACGCGCATCACGTCCGGTACGCTCAACTACTACATTAGTCAGCGGTTCGACTGGCTGGCGATAGCGGCGGTGTTGGGTCTCATTGTAGTGGGTTTGAGCTACCGCCGTCTGCTCCAGGAGGCCGACGATACGCTTGCGGCGCCAGATGACCATGATCACAGTCACGCTTTAAGTTGGTCGGGGTTTCTGCTTATCTCGCTTCCGATCATCCTCGGGCTGCTCGTGCCTCCGCGTCCTCTGGGTGTGGCTGCGCTGCAGAATCGTGAACTCAGCATCGGGGGATTGGACTCGGTATTGCCGGCTGCGGTGGGCTCATCGCTGGTGCAGGAGAGCAGCGAGCGCACGATTCTGGATTGGGTACTCGCCTTTCACCAAGGCGAACGGCCGGCCGAGACCGACACTGCGGACGTAGTTGGCTTCGTCTATTTCGATGACGCTGCGGACGAGGCAGAGTTTACCCTCACTCGTTTTGTTGTCGGCTGCTGCGCGGCCGATGCCATGGCGGTCGGTCTACCGGTCAGCGTG
Source organism: Caldilineaceae bacterium (assembly GCA_022821545.1). GTDB lineage: Bacteria > Chloroflexota > Anaerolineae > Caldilineales > Caldilineaceae > Bin5. The sequence goes on from JAJEDJ010000004.1 coordinate 50,345, forward strand.
GCGGCCGGCCTGCCTTCTGAAGGGGCGTTGGAGGAAGGAGAGTGGGTGCGGGTGGTTGGACAGTTCGCCGCTTCCACAGGCAATAACATTCCGGTGCTTGTGGCAGAGCGGCTGGAGGCCGTACCGGAACCCAACCAGCCCTATCTCTATCCCTGACACCTTATGACATAATGCCAGCGCTCAGCGGTCAGGCGTACCTGCTGCCCGTACTGGCCCCCCAACCCTCGAATCCATGAGCCGTTTTGATCTGACCGTATTGTCGATCCTCAGCCTATGCACGCTGTTGCTCCTGGGCCTGTGGGGGCAAAGCCGCCGTGTCGCCGGGGACGACGGCGTTTCCTACCTCCTTTACAAGACGGTCGATGAGGTGGGACGCGCGCAGTTGCACGCGCTGCCATTCAAGGAGGACGAGCTTGGTAGCGACCTCTCGCCCCGCCCCCTGACCCCGACCGAAGTTAGTGTTTGGGATTTCGCGCCGTCGCCCGACGGCAGGATGATCGCATACGGCGCGCTGGGCGAGTTGGGATTCAGCGATCTGCGGCTGCTCGACCTGACCAGCGGCCAGGACAGACCACTGCTGGCCTGTGAGAACGCGTCATGCAGCGGACCGAACTGGTCGGCCGACGGCCAATTCCTGGCATACACGCGTCGTTCGGTCAACGCGTTCGCATCCGGCGTGCTCAGCCCGCCGCGAATCTGGATCGTGAAAGTCGCATCGGGAGAGACGGCGCCGATCTTCAGCGACAGCCAGCGCCTTGGGCTCGATGCGCGCTGGTCTGTCGATGGCGAGTGGCTGTGTTTCGTGTCGCCGGAGGAACAGCAGCTGGCCGTTATCAAACTGTCGGGGGGACCGGAGGGCGAGAATGGGCAGACCGCTTTCTATCCAACCGCTACCGGTGAGACTTGCAGTTGGGACAGCGCCCAGGCAAGACTGTACACAACCGATTTCAGACAGAGCGGCGATGAGTGGATGACTCACCTGATCGCAATCGACGTGGAAAGCGGCGAGCAGGTCGAGTTGAGTGAAGCGGGGAGTTCCGCTACGGCCCTGGTCCACGACAGTTCGGCCGTTCCGTCGGCGGACGGCGCCTGGATCGCGTTTCGGCGCAAGGAGTTGGAGGGGCCAGGGGCGACGCGGGGCAGCCAGATCTGGCGGATGCGCGCGGACGGCACGGAGGCAACCCCACTGACATCAGATCCCGCCTATGACCACGGACCGCCGGTGTGGAGTCCGGATGGAAGTTATCTGATCACGCGAAGATTTCCGCTGCGCGGGCCGGAAGTGGCGCCCTCGCTTTGGCTGATCGAGGTGGAAACCGGCGAGTTGCGCTTGCTGGTAGAGCCGGGGGACTTTCCGGCGATTGCGCGGTAAGAATGCGCGATGCCGGCGGCGGCCAGCAGCACAGGCAGTACCTGCAGATCCCCGGCCACTGACAGAGGGCGACCGGACAGCGGGCGACCGGACAGCGGCGCTCGCTATGTTGATATCCCCAGCAGACCGCGAGTGAGTTGGAAGTCGATATGATTGTGAACGGCGCTGTGCGGCTGATAGTCGCCGGCCAGCGTTCGCGCGGCCAGATCCAGAATCTGCTGCGGCCACCCGGCTGCATCGCCGCACAGTCGTAGATCGGGCGCGGCGGATGCGCGCTCACCGGAAAGCTGCAGTAGGGGCACGAGCGGATGCCCCGCCCTTAGCTTGTCAGAGTAGGCGATGAACAGCTGCGCGCCGCTGGAGCCGAGGCCCGTCAGCGTTTCGCTCCAGTGGGGCGTGGGCATGTCCATCAGGTGGAACCCGGCTTGTTGCGCGGCCTGGCCGTAGGAAAGGGAGGGAGACAAGTCGGAACTGTCGAGGCCAAGTGTCGCGCGGTAGGCGGGCACGTCGATCAGCCCGCCGGAGGCCGGTGTGACGACAGTGCCGCCGGCGGCCACGACCCAGCGAGCGACGCGGGCGAGACTGTGCGCGGCGTCCGCGGGCGCGGCGCCATCGCTGAGCAGCGCCAAATACAGCTTGCGGTCGTTTCGGTTCTGCTGGTGGGTGGCTGACATTTGCGCGGTAAAGTACTCTTCGATCCTGTTGAGGACGCTGGCAATGCCGCCATCCAACTGCACGCTGGCCCAGCCGAAATCGTCCTCAGCAAGGCCGCCTTCGCGCAGCAACGAATGGATGTAGTCGTTGTGGGCCTTTTCGCAGCCGTGTTCGAGAAAGAGGCAGGCGTCCACCAGGGGGTGGGTAGCGTAACCGATCATGGTGCGGGAGTAGATCTCCTGCGTGGAGGCGAAGGCAACGCCGCAACCCTCGGTGTGGGGCAGGGCGGCAAATCGGGGACGGCTGCCGGCTTCACCCCGACCGGCGGCGTTCGGATCGGAGGCTGCCCGGTTGAGGCGCTCCGCCGCCATGCCGGCGATCTGGCTGGAGCAGAGGCTGGTGGGCAGAATCAGGCCGACGCGGGCCGCGGCCGGTTGGGGCAGGTTTGGCCCTTCCGTCCCAGCAGGTTTCGTTCCGATCATGAGCGGCTGCCCGTCCGGCCGGGGGCGCGCCAGGATTGACTGCAGCCGGCTGCGGTCCTGTTGCTGCCAGTTGCGCCAGATGGAGATCTGGGAATGCCCGGCCAGTTCGCCCTTGCTGCGGCGGCCGGAGGCGATCTCCACCAGGAGGTCGAGAGTCTCATCGCAGAGCTGGGACATAGTCTTGCCGTCGAGGTAGGCGCCGGCGTTCACGTCCATTTCCTGGGGCAGCAGCTCGAAGCGCGGGGTCGTTGTCATCACTTTGATCGTCGGCACGAACGGGAAATTGGTTATCGAACCGTTGCCGGTGACGAAGATGATCAGATTGGAGCCGCCGGCCACCTGGCCGGCGATGCTTTCCAGATCGTTGCCCGGCGTGTTCATGAAGTAGAAGCCCGGAGCCGGTTCAGGGGCCGGCCCGTGAGGAGTCGGCGCATCCGCGGCCTTCACCATCCGTTCCCCATAATCGACAACCCAATCGAGACGAACATCGGGGTGCCGCTTGATAGCGGCGCCGATCGACTTGAGCGCAATGTTGTAGAGCCCGCGGAGCTTGTTTCCGCCGGTGGGATTGCCCTCTGCGGTCTGGCCGTGCCACGCCAGCCGCTCCTTGAACTGTGCTACATAGTCGAGGAAGGCCTGGGCGGTGGCCAGATCGCGGGTGTTTTGCAGCAGATAGGCTTCGGCGCCGATGAGCTCGTCGGTCTCGGCCAGGTTGGCGCGTCCCCCGTAGCGGATGATCTCCTTGGCGACGGCGGAGGCCAGGGGATTGCCGGAGAGGCCGGAGAAGGCGTCGGAGCCACCGCATTGGAGGGCGATGTTCAGATGGGCCAGCAGTTCCGGCGTGCGCGGCAGGGCCGCGATCTGCGGCAGCCAGCGCTCGACGGTTGCGGAGGCTTCGGCGAGGTCGTCCTGCCAGTCTCCGGAGAGGGTGAAGAAGCGGTGCGGCACGTCCGCCAGGGGATAGTCACTGGCGCGCAGGTAGGCCTCCAGCTCGGCGTTGCTGATGGGCCGGTCGGCGGTCGGGTGCAGTTCGGGTGTGTCGACAGCCAAGACCGCGCCGACGTTCGGATGCACGATCAGGCCGGCAAGGGTGCGCAAGACGAAGTCGCGGTTGTTCAGCCGTTCGTAGCCGCTGCCCTCGGTGTGGGCAATGGCTACGATGCCGTCGAAGTCGGGGAAGCGGGCGGCGGCGGGCTGCAGGGCCTGCGCAAGGGTCCGGGCGAAGGCGGCTGTGCTGGAGGTCGTCCCCAAGATGATGATCATGTTGCGCGTGCCGACGCCGCGCCCGCCGGCGCGCCGGAAACCAAGAAAGGTGCGTTCTGCGCTGTATCGTTCCACCTGCTGCCCCGGACGGAAGGTTGCCTCGTCGACTTCGTATGGGATGATCCGGTCCTGGAAGTTGGGCAGCTGCGGGAGGGTGAAATCGAGGGCGCGTCCGCTGAGCGCTTCGATCATGCCGGCGTTGCATACATACTGGCCCGGCGCGATCGGGCGCGTCGCTACGCCAAAGGGGAGGCCCCAGGACATAAGAGGCTCGCCCTCCTCGATCGGTTCCACGGCGAAACGGTGGCCGACGAGAATGGTGGTGTCGATGATGAATCGCGCCCCGTTATGCTCGACTGTCAGTCCGGCTTCCAGGCGGCGAGTGGCGATAGCGACATTGTCAGCGTCCTGCGGCAGGCGGGCGGCATCATCAAAAGGAACCGCGGTGTTGGGGTCAGGTTGGGTTGGCGGGTGCGGCCTACCTCGGTGTGTCATCAGGGTTCTCCTTACGGAGAGCAACAGGCCGAAGCGGAGCGCCAGGGTCGTTGGGGAACACGACTCATTGCTGGATCTGTTCCTCTTGGGAATTCACCTCTTGAGGAATCGTCAGCGAAAGGCCGACCCAGAGGTTATTGGGATCGTCGCCTACCAGATCCCGGTTGGCTTCATAGATTTCTGTCCAGCGGTCCTGGTCTCCGTACAACCGAAGTGCGATGTGACGCAGATTTTCGCCTGCCCGGACAGTGTACGTCTCGGGCAGGACCACCTCCAGCCCGCTACTGTTAATCGACGTAACCCCCTCGATCTCTGCCGCCAACTCAAGCAACTCGGTCTGAACCGAGGTCATCGTCACGGTGCCCAGCAAAACCAGTTCGCCTGGGGGCGCTCCCTGTGCCCAGGTAGCCTGTATGGGAAGGGCGGCCAGGTCCGTCCGGTCCTGTTCATTGAGAAATGTTGTCAGATCGAAGGACTGCACGCGCGCGGCAGCGACAATGGTCGCGGCGACATCAGGAGAGGCGCTTGCTGTCGCGGCGGGAGTCGGCGGCGATTGTGTTGGTTCGGGAGTTGGCAGCGTTGTGGGAGTTGGGGCAGCGGCGGTCGACGTCTCTGGCGCCGGCGCGTCTACTGCAGCGGCGCTGAACTGGGAGTCGGTTGCAGGCTCCTGGTCTTCGCCGGACACTGCGGCCGGTTCGTCCCTGGTGAAGGAGGAGTAGACCGACTTGAATTCGGCGGGAATCGTACGGAGTTGTTGCAGCGCGGTCAGCAGTGAATCGCCCGAGCCGCGTGAAAGGAAAATGATGACCAGCAGCAGAGCGGCGAAAGGAATTGCCCAGGGAAGACGGCTGCGCCGCGCCTTGGCGGCGCCCTTGGCTGCGACCTGTTTCTTATCCAGGGGGGCTGGGTAATATTCGGTGCTGAATTGCCGACTTGCCTTGCCCACTGCGAGCTGTGTGCCTTTGGTGCGGCCGCGTCTGCGGGCCTCTTCCCGCCGCCCGAGCTGGAGTTGCTCCTGGTGCGAGCGCAGCAGCCACTCGCCTTCGCTGCGCAGGATGTCATCGGCGGGGATCGCGGCCACGTGTTCTCTCATCTCTTTGAATTCGCCGCGTTTGCGGTAGATCAGAGCCGCCAACAGGTGCAACTCGGGCGCTTCCAGCAACGTAATGCCCTGATCGATTCCCTCCAATGCGGCCACTTCATTTCCCATCGAATAATGTTCGAGGGCGCGATGATAGATAGTCCGGGTCATTTCCGCGGGGGTATAGTAGGAGGCGACATTTGCGTCGCAGGCGGGGCAATTTGCGAACGACGGGGTAACCTCTACGGGAGCTCCGCATTCGGGGCAGGCCAAGTGCATACTATTTTATCCAAATCGCTTACAGCATTGGTGTAGGGAAATATATTAATGATAAATCCCGGCGACCATGAAGTCGCCAAAAGTCAGTCTGCGGTCACGTCGCTTTTATGGGTCAGGAAGAGTGACCAGAGACCGGATACAGTTCTGGATTTTCTTTTTATCCTTGTGGCAAGCTGATCCGGGGAAGACAGACTTGCGTGCCCAACGTAAGGGACTCTGATATGAAACGCGGCCGCTTCACTTGACCGCGTGCAGTTCTACCGATACAATAGCCAGCGGGAGGGGATGTGTCCCGGTGGACGCCCTGGTCTTCAAAATCAGTGGCAGGTGGCGCAGAGCCGGCTGCGGTGGGTTCGACTCCCACGCCTTCCCGCTACTGCTTAATTCAACACTTTGCCCCTAACCCCTCACCACCGAAAATCGCCAGTCTTTCCTCTTGGCTGGTGAGAGGTGCGCTCTGCGGCCGGTAGTGGAATTGGAGCGCCCGGCGGCGCAACCCGGAATCGTTGGGTGGTGTCCCGTGGTGGAGCAAACTCTGGAAGATCAAGAGACCGCCCGGCTTTAGCGGTACGGCCACTGCTCCACTGTTGTCCACGTCTGTGTCACAGATCTGCCAGTCCCGTCTTCGAAAATGTACGACAGGGCCATTCAGATGGCTGCCTGGGGCAATGACCATGCAACCGTTCTCGATGGTGGCCTCGTCCAGGGCGATCCAGCAACCCACGACTTTGGCGTCAAGTTCGATCTGGAAGTAGGCGGCATCCTGGTGCCAGGGTTTGTCGCGGCCGAGCCGGGGCGGCTTGAGCAGCGCCATGCTCTGAAAAAGGACGGGCGCTTCGCCGATGAGTCTTTCCACCAGGGCCAGAAGCAGCGGGTGATGCGCGAGCTCGTTGAGGCGCTCGTCGTAGTCGACGAAGCTCATGAATTTGCGCACATAGTCCTGCTTTTCTTCAACCGACAGATCCTCAATCGCGACGCCGGCAGAAGCCCGTTCGTACTGAACGCCATCGAATTCTTCAACTGCGCCGGACAACAGGTGAAACAGCCCGTCCAATGCGATCTGCACTTCCTGCGCCGTGAAGGCGTTTTCGACTATCAGATAGCCCTGCTCATGGAATCGGGCCACGTGGGCGTCAGTCACAGCGTCAAAGCCGTCAACGCCTGTGACAATTCCTGTCGAATCATAGAGACCCTGCGGGAATTCGCCAGAAAGTCCGTCATCGAATTGCCGCTCTGGAGCCGCTACCGTCATTATCGGTCCTCCCGAAACCACAATGGATGGGATAGATTATTCTGCACGCCGTTCGAGGCGCGGGCGTCCAACTTGCTCGGCCGACCCATTTGTCGAGGGGGATACGAATAAAATGGACGGCTGTCGAACCGTCCTTTTGCAGCGCCGTCAACATTGGTCGGCGATACCCTCATTCAGATACTACCATACCATACTAGAAAGCTAAATCGATAACAAGCTCAAAAACGGCGGCAAGGGCGGGAGTCATCGCTGCTTGGCGAGGCCATAAGACAACAACCTGAATCGGTCATTTTCCGCTTATATTTCGTCGTTGGCGCAGGTCAGTTTAGCGCCAGAAACGCGGCCACCTCTGCACCGGTGGGAATGCCAAGGCGTGCGCCTTTTCTGGTGCAGCAGAGTGCGCCGACCGCCGAGGCGAATCGCAGCAGTTCTTCCCACTCCATTCTACGTGAAAGTCCGGCGGCGAAAGCGCCGTGGAAGGCATCGCCGGCGCCGGTGGTGTCCTCGGCCGCGACGGCAAATGCGGGGTAGCTGCCGAAGCCGGCGCCAAAGCGGGAGTCTGCCCGATTGCGCCAGCACAGTCCGCGTTCGCCGAGGGTAATTATCGTCGAAGGAGCGCAGCAGCTCAGCTGCGCGAGGGCTTCCTCCACATTGTCCCGGCCACTGAATTGGCGGGCAAAGTGTTCTGACACCACGAGAAACTCCACCATCTCCATCAGCGTCTCCGAACCTTGATGGAGCGTATCGCCATCAAGAACGGTGGGGATGCCGGCGGCCCTGGCGCCGGCGACCAGGGGCCCGGCCGCGGCGAGGTAGTGTCCGTCTACCAGAACGGCGCGCGGCCGGCAGTGTTCCAGAGTTAATTCCAGCTCGCCCGGCATCTCCCGGCCGAGGCCGTAGTTGACGAGAGCACGGGCGCCGTCCGGCTTGACGAAGATGGCGGAGAGGGATGTCGGCCACTCGCCGCGGGCGACCAGTTCGGTGTTGACACCGGCGGTGTTGAGTTCATCGAGATGTCTGTCGCCGTACATATCCCGGCCCAGATAGCCGGCGAAGGCGACGGAGTAACCGAGACGGGCGCCGGTCATTGCCGCATTGGCAGCGATACCACCGCCGCAGGCAGTCAGGTCGGACGCTTTCATCTTTTCATCCGGGCCGATGTGCCGGTCCACCGAAAAGATCAGGTCGTAGCAGGCGATGCCCAGGCAGAGAAGATCGACCTGCAGAATGGCTGAATCAGGATTGTCATTCATTCTTCCAACCAGATCGGGTTCGACCACGCCCTGCCTCCTTGGCGGTCGCGCACGGTCACCCGGCAATAGTGGCTGTCCCAGTCGGACAGGTCGAACTCGGCGCTGGTGAGCCCGTTGTCCCAGGCGCGGCGGGCGGCGCTGCCGACGCCGGTCATGAAGATGCGTTCAACGGGCGAGCAGTGGACGGTGAGGCGCTTTCCGGGGACGAGGTCGATGTCATAGATCTCGGGGCCGGTGCTGGAGTAGAAGGCGCCGTCCTTCAGCGCGGTCAGCAGAGCCTCGGGGGAGAGCTCTTCGGCTTTCACCTGCACCCAGCCGCGGCGAAAGTCGTGGTGCTCTTTGAGATGGGCGTCGTCAGCTGCGTAGGCGAAGTAGCGCTGGCGTTTGTCCAGAAGTATGTCCATCAGATGCCAGCTATCAGGCCGGTCGTTGGCGTCGTCGGCTATGCCGTTGTAGACCTCGACCGCGTGGGCCGGGCCCAAGGCTGCAACGTCGTTTTCGGTAAGCGTGTACCAGTGGGGATGGGCGATGCCGACAAAGGCGCCGGCCTGCTTGGCCCTGGCGGCGAGTTGGGCGCCGCTTTCCTGGGGGTCGGTGGGCGCGAAATCGAGGGGGAGGCCGGCGGCCACGATGTGCCAGGCGGAGCCGTTCTCGATGGCGCCGCTGTGCAGTTCGGCGCCGATAATGGTCGTGAACCCGGCTGAACGGAAGGGCCGCGTGTCGGTGACGGGGAAGCCGTACTGTTCCATGAAGTGATCGGTCAGGGAGATGAAATCGTAGCCGCCCTGTTCGTAGAGCCGGCAGACTTCCTGCGGTGATTTCCCCCCGTCGGAGCGGGTCGAGTGTGTGTGAAGATTTCCTTTCCAGAAACGGCCGGGGTTGGCAAATGCTAACAGTTTCATAGCTGCTCCAATCTGTTTAGGTGACGGCTTGTGAAGGTGGGTTGGCGGGACAAGCGGTTGGGTCTGGAACGATCCAGGTGACCGCGGGTTGGTATCGGGCAAGTGGCACTCGCTTACCGATCACCGGCAAGGTCTTTTTCGTCCAGGAAGTCGGCGATGACATGGGCGAAGTTGTCGAGCCTATGAAGGCGCTGGGCATAGGCCGCGGCATGGGCGCCGACGAGGACCGTGAGGGCCTGGTTCTCGGTGTGCTTGCGGATTGTGCAGTCCTCCACATTGCCGTGATCGCTGGCGATAATCAGGAGGGTCTCCTGCCGGTCCATGACATCCAACAGGCCGGCGAGGAAGCCGTCAATGCGTTCGAAATCTTCGACGGCGCCGCGCAGGTCGCGGTAGTGGCCCAGGAAGTCGGTCTGCCAGTGCTCGAAAAAGGCGAAGCGGACGGGCTGGGCAAGGCGCCAGAACTGTGCGCCGGCCTCCTGCGGTGAGTAGAGCGGCACATCGGGATAGCCCAAGTGCGTGCGCCAGCCGTGGCCGGTGAAATTCGCGGAGAGGGCCTGCTGCGCTACCATCTCTTTCCATGTCCGCAGCTGGAGACCGCCGCTTATTGCTGCGTAGGGGATTGCACTCAGCAGGCGTTTGCCCCGATCGACGGCGTCAAAGTAGCCCTGGGGATAGGCGTTGACGAAAGCGGTCGCATGGCCGGCAGCGTGGAGCCGGGCGAATATGCCGGCCTCGTCGATGATGTCGCGCACACGCTGGTCCGGCCGCGGACCGTAGTGTTCGCCCAAGCGGGCGGGTGCGTTGACGCCGGTCAGGATCGCGGTCTGGCCGGTAGCGCTCTGGGGACGGCCCGGCACGTCCAGGTGGGCGTCGGTCGGGATCAGATGGGCGTCGCCGTGGCTGAAACGTCCACTGGATGCCGTGAGCGGACGGCCATTGAACAACGCCGAAAATGTCGGAAGATCGGCTGCGGCGAGTGGGTTGACCTGGGGGTCGTCCAGACCCAAGCCGACGCCGTCAAGGAAGAGAAAGAGTACTCGGCGCATGGTGAGCGGTGGTCAGCGGTCTTCGCTCTCGATCAACGCCACCAACCGCTCCTCCAGAACGTCCAGACCGGAATCGACCTGCTTATAGGCCAGCCCCAGTCTCGTCGCGGCCGCGCGGGCGCGCTCGCTCTCGTCCTGGTCCGGTAGCTGGCGGAGATAGAGCAACTCCTCGTAGTTGCCGAAGAATGTGTCACGCAATTCAGGGTAGCGGTCGAGGCCCAGCGATTCGATTACAAGGCCTTCGTAGTGGTGGGCGAGAAAATCGGTCAGGTAAAAGGTGCCGGGCTGGCGCTCGGCCTGTTGGTCGAAGAGGGCGCCGCCATAGAACTCGTAACAGTGGGGGCCGGGGATGCGTACGGCGTGGGGATAGCGGTCGAGCAGGGCATCCAGCGCGCCGACGGTGCCGCAGTCGGCATAGCCGACGAGAATGCGGTCGAAGCGGCCGGCCCAGTCGTCGAGCTTTTTTGCGACGGCCGGGGCGATGCGTTCGGGGCGGTTATGGAGCTGGGCGGGGACGGCGGTCAGTTCGAAGTCCCAGCCCCGCTTGCTGGCGACGGCGACCAGTTCGCGCACGATGGCGCCGCAGGCAATGATTCCGATTTTCACGATGGTTCGCTTGGCTCTGCAATTGGAAACCAATCGGAAAGCAGGACCGCGATTTGCGGCTAATTCGGCTTTCCAGTCAAACAACCGTCAAACGATTACCTACTTCAATGTCCTCTTGGGAGCCGGTGGGACTGGCCAATTGTGCTTGTTTCAGGCCATTCAGTCAAACGACCTTTTCTTCACACGCGTTCCATTCATGCCTAGCCGCTTTACGGACACTGATGATACGCCCGACTCCCTCGCCGGCATCCAGCCACGTATGAATGACTATCACGACTCTTGATTGAATCCTACTGCAAATAGGATGCTGCCCTTTTGGCCCCTTTCTCCGCTACTCCAGCGCCTCGCGCATCGCTCGCAGGTGCGTCGGGGTTGTGCCGCAGCAGCCGGCGATCACGTCGACACCGAGAGTCTGCATCTGGCGGGCGTATTCGGCCATGACTTCCGGCGTCCCGTCGTAGATCACATCGTCTCCCTGCAAGACCGGCAGCCCCGCGTTGCTCTGGGCATACAGAACGACGCCCGGGGGACGGTGAGCAACCATCTCCGACATCACCGTCTGGATCTCGTCCGGACCATTGCCGCAGTTGGCTCCGATTACCTGTACGCCCCAACTAGCCAGGGTTTCAACGGCCTGTTTGGGGCTGACGCCCATCATGGTGTGCAGATTTGTATCGAAAGTGAGCATGGAGACGACGGGCAGATTCGTCGCCTGTTCCACGGCGCGTAAGGCGGCTTCCACTTCCTGCAGATCGCTCATCGTTTCGGTGAGGATGAAGTCGGCGCCGGCATCGGCCATGACAGCGACCTGTTGGGCGAAGAGCTCCGCGGCCTCGTCCAAGGTCATCACGCCGAGGGGATCCAGCAACTCTCCAGTCGGCCCGACCGATGCTCCCACCAGCACGTCGTCGGCCTCATCGGCGACTTTGCGCGCCAGCTGCACGCCGGCCGCATTTAACTCGGCCAGTCTGTCCTCCAGGTCGTGCATTTTGAGCCTGGCGGTCGTGCCGCCGAATGTGTTGGTGGTAATGATGTGGGACCCGGCCTCGACGTAGCCGCGATAGACCGCCTCCACGGCGTCCGGGTTCTCAACATTCCACAGTTCGGGCGCGGCGCCGCCGGTGAGGCCGGCTTCCTGCAGGATCGTGGCCATGGCCCCATCGCCCAGGAGGGGGCCGTTGTGCCGGCCCAGCCGCTCGATGACCGGGTGGGTGCGCGGCGTCAGCCATCCGCCGGATGCAGAATCGGGTGTAATCAAGGACAGAAGTTTGCGGATGCGTTGCGGGGGATAGTCGGCTTCCAACTGTGAGGCGACAGTCTGGGCGACCTCTTCGGGATCCCCCTCCTTCTCCTGCCAGTCGGTACGCAGCCAGCCGTCCAGGTATTCATCGGTACCGGTCGCGCCGGCGCGCATCGCGGCTTCGTCGATCGCGACTTGAAAACGGGCCGGCAGCTGTACCTTGTGCCGGTTGCGGCGGCCCTCGCGGGCTACCACCATTGAGGGGAACTCCCGCCAGTAGGTAATCTGAAATTCTGTCATGAAGAATGAACCTCGGGTAAACGATCAGTGGTCGGTAGCCGGTGTACAGTACCGGGCAACCGGCCAGTTGCCATAGTCACATTTCGAATTATACCGAGTGGCGCGCATGAATGCCTAACCATTGCCTATGCGCAGGCAGGAACTGTTTCCATAGTTGAATTTTGACGGTCTTTGCGATACCATTGCCTAGACTTACAGTTATCATCATTAACCAGGTTATCGTACTGAAACTTGTCAGGCCTCTACTGCGCAGTTCCCCTGCTGCTGTGATCAGCTTTCCGGCCGTTTGGCAACGGTCGGACAATTGTTCAGACATTATTTAGTGGCCCCAATCGACTCAAAGGAGACTGTTTAATGAGACTTCGACAATCGTGGACGGTGGTTGGCGTCATGGTCGTCCTGGCGCTTCTAATTGCGGCTTGCCAGCCGGTCACGGAGGCCCCTGCCGCTGAAGAGATGGCAGGTGATGACGAAATGGCCGCGCCGTTGCAGGTTGCCTTCGTCTATGTCGCGCCTATCGGCGACCTCGGCTGGACGTATGCGCACGATCAGGGACGCGTGTACCTGGAAGAGAACCTGGAAGGCGGCGCGGAGACGGCCTTCATTGAGATGGTGCCCGAAGGCCCGGACGCAGAACGCGTGATTCGCGACTTCGCCCAAAAAGGCTATGACCTGGTCATCACCACCAGTTTCGGCTACATGGACCCGACTCTGACGGTCGCCCTGGAGTTCCCGGATGCGCACTTTGTGCATGTATCCGGCTACAAGACGGCTGACAACATGAGCACGCTGTTCGGCCGCATGTACCAGCCCCGTTATTTGAGCGGCCTGGTGGCGGGCAGCATGACCGAAAGCAACATTATCGGTTACGTGGCGGCCTTCCCGATTCCTGAGGTGATCCGCGGGATCAACGCGTTCACGCTGGGTGTGCGCGAGGTGAATCCGGACGCCGAAGTGCGGGTCGTGTGGACGAACACATGGTTTGGGCCGCCCGAAGAAAAGGAGGCGGCTGAAGCGCTGCTGGACCAGGGTGCGGATGTCATCGCCCAGCACCAGGACACGACGGAGCCGCAGAAGGCCGCGGCCGAGCGGGGTGGGACCAGCATCGGTTACAACAGCGACATGCGTGTATTCGTCGGTGACTCTGTCCTCACCGGTCCGGTCTGGAACTGGGGTCCGGCTTTCCTGAAGTTCGCGGAGCAGGCGCGCGACGGCAGCTGGATGACGGAACAGTATTGGGGCGGAATGGATGACGGGATCGTAGGATTGGCAGATTTCAGCCCGTCCGTACCCGATGACGTAGCCGCGATGGTCACCGAAAAGCAGGCGATGATCGTTTCCGGTGAGACGGACGTGTTCTGCGGCGCGATGAATGGCCAGAATGGAGTTCAGTTCCTGGAAGACGGCCAGTGCATGGATGACGGCCAGATGCTGGGCATGGACTGGTTTGTGGAGGGTGTTGTTGGCCAGGCGCCGGGTGAGGCCGCGCCGCTTGGAAACTAGCCAGGTTTCGGCCCGCAATTGAATCGTGTGACGTTCAGCTTTTCGAATTAGGCCGTCTTTCTGCGAGCAGCCGTTTCCTGAATCAATTTGAACGTGATCACTTATGATTGCTCCTCTTCTTGCGGTATCTGACACCAGGAGAAGAGCAATCTGTTTACCACATCGCCTGAAAAATGATGAACGAGTCCATCTGTAATTGTAGTGATAAAGGGGGATAGTTACATGAGGATTCGACGTTGGAAGGTTGTGGTTGGTGTTCTGCTGATACTGACATCGTTGCTCAGCGCCTGTCAGCCGATCGGCGGTGTCCCTGCGGCTGAAGGGCAGACAGGAGCCGCTAAGTCTATCGAGTCGATGAAGGTTGCCTTCGTGTACGTCGGCCCGGTGGGAGACCTCGGCTGGAGCTATGCGCACGATCAGGGGCGGTTGGCGCTGGAAGAGCTTGGCGTGGAGACAGCATACAGCGAGCTTGTCGCTGAAGGACCGGACGCGGCTCGTGTGCTGCAGAGCTACGCGTCGCAAGGTTATGACCTGATCTTTGCCACCAGTTTCGGCTATATGGACAGCGTCATCGAAGTCGCGGGAGGGTTTCCGGACGTAAAGTTTGAGCATGCCACCGGATACAAGACGGCTGAAAATGTGGGCATCTACGACGGGCGCGGATACGAGGGATGGTACCTTGCCGGAATGGTTGCCGGTGCGATGACGCAATCCAGTGTCATTGGTTATATTGCGCCTTACCCGATTCCGGAAGTGGTAAGAAATCTGAACGCCTTCGCCCTGGGCGCCCAGTCTATCAATCCGCTTGTAGAGGTGCGGCCGGTGTGGATCTTTGCCTGGTTTGATCCTCCTGCCGAGCGAGAAGCCGCCCAGGCCCTCATCGATGCGGGCGCAGATGTCGTGGCGCGCGAAAGCGACAGTGTTGAGCCGGACAAACTGGCCCAGGAGCAGGGGGTCTATGCTATCGGCTACAACGCGGTCAGCCCGGACATCGCGCCGCAGGCATTGCTGACGGCCCCGATCTGGAACTGGCATGTCATCTACGAAAAGAAGGTGCGCGATGTGGCTGCCGGCACGTGGACCAATGAACCGGTCTGGTGGGGCATGGCGGAAGGCGTATTAGATCTGGCGCCAGTTGCCGAGTTTGTGCCTGCGGTTATACAGATAGCGGTCGAGGAGGTCAAGGAAGGCATTCTTGACGGCAGTTTTCAGTTCTTCTGCGGCCCGATCAACGACAATACCGGCACAGAACGGGTCGCGGCCGGGGAATGTATGGACGACCCCGCTCTGCTCAGTTTTGACTGGCTGGTCGCAGGTGTTACAGGAACGATCCCGCAGTAGGGAATCGAGCGCTTTACAGATCAAGACCGAAGCGGCAGAGGATGGGACATTGAAGTAGCCCCATCCTCTGCCTGCATCGCAATCTGCCCGTCGGTCTACATCCACAGTTGCATATCTCATGACCACATCTGCTCCTCTCGCTGTGGAAATGCGAGAAATCACCAAACGATTTCCCGGGGTCCTGGCAAACGACAGCGTCGACCTGACTGTCGATCAGGGTGAGATTCATGCTCTGTTGGGGGAAAACGGCGCGGGCAAGTCGACGCTGATGAATATCCTCGCGGGGTTGTATCTGCCGGAAGAGGGTCATGTGCTGGTGCATGGTCGTCCCGTGCATATCGACTCGCCAAGGACTGCCTTCGACCTGGGCATCGCCATGGTCCATCAGCATTTCAAGTTGGTGATGAACCAGACGGTCGCCGAGAACATCATTCTGGGGCTGGATGACCCATACTGCGCGCCGGGCGCGCAGGGACGCTTCAAACCGCTGCGGCTGGATATGCAGCGGGTGCAGCGGCGGATTGCGGAGGTGAGCGAGCAGTATGATCTGCAAGTGGACCCGGAAGCGTTCGTCTGGCAGTTGAGCGTCGGCGAGCAGCAGCGGATCGAGATCTTGAAGGCGCTGTATCGCGGGGCGGACATCTTGATCCTTGATGAACCAACAGCCGTTTTGACCCCGCAGGAGGCCGACGCGTTGGGCCAGACGATGCAGCGCATGGTGCAGGAGGGCAAGACGATCATCTTTATCAGCCATAAGCTGGATGAGGTGACCCGTTTTGCCGACCGTGTGACTGTGCTGCGGCAAGGGCGGGTGGTCGCCAGCGAGGACGTGACCGACGAAACCAGCGCCGCGCATCTGGCCGAGCTGATGGTGGGGCGGTCGGTGATCTTCCGCATTGACAAGGAAGAGCAGGCGTTCGGCGAAACCTGTCTGGAGGTCGAAGAGATCTGCTGCCTGAACGATAAGCGCCTGCCGGCCCTGCGGGATGTTTCATTGCAGATCCGCAGGGGTGAGATCCTTGGCATAGCCGGCGTTGCCGGCAACGGACAGAAGGAGCTGGCCGAGGTGTTGACCGGTCTGCGGCGGGCGACCAGCGGGCGTTTTCGCCTGCTGGGGCGGGACCTCACCAACAAGACGCCACGCGCCATCATCGATGCCGGCATTGCCCACGTGCCGGAAAGCCGCGTCCACGTGGGATCGGTCGGCTCGATGAATGTGGCCGACAACATCGCGCTCAAACATTACCGGGACAGGCCGGGGCCGTTCCTCGATCGCGACGGCCTGGACAGGATGAGCACGGAACTGGTGGACGAGTTTAACGTGGACACACCTGGCATCACGACCAATGCGGGGGCCCTCTCCGGCGGAAATCTGCAGAAGCTGATTCTGGCGCGCGAACTGACGACGGACCCGAAGCTGCTCATCGCGGCCCATCCGACGCAGGGGCTGGACGTGGGCGCGACCGAGGCGGTGCGTCAGCGGCTGCTGGAGCAGCAGGAGGCCGGCGTGGCGGTACTGCTGATCAGCGAAGACTTGGACGAGTTATTCAGCCTGGCTGACCGCGTTGCCGTCCTGAATGGCGGGCAGGTGATGGGCGTCGTCGCTATCGGCGCGGCCACGCGCGAGGAGATCGGGTTGATGATGGCCGGCGAAGAGACGGCTTGACCGAACATACGCGATAGGTATGGACACACTGTACAAAGTTGGATCGGCCGTTCTGCTCCTGGTGGGCGTACTGTATCCGCTGGGCGCGATCTACATGATGATGAAGTTCCTCGGGCGCGAAGATTTGCCGCGACCCTCGCCCGCTTACTTGATGCTCCATTTTGTCCTGATCGCGACAGTGCCTCTGGCCGGAATTTTGGGCGGGTTTGCCGGCTTTGCGCCGACATTGTGGGAGAGCCAGGTGATCCGCATGATCGTCTACGGCGCCGGCGTTCTCTCGGTGGTTGCATTGGCGATGCTGTTCGCCAGCAGCCGCGCGCGGCAACCGGACAGCAGTGAATAACGGCTGGCGGATTCCACACGCCGCACGCAATCAGTCTGATGACTGACGCCCCTGTCTACTTTCCTCGAACGATATACCGCCTGTTCGCCGCGGGCGGCGTTGCGGTAGCGCTACTTTTCCTGTGGGAGATCCTGAACGGATTCAGCCTGTCGGCCCTCTTCTTTCTGCTGGGGGCGACCGGGTTCACGCTCATCCATTTGCGCTGGGCGTTGATGCGGCTGGAGCTGACGGCCGACGGCGTGACGGTGCGCGCGCCGTTGCAGGGGTCCCTGCAGATTCAGTTCCGCCAGATGATCATCTGTGAAGAGGCCGGGCGCTTCACGCCCGGAGTGAGCCTTGTCTACTGGCCCGTTTCCTCTGAGGGAATCGTCGAAACGGAGGTACCCCGCACGCAGTTTTTGCCGGCGGTGGCGCGCCAGGAGGAGCTGCTGGCCGCTTTGCAGAAGCGGATGCCCGATTGACGTGATGGCCATATAGCGATGGGGGTTGAGCAGAGTGTCGGCAGAGCAGCCAAAGGTGTTGTTCGTCACGGGCGAGTATCCGCCGATGGTGGGCGGGGTCGGCAGGTTCACGGCCGAGCTGGCGTCGGCTCTACAGTTGCAGGGCGCGCAGATTGCCGTCCTGACCGACGAACAGGTCAAGGCGGCCGCGGAGACGGATGCGGTCCGGGTAGTTCCGGGGCGCAGCAGCTGGGGCTGGCGCATTCTGAGCGAAATCCCCGCCTGCGCCCGCGCGGCCGGCGCCGAATGGGTTCACGTTCAGTTCCAGACGGCCGCGTACGGGATGCATCCGGCCATCAATGCTTTGCCATATTTTCTACGGCGACAGGGGTTGCGCAGCGCCTGGACTTATCACGATCTGCGCGTTCCCTATCTCTTTCCCAAGGCGGGCGCGCGTCTGCGCAACTGGGTTACGCGTCTGCCGCTGCGGGCCGCGGATGCGGTTGTGGTTACGAATCAGAGCGACTGGGAAGCGGTGCAAGGGCAGATGTTACGCGGCCAGCTCCACCGCATTCCGATCGGCAGCGACATCGAGAGCCGGCAGTTTTCGACAGAGGAGCGGACGCGGCGGCGGGCGGCGCGCGGTTACGGCAGCGAACAGCTTGTGCTTGGCTACTTCGGTTTTCTCAACGCCAGCAAGGGCGGGCTTACGCTGATCGAGACATTGGCGGCACTGGCCGGTGACGGGGAGAACGTGCATCTGTTGATGATCGGCGAACGGGTGGGAGCCAGCGACGAGACGAACTTCAGGTATCTGCAGCGGGTCGAGGCTGCCATTTCTGAGCATGGGCTTGACAACCGCGTGCAGTGGACCGGGCACCAGTCGGATGCCGAGGTTGCCGCCGACTTCAGCGCGATCGACGTGCTGGTGATGCCGTATGAGGATGGGATGAGTATGCGGCGCAGCACGCTGACGGCTGCGCTGGCAAACGGTTGCGCGATCGTGACTACGCATCCGCAAGACCCGACACCGGAACTGAGGGTGGACTCCGACCTCCTGCTGGTTCCGCCCAGAGATCCGGCTGCGACCGCGGCGGCCGTACGGCGTATCGCCGAGGATCCGCGCCTGGCGGAGAATCTGCGCGCCAATGCCCGCAAGGCGGCCCTCCAGTTCAGTTGGGAAGCGATCGCGGCGCGGCATCTGGAAGTGTACAACGCTTAGGCGGCCTTTCCTCATATTTTCGTTTCCTGCCCGTTGACCCACCTCAGGTCGCGTTGTACACTGTCTGCACCCAGAAGATTTGCAAAGCAACCAGCTACTGACCAGCAGTAAGTGCAGGGAGGCCAAGAGATGGAATATCGCGCATTTGGACGTACGGGACTGGATGTATCCGCAATCGGTTTTGGCTGTTGGGAGACCAGCGGCATGTACGGACACTTTGACGAAAGCGAAGTTGCCAGGGCGGTGCAGCGTGCGCTCGACCTGGGGATCAATCTCTTTGACACGGCCGAGGGCTACGGCTTTGGGCAGTCCGAGGAGATTCTCGGCAGGTGCTTGGGCACTCGGCGCGATGAGGCGATCGTCGTGACCAAGTGGGGCATCTACCAGAATGAAGGCAAGTGGCGCCGCGACAGCCGCCGGGAAACCGCCCTTGGGTCCATCGACCGCAGCCTCAAGGCGCTCGGAACTGACTATGTGGACGTTTATCTGGTCCACTGGCCTGACAGGGATGTGCCGCTGGAGGAGCCGATGGAGGTTCTGGAGGAGATTGTGCAGGCGGGAAAGGCCCGATTCGTCGGCGTTTCCAACTTCCGGCCGGACCAGGTCGAGACCTGTATGGAGTCTCGGCGGGTGGACATCGCCCAGTACGGCTACCATATGTTCGACCGCCGCCTGGAGCGCGAGATATTTCCGACGATCGCTAAACACGGCATCGGCCTGATGACCTACGGTTCACTGGCGCATGGTCTGCTGACGGGGACGTTTACGTCTGAGACGAAGTTTGAGGATAGTGACTGGCGCTCCAATGGCACGGCCTTCAACATCCCTCTGTTTACGGAGGAGGTCTTTGCCAGGAATGTTGCCGCCGTTGACGAACTCAAGCCGATCGCCGCCCGGCACGGGAAGACGATGGCTCAACTTGCGCTGCGCTGGGCGCTGTCGAATCAGGTTGTAAGTGTGGCGCTGATCGGGTTCCGCCGTCCGGAGGAGGTCGAGGAAAACGTAGCCGGTCTGGACTGGTCACTTGATCAGGAGACGCTGGACGAGATCGATGCGGTGTTCGCCAAGCACGGTGTGGATACGGCGCCGGAGGCTTGGGTGGAGTAATGATTGCTTAACGGTCGGTCAGGTGGCGTCAACGGAGAGCTGACTTCGTCGCCGTTTCCGGCGTTACAGGGAAAGGATGCATTGATATGTCAACCCCGCGCCTGCGCTTCCTGTCTGAAGAGCAGGTAGAGCAGTTCAGGCTCAACGGTTTTCTGACCGTAGAGGATGTTCTCTCGGCCGAGGAGGTGGCGGCTTTGGCGGCGCACACCGACCGGATCGCCGCCGGCAAGGCCGAACACATCCCGAAGACGAGCATTCAACTGGAAAAGGTGTTCCGGGAAGGCGAACGAGAAGTTGCGGACCAGGTGCTGTCGGTGCGCAAACTGTACAATCTGGCAGTCTATGATGAGGTCATGTGGGGCCATGCCACCCATGCCAGGATCGTCGACATTATCGCAGATCTGTTGGGCAGTGATGACATCAAGATGTACGGCGATCAGCTCTTTATGAAGGCGCCGGTCACGGGGACGGAGCAGCCGTGGCACCAGGATTCGGCGTCGTGGCGGGACATTTTCCCGATGGACCTGGTTTCGGCATGGACAGCGATCGATCAGGCAACGGTTGAGAACGGCTGCCTGAATTTTTGCCCCGGTACGCACCGCTGGGGGATGATGAGAGGGCCGCAGCTGGGCTGGTTCCTGGAAGACCTGGGGAGCGAGCAGTGGCCGGTCGTACCCGCGCCTCTGAATGCGGGCAGCGTCAGTTTTCATCACAGCCTGGTGCTGCACCAGAGCAACGCCAACCTGTCGGGGCAACGGCGGCGCGGCTATGCAGTCCACTACATGCGGGCGTCGTCGCGGCGGGACGAGTCAGTAACGGACGCGCCGAAGATGCCGCCGTTCAAGCAGGTCCGGGGGCGTTCGTTTGCGGGGCGGGTGTAGTTTCGAGCCCGGAAAACCAGTGATCTACCAACCGGCACGCTTCTCGCGTGCCGGTTTTCTTTTCTACATCAGCGCGGCGGCACTACACTTCTCCGGGCGCGCCGAGTGGATGGGGGCCGTTGGTCATCGGGTTGGCGCGGGCGAGGGCGTAGACTGCGTCCTGGATTTCGAGGATGCGCACCGCGTGCTCGACACCGGGCGCGAAGCTGCCGTGTCCTTCCTCGATGGCCACCAACGCCCTGCGCATGATCTCCTTCATGCCGCGGGTATTCGGTGATTCCGGGTGGAAAGTTACGCCCTCGGTTGTGTGGACCTCAGTTACCCTGTTTCCCTGCTGGTCATAACGTTGCAAGACCGTGGCTTTTGTGCCGATGAAACGAAAGCTGTGGTCGCCTGCGCGGGCGCCTGACGGGTAGCTGTAACCGGATTCGACGATACCGGTTACGCCGCTGTCGGTGCGCAGTATACCCACCGCCACATCCTCAACTTCGCGAGCGTACATCGAGTTGGAGATGACGCCCCCGACCGCGGAGACAGGGCTGTCGCCCGCGAACTGCAGGAAGGTGTCGATGCCGTGTGCAGACTCGGTCGCCCAGCAGCCGCCGCCGGAGATAGCGGCGTCGTTGTGCCAGGCGGAGGGGGTGGGGTCGTAGCGGGAGGGCGGCCCGTTGTTGAGGCGGCTGTTATAAAGGACGAGGTCGCCGAAGCTGCCGTCGTCGATCATGCGCTGGACGATGTCGACAAGCTCCGTGCCGCGGTTGGGCAGGGTCAGGGCGCTGAAGACGCCGCGCTCAGTGCAGAGTTCGGCGGCAGGGCGCAGGCGGTCGGCGCAATCGGCGAAGGGCTTGTCGAGCAGGAAGGGCAGGCCGCGTTCGGCGCAGGCGCGGACGTGGTCCGGCATCTCGGTGTGCTTGCCGGCGACGAGGACGGCATCGGGCCGGCTGGCATCGAGGCATTCGCCTGCGGAACTGTAGGCGGGACAGTTAAATTCGTCGGCCAGCTGCTGACGCGGGCCCTGCTCGGCGTCCATGACGGCGACGATCTCGTGGCCGAGGTCACGCGTTGTGCCGGCCATGCCGCGACCGTGGTGGCTGTAGGAAAGTAGAGCAGTTCGCATGGTTGTTTACCTCAAACCCAGCCGTGAAGGCGGGTGACCGGCACGCCGTGGCGCTGGTGGGTCCAGGAGTGGCCGCTTTCGAGGACGACCTCGCGCCCGCTGATGGCCGAACTCTCGGCGGCAAAGAGGATCTCCATAATGTGGCGGCCCCACTCGCCGGAGGAGGGCGGCTCGATGTCCTGTTCGATCGCCTCGACGAAAGACCTCCATTCGTGGTGCATTTCGACCGGGGGATCGTCGAAAGGTATGTCCTTCCACTCGTCGCCCTGGCCGACCTTGACGAACTTTTCGCCGTGCTGGCTGAAGCGCAGCGTGCCATTGGTGCAGATGACCTGGCTCTCGAAGTTGGGCGCGCCGTCGGCAAAGCCGACCGAAACGGCGACACCGGCCAGGCCGTTCTTGTAGCGTACGAGCGCGGTGGCGGTGTCGTCGCTGGCCTGGTAGTGGGCGCGCGTGCCCATGCTGGCCGAGACCGAGACGGCCTGGGACGCCATCAGCCAGGTGAGGCGGTCGACGACGTGAACGCCGTTGGACAGCCACATGCCGCCGCCGTGGAAACGGCTGCGGTACTGGGGCGGGCGGCCGGCGAAGTTCCAGTTCTTGGACATGTAGCAGACGAGCGTCATCAGCGGACCCAGCTGGCCGGAATCGAGGATCTCCTTGGCTTTGAGGCTTGTGCCGTAGTAGTGCTGGGTCTGGCCGACCATGAGCTTGACGTTGTTATTGGCGGCGGCTTCGATCATGTCGTCGCATTGCTCGAGGCTGAGCGCCATCGGCTTTTCGACGAGGACGTGCTTGCCGGCATTGCAGGCGTCGACGGTAAGGCGATGGTGCAGTTGATGGCCGAGCACGACGGCCACGGCCTCGACCTCGTCGTCCTTGAGAAGCTCAGTGTGCGTGGAATAGCCTTTGGGGATGTCGTACTTCTCCATGTATTCGCGGCGCTTTTCTTCGAAGAGATCGGCGACGGCGACGACTTCGACGTTTTCGAGTGTGTCAATGGCACTACAGTGGGCGCGTGCGATGCCGCCCAGCCCGATGATTCCGACTTTCAATTTCGCCATGTCTGTCTATTTCGCTCCTGTGGGTTGCAGCAGTTGATACGATCTATTGATGTATCGGGAAGGTGTGTTTGGTTGGTGGCCGGGATTGCAAGTTTAGTTTGCCATGCCGCGGCGATGAAGTAAAGCGACCCACGCGGCTGTGCGCCTCAGATCCAGCCGTGATCACGGGTGACGGGAATGCCGCCGCGCTGGTGGGTCCAGGAGAGTCCGCTTTGCAGAACTACGTCCTGCCCGGTGATGGCCGAGCTCTCGGCGGCGAAGAGGATCTCCATGATGTGGCGGCTCCACTCGCCGGAGGCGGGCGGCTCAATGTCCTGTTCGATTGATTCGATGAACCCCTTCCACTCATGGTGCATGACGGCCGGCGGGTCGTCATAGGGGATTTCCTCCCACTCATTCCCCTGCCCGACCTGGAGGAACGGTTGTCTGCCGCCGCCTATGCGCACTGTTCCATTTGTGCAGATGACCTGGGTATCCATGATGGGCGGCCCGTCGGCGAAGGCGATCGAGATAGCCGCGCCGGCGAGGCCGTTCTTGTAGCGGATGAGGGCGGTGGCGGTATCGTCGGCGGCCTGGTAGTGGGCGCGCGTGCCGATGCTGGCGGATACGGAAACGGCCTGGGATGCCATCAGCCAGGTGAGGCGGTCGACGACGTGGACGCCGTTGGTGAGCCACATGCCGCCACCGTGGAAACGGC
This sequence comes from Caldilineaceae bacterium, assembly GCA_022821545.1. GTDB lineage: Bacteria > Chloroflexota > Anaerolineae > Caldilineales > Caldilineaceae > Bin5. The sequence continues at coordinate 73,954 of JAJEDJ010000004.1, forward strand.
TGCGGTACTGGGGCGCGCGGTGAGTATAGGTCCAGTTTTTGCACGAGTAGCATACGATGGTCATGAGCGGACCCAGCCGGCCGGAATCGAGAATCTCCTTCATTTTGAGAAGGATGCCGGAGAAGTGCGGGGTGTGGCCGACCATGAGCTTGACGTTATTGCTGGCGGCGGCTTCGATCATGTCGTCGCACTGCTCGAGGCTGAGCGCCATCGGTTTTTCGACGAGGACGTGTTTGCCGGCGTTGCAGGCGTCGACGGTGAGGCGGTGGTGGAGGTGATGGCCGAGCACGACGGCGACGGCGTCGATTTCGTCGTCTTTCAAGAGCTCGGTATGGGAGGTGTAGCCCTTGGGAATGTCGTATTCGTCCATGTACTGACGGCGCTTCTCCTCGAAGAGATCGGCGACCGCGACGACTTCGACGTTTTCGAGGGTGGCGATGGCGTCACAGTGGGAGCGGGCGATGCCGCCCAGCCCGATGATTCCGACTTTGAGCGTGGCCATGTCAGCTTGTCACTCCTGTGGGACGTTATTTGAAGACGCCGCTGGTGATGCCCTCGACGATCTGGCGTTGGAAGATGAGGGTGATGATGAAGACCGGGATGGTCGTGAGAATAGCTACAGCGGACATGTTGCCCCAGGAGACGTCGAATTCACTGCGTGCCCCGATCACTTGGGCCTCGGAAAGGGCCATGGTGATGACCTTGACGCCGGCGCCGCGGGCGAAGATGAGGGGTGTGAAGAACTCGTTCCAGCCGATAATGAAGTTGATGAGAAACATGGTGGCGATGCCGGGGCGGATTACGGGCAGAACGATGCGCCAGAGGAGAGGGAAGAAGCTGGCGCCGTCGACCTTGGCAGCGTCTTCGATCTCGACGGGCACCTGCCGCAGGAATGAGACCAGCACCCACGTGGTGATCGGCAGCAGCGCGCTGCCGTAGAGAATAAGGAGGCCGTGCAGCGTATCCATCAGCTTGAGCGTCTGGAACATCTGGAAGAGGGGGATGACGGTGGCGGTGCCGGGCAACATGCTGGAGGCAAGCAACCCAATCATGACCAGGTTTGCGCCGGGAAAGTCCAGGCGGGCGATGGCGTAGGCGGCCAGCAGGCTGACGGTGAGCGCCAGGATGGTGGAGAAGGTGGCCAGCAGGGTGGAGTTGAGCATGTAGCGGGCGATGGGCAGCGCGCCGAAGATGTCCTGAAAGCGGGCGATGGCCAGGCTGCGCGGAAAGTAGGTCAGCGGTACGGTGAACAGTTTCCCGCTCGGGGCGAACGCGGTCAGGAAGATGTAATAGATCGGCAGCAGGATCACGATCATGAAGAGAATGACCATGAGGGTGAAGAGCGTTGTGCGAATCCCGCGCTTGAGGTTGAGTTGTGTATTCATAAAGAGATAGTGGTCAGTGGCCAGAGTAGTTACAGTCGCTCCCAGGCGCGGCGGAGGAAGCCATAGCCGACGACACCCACGACCAGGACGATGAAAAAGAGCAGCATGGCAATGGCGGACGCGTAGCCGAAGTTGAGGACGCGGAAGCCTTCGAGATAGACAAGGTATGAGAGCAGCGATGTCGCGGTGCCCGGCCCCCCATTGGTGAGCGCGTAGACGATTTCAAAGGTGAGCACGCGGAAGATGGCGGTGAAGATGATCATCGAGATGATGAGCGGCATAAGCAGCGGCAGGGTGACGTACCAGTAAGAGCGCACGCCGTCGGCGCCATCGATCTTGGCAGCCTCGTAGAGTTCCAGGGGGATCCCCTGGAGGCCGCTGAGGAAGATAACGGCGAGGAATGCGGTGTTTTTCCAGACGTCGGTGATGGTTACGGCGAAGCGGGCGGTGGTGAAGTTGACCAGCCAGAGCGGTCTTTCGCCGCTGAGCCGCCAGATGATGTCGTTGATGAGGCCGTAATCCTGGTGGAAAATCCAGCGGGCGGCGGTGGCGATCACGATGGGAGCCATGGCCCAGGGCAGCAGATTGACGGCGCGCGTAAAGTTGCGCATTTTGAAGCGCTGGTTGAGGAGCTCGGCAATGGCCAACCCTAGCACGACCTGCAGGGCGACGGAGGTGACGGTAAAGAAGAGCGTGAAGGTGAGGGTGGCGTCAACGTTGGCGTCGCGTGTCAGCGCCATGTAGTTATCAAGGCCGACAAAGTCGAAGGTGCGGCGCACGGGACTGTTGTCGAAGAAGCTGATGTAGAAAGTGCGCAGGAAGGGATAGACGGAGGTGAGGAGCCGCCACAACACCACGGGGGTGACCAGCAGCCAGGCCAGAAGTATTCGACGCGTGCTGAGGTTTTGTCGACTGAACAAGGGTAGAACGCCAGTGGTCAGTGATCAGTTGCCGGTGGCCAGTGCGGATGCTGGCCACCGGCGGTTCATTGCGGGTATCAGCCCAGATCGCGTTCAAGGATTGGGTTGATCTTGTCCATGGCGGCCGTGACTGCTTCATCCAGGCTGACCTGATCGGTCAGGAAAGCGTGAACGTTCTGTTCGGCGGCGTCGTAGATTTCCTGGATGCTGGGAGTAACCGGGCGGGCCTTGACAAGGCCGCCAGCCTCGGCCAGATCCAGTAGGAAGGGCGAAGAGGGTGCGAGATCCTGGACTTCGGGGTCAGCCCAAAGGGAGACGCGGGCGGGAACGCGGCCGCGATATATCTGCTGCTTCATGACATCAGAGCGGGCGGTAAAGCCGATCCACTCGTTGGCCAGTTCCTGTTTTGGCGAACTGGCGACTACGGACCAGCCCCAGCAGCCGGTGATCGTCTCGGCGTTTTCCGGTCCCATTGGCGGCAGGAAAGCGGAAACCTGATCGGCCCAGAACTCCTCATTGGTGCGCATGGCGCCGAAGAAGCCGTCCCAGCACCACCACATGGCGTACTTGTCGGAGAGCCAACCTTGGAAGACGGAGCTATAGTCCTCCTGCGGGGCGGAGTCGGGGGCGATGTTGTGTTCGGCGTAGAGCGCCTTATAGAAGGCGAGGGCTTCGCGTGCGCCGTCATTGTCTAGGTCGTTGATGGCGCCGCCACCCTGGTTTGTCCAGTGCTGGATCTCGTTGCCCAACTGGCCGCCGATGGTGGCGGAAAGGGCAATGCCGTAGATGCCTGCGTCCTCGTCGGTAAGGGCCGTGCCTACTTCGACGAGTTCGTTCCAGTCGGTGGGCGGAGACACGCCCGCTTCTTCGAAGTAGTCGGTGCGATAGAAGAATATCTCGGTGTCGTTGCCCCACGGGATGCGATAGAGCACGCCGTCCCAGGAGGAAACATCGTAGATCAACGTCTGGGGCCAGTCATCGAGGTCGATGTCATAGAGTTCGACGACGGGCTCGAGTGGGGAGAGCCAGCCGGCGGCGCCGTAGATGGAGGCCTGGAAATCGTCGGAGTGGAAGGCGTCGGTGCCGGTATCGCCCGATGCCAGCCGTGTCGTCATCATCTGCTGCCATTCGATGTAAACAGCCGGGGCGACTTCATAGTTGACGATGTTGCCGGTCTCTTCCTGATACTGGTCGATGACGCCTTGGAAGAAGTCGTTGCTATCGGCCCAGTAAACGATGTTCAGTTCCTGCGGTTCGGCCATGGCTTCTTCGCCGCCTGTCCCTGCCGCGGGGGCGGCAACGGGCGCGGCACAGGCGCTGAGCGCGGCGACCGCGGCGCCGGCGCCGGCTGTCTTGAGGAAGGCACGGCGGGAGACGGGGAGCGTCAGGGAAGCTTGTGCTTTTCGGGTCATGGGATTCCTCCTGGATGGGAAAAAGAGTAAGGAAGGATCGGTTGCTGAATCATAGCAGATACCGTAATGGCGCCGCAAATGACTCTATTTTGGACCACTTATCATTTGCTCCCTCAACCAACGAAGGATTTTCCATGTACCGACTTCGGTTTAGAGTCATGCTCATCCACGGGTCTCGAACGTCCCAGTATGCGCTCCCACTCCTGCTGGTACGTGGATTTCTGGTACAATACGGCTCGGAGTTGCTTACCCCTGTTCATTCGGACACGGTAGCACAATGATCACCCCCTTTGATTTACAGTGTGAATACGCCGTCGACCCGGTGGGCATCGACGCCCGAAAACCGCGTTTCAGCTGGCTGCTGCGCGCGGATGAGCGCGGCCAGAGCCAGACGGCCTACAGGATCCTGGTTACCAGCAGCGAAGCAAATCTGCTGGTCGGGGAAGGCGACAGATGGGACAGCGGCCGGGTCACGTCGTCTGAAATGGCGCATGTCGAATACGGAGGCGCGGCGCTGGCGAGCAATGAGCGCTGCTGGTGGGCGGTGCGGGTGTGGGACGGGGATGGGAATGCCAGCGGCTTTAGCGCTCCGGCGATGTTCAGCATGGGGCTGCTGGAGGCCAGCGACTGGCAGGGCCGTTGGGTTGGCGCGGCCGACAGTTCGATCTCCGCGTCGCTGCTGCGGCGAGATTTCACCCTGGACAGGCCGGTGCGGCGGGCGACTGTTCACATGTCCGGGCTGGGTTATGGGGAACTGTATGTGAACGGCGCCAAGGTGGGGCAGAGCGTGCTGGACCCCGGGAACACGTATTACAACAACGATCAGCCGATTGCTTTGGGCTCGCGCGTGCTCTATGTGAGCCACGATGTCACGGAGCTGTTGCAGCCGGGCGCCAACGTTTTCGGCGTCATGCTGGGCCACGGTTGGTACAGCGCGGAGGAGGACATCCCGCCGTCGCCCAGCCACCGCACGCCATACGGGGACAGGCCCAGGCTGCTGCTGCAAGCGATCATTGAGTACGCGGATGGCAGGAAGGTCAGCATTGTTTCCGACGGCGAATGGAAGACGGCGCCGGGCCCGATCACGTACAACGATTTCAACAACGGCGAGCGTTACGACGCGCGCTTGGAAGAAGTGGGGTGGGACAGCCCCGGTTACGACGACGCGGGCTGGCAGCAGGCTGTGGGTGTGGACGCGCCCGGCGGCGCGCTGGTTGCGCAATGTATGCCGCCGGCGCGCGTGATCGAGACGCGGCCGGCGGTCACGATGACCAGTCCGGGCGAGGGTGTGTATGTCTTCGACCTCGGGCAGACGATCACCGGCTGGTGCCGGTTGCGGGTGCGGGGGCCGGCGGGCGCGACGGTAACGCTGCGGCATGGAACCTGCCTCCACGCGGACGGGACGCTGGACGCGCGCAGCAATCTGTGCAATGCCCCCGATTCGGAGGAGGATTACAGGCAGGGGACCGGCCGCGATGGGGGCGTACATCATTGCGCGCGGCAGACGGACAGTTTTACGCTTAGAGGCAGTGGCGCCGAGGTATGGGAGCCGAGATTCACGCTGCACAGTTTCCGCTACGTTGAAATCACCGGCTATCCGGGTGTGCCCACGCCGAAGAGCGTGGAGGGACGTGTGGTGCATACGGCGGTGGGGACCGAGAGCCGTTTTCGCTGTTCTGACGAGCTCTTCAACCGGATTCACAGCAATGTACACTGGACGCTGCGGGGCAGTTTTCAGAGCATTTCGCAGGACGCGGCCGACCGTTCGGAACGGGTGGCGTGGCTGGGCGATCCGGGGTTTATCGCCGAGGACTATCTTTACAACTTTGAAAGCGCCAGTTTCTGGGCGAAGTGGTTGGAGGACATCGCCGATGCGCAGAATGAGGAGGGCGATATCCCGGTGGTGGCTCCGCTGCACTGGCGCAGGACGATGGACGCGTATCTGCGCTGGATGGATTGGGCGAGTACGTACCCGATCTTTGTGTGGCAGGCCTACCGGCATTACGGCGACGGGCGCGTTCTGGCGAGGCATTACCGCCCGCTGAAGCGAATGATGGCTTTCTACGGCGCGCTGGCGGATGGGCATATCATGCGCCACGGCTTGGGCGACCATATGGAGCCGCAGACGGACGGGAGCTCCAGCTTCAAGCCGTTGCATACGCCGATGGCGCTCACATCGACGGCCTATTACCAGCACTGCGTGGGGATCCTGGCGCAGGCGGCGCGCGTTTTGGGCGAGGAGGATGACGCGGAGGGGTACGGTGCGCTGGCCGGGGCGATCAAGGAGGCGTTCAACCGCGAGTTTCTGGACGCAGAGAGCAACCAGTACGGGGGCGGAAGCCAGACCGCGAACGCCGTGGCACTGCACCTTGACCTGGTTCCGGCAGAGAGGGCGGCGGCGGTTGTCGCCAACCTGATCGAGGATATCCGCGTGCGCCACAATGGGCATCTGACGACAGGCATCATCGGTACGGCGGCGCTGGAAAACGCGCTGCCGCGTTGTGGGCAGGCGGAAGTAATGGCCGAGCTTATGTCGCAGACGACTTTTCCGAGCTGGGGCGAGCAGATCGCCAAGGGCGCGACGACGGTGTGGGAGTCGTGGAACGGCGACCCGGAGGAGGAGCTGAGCCTGAACATGAAGATGTTCTGCAGTACGGAGGTCTTTTTCTACCGTACGCTGGCCGGCATCAGCCTGACAAGCCCCGGCTACCGGACGAGCGCGATCAGCCCCAAGGTGGTTGGCGGACTGACAGAGGTGGAGGCGGTGGTCAAGACGCAGTCGGGTGCGGTGGCGGTTGCCTGGCAGCGGGACACGGGTGAGTTCAATATGCAGGTGACAGTTCCCGTCAACACGACAGCGGAGGTCGGCGTGCCCAAGTTGGGTCTGGACGCGGTGGCTGTCAGCGAGGGTGGAAGACCAATCTGGGAAGCGGGAATGTTCAGACCGGGCGTTGCGGGTGTCGGCGCGGGCGAGGATAACGGGGACGCCATCACTTTTCGGGTAGGTTCGGGCTCCTATAATTTCCGCCTGGTTGAAGTATAGCTATTAACCGGACAATCAAACCTGAGGGGAAAAGGATGACAATGAAGATTGCAGTGGTGGGAACCGGCGGCGTTGCCGAGAGGAACTATCTGCCTTACATCGTCGAGCGCGAGGATATTCAACTCAGCTACTTGAACCGTACGCGCAGCAAGGCGGAGGCGGTGGCGGAACAGTTCGGCGGGCGCGTGGCGGCGGATGCGGCCGACCTGATGGCGGACGAGCCGGACACCTGCCTGATCTTTACCAAGGAGACGGACCGTCTTGACGCGGCGAACGCGCTGCTGCCGTACGGGCCGAAAAGGCTGTTTTTCGAGAAGCCGCTGGCGGCGCGGCACGGGCAGGCCAATGTCGTAGAGGAGGATTTTTTCGATGCGCGTGGAATGATGCAGGCAGCGCACGGCGCAGGCGTAGAGACGGCGATGGTGTTCAACTACCGCTTTTTCGACCAGACGCGGCTGGCGCGGGAGATCGTGGAAAGGGAGGCGTTCGGGGAGCCGGTCCATTTCACGGGCTTGGTGCATTACAATTGTTGGAGCCACTGCATCGACCTGTTGCTGTATTTCATGGGTCCGGCGGCCAGTATCAGCGCGCAGGCGTCCTCGCCAGGCACGGGCGCCGACGAAGCGCGCAATGTGACGGTGGCGGCGCGCTTGGTGAACGACGCGACGGGCACGCTGATCGGGACGTCAGACATCGATCCTAAACTGCCGCTCTACGAGTTGACCTTCGCGTATAAGCACGGGCGGCTGAGTATGCGGGACCTGGACGGCGAGATGGAGGTGATCAACTATCGCACGGGCCGGCATGAACGGCACAACCTGACGTTCGATATCTCGCGCTGGGACCAGTACCGGGCGTCGTTCGGCAAGGCGATCAACGCCTACCTGGACAGCGTGCGGGATGGTGCGCCTCCGCCGATACCGGGCGTGGCCGGGCTACAGGAGCTGCAGTTCGAGGCGGGGATCAAGCGGGCCATTGCAAGCGGCGCAACGGTGGATTTGGAAGTGGAGTTTGGGCTGGGGGGGTTGTGATTCAACCCGCCCGCGCTACGAAGCATGACAAGGGGAGCGGCCAAGCGCAGAATTGACGATGGACTTTAGCCATCTTATAAGGAGAGGAAGCACTGATGATGCGAAGAAAAAATTGTGACAGATTTCGCTCTTCCTTTCTTACAAGAGCGATTGTAACCGTCCTGGCGCTGTGGATACCGCTCACCTTGGTCGCGGCATGTGTCCCGATTCCGCCGATCCCCACTACGGACCAAACGATACCAGCTGACACACCCACGGACCGAGTGACACCAACCGCCCCGCTCACGGACCGGGATGTGTTGGTCACGTTTTATCATGCCACAGACGGCGCTAACTGGCTGAGGAGCGACAATTGGCTGACCGATGCGCCGATCGGAAGGTGGTACGGTGTTGTTGCGGACAGCGGTGATCGTGTCACGGGACTGGATCTGCCCGAGAACGGGTTGAGCGGGTCGATTCCGCCTGAACTAGGCAACCTCATCAACCTGGAATCACTGTGGGCCGGTAACAACCGCTTGAGTGGAGAAATTCCTCCAGAGTTAGGCAAACTTACCAGCCTGAAATCGCTGGATCTCGATAGCAACCAGTTGAGTGGGACAATTCCCCCTGGCTTGGGCAGGCTCACCGAGTTGGAATGGCTGGGTCTCGGGAACAACAAGCTTAGCGGTTCGATTCCGCCTGAACTAGGCAACCTCATCAACCTGGAATCGCTAAACCTCTATAGCAACCTATTGCGTGGGACAATTCCGCCAGAGTTGGGTGGACTCGTTAAATTGGAGGGGCTGGATCTTGCAGATAATTGGTTACGTGGGTTGATTCCGCCAGAGTTGGGCATGCTCACTGAGTTGGAATGGCTGGAACTCTCCCATAACAGGCTGTTTGGAGCGATTCCGCCAGAATTAGGCATGCTCACTAGGTTAGAGTGGTTGGGTCTCTCCGACAACGGGCTAATTGGGACAGTTCCGCCAGAGTTGGGCATGCTAACTGAGCTGGAATGGTTGGGGCTCTCCGGTAACGGGTTGATAGGGACGATTCCGCCAGAATTGGGCATGCTTACCAGGTTAGAGTGGTTGGGGCTCTCCGATAACGGGTTGACAGGGGCAATTCCGCCAGAATTGGGCATGCTCACCAGATTAGAGTGGTTGGGTCTCTCCGATAACGGGTTGACAGGGGCGATTCCGCCGGAGTTGGGCGATCTCATTAAGCTAGAAGAGTTGTATCTCTCTAGCAACCAGTTGCGTGGTCCAATTCCGTCAGAGTTGGGCAAGCTGATTAACCTGACCAAGTTGGACCTATGGGACAATGAGTTGAGCGGTCCAATTCCGTCAGAGTTGGGTAATCTCACCAACCTGACCAGGTTGGACCTATGGAACAATGAGTTGAGTGGCCCAATTCCATCAGAATTGGGCAATCTCACTAAACTAAGAGAGTTGTACCTCTCCAGCAACCAGTTGAGTGAGACGATTCCGTCGGAATTGGGCAAACTCATCAACTTGACTGCGTTGAGCCTCTGGGACAATGAGTTGAGCGGTCCAATTCCGTCAGAGTTGGGTAAGCTCGCCAACCTGAAAGAGTTGCACCTCTCAGGCAACCGGTTGAAGGACTGCGTACCAGAAGTATGGCGAGATGTAGTGGATAACGACTTAGAGAAACTTGGTTTACCGTTCTGTGACGATCCATAAGCCGTATTCTTGCGCAGAAATCTCAGTGGTGAGATGTCTTCCTGACCACTGAAAGCCGACCACTACGATTTCACAACTCAGTCTTCGGCCGCTCTTTGGTCGGGTCGACGAAGGGGACGCGCACGACTTGGGCGTCGACGATGCCGTCGGCGGGGAGTTGGACTTTGACCTGAGTGCCGCGTTTCCAGTGGGAGCGGGGCATGACCGCCAGGGCGATGTTTGAGTCCTGGGCCGGAGACCAGAAGGCACTGGTTACGTAGCCGACGTCGTCTCCGGTGTCGTTGTCCTTGACCAGGTAGAAATCCTCGTTGTACCAGACGATCGGCTCGCCGCCGACGCGCAGACCGACCAGCCGCTGACTCACTCCCTCCTGCTTGATCTTCGTTAGCGCCTCTTTGCCTATAAAGTCACCTTTGTCCAGGTCCACCTGCCAGCCGAGCCGCACTTCGTAGGGGTTGTTCTCGATGTCCATATCCTGGCCGTAGGAAAGGATGCCGGCTTCGATGCGGCGGATATGGCTGGGCGCGATGACGCCGAGATTGAACTCCTCGCCCTGCTCAAGGATGTAGGGCCAGACGTCGTCGGCGTGGAGCATGGCGTTGTGCAGGTAGATCTCAAAGCCGACCTCGGCGGAGAAACCGGTGCGTGAAATCGTTACGGGATGACCGTTGAGCGTTTCGTGGATGAGGCCGTAGTAAAGGATCTCGCGGATGTGGGAGCCGAACATCTTCTCCATCAGCGGGGCCGACTTGGGGCCCTGGATCTGGACAGGAGATACGTCGAGCTCGTGGATGTCAACGTTGAAGCGGCCGGTGGAGTTGACGCCCTGGGCCCAGAGCAGCACGTCGGAGTCGGAGATGCTGAACCAGAACTCGTCGTCGGCGACGCGCAGGAGCACGGGGTCGTTGATGATGCCGCCGTACTGGTTGCAGAGGATCACGTAGCGGGCGCGCATGTTTGGCATCAGGGTATGCACGTCGCGGGTGATGAGGTAGTCGACGAACTGCGCGGCTTCTGGTCCCTTGACCTGGATCTGGCGTTCGACGGCCACGTCCCACATGCTGACGTGCTCGGTAAGGAATTTGTACTCGGCGAGCATGCCGCCGTCTTCGGGTTTGATGTAGGCGCGGGGGTGGTACTGGTGGTTGTAGGTGGTGTAGGCCCAGCAGCCGGCGGCCTTGGACAGATGCCACCAGGGAGATTTCCTGATGCGGGTTGAGATGAGCATGCGGGCATCGCTGTTTCCGCTCTGGCGCAGGTTTATGGGCAGGCGGCGGCGCTTGAGACCGTCGATGAGTAGTGTCTGTTGCATGTGGAGAAGCTCCGTGGTGACTAGTTTTTGGTTTTGAGTTTCAAGTATTTAGTGGGCAGTAGCCAGTTGTGTGTTATGCCTTCATCTTGGCGCCGCGCGGGTCGTAGAGGGGCTCGCGGGCGACGGTTGCGGGAAGACGTTCGTTGAAGTAGCGGATGTCCACGCCGGTTTCCTCTTCAGCGTAGTCGACCGGCAGATAGCCGTAGACGATGCCGCGGCCGATTGTGTGGCCGTAATTTGCGCTGGTCACGTAGCCCAGGACGCGGTCTGCGTCCATGATCGGCTCCTTTCCCATGACGACGGCGTCGGGGCAGTCCAGTGTCATGCAGCAGAGCTGGCGCGTGTTGCCCTGCACGCGAGCCGTTGCCAGCGCATCGCGGCCGATGAAGTCACCCTTGTCCATGTCCACGGCAAAGCCGATGCCGGCCTCGTAGGGATTGTACTCGGTGTGGATGTCTTGGCCCCAGAGACGGTAGCCCTTTTCGAGCCGGAGCGAGTCGAAAGCGCCGCCGCCGGCCGCGATCAGGCCGAGAGGACTACCCGCCTCCCAGAGGATATCCCAAAGGCGCAGGCCCAGCTCGAACGGGGCGTAGAGTTCCCAACCGAGTTCACCGACGTAGGAGATTCGCAAGGCCAGCACGGGGACCTCGGCGATCGTTAGCTGCTTGGCGGTCAGGTAAGGGAAGGCCGCGTCGCTGAGGTCGTCTTCGCAGACGCGGCTGAGAAGGTCGCGGGCGTACGGGCCCCATAGGCCGATGCAGCACTGGGCGGGCGATATGTCGGTCAAGGTGGCAGACCCGTCTCCAGGCAGATGGCTCTCCATCCAGTCCAGATCGTGGAGGCCCATTGCGCCGCCGGTCACGATCATGAAGCGCTGCTCGGCCAGGCGGGTGACGGTCAGGTCGCACTTGATGCCGCCGCGCGGGGTCAGCATGGCGGTGTAGGTGATGGAACCGACGGGTCTGTCCATCTGGTTGGCTGCCAGGCGCTGCAGAGCGGCGAGCGCGCCGGGGCCGGTCAACTCGAATATGGCGAAGGGCGTCAGATCGAAGAGCGCCACCCGTTCCCGCGCGGCTGCGTGTTCCGCCGCGACCGCCGGCGACCATTCCTGCGCGGCCCAGCCGTTACGGGCTGTGCCGTCCACGTCGAGCAGCTCGAGCAAGGCCAGATTGGTGTCGTACCACTGGGGGCGTTCCCAGCCTGCGTTTTCGAAGAAGACGGCGTCCAACTCCTGCTGGCGTGCGTGGAACGGCGTCAGGCGCAGGTTGCGGGGGTGGGTCATCTGTTGGCAGGGGTGGATGATGTCGTAGACCTCGCGGTACTGCTGTGCGGCGCGGGCGCGGACGTAGGGGCGGCTGAGGGCGTGCGGGTGGAAGCGCCTTATGTCGCATTCGTGCAGGTCGGTCGCGGGCTCCCCTTCAACGATCCATTCGGCGACCGCCTTGCCCACGCCGCCGGCGTGTGTGATCCAGACAGCCTGGGCGGACCAGAAACCGGGCAGTCGCGGCGATTCGCCGAGTACGGGGAAGCCGTCGTTGGTGAATGAGAAGATGCCGTTGAGTCTGCGCGTCAGCTCCACGTCTTTGAGGCTGGGCAACAGTTCAGCGGCTGCGGTCAGCGCGGCCTCGAAGTGGGCAGGGGGGAAGGGCATTTCTGCAGGGGGCATGCCGTCCACGGTGTGGTCGGGGAGGTCGGCGGCGTCCAGCAGGAGCGGTTCGTGCTGGTAAGAGCCGATGCCGATGCTCTCGCCCACCTGCCGGAAATACATCGCCTTGTCCTGGTTGCGGAGCAAGGGGAGGGAAATCTCTTCGGCAACGCCGGCCAGTTCAGGCAAGGGCGCGGTAACGGCGTAGAGATGTTGCAGCGGCGACAGCGGGATCGGGACGTTGGCCATACCGCCAACCTTGGGCGCCCAGATGCCGGTGGCGGCGACGACGAGGTCTGTCTCGATTTCACCGTGGGCGGTCTGCACGGAGGAGATGCGGCCGGCGGCGGTGGCGAAGCCGGTAACTTTGACGCCGCCGAAGAATTGGGCGCCGGCTTGCTCGGCCGCGCGCGCCATGGCCTCAGCCGACCGGGTGGCTTTCGTCTGGATGTCGGAGGGGACGTAGAGCGCGCCATAGATGCGGTCGGAGAGGAGTGGAAAGCGGGCACGCGCTTCGTCCGGGCTGAGCATGTGGCTTTCGACGCCCCAGGCGAGGCCGTAGCCGTGCTTGCGTTTGAGATCGGTGAGCCGTTCGGGCGTCCAGGCGACTTCCATGCTGCCGACCTGGCGGGCGCACGGTTCACCGCCGAACTCCATGCGGGTCCAGAGATCGACGCTGTAGCGTGCGAACTCGGTCATCGTTTTGGAGGCGTTGAGCTGGAAGACCAGGCCCGGCGCGTGCGAAGTGGAGCCGCCGGTCTCGAAGAGCGGGCCCTGATCGACGACGACGATCTCGCGCCATCCGAGTTTCGTCAGGTGGTAGGCCACGCTACAGCCAGCGATTCCGGCGCCGATAATCACTGCCTGGGCATGCTTGGGCAACATCATTGCTCCTACTTTCCGATAACTGCGTTGCGGCGTCAGGCCATTATCTTCAGTTTCTCATACGGTACAGCCAGACGCAGCGGTTCGTCGTTGTAGAAACGTTGGATGTCGCGGACGATCTCTTCGACCAGACGCATGCGGTTCTCGACTGTGTGGCCCGAAACATGGGGGGACAGGAAGACATTGTCGAGATCGCGGATGGGATGGTCGGGGGACAGGGGTTCCGGCTCGAAGACATCGATGTAGGCGTTGAAACGGTTCTTCTGCAGCTCGGCAACCAGGGCATCCTGATCCAGAACCCAGGAGCGAGCAGTGTGTACGAAGAGTGCGCCGTCGCGAATCGACTCAAAGTGGACGCGGGTGATCATCTTCCTGGTTTCGGGCGTGATCGGGGCATGCACCGAGATGATATCGGAGCCGGCAAATATCTCTTCCAGGGAGACGCTGCGCACATCGAGCAGGCGGGCGTCTTCCTGGCTGAGATAAGGGTCGTAGACCGACACAGCGCAGTTGAATGGTTTCAGCAGACCGATGACGCGGCGGCCCACCATGCTGGCGCTGACGAGCCCCACCTTCTTGGAGTAAAGAGAGTGACCGGGCCAGTTGTGGGCGGGTTTCCAGCCGCGTTCGACCTTCATGCTTTGTTCGTAAGGCCAGAGATTGCGCTGACCGCTGAGCATGGCCCATAGCGTGTATTCAGCGACGGATTCGGCGATGACGTCGGCGGCGCTGAGGAGGACAATGCCGCGTTCATGGCCGGATTCTGCCAGGCGGGTCTTGACTGAACCGGCGGCATGACCGACGATCTGCAGGTCTTGGGCTGCGGCTACGTGTTCTGCTGTGATCTGGGGCGATCCCCAGGAGGTGACGACGACGGCCGCGCCAGGGATCAGCTCAAGCAGCTCATCACCGGTGTAGTTGCGATCCAGTTCGTTCCAGATCACGGTGCCCAGGCTCTCCAGTATTGAGACAGCCTCCGGGGAGAGAATATCTTCGGAGAGGCCAACCGGAGGCAAGTAGAGGATTTTTCGTTGTTGCGCCATGCGAATGATCAGCCTTTCACGCCGCTGAGTGAGATGCCGCGGATAATGTAACGCTGCATGAGGACAAAGACGAGCAGGGTCGGGAGGAAGCCGAGCACCGCGCCGGCCATATCCAACCCTGCATCTCCGCCGGAGCGCGCCACAGTGCCCAAACCGACGGTAAGGGTGCGCATATCCGATTTGGATGTAACGATCATGGGATAGAAAAAGGAGTTCCAGTTGCCCATAAAGCGGAGAACAGCCAGTGTCGCCATGGTGGGTACGACCTGCGGCATCAGCACATGCCACCAGTTCTGCCATAGATTGGCGCCATCGATGGTTGCGGCATCGTCATAGTCGCGGGGGATGCTCAGGTAGGCCTGGCGCAGCAGGAAGGTACCGAAAATGGAGGCAAACCAGGGTCCGATCAGAGCCGAATAGGTGTTGACCAGGCCTAGTCGCGAGAGAACGACAAACTGGGGCACGATCAGGGCCGTATCGGGCATGATCAGAATGCCCAGGAAAAGCATGAAGATAACGTTCTTGCCCCAGAAATTGCCCCTGGCGAAGGCATATCCGGCCATGCTTGAGGTGATCACTCCGCCCAGAGTTGATATAACCGCGACATAGACACTGTTGAAGAGCCAGCGCAACGCGTCCGTCCTGGCAAAAAGTGTCTGGAAATTCTCCAATGTAATCGGCGTTGGGATCAGTTCAATTGGGAAGGTGATAAAGCGGATGTTTTGCGTGAGAGATACAGACAGCATGATCAGAAACGGCCCAACGGTCGTGATCGCCACCACCGCCATCAGTATGTAGATGATTGTCTCTCGAATCAGGTTGGGCTTTTCGACTGATGGGCTGCTGGATTCGGAAACTGACATCAGGAGAACTCCAAAGCGATCATGCCAAGGCAAATAGTCAGGCGCCGGTCTACTCCGACAAGGGCTGTCCCCAATGACCGGCGATTTTCCTCACAATTCAGCTAGTAAACGTCGTCTCCAAAACGCAGATAACGGGACTGAATCAGAGCGATGATCAGAATAATTGCAAAGAAGAGAATCGACAGCGCGGACGCGTAACCGAAGCGGCCGAAGTTGAAAGCTTCATTGTAGATCTGGTAGACCACGGTCGTTGTCGCGTTTACAGGTCCGCCGCCGGTCAGAATGAAGATTGAACCGAAGACCTGCAGTGCGCCGATGGTGGCGATAACGATGATAAAGGCCGCGGTCGGGCGCAGCAGGGGAATGGTGACGTAGCGATGGAGACGCCATCCGTTTGCGCCATCCACTTTGGCGGCGTCATAGAGCTCATTGGGGATGGCCTGCAGCCCGGCCAGCCAG
Organism: Caldilineaceae bacterium; assembly: GCA_022821545.1. GTDB lineage: Bacteria > Chloroflexota > Anaerolineae > Caldilineales > Caldilineaceae > Bin5. The sequence continues at coordinate 89,634 of JAJEDJ010000004.1, forward strand.
ATGACCATAAAATAACCGAACGCCTCCCAGAGACTGATCCCGACAATGCTGGGCATGGCCTGATATAGATCGATCAACCACTTCTGGGGCGGGATGCCGACCAGCCCGATCAGAAAGTTAAGGGGGCCATCGGGGCGCGGGGAGAGGAAGCGACGAAAGATCAGGGCAAGGACCGCCACCGACGTAATATTGGGAAGAAAGTAGATCGCACGGAAGGCTTTCATGCCCCGCAGCGGCCGATTTACAAGCACAGCAACGCCCAAAGAAATTCCCACCAGGAGGGGGATATACATGAGCGTAAACCAGGCTGTGTTGAGCATGGCTTTGTGGAGCTTGGCATCGGTCAGCATTCGCAAAAAGTGATCCAGCCCAACAAATTCACGCGTCGAGAGCAGGTCGGTCTTCAGGACGCTGTAACGGAACATCGAAAACCAGGGGACAAGATTGAAGATCACGAAGACCAGGGCGTTGATGACAATAAAGGGATACCAGGGCAGGGAGCTCCGCAGTCGTTTGAGGAATTGGGCGTTATTGCTCTGGGATGAACCGGCAACGGCCATGATCAGCTTCTCCAATCCGAACAAAAGATCGCAGAGTTATCGGGGCGGGCGTTCATCCTGCTTCCCCGCAACTCTGCGATCTTTGTTGGGCCTACTGCAAAGGAGTTGGCTCCATTATCCGTACTGTTCCAGCAGAAGCGCGTCGATTTCGGTCTTGATGGTCTCCAACGCTTCTTCCACTGTGGCCTGACCAAGTACGGCGGCCTGGAACTGCGGGCCGGCGACAACCTTACTTTCCTGCCAGAGGGTATTGGTGTCGACACCGGCGAACAGCAGCGGTCCGAAACGGTCTACGTACTCGGCTGTGCAGGGTGCAGGACTCCAGATTTCCCTGGATTTGTTGCCGACGGGCGTGGTGCCTGCCAGGTTGGCGCGTGTCCCGACCTGTTCCGGCATGATCATGTACTTGACCCATGTAACCGCAGCATCAACCGCATCGCTCTGGCTGGTGATGGCCCAACCCTGGCCAGAAACGATGCCGGAAACCGCGGTAATTGAGCTGTCCATGCTGCGGGGATGGCCGATCACATACTCCAGATCCGGGTTCGCTTCAACGTCCTGGATGCAGGCTGCATCTTCCCTGCGTGCGGTCACCTGTTCCAACGAGAGCCAGTAGTCAGGCAGGCCACCCTGTTCATCGACGCTGCCGATGGCGTATTCCAGGGGGACCCAACCCTCCTGGAACTCTTTGACCCAGCGGGTCAGGGCATCGATGACGGGCTGTTCGAGGAAGTTGGAGTCGGTGCGGTCGTCCGTATAGACCTGGCCGCCTGCTTCGTGGACAGTAACCAGGAAGCCGCCCCAGCTGAAAGTACTGAGGCTTTCCAGATACCAGTTCTGCTCTGCGGCCCGCTCACCCAGGGCATAGAGCTCATCCCACGTCCCGAATGAGGCGGTGGCAGGGTCATAGCCCAGTTCGGAAAGCAAGCCGCCGTTGTAGGCGATGCCGTTGACTTCGGCTTCGATCAGCGGCATGTACAGAACGCCGTCAAGGCTTGCCGCTTCGACTTCGGCATCGGTATAGTCGGCCAGGTCGTCAGCCGTGAGATGGTCGTCAAGACCAAGGATCACGTCTTTGGTGATATAGGCCGGCACGGTATCGGTGGTTGCGTCCCAGATGTCGGGCGCTTCACCGGCAGCGGCCGCGGCGTAGAGTTTTTCGCGACGCCCGCCCCAGGGCTGCACCTCGACCTCCACCATGATGTCAGGATGGGCTGCATGAAATCCTTCATTCAAGGGGGCATAGACGATGTCCCCGTCGTTCTCAGTGCGGGGGTAGGCCCAGACATCAATGGTGACAGACTCCATACTCCCGGCGTCACCGCTATCTGCGGGCGCGGCCGGGGCTACACAAGCGGCCAGAAACGAAGTGGCGGTCACGCCGGCTGACAGCTGCAGGAATTGACGTCGGCTCAAGACTGATTGCTTCATAGATTGCTTCATAGTTTCCTCCTCAAGGAGATGTATGGATATTCGCAACTGCTTATCCAGTTTGGGTGAGGCATGTATCACTGTGCGGCGGTTGCGTGATTATATCGCAAATGATGCGAAAAGGGACAGTCGGCAAGACCGGAAGCGAACCCTAATGAAGTCCCGCGCAAAGATGTTCGGCTACACTTGCTTGCGCCACCGACTCCTGCTCGCCGCTGATCAGGTCTTTGACGGTGACGGCGCCGGCCGTCAACTCATCCCCACCCAACAGAAGGGCAACGGGGATGTTGCGCTCCTCGGCATATCTGAACTGCCGGCCCAGATTGTCCGGGTCCGGGTAGTGGTCAACGCGCAGACCGGCCTGTCGGAGGGAACGTGCCAACTCAACGTTCGCGGCCAGTGTCTCGCGGTCGAAATTGGTAACCAGGATCTGGGGCTGACCGGCCAATTTTTGGGGGAAGAGATTGCGCTCCTCCATGATCAGGAGGATGCGCTCCAGCCCCAGGCTGAAGCCGCAGGCGGGGATCGAGCGGTTGCTGAACATGCCGATCAGGTCGTCGTAGCGTCCGCCGGCGCCGCCGGAGCCGCTCAGGGTGGGGAATTCGATTTCGTAAATGGGCCCTGTGTAGTAGCTCAGGCCGCGCGCCAGGTATGGGTCGATACGGATGTGATCGCCGGCCGGGCCAGTCTGCGTCAGCGTAACTACATTTTTCAGTTCGGCCACAGCCTGTGCGCCGTTTTCGGAGCATGCCAGCTTGTCTTCGAGCCAGCAGAGCGCCGAGTCCGTATCTTCCGGCGCGGAGGCCATCAAGTCCAGAAGGGCAGTTGAGGCGGTGTGATCGATCCCGCGCGACCGCAACTCCTTTTCCACGCCGTCGAGGCCGATCTTGTCCAGCTTGTCGACGGCGACCAGGGCGTCCGATTCCAGTTCGGTGGGTACACCGGTTACCTCCATCAGACCGCGCAGCACGCCGCGGTGGTTCAGGCGCAGCAGAAAGCCGGCCGCATCGCGCCCGCGGAAGCCGAGCTCCTGCAGGACCTGGGCGCCGGCGTTGAGGACCTCGGCTTCGACCAACTGGCTGGAGGAGCCGACGACATCGAGGTCGCACTGGTAGAACTCGCGGAAGCGCCCCTTGGCGGGGCGGTCGGCGCGGTAGACGGGCGCGATGTGGTAACGCTTGAAGTAGCGAGGGAGCTGGTTGCTATATTCGGCGACAATGCGGGCGAGCGGCACGGTCAGGTCGTAACGCAGGCCGGCGTCGGCGATTTCGTCTTCGGTTGGGGCGTCGGCGAGCGCCCGTTTGAGTTTGGCTCCCCGCTTGGCGACGCGGAAGATCAACTGATCGCCCTCTTCGCCATATTTTCCGAGCAGGGTATCGAGTCGTTCCATCACCGGGGTGTCGAGCGGTTCAAAGCCGTAGCTTTGGTAGACGCGTTCGATGACGTTAATGACGTATTGGCGGCGCAGTACGTCCAGGGGCAGAAAGTCGCGTGCGCCGCTGATCGGTTTGGTCTGAAATCGGGCCACTGAAGTTTCTCCTGGTAGGTTGCGCTGGCAGGATGAAGCGGCAGCGCGTTCAGCAGCATATTACACGAAGAGACGGTGAGACAGAAAGATTGGGGAGTGAGAAGGGCGAGGAGAGAGCGGAGAGGAGAGAGAGGCGGCGGAAGGGTCTGGCACTGTCCAATTCACTCCAGTCCGCTCTTCAGGACGTCGCGATAGGCGGCGACGCGGGTGCGGCGCAGCGCCCGTTTGTGGCCCAGGAAGGCTTTGATGGATTCGCTCATTATCTGCAGGCGGAATTCGAGGAGCAGATAGCGGCGCAGCAGCTCTGCCCATGTGGGGCCGTGCCACTTGCGCACATAACGCACCTTGCTGCGGTTGAAGAGAATATGGCGCTGGGCGCTGACCTGACCGCTGCTGCGGCCCTCGGCGTGGATGACGATTGCGACCGGTTCGTAGACGACGCGCCAGCCGACGCGCTTGATGCGGCGGCAGAGGTCGGTCTCTTCGCTGTACATGAAGAACTGGGGATCAAAGCCGCCGAGCTCCGCCAACACCTCTCGCCGCACCAGGAGAGCTGCGCCGACAAGCCAGTCAACGTCCTGGCGGGCGTCGGCCGGCCAGTCGGCGAGGTGATAGCTGCGGGTCCATGGGTTGCGGGGCCACATCTGCTCCAGCCATGTGCTTTCGAAAAAGCCGGTGAGAGGGCCGGCGAAGCGTCGACGGCTGCTCTGAAGCGCGCCGTCCGTGTAGCGCAGTTGGGGGCCAATCGCGCCGATGGTTTCGTCTTCGTTGATACCGTTGTAGAGCGCCCACAGGCTGCCGGGAAGTAGCTCGGTGTCCGGATTGAGGAAGTAGATAAATCGCGCCTTGGCGGCGGGACGCGGGGTCGAGTCCGTTACCGAGTTGCCGTAAGATGTCGGAACCGGCTCGGCGGGGCTCTCGGCGCGGTTCTGCCCGGCGTGTTCCCTTACTGCGTCCTGCGGCGGCAGGGGGTCAAACCCCATCGCTTCCAGAGCCCGGTTGTTGCCGCGGGTAAAGCCCAGGTTTTCTTCGCTGAAGATGGTCTGTACCCAGGGGAAGCGGCTTGGCAGGAGAGATGTCGTAGCGTCTTCGCTGGCATTGTCGAGCACGACGACCTGGAGGGTGGCCTCATTGCTCGGCCCGAAGCGGCGCACAGGTGTCGAGGAGGGGGAAGCGGCCCTGGTCCTCGTTTCTCTGTCTCGTTCTTTGTCGCGTCCTTCGTCCATCGGTGCGCTTTGCTGTTCGATGGAGGTCAGACAGGCGCGCAGATGATCCCAGACGTTCCAGGAGATGATCACGATCACCAGATCCGTCGGCGGCGGTCTCCTGTCCGTTTGCGGATGGGCGTCATCCCCTTGAGGATCGGTGTTGCGGGGGCTGTGCGCGCGGCGGCGAAGTCGTTGAAGCATCTCGTTGGCGAGTGTTCAGAGGGCCGGTTGGCGGACGTTGCGCAGAGACATTCGCTGATTTCCGACCGCTGGCGGTCTCGATTCAGCTGCTGCGCTGCACAACAAAGGCGCAGAGGCCCAGAAGCGATCGCTGGCAGAGGTTGTCATTGAAAGGAGCCAAGTCGTGAACCGCGTGGTCGAGGAAGCCGAGCGCTTCCTGATGCGCGGCTTCGATTGCGCCGCTGGCGCGCACGGCCTGGACGATCTCCTGCACGGTTGCAGACAGGATGCCGGGGTCGCCGGCATCGGCGCGCTCTCGGGCCTGGAGCAGACGGGACACCACGCTTTGCGGCTGGGGCAGTTCGCGCAGGTAGTAGAGGAAGGGCAGAGTCAGGGTTCCCTGGCGCAGGTCGCTTCCAACGGGCTTGCCCAGGGTGGCGTCGGTGCCGACAAAGTCGAGGATGTCGTCCACGATCTGAAAGGCCATTCCGAACTGATAGCCGAAGGATTTGAGGGCCTGGACCCGTTCCGGCGACAGACCGACCAGGACGGCGGCCGCTTCGGTCGCGGCACTGTAAAGACTGGCCGTCTTGGCATAGATACGCTGGTAGTAGGCTTGGCGGTCCTGGCGAAAGTCGTTGCGATCTGAAAGCTGGCGCATCTCGCCATCGACAATCACGCGCAGGGTATCACTGAAGATGGTGATGACGCGCACATTGTCGGTCTCGGCGGCGAACTGGGCGGAGCGGGCGAACATATAGTCGCCGGCAAGAACCGTGGCCCCTGCGCTCCAGGAGGCGTTAAGCGTGGGTGCGTCACGACGCAGCAGCGCGCCGTCGATGACATCGTCGTGGACGAGGGTGGCGGTGTGAAGCATCTCTACCGCCGCAGCCAGGGCAATGAGAGTGCGCCCGTTCCGAACCTCATCCGACGCAGTCTGCAGACCATCGACCTTGAGGCGTGAATTACTATGTTCGGGGTTGGCGTCCTGGAGCCCTGCGGCCAGCAGCGCCAGAGCCGGACGCAACCGTTTCCCGCCCTGGCCGATCAGTTCGAGGAAAGCGTTGGCCAGAGGCGCGAACACGTCGGCGTCAACGCTCTTCATTTTCTCTTCGACCTGTTCAAGTCCTGCGCGTACGGGCGCGAGCAGCGCAGACGCGTCCTGGGTCGTCAGCAATGCGCGGCGGAAACTCTCGTGCGCGATCTTATCACGCACGCCGAGGTCATCCGCGCGGGGCATCATTGGCGGCCTATCCTGCGCCAAGGGTCTCGATTCGGTGTCGGTGAGCTGTTCGACTTGGACTTGGTCAACCATAAGAAAGCGTCACAAAGCGTTCAGGCGGCGAACTACGCTAGCCGGCCGGCGGCCATTGAAATCGCGTCGGTTCTCAGTTCTCCGGCCAGCGGCGCAAAGATCGAGCGGGCGACAGCGGTGGTACGGGCCGCTATCTCCTCTACAGGCAATCCCAGGAGTTCGGCCAGCGTTTCGGCCACCAGAGCCACATACGCGGGTTCGTTGCGCTTCCCGCGCAATGGATGCGGCGTCAGCCAGGGAGCGTCAGTTTCGAGCATCAGACGGTCGAGACCCAGTTGCGGCGCGAATTTGTGCAGAGCCCGTGCGTTCTTGAAAGTAATCGGACCGCCCAAGCCGAGGGCGAAGTTCCAGTCGTAAGCCGCATGGGCCAGTGCAGCGTCGCCGGAGAATGCGTGCAGCACGCCCCAAAAAGGCCGCTCTGCCAGGGGGGAATTGCGCGTACGTGCGCTGGCTGCCCACGCTTGCAGGATCCGGGCCAGATCGGTGGACGCCTCCCGGTTATGGATGATGACCGGGAGGCCCAGTTCGGCGGCCAGATCAAGCTGGGCCCGAAATGCCTGTGCCTGCTGCCGGCGGGAGACAGTATCCCAGTGATAGTCCAGCCCGATTTCTCCGATAGCGACAACCTTGGGATGATCGACCAACTCGCGCAACTGTGTCAGCGTATGTTCGCCGAATTCGGCGCTGCTGTTGGGGTGGATTCCCACCGCAGCGTACACCTGCGGATGCCGGTCGGCCAGCGCAATGGCCTGGCGGCAGTGAACCAGATCGATGCCAGGGTTGACGATCATGCTCACTGCGCGCGCTTGTGCCCGCTCCAGCACGGCGGCCCGGTCCGCATCGAACTGCTCCATGTCCAGATGGCAGTGGCTGTCGACCAGCGTCGGAACGGTCATGTGCGCTCAGATGGCAAAGTGGAAACGCATCCGGTTTGGAAGTTCCTCGCAAAAGAGGCAGAACTGGCTTTATGCTGGCAAACGCTGCTTGTTAATTTTATCACATACCGTCACTGCACGAAAGCGCGTCGGATGACAGAGAGGCGCATTTTAGGAACGGGGAATGAGGGAGTTCTCTGTCCTGTGCGAAGGCTTTTGTCTACAGCCCGGCCAGCTTTTGGCCATCGGCAAGGATCGCAGGCACCTGCTCCTTGCGGGTCGTCTCCGTGTATATCCGGATCAGCGGTTCGGTGCCGGAGAAGCGCACCAGCAGCCAGCCCCCATCCTCCATTGGGAACTTGTAGCCATCGACGGTGATGCGGTCGGTGACGGCGATGCCGCCTAGTGTCAGCCCGGCGATATCGACGTTGTCGAGTGTTTGCTGGGCTGCGGCCTTCATATCGGCGCCGGTCAGGCGGATGTCGACCCGGTCGTAGAAGTGCTCGCCGACCTTCTCGAAGAGAAGCTGTAGCAGTTCGGTCGGTCTCTTGCCGGTGCGCACCATGAGGTCCAAGAGACAGAGATTGGAGAGGATGCCGTCGCGTTCCGGCACGTGGCCGCGTAAGGCGTAGCCACCGCTCTCCTCACCGCCGATGAGCGCATCGTGCTCCAGCATCGCCGGCGCCACGAATTTGAAGCCGACGCCGGTCTCGACCACGGGCACGTCGTAGGCCGCGCACAGCTTGTCGAGCATTGAGGTCGTGCTGAGGGTTTTGACAATCGGTCCGCGTTCGCCGCGCACTTCAAGCAGATAGTAGGCGAGCAGCCCGTAGACCCGCAGCTGGTCGACGAACTGGCCGTTCTCATCGCCGAAGCCGCAGCGGTCGGCGTCTCCGTCGAGAATACAGATGCAGTCGGCCTCAACGGAGCGGGCGACGGCCAGGCCGGCGTCAACATTGGGGGGAATCGGCTCGGGACGGTCCATTTCAGGAAAGATCGGGTTGCGGTGGGCGTGGATTTCGATGACTTCGGTTTTGCCTCCGCCGAGGATTTCGGTCAGCCAGCCGGCGCCGTTGCCCCACATGCCGTCGACAACGATTTTGAGGCCGGCGTCACGGATGCCCGTGACATCGATGAGGCTGGACAGGTGGTCCAGATAGGCGGCCTGCGGCTGGTGACGCCGCACTGTGCCGGCGGCAAGGGCCGCGTCGAGAGAGACGCTCTTTACCCCGTCCGAGCCGGGAATGCGGACTTCGATGGCGGCCAATCCATCCGGCGGCACGGCGCCGCCGCTGGCGTCGCGCACTTTGAAGCCGTTGTCCTCGGGCGGGTTGTGGCTGGCGGTGATGTTGACGGCGCCGGCGGCGTTATTATTGACGGCGGCGAAGCTGATTACCGGCGTCGGCGCGGCGCCGTCGATCAGCAGGACCTGCAGGTCGTTGGCGGCCAGCACCTCCGCCACCGCGGCGGCAAAGTGTTCGCCTTGGAAGCGCTGGTCGTGGCCGACGACGACGGTTTGGGAGGCATTACCCCCGTCCAGCAGCCAGTTAGCAAAGCCTTGGGCACAACGGCGGACATTGGCAAAGGTGTAGTCATCGGCCATGCGTCCGCGCCAGCCATCGGTGCCAAAGCGTATTGTTGAATGCGCTACCACTTCATCATATGAGCGCTGGTTCGTCATGTAGTGTCCTTCGGATCGGGAGTTTACTTCGATTTTGAGGATGTGCGCGAAGCGGGAGTGCCTGCGGCCCAACGACACGGACAGCCATGATTGCTACTTGTAAGCCTACTGCATATCAGGGGAATGGGCAAAGAAAGTACGTCAAAAAGGCTTCCGGGGTTTAGCCCTGTTTCCGCCCGATGAACAGCCCTTCCTGCAAGTGAAAGAGGGTGCGGCCGTCCTCGCTTCGGGGATGGAGGAACTCCTGCGTTTCGGACGGGCCGTGGCCGAGCAGCGCCCGCAGGTAGGCCTGCATTACCGGGTCGTGGCGCGCGGCCCAATCCTCGAAGACCATCTGTTTTTCGAGGACTTCATGCTGGGCTATTTGCAGGCCGGCCTGTGCATAGGCCTCCAGCCACTCCTCCAGGCTGAGGCAGCGCCCGTGGCTGGGGTCGCGCAGTTTTTCGAAGGCGTTTACGTAGTCGCCCGCGACGCCTGCCGGCACGATATTATCAACCACAGCCAGAGTGCCGCCGGGACGCAGGACGCGCACCGACTCGCGCAGGAAGGCGTCGATGTCGGGGAAGTGATGGGGCGCGATGCGGCAGGTGAGCAGGTCGAAGCGGCCGTCTGCATAGGGCAGGTCTTCGGCGTCGGCGTGCTCGACGGAAACGTTGTCGACGCCGCGCGCTGCAACCTGCTCGCGGGCGACGGTCAGCATCTCCGGGGTGATGTCGGTCGCCCACACGTGGGCGACGTGGGGAGCGAAGGCGAAGGCGGTGTGGCCGGCGGCGGTGGCGACGTCCAGTGCCTCCCAGTCCGGCTGCGGCTCGACCAGCTCGACCAGCCGCTGCAGGCTGGCGCCCTTGGCGTGGGGCCTGCTGGTGATATAGGTGCGGGCATGTGCGCCGAACTGCTCTTGCACTGAATTCTTGTCCATCTGTCCTAGCCTTTCCGACGGTCCCGGTCGAGCATTTCAGATCGGGCCTCTTGAATGGCGTGCAGAAGAGGCTCATGAACGCCTTGCGGGGGTTGCGTTCGTCCTGTCGCCTTCGCTGGGGTCACCGTTACAACTCCTCACGGTAATGGAGGCCGCTCCGCTGCTTTTCACGCATGGTGGCCTTGCGGATCATCTCGCGCACCTCCATCGGATCCTTGACGTTGTGGAGCGTGAACTGGGGATGGCTGGGATCGGTGCTGGCTATCGTGATATCGCCCACATTGAGCGCTCTTTCGCCCAGATGCTGGTTAACCGACGTATCGCGTACACGCACAAGCTCGATCTCATGGTAGCTGCGTCCCAGCAGGCCGCGAATGAGCCGTACACGCTGGGTGGTGAGTTCATAGCGGACGCCGATGGACAGGTAGGGCCGGCCGGACCAGAGCAGCTCCTCTTTTTCGAGATGGCCGCCGATGGGTGCAGGGGATGTCGTTTGAAGCTCTTCCGGGCCGTCCGAGCGCGAATTGGTTTCGGCGATGGAATGATCAGCTTCGGTCTCCATCGCATCAAGGGCCGCAAAGACGCCGTCGGCCAGCGCGTTAACGATAGCCTGCAGTTGAGATTGGGGGATGGACGTGACTTCGACACCACTTTGGGCAAGCGACTCATAGAAGCGGGCAGTGACCACCTGGCGCGCTGTCTGTTCATTCATAGAGAGTTTCTCCGGCTTGTCAGACCCATTCGCATTGGTATGGGTCTCCGACTCTTGCGGCGGCCAGATGAGCGGCCCCGGAAAGCCGGATGCGTGAGAACGGTATGATAGTGCCTAGCCGGACATTGCGCAAAGGAGCGCCATGCCTGACCTTGCAGATCACCTGGGTCGCCGCCGGTCCGCCTGCATGTCTGAACGCGGGCAACGGCGATCCCCTGCGCTTTTGCCGGAGGCCGGTTCGTGATGTAAGATCGTTGTGCGATGCGGGTCCGTTTCAAGGCTGAGGACAGCGATCTCAGAGGGCGCCGGCAGCGCGTTTCGTTGAGGTCGGACCGGCGCCGACTGACCAGATTTGCCGGCATTGGGGAAAGGACAGAATTTTGGACATTAACTGGTACGGTTTCTCCTGCTTTCGTCTGCGAGAGCGCGGCGTGACCGCAGTCTGCGACCCATTGAGCAGGAAAGCGACGGGCATTCAACTGCCCAGGCTGCGCGCCGACATTGTGACCATCAGCAGCAGTTCGTCCGCCTACGTCCAAGGAACAGACGCTGTCAGCGGGGAGCCGAAGATTCTGCGAGGTCCCGGTGACTACGAAGTCAAACAGGTACTCGTAACCGGTCTGCCTGCCTCTCAGAACGGCACGCGCAACGTCGCCTTTTTCCTGGATTTCTCCGGCCTCACGGTCGGTCATTTGGGAGAGTTGGGACAGGCGCCGGCCAGCGCCGGCGGGGAGGAACTGGGCGATATCGACGTACTACTGGCGCCGGTGAGCGGCCCGCACATAGCGGACGTTTCTCGTATTGCCGAAGTGATCAGCCAGCTGGACCCGCGCATCGTCGTGCCAATGCAATACCGCCACGAAGGTCTGCGCAGCGAGCAGTCCGACTCTATGGAACCGGTGGACCGTTTTCTGAAGGAGTTGGGCATCAGCGAACCTGAAATGACTGACACGCTCAAGCTGACGAAGAACAGCCTGCCCGAAGAGACGCAGGTGGTGCTCCTGCGCCCGACGGGGGCGGCCCGCGGGGGTTGACTGCGGTTACCGGCGACCGTACAAAACGCTTTCTACAGTTCCTCCATTTCAGCAGTTCCTCTAATTGCCTCCGGCAGAGACGCGCCAGTTGAGCCTTTGCCGTACCCAAGCCTTCAACAGAACAGGACGAAGCCGGCGCCAGTTTTGGTTCAGTTCGTGCCGGACCTCGTCCTCAAGCTGCTCCGGGCGCGGAGCATAGCGGAACTGAACGTAGATTTCGATGATGCGCCGGATGAACGGGATGCCCTGGGGGAGATCTTCAGCAAGCAGCGCTTCTCGTTCATAGGGCGTCAACGCCTGTTCGGCGGGCGTTCGCCGCGATATTTGGCTCGCGACCGGTTTCGGGCGCACAGTTTCCTGCGGGCTCGGTTGATCCTGGGTCTGCCGCGAACGCAGAGGTACTTTCAGCCGCGCAGTCCAGTTCAGCAGGCGTTCGTAGTAAATCTGAGGTTCCTGCATAAAGGCTTTGGGACCTTGATACATGCGCCGCCGCAGAAGCCATACACCAGCGATCAGTGACAATACGACGAGGATGAAGCTGGTTGTAATGACAGGAGCGCGAGTTGGGAGTCCGCCGATGCCCGTGACGGGTCCGGCGATGTCCTGGGGAAACTCTTCTTCGAAATCCAGTGCGTCATCAAAGAGGAAGTCCTCATCTTCGGCCCCGATTTCATCCATACCGGGAATGAGGCCGCTATCCTGTAGCTCTGCTCCCGAGGGGCGATCGAGAATACTTTCACCTGAGGTCGGCTCGAACTCGATCCAGCCGAAAGGCGGGAAGTAGACCTCCACCCAGGTATGTGCATCCCGTTCCGTAACCAGATAGGTACCGATCTCCGGGTCGTAAGTTCCCTCGGCATAGCCGCTGGCGGCGCGAGCGGGGATCCCCTGGCTTCGCAGCATGGCCGCCATGGCCGAAGCGTAGTAGTCGCAGTAGCCGCGCTGGATGTCGAAGAGGAAGTACTCCAGCGGGTCTTCATCTGAGGCAGGCGCCTGGATCCCTTCGTCGTAGGCGTAGGTGCGCAAGTGCCGCTCCAACGCCTTGACTTTGTCGTAGGTTGTGGCCTCGTCGGCCATCACTTGCTCGGCCAGCTCAGCGACGCGGGGTGAAAAAGTGACGGGAAGTTGAAGGTAACGGTCAAGAGCCTGTGCCGGATATTCGATGTAACCGGCTTCACGCAGCTCCCGTACGGTGACGGTGGTCTGGCTGCTGATAACTTGATAGCTTTCGCCGGCCTCAAGCGTGATTCTGGAGCGCGCCCACGTCAACTCGGATTCCGCCTGATCCGTCGAATCGGGGCCAGCCAGGTCGGCGTAGGCAAGCGGCTGCTGAAGCGCTGCCACGGGAATGCTGGCCTGCACCACATCCGGCATGGCGAGGAGGATATTTCCGGTCGGTATGCGGATGGTGATGGTCTGTGTGACCGGCGCGCGGGCGGTCCACTGCGCCGCTGGGATCGGTTCGTTCGAACGGAATGTGGTCTCGCCCTCGGCGGTGTTGATCCACTGGCGGCCGGTGAAGCGGTCGAAAGCAACGGCCCGCCAGTAGCGGCCGGACGGCGCTTCCACCTCCATAATCAGACGGTCGCTGACAGTGCGTTCTCCGCCCAGAGTCAAGGTGCGCCCAAAACCTGTCTGGACGGACCGAGTCTGCCGGTTCAGGCCCTGATAGAGGCGGTTCCACTCCTGCATGGCCTCCTCCCAGCGCTGATTAACGGGCTGGAGCAGATCGTGGAAGGGGAGACTGCGGCCCATGTTGGGCGCGATGAAGGCGAGGGCTATTACGGCCGCTGTGTACATGAAGCCGGAGCGCATGAAATCGAAGTTGATATCTTCGCTGAAATAGATACTCTGTGACCGCCAGCGCTGACGATGGTCGACGAGAGTGGTCCAGGCGAGGAGCAGAAGTGCGACCATGCAGTATGCAACGAGGAAGCCCATCACCGACACGGGCGCGTAATGGGTATTTACGAGGAGGGCGATGCCGGCCATGAGCACGCCGCGCCAAACATGGCCATGCCGAAAGACCGACCAAACGCCCAGGTAGGTGAGCCACCAGACGAGAAAACCGATTTCGAAGATGAAGACAACGTTGTCGTTGCTGGCTTGCCGGTTAATGGCGGCTTCGATCCACTCCAGCCAGCGCTCCAGAAGGAAATAGGCCCGGGCCTGCAGGACGGGGATGCCCCTCTCCATGAATGCCTGCACGCGCTGCTCGTCCCCCACGAGAAAGGTCATCAGGAAGAACACCCAAGCCAGTCCAGTCGCAAAGCTGTGGGAAAGCATGAAGAAGCTGTCAAAGCGGCTGAAAGAGATCAGCGCGCCCATGGCGAGCGCGCCCAGAACGACAGCGATCAGCATGGTCATGCTCATTGCGCCGGTCCAGCCGGCGCTACTGAGCGAGAGCGCCAGGATGAGATAGATGAAGCCTAGCAACAGCAGTGTGATCGCCCGCCCTTCGCGGAAATAAGCAAAGGGCGCCTGGGTCTGTTCGTCCGATTCATGGGGCGGATCCACCAGAGTAGCGGCAGCTTCCTCAGACGCGTCGAGGGCGTACTCCGATATACCGGCGCCGGCGACAGGATCGGCGAATCCCGGTACAGTTGAGCGAAGTGGGTTCCTATTTTGGTCTCGCATAGTCAGGTTTTTCGGTTGCCAGGGGGACGACCGCCAGCCATGTAAACATAACGAAGCGGCAACGCATCGGGTCCTGACAGTCCGGCAGAAAGATCAATCACGATTTATGCATCAGAGCAAGAGCCACAGCAGACCGGCGAACAGAGAACTGAGTACGACGGCCAGGGCGATGGCAAGCCACAAGCGTACTGCGCTAATGCCCTCTATGTGGTTCGTCAGCCGCTGCGGCGGTTCCGTCAGCCCAAGCAGCCACACCCGCTGCGGGGACGCGTCGCCTGGCAGTTCGCCCATCACGACTTGCACAGTGCTGTCGGTGACAAGCCGCCGCCAGCGGCCCGCTTCCAGCCGGTGTTGGGCCGCTCGCAGAGATTGACGGATTTCCAGCGCGGCGGCTTCGGCGCGATTCAACGCGGTTGCAGACGCGGTTTCGTTCTCGATTGCAGCAGCCTCTCTGTCCAGGGAAGCTGCCATACTGTGCCATTGGTCTCCGACCGGTCGAAAGTCCACATCGATCGTCTGTGTAGTCCGCCGCCACAGGAGTTGGGATTCCTGCCGCGTCTCCTGCTCCGTCGTCAGTAAGACGCTGCGCAACAGCGCCCAGTCCGGCAATTGGGGCGTATTCCGGGCCAGAAGCCGGCGTTTGGCGGCGTCGAGCTGGTCCAGTTGGATGAGAAACCCGTTCGCGTCCACGGTCAGTGCTGCATTGTCCGCCCCGGAAGCCGACCAGGAATTCATCAGAGTGTTCAGAGCGCTCTCGCCATCGACCCGCCTCTGGAAGATGGGGCGCGCCAGGGCAGTGATGGACATGTCGTTCCGGTTCACTGTAACCGTAATCTGCCAATTGGCAAAAAGTGTGCGGTACTCCGGTTGGGGCAGGGTCTCCCCGGTCAGAAACTCTTCACCTACCAGCTTTACTGCGGCCTCTTCATTGCCATCCTGCAACTGTTGCAGAACTTCGTGCAGCAGGATGGCCCGGCGTTCATCTTCCAGGGTAGCGGGATCGACGACATCGGCGGGCAGACGAGCCAATCTTTCGGTCAACAGGAAGGCCCGGGGCCAGTTTTCCTGCAAGCGGGCCGTCCGCAACTGCTGCTGGAGACCCTGGGCCACCCAGCTTTGCAGCTCCGTGCGGGTTGGCCCTTGCGGCGTAGCCGGGAGAGCCTTTTCCGCTTCCGCCACCATAAGCGCGACATAGACGCTATCGACGGAGCCATCTGAGGCAATTGCGCGCTTGCGATAGAGCGCTGCCAGCCGGTAACGCACTGCGGCAAGGACGGTTTCGGGCCGGGCGCGTTCTTCGCCCAACTGCAGCGCTTGCGTGTAGGCGGCCAGGGCCTGTTCATAAAAACGGTCGCGAGACGCGGTGCGGAGGGTCGGGGCCTGGTGCAGTTGCGCGTACAGATCCCCCAGCCACTGCATTGATTCCAGATCGTTTTGGGCGCGTATCGCGTTCCGGGCGTCTTGAATCTCCCGAATCCATTGCGGATGCAGGGCCTGAAAGTGGACGTCAGTTGTGGGCGGCCGCTCCTCGTGCAGCCATTCCAAGCGGCCGGCGCGCATTTTCCAACCGCGCGGGGAAACCAGCAGCCAACTGTTCGAGGGGGCCAGCCACTGGTCCAAGCCGGCAAAATCGATCGTTACACGCCAACCGCTGATCGCGCTGGGCCAGGCCAGAAGCTCAGATATTGGGTAGTGGAAGTCGAAGGTCTGCGCGGCGGCGAGGGGTAGATCGTAGCGCAGGATGAGGCGGCGGCGGGCGTCCGCGTCAAACCGTGCCTGAACGCTCTGCCCCACCGTTTGACCGGCGGATTGGAGGGCGAGAGGCTGTCCATCGAGGGTCACGGCGATGTTGCGTGGGAGGGGACGCTTGGCGGCGGCGGCGTCTGCAGGCTGCACGACGAGCAGGGTCGCTGTGATGGCCTCGTCTTCCTCATTGTGGAGGCGGTATGAGGCTTCAATTTGCAGTGTCAGCGAGCGGCCGTCAACGGTTGAGACGCGAACGTCCAGAGTGTGTGTTAGGAGAACCAGCGATGTCTCAAGGGCAGGTTGCAGGAGCAGATGCGATGCAACCGCAGATTCTGATTGGAGTCCTGGTTGAGGGAGGCGGGTTTCAAGCGAAGGCGCGGCCAACAGTGGGTCGCGGGCGTAGGACAGGGAGATAGCACAACAAAAGATACAGAATAAAAACCGGCAAAGAAAAGTTGCGATCTTAGGCCACTCTTGATATGATGTCATGCGCATAAAAAGATTCACCCTTTGGCCGAGCAGGGTGATTGCATGTGGAGATCTCGCACTTCTGTTGTGCGCAGTCAGAGTGCATATGGTACGTCTGTTGATGCAGTGGGACATCAAAATGGGCCATGAGCAACCCTATTTTGAGTTTGTCATGCGCGAATATGCACCGGGACTGATGCGGTTGGGAATCAACCCCGCCGAAGTTTGGTATACCATCTATGGAAACGGCCCGCAAATGCTAACAATAGGCGAAGTCTCTGATTTGGAACGACTCCAAGCAGTTCTGCAGAGCGAAACTTGGCAGGATTTGCACAGAGGACTATTGAAGCACGTAACAAACTACAATCAGAGGGTTGTAGAGGACAATAGCCGCACTTTTCAACTATAGGGAAAGGATTTGTTCGCCGCCCCGTTCCAGGCGGGCAGTTGCCAGCGGACAAAAATGGAGACAATTCATGGCACTTTATGTTCGAAAATTGGAGGAGGAAGAGTGGGAAGAGTTGGAGCGCGTTATCCAGAGTATGGAGAACGACGTTTCGATTCAACGCCTGATGATCATCCTCCTGTCTGCTCAGGGCCACAAGGTCCAGGAAATCAGCCGCGAAGTCGATCTGCATCCAATCAACGTGCGGAAGTGGATCCATCGCTACAATAGACATGGCCTCGATGGTTTGCGCAGCGGAAAATCGCCCGGCCGCCCTCCTGTGTTTACGGCGGCGCAACGGAAGACGATCGTTGACCTCGCCTCTGCCGATCCGCCCTCACTGAATTTGCCGTTCCCTCAGTGGTCGCTGCAGCGGTTGCGCAAATACCTGATCGACTACGAAGTCGTAGACCAGATCTCCGTGGAAACTATCCGTCAGATTTTGCGAGCGCATGGCATTCAATCCCGTCTGATGGGTAGCCAGCACCGGGGTGAACGCAAAAGGACGCACGAGGAAACCCGGCGCAGTTCAGGAAACTCCGATCAGTAGTTCTCGGTACCGTGATCAGCGGCTCGTGAAGCAGTTTGGATGGTGGTGTCTCACGAGCCGCGCTTCACTACGAAGCGGGTATCGACCAGTATGGCCGCGCCGTGCGCGATAGACGACCAGTCGTAAACACTGTGCGCGGTGGCGATCACCACACAGTCGGCTTTCCGAACCTCTCCTTCAAGATCAGTGACCGCGGTAAGCGGAACACCCATCTCCGCCAAAGACAGAATGTAAGGGTCGTGGTACGCGGCCTGCGCGCCCTTTTGGAGGAGTCGTTGCAGGATATCGACGACCGGTGACTCGCGCGCGTCGGCGACGTCGGCCTTATAGGCCGCGCCCAGTACCAGGACGCGGCTGCCTTTCACAGCCTTGCCGGCATCGTTGAGGGCATCCTGCACCTTCTGCACCCAAAAGCGCGGCATTTCGGCGTTGATCCGGCCGGCCAGCTCGATGAAGCGGGCAGTGGCATTGAGCGACCTCATTTTCCAAGCGAGAAAGTGGGGGTCGACGGGAATACAAGGGCCTCCTACCCCCGGTCCCGGCGTGAACCTGGTAAAACCGAAGGGTTTGGTTGCGGCCGCCTCCAGTACCTCCCAACAGTCCAACCCCAATCGGTCGCACATCAGCAGTAGTTCATTGGCCAAAGAGATGTTGATGAATCGGTAGGTATTTTCGAACAGTTTGGCCATCTCCGCGGCGGACGGCGAGGAGACGGGCACAAGCGTTTCGAAGACCTGTCCGTAGTAGGCCTGCACCGCGGCAAGGCAGTTTTCGGTCGCGCCGGCTACGATCTTGGGCGTGGTGCGGATGGTCCAGTCGGTGCGTCCTGGGTCAACGCGTTCGGGCGAAAAGGCGACAAAGAACTCCTGGCCCACCCGCCATCCATGCGGTTGGGCGGCGGCTTCGAGGAGGGGCAGCAGCAGTTCAGTCGTGGTGCCGGGATAGGAAGTGGATTCGAGGACCACGACCAGGCCCGGATGCAGATGGCGGGCGATCTCCCGGCCACTGGCGAGAATGGAGGAAACGTCCGGCTGCCCTGTACGGTCGAGCGGTGTGGGCAGGCAGATTGAAACCGCATCGCACTGGTTGAGAGCGGCGTAGTCGCCGGTCGCGCGCAGGCGTCCCGCCTGGGCGGTCAAGTCGGCGTCGGCAACGTCGGCGATGTAGGAGCGCCCCTGATTGACGGCTTCGATTTTGGTCGGGTCCAGGTCGATGCCGACGACTTTGTATCCGGATGCGGCCAGGGCGACGGCCAGAGGCAGACCCACGTAGCCAAGCCCGATGACGGCAACGCGCGCGGTACGGTTGTGAAAGCGATCGAACACGGTCAGCGCGCTCCTTGCGGGCAGGGGATCATTGGCAGGGGTCACTGGCAGCTGTCCGGCGGAGTCAGGTGGATGCGGGGAATTTCTCCCGGTAGACGTCCCAGTGTTCCTGAAAGACGGCGGGAGCGACGGTGTAGAGCATTTCCAACACGAGCTGGCCGAGGCGGCGGATCTCCCACTGGGCGGCTTTGTCGACGGCGCGCAGCCAGAGGAAGTGGCTCCAGGCGGCAAAGTTCATGCTGGTGACGATGCGGGTCTCGGCGGCGTTGGGCAGGAGAAAACGGGCGTCCTCTTTGCGAATGCCCATCTCTCGTAACTCCTGGTAGGTTTGCTGGAGATAGGCCCAGGCTTCGCTCAGTTTGGCCTGGGCTTCTTCGTTTCCCTGAATAGCCGGAGGAACAACCGCGCTCCATTCGCCCTTGTCTAACGATACGTACCTCTGGCTCTCCTGGCTGAAGCTGGCCAGACGGTGGCGCACCAGTTGGTGGGTGCAGGCGCGGCTGATCCCTTCGAAGAAAAATGTAGCCGCCCCATGATGGAGTTGGGCCTCGGCATCGTCGATCCCGGGCTGGGTGAAGGCGAGGAGCGTCACCCGCAAGGAGCCCTCCTCGCGCGGGCGCAGGCAGGACGTGTCTACAGCAAGTGCGGGCATGGAAGGCAGTGGCGGGACGGCGGCAGGTTCCGCGGGCCTGGCGCCGTTACCGCTTGGGATGTCGGCGGCAAATTCAGCGTATACTTTGGGTGCGATCGATTGCATGTATGGCAATGCCTGTAGTGCGATCCCTCGGCGGAAGAAGTCCAGCCAGACGCGCGTGTTGGCGCTTACGAGCCAGCTGCCGTCGGCCTCCTGCGTCACTTCGCAGTGTCGGTTGAGCATACGCCAGCGGAGCGGCTCTTCGCTGTTGCGCACGCGCACCGTGGCCACGATGTGCTCGATGATATCCTCGTGGCCTTCCTTAACGCGGTTGACAATAAACCGCGGCGCGGCGCCCATGCGGTGGGTGCTGCGATAGCAGACGCGGCCGGCATACTCGATCACATTTTCAGGATAGGTGCTGGCGCCGTTCCAGATGGTTGCCAGATCGCTCATTTCGAGCAGATCGGCGGGATCGAGGGCCGGATTGGCTTGGGAGTAGGCGACGAGTTCGATGTTCATGATTCCTGTCGTTTCCAAAAAGGGGATGCTGGCACTGCAAGAAATGTTAGAACGGTAGTTGCCTCCCTCAAACCCTTACGGCTTGGCATAGACAACGAACCACTGACGTATCTCCCACCCCCAAGAAACGGAAAGTCAACGGTAGCCACATCGTAGACGAATTGTCCTGCAAGCATTGGATTTCTCTGAAATTCGGTGACTCAGTTACCCCCCAGAAAGGCCCGGCGGACGTCGCGGTTATCGAGGAGAGCCTGGGCTTCGCCTTCATAGGCGTTGCGGCCCAGTTCGAGCACGTAGCCGCGGTGGCTGGCTTCAAGGCCCTGGCGGGCGTTCTGCTCGATCATGAGGACGGTGAGGCCGATCTCGTCGTTGAGGCGCCGGATGTTTTCGAAGATCATGCGGGTGATAAGGGGGGAGAGTCCGGCGCTCGGTTCGTCCATCATCACGATCTTGGGCTCCAGCATGAGGGCACGGCCGATCTCGAGCATACGCTGCTCGCCGCCGGACATGGTGCCGGCCATCTGGCTGCGGCGCTCCGCCAGGCGCGGGAACAGCTCGAAGATGTACTGGATGCGCCGGTGGATGCGCGCCTGGTCGTTTTCGAGATACATGCCCATTTCCAGGTTTTCCATAACCGTCATCTGCGGGAAGACGCTGCGCAGCTGGGGCACGATGGAGATTCCGGCGCTGAGGACGTCCTGCGGGCGGGCGTTGGTGATCTCCTGCCCGTTGAAGTGGACGGCGCCCAGGCGCACACTGACAAAGCCGTAGATTGCCTTGAAGACGGTCGATTTGCCGGCGCCGTTGGGGCCGATGACGCAGACGATCTCGCCGGGATGCACAGCCAGCGAGACGCCCTTCAGGATATCGAAATCCTGATAGCCGGCATAGACGTCTTCGACGGCGAGGAGAGGGGCAGACATTGGTTCAGTGGTCAGTGGTCAGTAGCTTCAGCGGCTGCGGTGACAAGGGGATGGCCATAGATGAACGGGCGCCCTCTCTCTTGGAATCAGGCTCCGAAGTAGGCGTCGATAACGGCTTCGTTTTGCAGGATTTCCAGGGGGGCGCCTTCGGCCAGCTTTTCGCCGTAGTTGAGTACGTAGACCCGGCTGCAGAGATCGGCGATGAAGTTGATGTTGTGCTCGATCAGGAGGAAGGTCTTCCCCTGGGCGTTGAGTGTGCGGATGCGATCTTTGATCGTTTCGATCAGGGTTGGATTGACGCCGGAGGTGGCTTCGTCCAGCAGCAGGATATCGGGGTCGGGCATCAGGGCCATGCCGATCTCGAGCAGGCGGCGCTGTCCGCCGGACAGACGGCCCGCCTCCTCATCAGCCAGATGCTCGATCTGGAGGAATTCGAGCAGTTGACGGGCGCGGTGGGCGGTACTGGCAGGGCTGGGCCGCAGCATGCGCCAGAGCGATGTATCCCGCCACTGGTGACTGATCAGCATGTTTCGGAGAACGGTCATCTTTCGATAGACGCGCACAGATTGGAAGGTGCGCGTCAGCCCCATTCTGGCGACCTGATAGGGGCGCGCGCCCGTCACGTCGCGCCCCTTGAAAAACACCTGTCCGCCGTCGATCTTCTGCAGACGGCTCAAGCAGTCAAAGAGGGTGGTTTTGCCGCTGCCGTTTGGCCCGATCAGGCCGACGATCTCGCCGGGGTAGACTGCGAAATCCACATTGTTTACGGCGGCCAGGCCGCCGAAGAACTTGGAAACGGTGCGCCCTTCCAGCAGGGGCCGGGGGTCAGAGGTCATGGTCGCGGTTTACGGCCGGCAGGACACGCTTTTCCATATCCACTATCTGCTCCTGCCGACCCGGCTTAGCAGCCGTCCAAGCGACGTGCTGCTGCGGTCACCCAATGTGCCGAGGATTCCCTCCGGCATGAACAGCACAATCACGACCAGAAGGAGACCCAATGGGAGCAGATGCACGCCGGACAGATTGCCCCAAAGGAGGTCCTGCAGGAAGTAGATGACGACAGCGCCGAGAGGCGGGCCCCAGACCGTGCCGAGGCCGCCCAGCATCGACATCATCACCATCTCGACGGTGCGCGCTTCGACAAAGACGACATCGGGATCGATATAGGTGTTCTGCCAGGCCCAAAACCCGCCGACGATCCCTGTGAAAAAGGCGGCGATCATAAAGGCGGTGATCTTGTGGAGCGTCGTGTTGATGCCGCGCATCTCTGCGCCGATCTCGTCCTCGCGGATGGCGATCAGGCTCTGCCCGAACTCGCTGCGCTGGATCCACCAGATCAGCGACACGACCAGGCCCATGACTGCCAACATCAGATAGTAGTCGCCCAATCGGTTGAGGAGCGGCGGCAGGTTGAGGCCGACGCCGCCACCGGTAATCGGACGCAGCACGCGTGCGATTTCGCGCATCGCCACCAGGGTGCCGAGCATGGCGATGGAAAAATAGGGTCCTTTGAGGCGCAGGGTCGGCAAGCCTACCAAGAGGGCGAAGAGGGCCGCGGCAAATCCGCTAGCCGGCAGAGCCTGCCAGAAGCCCCACTCAGGGGAGATCAGAAGAGGGGTTCCGGTTACAAGGATGCCCATGATATAGGCGCCGATGCCGAAGAAGACGGCGTGGCCGAAGTCGACGTAGCCGGTCATCCCGCCGATCAGATTCCAGTTGGAGGCCAGGGTCACCAGCACAAAGATCTGGCTGCCGACGAACAAGGCGACGCTGGAGACGCCGGTGTACGGGTACAAGGCCAGAAGGAGCAGCAGCAGCAGCCAGAACGCCAGCCCGGTCCAGCCTGCGAGGAGCGAGTAAACAGGAGCGAAAAATGGGAAGGGAGGCTTTTTCTTAGCCTTTTGCGCGATCCTGCTTGCGGGCGGCCCGGTTCCCATCACTCTGCCTCCGCGTCGATAGGGCGCAGACCGCCCATGAGCCCCTGAGGCCGCACCACCAGGATCAGGACCAGGAGGATGAAGCTGGTGGCGACGCCCAGATTGGTGCCGATGCCCGGCACATAGGTAGAGACGAAGATTTCGGTGACGCCGAGAACCATGCCTCCCATCAGCGCGCCGGGAATACGTCCCAGACCGCCCAGAGCCGTGATCGTAACCGCCTTCAAGGTGAAGGGCGGGCCCATAAACGGGAAGATCGCCTGCGTGGGGCTGAGCATGGCGCCGGCGGCTGCGGTCAGGGCGATGCAGATACCGGCCGTAATGGCGTAGACGCGATTGATGTCCACGCCGACGATGCGGGCGGCCGTCTTGTTCTGGGCTGCGGCGCGGATCGATTTGCCGAGGCGGGTGCGCTGCAGGAAAAGGTGCAGGCAGACCATGATAAACAGGGCTACGCCGAAAATGATGGTCTTGACGATTGGGAAGGTGACTCCCGCCAGCTGCACGGAGCCGTTGTAGGCTACGGCCACATTCCGCGGGTCCGACGTGAACTGGATTTTGAAGAGATTGGCAATTGCGATCGAGAGGCCGAAGGTGACGAGCAGAGTCATCAGGTGGGGGCGCTCGACGACACGGTTGATCAGAACGATCTGCAGCAGATAGCCGATCAGGAACATTAAGGGCAGGATCAGCACCAGCGAGGCGAACGGGTCCATGCCGAAAAACCGAAAGAGACCCCACGCCATGTATGCGCCGATCATGAGAAATTCACCGTGCGCCAGGTTGATCACGCCCATGACGCCCCAGATCACGGAGAACCCCAGCACCATCACGGAGTAGAAACCGCCGAGCAGCAGCCCGCTGACTAGAGCCTGCAGAAGTTGGTCCATAGACGTAACTTGCGTAGGGTGAGGAGCGGGCGTTTTCCACTCTTCGATTGGCCGTTGCCGAGTGCCTAGACCACGGGATTCAACGACGGCCAAAGTTGCTCTTTGGCGCTCACCCCTTCGCGCTCACTGCTCCCGATCAGCGATCTTTCCAGGGCGGCGCCGGGTAGTTCAGTTCGGCAACGGCGGCGTTGGAGGGCGCCACGACCAGGATTTCACCGTCCTGGATCTGGATTGCCCCCATCGGTTTGCCGGCGTTGCGGCCCTTTTCATCGAAGTTGATGGGGCCGTAGAAAGTGACCACGTCCAGGCTGCGCAGCGCTGCACGTACAGCGTCGGTGTCCAGCGAGGCGGCCTGCTCGATGGCGATGTGCAGCGCCAGCGCGGTGGCAGTCGACTCCGCGGCCTGGTAGGTGGGCGGCTCGCCCCACAGATCTTCGTAGCGCGCCGCGTACTCGGCGGCGGTGCCGAGGTAGTCGTCGGCGTAGCTCATCGACGCCTCCCACTGCGTCGGGCCAATGACATATTCGGTATCGACGCCGACTTCTTCGATCAGTTTCGGATTGCTGGGGCCGACGGTGATCACCATGGCCTTGGGGTTGAAGTCCAGCTCTTTGGCCGCCCGAATGAAGAGAACGGCGTCGTTAAAATGACCGCCGCCCACGAAAATATCGGGGTCCAGCTCCTTGAACTTTGACATGATACCGCTAACGTCGGCCACGTTCACGGGATAAGTTTCGACGCCTAACACCTCAAGCCCATACTCTGCGGCCCAGTGCTGGGCTCCATTGGCCACACTGGTGGGGAATGCGGTGTCCTCGTAGGCAATGACGACTGTTCGGGCTCCTTTCGCGGCCAGCATCTGCAGAGCAGACCGTGTGTAGTTACCCGCTGGCGTCAAGACTGCAAACAGGTTCTGGAAGCCCCGTTCGAAGAGCGGTTCGGCGGCGCCGTTGCCCTCGATCATGATTTTGTCGTACTTTTCGGCAATCGCGCTGGCGCTTTGGGTCAGGAATGAGCTGTAGGGTCCCAGGAGGAAGTCGACGCGGTCCTCGTTGATCAACTTTTCAACGAGGCGGGCGGCCGTATCGGGGTCCCCCTCATCGTCGTACATGATCAGCTCGATCTTATAGCGATCGTCGCCGACCTTGATGCCACCGTATTCGTTATTCACCCAGTCCAGCCAAAGGCCGTACCCCTGACGGGTGTCTTTGCCCTCGCGGGAAAATTTGCCGGTTTCGCTGACGGCGGCGCCAAGGTAGATGATCTTCTCCCCATCTGCGGAAGGAGCGGCCGCGGCCGGCTCGTCCACCGGCGCGGGCGGCGCCAAGGCACAGGCCGTCAGCAGAAGAGACGTTATCAGAAGTAACAAGAGTTGCGACAGGATGTTACGCATTTTTCCTCCTCCATCGACCCCCAGTACGGGTCAACACGAATACATCATCTGTGAAAGTGATGATACTGTAATGGTTTTCCCGCTGTCAAAAAAAGGCGTTGCAGGCGCCATGCAGATGCCAGGCATCCGAACGGATCATCCGGTGTTTGCTGCATTCAAAAAAGCAGTGCTACAATCACTTTCTCTGTGAGTTGCCTCGCCCAGGAGGTCGAGGCAGCGGTTTCGGACAATTCTTATGCGGAAGCGGGCAACCACCGCTTTCGATTCAACACTGGGGAGCGGTGGCCAAAGTGCTGCCGCTTCGCCAAATGGGCACGACTTGTGAGCAAACAATACTACGGCGGCCAAGCTGTCATTGAAGGCGTGATGATGCGAGGCCGCAAGGCGATGTCGATTGCCGTGCGTAACGCGCAGGGTACGATCGTGATCCACGAGGAGCCGCTCACGGCCAGGATCTATACGCGCAAGTGGGGGCAGTGGCCGTTCGTACGGGGGCTGGCGCTGCTGTGGGATGCGCTTGGGCTGGGGATGCGGGCGCTGATGTGGAGCGCGGACGTAGCGATGCAGGAGGATGACGCCGAGGAGCAGGTCGAGTTTTCCGGCCCTGTGGCGTGGACGACGATCGCGACGAGTCTCGCGTTTGCGGTGGCGATTTTCTTTTTGGTTCCCACCTTGGCCAGCCGCTGGTTTGCCGGCTTCTTTGAACACAATCCCTATCTCGACGCAGTGGCCGAAGGCGGTATCCGCCTGGTTCTGTTTGTGGTCTATCTGTGGGCGATCAGCCTATTGCCCGACATCCGACGCGTGTTCGCGTATCACGGCGCGGAGCACAAGGCGATCAACGCTTACGAGGCCGGCGCGAGACTTACGATAGACAGTGTACAGAAGTACAGTGTACAGCATGTACGTTGCGGGACCAGCTTCCTACTTTACGTGCTTGTGATCAGCATTCTCCTTTTCGCCCCTCTCACCTTTGCCTGGATCGAGTACCCCTGGCTGGCGTTACTTCTGCGTTTTGTCACCCGTCTGCTGCTGGTCCCACTGGTTGCCGCGATCTCCTATGAGATAATCCGTTTCAGTGCCAATCACGCCGAAAACCCGCTGATGCGGCTGCTGATTGCGCCGGGTCTTCTGCTCCAACGCATAACCACCCGCGCGCCGGACAATTCAATGGTCGAATGTGCGATTGCCGCCCTGATCCCGGTGCTGGCTGCCGATGGTATTGAGGGCGTCCCGCCGGCGCGTCCAGAGGAGTCCGACGAGGAAAGGGCAGACGCAGCGCGCGCGTACGGCGAAGCGGCAGCGGATTAGCTGACTGCAGTCACCCCGGTTATTTGATTTCGAACTCTGTTCTCAACTGAAAAGAGCTTTAGCAGGCTGCGCGCGGCGCTGTAGCGGCTATGACCAGGCGGAGCGGGAGTTGCGCGGGTCCTGCTGGTTATACATTTCTGCGTGGATGGCGTCCGTTAGCAGGATCTGCTGGCGTGAGGCGCTGTCCATCCGGCCCAACTCGGTCAGATAGCGAGTCATGCTTCCCAGGTCTCTTAGCTCAAGACCGTGCAGAGTGCGGACGAAGGCGATCTGAAAGGGATTGCCGGTCAACAGACGGGGGATGCGCAGGCTCTGCATAACGTCTTCGGTCAGGTCGCTGTCGGGGTCGCCGGATACCGCTGCGAACTCCACCGGCAGCCCATGCGCCGCAAGCCGGTCCGATACGTCGTAGTTGGCAGAGGGCTTGGCGGCATTCCACATAGTTTCCAGATAGCGCAGGGCGGCGGTAGAGACCGGTGTGAACTCCCCGTCCGGATTGAGAGAGGCAAGACCCTCTGCCGAGGTCGTGTCGCGCCAGAGCAGATGCTCGAGATTGTATTCCTGCGCTCGCTCGCGCAGGAATGCCTTGCGCGCCATTTCGGTCTCACTGTCGAGCGCGGCCCGGCCACCGCCCTGCTCCTGTTCGGGGAGGGCTGTCTGGCTCTCGCCAGCGGCAGCCTGAGCGCTCTCGCGAACATGAGAAGCCAGAATACCTTCAAGAGGGCGGGACGACACTTCCCGGCCGGTGAACAGCGCAGCCAGCCGTTCGAGACGTTGGGGCGCTGTCCAGTTGGCGCGCAGGCGCCCTTCCCCACCCCTGTAGCCGGCGGCGGAATGGGGAGGTCCAGCCGCCTGGATTCCGGCATGAACATCCTGGCGGCCGCGCATGAAGGCCAGGCAGCGTTCCCACATATTCTGGCTTAGATGGGGTCGGTACAGATGGGATGTGATCGCATCTTCCGGCGGGAGGGGCGGCATCTTTTCACTGACGGACCAGTCCTGTAAAGACCGGCAGGTCTGTTCAAGAACACTGTCCATCTGTTTGAGCATCTGTTCCAGATGATCGTGAACACGGCCCAGCCCCCGCCACACGCTGTCCTGCAGACGGGAGGTCAGTTCGGAACAGGCCAGATTGACCCGTTCGCGCCGCAGCTTCTGCACGCGCTGCGCCCGCCTCCGATAGGAGGTGGTCGCGCCGAGAAACGCGCCGATCATCAGCCCGATAAATGTGGCGGCGTTGGCTTCGTTGCCGATGAAGTCGACGACTGCGTCCAGAGACGCGCCGGTCATCAGCTGTGTGATCACGGAGGGATCGTTTTGCCCGGCGACGAAATCGTCCGCATTGCCGACCAACCCGGAGCCGAACAGGTAGAGCAGTGTCAGCAGAACGATACCGCTCAGCAGCCCAATCACTCGCGTCAATGATCCGAACAGAGATGGTTTGTCGGCGAGCGTGCGACGATAGCGGTTGCGCCAGTCGCGCAGCTCCAACTGTCGTTCAACCCGGTTTGCATCGGCAGGCGTAAAGGCGGCGGCGTCCCCTGCTGCCAGTGACGGCCCAAGTCGTTCCTGCTCCAGTTCGAACAGCCACTGGTGGAGTTGGCGCCGCGCATGCAGAAGTCCTGACGGCTCGGAGCTAATCAGTGAGATCAGGTGGGCGCGCATCTGCTGCGCGACGGCCGGCAGGAAGCGGTTGTCGGTGGGGTTGACGGGTAGGCCGTCTTCGTCCAGGGCGGCCAGTCCCCAAGCCGTATCCAGAGCGGCGGCGCCGAAATCCTCTTCAGACTGGGCCAGCACACTCTGGAACTGATTGTCGAAGGCGGCCTGCCAGCGGACCGGATTGAGACCGCGCAGCTTACGCGCCGTCGCTGACGGCAGCACGTATCCCGAATGGACTGTGAGATCCTGGATCGTCTCGGGACTCAGCTCCTTGAACAGGTCGGGCATCTGCCCGATGAGCCGGTTCAGTGCCTGATGCGAGGTTGCCCCCAAATGCTGCAGCGAGGCCAGTGGCTCCAAGTGGTTGGCAGTGCCGGTCGAGTGTGGGCCGGCGGCGGGTGAACCGTCAGCGCTTCCAGGCTGCAGCAGGACCTGCTCGCGCACGAGCCGCTTGCCCTCATGCTGCTGCGCGGCCCGGAAGATATAGTCCAGCGGCACATGATCTGCGGCTGCGCCGAGCAGGCTGTAGGGCCGTTCACCGGCGTTGCGCAGATCAATACCGACCTGTTCATCAATGTAGGCGGCTCCGTCGGCGGCGATGAGGGCCTGAAGGGTGTTGCCAACGAGGACGGAGAGTTCATAGCTGTTGCGGGCCAGGCCTTGATTGCTCTTTTCCCGGTCAACCAGATAGATGCGGTCGAAGAGCGGTCGCCCCAGCCACTCCTCCGGAAGCGTGTTCCGTGCCTTGGAGTCTTTCCAGATGGAAGAGATGACCTGTTTGAGGTTGGCGCGGCGCAGGCCGGTGAACGCCTCCAATTCGGCCAGTGCCGCGTAGCAGGAGGCGTCTTCGATAGTGCGGTTGGCGTCGGTGGCGTAGCTGCCGGCGGCGAAGATGCCGACGACCTGAGCGATGTGACGCTGGCCCAGATAGTTAAGATGGTGCGCGATCGTTGGCCAGATCAGGGCCGATGTCAACGGTTCATAGAGTGGTGCAATCACATACAGTGTCGTCTGTACAAAGGGGTCGCCGGGAACCAGGGTGTCGGCGCGGATGGGATCGATGATATTGGAGGCGACCAGATGGGCGATGCTGCCGCCGTCGTTGATCGCGGCGCGAAATGCATGCCGCCGCGTTGGCGTATCAGACGGTGCTGTGGGCGATGCAGAGGGGTTTTCTGCGCTGACGGGAACACCGCCGGTGTCAGCGTCCTTGTTTGATCTGCGGAATGGCCAGGGCAGGCCCCTGCGCGAAGGTTTAGCGGCTGTGGGCGAGTCGCCCGCTGACCCAGGTGGGTACGGGGGAGATTGTTCCGCCTGCCATTGGAGCGGGTGCAGCGCGTCTGCGGCCGACGCCAGCAAAAGGCTGGCCCGCCGCTGGCTCGTTGCCCGACGCCAGTGGTTGGTGGTCTGCGGCAGTTCAGGAACGGCAGGGGGCGGCGACCGCATCAGTTCGGTGAGCAGCCGTTCGAGATAGAAAGGCGGAAGACGGTTGTCACGCAGGGTGAACAGATTAAGAGCAATCTCGTCCTGATGATTGAGTTGATCGGACGGCAGGAGGGCGGCAAAGCGGGTGATGCGCGTCAGATCGGGACCGTCAACGCCGGTAGCATTACGCTGTTCCTGGGCGGAGTGCAGGCGCGGCGCCAAATGGAGCATCGTCTGCAGGCCCCATCCACCAAGACATAGTATTGCAGCTCGGCTGCGGGTTGCGCCGGGAATCATTGGCAGTTTCTGGTTCAGGTTTTGGTTGCCGGGTTGCGTACGGCGCTAAGTGACCTATTTTATAACAGATTGCCGGGGCCGGTACAGGTTGACCGATCTACGGCAGGAATGGACGTCAAACCAAAGCTAGAGATCATTTTCGGTGATTTCGGGCAAGTCGACCCAGGCGGGATGGAGATGAAACTCCTCGCGGGCGGGGAAATCGAGTTTGTTTTCATATTGTGCCCGAAACTCGTCCAGGCGGTCGATAAGCGTCACTGGCAGGCCGTGGACGATCCAGACGGCGTCCATGCGTCCGGTGTCGCCGGTGGGTACCCATTTCAAGTCCTCCTGCCCGACCATCGCCATCGCCAACTGGGCATCGTCTTCGCGCGTTGACGGTGTGGCCGCCAGGCGGATGTGCTCCAGATTGCCGTCGTGAAAGCTGAAACGGTCCGAATCCCAGCGGATATAGGGGTTCAGACGGTCCAGCCACTGCTGGACACGGTTGTTGGGCAGAGGCCGGGCCTGCTGGGTCTCTTGGCCATGTTGCACACCGATAATGTGACGGATGTCGACGCACTGCAGAACCCTGCCCAGCAGCCCCCTTTCGGTGGTGATTGCGTTGGTGAGGTTCGCAAAGAGCTCCTCACCGCTGACCGCCTGTCCTAAGTTCAAAGCGCGGTCGATAACGGGCCCGAGCAGAACCTCCCAGTCGCTGGGGTAGACGACCTGAGCTGCGTTGCGATAGAAGTGTTGCAGATAGTCGCGCCCGACGGCGCCGGTTTCCAGCTCATAGTATGTATTGGTGCTGGCGGTGCCGTCGGAGATGCGGGGGTCGATGCGCTCGGCGGCCCGCCTTGCCGCATGATTGGCCCGGCCCAGCGCGCTGCCGGCATAGTCTATCTGTGAGCGGAAAAGTTCCCGCATCTGCGTTCCATATGCGAAGAGGCGCTCGACGAGGATTCGCTCCAGGATGTCGCGACGCTGGTGAAGACGGGAACGGGCCTTGCGCTGGCGCATGTCTCGGGCGCGGTCGCGGGCCTGGCGGGGGTTGAAGGCCGCGAGCATGAGGTCGCCCAGTCCGCCGGCAATCTGGCCGATCTGCTCGGCTGCGCCTCCTTGCTGGGCCAGCAAGGAGCGCCAACGGGCACGGTCCTCTTCCATGACCGGCTGGTTGTTCAGCAGGAAAAGTCTTTGTTTTATCAGCGATTCGTTGGGCGCGGTAGAGGGATTCAGCGGCGCCAGCAGGTCGGCCAGCAGCAGCGCGCCGCGCAGTCCTGTATCGAGGATCACCTGCCGAAAAGTTTCGTCGACCGCGGTCTTGAAACCGAGCCATGCGCCGCGTTGTTCCTCGACCTCCTCGGCCATCTCTTCCAGCCGGTCGTTGTCCAACGAGAGATAACGGGAGCGCATCCTGGCCAGGAGTCCCTGCCAGGCGGTGACAACCTTCTGGCGTGTCTGTGGGGAGACAGACTGGCGCGGGTCGTTGAGCTCCGGCCCGGCGGCCAGGCGCCGCATGCAGTCTGCGAGGAATGCCTGTTGCCAGAAGTTGACCAGCGACTCGTCCGGCGCGACGATCGCGGATGCGGCAAAGCTGCTGTAGACCAGGTAGTTACCCTTCGCCGGAGGCCGCTCGGTACGGCGGTCATTCACAACTTCGGCGGCGGCGACGCTGCCGGACATGCGTTCGCGCACGACGTTCACCTCCAGCCCGAGAATTTCACTGCTCAGATGGCTGATGGCTGTGAGCTGGATCAGATGCGCGGCAAGGTTTTCGGCATCGGCTTTGCGGGCCAGGCTGCGGCCGTCGCGGTTGGTACGCCCGACGAGAAATATAAAGTCGAACGGCGCGTAGGGTGTGTCGGGGAGCGCCCGCTGTTCGCTGGGATAGAGTTCCTGGAACTGCTGCGTTTCCTGGAAGTAGTTCAGTTCTTTGAGTGCGGCGTAAGCGTTGGCTTTGATGCGGCGGCGCTGCAGGTCGCTGTTGATCTCCTCTTCGAGCACGTCGGGCAGGAAGAAGATGCCGACGACGCGAGCGTTGCTGCGCACGAGGGCGCGCACGCGGTGCGCTACGTCCATAAACATGCCGGCGCCGGTACCGCCGCAGAGGCTGCTGACGACATAGACGAGCTGATAGTTGCTCATCACGGGAAAGCGGCGATTCTGAGCCATCTCCAGATCGCGGATCTTGTCCAGGGCCGCGTATTTCGTCTCCAGCAGCCTTTTGAAGGTGACATAGTTGCGGAAGAAGGAGAGCCGCCCGATGGGCCGCAGCTGTTTGGCGCCGTTGTGGATATAGCCGAGCGGGATCGAGGGGTAGTCCCACCAGCGGGCGATTTCGGGATGATTTTCGAGGTTATCGACGAGGCGGGTTGCGTCAAATTTGCCCATGTAGGCCGATTCATCGGCGTAGAGGGGCTCCTGATCGAGCCGGTTGATCAGCGGTTCGGTATCCAGCGCCAGCAGTTGAATCATCGCCGGCAGCGTTTCGCCGCCCCAGGCTTTGCGCAGGCGCCGTTTGACCGCCCGCACAGCATTGGTGCCCATACCGCCTACGCCGACCACGAGGGTGGGATAAATTGTCGGCTTTTCACTAATAAACGGCGCCCCGTTCTGCTCCATATATGGCTTCCTTCTGAAACTCCATGTAGTCGGTTCTCAGTAGTCTGATCTCAGTATTCCGTCACTGCGCATGTTTGCGTAGCTTGCCAAGCCATCTGGTTACCGCCAACTGCCGAAGGATCTGAGGTCGGCGAAATGCTCCGACAGCAGCGCATAGAAAGACAGAGACTAGAAGCTGTCGCGCGAGCTGCTCCAGGGGTCAGCCGAACCCGCGCCGGCGGATGAACTGTTGTGCTCGTCGCCCAAAGCCCCATCGCCCAAAGAGGGAGACGACCAGTTCGAGTTGTCGCCGGGCGGTCCTGTCCGTCCGATGTCGCCGGACCCAGCGGACGAGTAAGGGTCCGCCCCCCAGCCTCTCTGGTCCCAGGCTGTGTCCCAAGCGGACTCTTGCGTTCCCCCACCGGCGCCTTGCCAACTGTCCGAACTGCCGGAACCGGCAAAACGCTCAGGAGGGGTATCAGCGATATTCTCAAAGGCAGCGGAATAGCCTGGCGAGCCTGCTGCAGATTCCGGTCCTGGGACGGGCGGTGGGTAAGACGCGTACGCCGGATCCCCGGCCGCATTCGAGGTTGCAAAGGCGGCTTCCGGCCCGCTGGCGTGATGCCAACTGTCCGGACTGCCGGGGGCGGCAGCGTACCCAGGCGTAAGAGGGGAATCCTGTCCAGGCAGGGTCACTTCCGGATCTTCGTCGTCATCCATATTGTACCCGCGAGTGCGGGCACGCGCCACCAGGATGAGCAACCCCAAGAGCAGCATCGGTGCGCTGCAGAAAACGAGCGGGAAGGTGTAAAACGGGCGCAGCCACCACTCAACGTAACGCTGATAAAGGGTTGGGCTGCGGAAACTGATATCGACAGACTGAATCTCGCCGGCCAGGCCGACAATGCTCAGCTGCAACTTTCCACTATAAAAGGAGCCGCGCAGGGCGTCTTTGGGCAAGTCTTTGCGGGCGATGAGGGTGACGGGGACTTCGAAAAAGCCTTCGGCATCAGGAAGACCGTTGACTTCCACCGGCGGGGCTTCGAGGAAAAGTTCATCCAATTTCATCACACCGCTGCCGGTTTCTCCCGAAGCGGTTAGCCCAACAATTTCTAGAACAAAAGGCGTTTTTCCGATGAAGCGCAGGAAGAGCGTTTCCGTCGCTCTTTCCCCGGCCCGCCCCAGATCGCCAAAATCGAGCGCGCCGGCGACACCCCACTCCACGTCGCGAATCTGGAGGCGGAAAGGAACAGTCGCCGCTGAGGAGGGATCCGCGGCGGCGGAGGCGTGTGCGGACAGGACATCGAAGTCCTGGCTGGGACCGGCCAGACTGAGGAGCCCGTGGCAGCTGCCGGCGGACATGGGACCTTCGCTTTGCAGGCGAACCGGCAGCGCCCAGTTCGCCGGTTGTAAACCGCCCAAGCCCACGGCGTCAGCCGCGCCGTCGCCCGCCGCCTCGAAGGGTTGCAGGTCACCGGCGGTGGCAGTGAGGCCGTTACAGCTACTTTCGGCCAGTTCGACCGTCAGCCGAAAGGGAGTGTTCCCGCTGTAGGCGACGGGCAACAGGACTTGCTCATCCACCCGAAAATTCGGCGATGTATCGTAGAGCAGCGCGCCGAAGTCGGCCTCCTGCACCTGGATGCTTGCCTGGGAGCGGGGGATGTTCAGGATCACAGCCAATGAGGGGGCGGGACGCACCTGGACTTCCATGGGCAGTCCGGCCGGGCTGAGAGCCGACAGATTCAACTGGCCTTCGTACTGGCCGGGGCGCAACAGATCGAGACCGTCCACATGCAGGAGGGCTGTCTGAAATCCGTTTTCAGGCACTTCTACGGAAAGGCTCACTGAAGCCTGGCGCATGATTTCGCTTGTATCGGACCGGCGCAGGACCAGCGACGCTTCCAGCGTTCCAATCTCTTCAACCGTACTTGCCTGGATCGTGAGCGGCCATCCTTCGGGCGGCATCTTGGCCAGATCGATATCGGCCGGCAGGCCCTTCACGTAGATCGCCGGTTCCACTTCCAGGAGCGTGCGCGCATAATCTCCAAAACGGACTCCATTGATAGCCGCCGTCAGCAGGAAGAGCGCTTCGTAGTCACGGCCGTCCTGCGGCATAAAGCCGTCGTCGGAGCAGACATGTTCACCGCAGCCGATCCGTCTCCGGTAGACGATTTCGCCGCTGTCGAGGTCGGTAACGTAGACAGCGGCCTGGAGATCATCCAACTGGATACTGGGGCCGAAACCGACCTGCAGTTGCAGGCTGCCGTCTTGCAGAATTCCGGGATTGCCGGCCGAGGGAGAGAAGACCTGTGCTTTGGGCAACTCCTCAGAGGTCTGAAGCCGGAAGGTACGCCGCAGTTGCAACGGCTCTCGATCCTCTCCCAACTGAACTGTGACCTCTTCCACGCCGCCGGAAAGCTGCTGGACGGCGACCGTTCGGCCGCTGACCGGGTCCTGACCCAGGAGGGGGACTGGCAGATTGCCATTGAGCACCAGCGGCTCGTCCGCGGCGGGGCCGGCGCCGGCAACGACGACGAGGGGCGACTTGCCGGCAGGATAATAGCGCGTGGAGGCGGCATTGCCGTGTACGCCGGGAGGCGGGAAGAGGAGCTCGGGATAGCTATCGGCCTGAACGACGGCAAAGCTGCTCAGATCGGTCGTCTTTGCCACCCATTCGCCGGCCGCCAGCGGCGCGACGGCCACGTTGAGGTCGATGTTGCCGTCGGCGAGCAGGCTCTGTGTCAGCATCGGCGCGCCGTCCCGCTCTACAGCAGTGATCGCCGACTGCGGGCTGACGAAGGCGATGCTGCCGGCGCCATGCGCCTTGCGGATTGAGATCGTCAAGTTCCCATGCACGTTGCGGTGGGTGACGACCGAGCGGTCCGACTTCATTTCGGCGAATAGTTCGCTGAAGATGAGCAGGAGGTCCTGCGAGCTCTTGGCCTCGCGCGCGAGGGGCGTACTCGTCTTGAGAAAATCGCCGGCGCAGCCCGCGTCGGGATTGCAAAGGATCACAGGGTAGAGCAGTGCGCCCGCGTCCTCGATCCGTGCCAGCAGATTGGTGATGGTCTGCCGCTGGTCGGTGACCTGTAACGGCGCGGTCGGCTCCCCGTCGGTCAGCAGCAGCACGTACTGGCTGCGGTTAGGGTCGCCGTGAAGTTCGAGCAGCTGCAGCGCCTCCTGCAGCCCCAGGTCCATGCGTGTGTAGCCGCGCAGGGCATAGTCCTCGGGGGACTGGAGCGACGCAGCCAGCCGGCTGCGGTTTTCGGCGCTGCCGACCTCCTGCAAGAGGCTCATCGAGCCGACGCCCCCTGCGGTGCTATCGAAACGCAGCACGGCGATGCGGTCGGCGCCGTCAGCGAGATGGACCAGCAGGCGGGCCGCGCTGTAGCGTAGTTCGTTGGGATCGCTGGGGGCGTTAAGACTGGCGTCATCACATGGGGGACCTGAGGGAGGTTGGCCTTGCGGCCAGGGCCAGCAGGTGGCCATGCTGCCGGAGTCATCGAGGATTACGATTACGTCGATGGGGGCGGCCCCGGTCGTGGACTGACGCGGCAACGCGGATCGGATTTCAGCGTGTGCAGGCGCGGCGGCATGGCCCGTGATTAACAGGAAGAGAAACCCACATAGCAGACAGACAAACACGGCCCAAGGCCTCCGGTCCCAGCCCTGCGGGAGGCGAAGGATGAGCAGAGGCCGCTGATAAACATTTCCGGGCAGGTGGCGCTCCTGACAGCAGTGGCTACTGCACGGCGGCAAGCAACCGAATCAACGAACTGCCGGTTCTACCGGTTCCAATAGAGAAGCAAGCGCGCGCATCGGCTCCGCGTTCCCCTGCTTTGCTGGCAGGGATACAGTCCCCCACAGGTCAAACCCGCCGAACGCCCTGTTCCCACGACGTCCGGCGGCATAGACTTGCAGTGAGCGAAATGCGCGCGCATCGACTCCTATTCTAACTGTCAAAATTGTATCACAGCGCAGATTGGCATTACAAGAGCCACGCCCAGGTCCTGGGCCCGTTTCCGGACCTGGACATCGGGTATCCGGCAGAGGGCCATACGTCCCCGTAGCGGCGGTGCGTTTCTGAGGAACTGAATGGGTGGTTACACTGGAATTGTGGTCGGAGAGGCCTGGCCTGCGGGCGTCTTCGCGTTTCTGATTTCAGGGTTTTCTCAGAGGTTCGGGCAGCAGGCAGGTACTGCAAAGTGCGAAATGACGACAAGAAACTTGCGCACTACTTTTGGGCGATTTGCCTACGATCCGCCAATGAAATACAGATCAAATGGACAACAGCCCCTGGCGCCGGACACCAGGGGCTGACGATTCGTAGAAAACGGCGGCGATGAATGGGGGATTGGTGTGAGAAAACGACTAACCGTCGTTGTTCGTGGCGGCATGCTCGGCGAGCATTTGTGAGAGTGCGGCCACGAACTGGTCTGTAGGCAGTGCGCCGGGGATCAGCCGTCCCTCGCCGCCGACAAGAACGACGAAGGTGGGTGTACCGCGGACAAAGGGCGCGCCGTCTCGCATATCGCTCTGCACTGCCTGCGCGGGCGCGTCATCTGCCAGGCAGGTTGAAAAGGCGTCGGTGTCCAACTCGTATTCAGCCGCCAACTCCATGAAGTAGAGTCTGTTTTCCGAGCGAGACCATTGATCCATATCGACGAAAAGGCGGTGATGGAACTGCCAGAAGGCCTCCTGCTCGGCTGCGCACTCGGACGCGACCGAAGCGGCGAAGGCATGGGGATGGATATTCTCGATGGGGAAATGCTTGAATACCCACATCACCGCGCCGCGGGCGACAAACTCTTCATCCAGAACCGGCTGCGTCGACAGGGCGTGGCGGCTGCAGTAGGGGCATTGGAAGTCGCTGAATTCTACGACAACGATCGGGGCGTCGCTACTGCCCTTGTAGATGTCACCGGCCAAAGTGAAGCCGGGGCGGTCCGGGTCGGGCTTCAAGCCCTCCGCCGTCGCCCAGAAGGGCAAACCTCCTTCTCCCTGCTGTTGCTGTTGTTGTTGTTGCGCCTGGGCTGCGCCCTGGGGCGTGCGGCCGGCCGCGATCATCCCTATCCAGTTGTCGAAGGTATCGTATGGCTGAGCGCCGGAAAGGGAAAAGGCGTCGCCGGTCTCTTCACGGACGAAGCGGAAACTGGGCGTGCCGGTAAAGCCGAAGGACTGGGCTTCGGCCAGGCTGTCGTTCACTTTTGCCAGCTGGGTATCGTTATTGGCCATGCAGGACCCGTATTGGGTAGTGTCGGCGCCCAACTCCTGCGCCAGTTCGGCAAAGAAGGACAGGGCCTCTTCGCGGGGCGCCCATTCTTTCTGAGTCCGGAAGATACTGTCGTGCATCTGCCAGAAGAGGACGATATCCTGCTCCCCCACACAGTTGGCGGCGATGGCCGCGGCGAGGGCGTTGGGATGTATCGAGGAGAGAGGCATATCGCGGAAGACAAATTTCACGGCGCCGCTCTCGCCGAATGCGGCCAGGAGGGCCGGTTCGGTCTGAATCACATGGCGGGCGCAGAAGGGGCATTCGTAGTCGCTGTATTCGTAGATGGTGATGGGCGCGTTCGGGTCGCCGCGGTAGGGGTATCCCTCTTCGGTAAAGCCGACAGGGACGCCTCTGTGCATGGCGGGCTGTGAGTCGCCGGCGGGCGCGGGGGCAATGGCGGGTGCGACGATATTGCCATCGGCATCGGTCGTACATCCTGCGACGAGCAGAAGGAGGACGATCAGGAAGGTGAGGGGACTCGGCCGCAGCCCGCTCTTTTCTCTACCTGCGTCATTCACTTGCCTGGTACTGCGCAAAAGTCCGGCTTGCAAATTCATGAGTCCTCCTTGAGGGACTTCCGACTATGATACGAACTGAGGGCCTGAGGCACGCCCCGGCGCAGCTGGCTCGATGCGCTGCTGCGTCGATATGTGAGAAGCCTATTGCGACTGCCTTGACGGCTGTGTGGTTATTGACGGCAGCCAAACAGTTCGTCTCGAAAGCGAGAGGCTGCCCCTATTGTAACGGCGGGAACATGAGAGTACTAATTCGACGAGTCGTTTCGGCGGGTTGGCTCAGTGTTCGCCCCCAGGTAGTCAAGTTTGCCTGAAAGCCTCGTTACATCGTAGTATGAGGACTTTGGAAGGGAGTTGGCCAACCCCGGTGGTCGGCGGCGCGCAGAAGATTTGCCGCACACGCCATAGACCACGAAGCGCTAAAGGTGAGAGAACGGCATGGACGACATGACCCTGCCACCAGGTGTTGAAACAGCAGAAGCGCAGGAGGCCGCTGGACTCCGCAGCCGCGCTGGCGATGAGGCGCAAGAGGCAGACGGCACTTTGACCGGTGACCCCGTTCGTGCCCAGGTGTGGCCGCCCACTCCTCTGACCGGGCACTTGCGTCAGCTTGAGGCGGAAGCGATCTACGTGCTGAGGGAGGTTGCGGCGCAGTTCGAGCGGCCGTGTCTGCTCTTTTCCGGCGGCAAGGATTCTATCGTCTGCGCGCATCTGGCGCGCAAGGCATTTACGCCGGGGCGGATTCCCTTTCCTCTGCTGCACGTCGACACCGGTCACAACTTCCCTGAAACGCTTGCCTTTCGCGACGAGCTGATAGAGGAGCTGGGCGTTCGCCTGGTGGTGCGTTCGGTGCAGGATTCTATCGACGCCGGGCGCGTAAAAGAGGAGCCGGACGGGGATCCCAGCCGTAACCGTTTGCAGACGGTTACACTGCTGGATGCGGTGGCGGAGCTGCGCATCGACGCGGCCGTGGGCGGCGCGCGCCGCGATGAAGAAAAGGCGCGCGCGAAGGAACGCTTCTTCTCCCACCGCGACGGTTTTGGCCAGTGGGATCCCAAGAACCAGCGGCCGGAACTGTGGAACCTTTTCAACGGACGGAAGCTCAACAACGAACACTTCCGCGTCTTCCCCATCAGCAACTGGACCGAACTCGATATCTGGCAGTACATCGCCGAGCAGAGGATCGACCTGCCCAGCCTTTATTTCGCCCACGAACGCGAGGTAGTGAACCGGGATGGGATTTTGCTGGCGGTTGGGACCTACGTCAAGCCGCGGCCGGGGGAAACGGTCCGGCGTGAAAGGGTGCGTTTCCGCACGATCGGCGACATGACCTGCACGGGCGCGTTTCGCTCCTCTGCGAGCGATCTGACGGAAATCATCGAGGAGATCGCGACCGCGCGCATCACCGAGCGGGGCGACCGGGCTGACGACCGCCGCAGCGAGGCCGCGATGGAAGACAGAAAGCGGCTGGGATATTTTTAGCTGCAGCGGTTCGCAATTCATTGGTTGCAAAGCTACTGTCCACTGGCCGCTGATGACGATACACTGGGATAAGTGATGGACCTACTACGCTTTTCGACCGC
Source organism: Caldilineaceae bacterium (assembly GCA_022821545.1). GTDB lineage: Bacteria > Chloroflexota > Anaerolineae > Caldilineales > Caldilineaceae > Bin5. Next base: position 129,195 of record JAJEDJ010000004.1, read on the forward strand.
CGGCAGCGTCGACGACGGCAAGTCGACCTTGATTGGGCGGTTGTTATACGACTCCAAAGCGATATTCGAAGACCAGTTGGAAGCGGTCGAGCAGGCGAGCGCAGCGCGCGGCGACCCTTCGGTCGACCTGGCGCTGCTGACCGACGGGCTGCGGGCGGAGCGGGAGCAGGGCATTACGATCGACGTTGCCTACCGTTACACGGCGACGCCCAAACGCAAGTTCATTATCGCCGACACGCCCGGGCACATCCAGTACACCCGCAACATGGTGACCGGCGCCTCCACGGCGGAGCTGGCGATCATACTGGTTGACGCCCGCAAAGGCGTCCTCACCCAGTCGAAGCGGCACAGTTTTATCGCCTCGCTATTGCAGATTCCCCATGTCGTTGTCGCCGTCAACAAGATGGATCTGGTCGGATACAGCGAAGCGCGCTACCAGGAGATCGTTGCCGACTACCGTGCGTTCGCGGCCAAGCTCAACGTGCGCGACGTGGTGTATATTCCCATCTCCGCGCTGCACGGGGACAATATTGTGAGCCAGAGCCAAAACATGCCCTGGTACCACGGCGCAACGCTGCTGCACCACCTGGAGACGGTCAACATTGGGGCCGGCCGCAACAACGTGGACTTTCGCCTGCCGATACAGTATGTAATCAGGGCGAACAGCGCCGTTGACCATGACTTCCGCGGTTTCGCCGGGCAGATCGTATCGGGCCGCATTGCGGTGGGTGAAGAGGTGGTAGCGCTGCCGGCAGGGATCCGCAGCCGTGTGGCGGGGATCCATCGCGGCGACGAGAGCTGCGAGCGTGCTGCTGCCGGCGACGGTGTGGTGATCACGCTTGAAGATGAGATCGACATCAGCCGGGGGGACATGCTGGTGCGGGTGCGCAACCTGCCCCACTCATCCAATCAGATCGACGCGACGTTGTGCTGGATGAGCGAAGAGCCGATGAAGATCGAGTGGCCGGTTTCCAATAGTTTCAGCGGACAGTGGTACTGGTTGCAGCAGTCGACGCGGCGGGTGCGCGCCTCGGTCCAGGAGTTGAACTACCGCATCAATGTGGACACGATGCACCGTGAGGATGCGCAGACACTGCATCTCAATGAGATCGGCCGCGGGCAGATTGTGACCACAGAGCCTCTTTTCTTCGATTCGTATCAGATCAACCGCGCCACGGGCAGCTTCATCCTGATCGACCCCCATACCAACAACACGGTTGCGGCGGGCATGATCCGTGACCGGGCGCGGCGGGTGAGTGAGCTGGTGCAGAAGCAGGAAGAGAGAGAAGCGCCCTCCCTCCGCCCATCTCGTTCCTCCAACGTGGTGTGGGAACCGGTCGCCGTCACGCGGCCGATGCGGGAGGAGCTGAACGGACATGGGGCGGCAGTGCTCTGGTTCACGGGGCTTTCCGGTTCGGGCAAGTCGACAGTGGCAAAGGCACTGGAACAGAGGTTGTTTGCGTTGGATGTGCGCACTTTCTCGCTGGACGGGGACAATGTGCGTCATGGTCTGAACAGCGATCTGGGCTTTGGCGCGGAGGCGCGCACGGAGAATATCCGCCGGGTGGCGGAGGTGGCCAGACTGGCTCTTGAGCATGGCAATATCGTGCTATGCACGTTTATTTCGCCCTATGAGGGGGATCGAGAGGCGGCGCGGGCGCTGGTTCCTGAAGGCAGTTTTTGGGAGCTTTTTGTCAAGTGCGACGTAGAAATCTGCAAGGAGAGGGATCCCAAGGGATTGTATGCGCGCGCCGAGCGCGGGGAGATCCCGAACTTCACCGGCGTCTCGGCCCCCTATGAGGAGCCGGTGCAGCCGGAGATGGTGTTGGAGACGGACCGGCACAGCGCAGACGAACTGGCGCAGCAAATTCTGGAAGCACTGGTACGAGCCGGGATCGTACCCGGCGGAGACAGTTGACCGCCGGCAGGTTCTGTTCGGCGGGCGATCGGTGGGATTGTTGAGAACTGCAATTGTAGTTGGCGGCGGCATGGCTGGACTATTTGCCGCCAACGTGCTCGCCGACCATTGCGAGCAGGTCACTGTCCTGGAGCGGGACAAGGCATGGAGCCCCCGGTCACGGCCCACCGGTCGCACTGCAGACACGGATAGCTTACCGCAAGCCGCTGGCCGGGCCGGCGTGCCCCAAACCCGCCACGTACATGTCCTTCTGTTGCGAGGCGTACAGGTCCTGCGAAAACGTTTTCCCGGCCTGGAGGAGGAGTTGCTGGCCCTCGGCGCTCCGCCGCTCAACTGGCTGAAAGAGACGGCCGCGCTGGCGGGCGGCAGCTGGTTACCCCGCTTCGATTCAAATCTCCTCGGTTTTAGTGTCAGCCGAAACCTGCTGGAAAGCCAGGTACGCGAGCGCCTGCGCCACCGCGGCAATATTCGGTTTCGCACCGGCCACCGTGTGGTGGGGCTGACCGCCAGCTACGCACAGGCCCCGGAAAGCGGCCGCCGGGAAAGCAAAGTCGGCGCGAACGGAGCGCGCGTGACCGGCGCGGTCTGCACTGTGGACAATGAAACGGTCACCATGCACGCCGATCTTGTCGTTGATGCCAGCGGCCGATCCTCGCGACTGCCCAGCTGGCTGGAAGATCTTGGCTATGCCGCGCCGCAGGAATCGACCGTAAATGCCGACGTAGGATACGCCACCCGCTGGTACAGGGTTCCGGAGAACTGGCAAGCGGACTGGAAAATGGTGCTGCTCGCCACACGCTTTCCAGATATCAAGGGGGGCGCGGTCGTTCAGCCTGTCGAAGGCAAGAGATGGGTCGTGACGCTTGTCGGCTATTCCGGATATCACCCGCCGACCGACGAGGCCGGTTTCGGGGAGTTCGCCCGCGGGTTGATCGGACCCCAGGTGTGGGAAGCGATCAGCGCGGCCGAACCGCTGACAGACATCGGGGGCTACCAGCGTACCGAGAACCACTGGCGTCATTATGAAAGACTGAAGCGGTGGCCGCAAGGCCTGATCGCGCTGGGAGATTCAGTCTGTGCGTTCAACCCGGTATACGCCCAGGGCATGACGGTGAGTGCGCTCTCGGCGGAACTCCTTGACGACTTTCTCAAAGGAAGTAGGACCCAGCCGAAGCGAGGACTGGAGGACGCCCCACTCGCGCCCCCAAGTCTGGCCTTCCAGAAGAAGCTGGCGAAGATGCTGCAAACGCCATGGCAGCTGGCCACCAGTGATGACTTTCGCTGGGCTGGCCGCAAAGCCGGGGACGCCACCCTCATTGAGCGCTTCATGCACCGTTACATCGAGCATGTGCTGGACCGCATCCACCGACCGGAAGTCTGCCTCACCTTCTTCAACGTCGCCCATTTGATCAGTCCACCGGCCTCCCTCTTTCGTCCCCGCATCGCTCTGCCCATCCTGTGGGAGATGGCGAGAAACGGCTCTTTGCAGCCGGTCACGAAGACCGCTGACGGGCAGGAACCGGAAGCTACTTCGTTGTGACCAGGGGCGTAAGCTTCTCGACGGTGCTGGGGCCGATGCCGGTGACCCGTTCCAGATCATCGACAGAATCATAAGGGCGATTGGCTATGATGGCGTCAGCTTTGACGGGGCCGATGCCTGGCAGAGTCGTGAGCGCCTCGGCTGAGGCGGTGTTGATGTTGACCAGCCCACCGGCCGGAGAACTGCCTTGACCTGAGGGAGAGCCGGCAGCTGGCGGAACGTCTCCCGAGATTCCAGCCTGAGGCTGACCGGCAGGCGGCATCGCCGATGACGAGTCTGTGACGGTCTGCGGTTGCGGCAGGGGAACATGAATCTGTGCGCCGTCGAAGACGATCTCCGCCTGATTCACCAGCGCCGGGTCCGCATCGGGCAGCAGTCCCCCCGCTTTGGCCAAAGCATCACCGACGCGAGCGCCTGCCGGCAGTTCGACCAGGCCGGGACTGCGCACATTGCCGCTTACGAAAACCAACAGCGGACCGGGCGTGGCCGTAGGTGGAAGAGTCGGTGTTGACGCCGGGGTCGGCGGTGGGTGCAGCACAATCGCGGGCGGGATTGGCCGGCGCAAAAGCCACATCAGAGCGCCCGAGATGATTGCGCACAACAGGAAACCGAGTAGAAATCCGAGTCCCATGTATCGCAAAGCCGTCGCTGCATTTGCGTCTAGTGCCGCGCGCGGCGCATTTTCGGTAACCGGACCTTGAGTTGGTCGGGGGTCCAACCCAGTGCTCATATCAGGGTCTCCCTGGTGACGATCTCTAAAGGGGCAAGTGTTCTCCGCCGCGGTAGAGCTCCGTTGCGGTTGAGGAAGTTAGTGTTTTCTGTTTGACATCCGATTACCGGCTGGCGGCCATAGCCGAGATGCGCTTGAGCGCGTTCTGTCCGAAGATGGTCAGCGCCTGGTCGTCGTTCAAGGGGTGGAAGAGGCCGGGACGGACGTCGCGCAGATAACGCTCCAGCGGCAGGCTGCGGGACATGGCGGCCCCGCCCACCACGCGCACGGCGTGGTCGACGGCCTCGATGGCATTGTTGGTGACGGTAAATTTGGTGGCGATCACGGCAGGGGCGAGTTCATCCCGCCGCGCCTTACACTGATCCCAGTCCCGGGCCGTGTTGTAGAGGAGCGCCCTGGCCTGGAGCAGCAGAAGTTCGGCCTGACCGAGACGGCGCTGGATGCTTTCCAGTTCGGCGATCGGTTTGCCGAGTGCGGTGGGCACGCGTTTCGCGGCGTAATCGGCGGCGAAGTCGAGGGCAGCCTGGGCCACGCCGAGGTAGACGGCGCTGACGGTGCAGATGAACCAGGCATTGGCCGGGGCCTTGCCGGTTGTGCGGGGGCTGGGCGCGCCGCGCCCTATCATCTGCTCGTCGGTTACGCGGGCGTTGACGATTTTCAGGTCATGGCTGCCGGTAGCCCGCATCCCGAAAGAGTCCCAGGTTTCGATGATTTCGAAGTGGGGACCGGCAGGAATGACGAAGCGGGCGACGTGGCCGCTGCCGTCCTGCAGCGCCGCGGGAATGATGAAATAGTCCATCTCGGGGCTGAGGCTGGCGAAGGTTTTGAGCCCATTGATGAGCCACGCATCCTTGCCATTCTCCCGGACCGGTTCGGCGGTGGTTTCGGGCAGACCGCCGCGACTGGGGCTGCCCAGGTTCGGCTCGGTGGCGACGGAGTTTATGAGCGCACCGCGGTCAACGGCGTCACGGCAAACCTGGGCGAAAAGAGCCTGGGACCAGCCGCCGCGGTCCGTCTCGACGGCGGTTCCTTCAAGAGATGCGGTAACGCCCCCTATTACCTGAACGTGCATTACAAAGCTGAGCGCGGTGCTGCCGTCTCCTTGCGCCAGCGTCTCCATTGTCAAAGTCGATTCGAGCAGGTTGGCGCCCCAGCCGCCGAACGCCTGCGGGACCACCAGGGCGGGCAGACCGACACGCCGAATGTCGACGAAATTCTCGTGTGGGAAGGATCCGTCGCGGTCATGCTGGGCGGCACGCTCCCGCAGCGCTGGCAGCAAGCCGCGTGCAACGTCGACAAAGCGCTGCTGGCGTTCGGTTCTCGGGAAGAGCATACGGCCTCCAAAACTGCGGTCGTTCGTGCAGCTTCCGACTACTGATCACAGTTCACTATCGACAGGTAATTCTGACACCGGTTTTGGCGATGCGCGGCGGGTATTTTAACATAGTCCCGACGGGAATAGCCATTATCGCTCGAGCTTTCGGCATGGGATTTCGATGAAGCAAAGTCAGATACGGGTTCTGATCGCCAAGCCAGGGTTGGACGGCCACGACCGCGGCGCCAAGGTGATCGCCAGGGCGTTGCGCGACGCCGGATTCGAGGTGATCTACACAGGCATTCGCCAGACACCCCAGATGATCGCGGAAGCGGCCTTGCAGGAGGACGTGGATGTCGTCGGCCTGTCGATCCTCAGCGGCGCACATATGACGCTCTGCCCCAAGGTGGTCGAGCTGCTCCATACCCAAGGCCAGGAGGATGTACTGGTGCTGTTGGGCGGCATCATTCCTGATGAGGATGCCGCCCAACTCAAGACCGCCGGCGTCCATGCGGTCTTTGGACCAGGCACGACCTCAGCCGAGATCATCGCCTTCATCCGAAACGCGATGGTCGGTGGATAGGGGTTCGGCCCTGGCAAGCGCGGCCCAAAAGGGGCCGTACACGCCTATGACCAGCGGTCCGCACTTGAACTACCCACTCGGTGCGAACCGCTGGAAACTGGCAACCGGTGTTGCCAATGCCCAAACCAGTTCCCACGCAACAACTGATAAACAATCTTCTCCGGGGAGACCGGCTGGCGCTTGCGCGCGCCATCAGCCGCGTGGAGGACGACGCGGAGGAGGCAGCCCGGATCGTGAAGGCCGTCTTTGCGCATACCGGCAGGGCGCACCTGATCGGCATCACCGGCGCGCCGGGCACGGGAAAATCGACACTGGTATCGGCGCTGGTCGAGAGCTACCGAGCGAGAGGCGAAACCGTTGGCGTGCTGGCGGTGGACCCGACCAGTCCCTTCAGCGGCGGTGCGCTGCTGGGGGACCGCGTGCGCATGACGAGACACAGCGGTGACGCCGGCGTCTTCATCCGCTCGATGGCGACCCGCCGGGGGACGGGCGGCCTTGCCAAAGCGAGCGCGGACGCGCTGCTGCTGCTGGACGCGGCCGGTTTTGACTGCGTTCTTGTGGAAACGGTAGGCGCGGGCCAGGCGGAGATTGAAATCGCCCGCGTTGCCGATACGGTGGTGGTGGTGGAGGCGCCGGGCCTGGGAGACGAGGTGCAGGCGATCAAGGCGGGTCTGCTGGAGATCGCCGATATTTTCGCCGTCAACAAGGCGGACCGCAAGGGCGCGGCGCGTACGGTCGCCGCTCTGGAGATGATGCTGGAGACGGGCGGGGCGGCGGTCCGGACAGTATTGCATCACGGACAGCGCATGGAGGCGGGCGCGACGGCTTCCATTACCGAAGACGAGGACGGATGGTCGATTCCGGTCCTGGAGACGATCGCGGTCAGCGGGGGCGGCGCGGCTCAGCTGCGGGATGCGCTTGAGCGGCACCGGACATGGCTGGACGAAAGCGGCGCCCGGGTCGCGCGTGAGAGCAGACGCCTTAACCATATGCTGCAGACACTCGTCCAGGCTGAAATATTGGCGCGGATGGAGCAGGCGTTGTCTCCAGGACTGCACCGGGAGATGGTGGAAAAGATGCAGCAACGGGAGACTGATCCCTACAGCGCCGCGGCAGATTTGGTGAGGAAGCTGTAGGCGTAAAGGCCTCGAAGACCGCGAGCGGGACCTGGTGACGAAACGGACCGAGTATGAACGGGTGGGCATCCGGGAGTACTGGCTCGTGGATCCTGGACGCAAATCCGGGCCGCAAGGATCAACTGTTTTCCACTTTTTGACTGAACTCAGTTCAAGATAGAGAGTTTTCGCAAGGGCTGACATCAATGAAGACCAAGAGATTTGCCTCCATTTTTCTGCTACTCTTGCTGGTTGCTCTTACTCCCGGAATTGCGGTTGCCCAGCAGGACTCGAACGCGGACAGTGCGCCAGGCACGTGCGATTCCGCCGAGATCATCAGGCCGGGTGATACCGTCACCGACGACCTCTCCGACGAGCTGGCCGCCCATACGGATATTGCCCAAGTCAGTACCTCCATCTCAGGGAGGTTGATGCTGACCGCGGTCTTCCACCTGAGAGACCTTCCGCAGACCCTGACATTCAACAGACCAGGCACTACACCAGGCTCTATCGAGTACAGTTGGGAAGTGTGGGTGGACCTGGACGGCGACCCGGGAACCGGCTTTATGGGAGGATTCGAATACATCCTGTCGGCCTATCATACTGTGTCCGAGGAAGAAAACGGGGGCAAGTTGAAGGCAAGCACCTGGTCCCTGGGCATCGACGGGCCGAAACCGGTCCTGGATGCCAAAGTCGAGCTGTCTGCCGAAGCGGACACGATCACGATAACCGGCGGCGTACCAAGGCTCAAACCTGAAGTGAGACTTGCGTTCAAGAGCACTGATGCGCTGGGTGGAACCGATCAGGCAGGATGCTTTCCCATTTACGGCGAGCGTGTGACTCTCGGCGACTGCGAATCCGGCCCAGGCTCCATCCTGCCCGGTCAGACCGCGGTTGACGAAATCTCGCATTCGCTGCCGCCCCACATCGACATAACTGAAGTCGATACCTATATGCACGAAGAAATTCTGACCGTCGTATTCCATTTCCGGGAGTTGCCGTTCAAGCTCACATTCGACCGGCCCGGCGCGTACGAAGGACAGATGGAGTATGTGTGGGAGGTATTGATCGACGTGGACAATGACAAGGAAACCGGCGCTGATGGAAACGACTTTGCGCTGTCAGCCTTCCACTTCGTGCCCCAATCCAAAGCCGGCGCCAAGACCACGCAATCGATCGAGAATGCAACATTTGGCAGCGGGTGGGAATTGCCATCAGACGGCTCCCCCAAGAGTCGGTTTTTTGGAAGCGCCACGCTTGAACAGTCTGCCGAAAACAACACCCTTACTCTCAGCGGGGCCGTTGATGGAATCTCACCGCAGTCGCGACTTACATTCAGGGCTTACGACTTTATGTACGGGTCCGATACAGTTGGATGTCTCGCGCCGGCCTTCTGGGAGGAGGCGCCCCCCAGGTGTGATGACAAGGAACCCTTTACCCCGGGCGATTCCGTGACCGACGACGTTGCGGATGTGCAGGAATGGGGGCGGAAAGTGTCCGACGAGTCCGCAGACGCCGACAACGCCCACATCGACATCACCGGGATCGACTCATCCTTGTCGGGCGAAAAGCTGACAGTGGTATTCCATCTGCGAGATCTTCCTGAAAGCCTGACTTTCAACCGAACCGGCATTACAAGAAAGACGATGGAGTACTGGTGGCAGGTGCATATCGATGTCGACAATAACCGGAATACCGGCTTTGGCGGAGGCTACGAATACCTGCTGTCGGCTTATCATGTTGCCTTCGGGTTGGATGGCAAGCAAAACCGCTTGACTCCAGTCTCATACGGACTTAGGTCAGACGTATGGAGAATTAGTGCCAGAAGGTACGATACTTTCGGAGAATCGAGCTATATTGCCTCCGCCGAGGCTGACACGATTACCCTGTTCGGAACCATACCTGGAATCACTGCGAATTCGCGACTCACTTTCGTTGCGACCGACGCGCTGAAAGGCGAAGACCATCTGGAATGTCACCTTCCAATGAATCAGTTGCTGTTTCCTGGCCCATGCGGCACGGACGAGGCCATGATCAAGCCGCGCCAGACGATAGCCCACGAAGTATCTGACGAACTGCCGGCCCACGTCGACCTGATAGGGGTAAGCACGGCTCTATCCGGTGAAACCCTTGCCGTCGTATTCCATCTCAGGGACGTGCCGGAAAAGCTCGTGTTCAACAGAGAAGGCGTAGACGAAAGAGCGTACGAGTATGGTTGGGTAGTGTCGATTGACGTAGACCCCGGTCAGGAGAGCGGCCAATTCGGGTTAGACTACGAGATGTCCGCTACCCATATTGTCCTTCCAGAGAACGTGAACAGCAGTACCACTGCGGCCATCGGCAGCAAAGTGGAAACCTATACGTCGAAGAGAATTCAAGACGGCTTCAGAAAGCTGGAGGAAGCGGCCATTGTCGTTTCTCCCCTTGCCGATACAATCACGCTCGTTGGGGACATACCGGGCATAACGCCCGACTCGCGGCTCATCTTCAACGCGCATGACTCGCTGAACGGCAATGAACACGTCGAATGTCAAGAGCTGCCATCACCGGAATGACAGCGGCTGGACGCTGAGGATAGTTGGACAAGCGCTTCGGGCGCCTGTCAGCCAGGCCAGCGCCGCGCTTTCGGCTTCCTCCTGCGCCTGCGGGAGGTCGTCAATCGTTATGACGCGATTCGATTGGAGGAAAAGGAACGTAACCTCCTTCACCTTGACGCCCGCCGCTTTGCCCAGAGCGAGCGCGTAGGCCCCGCCCTGCAGACGGTAGCGCGCCATCGCCTGTTCTGCTTCTTCTTCGGAGCCGACGGCATCTGTCTTGAAATCAACGACGACAAAGCCGTCCTCTTCCTCAAAGAGGAGGTCGATGAACCCTTCAACGATGCCGTCGCCGACGGGGCCGGCGACAGGCGCCTCTCTCCACCAGCGCTTGGATGCCAGCGCGCGCTGCACGAGGGCGCTGTCGAGCGCGCGTTGTACGAGACGTCCGATCTCTTTTGCTCGTTTGGGCACACCCTCGGCTGCGGCCTGCGCCTGCACGTTTTTGTCGAGGTCGCTGCCCGTGTGCAGATCGACAACCTGCAGCACGGCGTGAACTGCGCGTCCGATGTTGGTGCCGGCGCGACCGCGGCGCCAGGGTTCGTCGGGGACGTCCTGTTCCTCTTTCTCATCCTGCTCATTTCGGGCGAGGCGGGTGGCGGCCGCGGAGATGGGCAGGCTGCGAGCTGCGTAGAGCTCGCGCCTCTGCTGCTGCCAGCGTTCGCGCGCGGCGGGTGTGTCGGCGGCGGCGACCTCCATTTCGCCGTTGGTGACGGATGCGCGCGGCGCGGCGGCCTTTTCGGGATCGAAAGGCTGCCAGAGCCGGTCCGCCCCTTGCATGAACTCTTCGATGCGGGCGGCGGCCGACTTGCTGCCCCTTTTGTTGCGGTAGAGGCTGACGATGAGGTGATCGCGCGCCCGGGTCGCGGCGACGTAGATCAGCCGCACGCGCTCCTCTTCCGCACGCGTCTTTTCGAAATCTGCCAACTCCTGGTATCCGGCCGTTTTGAGGGAGGCTTTCACTTCGATCCGGCCGCTCCTGCGATCGAAAAGCACGGGATCGGGATTGGGGCCTCTTGTGGCGTTCAACCCGGCAAGGAGGACGATGGGGAATTCCAACCCCTTGGCGCCGTGGATTGTCATCACGCTGACTGCACCGGCGTCGGACTCGCGGACGACAGTTTCGCGGGCGCGTGCGTTTTCCTCGCGCTGGCGTTCGGCCCAGGCGAGGAATGCGCGCAGGGAGGCTTCGCCGGTGCCGGCGAAGGCGCGAGCGCGGTCGATCAGGAAGCCGTAACGCGTCCATCGCCCGCGCGAATAGCGTTCGCTGAGGGCTAATTCACGGAGCCGGCACGCACGCACAAACTGCTCGATGAGCGTTGCCGGGGCGGTCCATTTGCGGCATTCGTGAAACTTTCTGAGGACGGCCAGCGCGTCGGCGACACAGCCGGACGGGAGGCTGTCCTGGGCGAGGTAGTCGAACTGGCCGCCGCATTGGACAAACGCCAGCAGGTCGGCGTCGGAGCAGGCGAGGGCGGGGGAGCGCAGCGCGGCCACGACCGCGACGGGGTTGGTCGGATCGTCGATGGCGGCGAGACAGTTGAGCAGGTCGCGCGCCTCCTGGGTATTGTAGATGAGGGAGGCGCTTTCGAGCCGGAAGGGGATGCCCGCTTCCTCGAATGCGATCTCGAGGGCGTCAAAGCCGGTGCGGCGCGGCATGAGAACGCAGATGTCTTCGTAGGCGGCAGGGCGCAGGCCGCCGTTTTCGTCCTCGGAACGGACCTGCCAGCCCTTCTCGATTGCCGTCCGGACGGCATTGGCGATGGCTTCGGCCTCCTGGCGGCGCACGACTCCCATGAGCTCGTCGACTTCGCCGCCCATGACGCGGACGGGGGGCGGGCGGCCCTCCTGCGCGCCGGTGACGAGGGGCGAATAGTCGGCTTGCGCTTCGCCCTGCATCCACTGGCTGAAGATATGGTTTACCCAGTCGATGACCGGCGATAGCGAGCGGAAGTTCTGTTGGAGCAGGACGTTTTCGCCGCCGACCGCCTGTCGCATCAGCTCGACCTGCTGGATGTCGGCGCGGCGGAAGCGGTAGATCGACTGTTTGGGGTCGCCGACGATGAAGAGTTTGCCGGCGGCGGGCTGTACCTTGCGCCAGTCCTGGGGGCGTTCGTCGGGGTTGACGCGGTCAGGCGTCTCTTCGGCCAGGAACATTGCGATCTCCGCCTGCAGCGGGTCGGTGTCCTGCATTTCGTCGATGAGGATGTGTGTGAAGCGTTCACGAAAGTGGTCGCGTGCAGGGAGACTGTCGCGGAGCAGATCGCGTGCAAGGACAAGCATGTCGAGGAACTCGACCTGGCCGGCGTCCCTGCGCTGGCGGGCGTAATCGAGCGTAAAGCTTCGCAGCAGATCGAGTACGGGGAGCAGTTCCGACGCCTGCTCACTTACGGCCTCCTGGGATGAAGGTGCTGCGAATGAGGCAGCGGCGAGCAGATCATGGTTGCAGTGAAAGCTGTCCGCGATGGTGCGCAGATGGTCGAGGGTCATGCCTGCGGCCAGGGCTGGGCGGAGGGCCTGCTGCGCCTCCGGGTCGTCGAGGGCTGCGTCCAGCCATGCTGACCAGCGGTCTTCGAACGCGATTTCGGCCGCGATCTCGTCGCGGATGGTGAAGCCAGGCGGGAGGCCGGCGGCCAGGGGACGCTCACCCAGGAGGCTGCCGGCAAAGCTGTGCAGCGTCTGAATGGAGGCCTGATCGAATTCTTCCACGGCGCGATGGCAGCGTTCCCGCTGGTCCTGGGGGAGGCTTGTGTCATCGGCGGCCAGTTCAAGGCTCTCTGTGACGCGGGCGCGCAGCTCGGCGGCAGCTGACTCGGTGAAAGTGATGGCGGCGATCCCGCCCAGGCTCGCCCGTCCTGTCTTGATGAGGGCGATGACGCGGTCGACGAGGCTGCGTGTTTTGCCGGCGCCGGCGCCGGCTTCGACGACCATGTTCCGGTCGAGGTGTTGGAGGATGGTGTCGCGTGCGGGCTGGTCGGAGAGGGCGCTCATCGGCTTGCCTCCTCGCCGGCCATCGTTACGTAGGCGGACAGGCGTGGATCGCGGCGTTTACGCCGCCAATGCCACTCGCGGCGGGTGGGGCAGAGATCCTTAAAGTCGCAATAGCGGCAGTTGCCGCTATCCGCGCCCGGATTGGCGGGAAAGAGGCGGGCTCCGATGCCGTCGGTGATGACGCCAACGACATCGCTGAAGGCGTCAAGCATCCCTGCGAGCGTTTTCGGTGTCGGGGGGCGGGTTGCGAATTTTCCCTTCTCTGTCACAAACCAGTAGGCGACCTTAATGTTGACGCCGTGGCCCAGCAGCTGACGGGCGGCAAGCCCGTAAACGGGCAGCTGGAGGCGTTTGCCGCGCTGGAGGGGGTCTTTGTTCATGTTTGCGTAACTGCTCGTCCCTCCGGTCTTGTAGTCGAGAACGAGGGCGGTATCGCCGGACGGTGAAAGGTCGATGCGGTCGATGAAACCCCGAAAGCGGAGCGTGCCTGTCCTGGCGCTCGACCACACGACGGATTGCGGTGGCGTTTCATCTTCGTTCCCGGAGAAACCAAAGGCGCTTTCGACGGCGTGGGGTGATACACCATGCTTTTTGCGAAGTTTGGCGTCTTCTTTGAGGAACTTTTCCAGATCGCTGAGCATTTCGTCCCTGGCCAGCTCCCATAGGAGCGGCTTGCCGGTGACGCCGCGCTGCTCGGCCTGCTGGAACGCCTCTTCGGCGATCTTGAAGAGCAGGCGGCGGTGGTCGCCGGTCCAGGGTTGGTCGGGCGGCGGGATGGCGCCTTGCCGCTGCGCGGCTTGAATGAAGCGTTCCAGGATCGCATGCAGCAGCGAGCCGCGCTCCAGGGCGGAAATGGAGGCCACATCCTCCGGCTGCTCGGGCGCGGCGATGCCGAGCTTGTTGGCGAGGAAGTAGCGGAAGGGGCAGGTTGCCCAGGTTTGCAGCCGCGTCGGCGAGAAGACTTCAGGGCTGGAACGGCCAGTGCGCCCGGAGGGCGAAGGGACCGACGACAGGTCTCCATCCCAGAGTGTCAACGGCGCTTCGCTCCTTGCCCGCTGCATTTCGAGGGCGCGGGCGAGAACGGGTTCCGACCGGGCGAGATGATGGGCGTCGATGGCGTTGCCGGCCTGGCGCCATTGCGACAGGCGGTGGAGATCGTAGTCGTGGATGTCGGCGGACTGCGAAGTGGACACGGTGTTGATGCCGTGTTGGGCCGATACCACCTCCTCAAACCAGGGTTGTTCCCGGAGCTGGGCGAGGTCACGGGGATTGGAGAGCATCGAAGGGTAGACGTGCGAGCCGTAGAGGCGGGTAGCCTCTTCGAGGAACCAGCGGGACGGGTGCTGCTCGCGCTGGGCGATGTTATCGCTGCGGGCGTAGGTGAGCACGCGGGTGCGCCCGGCCGCGGCAGCGGCGAGGTAGTGGTACCGTTCGGCGGCGGTGGAGCGGAGTGGGAGTCCCGCTCGCTCCCGTTCCGAATGGGGCAGGAGGGGATCGTCAGGCGGTTGCGGGGGAACCAGGCCCTCGGCCATGCCCACGAGGTACACCTTTTCGAAGCGCATTCCGGCGGCGAACCTGACGGAACCGACGAACAGGCCTTCCCCCAGGGCGCCCGCTCTTGCGGCGGCTCGATTGAGCGCTTCGTCGAGTGCGGTCCGAAACGCGTCCAGATCAGCGGATTCCTCCACCGTGTCGAGATTCGCCAGTTCCTGCAGGGCCGTCTTCACGGTGTTAAGATTATCCTGCTCTACAGGTGGGAGCGACTCTTCGTCAACGTAATGGTTGATGAGATCTTCGGCCCATTTGACGAGGGCCGCCCATGTGTGGCTGTCGCCGGCGCGGTTGAGGGTCTCGTGCAGTCTCTGCACAAAACTGCGCAATGCCCACGCTTCTGCCGCCGACTGCGCCAACTCATTTGTCCTGCCTGCGGACAGCTCTTCGTCCTGGCTTGCGGCCATGCGCTGCCGGCTCTCCGCATAGTCGGCCAGGCGATCGCGCCACTGCTCAATGCCGGCGACGACGCCCGCCTCTCGTGAGACCGCGTCCCAGCGCGAGGGGCTGTATCGGTCTGATGCGGCTTTGACCGGACAGGAGGTGAGCCAGCGCATCACTACTTCCCTGGGCAGGTTACCGCCGGCAAGTTCGACGATGCCGGTGAGCATGCGTCCGACCGGGGTCGCGGCCAGAGTTGCGGTTGACGGGCCGGCGATGGGGATGCCGGCGGAGGCGAGCTGCTCTGCGATGAGCGCGGCGTATGGTTCCCGCCCCCAGTAGAAGATCGCCATGCTATGAAAGGGTGTGCCCGCGTGGGCGGCGGCGGCGACCGACCGGACCACGCTGCGCACCTCTTCGCCGGTGTCGGGGGCGACGAGCAGGTTGGCGGGACGCCGGGGCGGCGGGGACGAAGGCGGACCAGCGTCTTTGGGCAGGATACTGTCGGCCTCCGGATCGCCTGTGGCGGCCAGGACCGTTTCGCAGTTCTGTGCGTCGCGGAGCGCGTCGAACAGGCGCTGCTCGGCGGGCGTCAGGACGCCCGGCAGGTAGGCGATAACGCGGCCGAGCGCGGTAAGGGCGGTGGCGGCGCTGCCGGTTTTCACGGCGTCGGCGGCGGCATTCGCGAGCGCTTCGCGGTCGTAGTATGCCGAGGTAAAGTCACGAAAACGTGAAAATAACCGGGCGATCTCGCCGGAGATTCCCCCGCGTCGTTCGAGCGCGGGGAGGGCGTCAGGAGTGGCGGGACGCAGATCCCGGAATGTCTTGCGCAGGCTTTTGTGGAAGGAGGGATGGGCGCGAAAGGGTTCAAGCTCGCCGGCGGCCTCGCAGGCGACGCGGCGGACGGCGGCGAATTCGATAGCGGGCTTGAGGGGACTGCGGCCGGCGTCAGCCAGGCTGGGCGCTCCGAGCAGCTCGGCGAGGCGGGCGAGCGGCATGAAACGCACGTTGACGAGGCCGCGCCTGCCGATATCGCGGCGCAGGTAGAGTCCTGCGTAGGGTGTCGGCACGACGACGGTGGCGGGGGCGAAGGGGTCGTCGGCCTGATGATCGCGCAGGAGGCGTTCCAGACGCTCCTGGGCTTGTTCGACGTGTACGACATGGGTGGGGGACTGCTGCATGTGAGAAGTCTCCTTTGCGGAGCGTAGGGCACGCGATCGATCTGCTATCCGGTTGAGTATACGTCAGGATACGCAGCGGCCGCACATGACCGTGGGGTGAAGAAGGAGGGTACCGCGATCATGCGGCGGACGACATGGCGCTGTTTGACGCCCGCAAGAAGAGAATGATACCGTTGGTGCTGGACGACTTCAGAGACGGGAGTGATAGCCGCGGGACTCGATACGGGACAAAGCCAACATGTCAATGGACAGCAGTAGCAGCGGAACAGACGTCAACATTGCGCTGTTGCGGGGGATAAACGTGGGCGGCAAGAACAGGCTGCCGATGAAGAAGCTCGCGGCCCTGTTTGTGGAAGCGGGTTGCGAGGACGTTCGGACCTACATTCAGAGTGGGAACGTTGTGTTTCGTACGGGGTCTGCGGTGGGAGAAGAGATCGCATCGATCATCAGCGCGTCGATCCTGGAGCGGTATGGTTACCGGGTTCCGGTAATCGTCCGTACAGCGGGGGAGTTAGAGGAGATCGCTCAGGGCAATCCCTTTGTAAGAGCCGATGCGGAAACGGAAAAACTGCACGTCATGTTCCTGGCGGAGCTGCCCGAAAGCGCCGGCGTGGAGTCGCTGGACCCGGAGCGCTCGCCGGGCGACGAGTTCGCGGTGCTGGGCCGCGAGATCTATTTGCACTTCCCGAATGGGGTTGCGCGCTCCAAACTTACGAACAGCTACTTCGACTCCAGGCTTTCGACGACCAGTACGACGCGGAATTGGAGGACGGTGAGAAAGCTTCTTGAGCTTGCCGCAGGTGCGGGGAGATAGCGGGTGAACTGGATACACGTGAAGTGATACTTTCGCCTCACTCCTCCTCGTACTTTTCCGGCTCTTCATCCGCGCCTTGCTCTTCATCCTCCATTTCCTCAAGTTCGACGCGCAGGGCGGATAGTTCCGTCTCCAGTTCTTTGATGCGGGCTGCCAGCTCCTCGCGGCGGCGTTCCTTGTGTTCAGCTGCGCGCGCCGCCTCTTCGGCCTTCTCGTCCACCATGCGTGTGTCGTTGCGGATGGCGAGCAGGTGGACGGCCCAGAAGGCGGCTGCGGCGCCGGCGCGCACCAGCCCGTCCAGTGTTTCGGCGCCGAAAACGTCGGCGTTGGGGTCGCCCAGCGCCCACAGAAGGAGCCGGTAGACGACCTGCGCCAGCTCGAAGAGGATCAGGAGCGCGCCCGCGAAGGCGATGCCGTAGAGGTAGACGCGGCGGGGCCAGGATGCGCGCTCGGCGCGGCCAGCCTCGTTGTCCTGCTCGGCAGCGCGCTGGGCGGTGCGCCAGTGCAGGGACCAGACAGGCGCGCCTACGGCGATGAGGCTCACTCCGCTGGAGAACTGATGGGCGCGAAAGCCCTCCTCGACCGATGCCGAGCCGATGATGGCGAGATCCAGCAGGGCCCGCACCAGATCGACCAGCCCAATCCACAGAAGAAGAAGACCGGTGGCGGCCACGGCGTAGTAGTAGAGACGCCGCACGAATTCGCTCTCGCGCGAGTCGCCGTAGCGTTGCGCCTCGGCGGAGACCTGCAGCCAGTGCCAGCGCCAGGCCAGCGCGCCGACCGGCAGCAGCCCGAGGGGGGTGGTAAGGTCATCGATGTCGATGTCCGTGGTATCGACATCGCCGAACAGATAGAGGACGCCCAGTCGCAACAGCATCGCCAGAGGCACCAGGGTAATCGCCGCCGCCAGAACCGTGGCGGCATAGAGATAAAGCCGCCGCAGGGCCATCTTGCCTTCGGGCGGCTGGGCGGCCATCAGACCGTTCCAGTAGAGATTATTCAGCCGCCAGGCCAGTGCGCCGACCAGAACGGCGGCCAGCGAACCGGAAAGGCCCCGCTGCCACCAGCCTGTTCCCACCGTGGCCAGGCTGGCGTCGCCGAACGGCTCCAGCAGTGCGCGCCAGACGAAGTTGAGGACGTCGGCGGCGCCGGTGAGAAGCAGCCCGAGCCCGACCAGACCGGCAAGCAGCTGGAAGAGCCGGCGCCAGCTGCCGGCCCAGCCTGACTCGACGCCCAGGTCGCCGTCTCCCCGGAGCAGGCGGGCGAAGAACAGTGACAGGGTAAGGTGAATGCCGGCGTGGAAGAACTGGGCCACCCAGCCGCCAGGTCTCAGTTCTTCCTCCGAGGGGGCTGCCCCAAGCAGGAGTTGAAGGCTGCCTTCGATGATGTGATAAAGGGCACGGGCGCTGACATATGCGGCGGTCGCGAGCACGGCGTAGACAAACAGTTTGCGCAGGGCCGCGCGCGATTCAGCGGGCTGCAGGGTAAGGCGGCGGATATAGCGCCAGTGGATGAGAAAGATGGGCGCGCTGACGATGAGAAAGCCGCCCGGACGGGCGATGGCACTTTGCACCGAGCCGGTGGCGGAGACACCCAGGAAGGTATCGTCCGTGATCCAGAGTCTTAACAGGGCTTCGATCAGGTCGTAGGCGGCTGAAAGCCCGGCGATCAGGCTGATGAAAGCGATGAGATAGAGGTAGAGGCGGCGGATCATCGCCAGCCGGCCGGTCTCCGCCGTGTCCTGTTCGGTCGCTGCCTGTTCGGTCGCTGCCTGTTCGGTCATTGTCTGCTCAGTCATTGTTCATGCCCTCAGAGTTCATGCCCTCAGAGGCGAGAAGCGAGGAACTGCAGGAGAGAGGCGTACAGTCAGTCCGCTCTTCATCGGGCTCACTCCTCGACGATTGGCCTCAATAGAGGAAGTCGGCTGTGTCGATCTTCCATGCCCCATCCTCGCGCACCAGGGGAATCGTGCGCCGGTAGGTCGAGGTGCCGCTGTCGAACAGGCCGCCCTGGTGGAAGTTGTCGATCGCGACAGTGACATAGGCTTTGCCGCCCTCTTCGTTTATGTCCACGTCCAGGATGCGGAGCCGACGCGCGGAGCGGCCGGAATCGTAGTAGTTGAAGCGGTCGCGGAAGGGTACGTTGTCTTCATCTTCAAGCACATCGCGGGAGTAGTGGCTCATGGCGACGTCCGGTTCATTGCGCACGGCGGCCAGGAAGGCGTCGTGGACGACCGCCTCAGGCGTATCCTCGTTGATGTACGCGGCGCTCTGCCAGCCGCGGCCGCCGGTGACCGCCACGGTAATGACAGCGCCGACGACCAGCAGCAGCACGCCGAGAATAATGGCCAGCGTAAAGCGATCGATTTTCATGCCCATTGGTCCGCTTCCTTGTTATTCATCCGCCTACTCGAAACCGGTCAACTCAAAGGTGGCCTGTGAACGTCCGTCGATGAACTTGACGACGGGGAAGGGGGCGGTCTGCGCGACCCACGCGCGCGTCGTGCGGTCGCTGGCTTTCAACTCGACGACCCAGGTATCGAAGGGGCCGGCAGGCACCGAAACACTCTCGCTGCGCCGCACCTGGAGGGCCACCCGCTCCATCTGTCCGGCGATCGGCAGGAAACTGTTGATACGGGTAGCGTAGCCCTGCGCCAGCGGAAGCGCGCGCATGATCAGCAGCAGTGTGCGCTCGTCGCGTATATCGGAGGGCACCTGCACGCGCTGATAAACCTTGTTGCCCTGGCGATTTGTAAGCGCGATTTCGACCCGAGCGCCTTCGAACTGCGTCTCCACGACCTGCTTGCCGCCGCCGAATGTACGGACGAGATGGCTGTAGACGGGGCGATAGCCGACCGGCTGCATCTCGACCGTCGCCAGCTCACTCACACCGGCGTCCATGATCTCCCGGACCAACGTCCAGCCGCCACCCTGTTCGCTCCGGCCTACCTGGAAGGTAGCGGTACCGACGATGCGGTCTTCGCGGTTGGTCACTCGATAGGCGCTGGTCTCGCCGTCGGCCCACACCGGTTCGCCGAAGATGAGCGGCTGGGGCTGAGCTGAACCGCAGGAGAGAGCGAAAAAGAGAAAGGAGAGAGCGAGGAGGAGAGAGGAGAGAGGGAACGCCTTCGCGGCCGCGCAAGGGGTTGTTGAATGCGCTACCTCTTCACTGGATGATCGCTTTGCGTAAGGCAGGCGACACTTACTTCTCACTGCTCACTCCCCGGTTCCCGCCCGCTTGTCCTGCATCCACTTGACCGCGGCTGCGGCCAGCGCGGCGGCGCCGATCGGCAGTGCGTCTTCGTCGATGCGGAAGGTGGAGGTGTGGACGTAGTAGCGCCGGGGCCAGTCCGGGTTATGCGTACCCAGACGGAGGAAGCTGCCCGGCGCGATCTGCGCCATGTAGGCGAAATCTTCGGCAGCCATCACCATGGGCGCCTGCGGCGCGTTATCTTCGCCGAGGAACTCGGCCGCCGCGGCCAGCGCAATCTGCGTGGCTTCCGGGTCGAGGACGGTGGGCGGATAACCCTCGTGTAGCGTCAGATCGAAGGCGCCGCCCATGGCTTCGACGACGCCGCAGGCGCGGCGCAGCTCGTCCTGCAGGAGCTTGCGCGCCTCGGGGGTGAAGGCGCGAATGGTCCCGTTGAGATAGACGCTGTCGGGGATGACGTTATTGACGGAGCCGCCGTGAATCTGGCCGATGGTGATGACGCCCGGTTCGAGGGGGTCGAGGCGGCGGCTGACGATGTGGTGAATGGCGTGAACGGCGTGGGCCGCCAGGACGATAGGGTCGTTTGCGGCCTGGGGGCGGGCGGCGTGGCCGCCGGCCCCGCGCACGGTGATTTCGAACTCGTCGGCCGAGGCCATCAGGGGTCCGGAGCGGCTGGCGACGACGCCGAGGTCCTTTGTGGGATCCACGTGGATGCCGAAGACGGCGTCAAGGCCTTCAAGCGCGCCCTCCTCGACCATGCGCAAGCCGCCGGACTTGCCCTCGTCGTCGGAGGCTTCTTCGCTGGGCTGGAAGAGCAGGCGGACGTTGCCGGGGAGGCGGCCCTCGTCGGCCATCTCCTTGAGCAGGGTCGCGGCGCCCATCAGCATGGCGGTGTGGGCATCGTGGCCGCAGGCGTGCATAAGGCCGGGCCGCTCGCTGTCGAAGCCGCTGCCGTTCTCTTCCTGGATCGGCAGGGCGTCCATATCGGCGCGCAGCCCCACCAGGGGCCCGCCGCCCCCGCGAATATGGCCGACGACACCGGTCTTGGCCACTTCAGTCTGCGTCTCGATTCCCAGGTCGAGCATCGTCTTGTTGACGTAGCCGGCGGTGCGATGTTCGGTGAAGGTCAGCTCGGGGTAGCGGTGGATGGTACGGCGCCACGCGCTGATACGGGGCTGGATGGCTTTGGCGCGCGCAAACAGTTCGGCGCTGGTAACTGGTACATTGTTTGGCATCGGCGCCCTCCCGGTCGAACATATTGCACACTCGCCAACCGCCGACAAGTGCGATCAGCTCGGACAAATGCTGGTAACGATACAGTTTGTGAAAACTGTCATGTCAACGACCCAACCTGCGGGGGCGTTTCAGTCATCATGTCATTATACTACGCTTCTCCGCCTTGTGCTCGGCCAGCTATGACCACAACCAGGTCTGCGGCCGCTGTTACACAGTACGCATCAGCAGCGGTTCAGTCTCAGATTTTGCGCAATCCGGCCCCAATGCAGGAAAATTAGGCGCATCTTTCTCACGAAACCGGGGCCGGCGGCACTGACGAGCCACCGGCCCACCAATATGGGAGGCGACCGATGACATCCGTTACCAGCCAAGAAATCCATCTGCGCAGCCGTCCGCACGGATTGCCGACCGCGGACAACTTTGCGCTCGCCAGCGTCGAGGTGCCGGCGCCGAGCCGGCCGGACCAGGTGCTGGTGCGCAACCGCTTTATCTCGGTTGACCCTTACATGCGGGGGCGGATGCGGGATACGCGCAGCTATACGCCTCCTTTCGGGCTGGATGAAGCGCTGACCGGGGGCGCGGTGGGCGAGGTGGTCAACTCGACGAGCGAGGCGTTTGCGGAGGGCGATTTCGTCCTGCATATGTTCGGCTGGCGGGAATACGCGCTGGCGGAGGCACGCCACCTGACCAAGGTCGACCCGTCGCTGGGCCCGCTGCAGAGTTACCTGGGCGTTCTGGGGATGCCGGGCATGACGGCGTACGTCGGTCTGCTGGACATCGGCGAGCCGCAGGAGGGGGAGACGGTTTTCGTGTCGGGCGCAGCGGGCGCGGTGGGTTCGGAGGTGTGTCAGATCGCGAAGATCAAGGGCTGTCGCGTGGTGGGTTCGGCCGGTTCGGAGGCCAAGACGCGCTGGCTGGAGGAGATCGCCGGCGTGGACGTTGCGATCAATTATAAGGAGACGAGCAATCTGCGGCAGGCGCTGAAGAAGGCCTGCCCGGACGGTATCGACGTCTATTTCGAGAACGTCGGGGGCGCGCATCTGGAGGCGGCGCTCCAGTATATGAACAACAGAGGCCGCATCGTCGTCTGCGGGATGATCAGCATGTACAACGCGACGTCGGCGGAGCCGGGGCCGGCGAACCTGGCGCTGATGATCGGGCGCCGGCTGAAGATGCAGGGCTTTATCGTTTCGGACCATCCTGAACGCCGCGACAGCTTCCTGCGCGATGTTTCCGGCTGGATGAAGGAAGGAAAGCTCAAGTGGGAGGAGACGGTGCATGAAGGGATCGAGAAGACGCCCGAGGCGTTCATCGGTCTGTTCCATGGCGAGAATCTGGGCAAGATGCTGGTAAAGGTGTAAGGGCAGTGGTTAGTTTTCAGTTTCTAGTTTTTAGTTTTTGGTGACTGCTGCTCTTGCGGGAATTGACTGAAGATTGGGAAGTTCTGAGTAGTGAGGCGAGCCTATGGGTACGCGAGCGATGCAGCCCCCGATGGGGCTATATTTTGAGGAGTTTGCGGAGGGTGACGGGTGTGAGAGCGTTGGCCGCACTGTGACCGAGACGGATATTGTCAACTTTGCGGCGCTGTCCGGAGACTGGAACCGGATCCACACGGACGCGCATTACAGCCAGGAGCAGATGTTCGGGGAGCGGGTCGCTCACGGGCTGCTGGTACTGAGTATCGCCAGCGGACTGGCGGTGCGGATGGGATTCATGGAGGGCACGGTCGAGGCCTTTATGAAGCTGGAGTGGCAGTTCCGGCGGCCCATTCTTATCGGGGATACGGTGCGTTTGCGGGCGACGGTGCGCGAGAAGAAGCCGATGCGGCGCATGGGCGGCGGGGTGGTGACCTTCAGGATGGAGGTGCTGAACCAGAAGGATGAAGTCTGCCAGCGCGGCAGTTGGGATATTCTGTGCAAGAACCGGCCCGACGGGGCGGACGCGGAGGCGTGAGGGCGCTCGCTGCCGCACATGATTCTCTCCCTGCCTTTCACGCTGGCGTTCGCCCTTCTGCTGGCGCTGCTGGGCGGTCTGCTGCTGTGGCTGGGACGCCGCCAGCGGCAGAGCAGCGGCTTGCCTGCGGGTACTGTGATTTACCAGGACACCGGGGACTGGCAGGAGACGGAGCGCCCGCTGCGCAGCCGTCGCTACGGGCTGGTGGGGCGGCCCGATTACCTGGTGCAGACGCGCGACGGGGGCAAAAGCTTCGTCGTGCCTGTGGAGGTGAAGAGTCGGGCCCGCCCGGTCCGGCCTTACGAAAGCCATATTCTGCAGCTGGCGGCGTACTGTCTGCTGGTTGAGGATAATTTCGACGCTGCGCCCCCCTACGGGCTGCTGCGCTACGCAGACGCTACGCTGCAAATCCCTTACACAGACGAACTGCGCGGCCGCGTGCTTGAAGCGGCGGCGGCGATCCGGCTGGCCCGCCGCGCTGCAGATGTGGGCCGCAGCCACGGTGAGCCGCGGCGCTGCGCGGCCTGCGGGTACCGTTCGGCGTGCGGGTCGGAGGGGCTTTCGTAGTGGTTTCCAGTTTTTAGTCTTTGATTCTTAGTAACCCCACTCGCACGCGCAAGCTCTTGCCCTGATCCCTATTTCGTTTCACATCAGAGGCTAGTGTCCGTACTTTCCCGGGGAGATATGTGAACGGGAAGGTATTTGTCGCGCTTTTCTACCCGAATGAGAGGTATTCCAAGGCGTCTTCTTCGGATTCGGCGCTGGCGCGGCCTCTGACGATCAGCTCGACTACGTCGTCGAGGCCGACTTCGGAGACGTTGAGGACGCCCTGCCTGCGGCCTCCTTTGAGGACCATGACGCGGTCGCCGATGGCGAGGATGTCGGGCACGCGCTGGGTGATGAGGACGACGGAATGACCGCTGTCGCGCAGGTCCCTGATCAGGCGCAGCAGGGTGTTGGCTTCACGGACGCCAAGCGCGGCGGTGGGCTCGTCCATCAGGAGGATTTTGGCGTCGAAGGCGATGGCTTTGGCGGCGGCCACCATCTGGCGCTGGCCGCCCGACATTCTCTCGACTTTCAGCCTGGGGGAGCTGATATTGATGTTGAGCCTTTTAAGCAGCGCGGCGGATTCGGCGTACATCTTCTTTTTGTCGAGGATGCTGAGAAAGGGGAGGCCCCTGGTATATTCGCGACCGAGGAAGATGTTGCGGGCGACGTCCAGGTTGTTGCAGAGGGCCAGGTCCTGGTAGATCATTTCGATGCCGCAGCTGCGGGCATCGCGGGGGTCGCGGATCGACACTTCCTCGCCGTTTATGATGATCCGGCCGGCGTCGGCGACGTGCGCGCCGCTGAGGATCTTCATCAGGGTGGACTTTCCGGCCGCGTTGTCGCCGACCAGCCC
Organism: Caldilineaceae bacterium; assembly: GCA_022821545.1. Taxonomy (GTDB): domain Bacteria; phylum Chloroflexota; class Anaerolineae; order Caldilineales; family Caldilineaceae; genus Bin5. The sequence goes on from JAJEDJ010000004.1 coordinate 153,709, forward strand.
CAGAATCTCTCCTTCACGTAACTCCAGGTCGACCTGGTTCAGCGCCTGGACGCTGCCAAAGCGCTTGGAAATGCCCTTCATTTGGACGATATGGTCGCTTTCCAAGGTGATCCTCCTCCGGACAGGAGTTCGCAGAAAGGAGCGGGAGAAGAAGCCTTCTCCCACTCCCTGTTCAGCCGATTACCAGAGATCGGGGAATAGGTCCACGTTCTCCTTGGTGATCAGGACGGCGGGCGAAGTCTGCCAGAAGATGACCGGGCGGTTCTCGGCCAGGTCGCGGGCGGACTGGATGATCTTGACGGCGATGAAGGAAGCGTCGTTGAGGACGGTGCCCCACATTGTGCCGTCGCGAATGGCATCGTATACCTCCTTGGCCCCGCCGTCAACGCCAAGCACTTTGATGGTGTCGGCCAGACCGGCCTCTGCGATCGCCCTGACTGCGCCGAGGCACATGTCGTCGTTATGGCAGTAGACCATGTGAATCTGGTCCGGGTAGGCGGTGAGGTAGTTCTCCATCACGGTGCGCGCTTCTTCGCGGTTCCACATGCCGGTGTCCACGGCGACAAGCTCTCTGCCCGGGCAGTTCTCGGCGACGTATTCGCGGGCGGAGGAGCGCTGCGGCACAAGGCCATGGCCGGTGGCGCCTTCGATGATGACCCACCCCTGGCCGTCTTCCAGGGCCTGGCAAACGGCCATGCCGGCGGTCTTGCCCTCAGCCCAGCCGGACGAACCGATCATCGTGTTGACGTAGCCGAGCCCCTCTTCGTCAAGATCGGCGCCTTCGGCGATCACGGGGATGCCGGCCTCCTGGGCTTCGCGGAGGGCATCGTTGAGCGCGGAGGTGTCATAGGGAACGAGGGCGATCACGTCGTACTGCTTGGTGATGCAGTCTTCGATCAGGCGGATTTCGTTGGGTATGTCGCCCTGGGTATCGTACACGTCATAGGTGAAGCCGAAAACTTCGGCCTCCTTTCCGGCCAGGGTGACCTTGGCGGTCGAGTAGGGATGGCCGAGCTCAATGATGTGGCAGATGCGCAGATCCTGCGCCAGGGGCCAATCTTTGGCTTCGGTCTGCACGGGCGCGGCTCCGTCTGCCGTCACCATCTGGCCGTCAGGCATCACGCAGGCCGCCATCAGGACTGCGAAGATCAGAACGGCGATCACAACTCCGAAACGCTTCTTCATTTCCGCTCTCCTTTGTCTGAATAAGAGTGTCCACGCGGGTCGATTTCGGATCAGATGCGCGGGAGAAACGCCTCCCTCCGGATGAGAACTCCGTTTTCCCAGTAGGCTCTCCTTTCACCTGGCGCCGGCCGGAGGCTTGCGCGGCCCCAAAAGCGGGGCGCCGCAGAAGCCCGGCCGTTACGGTCAGGCCGTGCGGCGTCTGCGATTCATGTAGACGTCCGAGACGACAACGGAAACGAGTATGACGCCCTGGATCACCCATTGCCAGTAGGCGCTGACGCCGAGAAGGTTGAGCGAGTTGCGGACGACGCCCAGGAACATGACGCCGGCAACGGCGCCGAGGACGTTGCCCACGCCTCCGAACAGGGACGTGCCGCCGATAACGGTGGCGGAGATGGCGAAGAGGGCGGTGTCTCTGCCGACGCCGGGATTGGCGCTGACGGCGCGGGAGGCAAGCAGCACGCCGGCGATGCCGCTGCAGAGACCGGCCACGACGAAGGAAAGCGCAAAGAGACGATTCACGTTGAGGCCGGCCCGGTGCGACGCGTCCGAGTTGCCGCCGATGGCGTACCAGTAGGTGCCGAGGCTGGTCTGCGTCATGATCCAATGGGCGATGATGCCGATGCCGAAGAAGGCCAGGGCGGGAAACTCGAAGAGACCCAACTTGGCGGACCCCATCCAGCCGAACCCGTCAGCATGGCCGTAGATCGTCGTTTCGTCGGAGATGATGAATGTCAGCCCCTTGACCGCGACCATCGTGGAAAGGGTGGCGATGAAGAAGTTGACCTTCATCCTGGTCACAACAAAGCCGTTGACGATGCCGACAGCGGCTCCGGCGAGGATGCCCAGCAGGGCCGCCATTGGAACGCCCAGGTCCTGGGACAGGGCAAAGACCACGCCGGCCAGCGCAAGGGTGGCGCCGACGCCGAGATCGATTCCCCAGGCGATCATCAGGATGGTCAGGCCGATGGAGATGATCCCGTCGATCGAGAACTGGGTCGTCATCTGGGTGATGTTGCGTTCGGTGGCGAAGAAGGGGACGAAAAGGACGGCGTAGGTGAGCGCGAGCCCGAGGAGGACAAAGGCGCGGTACTCGATGAGCCATTGGAGCAGCTCACCCCATCTTCCGGGCGACGCCCCTGCCGGCTCCGGGGAAGCGGCTTCGCTCTGCCCGGTCTCGACTGCGGGTTGCTCTTGCGGCGTTGGGTTTTCGGCCATGAAAGACCTCGTGCGTTCGCAACAGATTGGCTAAGGAGTGCAAGCTGCCCCGGACCGTGGTGAGCGGAAACTGGCCGCGATCCAGTCGCCCCCGGTCACAGACTTTCGGTCTCCGTTTTCTTTTGCCTACCCATTACCTGGATGGCAACCAGGCTGGCGGTTACAACTCCCTGGACAACAAGCTGTGTTTCCGGTTCAAAGCCGAGGATCGTAAGCGAGTTGTTGAGTAAGGCGACGAGGATCGCGCCCCAAACGCCCCTGGCGACGCTGCCTCTTCCGCCAAAGATATAGTTTCCGCCGAGGACGGATGCGGTAATGGCGTGGAATTCGTAGTTGAGCCCGATGAAGTAGTGGCCGGAGCCGGCGCGGGCGCTGACGACCATGGCGGCGACTGCTGAACAGACACCGGTGGCGATATACATCAGGGTCCGGTAGAGGGGGACGCGTACACCGGCCAGCTTGGCCGCTTCTTCATCGCCGCCGATGGCGTACACGCGGGCGCCCAGGGTTGTTTCGGACAGAACCAGGTGCATGACCAGGGCAAGGGCCAGGAAGATAATTGTAGGGACCGCGAACGGGCCGATAAACCCATCGGCAATCAGAAGGAATGGGCTGTTGCGAGGGACTCTGTAGTAGTAGCCGCCGGCGCTCAGGAGGGCGATGCCCTGGAAGATGGTCATGGTGCCCAGGGTAGTAAGCATGGGATTGGCCTTGAGCCTGCCGACTAGGAAGCCGTTGAATATGCCGGTTGCCAGTCCGATTGCGAGGCCGAAGATGCAGGTGGTCGCGATCCCGGCGCCGCCCTCGAGCATGGCGACCATGGTGACGCTGATCAGGGACACGATGGCGCCAACGGAGAGGTCGAAGCTGCCGCTGATCATCATCCAGCAGACGCCCACTGTCACGATGCCGTTGATCGAGGACTGGCGGAGTACGTTGATCAGATTGCGGGTTGTCAGAAAGCGGGGGTTCAGAATGCCCATCAAGACGACGAGGGCGACGGTGAGGACGACCTGCGGTTCCCGCAACAGGAAGTTGCCGAGGGCGTTCAGCTGGCCGTTGCCGCGCAGTCTGCCCGGTATGGAAGCTGGTGTGAAGGAGGAAAAGCTCATGCTTGATCTGCTGCGATTGCCTGGCAGGTAAAGGGTTCTTCCCGGCTGCCGTCGCCGGACTTCGGCATGGGAAGAGCATAAGGATAACAGTATTATCTGTCAAGGACGTTTCAGTGGTTCGGGGGGACCCTTGCTGAGCGCATGGTATCCCAACCACCTTGCATTAAGTTCCGCCTTAGCAGAAACTACCTTGGAGCAGGCAGCGGCCCTTCCCGCTTACTTTTCAGCGAAATCGTCCGCAGAATTGGGAGAAGATAAGACAGCACGCCACGGTGGCCGCCTGCCAAAGGAGGGGATGGACATGAAGAGGGTGTGGTTGACTCTGTGTGCGGTGACGGTGTTTGTGTCGGCCTGCGCGACCGAAACATTTCCACATCTGATACCTTCTACGGAAGAGCCCACAGACCGGAATCCGGCGGCAGCGGAGGAACGAGCCGCGCTGGCGGCCCTCTACGAGGCGACCGACGGGGCGAACTGGACGCACAGCGACAACTGGCTGAGCGATGCGCCGGTCGCTGCCTGGTACGGCGTCGTCACCGACGGCAGTGGCCGCGTAACTGAACTGAACCTCCCGGCGAACGGATTGAGCGGGCCGGTCCCCGACCTGAGCGCTCTCACCAGCCTGACGAGACTAACCCTCCAGACCAACCAGCTGCACGGGGCGATCCCCGACCTGAGCGCTCTCACCGGCCTGATTTGGCTGGACCTCGGTCACAACCGGTTGCGCGGGACGATTCCCGATCTGAGCGCGCTCACCGGCCTATCGAGACTTTTCCTGGGCGTCAACGGGTTGAGCGGCCCGATCCCCGATCTGAGCGCACTCACGAACCTGACAAGGGTGGATCTTGAGTCCAACCAGTTGAGCGGGCCGCTCCCCGACCTGAGCGCACTCACGAAGCTGACAAGGCTGGACCTTGCCTCCAACCAGTTAAGCGGACCGGTCCCCGACCTGGGCGCGCTCGCCAACCTGACGGAGCTCGATCTCGGCGGCAACCGGCTGAGCGGACCCGTCCCGGACATGAGCGCACTGGTCGACCTGATAAGTCTGTCCCTCATGGACAATCAGTTATGCCTGCCTGAAGACATGGGCTTGACCGGTCTGAATGAAGTTGCGGCCGCCCACGTGCGGAGCCTGCGTCTGCCCTCCTGCACAGGCGCCCAGGGCCCGCAGACGCCGCCGCCCCCACCGAATATGGCCGCGCTGGAGGAAAGAGCCGCGCTGACCGCCCTCTACCAGGCAACCAATGGCGGCAACTGGACGCACAGCGACAACTGGCTGAGCGATGCGCCGGTCGCTGCCTGGTACGGCGTCGTCACCGACGGCAGTGGCCGCGTAACTGAACTGAGCCTCCCGGCGAACGGGTTGATCGGGCCGATCCCCGACCTGAGCGCTCTCACCAGCCTGACGTATCTGGACCTCGGTTACAACCGGCTGAGCGGGTCGATCCCGGACATGAGCGCGCTGGTCGGCCTGTCCTGGCTCTCCCTCGATCACAATCAGTTGACAGGGCCGATTCCGGATCTGGGCGCTCTCACGAGCCTATCCAGGCTTTTCCTCGGCGCCAACGGGTTGGCCGGGCCGATACCGGATATGAGCGCCCTCACGAGTCTGACGTATCTGGGCCTCGGCCACAACCAGCTGACCGGCCCGGTACCGGATTTGGGCTCCCTTACCAGCCTCACGTGGCTGGACCTGAGGGGCAATCTGTTGTGCCTGCCCGAAGCAGCATTGTTGTCCGGCCCGAATGAGGTTGCGTCCGACCACTTGAAGAGCCTGAATCTGCCGGCCTGCAGGAATTCCGTTCCCGTTGAATCTTGAGCGGCATTCTTCAAGTGTCAACTGCCTGGCCTGATGCCCTCGGTGGTTAGCACTACAACCGCTCCTTGATGAGTGCGGACGACCGCGGTTGTGATAACAGAAAACGGGACAAGAAAAGGACCATTCAGACACGAATGGTCAGATGGAAAACATGGCGAAGGGGATGACAGGAAAGCAGTTGCGCTATAAGGATCTGATTGCGGGAGGGCCTGCCTACCCGGAGCGGCAAGTCTCCCCATTGTTTACGCATCACTGATTCCTGTATACAATCTGCAGTGAAGCCAAGCTGGTGCCTCACCATATTTTCTCTATGTTGAAATTCGCTGCTGCGGTTAGTGGGGGTACGGTCCATCATGCTCAAAAACTGGAAATTCAGATTCAAAAATTTGGGTCCGGTAAAGGACGCTACTTTGAGGCTGGGTGATCTCACAATAATCACCGGACGGAACAATACCGGCAAGACCTACATGGTATACACACTCTATGGTTTCTTGCGCGATTTTTCAGAGCTTGTGGAGAAAGTTATGGATAGTTGGGGGGATGAAGGCGGATTTTTCTCGTACGGGATTCCCTTGCCTCCCGGAGGGTTAGCAAAAGACCTGGTAGAAAGCGGTAGCTTTGAAATAGAGTTTTCTAAGGAGGCTTTTGACGAGGATAGAATCCAATTGATTGGACAGATGTGTAGACTGTACTCGCATGACAAGATCGACTATGTCTTTAATGCGAATGCCGGGACTTTTTCCAAAGCTGTCTTTGATGTTGAAGAAGACAAAAGGGGGCCAGAATTTCCTCCTGCCGGTATTGCTATCGAAACCCAGATGGGAGGGGACTTATCAATCTTCTACAATGAAAACAGGCTGATTTTCATTTATGAAAGAGACAAGAGGAAAGAAACAAGAGTGAGGGGAGACGAGTTCATTCAGAATTTTCTCCTGCAAAGTCATATCCAGCAAGCGTATGCACGGTTCCTATTTCAGGACACGCAGAATCTCTTTTGGACACCGAGTTGCAGCACTTCTGTCCGTCTGGCAACTTCCTTGTTCCATTCAGAAATCGAAAGCAACAGACGATTCACAGTGAGGCAGTTACAACAGTTGGGGAATGAACACGATCTGTCGCCAGCCGAAGTCATACGCAGGTACACGAGCCGCTATGCTTTGCCGATTGATGATGAAATTGAATTCGTAAAATCAATCCCCGATTTCTCTTCTGAGTGGTTGAATTCAGAGAAAGGGGGAGCGGTAAAGGATTTAGAGAAGATGGTTGGCGGGAGCTTTACTAAGTCAGATGGCATTCTTTACTTCATTCCTGCAGAGGGCAACCCGCAGGGGGAAAAAATCCCTTTGCACCTGTCCTCTTCCTCAGCTACGGAGATGTCGAGGCTCTTCTTAAACTTTGTTCTTAATCGAGGAGACCGGAGTACTCTTTTGATAATTGACGAACCGGAAAGCCATCTGGATACGATGAACCAGATACAGTTCGCTCGCGCCTTAGTGCGGTGGGTAAACGCAGGGATGAAGATTCTGATTTCTACTCACAGCGACTATATCATCAAAGAAATCAACAACCTCATTATGCTTAACGGGTCTTTCGACAACAAGGAAGAGCTACTAGGTGACCTCGGATACAAAGAGGAGGACTCGATAGACCCGTCAGCAATAGAGGCATACTATGCCAATGATGGCGGCCTCGTACCATGCGACAAGAATGCGTTTGGCATCGAAGTCCCATCATTCGAAGATTCCATTGACGAGTTGGTTCGAGTTTCCAGTATGCTTGGCTCCAGAATTATTTTGGAAGGCGATGAAATTGAATAGCCTCCTGTTTTCGCGCTGGTTAGACGAGAATATCCAAGAAGAGAGGAAGACAAGGAACATTCGTTGGGACGGTCGGGCAGTATACCTTGAAGAGAAGAAGACTGACTTCAGTATGCTTGTGAAAATCGAAAATGTTGATCGGGGTCTTGTAGTCGTAAATTTCGATAATTTAGGGGGATCGACCACGTATCTCAGAGGGGGAAAAGGGTTTGGGGACCGTTGCGATTTCCTGGTTCTTGAAGAAACAGATGATGAATATGTTGCCTACCTCATTGAACTTGAAAACCAGGTGCCTGCAAATCATGCGATTTCGCAGTTGAGATGGTCTGCTCCTTATCTGAGGTATATTCTGGAAGTTTACTTGGAGCATAGTCTTATGGAGTGCCCCGAAAAGGAACTCAATGTGAAGTTTTTTATGGTTGGAACCAGCTATTCCAGCCTGGTAAACAAAGGGGGCATGAAAAGGCAAACTGCCCGGATGTTTGAGAAGTGGGACGTCGGTACCAGGCTGGATATGTATTACAGAATCTATACGGAAGGGCACAGATTTGATTTCAGTGAGTTCAAAGAAGTCGCTCACGCCTAAGAACAAGAATTCGGCGCCGGCCGAGACGCAGCACGTCTCAGCTTGGCAAGACCTAAGCAACGCTTCTGCAGCGACTGTCAACTGACGCTTCACCACCGCTGACGCTCGCATTAAGCTCGAACGCTTTCATCCGTCAATTGAATACTGATGAACTGTTGGCCCCAGGCCCCGGTGGTTAGTAGCATCTTGCCACTATCTACGGACCACGGTTGTCAAAGGCGAGCCGGTAGTCTTCAGGCAGGTCAATGTCGAAGAGCAGGGAGTCGGACTTGACGACCCGGACGGGGATGCCGGCCTCGGCGGCGAGGCGCTGGTGGCGGAGGAAGCTGTCGGGTCCGAAGGCGAAGGGGATGGCCTGGGCCGGCTGCAGCATGAGCGCGTTGGTGCCGCCGTCGCGGCTGGGGGCGATGATGATCTGGGGGTCGCGGTTGGCGGGGGAGGCCATGGCCCGCACATCCTCGGCTGTGAGGTTGGGCATGTCGGTGGGCAGGACGAGAACTTTGGTTGCGCCGTGCGCGGCGGCGTAGCAGGCCGCCTGGGTCAGGGCAGCATTGAGCTGTGGTTCCGACTCGGCGTCATTGGGGCTGGAGGGCGGCGGGGCTGTGCGCGGCTGACTTTCTTCGGCCAGGGCGCGGCTGCCGGCGCGTTTGGCTGCGTCCAGCGCGCGGCTGTCGCGGCTGACGACGAGGAGTTGGGCGTCAAGATGGGCCTGGTTGATGGCCGCCAGGGTGCGGGTGAGCAGTTCGCGGTTGAGGGCGCGGCGCTGCCGGGGAGAGATATGGGCGGCCAGGCGGCTTTTGCCTTCGTTGAAGGGCTTGACGGGAACGATTGTCCACAAGCTCATTGCGTGGTCTGGTGGTTGGAATCAAATGGATGCACCTAGTTTTTCCCGTTTCGTGGACCAGTTTTTGGGGCCAACCATAGTCTAATGGATTCATCGTATCGCGGGCGGTGCTTGAGTCCTAAAGGATTGATGGGATAAGGGCTTCGCGGGCATGAGTGTAAACCAGAAATTGTCGAGACGGTCGTGGCGCAAAGTGAGGCCGAGGACAGGCTGTCCGTTGCTGAGGCGAAGTGCTGCTCCATCCAGATAGGTCTTAGGCAGGTGATGCTCGATAACGAGGTTGATCCTGATAGAGTTCGACAAGGTTGTTTATCTGTTCCAGTTTCTCTCTGGTGTGCGGCGGAAGCTGGTGGTTGTGGCGCCGGGCGCGCCGCGCGCACTTTAGGGCGGACTCCAAAGTGTCGATGGTGAAGTCCTCTTGGAACACCTCCAAAGCGGCACTAAGGTACAAGTCCAACTCGTTGGGGTCTTGAAGCCGCTCTGTTAGCCACTCTTCGTAGCTCATAGAATTGGGCGATGGGTTCATGGCTGGTGCTCCAGATATTCTTCAATATAGAATCGAGCCTTCTCTATGTCTTCTGGCTGTTTTTTCTTAGTTCCTCCATGTAGAAGCATGATGGTATTGGGTCTCGGTTTGCAGAAATATATTCGGTAACCTGGGCGCTGCCGAAGTCTAAGTTCGAAGAGTACTGAGTCCAATTGTTTGTGATCGCCGAGGTTTCCCTGTTGCACCCGAATGAGGCGGGCATGGATGGCCTGTAGTATGTCATCAGACTTGATTGATGAAAACCACTCATTGAAGGGGTTCTTACCATCAGGTCGAACATAGAATTCAAGATTTTGCGGCTCAACATACACGGACGCAGGAGTTTCCAGTGACGCACTTTCGGCAGCATTTTGCGTGGAACATACCACGATTGGCGCCAAAGAGTCAAGGATTGGGGTTCAGAGGGGTGCAGTCCAAAATGGGGGCGAGTTTCAGGCTACCTCTGGGAAATTACACTGAAACCTGCCGCCCGCTTCTCCTGATAACCTCAAATCTGGACTGAACCCGGGTCAGGGTGAGGGATCGTCACGGCACGTGACCGGGAGCAACATGCCTGGGTAAAGGGAGACGTCACGACACAGATTATCAATCCAAGACCCAAAACATCAGAGCCAGTCCCAAGGCGGCGCCAGGGATTCCAGATGTTGCTAGCAAAGTGGCGTAACCCCAAACCCCTCTCTTTCGTTTCCATGCTTCTATTCCGAGATAAAGACTTAGAGGCGCACATAGCGGTGTGAGAACGGCCACAATAGTGTTTTGCAGGACAGCTATTTCGGGAACCGCGTAAAGCGCCACTCCCTTGAAGAGTCCTGCAAGACCCACGATGGCTGCACTAAGGACAAGCCATTCTTTCATGACTACAACGCCTTTCCCTGGTCCGACATCTCCATGGCGTCTTTCCCTGTTGCTGTGGTGCCGTCACTTTACACATAGGGGGAGTTAGGGGTCAATGGGGATGTTTAGGTGACTGGTCAGGGCAGGTCAATCATAGCGTCGCAACGAAAATCTGTGAAGTTAAGCGTATAAATCCCAGCCTTTTTTCGTTTCCTGGCCTTGAAATTGGGGGACCAACCAAAGACATCGCATGACTGAGGCCATACTTCCATCTTTCCTGTGCTTGGCAAGAAAGCCAGTCCGCTTATCCGGCCCAGGGGCCCACGCCTTTAGAGACCGAATGGTTCAAGAATTTCCTATCGATCTTGTCATCCTTTTTCTTCAGTTCTCCTTTCAGATTCTCTTGATTAAGCTGAGCATGAACCATCTTGAGTTTGAAGAAGTCGTCTGAGTCTCCCGCGTTCTCAATGTCTTGTTGCATCCATACCCAAGCGCGACGGTCCGCCGAGCGCAGAAATAAAACCCAGGCTGCGTAAGCCTCTGTCGGGTTGGGAGCTTTAAGGAAAACATGCCACCAATGACGGGCACAAGCCTCGGTCCACTTATGGCGCGCAGACTTCACGGAAAGTTCGGCGTAGTTTGTTCGGATCTCGCCATCGGGCCAAGCATCTGCGACTGGCAGCTCATTATTTGAAATGAAACCCGCAAGGACGGCAGCGCGTTTTTTCTTCCAGGACAGTTCTGACGCTTGATCAGTCTCAATGCGTTCTGTAAGCCACTTGTCTTTGCCGTTAAAGGATGAGGCGATTGCGAGATCAAGAAGCGCTTTGTCGGTATGGCAATACTCCAATTCCGCCAATTCTTCGCGGAGCGCCGCCACTGCCGGGGAGTCTGGGACGCGAAAGGCCATGTGCCAGAGATCATCCACATTTGTCGGCCCAAAGTGTGGTATAGTTTCGTGAAGGACGCGCCACAACTGCACGCCTCTACAGGGGTCGTGCGCCAGAAGAGCTTCGCAAAGGGGTCGGAAAACAGTGTTGTGGGCCCGATTTCGAAATTCCGCCGTGAGCTCCGAACAGCCCTCAAGCCACTGTTCGACAATATCCGGCGCATATCTCAAAGCGGGTTCAAAGTCCTCTACCGCAACATTGAGTCCCGGGCACCGTTCCTTGACTCCATCACCTATAAGCCACTGGCCAAGCATATCAGCGGCTAACCTTACATCGTCAGGGTCAGTTCCACGGCGTCGAGAGGCATTAAGCAGGCGCCAAGGCGCCAGTCTTGGCGCTACATCATTGAATGGAAGATCCATTGTGGCTTCGATCAAAGCTTCCGTTCCACAATGACTGATTCGGAAACTCTCATCCGGTTCCCAAGACCAATCGTCAGCAGCAAGGATCCGTCCAAATCGCATCGGGTCGGCTTGGGTCAGTATCTGAAATGCTGCCCAGCGACAATTGTTGCCATTCTGTTTCGCATAATTTGCAATCCATGTCCAAGCGTTGTCCGAAAGGGCTTGAGAGTGATACGACAATAGGATGAGCAGATTGTCTTGCTGCTTCTGTGTCCCTCGATGGCAACCGTCGATTAGTGCGTCAATGTCATCGGCTACTAAGGGACGCAAGACCTCGAAGAAATCATCTGGATTGTATTTTAGATTGGCTTGGATTAGCGTATCGAACTGCGTCCGAGCTTCCAAGTCTCGGATTTCCAGTAAGAGGAGCCTATTTGAAATATAGGCTTCATTCTTTTCATCGCTTTCCTTGCCATTCAGTCGTAATGCATGCGCAGCCCTTATCTCGGCCTCGCCCGCCAGAATAAGGTGATCTGTCGCTTGTATACCGCGCCAATACCGGGACTCCGGCGGAGCGGTGGCGATCCTTCGCATCGTGCGACGCATCAGACCCGCAAGTAGGTCTGGCGCACAGCGGGCCAAAACAGGCTCAAGTTCTCCGAGAACATAGTCATCAGTGGTATAGTATTGCGACCGCCCGATCTGTTCGACATCAATACAATCTGCTGCTGCGCGGAGTTCCTCCACGAAGGACTCTGGCGGTTCAAAAGTCGGGTCGAACCATAGTTCTCTAGTCTGCTGTACACGTAATACCAACTTTAGTTCGGTATCGCTGAGCGCAGCTTCCGCGTGCCGTCGTTCCAAGGCAAACACGCTTTTGCCGGGCCGAGGAAGATAGTCTTTCTCATAAGTGGGAAAGCGGTCGACACTGGCAAAAATGGAAACTGCGGTGTCTTCGTCCTCCTCTCTGCCTGTGAGCCCAAGCAAACGTCCAGCGACACGTTCAGGAAGATTCGGCTTGACACCGGATTCTGGTTGGCGACGCCTGATTTCTTCCGATAGTTCACGCAGCTTGATCGCCGTCTCGTCAGCATCATCCTCATTGAATAGGCATAGCCATCTCAACCCTTCCCAACATACGCTAGGTATACCTGAATGGACTGCAGCCACAGCTTCTGTCTCGAAAATAGGCAAAGCCTCGGCAAGCGGAAATCCTTCAATGACCGATGGTACTGCAGCCTTCAGTAATCCTGAGTGGCGATTGCTTGATACGAGTTCCACTCCGAGGACCGTATGTGCCTCTGGTTCCGCGTCATCGCTGGGGATCTCGCTCAACCAACGCCGAGCTCGTGCAATGATCTTTGTAAGGGCTGCACTGTCCTCTCGTGAAATTGCTCGGAGCGCGTCCACCGCCCGGAGTCGGGCTGCGTCATGATAATGCCTGCCCGAATGCTCAACCGCATCAAGTAGAGCATCGAGGAGATTGGGGGCGAGATCGGCGAGTTCCTGCAAGTGTTTTTCGGGCAAATTCTGACTTTGCAGCCATGCTGTGACGAGTACTCCAGGAACGGGCGGCTCTGTCGCCCGTTCCTGGGCAACCAGGATGGACACTGCCGCACGTAGGATATCCGCCCGTTCATCAAAGCCAGCGATAGGGTCAAGCCATTCAGTCAGTTCGACCTGCAGGGTTTCGAAGGACAGGGATGTCGCTCGACGAAAATGGGTCAATAGCGCGACACCGAGGGCATGTGCAATGATTGTGGGATTGAGTTCATAATCCCCCACTTCGTTGCGCGTGGCGAATTGACCGTCAATGATATCGCTGAGCCGTACATATACATGATCTGGATCGAGATCACGGCGGCCGACTGTCTCGCTAAGCGTCGCTAGAGAATCTGGTGGTACTTCCCTCAGAAAGCCGGCCGCAATCTCCTTCAGCCAGTCTTCCCACTCGTTTGAACTGAACGATCTCTGGTTCCGTTCTCCGAAGAAATCTCTACCATACTCCCAGAGTATCCGATGCACGGTGATCTGACCTGAGCCAACCAACTTCTCCCGAAATCGAACAACGATTTTGAAGAGACGGGGGATACAGGCCCACTCAATTACGTCGTCATGCAAGTCGGTTTGGCGCAAGCCTTCGAATTTCAGCATCCGGTCGAGTTCACCCTCCGGTTCCTTGTCGAAAAGGCCCACGTCAATCCGTTTGGGTGGAACGATGAGTCTACGAAGTGCCCACAGTCTTTCCTCCAAATGGAAGTCACGCGTGCTGAAGATTACCCGCACTCGTTTCTCGAATGTTTCATTTTGCAGAACTTGCAGAAGTCTAATCCACTCAACGGACGGCTGTTGGTTCAATCCATCAAAGAAGACAGTCAGGACAGGTCCTTCATGTACGGGGCGCTTGAGCAGATTGTTGAGGCGGCGGAACCAATGATCAGAATCTCGTACTTTAGTTATCTCAGAAAGACGTTCTGCCAATAGCTTCTTTACGCCTGTTTCGGAGACATCGCTCGTGCCTGCAGCTACGGCGAAGGAAGGTATTATCACCAAGATCGGTTGCTGATCCTGACTGTCAATTAGCCACTCAAGCGTTGCCCATGTTTTGCCGGCACCTGCCATGCCGACGACAGCGGCGGGTGCATCATCCCCTGCCGGCCCCCGCCACCAAGCATTCAGTGCCTCATGCACTGCGCTACGTCTGACCTTCTTCTCCTGTGCGCCTCCAGCCGCATTTTGTCCCAGGTCAGCGTTGGATGTTGGCGGGCAGTTCCATATCTTGTCAAGCTTCTTTATGGATTGCGTCCGTAACGATTCAAACCCCAGACACCAAGACTGTAAGTCGCGGCGTAACAATTTAATTGCTTCACCGGATACAGCCTTAAGGGCGCGAGCATCTTCGCTGGCGCTGCTGGAGACAAATTCCTCGACCAAATCAGGTCCGAAGGCACATAATGCAGCGAGCGGCGCGACCTCATGATCATGCCCCCAATCGATAATTTCGATGGGAACTCCGATTCGTTCACCGTGCTGGCGCAGCGACTGCTGAATCTGCTCGGGAACTGCGCGTGTCGCAATCAGAAACCATGCTTCAAGCGCCTCATCCCTGGCAAGCGCCTGGTCGATTTCCCCGAGCAACTCTCGTTTGTTCAGGCTTCTGGTATCACTGTACTTCTTACATTCCAAGCGAAACCATCGCCCCTGTCGTCCCGCCGGACCTGCATCGGCGCCGTGTTGAAAGCCTGAACTGGCGACCGCAATCGGTACGCCTAGAAGACAGCGGATTAAGGCAGCCGCGAGATGCTCTAACTTGGTCGCGTCTATATCGTTCTGCAAAGCACGTTTGAGTCTTTTTTGGCGATCGCGCCACTCTGATCCGCTACTGGAAGAATGACTAGGGCTTTCTGGTTGCATTGGAAATCTGCGGTGTAGGGTAGTGGTAATGTATTGACTGATGAGGCTCTGCCGGCTAGGTTACAAGCTGCGCGTTCTCTGGCCGCTTCTTGCCGCCGTGGACGGATGGTTCGGCGCACCATTTGGCGGAGAGGAGGCGGACTGCTTTGTAGATGTCCTCGCCGAAGCCGAGGAGATCGCAGATGACGCGCCGGTCCAGGAGGGCGCGGTTGGGGTCGGTGTCGGCGAGGTAGGCGGGCAGTAAGTCCTTGTTGCGGAACTCCTCGAAGATCTTCTTGGCCGTTAGCAACTGGTCGTCAGAGAGGCAACGCAAATCCAGCACGGGGAGAGACTCGGCGGAGCGGATAGTAATACTCGCCTTGCTCGATTGCTGGCGACTGGAATGCCACCAGTACGACAACAAGCCCAGTGTGGAGTTTCCCCACACTGAGAAGGCGTAATCAAACCTGCTATCGGAAAAGATGACGTTTGGCCATACCCTCCCGCCGATCGACTCCCTGTCCGTAAAAGCGACGGCCAGCGCCTGTGAGCCAAAGGTAAAGTCACGGTTTATGTGCGCTCTGCTCGCAGTATCCCAAACTGCCGCAGCATCTTGCTCCATGCTCTGTCTGACCTGAAGCTGTGAATCGGGATCGCAGACCATGCGGGTTTCATTTGGGGCATCGTGGTTCCACAGGGACGGATAGGTGGCTGTGGGGCTTGGATCCACTTTGTCAAAGGGACCTCTAGGGGTCAGGCCTGATTTTGGAGCAGGGCCCGTAATGTCGCGATCCACTAGACCGAGTAAGCCGACTTCGGCCAGTAACGCCGTCTTCAGGTCAACCGGGACTGCGTAGCCGGGGAGCCACAGGCTGGCTTTGGTCAATGAATGTGCAGTTTGCGCGATTGAGTAGTCGGACAGACGGACCGCGCGCCAAACTGGGGCGCGAGGCGCGGTGATCATGTAGCCCGCCAACTCTCCCCCGACCATAAGCGGCGTCCCCCCATAGGGCCCGTTTTCGATTTGCCTGACCTGACTATTGTCAGGCGCGCAGCCCGCCACCAGTTCCCTTGCGTAGGCAAACCCTTGCGGCCTGCGGCTAAGGGATACAAAATGGTCCGCGTCATCAGGCTGTTCCTCCACCATGAGTTTGCGAGCGATTACCAGACATTCAGCCATCCCCGTGTCGGACGAAAAGGACATGTCTCGATCGTTCGCCGCAATACTCACCACGGTCAAGTCGGTGTAATCACGGGCAAGCACTTCGCGCAAACCCTCCCAGGAAAGACCGGTTGCGACGGACAGAGGGAGGACCAGAGCCAAGACTCCGCCTGGTCTGACTTTTTTGTGGGCCAGCGCCGCAAAGGTGGAGGCAATGCCGGCATTGCCGTCGGAACAGGTCCCCTTCGCCAGCTTAATGGCCCGCTTACCCATTGCCGTCTGGTCGTTGTCAGTCGCGCCGAAAGCCGCGAAAGCAGGGTTGGTGATGTCGGCATGCGCGCCTTCGTGGTTGGTGGCGCGGGTAAACGGCGGATTCATTATCACCAAGTCAAAAGCATCGTCGGGAAATTCAGCACGTACTTGTGCAGCCGTCTCTTCCCCCGCGCTGCCGGTGCGCAGGGCTGGATCACTGGTGTTGAAGAGAGTCATCACGTTGGAAGACTGGAGCAGTTCGAGGGAACCTATCATTACGCCGCCATCTTGCTGACGGCCGTAGGGCATGGTGTAGAGGCGAGAGTTGGTGAAGCCGACGGCCGGTTCGACGCCTGAGAGGGTGGAGCCGGTGATGTGGATGGCTGAGGGCATAACGTCGCAACCGTAGAGTACCTCCTCCATCATTACTTTGTGCAGCTTGCTGCCGTCGCCGCCGGCGCGCTCGTGGCGGGCGGCGATCTGTTCGTAGACGGCGGAGAGCAGGGCGCCGGTGCCGCAGGCGAAGTCTCCGACTCGCAGCTTG
>JAJEDJ010000005.1 GCA_022821545.1 Caldilineaceae bacterium
GCCTCAAACATCTCCTCCGCACCTCGCATGAACTTCGCCTTCGCCTTTTCCCGATTCATCTTGCTCCCCCTTTTCTCTTCCTCTTTTCTCCTACTACAAGTCTACATCCCTTCTGCCTCTCAAAAAATCTGGGATGCACCCTCGCCCCTGGAAACGTTGACGCATGTATCTTGATGTGATAGTCTAGCGGGCGCGTTTGACGGAAGGCCACCTAAGCGTTCCCTTGTCGAGGCGGGACTATGACCAACTACATGGAAGGCCCGGCCCGGGTCCGATTTGCCCCCAGCCCAACGGGTCATCTGCATTTGGGGGGGCTGAGAACGGCTCTTTTTGACTGGTTATGGGCGCGTAAGACGAACGGCCAGTTTATCTTGCGGATAGAGGATACGGACCGCAGGCGATTTGATCCCGAAAGCCTGGAAAGCTTGAAGAAAGGCTTGCGATGGCTAGGACTGGACTGGGACGAAGGCCCGGACATCGGAGGGCCCTTTGCGCCTTACGTGCAGTCGGAGAGGCGAGAGATATATCGGGAAAAAGCGCAAGAACTCGTCGAATGCGGTCGCGCCTACCGATGCTATTGCACGGCTGAACGTCTTTCAGCGATGAGGGAAGATCAAAGGCGCGCAGGAACAGGAACAGGCTACGACAGACGTTGCCGGGACTTGTCAGATGACGAGAGAAGGCGGCACGAGGCTGAGGGAACGCCCTCAGTCATTCGCTTAGCCGTCCCGTTGGAGGGCGTCACCGTTTTCAATGACCTCTTGCGCGGCGATATAGAAGTTGAAAATCGACAGTTGCAGGATGAAGTACTGCTCAAAGCAGACGGGCTGCCTACCTATCACCTGGCCGCCATGGTAGATGATAACCTGATGGAGATTTCACATGTCCTGCGGGGCGAAGAGTGGCTGGCGACAGCCCCGATACACAAGTTGATCGTCGACGCATTTGGCTGGAATATGCCGGTATTGGTTCACTTGCCCGTAATCCTGGATCCCGGCGGCAAAGGCAAGATGAGCAAACGCAAGAAGATGGTTGCAGGGAAGGAGTTCCTTGCCCTGGTGCATGAGTTTCAGGATGCCGGCTATCTACCTGATGCGATGTTTAACTTCCTGACAAACGTCGGCTGGAACTTCGATCCCGATCAGGAAGTCTTCAGCCGCGAAGAGGCGATCGAACGGTTTAGCCTGGATGAAATCAATCCATCGGCAGCTGCACTTCCTTATGAGAAGCTGGACTGGCTTAACGGACTCTACCTGCGGGCCTTGACGCCTTCAGCACTCAAGTCGGCATTGCTGCCATTTCTGAGTCGGCAACTTGGACTATCCGAAGCTGAACTGAGTTCAGATCGCAGACTGGACGTTCTGATACCGGTGGTCCAAGAACGAATCAAACGCCTTGACGAGGCCGTTGGCTGGATCGACTGGGCCTATCTGAAGTCTGATGAGATTTCATATTCCGATCCGAAACTGCTGATTGGCCGGAAGTTGGACGCCAATCAAAGTGTTGTAATGTTACGCGCCGGCGCCAGCGTCGTACAGGAGGTAGAACCGTTCTGCGCTGAAGCCATTCACGCGGCGTTTCGTGAAAAGGCCGAGGCGCTGGGGGTAAAGGCGGGCAGTTTTTTTGGGCCGATTCGCGGGGCGATCAGTGGAAAGAAGGTTTCACCACCGCTGTTCGAGAGCATTGAGGCAGTTGGCCGCGAGGAAACTTTGCAGCGGATTGGGCTGGCGGCCGCATTCCTGGAAGAGAATAGCGTGAAGGAAGGGAGCTAGTCGACCCTGTGAGGGCTGGCCGGAGGTGTGAATGCCGGCAGGCAGGCCTCCTTGTCGGATCGTTCACATCTGGGCAACAGATTTGGTTCGTCACCCGCGAATGTGTTAGTATTCGGTAGATGTACTCGACCGATGGGGGATAGTTTAATCGGCAAAACGCCTGACTCTGGATCAGGTGATCGGGGTTCAAATCCCTGTCCCCCAGCTCCCAACCCAAGAGTCTGAAGAGCCCGATTTTTTGGGCAGAAACAGATGCAATTGCACGCCGCCGCCCCATACCGGGAAAGCGGCGTTTTTCTGTTTTTGGTTAAGGTTTTCCGCGTTCAAAACTGCCGCATCAAGAAAAGGAACGAACCGTGCGCGGCAGTTCGCCCGGCTCTAGCGATTGCGCCCATACTCCTCGTGGCTGCTGACCCAATCCAGCGAGCTGATGGCGGCGGCCAACGAGAGCTCTCCCGCCAGGACAGTCCCGGCCACAATTTCAGCGAATTTCCTCACCTTGCCTCTGCCGGTGCAGCCCAGCAGCTCGAGGCACTCTCGCTGCGTGGCCAACCCTGTTCCACCGCCATGGGTGGCGACAATCAGCGAAGGAATGGTGATGGAGATGTAGAGATCCTTATCGTCCGTCAGCTCAACGTAGATCAGACCGGCCGAAGATTCGGATACATTGGCAACGTCCTGGCCTGTGGCAATAAAAATAGCCGTAATCGCGTTGGCCGAGTGAAGTCCGTTGTTGTTGACGCCTGCCAGAATCGAACCGATATTGGCGACGCCGTAATGGTAGAAAAGTTGCTCCGGCTGAACGCGCATGTTTTGGATCAGCACGTCGCGAGGAATGACCGCTTCAGCCGTCACGCGCTTTCCCCGCGTGCGCATTATGTTAACCTGAGAAGCCTTTTTGTCAGTGGCGAAATTCGACTCCAGGTAGAAGCGCTTGATCTCCAGGCCGTCGTAATTGTCCAGAATCCAGGAGCAGGCGGCAAAGGTCGCCCGGCCCACCATGTTCTGACCGCCTGCGTCTCCGGTCTCGTAGTTGAATCGCAGGAATGCGAACTTATTGGACTGGTAAGGATCGATGTTGTCCAGCTTGGCCACGCTGGAAGTGGCTTCCGCCTCCTCTCTGATTGGGACCATGTTTCTTCCCACCCAGTCGATAAAGTCTCGGGCCCCACGGGCATCCTCAAACACGAAAACGGGCGCCCTCTGCATGGCGTCGGCGACGACCGTACACTTCACTCCCCCGGACAGGTTGAGCAGCTTCATGCCGCGGTTGTAAGAGGCAACGAGCGTTCCTTCGGTTGTCGCCAGGGGAATCAGGAAGTCTCCCTTGGCATGCTCTCCGCAGACAGTCAGAGGGCCGGCGAAGCCAATGGGCACCTGTGCCACGCCGGTAAAGTTCTCAATGTTTCCCTGCGTTTCAAGGGGATCAAACGAGTACTGTGAAATGTGTTCAAGCGAATGACCCGTGTACTCCTCAACGAATTCCTGGCGCGCCTTGATTATGTCCTTGCCATAGTCGTCATCGCGATCGCGCGGGATTCTCGGCGCGTCGACCTTCTCCGAGATTGCGTCGTCGACCGTGAACTGGATCCGGCCGAATGGAGACGTCTGCACGCCGATCCGGATCTCGTGGGGCCCCGATTCGAGAGGAGGTATACGAGCCGTAATGAACACCTCTTTACGCAGGGGGAACTCTACTGGAGCGCCGCTGTTCACCTGATCGGGTGAGACCACCTGCCCTTCGCCAAAGTCCAGGGACAGGTCGTCATTGGAAATCTCTTCGCCGTCAATGCTGATGCCGTGAAATCCGGTCAGCATGGCATCGCTCAGTCGATTCTTCATTGAGAACTGTACGCCGTTCTCGGTGTTTTCCAAGCTGGCGTACGTGTAGAGACGCTTGAGCAACATTGAAGGAATAAGTGCCATGGGGCCTCCTCTTTTTGTTTTTGGACCGGAATCAGAAAGAACTGAAGCGAGGGAATGTTCTGCTGTGAATTCGGGGTCTCAATCTGGCCAAGGTCGCGCTTCAACGAGACGTGCATCCCACTTGGACACGCTTTATTGCGGTCAGACGAGGTGTGTTCCAATGTCGGAGCGCCATACAGCGCCTTCAAAGTGAATCTGTTCAACAGTCCTGTAGGCGCTATGGACGGCAGTCCTGAACGCATCCCCGGTTGCGGTGACGGAGAGTACCCTTCCGCCGTCGGTCAGGACACTCTTTTCGCCATTCCGTTCAGAATGGATGCCGGTGCCTTCTACCCTGGTCCCGGCGTGAAATACGAGAGCGCTGCCGGAGGCGGTCAATCCCTCGGGAAGGCCCGTAATCGGTTTGCCGGTCGCGTAACTGTCCGGATAGCCTGCAGAGGCCATAACTACGGTCACGGCCGATTCTGAAGACCAGATGGGCTCATGCTCGGCCAAACCGCCGTTCGCACAGGCCAGCACTAGTTCCACGATGTCGCTCTGAAGCAAGGGCAAGACAACCTGGGCTTCAGGATCGCCGAATCGACAGTTGAACTCCAAGACCATGGGACCGCGGTCGGTCAGCATCAACCCTGCGTAAAGGACACCCTGGTAGGGTGCGCCTTCTGAGGCCATGCCGGCCAAGGTTGGACCAAGGACCTTATGTTCGACGGCGTCCAGGATCTCACTGGTTGCCAGCGGGGACGGCGCAAAAGCTCCCATCCCACCCGTATTTGGCCCTCGATCTCCGTCAAGCAGTCGCTTGTGATCCTGCGCGGCAGGCGCCAGCCGAAGAGTTTCGCCATCGCAGAAGGCCAGAACGGACAGTTCGGGGCCCTGTAACCGCTCTTCCACCAGGACGGTTGCGCCTGCGTCGCCAAAGCGCCGATTCACCATCATGGCCCGCAGTTGCTCCACTGCCTCATCTTGACTCGAAGGTAGCAGAACGCCTTTGCCGGCTGCCAGTCCACTGGCTTTGAGGACGGGCAAGTCGTCGAGTCCATGGACGAAGTCCGCCGCGTCTTCAAATTCTGAAAACACGCGAGCCCAGCCGGTAGGAATCCCATGCCGGTTCATGAACGCCTTTGAGTAGGCCTTGGAGCCTTCAAGCCGGGCGGCGGCTTTGCTCGGGCCGAAAATGGTCAGGCCGGCGGCGGCGAATTCGTCGACCACTCCGGCTGCTAACGGTACCTCCGGTCCCACGACAGTCAGTTCTACCCGATTGTCGCAAGCAAAAAGCCGTAATGCCTGCAAGTCGTCTACGGGGATGGAGATATTCATGCAGCCGGGAATCCCGGCGGTACCTCCGTTCCCCGGCGCTGCGTAAATCCGGTCAACAAATTTAGAGTCCGCCAACTTCCAAGCCAGTGCATGCTCCCTGGCGCCGGAACCTATCAGAAGAATGTTCATACAGTATAGTCAGTTGCCCAGCACGCCCGCGAATCTCTCTTTCTCCTTCAATTCCAGTTCCAGTTCCAGCATCGGTGTCTCGAACGGGTAGTCACCGGTAAAACAGGCGTTGCAATAGCCGTCCTGCGCCCGCAGCGTATCCATCATACCTTCAACGCTGAGGTAGCTCAGCGAGTCGACACCGATATAGTCCTTTATCTCTTCCAGGTTCTTGTGCGCCGCGATCAGTTCCGACTGGCTGGCCATGTCGACTCCCATGAAGCAGGGGAATCGGATGGGCGGGCAGGCGACTCGCATATGAACTTCTGCCGAGCCCGCATCGCGCAGGAGCTGCACGAGCGGCCCGCTTGTATTTCCGCGCACGATTGAGTCGTCTACCAGAACAACCCGCTGGCCCCTCAGATTTTCGGGCAATGGGTTAAATTTCATTGCCACTCCGACCCTTCGCTGCCGGTCCGTCGGTTGGATGAAAGTGCGGCCGATGTAGCGGCTCTTTATCAGCCCTTCGCTGTAGTCGATGCCGCTTTCCTGTGCGAATCCGATGGCATGGGGCGTGCCGCTGTCCGGGACAGGTACGACAATGTCCGCATCTAGCGGCGCCTCGCGGGCAAGCTGGCGCCCCAGCGCCTGGCGCACGCGGTGAACCAGTCGGCCGCCGAGCATGCTGTCCGGGCGGGCGAAGTAGATCTGCTCAAATGTGCAGAATGCCGCCCTCTCGGCCGGCACACCCTGCACGATGTCATATCCGTCCCGGTCGATGCGTACAATTTCGCCCGGTTCGATTTCCCGTACGGTACGGGCACCGATCGTTGCGAAGGCGCAACTCTCCGACGCAATGGCCAAACCGTTTTCGAACTCCCCCAGCACCAGAGGACGCAGACCCCAAGGGTCTCTAACGCCATAGATGGCATCGCGAGTGAGGATAGTGAGCGAGTAGGCGCCCTCGGCCATCGTCATCATCTGGCGAATGCGCTGCAGCCAGGTGCCGCGGGCGCCGGCCAGCAGATGGATAATCAATTCGCTGTCAGTCGAGGTTGATAGCCCAACACCTCGCTCCAGAAGCTCGCGGCGAAGCTTTGGCGCGTTGACTAGATTACCATTGTGGCCAATGGCAAGCGGGCCGTCGAGCGTCTCCAGGATGTATGGCTGTGTGTTGTTCAGTCGAGGCGATCCGGTGGTGGAATACCGGGTATGACCAATGCCCAGATGCCCCTGCAAGTGATGCAGATTATCCTCGTTAAAAACTTGGGAAACGAGACCAAGTCCTTTATGGATATGGGCTGTCTTGCCGTCGCACGTGGCGATACCCGCGGCCTCCTGACCTCGATGCTGCAGTGCGTAGATGGCAAAGTATGCCAGTCGAGCGATGTCAATCCCGGGCGCGCTGATGCCAAAGACGCCGCATGCTTCACGGGGCGAATCGAACGGAGGCATAGTTGCAGCTCCTTGTTTAACAGTGGGCGCTCAGTCCGGAAGAACGCACACTCCGAATCTGTTTGGGGCGGGCCATCAGTCCTGGCGCCGGGTTCCCGACTCAATGACGGCGCAATGCAGCGCGCGCCGCAAGACCCGTTTCCAGGGCCGCATCCGTAGAATCAGCCGTCACTGTAAGGTGCCCCATCTTGCGACCGGGCCGCGCTTCATGTTTTCCGTACAGGTGCAACTTCGCATCAGGAACAGTCAACAGCGCTTGCCAATCAGGTTCGCCATAATGCCAGAGATCACCGAGGAGATTCAACATGACAGACGGTCGCAGCATTTCGGTCGACCCGGGCCCATGCCCGGATACGGTCCTCAACTGCTGCTCAAACTGGCTTGTCACGGCGCCTTCGATCGTCCAGTGGCCGGAGTTATGGGGCCGGGGCGCAATTTCATTGATCAAGAGACGGCCGGTCGCGGCCGAGCCTGAAGACTGCACATCTCTGTCGATTCGGGACTTCGGCAGGAGAAAGAATTCGATGCAGAGAACGCCTACCAGCTTGAGATTTTCACACAACCGGCGAGCCAACCTTTCCGCTTCAGCAGCAACGGCCGGTTCAACCTCCGCCGGCGCGATAGTGATATCCAGAATGTGGTTGACATGGCGGTTCTCGACCAGAGGATAGGCTGCAAAGTCACCATGCACGCCCCGGGCCGCCACCATCGACAGTTCTCGCTCAAAGTCCACGTGAGCCTCAAGCACGCATGATTGGCCTCCAAACAACTGCCACGCGGCACTTGGTCTCACACCGGGTTCTATGCGGGTCTGTCCTTTTCCATCATAACCGAATGCAGCTGTTTTGAGAATGGCGGGATAACCGATCTCTTGAACGGCCTCTTCCAATTCCGCTACATCCTTTACGAAGTGATACGGAGTGACGGGCAGTCCTGCCCGGCGGAGCATAGACTTTTCACGCCGGCGGTTTTGGGCGGCGTGGAGAATAGTACCGGATGGGCGTACCGGCACCCCTTCTTCTGCAGCGATCTCCGCCACAAGGGAAGGGACGTTTTCGAATTCGAACGTAAGGGCATCTACGCCTTTGGCAAACGCGCGAACCGCTTCACAGTCATCGTAGGCGGCGGCGATTTTCAGGTCGGCAATCTGACCGGTGGGGCTATCGCTTTCCGGCGAATATGTATGAAGACGATAGCCCATTCTGCGGGCCTCCATTGCCAGCATTCGTCCCAGCTGCCCGCTGCCAAAGACGCCAATCGTGGAGCCGGGGGGCAGCGGAAACCGGCGCGCTTGGTCCACCGTGCTACTCCTTCTCTCCCAGGCTTGTTCCCATCACCTGCTTGGCCCGCGACTCTCGAAACTCCTGGAGTTGCCGTCGCAAATCAGGCCGGGCGGCGCCGAGTATAGAAATGGCAAGCAGAGCCGCGTTGACCGCGCCCGCTTTTCCAATCGCCATCGTAGCCACCGGTACGCCAGCCGGCATCTGCACAATGGAAAGTAGCGAATCCATGCCGTTCAGGGCCTGGCTCTGCACAGGCACGCCGATAACCGGCAAAAGGGTATGACCGGCCACCATGCCCGGCAGGTGGGCCGCACCGCCGGCGCCAGCGATGATCACCTCCAGGCCGCGGGCGGCTGCACTGCCGGCGTATTCGCTCATCCAATCGGGCGTACGGTGCGCCGATACAACCCTGCACTCATGGGGCAGGCCGAACTCGGCCAATGTTTCCGAAGCAAACTTCATACACCGCTCCCAGTCGGAATCGCTGCCCATGATCACGCCCACAAGGGGCGCATTTTCCGAGGAATTCACTGCAAGTTGCTCCAGTTTCCCATGCAGCCTCACTGCCGTCCGAAGCGCGTACGGAGACAGCTTGCCACCCGGTCGGCCACCGGCATTTCGCCCGCAACAAATGGGCGGCCTGTCAAGAACTCGTAACAGCCAGTGTAGCGCAGGCTTGCTTGCGCCGCCAGATCGACAGCAAGAGGCGGCGGTGGTCCGTCACCAATGTAGCCTTGCTCCGCGTAGGCCAATCGCACGAACTCCTTGTCATAGTTCTCAGGTTCCACGGGCCTCAAGCCTTTGCCTTCTTCTTGCGCGCTGCAGTCGAGGACCTCTCTATAGCTCGATTCCGTCCAAAATCTACTGGAATCGGGCGTATGGATCTCGTCGATCAGAAGGAGATCGCCATCTTCGGCCAGGCCGAACTCGTACTTGGTGTCCACCAGGAGAAGCCCTCCTCGCGCGGCTTTCTCCTGCCCGCGGACGAACAGGGCCAGCGCAGTTTCACAGATACGTTCCCATAGACCCGCTTCAACCAACCCCTTTTCCACGATTTCCCTGCTCGTGATCAGTTCGTCGTGTCCTCCCTTCTCGGCCTTCGTTGTGGGCGTGATCACCGGCTGAGGAAGCTGTTCATTCTTACTCATGCCATCCGGGAATTCCATGCCATAGATGAACCGCTCACCCTGGCTGTATCGGTACCAGAGACTGGTCTTTGTAACCCCTGATATGTATCCCCGTACAACCAACTCAACCGGAAGAGGACGACACTTCCTGCCAATCGTCACATTCGGGTCGGGTGACTCTAGAAAGTGATTGGCAACGATATCGCTCGTCTCTTCGAACCAGAATTGGGCAAGTTGATTGAGTACCTGTCCCTTGAATGGGACCAGACCCAGAATGTGATCAAAGGCAGAGAGGCGGTCGGTTGTAATGAGGATGAGCTGATCGTCTCGCTCGTAAATGTCGCGTACTTTGCCGCTGCGTTTGGGACCGAGAAAATCCAGGTCTAGTCCGGGGAATGTCTGGCTTGGGAAACAGGTATCCATCTTGTCCTTCTCCTCAATTGGAAAGGCTTCGGGCCCTGCGAAGTGCGCGCTATCTGCGGGCGGCGCTTTCAATCATGGCTCGAAACAGGGAAAGTCCGAGCCCTTTACCATCTCCGAGAGGATTCTGGATAGGGTCAACGTGGTCCTCCGGATGGGGCATCAGACCGATGACATTACCGGCCCGATTACAGATACCGGCTATGTCGGCAACAGATCCATTAGGGTTGATCGGATAGCGCCCATTGGCACGCGTTCCGTCGGTGTCGACGTAACGAAAAGCCACCAGCCCGTCCTCTTCCAGGCGCTCCAGCGCTTCATCATCCGACACTTGAAAATTGCCCTCCCCATGGGCAATCGGGCAAAAGACCGGCTCTCTTATCTGTGCCAGGCATCCGGCACGCGCTCCATTCTCCACCGCCAGATGAACCCACCGGCATTCAAAGCGATCGTGGGCGTTGTGGGTCAAGGTTACGTCTCGCCGCGCGACCGCCTGCCGTCCTTCAGACCGGCGCCCGCATTCGTCAGCGGCGCCTGGCAATAGGCCCGCCTTGACCAGGGTCTGAAAGCCGTTGCAGATGCCTAAGACCGGCTTACCCGTCTCGATAAATTCAGTCAACTCTTCATGAAAGTAGACATGCAGATCCAGGGCTTGGCGTACGCCTGCCCCGAGGGCATCGCCGTAGGAGAATCCGCCCGGCAGAACCAGCATGCCAAAATCTGAGAAACGCGAAGTTCCTTCCCGCAGCTGATTGATATGCACAATGTGGGGCGAAGCGCCTGCAAGTTCGCAGGCTCGCGCTGCCTCGGCGTCACGGTTTGTGCCCGCGGCGTGCAGGATCAGGACGGGCAGTTTCATTGCATTCCCGCTGAGGCGCAATTGCGACAGTTAGGCATAAGACGCAAAGTTCTCAATCAGCTTCAGCCTCTTTCCAGGCTGAAAGAATTTCCTCAATCGAAATGTTGAAGACGGGCTCCCCGTTTCGGGCCCAGGCCAACCGATTGGCCTCCGTGACCTCTCCGATAAGCGCAACTGGCACATCAGAAAGGATCTCCTCCAGGGCGGCCCTGTCAGTGGGGGCCACCTCGAGCAAGAGACGACCGTTGGTTTCACTGAAAAGTGGGACATAGGGATGGGAAAAACCGCACCCAATTGCGGCCGAAATGTCCACAGACGCGCCCAGGCGGCCGCCAAGACACATTTCTGCCAATGCCACCGCCAGCCCGCCTTCGCTCAAATCGTGGCAGCTTTGGACCAGACCAGCTTGCATTGCTGTGTGAACGGCCCGATAGCGTTGCAAAGGCTCCTCGGGTAAGGAAGGAGGGTCACCGCCATTCCAGGCTAACAACTGGCCAAGGAGAGATCCTCCCAGTTCTTCGCGCGTTTCCCCCAACATGAAAATGCAGTTCCCCGGTTGCTTAAAGTGGGACGTGCATGTGCGGCGCATGTCTGGCACTATGCCGATGGCCGAAATGAGGAGTGTCCCCGGGATAGGCCGGCCTTCGAACTCATTGTAAAGACTGTCCTTTCCGGAAATGAAGGGGGCATTGAATTTGACGGCGGCGTCGTAGCATCCCTGGCAGGCACGCACCAGGGCGCCAAGTCGATCCGGAAAAGTAGGGTTGCCCCAGCAGAAGTTGTCCAGCAGCGCGATTCGGTCCGGGTCCGCGCCGACAGAAACGGCGTTGCGAAATGCTTCGTCGACTGCGCTGACTGCCATTGCGTAGCAGTCACGTTTTCCCAGAAGAGGGTTTATTCCCGCGCTGAGAGCGAACGCGCGTCCGTGGCCCCAAGTGCCGAGTGGTTTCAGCACAGCGGCATCTGCAGGTCCGTCCATGTGTGGGCCGACAAAAGGTCGAACCAATGTACCTCCGCGAACTTCATGGTCGTACGTTCGAACGATTCGCTCTTTGCTGGCAACAGTTGGATGGCGAAGCATCCGGACGAGGAGTTCCTTTTCCTTCAACACCGGGCGGGCGCGCGCCAGGACTGTCTGCAGCGAGGACTGGTCCGGGGTACGCTCCCTGTATAGGGCGGTCCGGCTCGGGATGGGAAGGCCGTCATGCAAGAATGACATGGGCAGCTCGGCTACGGCGCGGCCGCCGTAGCGCACACGCAGCCAGCCGTCGCCACTGAAGTGGCCCAAATCGCGCATCTCGACATCCCAGAGGTCTGACAGTTCCCGGAGACGCGAGAGGTTGCAGGGCCGTACTGCCAGGACCATTCTCTCCTGGGCTTCGGAAAGCCAGATTTCCCATGGCGTCAAGCCGGGATACTTGAGAGGAACATCCTGCAACTCGACGTCGGCGCCCAGCTTTTCGCCCATCTCCCCAACTGCCGAAGAAAGGCCGCCGGCGCCGCAGTCGGTGATGGCATTGTACAGGCGCTGGTCTCGGGCCGCTTCGACCAACTCAATCAGACCCTTCTCCGTAATGGGATCGCCGATCTGCACGGCGCTGCCGGACTCCGAATGCGTGTCCTGGGTCAGTTCAGCCGAAGAAAACGTTGCCCCATGAATGCCGTCGCGACCGGTGCGCCCTCCCAAAACAACGATGCGATCTCCCTGGCGGGGTTCCGTGGGATGGGATCCCTTAGGCAGCAGCCCCACCGCGCCGCAGAAGACCAAAGGATTGCCCAGATACCCTTCGTCGTATATGACAGCGCCATTCACGGTCGGCAGGCCCAGCTTGTTTCCGTAGTCACCGATGCCTGTGACGACCCCTTCCTCGACGCGGGCGGGGTGAAGAGTGCCAGCAGGGAGCTCTTCCGGGGGCACGTTCTGAGGGCCGAAGCAGAGGACGTCCGTGCAGGCGATTGGCCGGGCGGAAACGGCGATAATGTCGCGCACGACGCCGCCAATGCCGGTGTTGGCCCCACCGAACGGTTCGAGAGCAGAGGGGTGGTTGTGCGTCTCAACTTTGAACGCAAGATCGAACTGATCGTCAAACTCGATGATGCCGGCGTCGTCGACAAAGGCGGAACGCACCCAGGGGCGGTTGACACGCTCGGTAGCGGCCTGAATGCAGGTTCGCAGCAGCCCCTGGATTTCTTCAACAGAGAGGGCCTGCCCGCCGTCTGACCGCAGAGTGAATGCTATGTTTGACTTGAAAGTCTTGTGGACGCAGTGCTCGCTCCAGGTTTGGGCCAGTGTTTCCAGTTCGACATCGGTGGGCGCCCGCCCGATCTCATCGTAGAAGCTCTGGATCTCCTTCATCTCTTCGGCGTCAAGCGAGAGCAGCCGCTCCCGACTGCAAGCAAGCAACTCCTCCTCGTTAAGCCCTGTCAGGGAGACCTGTTCCACATGGTCGCGGGAATCGCTGCTGTGGCCAAAAAGGGGTTCGATTGCACCGAGGCTGTAGCGCTCAATCGTGTCATTGCACAGCAGGTCTCGGGCGAGTCGGTGCAGGTCCGTCCGGGAAAGGTCCCCTTTCAGGCGAAATTGCGCGGCGGTCGCTGCCTCTAAATCGTGGATACCCAGTTCAGCGGCGCCGCGTTCCAGAACACGTGCGGCCACATCGGTTACGCCGGGGCGAAGGGCGACCTCGATGACATGCTCGTCTGAAGCGTTTGAGGGTTGAGTTTGACTGTCGTCCGGGCAGGGGCGCGGCTGGGATATAACCCGGGCCGATTCGGTTACCGGATCGACCAGGAGTAAGTCACACAGCCTTTTGATTTGGTCCGAGCTTGGGGCTCTTGCGGCGTGGTACGCAATGAAGTAGATCTGTGTCCTGTTGCAGGACCGGAGGGAGCTGATGCCTATTCTGTGCGCGGCGGCAGCGATCCTGGGCTCGCCTTCTTCGCTGTGTTTGGTGACTTCGATGCGGATCTTGTTCACAGCGGGCCTCTGCACAAAAAAGCCCCGATGTCATGCTGTGGAAAACCACCTTATGACAATGGGCTTTTCTGAAAACGCAGGTGCGGAATGGGCCTTTCCGGTCGGACGGCCCTGCTGTACCCCCAAGGGGATTCGAACCCCTGTTGCAGGCTTGAAAGGCCTGAGTCCTGGTCCTCTAGACGATGGGGGCGCGCTGCTTTCCGGCGCACAAATCAGTCTATCAGTAAGGCGGTACGCAGGTCAAATTATGGGGCGTTCCGGATCGAGTTGGATTGACGAACTCGGTGCGTAGTCGAGGCTGGAGTTCAGGCCCGCGGCCGGAAAGAAATCGGGCTTGAAGATCAATGGACAATTGCTGGTTTTTTCAATCCTTGTAATATCATATAAGGAAGAGTGAATTTGCAGTTCATCGGAGTTATTCCAACTGACCACGAAGGAGTAAGCGCAATGAGACGATTATTGCCTTTCCTGATTTTTGCTGCATTTTGTATCGGCGCCTGTGTGGCTCCGGTCGCGCCCCAGGATGGCGCGGTTGCGAGCGGCGGCGACCAGTCCGCCGAAGTCGGCGATCTGTTGGGGGAGATTCTGACACGCGGCACCGTCCGAATATCCACAGACCCAAACTATGCGCCCCAGAGCTTCCTCGACGAGAGCGGAAACTTCGTGGGCTTTGACGTCGACGTAGCTGAGGAGATCGCCCGGCGCCTTGGTGTTGAAGTGGAGTTTGTCACCCCGGACTGGGACATTATTACGGCCGGTAACTGGGGGGACCAGTGGGACATGAGCGTTGGGTCAATGACAGTCACGACGGCGCGGCAAGAGGTCCTGGAATTCGCGTCTCCACCATATTACTACACGCCGGCCCAGTTCGCGGCAGTGGATGGCTCCGGTATCGATACGCTGGACGACCTGAATGGCGCCGCCATCTGCGTTGGCGTCTCCACCACGTATGAGAGCTGGTTGACAGGTGATATGGAGGGACTTGGATTGCCAGCCGCCAGCTTCTATGTTGACGCCCCGCCTGCCGGTGTATCGATCGTCCCCCTGACCACCGACAACGACTGCGCGCAACAGATTCAGGCCGGCCGCCAGGAATTTCTAGCCTTCCTGACCTCAAATACTGTGGTGGAGGCCGCCATCGCGGAAGGCGTCGCCATTCACAAAGTGGGAAACCCGGTCTTTTCGGAGAATCTCGCGGTGGCTTTCGACAAGAATGCTTCCAAAGATATCGCCGGACTGGTAGACAAAGTCAGTGAGATAATCGCTGCTATGCACGCTGACGGCACTTTGAGAAACCTGTCGGAGGAGTGGTTCGGCGAGGATCTGACGAGCGATCCCACGCAGTAGACGAAAAAAGAGCTGTGGAAATCGATTTCCAAGCGTGAATCGGCTTTCGCCGCGTGAAATCGTATGTGATGTCATTGAAACCGGAAGAGGAATGACGACAGCGCCTCCTGACGACCGTTTCGCTATTCAAGCTGAGCAGATCATGGCGTCGCAGCGGCGTGACGCACGCCGCTTTGAAATTGGCGTGCGCATTTCGTATGCCGTGCTCCTGGTGGCCCTTGTGTACGCATTCAGCGGTTCTCGTTTCACAGTCGCCGGTCTACAGTTCACGACGATTTCCCTGGACTGGAGTTTCATTCGCAGCCACTGGTTTTTCATCTTCAACGGCGTCTGGCTGACAATTCTGCTGTCGGCTCTGTCGATCACACTGGCGACGGTTCTGTCGCTTCTGGGCGCGCTGGGGCGCCTGTCGAAGTCGGCGCCGGCATACGCGCTGGCGACCTTCTACATCTCGCTGATTCGAGGAACGCCCCTGCTGCTGCAGGTCGTATTCTTCTTTCTCGCCCTGCCGCAGCTCGGCATTCGCCTTTCGGGCCTGTCGGCCGGTGTCTTGGCGCTGGGGCTGAACTACGGCGCCTATATGACGGAGATCATGCGGGCGGGCATTCAGTCTGTGGACGCGGGCCAGCGGGATGCCGCCAAGTCCATGGGCATGACTCACTTTCAGATCATGCGGTTCATCGTATTGCCCCAGGCTTTGCGGCTGGTCATCCCGCCGATAGGAAACCAGTTCATCGCCATGCTGAAGGATACATCGCTGATTTCGGTTACGGGCTTCGTGTGGGAGCTGCTTTGGAGGGCACAGAAGCAGGGTCGGGCCAACTTTCGCAGCCTCGAAGCGCTTCTGATCGCGGCGGTCTTCTACTGGATCATTACAATTATTTTTTCGGCCGTTCAAGCGCAAATCGAGCTGCGTCTCTCGCGTGGTTACCGGTCGGCCCTGTAGAACAAGACTAGCTGCGGCCGGCGAGCCGAACACACTGCATTCACTTCGAACATTTACTTTTTAGGTTGGAGGAAGGAATACATGACACAAGGCAAGACTCGCATTGGGATCATAGGTGTAGGCCAGATCGGCAAGGGCCACGTTCGCAAGTATATGGAGATGCCGCACGTAGAGATAGCGGCCATTGCAGACATCAACGAAGCCGAGGCACAGCGTGTGGCGTCAGACAACGGCATCGCAACCGTTTACAACAGTTTCCGGCAGCTGCTCGCCCGAGACGACATCAAGGCGGTTGATGTCTGCCTGCACAACAACTACCACATGCCGGCGACGGTGGCAGCGCTGGAAGCGGGCAAGCATGTGTTCTGCGAAAAGCCAATGGCCGGCGCCTATATCGACGCCGAAAAGATGCTGGAAGCATCCAGGGATTGCGGCAAGATGCTCAGCATCCAGAACCGGGAGTATTTTACCAACGAGACCAAGGCGGCCAAGTCGTTGATTGACGGGGGTCATCTGGGGAAACTGTATCACGCCCGCTCAACAGGCTATCGCCGGCGGGGAAGGCCCTTCGTGGACGGCTACGGCTCTCCACTATTCGTCAACAAAGAGACCGCCAGCGGCGGCGCGCTCTATGACATGGGCGTCTATCACATTTCGACAGTTCTCTACCTGCTGGGCAACCCGGACGTGCTGCGAATCTCCGGCAAAACATACCAGGAGATCGCTATGGACGCGGGTCGTCGAGATCGGAGCAACTACAATGTGGAGGAGCTGGGCCTGGGCTTTGTGCGCTTGGCCGACAACATTACTTTGGACATTATCGAGGCCTGGGCCATTCATTTGGACGCCTTCGAGGGTTCATACGTTGTCGGCAACGAAGGCGGCGTGCGCCTGGACCCGTTCGGCTACTTCCATAGCGCCGGCGACCTGGATTTGGACTCCACTGCCAATCTGCAGATGTTCGACTTCCGGCTCCACAACGTACACGGGCAGGGAGACATCTACGACAGCGAGCAGGAGCATTGGATCGCCGCGGTGGAAGGCAGGGTAGAGCTTCTTCCGACGGCTGAGATCGCCCTGAACTGCATGCTGATCTCTGAGGGCATCTACCTGTCCAATCAGTTGGGGCGGGAGGTAAGCGCGGAGGAGGTGCGAGAGGCTTCGGTCTCGACGGCCGTCGCCATCTGAATAGGTAGCCGGATTCTGTCAGTTCTTGAAAATCAGACAGGGCGCTAAGGAGTCATCTTCCTATCCTTAGCGCCCTTTGGCGTTCCAACAGTCTTGCAAAGAAAGCCAGGACCCGTTAAATGGCCTGGCAGCGAATGAGACGGGCTGTTTCTTCTCCTTCGTTGCGGACGGACTGGACCTCGCCGGGAGGAATGAATGCGCCTTCGTGACGTGAAGCGTGCAGCGTTTGTCCGCCGGACGTAATGGCCACCTCCCCGCTCCAGACAAACCAGACGGCTTCCTTGTCATCCGAGGCGGACGCCGTCAAATGTCCTCCCTGCCCAAGTTCAAAGTAGGCCAGCCGCATTTCCGGTGTCCCCGTGGCGGGAGAAGCCGGGGCCCACGACTTCGTCGTCCCGTCTCTTGAAGGGTTCCCCGAGGCGAGATTGTCGATCCGCACCGTTGTCTGATGGTCTTCGGGCGGGCGCGGCGTCGTGCCCGTCTTGGAGGGGTCGCGCTCGCCCCGGTACAGGGCCTGATCGGGAGGCGCCTGGAAACTGATCAGGGTCGCCTCGGCGCCGCTGGTATTGACTGTACCGTGTACTTCGGGCGACGGCACGTATGCAAACTGGCCCGACCTGATTGGCGTGTAGACGTCCCCTTGCCGTACCGAAACGCCTCCTTCCAGGACTATGAATATGTCCGCAGACTCTTCGTGAAAGTGCTGTGGGAACTCTTCGCCGGCCTGAAAGACCGAATAGTTCAGAGTAATGTCCTGGGCGCCGGTAGACGGCCCAACGAGGTTTCGGGAATCGCCTTTGCCCATCTTGAAGGCAGCGGCCTTGCCGGCCGAAAGAAGGGTTGCCATGGAATGGTCTCCTGCTGTACATGTTTAAGGTCCGGACAGACCACAAAGATTTCCAAGCACTGACAATGCCGCCGCGGGCCGGCGCGGGATTGTAAGCAACTGCGCAGCTCCGCGTTAAGTCCGGCCACGGGCGGAGGTGTTCCTCGCGCCTTGCCTAGACACCGTAGTGGGAACCGTCGCTCAGATTATTTGCGGCGCGCACGGGTCGGAAAAGAGTTTGACGCAGAGGCGGCATCGAGGCAACGAGCTCGGGATCCGGGTCCCAGTCGTGCCATTTGCTGTCCACGGTGTTGTAACAGCTGAAAATAGCAACCCGCTCATGCTCGCGATTGGTCCAGGGACGAGCGCTGTGGGTCAGAGATTCAGTAAAGAACAGGACGGAGCCGGCAGGGCATGTGTATTCGGTCCAGATGGGCGAGAAGGGGTCGTGGATCGAGTCGGGCGCGGGATAAGCGGCTTTGTGACTTCCGGTTACCAGTAGCGTGCCGTCGCCCTCGCAGACGGGATTCAACTCCCAGACGACGCGAGTTAGGCCTGCGTGCGACTTGCCGGGAACGCTGTGATAGAAGTGTGTGTCGCCGGGAAAGCGGAAGAAACCGCTGCCGTTGTGCGGCCCAAACTGGCCATCGCCAGCCTTGCGGTAGAACAGGCTGCTAGACTCCATGCGGAATCCATAACAGTTCTGTCGCGAAAGAGGCGGGAAGGCGACGAACTCGTTCATAAAACCGACAACGACCGGATGATCGGTGAGCTTCTGCAGCGGGCCTCCCAGAGGAGAGCGTTCGCGCTCGGGGATTGAGTCCGGATCGTGTTGAAGCTGCAGGCCGAAATCGCGCATCTCCCTTGCTTCTTCTTCGTCCAAAACGCCGGGGATGAGGAGCCAGCCGTGCATGTCAAAGAGGTACTTCTGTTCCGGTGTGAGGTCTACGACGGCCAGGCCGTCGGCATTGACACTGGGGAACTCTTGCGCGCTCATGTCAAGTTGCTGGCCGAGGCTGTGCGCGAAAAGGTATGGCGTGTTCTTGGCACTCTGACTGTTGGTGGCCATCGGATTTCAAGTCCTTTCTGAATTGCGTGCGGCCTTTGTCTGCTTGAACAGAGAGTTGTGACCTTCCGGTAACTCTCTGGGGGGATCATACATCAAGAGCAAGCAATGATAAAGCGCGCATTGAAACCTGGGCCCATTCGGGGCCATTCGAGGCGTTTGCCTGTCAATTGGCAGGCGTGATACACTCTCTCGAAATCGCGCGGTGACTCTCCCGGAGGGAGCTACGCTTGGAGAGGCATTGACAACATTCGCCTTGATCAACTCGCGGACCGGGACAGCGCACCAGTGACAACGGCCCGTTACTTTTCCACTTCGACACTCACCAACTTCCACACTTGAAGGAGAAATCGAAATGTCGAGACTCACACGTAGAGATTTCTTGCAAAAGACCAGTTTTGTAGCTGCAGGCGGACTGATTGCCGCTTGTGCCGCTCCTGCGGCGCCTGCGGCAGAAGGTGATGGCGAGATGGCTCCGTCAATGGAGATGCTGGAATTGCGAGTGGGGGCGATCGCCGGGATTGTGACGGAGGGATTACAGGCGCTGGCGGACCTGTACATGGAGGAGAACTCCAACATTTCAGTGACAATTGACGTGCTTGCCGATGAACAATACCAGCAGGCGTTCCTGCTCTTTTCCAGCGAGGACACGCCGGACGTCTCGTGGTATCAGTGCGTGCCGGCCAATCGTTTCAACGACATGGTGACAAGCCAGATCCTTGTCCCGTTTGATGACCTGTACGAGCAGGAAGGTTGGTTTGACGCGTATCCGGAAGGGATTGTTGACTTTCAGCGTCAGCCGGACGGCCACTTTTATTCGGCGACAATTGCAGTGGTATGGACGCCCTACACCTATTACAACAAAGAGATCTTCGACGAAATCGGCGCATCTCCGCCGGAAACTTGGGATGAACTGTATGAAATGTCGGCAGAGTTCCGGGCGGCAGGCTACCAGCCCCTGGCGGTCGACTACAACATGGGCATCCAGAGCCACTTCAATGACGGCATGCAGCTGCGGTCCTGGAGCCGGGACCAATACAACTGCATGCCGATTCTGTGGCGTGCAGACAGGCCGGCTTCGTGCAACGAATACGGCTGGACGGACCCGGACTCGGTGCGGATCTACGAGTACATTCAGGCGATGGTCGACAACGGGGTCTTCGTCGACGGCGTCACGGGACTGACCGACTACCAGAATGGCAGGTCGTTGTTCACGACGGGCAAGACGGCGATGTGGCAGACCGGCTCCTGGGACGGCGGCGGCGCCGGGCTGACGCGAGACGTTGAGTTCGAAGTCGGGTACTTCTACTATCCGGAGATCAGGCCGGAACGGACCGGCAAGGTCGGGGCCTGGGTTCCCGACGGCCTGCTCGTTCCAAAGTCTGGCAGCAACATTGAAGCCGCGCTCGAGTTCGTGGCCTGGGCCTACCGTCTGCCGCAGGCTTCGCTCTATGCGCAGACTGCGGGCATCCCCCATGGCCGCGCCGACATCCCCAGTGACGTGTACGCCGAGATCCTTAGCGAGATGCAGCTGAGTTTCCTGGAAGACAACATAAAGTACGGGACTCCGGCGTTGTTTGAAGCGTCGAGCAGCCAGCCCTACCAGCAGGCGACGGTCAAGTCTGTTGACCAGATGATGGCGGGCGGGCTGACGCCTGAAGAGGCCGGGGCCTGGATGCAGGAAAAGACGGTGGAGATTCAGGCCGACCAGAGCTAGACGGCGCCGGATTCGGGAAAGCTCTTTCGAGATGCAGGACCAAATCGTGCAGGGAGGTTCGAAAGGGCCTCCCTGTTTTGGTATGGAGGTGCAGAGTTGGCAACGCTGAATTCAAGGCAAGCGGTGGGGACGGCGGCCGGCAACAGATTCATGCGCAAATTGAGGAATGCGCTGCCTTGGTATCTGTTCATTGCGCCGGCTACGCTGCTGCTACTGACTCTCATGGCCTATCCACTGTTCGACACGCTGCGGCTGTCACTCTTCAAGTGGGGCGGGCTGGGACCGCAGACCTTCGTCGGAGTGAAGAATTTCTCCAAGCTGTTCGGCGACGAAATCTTCTGGCGTGCGCTTGGAAACAGCTTTATCTTCGCCATTGTCGTGCCCTTTTTCACCGTTTCAATCGGCCTGTTTCTTGGCGTGGCGATCAGCCGCCGTTTGAAAGGGTGGCAAGTCTATCGAATCGCTTTCTTCATTCCGGTGATGATGTCGGGCGTGGTGGTGGCCACGCTGTGGGCAAACATGTTTGAATTCAATCACGGCCTGTTTAACACCGTCCTGCGCAGCATCGGACTGGACGGCCTGGCCCAGAACTGGCTGGGGGACCGCAACGTAGCCTTGATCAGCGTCATGCTTGTACCGATATGGCAGTCGGTGGGATTTCCCATGATCGTGTTGCTGGCGGCGATAGAGGGCATTCCGCAGGAGATGCACGACGCCGCCACGATGGACGGCGTAAACGAGTGGCAGCGCATTTGGGGACTGATCGTGCCGCTGATCAAACCGGTGCTCGCATCGATAACCATGCTCTCGATCATTGGCGCAATGAAGGTTTTCGACATTGTGCTGGTGATGACGAAAGGCGGGCCGGCCTTCAGCACGCAGGTGCTGGGCTACTATCTGTTCGAAACGGCCTTCCGCTCCGGCTACTTCGGCTACGGTTCGGCAATTGCGGTGGTAATGTTTGCGGTCGTTTTCGCAATCGCTTACGCCTATGTGCGCGGCGTTCGGATAGAAAGCGTAGAGTACTAGGACTGCTGGCGATTGCGTGCCCCGGGCTTTTTCGATCCAGTCCGGGTCAGGCGAGTCGGTCTGAAAGGAATGGAACTGATGAAGGAATGGAACTGATGGCAGCAAACAGGTTTTCTTCGCGTTCGCCGGGAGGGAGCGTTGGGGGAGACAGGACCTTGGGCTGGTGGGCAGGCAGCAGTTTGCGGCCGGTTATCTATGGCCTGCTGATTGTAGGAGCGCTGGTCCAGGTATACCCGATCTTCTTTCTGCTGATGAACACGCTCAAGACGGATACCCAGATTCTGAATACGCCATTCAGACTGCCAACGAGCTTTTCCATGGCGCCTTTTATTGACGTTTGGACGGGTGACCGCACGGGAATGTTCTTTGGCCGGTATTTCTTCAACAGCGTTATTGTGCTGGCGGCGACGCTTGTGCTGATGCTGGCGATTTCGTGCCTGTGCGGCTACGCGATGGCACGCGGGCAGTTTCCCGGGAGCGGGACGCTGCACCAGGCCCTGTTGCTCAGCCTGGCCGTGCCGGCGCACGCTCTGGCGATACCTCTTTACTTTTTCATCGGCAGCCTGGGGTTGCGAAACAGCCTCTTTGGACTGACCCTTGTCTACGCCGCGCTGGGGGCGCCGTTCACAATCATTCTGATGCGCGCTTATTTCATGCACATGCCGGTTGAGTTGGAAGAGGCGGCGCGTATCGACGGCTGCGGCAGGCTGGGCGTCTTCTTGCGGATTGTATTGCCCATCAGCCGTGGGCCTATCGCAGGCATGGCGATCATTAACATCAACTGGATTTGGAGCGAACTCTTTTTCTCACTGATACTGATGAATAAGGCAGACGTGCGGACTCTGCCACTGGCGATCGCTTTGTATAAGCCGGCGCCGATGACGGTGGAAACGGTGTTGGGGCTTCAGTACGCGGCAATGGCTCTGGCCACAATACCTGTACTGATTCTGTTTTTCCTCTTCCAGAGGCAGATCGCATCGGGCATGACGATGGGGGCGTTCAAGTAAGCGGTGCAGGAGTCCGGCGCTGCTTCGCCGGCTCCTCGCTGGCGGAGGCGGTGACGGCGCCACAGCTGTTGAGCTTGGCCGCGTCAGACCGGTGTGCCGGCGAGGCGTGCTGATCGCGAGTCGCGTTGGAACTACGTTTGGTGGTAGCTGTAGAGAGGATTCTGTGACGGCCTTGATCCCAAGAACATTAGTTAAACTGATTAGACCGATTGCCAAGCGGTCCCTATTGACCTGGGAATGGCTGGAATCGGGCGTTGTCTTCGACCT
Organism: Caldilineaceae bacterium; assembly: GCA_022821545.1. Lineage (GTDB taxonomy): Bacteria > Chloroflexota > Anaerolineae > Caldilineales > Caldilineaceae > Bin5. The sequence continues at coordinate 22,638 of JAJEDJ010000005.1, forward strand.
GACCTCCAGGGATGTTCTGGCCAGTCCCTATCCTACATACAAAAGGTTGAGAGAACGGGACCCGGTGCATCGGATGAGGTTGGTCGACGCTTGGGTTCTGACCAGGTACGATGACGTTCAGGCTGTGCTGCTTGACCATAACCGTTTCTCCAACCAGGGGGCCGGAGCAGGCGATCGAGAGTACACGAATGACCGCAGTATGCTGGATCTGGACCCGCCGGACCACACGCGCTTGCGTTCGCTTGTCTCCAAAGCGTTTACGCCCCGCTCTGTGGCGGCGCTTGGGCCGCGCATTGAGAAGATTGTGGAGCAACTTCTGGACGACGTTGACGGGGAGGACAGGTTCGACCTGATCGACAGTTTCGCGTTTCCTCTGCCGATCATCGTCATCGCCGAAATGCTGGGCGTTCCGGCACAGGACCTGGACCGGTTCAAAGAGTGGTCAAATGACATCGTCCTCTCGCTGGAGCCGATCCTCACCAGGGAGCAGAGGGAACGGTTTCGCCGGTCGGAACAGGAGCTCTACGAGTATTTCGAGGGAATCATCGCGCTGCGCCGGAAGGACCCGCAGGACGACCTTGTGAGCGCATTGCTGGCAGCTGAGGAAGAGGGCGACAGGCTTTCGCACGGCGAACTCCTGGCCACCCTGCTGCTTCTGCTGGTCGCGGGCAACGAAACGACACGCAATTTGATTGGCAACGGTACGCTGGCGCTGCTGCGCAACCCTGAGGAGCTGCAGCGGCTGAGGGGACAGCCTGAACTGCTTGAACCGGCCATCGACGAACTGCTGCGGTATGACAGCCCCGTGCAGCTTGACGGTCGCACGGCCCTGGAAGACGTGGAACTCGGGGGCAAGTTGGTGCGGTCAGGGCAGCAGGTGGTTAGCGTCGTCGGCGCGGCAAATCGAGACCCGGCGGCGTTCTCGGATCCCGACAGGCTGGACATTGGGCGGCAAGAAAAGAGTCACATCTCCTTTGGTCGCGGAATCCACTACTGCTTGGGTGCGTCACTGGCAATGCTGGAAGGACGCATCGCATTCGAAGGGCTGCTGGAGCGGTTTTCTTCGATTCGACTGGCCGCAGAGCCGCAGCAGAGAAAGCAGGTGGTTTTGCGAGGTGTAGAGGACCTGGTAATTGAGGTTGAACGAGATTCTCAGTTTGTGTCGGCAGGTGTGGGGTCTGTTGCAGCGGTTGAATCGATAGCGTCCAATTCTTGACTTTGCTGGACAAATACGATAGCCTTGCCTTGACGTCTATTTCCTCTGCGACGAAGACTTGAATCGAGAATGAACGCTGCAATTTTCTGTTTTGCGAGGAGGAGGCCCGCGGGAAGCGGGCGCAGTGTCCGGCAGCAACAGTCCTGAGGGATAGCTGCCGGGCTGTGCAGTACTCTTCGCTCGTTTCCCGTATGCCGCTTCGGACCGCCCGAAGTGGCGTTTTTTGTTTTGGAGGATAGCTGCCGGGGCGAAGCAGTTGTGGAAAACCAGGAATTGGGCGCGGCGGTCTGCAGAGACCTCCGTATCCTGAAAGCTTGAAGCGGGACGTTGACGAAAGAAGAGGGGACACTCAGAACATGAAGGAGCGTGTATGGCTGTCAAAGGAGCTGTAACGAAAGCAGTGCTCGCCTACTCCGGCGGCTTGGATACGAGCGTGATCGTTCCATGGCTGAGGAACAACTACGGTTGCGAAGTCGTCTGTTTCTGCGCCAACCTTGGCCAGGAGGAAGAGCTGGATGGGTTGGAAGAGAAGGCGATCGCCTCCGGCGCCACACGATGCTATGTAGAGGATTTGCGGGCCGAGTTCCTGACCGACTATGTGTTTCCGACGATGCAGGCCGGCGCCGTCTACGAGCGCGACTATCTGCTGGGGACTTCGTTTGCGCGACCGCTGATTGCAAAGCGATTGGTCGAGATCGCGCAGCTGGAAGGCGCCGACGCAGTGTCGCACGGGGCAACGGGCAAGGGCAATGACCAGGTACGCTTTGAGTTAACGGTAATGGCGCTGAATCCGAAGCTGAAGATCATCGCGCCGTGGCGGGAGTGGGACATTCGCGGCCGCTCGGATGCGCTGGACTACGCGGAGGAGCACAACGTGCCGGTAAAGGCGTCGGCCGACCGCATCTACAGCCAGGACCGCAATCTCTGGCACCTGAGCAACGAGGGCGGGCCGCTGGAAGATCCGTGGACCGAGCCGCCGGCAGATATGTTCGAGTGGACGCGCTCCCCGGAGGACGCGCCGGATGAGCCTGGGTATGTAGAAGTCTACTTTCGCCGCGGCTTTCCCGAACGCGTCAACGGCGTGGCGATGGGCCCGGTCGAATTGGTGCAGGAACTCAACGAGATCGGCTGCAAGCATGGCATCGGGCGCGTGGACCTGGTGGAGAACAGACTCGTTGGGATGAAGAGCCGCGGCGTTTACGAGACACCGGGCGGCACGATTCTTTATAAGGCGCATGCAGCGCTTGAACAGCTGTGCCTGGACAAAGACACCCTGCACTGGAAGCAGCAGGTGGGTCTGCGTTACGCCGACCTGGTCTACAACGGCCAGTGGTTTACGCCGCTGCGCAATGCGCTGGACGCGTTTGTGCAGGAAACGGAGAAGGCGATCAGCGGGACCGTGCGCTTGAAACTGTACAAGGGCAACGCGATGCTGGTCGGTCGCAGGTCGCCGCACAGCCTGTACCGGGAAGATTACGTTACTTTCGACGAGGACGATGTCTATAACCAGGCCGACGCCGAGGGCTTCATAAGGCTGTTTGGGCTGCCCTTGAAGGTTGAGGCCTTGCTCAGAGAAGAGCATCCGGCCGACTCGATGCCGCCTCTGCCCGACGGGTCGGCGGTGGAGGGCGATTGGATAAAGAGAGACTAGCGCAAAGCGGACACTGACAGGTTGGTTAGGCAAGACTGGCGTCAGGCGGTGGCAAGGAGCAGGCGAATCCCCAGGCAGAGGCCATGCCTGACGCTTTCAAACTACTTGGAGAAGACAATGTCTGAGAAAGAACATGCTTTTGCCGGCCCTTCAGCCGCGGCGATTCCTGTGAAAGGTTTCGATGCGGCGGGGATCCATTGCGGCGTCAAACCGACCGGGGCGTTGGATTTGGCGCTGATCGCCAGTCCGACGGCATGCCGGGCCGCGGCCGTATTTACCCAGAATGCTTTTCCGGCGGCGCCCGTTCTGTACGACCGCGATCTCTTGCGCATGAATCCCGACGGCACGCATGGCGTGGTGATCAATAGCGGGAACGCCAATGCCTGCACAAGCGCAGAAGGAAACGCCAACGCGCGGCGCATGGCCGAGGCCGCGGAGAAGAGTCTGGGAAGTACTGACAATACCGCCTTTGTCATGAGCACCGGCGTGATCGGTGTACAGCTGCCGATCGGGGTGATCGAATCCGGGATTCCGGAGGTGGCTGCCAAACTGCGTCCAGACGGCTGGGAGGAGGCGGCGGAAGCAATAATGACGACAGACGTCTTTCCCAAGTGGGCTTCGGGCCAGGCGGAGGTCGGCGGGACGACGGTGACGGTTACCGGCATTGGCAAGGGCGCCGGAATGATTCACCCGAACATGGCAACGATGCTGGCGACGCTGGCCACCGATGCAGCTATTTCTCAGCCGCTGTTGCAGGAGGCGCTGGCCTCGGCGGTAAGCCGCAGTTTCAACCGCATCAGCGTGGACGGCGACACCAGCACCAACGACACTGTGCTTGTGCTGGCGAATGGGGCCGCAGGCAATGCAGAGATTACCGAAAAGGGCGCGGACTACGATGCGTTCGTGGAAGCGCTCACAGCGGCGTCGATGGAGCTGGCCAAGCTGATCGTTCGCAATGGCGAAGGTGTGACCAAGTTCGTGACGATCCAGGTCGAAGGCGCCGTCAGCGACGACGAAGCGCACCGGACAGCCAATTCAATCGCCAAGAGCCCGCTGGTGAAGACGGCATTCTTCGGGCACGACGCCAACTGGGGACGAATTTTGTGCGCCGTGGGCTATTCGGGCGCTACAGTAGACCCGACGAAGGCGCATCTGTTTATCGCGGCTGGCCAGCCGGAGGCGGGCAACGCAGAGCTGCAGCTAGTGGATGCTGGAACGCCAACGGGATATGAAGAGGCGGACGCATCGGCGATTTTCGCAGAGAGCGAGATAAGTGTACGGGTGTCGCTGGGGCTCGGCGAAGGCGCCGCTACCGTCTGGACGTGCGACTTGAGCTACGATTACGTGTCGATCAACGCAGAGTATAGAACTTAACTGTAGTGGCCAGTGGTTAGTCGGCAGTGTTCGATGGCAAGCGACAATTCGAGGCGCGTCAGACGCCCCAGCGCTGACGCGCCTTTTCCATTGGCACGGTCTCGCCTTTCATCCAGGCGTAGTGGGCGATCGGGTTTTCGCCGATCCAGCGTTCGTCGACGGGTTCGTCTGCGCTCTGGTAGCGGGTGTCACAACTGAGGCGGAAGCGGCCGGTGGTGTTGGAAAGGGAGCCGTGCATGGTGTACATGCCGAAGATGAGGGCGTCGCCCATTTCGAATTCGGCGCTGCGCCACTGGCCGCCGTAGGTGTCGACGAGTTCGACGGGGTCGTTGGAGAACCAGCCGGTTACCTTGTCGCGGTCGACGTCCATTTCGCCGTAGGTCTCCCTGATGCGCTCGAAGCGGTGCGATCCGGCGAGGATGGCGAGCGGGCCCATTTCGTAGGGCAGGTCGCCGAGAGGCGTCCAGACGGTGAAGACGTTGGTGGTGCCGCGGCCCATGTAGACGATGTCGTAGTGAGCGCCGGTGAAGGCGCCGTTGGGTACAACGCGCAGCCACTTGAAATCGTAAGTCAGGCTGGGTCCGTCGAGAAACTCTGCAAAGAATTGCATCAGTTCGGGGGCCTCGACAACGCCAAGGAACTCGGGCGTGTGGGTGACGGCCTTGGAGCCGCCGTAGAACTTGCCGCGTTTGCCCGCGGCGATGACCCCGTTCATCAGCGGCTCTCCAGGCGCGAGCTGTTCTGCTTGCTCCAGGTTTTCCAGGACGACTCGGCGAGCCTCCTTCACCTTCTGGCGGTCGTGCAGTCCGCGAATCAGGAGGTAACCCTCGTCCCGGATGCGATTTCTCAGCGTCGGCATGTCTTCCTTGTCCGCTGTGGAATCACGCAGTTCGTCGAGATAGCGTCCGCCTATCTCCAGATCGTATTTCCCCATTGTAAGTTTCATAGGTTGGTTCCCGTATCTTGACTTCCAGAATCGGGTCTACTTGAGGCTGCCTGCCGTCAGGCCGGCGATGAAGTAGCGCTGGGCAAACAGGAATATGAGCAGTATGGGCAGGATCGAAACAAAGGAAGCTGTGAAGATTAGGTGGAGCGGTACTGGCCTACCCGAGACGCCCGAATCCAGCACGGCCAAGAACAGGGGCAATGTATAGAGTTCCGGCTTATTCAGGTAGATCAATGGTCCCATAAAGGCGTTCCAGTGGCCCATGAATGAGAAGATGGCGAGCGCGGCCATGCCAGGCAGGACGACGGGGACAACGACACGCCAGTAGGAGGCGAATGGGCCGCAGCCATCAATGCGGGCGGCTTCGATCATCTCGTCGGGCACGGTGGTCATGTACTGGCGCATCCAGAAGACGGCGAAGGGCGTGGCGAGGCCTGGAATGATTAGTGGATACCAGGTGTTGATCCACTTGAGCCAGGCCATGATCAAGTAGCTGGGAACCAGACCGACGCTGTTCGGAATCATCATTGTCGCCAACATGGAAAGAAATAGGGCGTTGCGCCCTTTGAAGCGCAATTTGGCGAAGGCAAAACCGGCAAGGGAGGCGAGAAAGACTGTGCCGGCAGTGTTGACGACTGCGATGAAAGTGCTATTCAGAAATGTACGGGTCAGGGAAATGCCACCGCGAAAATCGATTTCGTCGGACTGAATTAGGCCAGCGATCTCCAAGTAATTGTTAAGGGAGGGGCGGGTAGGCCAGAATTGGACGGGAACGATATAGATGTCAGCCATTGGCTTGAGAGAGGACGAAATCATCCAATAAAAGGGGAAGACAAAGACTAAAAGAGCGATGAAAAGGCAGACATGCGTAAAGATTAGCACCAAGGAGAACTTTCTCTTAGGAGCATACGGACCGATTTTGTGTCTGGCTGCAACTGCGCTGGCATTCTGACTCATTTGGGACAGTTCTTGTTCGGAGGAGGTATTAATCGGAAGCGGCGCGTTCGCTCGCAAATATCTGCAGAAAAGACAAGGCTATGATGATAACCGCGTTGGCGTAGGCAAGCGCGGAGGCATAGCCGAATTTGAAGCTTACAAAGGCCTGTCTGTAGATAATAAGACCCATGAGTAGTCCGGCACGATCGGGTCCGCCACCAGTTCCGACCAGCATATAGGCTTCTTCAAAGATGTTGAACATGCCGATAGTCGACAGGATAGCGGCGAAGGCGATGACACGTCGCATCAGCGGGACGGTGATATTGAGAAAGGCCTGTATCCCGCTGGCGCCATCAATGCGGGCGGCTTCGTACAGCTCATGAGGAATACTTTGGAGGCCGGCCAGCATGATCATCATGTTGTAGCCAACCCAGCGCCACAGGATCATGACCAGGATTGCGGGCTTAACAAAAACAGGTTGGTTCGTGAGGCCCTTATACTCGATACCGAAGATCTGCAGGATCGACCCGAGGGGGCTGTAGACTGACCCGAGAAAGAAATCGAAGAGAATGCCGACGACGACAAGCGACGTGACGACGGGCAGGAAGTACGCTGTGCGGTAGATGACGCGACCGCGAATTGGCTGATTGAGCACGTTGGCAAGGCTCAAGCTGAAGATGATCATCAGTGGGACGACGAGAATACCCAGGATGATCGTATTGGACAATGCGATATGGAAACTGTCGTCGGTGAACAGGCGTGCGTAATTCTTAAAGCCAACGTATTCACTGGAACGAACACTCTTCCAGTCTTGAAAGCTGATCCAGACAGCGAAAAGAATCGGAAAGGCCCCAAATATCCCAAAGAGAATAAAGAAGGGCGAAATAAAGACGTATGGGGCTGCTTTTTCCCAGATGTAATAGCTGGACCTTTTGGGAGGCGATACGGGCCCAACGGTTGGGGGTGTTATTGCCACTCCCATATTCACAGGTTCCTTGTCAGGAAGGGGGACATGAGGCGCGGTCTGGGCGTTGTTCGCACCAGTTCTGCCACAGGGGTCGAGCAGAAGACCGGCCGACGCTCGCAAGATTGGGTTGAGTACGGGCGCCGGACCGGTTTCGAAATTGCTTTAGTGCTCAGCCGAGGCCTTGCAGGTCTCTAATCTCTTGCGCGGCAGAACTTAGGGCTTCTTCAGGTCCGAAATCACCGTCCAGAACTTGGCTTTGGGCCTGAACCAGGACATCCCATGCCTCAGACCAACCTTCGCCCCAGACGAAAGGCTGGACCGCGGAATTGACTTCGGCGTACATTCTGAGTGCGACCTGCCCACCGTAAAACTCGACAGGCTCGTTCATAATTGGCCAGTCTAGTGCTTCATGGAGAACTGGGAAGAGGGCGCCGGAAGTCCAGAGGACCTCCTGGCCGGCCTGTGACAACTGGGAGTATTCGAGGAAGGTGAATGCCTCCAGCTTGTTCTTGCTGGTTTTGAGGATGCATAGCTGCGAGCCGCCCCAAGTAAAGGCGCGGCTTCCCCCTTCCATCCATGCAGGGAGCTGTGTAACGGCCCACTGACCAACCGTTTCAGGAGCGTTGCCTTCGATAATGCCGGCCAACCAGATGGCACCCGGGAAGATGGCGGAGGAGCCGTCTTTGTAGGAAGCCAACCCGATATCCCAGCTAAAGTCCTGAAAAACGGCGTTTGAATCCCAGAGCGACTTGAGAAAGGCGAGCGACTCGATCGCTTCGGGTTGGTCGACGATTACGTTTTCGAGCTGCAGGTCATAAATTCCGCCTCCTCGTTGCCAAGTCCAACTAAGCCAAGGGAAGTAGTTGTTCTTTGTAATGCCCCAGAGCCGGTTTTCGCCGTCGGAAGCAGCTGACAACTCTTCGCCCGCGGCCATCCAATCTTCGTAACTGCTGATGGCGGTCGGATCGATGCCATATTCCTCGGTGACATCGCGGCGGTAATAGAGAAGACAGGGAGACCCATCCCAAGGAACGCCGTAATTCTTGCCTTCGTGAACACCGTGGTTCAGCTTGTACGGGACGATTCTGTCCTGGTGCGGCGCCATGAGGTCGGTGAGGTCGGCCATGCCTCCGGTGGCCGCCCACAGTGGCAGGTTGTAGTCCTGGCTGCCGATGATGTCGGTCAGCTCGGAGCCGGAGACCATGGCGGTCATGACCTTCTCACTGTACCCCGTGCCCGAGTCGATGAATTCGACCTGAATATCAGGGTGAAGGTCGTTGAAAGCGGGCAAGAGGTCGCGGAATGGATGGTTCCACCAGGAGATCAAGGTGACGGTGACGGGCTCCTGGGAGGGCGCTGCGCCTGAATCGCCGGCGGAGTCAGCTCCGGCCGGGGCTACTGGGGCGGCGCAGGCGGCGAGGGCGAGGCCGGCTGTGCCCAGACCGGTTGTGCGCAAGAAATCGCGGCGAGTAAGATCTTGAAGAAATGACATTCCTGTTGCTCCTGTTGGGCTGATGGTGGAAGGAGACTCTGGAGTTAGCAAAAAGGAAGGGTCGGCAATTGCGAAGCAAAAGCGAGCAGTAACGAACGCCAGGGAGAATTATAGAGTAAGCGTTCAAGAGCTGTCAAGGTAGTGGCAGTATACGGTTGGTGGGTGTTGGCGTCAGTCGTCAGCCGCGCCAGCTACCTAGTGGGCCGATGGAAGAAGAATTCACACCCCCAGATCCTTGAGCAGTTGTATTTTCTTCATTCGCCGCGGGTCGGCAGTTTCGAACAGCCGGTCTGAGATGAGCCTTCCGGTCTTCTTCGACCATTTCTCGGAATACCACTTGTTAAAGTTGGCGATGTGCTCGATTTCCCATTGCATTCGCGGAGCTGTGCGCATCATCCAGGCCATCTGTCGCCGGTTGGCGCCTCCACCCCATGAGGAGTGCCAGATCCGGGTCTGGAAGGCGATCACGTCTCCCTTGCCCGCGGGCAAGTCGTATCGACCAGGGAACTCCTTAGTCGGATAGCCGAGCACATGTTCGTCGACCCGTTTTTCCAGGTCGTTGTAATGGAGCGGCCACAGATGGCTGCCGGGGATGAAGCTGAGGCAACCTTTTCCGGGCGCTACCTCGTCCAGATAAAACGTCAACTTGGCCTCAATGGCAGGTTCGGGGGAGCCGCCATCGCGATGCCAGTTTGTGTCCCCGTCGTGAATCTGCCCGTCTGAACTGCCGTAGAAGATGCAATCTTCTCCCAACAGGTCTTCGGCGATGGCGGCCAAATTGGGATGATCCAGAATGTTGTAGAAGTATGGATCGGCTTCAATCAGTGGGAGTATTACGCGGTGCCCGTCCGGGAAGATGCGTGCGCCAGCCTCTGAGCTATCGCCCTGGGTCTCACCACGGGCGATGATGTCGTCGAACCGCCAAGAGAATTCGTCGACCTCTTCGGCTGTGAGCGCGCCTTCTACTTTGACAAAGCCCAGCGCATGAAAATGTGTTATTTGCTCGCCTGTCAGCATAGTTCAATTCCTTCCTGGTGCGATTGGCTTGAAGATCCCAGAGTGCTGGACAGCCGATTCTCATTTCGTAGTGCCCAGTGTTCTACATATCCCTGTTGTTTATGTTACGCGCCCCTCATAGAATACGAGACGGTTTGATAGCCGGAACGAGATGATGGTGAGCGTCATAATTACGATGAACAGGATCATGCCCAAGGCGGCGGCGTATCCCATCTTGAAATTCTCGAACGCGTGGCGGTAGAGGTAGAGAACAAAGAAGAGAGTGGAGTTTGCAGGTCCCCCATTTGTGATCACAAAGCTGTTGGTAAAGACCTGGAACGAACCTATGATTCCGATGATGAAGTTGAAGAAGATGACGGGCGAAATCATGGGCAGCGTAACGCTCCAAAAGGCGGCCCAGCGGCCAGCGCCGTCCAGCGAAGCGGCTTCGTAGAGTTGAGTCGGCACGCCTTGCAATCCTGCCAGGTAGAGCACCATACCGCCGCCGACGGCCCACAGGCTCATTGCGACAAAGGCGGGCAGAGTCCACGTAGTGCTGAACAGCCAGTTCGGCCCCGTAATGCCGATGAGGCTCAGGGCGTAGTTGACGATTCCGGCTTCAGGGGTAAATACCCATATCCACATATATGCGACGGCAACACCGGACACCACTGCCGGCAGGTAATAGATGGTGCGATACAGTGACATGCCGCGGACTTTTTGGTTGAGCAGAACGGCCAGGGCGACGCCAAAGATTACACCGAGGAAGACAGTGCTCAGCGAATAGATTGCGGTGACCCATAGGCTCTTCCAGAAAAGCGGATCGCGAGTGAACATCTTGTCGTAGTTGGCAAGGCCGACAAAATTGGGGGGTGTCAGGATATCATACCTGGTCAGGCCCAGGTAGCCTGCCGCGATCAGCGGGCCGAATTCGAAGGCCAGGAATCCGATAATCCAAGGACTGATGAAGAGATAACCGGCTACATTTTCAAAGAGGGCAGTGCGCGACATGCGCTGTCTGCGAACTGGGGACGAAGCCTGTTTGACTGCCGTTGCCATTGCGAAGACCCTGTTCGTCGTGCGATGGTGAGTCGCCTGGGGATTGGTTACTTGGTACCAGTGTCACCAATCCCCAGGTCAGTTGTCGTCAGAGAATCAGACGTCTTCCAGAATCACGTCAATCGCCTTTGTCGCCGCTTCCATTGCTTCCTTCGTCGTCTTCTCGCCCAGGATTGCAAGTTCGTATTCGGAGCGGAACGCGTTCAAGATCTCCGTCGTGCTGGGACCCCAGTATTCGCCAGTGGAGAGTCCCGTAATGGGCAGGTGAAGAGTGAGGAAAGCTGCTTGACGTTCGTTGGTGATGGCGCTCTTGACTGTCTCCTCCATGCGATAGTTGATAGGGAAGAGAGTTATCTGGTAGTCGAGTGAATCCTGGTTGATCGCGCGCCAGATGAAGAATTCCCAGGCGGCGTCGATCTTGTCGGATTGAGACCAAATCGCTTCCATGTGTACGCTGCCGGCATAGACATCAACCGCGGGCGGATTGGTGGTGGAAGGCCAAAAGGTCATCCACTGGTTGGTCGTGTCATTGGCGGTACGTTTGAGCCAAGTGTCCCAGTCGGCAAGGACCATAGGCCACATAGCGATCTTGCCGCCGGCGGTGGGGAATTCTCCCAAGGCCTGATCTGCGCCGGGCTTCATACTGAACTCTCTCCAGGCCACAAGCTGCTCGATCGCCTCGACAGCCTCCGGTTGGTCGAGCAGGCACTTGGATTCGTCCTCGTTAATGACTTGGCCGCCATTCTGCCAGATAGTAGTGAGATAGAGGTCGGCAGCCAGGAGCGGCGACGTGATCGCGAAGGACTCGTCGCCGCGGTTCAGTTTCGGACCAACCTCGGCCATGTCGGCCAAAGTCCAATCTTCGTTGGGGAGGTCGAGGCCGGCCTCTTCGAAACGGTCCTCGCTGTAGGCAAGCCCGCGCAGGATAACCGAGTTTGTGGGAAGGCCATAGATATCGCCGTCGATGGTGCCCCAGTCGCTGTCGGCGGGGAACTCAAAGTCGTCCATCACCACGTCAGGATCGTTGGCGAGGAATTCGCTGATTGAGAGGGCAACCTTTTTGCGCTTGATCTGAATCCACCACGGCCCGCCGATGAACCAAAGGTCAGGAGCAGTACCGGCCGCGACATCGATCAGCAGCTTATCGGCGTGTTCGCCCCAGGGGACGAGTTCAAATTCTACATGAACGGTGTCGCTCTGCTCGTTAAACATATCGACCTGTTTGTCGAGCGGACCGATCACCTGTGCATAGCGGACCGAGGTCTTCTCCATGCTGGGGGCAGCTTCATCCGAGCCGGCGTCCGCGCTTCCCGAATCCGGCGACGGTCCTCCACAAGCTTGCAGGAAAGGGACGGCGGCTCCGACCACGGCGGCGCCGCGCAGGAACTGCCTGCGGCTAAATCTCTCGTTGGACATGGCTTTCTCCTCCTTCGTGAGAATGAATCGCGAATGCTCTTCATGCTTCGAACTCGTGCCGGTTGACATAGGTGCCAGAAAAGACTGACTTTAACCTTTGATACCAGAAAAAGTGACCCCTTGAATGAAGTAACGTTGGGCGAAGAAGAAAACCAACAGCGGAGGAAGCAGTAACATCGTCGAGCCGGCCATCAGGTGCGGCATGTTTGGCCGGACGGATGACGATGCTGCGGTAGCCATGAAATGAAGGCCCACAGCCAGCGTCAGCATGTCTCGGCTTCGCAGAAAGATCAGCGGACCGAAGAAGTCGTTCCAGGTTCCAAGGAAGGAGAAGATTGCCACCGCGGCCAGGGCCGGTTTGATCAGGGGCAGGGCAATGCGCAGATAGATGCCGAGCCAACCGCAGCCATCTATGCGGGCGGCGTCGTCAAGTTCCGGGTTGATAGTCAGGATAAACTGCCGCAGCAGAAAGATAAAGAATGCGCCCCCTCCGAACCAGGACGGCACAATCAGAGGCAGGTACGTGTTCAGCCAGTCAAGATCGCGGAAGAGAATGTAGAGCGGGATGATGGTCACCTGGCCGGGTACCATCATTGTGCTCAGGACGAGAATGAAGATGGCATCGCGGCCAAAGAAGCGGATTCGAGCGAACCCGAACGCCACCAGCGAAGCGCTCAATAGCCGTCCCACCAGGACGCCCAAGGTGATGATCATCGTGTTTGCGCCGTAGCGGGGAAAGCTGAAGTAGTCGAAGAAAGCCTGCCGGTAATGGACCCACTGGAACTCGCTGGGGATCCACTTCGGCGGGATCAGGAATACCTCCCACTCCGGCTTTAGCGAGGTCGATATCATCCAGAAGAGGGGCACCAACATCGTTACAGTACCGACCAAAAGGACCAGATGGATAGCCGAGCGTTCCAAGGAACGCCCGAATTGCGCCCGCCGCCGGAGGCGACGCGCATCTGAATCATCTGAATGTGGTGCGCTGAGTGGGGTTGCCATCGTCCACCCTGTTGGTGGGTGACCAGAGTCAACTGCTTAACAGTATATGCTGTGACAATAGGATGTCAAAATGGCAAAAACAGGGCTCTGTGGCAGAGTTTGAAGAGTTCGCCTCCGTGGAAAGGCCTGCCCGCGGCTGTTGCATAGGCGTGTGGACAGACAGTCGCTATTACACGTCGGGCCAGGCAGATGCCCAGGGCGCAATCTGCTCCAACGCGGCGGCGGCCTGGAGGACGAGCGTGTCGGCGTGGTAGCGACCGACGATCTGGAGCGCGACGGGGAGGCCGTCTGAGGCAAAACCGCAAGGTACGCTCGCGGCGGGTTGTCCCGTCAGATTGAAAGGATAGGTGAAGGGCAGGCGGTCGAAGATCGATGGCGTAGGCGTACCGTCGATTTCGGCGGGCCAGTCGTCGACGCGCCAGGCGGTGAGAGGCATCTGCGGCGTTAGCAGGAGGTCGTAGTCTTCGAAGAACTCTCTGGACTGATTGTAGAAGACGGTGCGGGAAACTTCGGCCCGGCCATGTTCTTCGCCGGTGTAGCGACGACCCTGCCGGATCATCTCTGCGAGACTGGGTTCGAAGGCATCGGGACTCTCGTCGTAAGCATGGCCGACGCGGGCGGCCATGGAGACGAACCAGCAGACCTCGGCGCCGGGGCGGGGGTTGTCCCAGTTGGGATCGACGGCCTCCACGATGCAACCCAGTTCGGCGAAGCGCAGGGCGGCCTCACCTGCAAGACGCCGCACGTCAGGGTCGACTGCGGCGTAACCGAAGTCTGCGCTCCAGGCGACACGCAGGCCGCGCAAGGCGGGCAGCGGGTCGGCCACGGCGGCGAGGTAGTCGTCGGGACGGTTGGCGATGGCAGTAGGATCGCGTGGATCGGGTCCCGCTGCGGCCTGTGTGAAGAGGGCGGCGTCGGCGACAGTGCGCGAGATGGGACCGTTGTGGGAGCGGGCGGACCAGATGTCCAAGTTGGGCCAGTAGGGCAGCCGGCCAAATGAGGGCTTGAAGCCGAAAACGCCGCAAAGGGCTGAAGGTATGCGGATAGAACCTGCCCCGTCTGAGCCGTGTGCGAGCGGGCAGATGCCGGCCGCGACGGCTGCGGCCGCGCCGCCGCTGGAGCCGCCGGGCGTACGGTCGGTGTTCCAGGGATTGCGGCCCGGTTCACCGAGCAGATTGTCGCACATGTCCTTGTGGCCGAGGTGAGGCGTGTTGGTCTTGCCGATTATGATGCCGCCGGCGGCCTTGACTCGGCCCGTTATAGCGCCGTCGAAGTCGGCGATCTGGTCTTTCTGGAGGACGGAGCCGCTGGTGAAGCGGAGGCCGGCACTGGGTTCGAGGTCTTTGATCGGGACGGGCAGGCCGTGCAGCGGGCCAAGCTCCTCATTGCGCATGACTGCGGACTCGGCGGCGCGGGCGCCGTCGAGGGCGCGGTCGGCGTCAAAAGCGAGAAAGGCATTGATGGCGGGATTGACAGACTCGATCCGTGCGAGGACAGCTTCAGTCAGATCAACTGGTGAGAGCTGTCTGGCAGCGATGGCGGCGACAAGCTCGGTTGCTGGCGTGCGGAAGAGTTCGGGAGGGGCCATTTCAGGGTTCCTTTTGAGAGCGGATGCTTCAGTTTCCCTTACCTACAAGAAAGATCGCCGGCCAGACAACTCTGCGTGACTTCTTCTTCAATTGTTCTGGGCGAAAATCAGCCATACTTCGCCGTTGCCGCCAGACACGCTGAATGTATAGTTCTGGCTGTCGCGCTCCCCGTTGCCGTCTCTGACGAAGATCGTGTAGTGGCCCGCTACGTTGCCGCCTGGGACCTGGCCAAGGGGGACCGCCTTGAGGTAGTTGTACTTATTGCCCTGGGGCCCCTGGTGCGTGGAGTTTCCGCCGCGCGTAGAGTTATTCACTGCGGCTACATGAATGCCGTCCTTGTGCAGCTCCACGTAGTAGCTGCCGCCGATGCCCTGAACTTCGTCGCCGCGTCCTTCGTGAACGAAGCCAATATAGAGCTTAAGTTCGCTGCCGCCGTTGTTCCTGAGATCCGTGTTGCGTAGCCTGAATTTGCAACCGTCCCCGCCGATGCCGGCGCAGGGGTCGGCCGGAGGCTGCGTCACGGGGGGAGGCGTTGGCGGGACGGGCGTAGGCGGAATGGGCGTGGCCGTTGGTACTGGCGTTGGCGGAGGTGTGGGAATTATGGGCGCCACCTGCACAAGTTCCGGATTGGTTGCGGTTACCAGAGGGCTATAGACCCAGGCATACTGGCCCCCGTAAATGATCTGCCACCAGCCGCCGGCAGGATTCTTGCCGGAGATAGGGTACTGATCTCCCAGCGAGGCTTGTCCGAGAATGGGGTAGTTCGTGCCCGGTCCTGCACGCACGTTCACGTTGCCTGAGATCGTCACCGTCGGAGACTGGGAGGTCGCTGTCGGCGTAAGCGTCGGGGGTGAAGTCGGTGAAGGCGTCAGCGTCACCGTCGGTGTGGCCGTCGCTTCCAGAACGGCCAGCCGCTCCTCATACGAGGCCATTCGATCCGACATCGTGGCGACCAATTCCACCATGGCTTCAACTTTCGCCGCCAGAGTTTCGAGAGTCAACCCTGCGTCCTGTGCGTAGAGCGGAACTGCAATGGCGAGGAGGGCCACCACTATGAGCAATGCCAATCGTATCTTTTTCATCCTCATTCCCGGTCTCTTAATTGCTCAGATTTCGATGCCGACAAAATAGAGGCACGCTATGGTTGGCGTGTCTTTGCGAACAAGAGTATTTCCTGAAGACTTGAACGACAGTCAGCAGTTTATTATCCAGTATCTGATCCCATCGCCCAAACAGGGGGACGACCCCTCTGGCCGGACGCGGGTCTGGCGGCAGATGTTAAAGGATCTGGCTGAGGAAGAGTTTAGTGCGCTCGTGTTGAGCGTTGGTGAAGAAGTGTTCGGGCGTGCCGACCTCCATGATTTCGCCGCCGTCCATGAAGACGATGCGATCGGCAACTTCCCGCGCGAATCCCATCTCGTGGGTAACGACAAGCATCGTCATGCCCGTTTCGGCCAGCTCCTGCATAACGTCGAGAACCTCCTTAATCATCTCCGGATCGAGCGCCGAGGTCGGTTCGTCG
Organism: Caldilineaceae bacterium; assembly: GCA_022821545.1. Classification (GTDB taxonomy): domain Bacteria; phylum Chloroflexota; class Anaerolineae; order Caldilineales; family Caldilineaceae; genus Bin5. The sequence continues at coordinate 38,804 of JAJEDJ010000005.1, forward strand.
AAGAGCATGATCTTCGGAGACATGGCGAGCGAGCGGGCGATGGCGACGCGCTGCTGCTGGCCTCCGGACAGCTGACCTGGGTACTTGTCGGCCTGTTCGGGAATGCCGACGCGATTGAGCAGGCCCATGGCGGTCTCCTGGGCCTCTTCCTTCTTCATTTTGCGGACCTGGATAGGCGCCAGCGTTATATTCTCCATCACCGTGAGGTGGGGAAAGAGGTTGAACTGCTGGAAGACCATCCCGGCTTCGGAGCGGATCTGCTCGATGTTGCGCACGTCTCGGGTAAGCGGGATGCCGTCGACGATGATGTCGCCGGCCTGGTGCTCTTCGAGGCGGTTGATACAACGGATGAAGGTCGATTTGCCGGAGCCGGAGGGACCGATGATGACAACCACTTCCTGGGCTTTGACGCGCAGGCTGCAGTCTTTGAGAGCCTGGAAGTCGCCGAACCATTTGCATACGTCCTGGCAGATGATGATCTCTTCGGCAGTCGAGTTTTCGGACATGGTGGGCACCTCGGTAATGCGCGCTGCGTAAACGGTTGAGAGAACTGGCTTCCTGCCCCCGCGCTAGCGTTCGCCGACGCCCAGCCGCTGCTCAATCCGCCGGCTGGCGTAGGACATGCTGTAGCTGAAAATCCAGAACAGCACCGCGATGATGGCGTACACTTCCTGCTGAGTGCCGAGCCAGTCGGGATTGGCCAGGATTGTGCGGGCAATGCCCAGCAGATCGAAGATGCCGACAAGGGCTACAAGTGTAGTGTCTTTGAAAAGGCTGATGAACTGCCCCACGAGAACGGGGATTACCGCCCGCAACGCCTGCGGCAGGATGATGTGCATGGTGGACTGGTATGTGCTGAGTCCAAGGGCCTGTGCGGCCTCATACTGGCCGCGCGAGATCGACTGCAGGCCGCCGCGCACGTTTTCAGCCGTGTAAGCGGCTGAGAAAAGCGTGATGGCGACAAGCGCGCGCAGGACCCGGTCGACGAGTGGGAAGCCGTCGGGCAGAAACAGCTGCAGCATGACCTGGCCCATGAACAGCAGGCTGATGAGCGGCACGCCGCGAATGAATTCAATGTAAATCACGCTGATTACGCGGATGGCGGGCAACTTCGACTGGCGGCCGAGCGCAAGCAGGACACCAAGCGGAAACGAGAGGGTGATTCCGAAGAAGGCGAGCAACAGGGAGAGGAGCAGTCCGCCCCAGAGGATGGGCTGGACCGGGGGCATCGGGCCTTCCTCTGCGCCGATTCCCCGCAGAAGGATTAGCATAACGACGAGGTAGGCGAGGAGCAGGTAGGCTGCCGCGCGGCCCCGCCGTTGGATCGGCATGTGACCGGCAATATAGAAACCGGCGCCGGCCGCGGCGGCTGCGATGAGCAGGTTGAGTCGCGTCCCCATGGAGAAGAAGGGGATGAGCATGAGAACGAAGGGAATCGCGATCAGGATGCGGGCCGCGCCGCTGAACTGACCGCTGATCAGCCTCCAGGTGATGCCCACGACGCCGCCGAGCAGATGGATAACGAGCCAGAGCCGCCAGGCTTCCGTGGCAGGGTACTGGCCGCGCATGATGAGGTTGAAGTTCGCCGGTATGACGCCCCACTCAGCGGTAAAAAAGGCCCAGCGCAGCAGGAGGCGGGCAATGAAGACGATGAAGGCCAGAGCGACAAGCGTCAAGAGCGAGTTGAACAGGTCGCTGAACAGGTTGCGCCGCACCCAGCCGAGAACTGTGTAGCGTTCCGTAATTGGAAGGACTGAGCGGTCCGATGGGGTGCCAGCCACTGTGGTCATCTGTCGATCGATCCTTGCGATTTGTGCTGGGAGTCTCCGGTTGTTGGTCTGGCAGTTCGCTGCGTGTCTGCCCTGCGTACGTGCCGCTAACGTTCGACGAGGCGGATCCGGCGGTTATAGATATTCATGAGCAGAGAGGTAAGCAGACTGAGCGACAGGTATGTGCCCATAATCATGGTAAACATTTCAATTTCGCGGCCCGTCTGGTTCAGGATAGTGTTACCGGCGACCGCGAACAGGTCGGGATAGCCGATAGCGATGGCCAGTGAGGAGTTCTTGGTGAGATTCAGGTACTGGCTGGTGAGCGGCGGGATGATGACCCGCAGGGCCTGGGGGAAGATGATGAGCCTGAGCGTCTGGGCAGGGTTAAGGCCCAGGGAAGTTGCAGCCTCCCGCTGTCCTTTGGAGACGGACTGAATGCCGGCGCGCACGACTTCAGCGATAAAGGCGGCGGTGTAAATGATCAGTCCGGACAGCAGAGCCATAAACTGCTGGCTGAGGACCTTTCCGCCCTGCGTGTTGAAGCCTTCGAGGAAGGGTTGGTCCAGTGTCATCGGCTGCGGCAAAACGATCCAGCCAACGAGACCGACGGCGGCGACCGTTACCAGGAACCAGAGCGTGATTAGCGGCATGCGACCGGTACGCTTGCCCTGTTCGCGCAGGAACCAGGCCACGGCGGCGCCGAGGACGACGCCCGCGCCCAGGACAATCAGAAATGTGCCCCAGGATTCGGTGGGAATGCCCCACGGGATGGCAATGCCGCGATTGCTGAGAAAGATGGGGCCGGGCAATACGATGGCTTCGGCAACGCGCGGCATCTTGAGAAAGACCGCCTGCGCCCAGAAGATCAGCAGGACGAGCAGGGGGATGTTGCGAAAGATATCAATGTAAATGGCTGCGATGCGGCTGACAAGAAAGTTCGTGGAGAGGCGCATCACGCCAATTACGATCCCGAGCGCGGTGGCGAAGATTATGCCGAGAAAGGCGACCTGGAATGTATTGAGCAGACCGACAACAAAGGCTCTGAGGTAGGTCCGTTCTCGAGAATATTCAATCAGGCTTTCGCCAATGTCGAAGCCGGCGGCCTGGCCGAGAAAACTGAAACTGATGGCGACGCTGTGTTTTTCGCGCAGCCCGGTTATCATGTTGCTATAGAAAAACAGTCCCAGCCCGACGACGACAAAGACCACCAGGAACTGGCTGAAGATGCCGAGCACGCGCTCATCGCGGTAAAAGGGCGGGCGGACCTGACTGGCGTGGGTCTCCTGCATAGGCTGACTCTGGGGTGGGTGCAGCCATACGGCCAGCCGTGAGGCAGACCGTATGGCATTGTAAGCGAATTAGCGGATCGGGGGCGCGTACAGGATGCCGCCGTCGGTGTAGAGGCTGTTCAGACCGCGGGGCAGGTCGAAGACCGTATCCGGCCCGAGATTGCGGTCGTAAATTTCGGCGTAGTTGCCAAGTTGCTTGATCACGTCGACGAAGCAGCCGGCGTTGGAGAGACCAATCTTGGCGCAGAAGTCACCTTCCAGACCCAGCAGTTTGCGAATGTTGGGGTCGTTGCTGTCCATGTAGCTGTCAACGTTCTGGGAGGTAATGCCGTGCTCTTCAGCCAGCATGGTGGAGTAGACGACCCAGTTGACAATGTCGAACCACTGGTCGTCGCCATGGCGGACGGCCGGACCCAGGGGCTCCTTGGAGAGTGTCACGTTGATGATAACGTGGTCCCCGGGGACGGTGAGCGTGGTCTGGCGGGAGACGAGGCTGGACTTGTCGGTGGTGACGGCGTCGCAGCGGCCTTCGTCGTAAGCATTGAAGGACTGGTCGAAGTCTTCAAAGACGACGGCTTCGTAGTCAACACCTGCCGCGGCGAACTGATCGGCGAGGTTAAGCTCGGTGGTCGTTCCGGTCACGACGCAGACTGACGCGCCCTGCAGGTCCTGCAGTGTTGCAACACCGCTCTCCTTGCGCACCATCAGACCCTGGCCGTCGTAGAAGGTGGTGGGGCCGAAGTTCATGCCCAGATCGGTGTCGCGAGACATCGTCCAGGTGGTGTTGCGAATGATGACGTCGCCCTCACCGCTGGAGAGAATGGTAAAGCGCTCTTTGGCGGTAGCAGGCCGTACTTCAAGGGCATTGGCGTCGCCAAAGATGGCCGCAGCGATGGCACGGCAATAGTCGACGTCAAAGCCGGAGAAGTTGCCTTCCGAGTCCAGGAATCCAAACCCTGGTAGCTGAGCATTGCCGATGCAGACCAGTTTGCCGCGTTCCTGCACGATGCTGAGTGTGGACTGCACTTCCTGCATCGCCGGCGCGGCCGCTTCGTCTGACTCGACAACCTCGGGTCCGGCTGCGGGACTCATACATGCGGCTATGATCATGCCAATGACCATAGACAGAATCATCCCTGCCTTGTTCAATTTCCTCATGCTCTTCATTGTGCGCTCCTTGAAATGGATGGTGGAAATGGAAACGGACTACAGTGACCCGTTAAGTGGTGACGGGCCAGGGAACGTTGTAACCGATCATAGCAGCTTTGCCCTCATGCCCGTTACATGCTGAATTCGGCCCATCGTCCCTGCAGAAAGGGCTGTGAGGGAACCTCAGTAATAAAGTATAATACAAGTCCGGCAACGCAACAACAGAGTCAGATAAGTGGGAAACAGAAGAAGGTGAGAGGACAGCCTTCTTTCCCCTCATCCACTATCTCAGTTTGAAGCAGGCCGTGTCGATTTACACACAGCGAATAACTGTTTGCTTTTGGGCATATATTGGCGGTGGGATATAATCGTCGAATGCCCGATTCTGGAGCCTTGCGATTTGCGCCCCCGGTAGAGACACAGTCCGGAATGGGTCCGGCGACCTGACAGGAGAAGCGAATGCTGGCAGAACTGTCCAACACGATTGCAACCCTCATTGGAATTCTCGTTGCCCTTTTGGGCGCGTTCCTCTTTGCTTTCTGGATTGCGATGGGCATTTGGACGTTCAATGACATTCGCAGCCGCACACGGGACTGGCTGGCCATCGTTCTTGCCAGTCTGCTGGTGCTTGTTTTTCCTCTTGTCGGCCTCGTTCTCTATATGATGATCCGGCCCAGGGAGACCCTGGCGGATGTCTTTGACAGGGCGCTGGAAGAAGAGTCCTTGCTGAGGGAACTGGAGGCGACGCTTTCCTGTCACAGTTGCGGACTGCCGGTACAGGACAGTTGGAACTTCTGCTCAAACTGTCACAGCCAGTTGCGTTATGCATGTTCCAGCTGCGGCAAGGCGATGCGGCACGAGTGGAGCATCTGCGTCAGCTGCGGCGCAGACCAGAGCGAGCAGGATCCTCTCGCACGAGATGGACAGAGCAACGCCGGATTCAGAGCCGGCGGCCCGGTTTCGACCGCCACCCAGGAGACTGCGGCAGGCGCAGCGGCATTCGGACCCGCGCAGGATTCTTCGCCAAGAAGATAGTACAGTCCCGGACATTCCAGTAATTGCCCAGACCCGCTTCCCGGACTACCTAGTTCGCTTTCCTCCGTTCGGTGGGGGCGGACATCTTCGTCCACGGAGCGGGCATCTCTCCAACGGGAACCTCGATCAAAACGGGCATATCGGCGGCAAAGGCATCGGCCAGGGCATTCCGGAGTTCGCCCGGCGTATGAACGCGGAGTGCATGCGCGCCGAAGGATTGGGCAAATGCGACGAAATCGGGATTGTGCAGTTCGCTGGCGATGACGCGACCGCCGTAATCCTGCTTCTGCATTCTGAGCACGTTGCCGTAGGCGGAGTCGTTGAAAACGACGGTGACAGTGTTGATGCCGTGCTGAACAGCGGTCGCCATCTCGGTGGCGGAGAAGAGCAGGCCGCCGTCTCCACTGACGCATAGTACCGGCCGTTCGGGGAAGGCTACTTTAGCGCCTAGTGCGGCGGGGAAACTCCAGCCCAACGTAACCTGGTAGTTGGAGGTCAGGTAGGTCCGCGGCTGGTAGACCGGCATGGCTTCACGGCTAACGTATCCCACCTGTGTAATGTCCTCGACGTAGATGCCATCGTCCGGCAGGGCCTCGCGGATGGCGCGCACGAAACTCATCTGCGGCTGGACCGACTCATATATCGCCTCCATTTCATCCTGCAGGGCCAGCATTTCGACCCGGCGGGGGCGCCTTTCGCGATTGTGCGCCGCCAGCGCGGGCAGCAGCGCTTGCAAGGCGTCGCGACTGTCCGCTACGAGAGAGACGTCCGGCGGTTCGAAACGATCGTGCTCCTCGGGGTCGATGTCTACGCGAATGAGACGCAGCTTGCCCGGCTTTCCCCAACGCATCATCGGGGTGGACAAGCGAGAGCCCACGGAAATGGCGACGTCGGCCTGCTCCCACAGCCGCCGGCCCGGGCCGAGTGAGTGGCTGAAGGGGTGGCGGCTGGAGAGGATGCCGCGACCGGAAGCGCTGGCGATGACAGGGGCTTGCAGGGTCTCCGACAGTGTGCGAATCTCCTCGGTCGCGTCGACGGCGCCGCCGCCCACGAAAATAACCGGATTCCGCGCCCCGGCAAGGAGGCGGGCTGCTTCAGTGACCGCCCCACTGTCAACGGCCGGCCGGTTCAAGCCCGGAGGCACATGTTCGTCCTCGAACTCGGCCTGGCGGGAAAAGACGTTGAGCGGCACTTCGAGACCAACGGGCCGCGGGCGGTCGGAGCGCATTGCGCTGAGCGCCTCCGCTAGCAGGCGGGGGACGTCGGCGGGGCTTTCGACGCGGCGGGCCCACTTGGTCAGTGAGCGCAGGATTCCGAGCTGGTCGGGGATTTCGTGAAGCATACCGTAACCGCGGCCGATGTGGTCGCTGTGGAGCTGGCCCGTCAGACACAGGACCGGTGCATTGGTGGCGTACGCGGTGGAGAGGGCGGCGGCGGCATTGAGGAAGCCGGGACCCGGCACGACGACGTATACGCCGGTCTTGCCGGAAGCGAGCGCGTAGCCGAGAGCCATGTAGGCGGCGCCCTGCTCGTGGCGTGTGTGGATCACGCGCATACGGTCGCGGGCGTCGTAGACGGCCGTGTAGAAGTAGTCGTTCTGTACGCCGGGCAGCCCGAAAATCGTGTCGATTCCGTGTGAGAGAAGGCCGTTGACGAGCGCTTCGCCGCCGGTACGTGTGGTGGTCATTGGGTCGGCTCCGGGCGGCTGGGGTTAGTGAGCAACTGAACCGTCGGCGTGATAGCTGCCGGTGATCTTCTTGGGCTTATAGGGGTACTTTTCCAATTTGCTCTCGTCAATGTGAAGTCCGATGCCGGGACGGTCCGAGACCACGAGGTATCCGCCCTGACGCTCGACCGGCGTGTCTACGATGTCGTTGAATGCGTCGGCGGTGGGATGGCTTTCCATCAGCACGTAGTTGGGGATCGCCGCGTCAAGCTGGCAGAAGGCGGCGATGTTGACCGGGCTGCCCATCAGGTGGGGAAAGATGCCGACAAATGCGGATTCGGCGATGGCCGCGACCTTTTTGACCTGAGTGAAGCCGCCTGCGAGGGAGAGGTCCGGGCGGATGAGGCTGACGATTTTGCGGTCGATGAGATCTTTGAACTGGAAGATGTTGTAAAAGCGTTCACCGGTGGCCATGGGCAGGGGAACGGTCTTCGCGATGTAATCCATGGACTCCAGGCTTTCCGGGGCGAGCGGGTCCTCGTAGTACAGAATTCGGAAGGGCAGCAGTTCGCGGGCGAGGATGATTGCCTCCTCGGGACGAAGATTGCGGTGGATCTCGAGACCGAGATCTATGTTGAAACCGACGGCGTCGCGCACTGCGGCGACCATTGCGACGGCCTCGCCGATCACCTGGGAGGCCGTCTTACCTTCGAAACCGGGCAGAAAAGGGGACATGCGAAGGGAAACGTAGCCGGCCCCGACCTGCTCTTGAGCGCTGGCGGCGCACGCTTCGACCGTTGACCCGACTACGTTTGCAAATACCTTGATCCTGTCGCGAACGCGGCCCCCCAACAACTGATGGACCGGCTGACCCACGGCCTGGCCGGCGATGTCCCACAGCGCGATGTCGATAGCGCTCAGGGCGGCGCTGAGCGCGGCGCCCATAAAGTGGGCATCGCGGCTGACGGTCTGGTAATGGTGTTCAATGCGCGCGGCGTCCTTGCCAGTGAAGTAATCGCTCAGTTCAAGGATGGCGCGATTCACGACGCCGTGATGCGCCCAGAGGCCGGCCTCGCCGTTGCCGACCAGGCCCTGGTCTGTGTAGACGCGCACGAGAAGAAATCTGTCTACCAGAAAGGGTGTGATCTTCTCTATCTTCATCGAGGGTTCCCCCATTTGACAGCGGGTCGTTGCAGGCGAAAGTCCTGGGTCCCACGCGTCATCGGGCTTCAACCCGATAGAGGTGACTGCGGCCTGACTGGGCTGAATTATACAGGATGCGGCTGCCGTCCAGGCTCCACAGACAGTGGGGATGCGTGCCGCGATGGGAGTTGTGATCGCAGTGGGGCCCGAACGCAGCGATGTGTTCAACTTTCTGCTTTTTCAGATCGACGAGGACCACGCCTTCTCTGTCCCATGTGGTGATCTTGCTGCCGTCGGGGCTTGCGATGGGATGGCCGCCCAGGGGTTGGTCGATGACAACCTCCTTGCCGCTGCCGTCGAAGTCAATCATGTAGAGTCGTGGTTCGTCCTGCTGACCCTCGTCGGTATGAATGCGATAGCCGGAGTAGAGGACTTTTTTGCCTCCGGCGGTCCAGCTGTGATGGTGACCGAAAAAGGTCAACCAGCGGCGTTCGCTTCCGTCGCGGCTGACGATGTAGATACTGCGGCGATGAGGGCTCTTCCAGGGCGAAAGGTCATCGGGCGCGGACTTTATCCACATGGCAACCAGCATGTGCTGGGCATCGGGTGTCCACTTGGTATTTCCAACGGTCATCTGATCGATGTGGAAAAGATCGTTGTTCGGTGTCATCTCGTAGAGTGATTCGGTTGAGGCGATGAGCGTCGGACCTCCTCCCTCCTGAGAGTTGGTACTGGTCTCGGAGGGCATGGTGTAGACGCCTCTGGGCAGGTCGGTGCGAATGTCATTCGTGGTCCAGCTCAGGAGTTTGCCGTCCGGGCTGATCTGGCGGATTCCTCCTTGCATGCTGCGCAGGACTCTGCCGCCTTGCTTACCCAGGCGCGACCACTCGGCGTCGACGACGCTTACCTCCTCGGGCGCAGTGTAAAAAAAGACTTCACATCTGGTCGGATGCCAGACGGGGAAGGCCCCGGTGTGGGTGTTGTAAAATGCGTTCCCGGCCAGCAAGCGCAGTTCGTACGTCTCCAGGTCCATCAGATAGAGCTGGCCTTTGCATGTGGCAAGGGTATCGCGGTGGACGGCAGTTATGTCTTTGGGGTTTGCGGCGGAGAAGACCATGTAACGACCGTCGGGCGACCAGGGGGAAATGTCGTAGTAAGTATGGACATCTGCCATGGGGCTGCTGGTCAACTGCTCTATGGTTCGGCCTGTGTGTTGGTCGACGTAGGTGCTGCGTTCAGGTTGGCTTCTGTGATGTGAGGTCATTTCATTGGTCCTCGGGTGGAGCTGGGAGCGCCGCAGCGGGCAGACACAGCGGAAGGCAGTGGGTCTGGAGCCGCCCGCGCTGAAGGGCGTCACAGGGGCTGCACGCAAATTGGGCGGGGCGTCTCCGTTTCGGGAGAACGCCCCGCCAAGGGATCAAAGCTGACTGTCTCCGGATCCAGGGAGTCAGGAATCCGGCGCCTCTTCCCGGATTTCGCAGAGGCGGCAGCCTACCTAACTCTGGCTCTCCGGATCGTCCCAGTAGAATGTATGCACCTGCACAAGGCCCCCGTGTGAAGTCGGGTTGCTGAGCGGATACACATATTCGGGATCGAGCCCGCGCAGGCCGTTGAGCACGATAAGCGGATTCGGGATCTGGCCCAGGTAGCCGATCTGCGGCAGCTCCTCTGCCCAGACGTCCAGGATCTGGAAGAACAGCTCGTTTCGGCGGGCTTCGTCCGGTTCAACCAGGATCTCGTCCCACAAGCCCCACATAGTGCGGATCCAGTGGCCTTCCGGCGGCTCTTCAGCCACAGGGTGAGAGGGGTCCAAACGCCAGCGGCCCCAGGCTTCGCCCCAAGGCCGGTCGAGGCCCGTGCCGAGGAAGAAAGCGGGGTCAACCAGGGGCAGGAGTGAGCGTCCGCTGCCCCAGAAGGCTGCGTCGATCTCGTTCGCGCCCCAGTGCTCTTCATAAAGAGATCGCTCAATGCCCTTGTAGGTTGCCTTGATGCCGACGTCCGCCAGGTAGCTTATGATGATTTGGACGGCGTCCTCGTCGGGCGAGCCGGGTTGCGCAGTCCCTTCGACAACGAAGCTGATCGTCTCTCCGCTGCCGTCGGGGTAGACGCGGAATCCGTCGCTGTCCCTTTCGGCGTAGCCTGCCTCATCGAGAAGCAGATTCGCTTGATCGGGGTCGTAGTCGATGTGGGCGTTGGCCTGTTTTGGATACGACTGCGGCGACTGTTCCAGCGGGCTGTACTGGCGCGGCGTGTAGAGTCCTTCGAAGGCCAGTTCGTTGAGCGTGTCACGGTCCACCGCGAGAGACATGGCAATGCGCACGTCGCGGTTCTGGAAGAACTGCCGCAGACGCGGCTTCTGAACGGTCTGGTTCGGCGTCAGGCAGACGTGCTGATCGCCGGCGCCCAGTTGGACTCGATAGCCGCCGTTGTCTTCATTTTCCTTGTACAGCGTAAAATTGGCTGCGCTGACGTGGCGTTGCTGGAAGTCGACTTCTCCGTTGATGATGCGCAGGTCGAAGACGTCGTTGGTATCGAAGAGCCGGTGCCGGATTGTGTCGATATAGGGCATCTGGTTCCCGTCCGGGTCCACTTGCCAGAAATAGGGATTCCGCTCCATCAGGAAGAGTTCTTCGGACAGGGGATTCTTCGCGGACCAGGAATAGAGACTGGGAAGTTCCGGATTGAGATACCACCAGTTGCGGTCGGAGAAGAGGGCCGTCCAGGTATCGAAGCCACTTTCCTCCACCGCAGCTTCAAGCGCCTCTTTGTCTTCGGTCGTCTCCATATGAAACTGGGAGAGATAGTGATGCGGGACGAACAGGTCTCTTGTCAATGGGGCGACGCGGTCGAGGAACATCGGGTTCGGATGAGCGAAGGTAAAGACGACGGTATGTTTGTCGGGAAACTCCATCGTCATAGGTGTACGCTCGGGGCCTGTCACCCAGTGGCGGCCAATGGCCGGCGTAATGTCCTTGTTGAGCATGACATTTTCGTGCCACCAGGCGAAATTGTCGGAGTCGAAGGCGGCGCCGTCCGACCACTTCATTCCTTCGCGCAGGTGGAACGTCCAAACGGTTGCGTCTTCGTTGTTTTCCCACGACTCGGCGATGTTGGGGCGCAGTGAAAGCTCAGGCGTATACCAGGTCAACCCCTGGCGGGCCAGCTTGGTGGGACCCCAGCGATCGGAAACGCCCTTAAAGCCGCGCCGCATCACGCCGCCATAGTTGCCGATGCCTTCCATGCCTTCGAGGACGAGAGGGTTGGCGGGAAGCCGCTCATCGATCGGGGGCAGAGCTCCGTCCGCGACCATTTCGGCCAGCATTGGCGCTTCTCTATAGCCGCCGGGAGATGCTGGGGCCTGTGCAGGAGCTTCACTCTCCGCATCGGCTGCCGTTGCCGGCATATCCTCAGCTGCGGGTTCAGCCTCTGCTCCGGCGCATGCGGCGGCAACAATCCCGGCTGTGCCTATAGCCCCCAGTTGGAGAAAACGCCTTCTGGAGATGTCGTCGGATCGCAGTTCCATCTTTTTCATGACAGGTTCTCCTTTTGCCACTATTTTACGTAGTCGGAGGATTTCGGTAGGCAGCGCAATTTTACTTAACCGCAAGCTTGCCGTCAAGGGGCAATCATTGGTGGATGCATCCCGGATTTGAGGCGGGTACGACCTGGCGCGACCGTTATTCCGGCGGCGCGCACAGCCGGACTGCCGTGGTTCGTGGCTTGAGACGGGAAGCGGGCGTACCGATTCTGGAGGGAATGCTGGGGATTGAAGAGACACCAGGCGAGCGGGCTTGACAAATCGGTGTGGGGCTCTATGATTCAGGCAGTGATGGGCGACTTGCAAAGAGAGGAGAGGCGCAATGAGTAACGCATGGCTTGAGAACCTGGTCACGCCGGAGGAAGAGCGCGAGTTTGCCGAGCAGGGCTATATGGTCATTGAAGATGCCATCCCGCAGGACCTGGTGGAACGCGCGCTCCGGGTTGTCGACCGTCTGACCGTCGACCAGAAGGCGAAAGAAGGTCTGGGACCCAATGATGGAATCAACATTTTTGACTTCATTGGAAAAGATGACGTTTTCCTGGAACTGCTGGACTATCCGACGACTTTCCCCAAGGTCTGGGGAATACTCGGCTGGAACATTCAACTCTACCATTCGCATACGATTATCACGCCTCCCAATGCCGTTTCCGGTCCTGGGCAGCAGGGATTGAACTGGCATAAGGACAGCGGACGCCTCAACAATGAGTTGGAGACCGACCCGCAGCCGCGCATTTCGCTGAAAGTGGCGTTCTTTCTGACAGACACGACCGAGCTGGGCCGGGCCAACCTCTATGTTATACCCGGCAGTCATCTTCTGAACAAGTTGCCGGTAGATGAAGAAAAGAAGCCAAAGGGCGGTATTGCTGTACGCGCCAAGCCTGGAGACGCAGTCTTCTTCGATCGCCGCATCTGGCATGCTTCAAGTCCAAACACCTCCGAAATGACGCGCAAGGTCCTTTTCTACGGTTACAGCTACCGGTGGCTGCGTCCACGCGACAACATGACGGTAGACCATGTCATGGGCCGAATTGATCCGATCAGACAGCAGTTGCTTGGGGCCGCGCCGTCGGGATGGCATGGGTACTCGTCGCCCAAGCCGGAGGACGTGCCTTTGCGGGCGTGGATGCAGGAGAAGGCGGGGACGAACGGTGCGGATTGAGCATGTTGAAGCGATCAACCTGCTTCACCGTTATCCGGAGGGGCGCCGCTGGGCGGGGACAGCGATCACTGCCCGGCCTATGCGAGCGGGCTGCTGTGGAAGGACGACGTCAAGGAGCTTGCGGACAGCTCGGAACTAGCGGGTCTGTTACGGGGCTTGGATGCGCGTCAGAGCCAGGCGGGCGTTTTCTTGAACGTAGTCGTTCTCGTCGTTTTGCGCTTGTAGCAAAGCGGGAAGTGCCGATTGTGCCCGAGGGCCGATTTTGGCGAGGGCAAGGGCGGCGTTGTGGCGAACGAAGTGGCAACTGTCCTCCGAAAGAAGGCGGGCGAGCGAGCTGACCCCTTCCGGCGCCGAGATGTTGCCGATGGCCTCCGCCGCATTGCGCCTCACCCACTCGGACTCATCCTCTAGTCGGTCGATCAGGCCTGGTACGGCAGTTCCGGCCTGGAGACCGATATCGCCGAGTATGTCTGCGGCGGCCGCCCGCAGCGGCCACTGCTCGGATTCCAACGCCTTGAGAAGGCCAGGCACGGCCGCGGCTCCCTGGGCGCTGAGTCCAAAGCTGGAGAAGAGCTGGCTCGGATTCGTGTGCCGGGCGGCCAGGTTGGTCTCAAGAACGTCAATGGCTTCTGCCTCCCACATTTCCATCAGCGTCTCAGTCCCTTCTTGTCCCTGGCAGGAAAGCCGGTAGACTTCTTCTAGGCGGTCTGCTTCAGACTGGCTCTCGCGCTTTTCGGCTGGTTTGCGCCCCGGCCCGATAGCCGGGACGGCCTTTTCTACCGAGTTGCTCCCGTTCTCATTTGGAAAATCGTTCCCCAGGTACCAGTCCCATACGCTGTGCCGCAACCCTGCAAGCTCGTTACTCGCAGCCCATTCCCGCCGCGCTGGATTGGAACAGATCCATGAAGGGCCGGTCGGCTCCTCCATGCGGCAAAAGAGAAACTTCATCATGAAACGGTTACGGTCGCTGCGGTTCGTCGTTGCGCGGTGCCAGAGGTCGTAATGTACGATGGTGACCGTGCCGGCCTTGCCGCAGAGTAGGGCCTCTTCCTGTTTTTCGGCCTGGTCGCGGCTCGTATAGTATTGTGAAGCAGGCAGGACCGAAGTTGGCCCCATCTCAACGTCGACGTCCTGGGGATAGTAGAAGGCCATTGCCCAGCGGGTGCGGTGGTGGCGTACGTTTTGGTCGTCTTCGTAGCTGTCCTGGTGCTGGCGCTGCGCGGACTTCCGGGGCGGTGTCAGGTGGCAATGGCGGTGCGGATGCATGGCGTATCCCGGACCGAGGACGCTGGTCAGCGCGCCGGTGACCGCCGCGTGTGAAAATAGGTCGGCCAGCTGGGGGATTGCGGGCAGGATATCGTTGCCGGGGTTCCCTGCTGTCGAGAAGATCCTCTCAGCCTGGGCGCGCACGGAGTCATGAAAAGCCGGCGTGAACGCGGCCTCTACTTTCACATAGCCTTTGACGATGAATTCCTGCATCTGCGAATCGGTGAGAAGCTTCATCTTCGGCAACTCCTGGTCCGGGGGAGAGTAGCCGGCACGTTGTTAACCTGAGGAAAAGAAACGGATTGGCAACCGCAGCGTACTTCTAAGTATAACATGTCAGTCGCCCAACTCCTGGTACATTGAGGCGCGAGGCGCGCCGCCTATTTTCGAAACGAGACAGAAATAATGAGCCAGACTACAGCACAGGAGGCGCCGGCCATGCAGACGCAACCGGCGGAGACCAACAAGTGGGATGAAGGGGAAACAGTGGGGGGCGCTGCGCCGATTGTGGTCGCCGAAAATATCTTTAAGACATTTCGCAGCGGCGAGATCGAAGTACACGCGCTGCGAGGCGTGGACTTGACGATCGGGACCGGCGAGATGGTGGCGATCATGGGTCCGTCCGGCTGCGGCAAGACGACATTGCTCAATACCCTGTCCGGGCTGGACAGTTTCGACGACGGCCAGGTGACGATAGAGGGTACGTCGCTGGAAGACATGAATGACCGCAGGCGTACCGATTACCGCGCAAGACGGATGGGGTTCGTCTTCCAGTCCTTCAACCTGCTGCCGGTGATTTCCGCGGTCGAAAATGTTGAAATGCCGCTTCTTGTCAGCGGCGTGCGGCCTGCGGAGGCGCGCATCCGATCGTTGGAGAGCCTGGAAAGCGTCGGGTTGGCCGACCGTGCATCTCACCGGCCAATGCAACTCTCAGGCGGACAGATCCAGCGGGTAACGATTGCGAGGGCGCTGGTCAACAACCCTGCGCTGGTCTGGGCGGACGAGCCGACAGGCAATCTGGACGTGGGAAGTTCGACCGAAGTGCTGGGGTTGATGCAGCGATTGAACCGGGAGCAGGGGCAGACTTTCGTTATCGTCACACATGATCCGCAGGTGGCTGCGCTCTGTGGGCGCATCGTCCGTATGAAGGACGGGGAGATTGTGGAGAATGAGTAGCTTTCTCGGCTCGTTTGCCCTGTATCTGGCGGTTGCGCTTGGCCTGATCCTGGCCGGCGCTGCCCTCATTTCGCTTCGAAATCCGATTATCGGCAAATTGGGCGTTCGCAATATCCCGAGGCGGCCTGCGCAGTCGGCGCTGATCGTCTTCGGTCTCACGCTGAGCACCATGATCATCGTTTCGGCGCTCACTTTGGGCGATACACTGGACAAAACGGTCCGGCGCCAGACGATTGACGCCTACGGGCAGATTGATCAGGTTGTTTCACCGCCGTTTCTGATGGACCTGACGCAGCTGGCTGGCGGAGGCAGCATCGACCCTGAAGCGGCAAGCAGTCCGGAAAGCGCGGAACTGTTGAATGCGCTGACCGGAGGCGATATCAATGCCCTGATTGCAATCCTGGACGAGGGGTTGCCAGGCATTACGGAGGAACGGAAGGCGCAGTTACAAGAGGATGCGTCATCGTATCCCCTGATCGACGGAGTAGCCGGTTCGATTCTCTTTCCAACCATCATTCGCAACGTAAGTACTGGGCAAGGGGAGCCGCTGGGCTTCATCTTTGCCGTTGATGAGGGTTACGATACAGGGTTCGGGCTTCACGACATCGAAGGTGAACCGGTGCGGACGGCCGACCTGCGCGACGGTATCGGGGATGTCTTCGTCGAGCTTGTCGGGCTGTGGGAGCAGACCGGAGAGGCTGCGGAGGCGGTCGGGACGGCGGTCGGGCTGGAAGAGACCAGCCTGGTGGGGACTGCGCTGGCGCTTGGCGCGGCAGGAGCAGTGTTGCTGCAGGAAGAAGGTCCAAGTTTCACACTGCGGCAGCTGGAGCTTCCCGTACAGGTCCTGAGAAACCTTGGTTTCCCCGGTGAAATCCTCGACGAGATCGACTCTGACGTGATCAGCCTGGAGGCGCTTGGGATAACGGACGAGGACCTGGCCCAACTGAATCTGGACCCTGACGCACCAATCATGGTGCCAACGCTGCCGATGCTTGGCTTCGACGTTCCTGACCAGCAGGAACTGATCATTGCGGCGACGGAGGCGCTGAGCTCGATCAACCTCAACACTCTGGGTCAGGATGTGGACGAGAGGCTTGGTCAGTTTGGGCTGCAGTTACGTCAAGGCGAAGTGTACCTGAACGAGCTTGGGGCTATTCAGCTCGATGCACGAGCCGGCGACCTGCTGGAGATCTTCATTGGTCCGATTCCTGTTCCTTACCGAGTTCGGGCGGTGGTCGCTGAGGCAGGCCCACTGGGAGCGGTCCTTCCGGTGGTGATGATGCACACGGATGAGGCGCAGAAGCTGCTGTTCATGCCGGACAAGGTCAATAACATTCTGATCTCGAATGCCGGCGATGAAGTCAGCGGCATGGTACACACCGCAGACGTGAGCGACCAGCTGCGGGCGCTGTCGCTCAACGAGGAACGGGCGGCCGGCCTGCTGGAGGTTCTGCGCAGGCCGGAAATTGCCAGGATCATTCGTCAAGAGTCTGTCGCGCCGGTCAACCCGCTGTTTGGGGACGACGTGCCTGAGTTCATCATGCAGATCGCCGGCATGTGGACGCAGGCGACGAGCTTCGAGTCCGATCTTGACGTGTTGGTTGACCACCTCGACGGCCCTTCGGAGGGCGTTATACCGGTTGCATTGAGAGGAGCGTTAAGCAGCGGAGCCGTTCATGACTGGCTGAAATCACTGCCGTTGGGCAACGATGACAGGCGGGCGCTTGAAGCGGCCATGGCCGATTTGCGGGACTTTGAAGTGCTCGCGCCGCTCAGCAAGCAGTTCGTCACAGACGTAGCGGAAATTGGCGGCATCGCCTTGGGGACGGTTTTCTCAAGCTTCGGGATTCTCTCGATTTTTGCGGGCGTTCTGCTGATCTTTCTGATCTTCGTGATGCTGGCGGCGGAACGGCGCAGCGAACTGGGCATTGCGCGCGCTGTCGGCATGAGGCGCGTCCACCTCGTTCAGATGTTTGTTACGGAAGGACTGGTCTACGACCTCGCGGCGGCGTTGGTGGGCCTGGGGCTGGGCCTGCTGGTTTCGTATGGCATGATCGGATTCGTGAGCGGTCTCCTCAACAGCATAGTTGAGCGAATCGAGGGGGCCTCGGCGCCAATCCGCTTCTACTGGCATGCGGCGCCTACTTCTCTCATCATTGCCTACTGTCTCGGCGTTATTCTTACGTTCGTGGTGGTTACGGTCGCTTCCTGGAACGTAAGCCGGCTCAACATCATTTCAGCCATCCGCAACTTGCCGGATACGTCAAACGGAAAGAAGCTGGGCGTCATAGGACTTTCGCTGCGCCTGTTGGCGCTCATATTCCTGCTTGGGGTCGGCGGGTATTTGACCTGGCTGGGCCGGGAAAACGGGCAGACGGTCGCCTTTGTCGGCGCCACACTGTTGTTGGTTGGCCTGGGGTGGGGCGGCGCGTGGTTGGGCCGTCGTTGGACTGCCGGACAGGCCGCGCTTCGCCTCCGCCTGGCATATACATTTATTGGCGTGGGCCTGCTTGCCCTGTGGGGCGTGCCCTGGAGCGACATACTCGACACCGACCTGCCGTGGTTCAACCAGGACCCCGGTTTCACGCTGCTATCTTTTGCATTGAGCGGGCCGCTAATCATCATCGGCGCAATTATGGTGATCATGTTCAACGCCGACAGCCTTGCGGGCCTGTTTGTGCGGCTCGTGGGAGGAGTCGGGCCGCTCACCCCTGTACTGAAGACGGCGGTGGCCTACCCTCTGAGCAATCGATTCAGGACAGGGACGGCGATTCTGCTGTTCGCAATGGTGATTACGACGGTGACGGTGATGAGCGTGGTAATTCGGGCGACCGAGGTCGTTACCGAGCCAAACGAACAGCGCACGGCCGGATTCGACATTGTCATGTCGCCGAGCCTGCTCAGTCTGTTCGACCCGGTCACGGACATCTATGAGGAAGCGGAGAAGCGGGCTGATTTTCCCAGGGACAGGCTGGCGGTTCTGGGAACAGTGGCGCGCATGGGAGTCACGGCGCGGCAGTTGGAGCCCCTCGAAAGTGGAACAGTCGAAACTTCGACGCTTAACATGGCCGGCATTGATGAAGGCTATGCGGCGCAGGCCGCGCTGCACTACGGATTCCAGATGCGTGCCGAGGGTTTCGGGACCGACGAGGAGGTCTGGCAGGCGCTGGCGGAGCGGGATGACGTTGCCGTGGTCACGTCAAGATGGGTCGAAGAGCCGCCTGTGGAAAATGGAGACGCGCCCGGAGACGGATTTGGAAGAGGAGGGGGCGCTAACGGCCCCCCTTGGAGCAGGGGGCTGGAGTTGCAGGGATTCTACCTGGAAGAAGGAGGAACGCTTCCCCGCGTAGTGGTTGAACTCAGCAACCGACCGGACAGCCTGACCACGGGAGCGGGATTTGCAATTGGCGGCGTTGAGGCAGAGGTCTCGACCACCAGCCCGACCGGAGTAGAGGGCGGGGTAGAGGTGACGCATAGGGTACAGGTCATCGGCGTGCTTGCGGATGACGAAACGCTGGCTGAGGCCAGTTTCCAGATCAACCGGCGGGTCCTGGATATTCTCAATGGCGAGCCGGTGGAGCCTGACGTCTTCTATGCAAAGGTCGCGGAAGGCGAGAGCGTGGGCGAAACGGCGCAAGCCCTGGAGAAGTCGATGTTGAGCAGCGGTTTGAATGCAGCGCCGCTCTCCGAGCTTTTCGCGGCCGGACAGGCCATTTTACGGGGCATCCTGGGACTGTTTCAGGGCTTTCTGGCCCTGGGGCTGGTTGTCGGTATTGCCGGTCTGGGCGTGATCAGCAGCAGAACTGTGGTCGAAAGGAGGCAGCAAATCGGCGTCTTGCGGGCAATTGGCTACCCGCCAGGCACTGTGGCGCTGTTGTTTGTTCTCGAGGCTAACTTCATCGCGCTCACGGGAATTCTTTTGGGTGGCGTAACTGGACTGATTTTGGGAGACAAAACTATCGGCCAAGCCTATGACTTGGCAACGCAACAGAGTTTTCCTACCCCGTGGCTGACAATCGCGGGGATGCTGGCCGCGGCCTGGCTCTTTTCGCTGCTGACGACGATTCTGCCGGCGTGGCAGGCGTCGCGCATCTATCCGGCTGAGGCGCTCCGGTATGAGTAGGCGGCGTCGAAAACTTCCCTGTCGCTGCAGCGGAGACCCATTCAGCCGGCGGGCCGGAAGGACGCGCGTTTACCAATCGTAGTGCTTGTACTTTTGCGCCCAACCGCCGCTTGAGGACAGCATTTCGCCTGCTTCGATAAAGAACAGCCAGCGAGGCTCCTGCATGGTTGCTTCAAGATACTTCAGGCCGGCTGCGCCACCGTAGCGTTCGGCCATCTCCTGGCCGATAGCGACCCAACGGCCGCCCACGTTCGGCTCTTCCACAACCTTTGCGCTTCCCTTGACAAGCACACGGCGTCCATCTTCGGCGTCGATACAAAGGAAGACCCTCCCGTCATTCTTCAGATAGCCGGCCCAGGCCGACCTGGCGCGCGGCACGACATAGAAGCCGCCGTCTGCGTAAGTGAACCAGCAGGGCACAACGTACGGCGCGCCTTCATAGTCCACGCAGGCCAGGCGGCAGATGGTATTGCTATGCAGCAGGTCGTCTATCTGCGACTGGTTCATTACAGGCATCGCTCGCTCCTGTCTGTCCTTTCGGACCTGAGAATTCTCTTGCCCAATTCAGGTACTGTGTACAGCGATCGTGTGTCGGTGACGGGCCGGATCGCGCGTCCCGGTAACCGCACTCGCACCGCTGTCTACAGATAGGGCTACCCTATACCATTTGCGGAGAATTCTCAAACCGGGTTTCGACAAGGCACCCTCTTTCTGCTATGATTTTCGGTTAGCGCGTCCAGGGTCGGATGGCGCTGATCCGAATACTGCCGGCAGATCGAAGGGCATCGCGTCCCCGGTTCAGCCGGCGCTTAATTGGGAGGTTGCTGATATGAATGTTCAAGTCTCGGATTTTTTGCAGGCCGACCGTCATGCGATCCTGGCGACAAATGGAAGAAACGGAGCGCCTCAGCTTACGCCGGTCTGGTACATATTTGAAGATGGCGTCCTGTATGTCAGCGCGCAGACCAGAACTGTAAAAATCAGGAATCTGCGGCGGGACCCGACGGTTACGGTTTGCATCGACGGCGGCAGAGGCGATGCCCGCTATGTCGTTTTCTATGGCAAGGCCGAACTGATCGAGCCGGGCGAACGCCAGAGAGAATTGCGGTGGAAAATTGTACGACACTACTATGCCGACGAAACAGAGGCCGAACGCTATTATGAAACAGTCCGGGACACGGAAGGCGCAATAATCGCCCTGCGGGCGGACAGAACGGTTTTGAGTGGCTTCGGCCGGACCGAAAGTTAGAATGCCCTCATTCCCCCGGTAACGAGCCGACTGGGGATCCGTCAATCGCATTCTGCGTGAGGCCGGAGGGAGAGTGTGCGGAGGGAGAGTGTAAGGTGTGCCGAAACATCAGAAAGCTGCGCAATCCGGAGCGGCAGCCAACGCAACGGGAGTTGGAGGACGCGGCCCTTCAGTTCGTTCGAAAAGTGAGCGGATATCGAAGGCCGTCCAGGGCAAATGAAAGCGCGTTTGACATGGCTGTCAAAGAGATCGCTTCAGCAACGCGTCGCATGTTTGAAAATCTTGAGACCAGGTAGTGAGATTTCGCAGGAAGGGGCAGTTTGCCGACTGCCGGTCTAACCCGCTTTACCGGTCTAACCCGCTTTTATTGTAGAGTTGAGGACTACAGGAGCTATTCAATGAGCAGAATTGCTGTGCCGACGGACCTCGAAATCGCTCAGGCTGCAGAGCTCGTCCCCATCTGGGAAATCGCGGAAAAGATGGGACTGGGCAGGTCGGACATTGAGCTGTACGGCGACCACATGGCGAAGGTGCGTCTGGAAGCGGTGGAAGCGCTGGCGGGACGTCCGAACGCCCGCTATGTCCTGGTCACCGCGATCACTCCGACCCCCTTAGGCGAAGGCAAGTCGACGACGACCGTTGGCCTGGGTCAGGGGATGCATCACATCGGCAAGTCGGCGACAGTGGCCATCCGACAGCCCAGCCAGGGACCTACCTTTGGCATCAAGGGCGGCGCGGCCGGCGGCGGGTACAGCCAGGTTGTTCCCATGGAGCAGTTCAATCTGCACATGACCGGCGATATGCACGCGGTGTCGGCAGCCAACAATCTGCTGGCTGCGATGATCGACGCGCACATCTACCAGGGAAACTCGTTGGAGATCGACCCTTACAGCATTATGTGGCGGCGCGTTCTCGACGTCAATGACAGGGGGCTGCGCAACATAGTTAGCGGTCTTGGCGCAAAGTCCGACGGGCCGCAGCGGCAGACCGGATTTGACATTACGGCGGCGTCGGAGGTGATGGCGATACTGGCGCTGACGACGGGCCTGAAAGATATGCGGGCGCGTTTCGGACGCGTGACGGTGGGCCGAGATCGAAAGCGCCAGCCCGTCACGGCCGAACAGCTGCAGGCCGCCGGCTCGATGACCGTGCTGATGAAAGAGGCGATAAAGCCCAATATCTTCCAGACGCTTGAGAATACGCCGGCGCTGGTCCATGCCGGACCCTTCGCCAACATTGCCCACGGCAATAGCTCGGTTCTTGCCGATCTGATTGGAATCAAGACGAGCGACTATCTGATCACGGAGGCAGGCTTTGGCGCCGACATCGGGGCCGAAAAGTTCTTCAATATCAAGTGCCGCTACAGCGGGTTGCGGCCCGACGCCGCGGTCCTCGTGGCGACAGTGCGGGCGCTCAAATCGCATACGGGCAGGTACCGGGTTGTGCCTGGAAGACCTCTCCCAGAAGACATGCTTTTGGAGAATCCCGACGATGTAGCGGAGGGCGCCGCCAATCTCCGCAGGCAGATCCAAAACGTACGGGCGCACGGTGTAAGCCCGGTTGTCTGCGTCAACCGCTTTTCCAGCGACTTCCAGAGCGAAATCGATGTTATTGGACGGGTCGCCGTGGAGGCGGGTGCGCGCTGGGCAGTGTCCACGCACTGGGCGGATGGAGGCGGCGGGGCAAAGGAGTTGGCGCGAACGGTTGTAGAAGCGGCAGAGGAGCCGACCGAATTTCGCTTTCTCTATGAGCTGGATCAGCCTCTGAAAGCGAAGATTGAGAAGATTGCTACTTCAATTTACGGTGCGGACGGCATTGAGTACACTGCCCTGGCCAACCGTCAGATTCGCCAGTATGAACAGAGCGGGTACGGCAGTCTCCCTATCTGCATGGCAAAGACGCACTTGAGCTTGAGCCACGATCCCAAGCTCAAAGGGGCGCCGTCCGGATTCACTGTGCCTGTACGAGAGGTAAGAGCCAGTGTGGGCGCAGGTTTCGTCTATCCTCTCCTGGGAGAAATGAGGACGATGCCGGGTCTCGGCAGTGCGCCGGCCGCTCAAAGGGTAGACATCGATCCGGCGACGGGACAGGTAACAGGTCTGTTCTAGCTGCCCGCCGGGAGGCCTCGATGCGCTCAGGTGTAGGGTGGTCGAGAATGGGCTGATTGAAAGGGGTCAAAGCAGGAAACTGTAACGACGGTTGAAACAGTTTGTGCTGAACAGGATTCATTGTCGAATTTGGACTGTTTGAGGGAAATCAGGGTACAATGTAGGTTATGCCTTTTACCTTTCATGCTGCTTGGCTCACTTCCGGCAATCCCTTCGAGGAAGGCCAAGAGCGGCACGCCTTCAGCCCCGTTCACAGTTCCCGTGTACAGGGAAAAGAGGATCTCCCGATGCGGCAGGACCGCTCGACGCCTCGCCGGGCGGAGACCACTGGGGTTCAGGCAAAGCGGGGGCTGACAGGGGGTCCTGAGCCTTCCCGGGGCTCGGCTCCCGTAAACGGTCCCAGGCTCTTCTTGTGGGGAGAAAACCATGAAACTCCCAGCGTGTGGGAAGAGCGGGAACTCGGAGAAAATGAGGATCCCGGGGAAGTCGGACGTACAGCTGCCTCCGATGCAAGAATTCCGCCCGGATCCACCGCAAACACGGACAGCAGTCGTTTCCTGAGCGCGCGCAGCAATGGTAAGATTCCCTCCCATCCTGCTCAGATGCCGGTGGGGACACTCAGACAAATACTGCGCCAGTTTGCCACTGCGAGCGAGCTGACCAGCTTGATGGGAAGCCCGGCTACGGCCAGTGTCTGGTTACCCAGCCAAAGTGGACTTCCTCAGACACATCTGGG
The DNA here is from genome assembly GCA_022821545.1 of Caldilineaceae bacterium. Lineage (GTDB taxonomy): Bacteria > Chloroflexota > Anaerolineae > Caldilineales > Caldilineaceae > Bin5. The sequence goes on from JAJEDJ010000005.1 coordinate 62,216, forward strand.
ATCCTTTCAGAAGGGCGTAAATGCCTTATCGGGGGACAGCGAGCCACACCGACTCCAGGCCTGGCAGGTCACCGGGCTGACTCTGGATCCCTTCCACACGCTGGCCTTCCTCAGCCGTTTTACAAATGAGAGGCTCATCGAACTTCCTTATTCGACCTCGCTGTTTCGCCATGCCCGTCTGGGAAATGATCTCCTGTTTTGGAGCCACGCGGCGAAGTTTGTACTGGAGCTGCTTGCCGGACAGCACTTTTTGCCAGGGCTGATACCGGACAGCAGCGGCCGTTTCTGGGCCTCGTGGCAACCATTTCTCCTGGAGGGCAGTCTGCGAGAACGCCTGGAATATCTCGTCGAATTGATGCCTCCTGTTTGCCGAGCCTACGATCTGGAACGCTTGGAAGATGCGCCGGCTCCCGGCGCGATTGTCGAACACTTCATTGGCGTTGTGATAAATCGGGCGATCCGCGAATGGTCGTCCGAAGTGAGAGGGAGAAACGGGAGCGGTCCGGATCGGCGCGCGGCCGCCGGACTCGGCAGCGGCCTGCGGACCCCTCTCCCATCTTCCGGTTCAATGTGGATGGATGGCCTCTCCGGTGAGCAACCGCTGCTTCAACTTCCTCCCCAGCCAGCTCATCAACTATATAAACGATGGATCGAGTGGATGGAGCAACTCCACTCCTCGGTGGCGGACTCCAATTTTCAGGTCGCATTCGCACTGGAGCTGCAGGCCGACGAAGACAAGGGTTCCCATCCTGACTCGGAGTCAGTTGCTTCGCCTCCCGCCCCTATCCCACTGAACAACTGGCATCTTCAGTACTATTTGCAGGATAAAGACGAACCGGACTTACTGATTCCGGCGCAGAGGGTATGGAATCAGAATGGCCAAAGTATCCGCGTGGACGGCCGGCGCTTTGACCAACCACAGGAGCGGCTGCTGACCGGTCTGGGAATAGCAAGCCGCCTGTTCGCGCCAATACGTGAAAGCCTGAGGGCGCCGCGTCCCGAACGGGCGACTCTTTCACTTGAAGAAACTTACCTGTTCCTGAAAGAGATAGGCCCTCTACTTCAGAGCAGCGGTTTCGGTGTCATAATGCCGGAATGGTGGGCGGCCCGCAGCCGTTCACGTCTGGGCCTGCGCCTTCGTCTGGGCGGCCAGGCCGGTTTCGCGTCAGGGGGGGCCGGGCAGGGCGCCGTGATAGGACAGAGCGGGCCGGGCAGCCAGGATGAAGGTCTGGGCACAAGCGCGTCTCTGGACTTGAGAGGACTGATCCACTTCCGCTGGGAACTGACTCTCGGAGATCAGACGCTCAGCAGAGAAGAGTTTGAACGACTTGCGGACTTGGGTTCGCCGCTGGTGCGCTTGGGCGAGGAGTGGCTGGAACTGGATCCTGCGCAGGTTCATGCGGCCCGGCGGTTCCTGGACCGCAACGAAGCGGTCGGGAGCATGCCGCTCTTGCAGGCCGTGGGGTTGGCGCAGGCCTTTTCCCGCACAGACCGGGAGAGTGATCGGGAAACCTGGGCGGCGTCTTTATTCGATGCCTGGAGGCCCGATGGCCTGCCGCAAGGACAAGATGGACCGCAGCTTGATAACCTGGCAGCGCCATTTGATCCACCCGGTGATCACGAGATGGCCGAGGGCCTTTCCGGACCGGATCTGCCCCTGGAGGCGGTTGTAGCCGACGGCTGGCTCGGTGCCGCATTAGAGCGGTTACGAGGTATTGAACCCGTCGAAGACATTCAGGAACCCGACGGATTCGTGGGCAAACTGAGGCCCTACCAGCGCCGAGGGGTGGGCTGGCTCTCGTTTTTGCGGCAGCTTGGTTTAGGGGCTTGTCTCGCCGACGACATGGGACTGGGAAAGACAATTCAAGCAATTGCTCTCTTGCTCCACTCACGGCAGCTGGCAGAAATCCGGCGCCGGTCTCGTAACGGTCATGCAGAGGACCGGGAGCGGCCTGCGCTACTGATCTGCCCGACGAGCGTCGTCGCCAACTGGCGGCACGAGATTGAGAAATTTGCCCCGGGTTTGCGCCTCTTGCTGCACCACGGGAGCGGTAGGCTGAGCGGCGAGGCGTTTCGTTCTGCGCTGTCCCAGCATGACATGGTGATCACAAGCTTTGGCATCGCCAGGCGCGATATCGACATGTTGGAGACGCAGGCTTGGAGCGACCTTATCCTGGACGAAGCGCAGAACATCAAGAATCCGTCGGCCAAACAGACGCAGGCGATCCGGCGATTGAGCGGGAACTCCAAGGCGCTGGGCGAAAAGGGTGGGTCACCGCCCTTCAGGGTTGCACTGACAGGTACTCCCGTGGAAAACCGGCTTCTTGAACTGTGGAGCATCATGGAGTTCCTCAATCCCGGCTACCTGGGGAATCGGGAGCGCTTTCGCCAGCAGTTTGTCCTGCCGGTCGAACGCTATAATGACGAATTCGCCGCTGCCGATCTCCGCAGGATGGTGCAGCCCTTCCTTTTGCGGCGCCTCAAGACCGATCCGACGATTATTTCGGACCTGCCTGAAAAGAATGAAATGGTCGTGTACTGCTCTCTTTCCAAGGAACAGGAGACTCTCTACACGCAGGTCATAGAGGAGACGATGGAGCGCGTGGAGAGAAGCGAAGGAGTGCAGCGGAGGGGGTTGGTACTGGGACTCCTTCTCAAGCTGAAACAGGTGACGAACCATCCCGCTCACTACCTGGGAGAAAAGGGTCCTTTGGAGGTCCGCAGCGGCAAGTTGAGCCGGCTGACTGAGATGCTTGAAGAAGCCCTCGCCGTTGGTGATCGGGCACTCGTGTTTACACAGTTTGTGGAGATGGGACATCTGTTGCGTCGGCACTTGATGGAGAATCTGGGGCGGGAGGCACTGTTCCTGCACGGCGGTACGCCTGCGGCGAGGCGTGAGCAAATGGTACGCTCCTTCCAGGAAGACAGTGACGGGGCGCCGATTTTCGTTCTCAGTTTGCGGGCAGGAGGCGTCGGCGTGAATCTGACAAGGGCGAATCACGTCTTCCACTTCGATCGCTGGTGGAACCCGGCAGTGGAGAACCAGGCCACCGACAGGGCATTCCGAATCGGCCAAAAACGCTCCGTTCAAGTATACAAGTTTGTCGTTTCTGGCACTTTGGAAGAACAGATTCACAAAATGATAGAGAGCAAACAGGATTTGGCGGAATCGATCGTCAACAGCGGCGAGGACTGGCTGGCCGACATGGATACCGAGGGTCTTCGCCAGCTGATTGCGCTCCGCAGCCGCGGTTAGAGGAGGCCGGCTACGGAAGAGAGTTGCCTTCGCCTGCCTTGAGATGTTACTAAGCTGCGAATCGATGCGGCATTTCTTGCAGTTGCGCCTCCCGGCGCGCTGACAGACCTGTCACGCCGATGCGCATAAGGGTTGAAATCGTCAGCAAGTAACTGGACTGGAGCCGAAACATAGATGACCGAAGCACCGGGCAAGGACGGTTCGTGGGCTGTCCGATGGCATGCGTATCTGAATGCGCAGGGGTTCGACCTGAAGCGTGGTCAGGCACTGACGCGGCGGTTGCAGGTTAAGGCCGTTGACGTTCAGTTTGGCCGCATCAGGGCAGAGGTTGGTGAGTCCCATCGAGGCAGCTGCCAGGTTGAGATCGATATCCCGCCGCTGCGCGACGAAGAGTGGTCGGGGGTCCTCGACGCGTTGGCAGGGGAGGCATTGTACGCAGCGCAGCTGCTGGCTGGGGGAAACGAGTGGGAAACGTTTCTCGCCGTACTTGATGCGGTCTTCAGTGACGCCGAAGTCGCCCTGCTTTCACCTTCATCGGCAGCCGGGGAAGTAGAGGCGCGTTGCTCCGATTGTCTCAGCCAGGGTACTCCCTGCAGGCATACCCTGGTCGTGTTGTACCGGTTTGGCCAGATGATTTCCGACGACCCCTGGCAGTTGCTGCTTCTGCGGGGAAGAGACCGGCAGCAGGTTCTGACAGGACTGCGTCTTCGTCGCAGCCACGACGTAGAAGAGGACTTTCGCGGCGAAGGGGAACTGTCCGGCGCCGCGTCCGACTCGCCGATTGCCGGGTACGACGGACTGAACGCGCTGGAGGATTCGGCTGTCCGACAGGATGAGCATTTAGACCTCGCCGCGCAGATCGACACCTATTGGGGCGGGCGGCAGTTGGGACCGGGAGGCACGCGCCAGGACCTGCGAACATTGCACTACAACATCGCACCGCCTCTGATTCGAATGGCGCTTCTGCGTCGGCTCGGACCACCTCCATTTCAGCAGGACAGCCCGGAAATCTACGACAGGCTCGCGGAAATCTACCTTGAAGTCTCCTCCAAGGCATTGGAACTGGCCTTCGCGCCCGAGCCCGACGGCGACGGGACCGGTTGACCGAAAACCTGGCAAGAAGGAGCGAACTGTGATCAGTCAGATGTTGGCGCAGAGGGCAGCGGAGTCAAACCCGATCAAAGTGGGTGTAATCGGCACTGGCAAGTTTGGCGCGGGTCTGGTGGCCCAGATTTCGCAGATGGAAGGGATGGAAGTTGCGGCCATTGCCGACGTCAATGCACACAATGCCCGATACGCCTATCTTTCGAGCGGAGCCGCCTCAGAGGAGATTCAAACGGCGGAAACAGGAGACGAATTGGAGGACTCAGTCCGCGCCGGCAGACCTGTAATCGTCGAAGACGGACTGGCGCTGACGGATTGCGATTCAGTCGACGTGATCGTAGAGTCCACAGGTCTGCCTGAGGTGGGCGCAAGGTACGCATACCACGCCTTGAGCAACCGCAAACACGTCGTTATGGTGAACGTGGAAGCGGACGTAACGGTCGGACCCTTCTTGCGGCGCACAGCTGATGCCGCCGGCGTCGTCTACACCATGGTGGACGGCGACCAGCCGGCTGTAACCTGGAACATCGTCGAATGGGCGCGCAGCCTGGGATTGGAGATCGTGGCGGCGGGTCGAGGGACCATCTACTTCGACGACGATTTCGAGGGAACACCTGAGACGGCGGCCTCCCGTTTCGGCTTCACCGAAGAGCACATAGAACGGCGCACGATAAATCTGAAAATGTTCAACTCCTTTCGCGACGGCACGAAGGCGCAGGTGGAGATGACCGCCCTCGCAAATGCTGCCGGCCTTGTGCCGGACCGAAGGGGCATGCACGAGCCTTCGGTAAATCTCGAAGAAATTCCCCTACGCTTCAGTCTGCAGGAGGAGGGAGGGCTGCTCAGCCGGCACGGTGTAGTGGAGCTGGCGAATTCGGTTGCCGCAGATGGCAGGACCCTACTGCCGAATCCCCTCAAAATGGGCGTCTTTGCAGTCGTCCGCTCGGAGCATCCCTTTACCCGCGAAGACCTGGCTTACCACGGTTGCCATGTCGGCGGGGAGGGCAAGAACTTTCTCCTTTACCGGCCCTATCATCTGGTGGCAGTCCCGGCCCCGCTCAGTATTGCTCGCGCCGTCTTTTTCAACGCGGCGAACGGGTCGTGCGCCCCGACGGCAACCGCAGAATGCGTTACCGTGGCGAAGAGGGACCTCAGAAAAGGCGAGGCGCTGGACGGAGGAGGTGGATACACGGTCGTAGGCCAGTGTGAGAAGGCGTCCGTCGCGCGTCAGGAGGGCCTGTTGCCTCTGGGCCTTGCCGAAGGAGCGGTAGTCAAGCGAGCAATCTCCAAGGGAGAGGCAGTCAGGTACGGGGACGTAGAGCTGAACGAGGACTCCTTCGTGCTCAAAATGCGCCGGCTGCAGGACGGGCTGGCTGGTGGCGAACAACTGTAGAGGCGGGAAGAAAAACATCCAACAGGAGTTGGGCATGGAATATCGGCGGTTGGGGCGCACCGGGCTTAAAGTCTCGGAGATCTGCCTGGGTACGATGACCTTTGGACATGGTACGGACGAAAAGGAGGCCGGACGCATCGTGGACCTGGCCATTGAAGCCGGCGTGAATTTCTTCGACACGGCCAATTCCTACGCAGACAGCGCTTCGGAAACGATCTTGGGACAGGTACTCAAGGGGCGGCGACGAAACGCCGTTGTCGCGACGAAATTCTTCAATCCAATGGGACCCGACGTCAACAGTTCGGGGACCAGCCGCTTCCACATGATGCACACTGTCGAGGACAGTCTGCGCCGCCTGCAAATGGACTACATCGACATTCTCTATATTCACCATGTAGACACGCAGACCCCTCTGGACGAAACCTTGCGGGTCCTGGACGACCTGGTGCGGCAGGGCAAGGTTCGATACACTGCCTGCAGCAACTTTGAGGCATGGCGTCTGATGGAGGCCGTGTGGCTCAGCGATCACAACGGTTGGGAACGATTCGCCGCCTATCAGCCCCAGTACAGCCTCGTCGTGCGCGACATTGAGCAGGAAATCATTCCGGTCTGCGAATTGAAGGGGATTGGCGTTGTCGTTTGGAGCCCTTTGGGTGGGGGCTTCCTGACCGGGAAATACCGGCCGGGCGAACGCCTCCACGGCGGCACACGCTCGGAGGAGGGATGGGCCTTTCCCCAAGGCTATTTCGCCGCCAGTGCCGACGAGACACTGACGACGCTGCTGGAAGTGGCCTCAGACCTGGACCGAACGCCGGCCCAGGTAGCAACGCGCTGGGTGCTCGAGCAGCCCGCTATTTCGAGCGCTATCGTAGGCGCACGAACGCTTAAGCAGGCCCGTGACAATCTCGCAGCCGGCGGCTGGAAACTGCCGGCAAAGGCCCTCAGCCGTCTCAATGACGTTTCACGCCTGCCAGATCGATATCCTAAGTCAATGGAGGCCAACATGGATGAGCGGCGCGACGGCGCAGTGAAGATGCCTTCGATGGAAAACCGAGTGTGACGGTCTATAACGTTCGCCCCTTTCGAGCGAGTGAACGGGAGTACGAGGACCTCGCAAACTTTCTCCGGACCGTCTCTCCGGAAAGACGGCCGGAGTCGGCGGAAGAACTTAGGCGGGAGGACGGTGACTGGCCGGTAGAGTCTCTCCATGAACGAGTCGCAGCATATTCTCAGGAACGGAGAATGGCGGCGGTCGGGACCTGCTACAATGCCTACTGGCAGGACAGCCCTTCTACGGTCTGTCTTCGATTTGATATCCATCCCGACCACGAGACATCTCAGCTTCTCCCCCTCTTGTACGGAAGCATCCGGAGCCTACTGGCTCGCCGCAAATGCGAATTCCGACGCTTGAAGTGCGGGGCTAGGGAAGATGACAGTGCAATGGTCCGGTTCCTGCTGGGGCAAGGCTTTCACCAGGGAGCGCGGTCGCCCTCATCGGCCTTGCAGGTCGTGAACTTCGACGGCTCTGCTTGCGAAGGGGCGTATGAGCGACTGGCACAGGACGGGATCCGCTTGAAAACACTGTCCCAACTCTACGGAGAGGAGCCGGAGTGGAAACGGAAACTGCGCGATTTGCGCTGGAAGATCGTGCAGGACGTGCCGTCTACGGAGCCGTTCGCGGAGCCGACGGTTGAGGAATTTGAGGAGATGGTCCTGAAGGACCCCGCCCTGGATGAAGAGGCCTTTTTTGTAGCGCTTTCCGCCGATCGAACCTTCATCGGCATGAGCAATCTTTGGCGAAATGATCCCGCAGGAATGCGCCTGGATGCGGGATTGACAGGGGTCGTTCGCTCCCACCGGCGCAGGGGTATCGCCACGGCACTCAAAATGCGAACGATCCAGTATGCCCAAAGTTGTGGCGCCGAAACGATTGAGACAAGCAACGAGGAAGGCAGTCCTATGCTGGCGCTCAACCGTAAACTTGGCTTTGAGCCTAAGCCGGCACGGGTTGACTTCACTCGGGAGACTGCCGCTTGAAGTCTGCGTCGACTGTGGCGCTTCAGAATGACATTCAGGCCCAAACAAGATCGTTACGGTATCTTCTCCCTTCATTTCAAGAGACCTGAAGCGAAGGGCGGGCCCCATCACACCAAGGAGATAGTACGCCATGAGCAATTTCACCACGCAGGCAGAGCAGCTCGACGAGTCTTTGCAACTCTCGCTTCCTCCTGTGGCGATCGGCTTTGCCGACGAACTGCCGGCAGGGATACCATCCTATGAGGATGTGGCCCCGGCCGGCTGCTACTTCTGGCAGGAGGCATCACAGAAGGTCTTTTCGACCAGCGCCAAGGACCACGAACTGTGTGCCATCGGCGTACACACGCATAACCTTGAAGGTGCGTCCGCGGCGCAGCCGGTTGAATTGATGTCGGCGCTGGAGGCAATGCAAGGGCTGGACTATGTCAGGGAGGAGGAGGTCGCCGCCATCCCTGTGCTGCCGCAGCCGGTGCGGCACACAGTTTACGGTCCGCTGGCGGATTTCCCTATGGACGCAGATGTAGTTCTGCTATTCGCCCACGCGCAGCAGAGCCTGATATTGACCGAAGCGGCGGCCCGGGTCGACGAGGGCGTTCCGCCGGCGATGGGCAGGCCGGCCTGTGCAGTAGTGCCCCAGGTTAGAAATGGAGGACGAGCCGCGATGAGCCTTGGATGTTGCGGCGCGAGAGCCTACCTTGATGCGCTCTCAGATGACATAGCGTTGTGGGCGCTCCCGGGCGAAAAGCTTGAGGCGTACTGTAAGGAGATCAATGGGCTGGCCAAGTCCAACGGGATCCTGACTGTTTTCCACGAGCGGAGACGGGAGGATGTCGCCGCAGGCAAAAGGCCCAGCGTGCAGGAGTCGCTCGATAGGTTGGCCGGTTAGACCCATCTCAACGGCAAATTGTGCCGTTTCAGCGGCAACACAAGTTGTGCAATCCAGCGTGAGAAGGGACTTTGCGCTGATCTATCTGGATTGGTATACTGATCAGGTTGCGCTGGCGAGCGAGAGTAGGGATTGAGGCGCTGGTTCTTCAAGGCTGCGGCCAGCGGAACTGAAAGCAAGTTCCGGTATTGCTCTCCCCCCCTCCTAATTTATTCTGTCAGGCTCCGGAGGATCTGGATTCTTCAGAGGAGGCCACTATGTTACGAACAGTTAGTCGAGTCGTGCCCATTCTGCTCCTGATTGTGTTCATCGCGACGGGTGTTGCTCTCGTTCAAAACGGGCATCTCGCGACCAATTTGGCTGCGAATGACCGGCTTGCCTCCGCCACTGGGGCACAGCAGGACGCGGTTGAGCCCCAGACGAGCATTCCTACATATTTCGGCTCCCTCGAAGTTACGAAGTCGCGGGCGGTTACGCCGGGCGTGGGCGGGGAAGTCCTGGAAGTATTCGTCGAAGTGGGCGACCTTGTTGAAGAGGGACAGGAGCTGTTCAGGTTGGATGCGACTCAACTCAACTGGGCCGTTCAGCGTGCGGAAATTGCCCTGGAGCTGGCAAGGATATCGCTCCTTGAGATCAATGAGCAGTCTTCTGAAGGCGATCTTGCTGTTGCCCAGGCCAATTTGGAGCTTGCGAAATCCAACCTGGAGAAATTGGAGGCAGGGGGAGCGACCGAAGACGAGTTGGCCGCAACGCGGGCGAGCGCGACAGCTGCCTGGGCGCGATATAATGAGCTACTTGCCGGCCCGACTGAAGCCCGCTTGCAGCAACTGAGAGCGAACGTTGAGAGGGCGGAGCTGGCGGTTACGCAAGCGCAGCGGGCATACAATGAGGTCGCATGGCGGGGCGACGTTGGCCGCACGCCGCAGGCTGCGAATTTGCAGCGAGTTACTATCGACCTGAACGTGGCGCAAGCATCCTACAATGAAGCGACTCAACCTGCGCGTGCGTCGGAAGTACAGTCAGCCCTGGCCGCGGCCCACCGGGCCCAACACGCGTTGAACGAACTCGAAGAAGGCGTGTCGGAGGTCGATCTGGCCGTAGGGAGAGCAAGAGTCGCGGCTGCCGAGGCAACCGTATTGAGAATCCTGGAGTTGACCACAAGCCAGAAGTCGGCCGAACTGCGTGTAAGTCAGGCGCTCGTCAACTTGGAAGAGTCGCAACAGCGCATGGACAAAGCCAGTGTTCGCGCGCCGCTGACAGGCGTAGTTCTTACGCTTAGTGCTGAAGAGGGCCAGGTGATCGGCGCCTCAGCGCCTGCCGCCGTTATCGGCGATCCCTCAGCCCTGGAACTGGTCGTGGGGATTCCTCAGGACCAGGTCCTGACAATGTCTGTCGGCGATCCGGTTCGGATAACCCGGTTCGGGAGCGAAGACATCTCGGTTCAGTCGACGATTTCCAGAATCGCCCCAATCAGTTTGCCCGGCAAAGGGAATTCCACATTTCCGGTTACGATTCGACTGCCTGAGGAAGGCACCGCCCAGTTCAATCCTGGTATCTTTGTCTCGGCGACCTTTGAATAGTCAAATTGCATGTCCAAAAACCTCGACTGAGAGTGATTGCCGGGTTCTGGACGCTTTCGCCCGCTGCACGGGGCGATTGTAAGTTCAGCAGAACCAGTTGACTGCATGGGAACCTCGTAGTGGTAGCGTGACGGCAAATCGGACGCTCCCATAACCAGGGTTCCCATTTGCTTTCGGTACTACGTCTTATGCACACAAAGGAGAGCCCCTTGGCGAGCCACATGCGAGCGTTGGAGATATGACAATGATGATTCGACTCGTTTTGGGGTTCGCAGCGCTCTTGTTCCTTGCCATAACGCAGCCAGGTTCGCTACAGAGTGGAGAACGTGGAAGCGAGCTAGCCCAGGCAACAACGATTTCACCCACTGTCCTCGCGGTTGTTCGAAATCAGGGCGCTACTCTTTACGATCGACCGAATGGAGAGCCGCTGCAGAATCTCGTCGGTGGTTCGCTTGTGACTGCGCGCTTGCGCTCCACCGACCTTCTTTGGGTATTGGTTCTGACGAGGGATCAGTCTGAAGGCTGGGTGGAAGTCCGGACTCTGCTGGCCGCAGGACTGGGTCGACTTCCGATTGAAGTGCCAACGCCAACGCCCACCCTGACGCCGACAATTACACCTACGCCAACGCCCTCGCCTTCACCGACCCCAACGTCGGAGGTAATGGAGGTTACGGGGACGGCAACGAGCACGCCCGCGCCGGAGGGCGAGATGACGGCGATGCCGGAGGCTTCAGAAACGCCGGAGGCAATGGATGAATCAACGCCGCAGCCTACCGAAGAGGCAATGCCCGAACCAACGACAGCGGCGGAAACTCCTGAGCCAACGCCGACGCCCTTCGTGCCGCCTGAAGGGCCGGTTGCCTTGTCGCTGGCCAGAATCGGTGGTGCCGTCATTTGGGATGGCGAAGACGGGGCCTTTGTCGCACACTTCAAGGCCGGCTCACGCTTGACGGCTGCCTTCCGGACGGACAACAGCGATTGGTTTTACGTGTACCACGACGAAGGAGACCACGGCTGGGCCTCCGCAAAGGAACTTCTGGTTGTCAGCGGTCACATATTGACGGTCAAAGAATTCACGATTCCTCTGGAAGAGATCATCTCGATCGAGGACGAAGAGTCCGACCCGGAGACGGGACCTGCTGCTACAGCGCCTGACGGCGCGATGGAAAAGGTTATTGTCACTGTCAACAGTTTTGGGCAGCGGTTGAACGTGCGCGCCGGTCCCGGTACCGAGTACGATGTTGTGGCCAAGGCGGTAGCCGGTGTAACCTTCAATGGGATTGGGCGAACGGAGGAAGGCGACTGGGTGCAGGTGGCGATCGCCGATCTTCCCAGCGGCTATGGTTGGGTCTTCGCCTTATACGTTACGACAACAGGGCCGTTTGAGGAGTTGCCTGTTGAAGATGAAATGGAGATGGAGAAGGAAGTGGAGGATGAGATGGAGAGTGATGGTTGAGCTATAGCCAGGTGCGAACTGCAGTCCAACCGGGATCAGGCCGATTCTTTCATCTCGTTTCCTTTTGATGCTTCTCTTACGCCGCCCCAATCGAATTATCTCGAATGTCGAAGCGATCCTGTACGCGGCAAGCCGCACACAGGATCTTTTTTTGGGGGCTTTTGGACTCCGGAAGGGCCTCTTGCCAATTCACTCTTGCCAATTCATGATTGAATTCCTTGTTTGAACAAAGTCCATTTAGTACAGGAGCTGGAGCAATGGGAACCGCTGTCAAAATCGGTGTAATTGGCGCCGGGAGCGCGACCTTCTCCCTGGGGCTGGTGAAAGACCTGTGCCTTACCGAAAGCCTGAGCGGCAGCCATGTGACATTCATGGACGTTGACGCAGAACGGCTGCAGATGATCCATAAGTTGGCCGAACGCTATGCCGACGAACTTGGCGCAAATATCACTTTTGACCAGACACTTGACCGGCGGGAAACGATGCAGGACGCCGACTTTGTAATCAATACCGCCTCGGTCGTTACCTACCAGTCGGGCCTGGAAACGCGTGACCTGATCCAGAAATATGGATATGACTGGGACGGACCCGGTTCGCTGGAGTACTCCTTCTACAACACTTCATTCATTCTGGATGTGGCTCGAGAGATTGAGGAGATCTGTCCCGACGCCTGGCTGATCCAGTCGGGAAACCCGGTTTACGACGGCTGCACGGTAATCGGCCGCGAAACGGACGTGAAGGTTTGCGGACTGTGCCATGGCTACTACGGCTACCGGGACATCTGTAACATGCTGGAACTGGACCACACCAAGGTGACATGGCAGGCGCCGGGCTTGAACCACAACATCTGGCTGACGCAGTTCGAATACGAGGGCAGAGACGCCTACCCCTTGATCGACGAATGGATTCAGAGCAAAGGTGAAGCGTATTGGGCGGAGACGGCGGCCAGCCGTCCGATGCCGGCGGGCAAGTCGGGCTGGTCCGGGGAGTTGACGCGGGCGTGGGAGATCGACCTGTCGCGCGCCGCCGTGCATATGTACAGACTCTACGGATTGATGCCGTTGGGGGACACGGTGTGGATGAAGTACATCGGATGGTGGTACCATAAGGACTTCGACGCCAAGAGGTTCTGGTTCGGCGAGCCTTGGGGCGGCCAGCGATCGCACCTTTCCTGGCCGATGTATGTGGACAACCAGGACAGGAGAGTTGAGCAGATCGCCCGCCTTGCCCAGGATCCTTCGGCCAGCTTGGTGGACAATCTGGGCAAGAATAAGACGATCGAACAGCAGGTGCCGATTATCGACGCTCTGGTCAACGACAATGAAGGCCAGTTCCAGGTCAACGTGCCCAACCAAGGGGCGCTGCCTGGTGTTCCGGATGACATTGCTGTAGAGATTCCCGCGGTAGTGAACAAAGAGGGGATCCACCGGATTCAGGTTGAACCGTTGCCTCCGAAAATCATGCTTACTCAGATTCTGCCCCTGGTTCTATCACTCGAGCGCACTCTGCTGGCCATCGAATCCGGCGATCGCTCGTTACTGCTATGGGAGCTGCTGGACGACAATGATACCCGTTCGTACGCGCAGGCTGAGGAAACGCTTGAGGCAATCCTGGGCCAGGGGTACAACCGAGAGATGGACGAGTATTTTCAGTGGCCTTCGAAATGGGATTCCAACGGCATCAGCAGGACGCCGGTTCGGGACGATCCGGTACTCCGGGCTGAAGAGGCGGTGGCGGCAGACTAGATAGAATAGCAGGACACGTACCAAAACTCCTTTGTCATTAGAACACATCGGCGTTAAGGTATTAAGGGGGACAGCTCTTTGAATCGGTAGAGCGTCCCCCTTATTTCTATTGACACTGTTTCTATTGACACAGTAGAGGAAATCGGAGCGACTCACCAACTGCGGTAAGGCACCAAGTGAGGTAAAGAAATGAAAGTCGTCGATGTAGAAACAATCGTTGTCAGGAACGTGCCGCCCTTCCGGGGCGGAAGCATGTGGCTGTTTGTACAGCTGAAGACCGATGAGGGCATTGTCGGCCTGGGTGAGCGCCCTTCAGGAAATGCGACGAATCTGGACGCGCAGGTCAGGCTGATCGAGGATCTCGGTGAGCAGTTTGTCGTTGGCGCCAACCCTTTTGACATCGAGAAACTGTGGCAGACAATCTTCGCCTCGCGTCACGATTATCGCCATCCCGGACTGGACATGACGCCGGCGCTGAGCGCGATCGAGATGGCCTGCTGGGACATCGTTGGCAAGGCGACGGGTCAGCCAATATATAATCTGCTGGGAGGACGCTTCCACGAGAAGCTGCGCGCGTACGCCTATATGCCGTCTGAAGGCATCTGGGAGAACCCGGAAAAGGCCGGCGAGGTCGCCGTCAAGCTGGTGGAAGAGGGAAATACGGCTTGCAAATTCGATCCTTTCCAGCCGATCTTTCCGAATCCCAGCGATTTCTCGTTGAAGACGATCCGGCATGTTGCCAGGATCTTTCAGTGCATCCGCGACGCGGTGGGCGACGACCTGGAGATTGGTATCGGCACGCACGGACAGTTCAGCACCGCCGGCGCGATCCGCGTTGCCAAGATACTCGAGGAGTTCGACCCGTTCTGGTTTGAGGAACCGGTGCCGCCTGAAAACATTGACGAAATGGCACGCGTTGCAGCGCATACGAGCATTCCCATCGCCACCGGCGAGCGGCTGGTTTCGAAGTTTGAATTTGCTCAGCTACTGGAAAAGCAGGCCGCGCAGATTATTCAACTGGACGTGGGGCAGTGCGGCGGCATTCTGGAATCGAAGAAAATCGCCGGGATCGCGGAAGCGCACTATGCCATGATTGCCCCCCACATGTATTGTGGGCCTGTGGCCGCCGCCGCGGCCGTGCAGCTCGACACCTGTTCGCCCAACCTGTTGATCCAGGAGTACAACGGAGGCCCACTCCACCAGGAGATATTCAAGGACCCGATTCGATTTGAAAATGGCTTCATCATCCCGCCTGAAGGTCCCGGGTTGGGGGTGGAACTGGACGAAGCGGTTGTCAAGCGGCAGGCATTGAACTAAAGGGGACGTAACTACCAAGCCTGCCTGGTCGCAGGAAGGCAGTGCCGGAAATATGTGTCAAGATGTGTCAAAACCCTTCGGCGGTCTAGCGTTTTTTCAACTGCTTGAAAGGGGGTGGTGCCCCCAAAAAAATTTTTAAAATGTGTCAAAGTGTATCAAAGTGTCTCAAAATCCTTGATTTCGCACGTCGCTGAACCGTTAAATGGGACCGGGGAATCCCCCAGGAAACGTGTCGAAAAAGTGTCAAAATGAGTCTAAATCAGCTGCTGCTGCCTTTGTTGAGCCGTCAGTCGGACAAGGGTGTCCCCCCGGAGCAATTCGAGGCATTGTAGATTCAAGCGGACATTTTAGTAGAAGGGACAAAAGGAAGGCGATTCATGGGTAGATTGGACGGAAGGGTGGCCCTGGTCACAGGCGCGGGGCGGGGTCACGGAAAGGCGGTCGCGATACGATTTGCCGAGGAGGGCGCCGCAGTTGCTGTCTGTGACATTCTTCCCGTGGACGAGTTGGACGGGTCTGTTGGCGAAAGGATCCGGGCGGCTGGCGCGGAGTCGCTCTGCTCACAAACGGATGTCTCGAAGGAGGAGCAGGTCCGCAAGCTGGTACAGCAGACAATTGACCGTTTCGGTACGATCGACATCTTGGTCAACGTCGTGGGAATCGCCGGCCCGACCAAGGATGTATGGCAGATGAGCTTGGAGGAGTGGCGGGAAACGCTGGCGGTCAATCTCGACTCGGCTTTTCTAGGCTGCAAGTACGCTCTGCCTGAGATGATCCGCAAACGGCGCGGCCGCGTAATCAACTTCAGTTCGGGGACGGGCAAGCAGCCCTTGTCGCATCGAACGCCCTACGCCACTTCAAAAATGGGAATCCTTGGATTTACGCGCACTTTGGCTGCCGATGTGGGCCGGTACAACATTACGGTCAATGCCATTTGCCCCGGTTCGCACGAGGAGCGCGGCGTCGAACTGGAGCGGGCCCGCGCCGAATACAGAGAGGAGCCATTTGACGAAGAGGCGGTCCGGAACCGGTATCGGGAACCTCGACCGAACGCCGTTCTGGCCGGACGCTGGTGCGGGGACGAAGGCTTTGTTGAGAAGGGCGCGGGTTCAGAGGAAGCGGCTGCAATTGCACTCTTTCTAGCTTCGGATGATGCGGCTAGCATGACGGGTCAGGACATCAACTCAGGAGGTTGGGTAATGTGGTGAGGACGGTGAGCCTTTGCTGTCCTCTCCTGCTCAGTCTGATGCTACATAGTGGTTTGATGCTACATAGCGAAAATCCAGGACCATGACAGCCATCTCAAAGCAGACCCGGCGGAAGTTCCTGTTGAAGTGGAACAGGGGCGGAATCAGCAGCCTGAAGCTGGATAACGATCTCTTCGACACCGAATATGTAACACCTGGAGAAACGCTGGGTGAGGTGCTGGTTGGTCTCCGCAAAGGAGGAGGAGAATGGAGGTCTGCAACGACCTTCGCTTCCGGCGACATTCGCACTATCGAGGACGACGGGCGGGGAGGGCGGGCCTTTGTTTACAGCGGGGACGGAGAGTTACAGCACGGGCTGCGCGGTCTGGGGCTGTTGGAGCGATTCAGCCTGGATGGGGACCGCCTGGTGTGGGACCTGGAGTTTCGCAACGAGACCAACGAAACCTTGGAGATAGGCGACATCGGCCTGCCTCTGCCATTTAACAAGCAGTTCTTGCGCGACAATCTGGCCAACTACACACAGGTCGTCGCCCGTCACAGCTTCATTTCAGGCCATGGCTCCTTCCTGTTCTGGCAGCGCCCCAACGGCGCCGGTCCTTACCTTGTCATGACGCCTCTGCCGGGAACGAAGTTGGAGTACTATGAAGAGATCGACCCTCATCCCTCGACCACCAATGTTCCTTACCGCGTCTATATCCATTCAGCTCTTGCCGGAGGCAACGAGACTCGCGGCGCCTGGCGCCAGCCGCATACGGGCGTAACGCTCTCGCCCCAGGGAACCAGGGGAGACGGCATCGCTTACGGTTTTAGTTTCCAATGGGCGGACGACTACGACGGCGTGCGAGACGCGCTATACCGGGAAGGGCTGTTTGACGTTCATGTAGCGCCGGGTATGACTGTGCCGATCGATCTGGGTGCGACCTTCTCGATTCGGACGAAGCATAGAGATTACCAGCTGGTGGCGGAGTTTCCCGATCAGACCAGCATGGAACTGGTAGATGAACCGCATGTTGATGCCAAAAACTATCGCGTACGGTTTTCCCGGTTGGGAGAAAACCGCCTGACGGTAAAATACGGCGATGGCTCCTACATGAATCTTGAATTCTTTGTCACCGAGCCACTGGAGACACTGATCAAGAAACGGACCGGTTTCCTCGTGGACAAGCAGCAGCACAGAGGTACGGGGAGATGGTACGAGGGCCTGTTTTCCGTATGGGACATGCGGGAAGCTGTCTTGCGGGGACCGGAAAACACGGGAGGCTTCGACGGGTGGTATGGCTACACTTTGACCTGCGACGACACGGCACTGCCTAAGGCGCCGTTTATCGCCGCCAAAAACGTACATTTTCCGGAGCAGAAGGAGATCGATGCGGTCGAGTACTATATCGAAAAGTTTGTTTGGGGAGGTCTGCAGCGCACGAATGAGGAGCGGCCCTACCCTTACTTCATCTACGGCGTCCCCAACTGGTATGAGAACCGGTATAGCGAACACGAATTTGGTACAAGAGGGAAAGGGCTGGAGCATATCTGGCGCAGCTATGACTACCCCCATGTGATCATGCTCTATTTTCACATGTACCAAATCGCCAAGCTATACCCTGAATCAACGAACTATCTGGACAGTGCAGGCTACCTGGAGAGGGCGTTCAGAACGGCGGAAGCCCACTTTCTCCTCGCCGGCCTGGACGACCTTCCCCACGGAGCCCAAGGGTACTGGGCCTATCGACTCGGCTTGTACAATGAAATGCTGATCGTCGACCTGATCGATGCGCTGGAGGAGGAAGGATGGCAGGAGCGGGCTGATTGGCTTCGCGGGGAATGGGAGAAAAAGGTCAAGTATTTTGTCTATGATGACCCCTATCCTTTTGACTCCGAGTACCCCTTTGATACGACCGCATTCGAAACATCTTACGCCGTCGCCAAGTACGGGTTGACACGAAAGGTGGAGCCGGACGCACGGCTGTGGTATGACAAGTACAGAGAGAAATGGTACGAACACCCTGAAGTCAACCGTGCAGACTTCGAGGAGTTTCTGGTCAAGCAACTCCAAGCCAATGTTGCGCTGCGGGGCTGGGTGGAGCCTTCATACACACTCTTGGGAGGTGACAATCGCGGAGGTGATTCGTCGCGTTACGGACTGAGCTACATGTCGCAGCTGGGCGGATGGGCAATTGTCGACTACGCCCTCTATTTCGCTGAGGACCCATTCCCCTACCTGCGTTTGGGATATGCCTCATTCCTCAGTTCGTGGTGTCTTATGAATACGGGAACGGCCGAATCCAACTACGGGTACTGGTATCCGGGCCAAGAAAATGACGGCGCGTCGGGGTGGGCGATAACGCCCGAAAAGTACAGCGGAATGTGGATCAGGCAGGACAACGGCCGGGGGAGTTGGCCCTATGACGGCGAGATTGAGCTCGGCTACGGGGCGGCGCTGCGTACCGCGGCGACCATTGTGGCCGATGACCCACTATTCGGCTGGTTCGCCTATGGCGGGCGGCTGGAGATGGAAAACGGTCGATTCAAAGTTTGGCCGCAGGACGGACTCCGCCAGAGACTTCATGTCGTCGGGCGTGATACGCGTCTGCACCTCTTGCTCGAGCGCGACGGCTTCGCAGCGGAACAGCCGGTCCATTTGCACTACGACCACCTGGGTACCGATGAAATGACCCCGCGGCTTTCAAGAGTCGCATTCAGTATGGACAATCGCAGCGGCGACAGTCACTGGACGACTCTGAAGCTTTTCGGTCTGAGAGGAAACAGTTACGCCGTTCGTGTTGACGGGGATTTGACCCGAAACTTTGACGTGGGGGAAAAGGAGTGGACCGGAATTGCAATTGAGGTGGCTTCCCAGGATATAGTCCGCGTAGAAATCGAAGGGACTTGATTCCAGGGACTGGTTCGGGAGGGAAAAGGCGCCTTCTGCCGTCCCGTACCTTTAGTCACTCCGAGCCGTGTCGTCTTTCAAAACCAGCTCTGCCCAATGACAGGAGGCCCACTTGCCATATTCTGACTTGAGGGAAGTGACGACCATCTCCTTGGTTCGGTCTTCGTCGTAAAAGTTCCCCTTCTCCATAAACGAAGTCAGCATCCTGAGTCGCTTAAGGCAGTGCTTTCGCGCCTGCTCCCCGATCTCATCGGCCGACCGGTCACGGCCCTTCACAAAAAAGAAAACTGCCTCCCCCGGTGAGTAGGAAGCGCCGTCGGGGCGTCCTTCAATTCGCGCCCGGAACTGTTCTACCCAGGAATCCGGAGGGGCGCTCTGATTGATGATTGTGTTGGCATCGTCCAGCTTTTCCTTATACTGCTCCACGACTCGCCCGCTGATCCTCTGCAAAGAGAGCGTGATCAGCGCGAGGACGATGCCTATGGCGCAAGCAAAAAGGATGACGACGACCAGAATGGGCACTTCAGGTTCCCTTCTACACTGAAGCCGTAAGTCAGCTAGTGACACTATACCACGATTTCCGGTTCAGAGCGGATTTCTCAACAAAAGAAAAAGGCGCTAAGTGGCGGTCTCCCTCGCCCAAAGTTAAAGGATTATCGTTGTTTGCATTAAACACATGTTGCGCGTATTATTCACGCGTCAGGCTCTCAACCCGAATGTTTTCATATGAGACAAGGAAATGAGAGTTGCACAGATTGCATATCCCGCACCCAGACAATTGATCGCAAAGGAGGCCGCTTCCCTAACCACTTTGAAGTGCAGGACCATTTCAGTCTACCTTCCACACGTTCAGTCCAAAGGAGTGACCCGATGAGGAAAACGCTGATATATCTGCTAGTCGCCATCACCGCGGTTGCATTGCTCGCGGCATGCGGTGCTCCGCAGCCAGCGGCGGAAGAACCAATGGAGGAGGCGCCCGCA
This sequence comes from Caldilineaceae bacterium, assembly GCA_022821545.1. Classification (GTDB taxonomy): domain Bacteria; phylum Chloroflexota; class Anaerolineae; order Caldilineales; family Caldilineaceae; genus Bin5. Next base: position 82,066 of record JAJEDJ010000005.1, read on the forward strand.
GCTGCTGACACATCGGAAGAGGCGATGCCTTCATCTTCCTATGAGAGCTGCCTCGAGTCACAGGCCGCAGGCAATGCTTTCTGTGAGGCGCCAATGTTGGCAGCCCGAGTCGAGGCGGGCGAACTCCCCCCAGTCGATGAACGGCTTCCAGTCAATCCTGCTGTCGGCAACAACCGCATCCCGGACTGGCAGGCCGTGATGGAGCGGGGAGAGTACGGCGGCACGTTGCGATTGATTGACTTTGATGCCGGCTCGATCGGCCATGATGCCGGCTGGATCTCCAACGAGCCCTGGGTGGAAACCGAGGACATCGCGCATGATTTTGCCACGATGACCGGCAACATCTTCGAACTGGAGATCAGTGACGACGACCAGGTTTTCACCTTCCATATGCGCAAGGGCATGAAGTTCTCGGATGGCTCCGATTTTGATACGGATGACATCGATTTCTGGTGGAATGACATGCTGCACAACGAGACGCTCACGCCTGTTATCGGGTCGACCTGGCGTTCAGGCAACTCGCCCTCTGGCAACGTGGGCACGATGGAGGTGGTCGACCGTTACACCTTCAAGATCTCGTTTGATCAGCCCTACGGCGGCTGGCCGGGCCTATTCACATACGGTGGCGGCCCGCACCGATTCACAGACAGCGACTACCTGAAGAAGATCCACGGGGACTATGCCGACCCGGACGAGTTGGCGGCACTTCTCGAAAAGCATGGCTTTGAGGCAGGTGAGTGGAACAGGCTGTTTGGCGTCTACACCAGCACCAACCGCCAGCATGAGACCGGCCTTCCGTCGCTTGGACCATACGTCTTGACTGAAATGGGTGAGACGCAGGCCGTGATGGAGCGGAACCCCTATTACTTCAAGGTGGACGAGTGGGGCCAGCAGCTGCCCTACATCGACCGGCTCGAGATCTCGATTGTTCCCGATGTCAATGCGGCGACACTGAAGATTATCGCCGGTGAAGTGGACATGGCGCGCCGCGGCGTTACTGCTGCCGACATGCCGCTCTACCTGCAAAACGCCGACGAAAAGGGCTACGAGGTCGTCATTCTGGATATGCACGCCTCGCTCGGTGAGATCTACCTGAATATGACCTACGCGGAGGAGGGCTGGCAGGAGGTCATAAACGAAGTCGACTTCCGCAAGGCGCTTTCTTTTGCCGTTGACCGTGAGTCGATCATCGACGCTGTCTACGCGGGTCTGGCCGACCCGCCGCAGACCATGGACCCGACCACAGACGTCGAGCAGGCCGAAGCGCTCCTGGATGGGCTGGGACTGGACCAGCGCGACGCGGACGGGTGCCGGTTGACCCCGAGCGGCCTGCCGATCCGGATCCAGTTCAACTTCACCCCGTTCACGGGTGAATCGCTGCCGACGGCTGAGATCGCAGCGCAGAACTGGAACGATATCGGTATCTGCACAACTGTCAAGCAGCTGGAGCAGAATCTGTTCCTGACACAGGCGGCTGCCAACGAGACGCAGGCGATGGTCTGGTGGGCGCACTATCCGCGCTGGCCGTGGCACGAGTCGGGCGACTACATCGGACGGGCATGGCAACGCCACTATGCCCCGCTATGGATGGCCTGGTATGACTGGAACGTAGGAGGAGGCAAGGAGGCTTCGGACAACGCGGACGAAACTGATCCTCTGATCGTGGGTGTCGAACCGCCGCAGTCTTACAAGGACCTGCGGACCTTGCAGACCCAGCTCTTCGCTACGTCGGACGCAGCTGAGCACGAGCGGATTTGGGCGGAGATGATCGCGATCTTCCGTGACAACCACTTCTGGATTTCCGCTGCTGACCCGTTGAAGAATCCCCTTGTCGTAAGCGCGGGTCTCGGCAATGTGGCCAAGAAGGGTTTCCAGATCCAGTCTGCCAATGAGGCAGAGTTCTACTTCTGGCAGGATGAGAGCCGACGCTGAGTCAGGTATATGTGAGAACGGGGGGCGGGCGCCGCTCGCCTCTCGTTCCCGGACTGCCGTGCGCGCATTTCGTAATGTTCGTGCTCAGCACATGCAGGAACTTTGACCTCTCCTCACAGGGTACTAACAGGGAACGGCGTCAATGCTTACACAGTACATTGGCAGACGACTTCTGCTGTTGTTCCCCCTGATCTTAATCATCTCCGTTATATCCTTCGTACTGATCCAACTGCCGCCAGGTGACATTTTGAATATGGAGGTCCTGCGACTGCGCTCTGCTGGAACTCAGGTGTCCGAGGAGGAGGTCGAGGCGTTGCGGCAGCTCTACGGACTGGATAAGTCGCTGCCGGAGCAGTACTGGCTCTGGATAACGAATATCCTGCTCAAAGGTAATTTCGGGACATCCTTTACCTACGTCAAGTCTGTGAGCGAGATCCTCGCGGCGCGCGTTCCATTGACCGCGGCCGTATCGGTGATGACGGCGATCTTTGTCTGGATCACGGCCGTACCCATAGGGGTCTACTCTGCAACGCATCAATATTCTCTGGTCGACTACTTCTGGACTTTTGTCTCCTTTATTGGCGTTGCCGTGCCGGGCTTTTTGTTGGCGTTGATCTTTCTGTGGCTGGCATTCCTCTGGTTCGACATTTCGGCCATCGGTCTGTTTTCTCAGCAGTATGAGACCGCGCCCTGGAGCTGGGCCAAGTTGGTGAACATGCTCCAGCATATTTGGGTCCCGATCGTCATTATCGGCATGGCGAATACGGCGGGAATGATGCGAACGATGCGGGGCATGATGCTGGACGAGCTGAACAAACAGTATGTCATTACGGCGCGTTCCAAAGGGTTGACGGAAACGCGGCTGCTGGTGAAATACCCGGTACGAACCTCAATGAACCCCGTATTCAGCACAATCGGTTGGATGCTGCCCGGTATTATCTCGGGCGAAGTGCTGGTCTCCATGGTGCTCAACATTCCTACGACGGGTCCAGTCCTATTGCAGGCCCTATTGAACCAGGACATGTTTCTGGCTGGCAGCATCGTATTCATCCTCAGTATCTTGACAGTTGTCGGCACTTTGGTCTCCGATATCCTGCTGGTGTGGCTGGATCCGCGTATCCGCTATGAGGGTGTAGCTTGATGAGCGAGAACGTCCCGAGGAATGAGGAACAGGGGTCCCCGGACTCGACTTCCACTGTGGATTCCAGTCGCGAGAAGCAGGCTCTCTATACTGCCTCGCAGTCGCAGTTAATCTGGCGGAGATTCAAGAGGCACAAGCTTGCGCAGGCGGCGATGTTCATCCTGGCGCTTCTGTATGTCATCGCGGCGCTGGGGGAGTTTATCGCTCCTTACGATACGAAACACGACTTCAAGGGGTTCGTTTACGCGCCTCCTGCCAAAATTCATCTCTTTGACGAAGGTGGTTACAGGGGCCCATTCGTCTATGGGCTGAAGGGGGGCCGCGATGAGCAGTACAACCGCGTGTTTGAAGAGGTAAAGGAAGAAAAGTATGCTGTGCGCCTTTTTGTGAGCGGTGATTCCTACGAGATGTGGGGGTTGTTTGAAACAGATCGCCATCTTTTCGGAGTAGAGGAAGGAGGGCAGCTGTTTCTCTTTGGGACTGACCGCTTGGGGAGAGACCTGTTTTCCCGGGTAATCTACGGAACGCGCATTTCGCTGACGATTGGGTTGGTGGGCGTCTTTCTCAGTTTCGTATTTGGGCTGGTCATTGGAGGCATATCGGGTTATTTCGGCGGACTGATAGATGAGGTCATTCAGCGCCTTATCGACCTTCTTGTCTCGATTCCTCAATTGCCCCTTTGGATGGCGCTGGCGGCCGCGGTACCCAGGGACTGGGACTCGATTCAGACCTATTTTGCGATTACAATCGTGCTCTCGATTGTGGGTTGGGCGGGCCTGGCCCGGACTGTACGCGGCCGCCTGCTTTCGCTACGTGAGGAAGATTTCACAATCGCGGCCCGCGTTTCCGGTGTTAACGAGTGGCGCATCATTACAAAGCATCTGTTGCCGCTCTTTGCCAGCTATATCGTCGTCGCGATCACGCTCGCCGTTCCCGGCATGATAATCGGTGAGACCAGCCTGAGTTTCATTGGGCTGGGAATCCAGCCCCCTGCGGTAAGTTGGGGCACGCTCTTGCAAGACGCGCAGATGATCGCGAACGTTGCCCTCCATCCCTGGATGCTCATTCCCGCGCTGTTTGTCATCGTGACCGTGCTCATGTTCAATTTTTTGGGCGATGGTCTCAGGGACGCGGCTGACCCATACTCGATGAGTTGATCGCTATCGCGGCGCCGATATCTCGTTTCATAATTCCCGAGAGCCCATGGCCCACGACTCGCTTCTTGAAATCAAAAACCTGATGACCCACTTCCACCTGCACGAAGGCATCGTGCGGGCGGTTGACGGCGTGTCGTTCGACGTTCGGCGCGGCCAGACATTGGGTATCATCGGAGAAAGCGGCTGCGGGAAGTCGGTGACAGTGCATTCGATCCTGCGCCTCGTCCCATCTCCGCCGGGCAATATAGTGGACGGTCAGATACTTTTGCACCGCGGCGGGAACGGGATGGACAGGGTGGCAGTCGACCTGGCGCGGTTGGATCCGCGCGGGGCGGAGATCCGCGCGATCCGGGGCGCCGAGATCAGTATGGTGTTCCAGGAGCCGATGACTTCGTTTGGCCCCATGCACACGATTGGTAACCAGATAATTGAGACCATACTGCTGCACCAGGAGGGCGTGGAGAGTTCCGATGCGCGTGACCTGGCAATCGAGAACCTCCGACGGGTTGGCATTCCCCGTGCGGAACAGATTGTAGACGCCTATCCACACCAACTGAGCGGTGGAATGCGACAGCGGGCGATGATCGCGATGGCGCTTTCCTGTACGCCGCGGCTGTTGATTGCCGACGAGCCGACGACTGCCCTGGACGTTACGATCCAGGCTCAGATTCTGGAACTGCTGATGGCCTTGCAGGAAGAGGTGGGAATGGCCGTCATCTTCATTACGCACAACTTGGGCGTTATTGCCGAAGTCGCCGACGAAGTGGCGGTCATGTACCTGGGCCGCATCGTCGAACAGGCCGGCGTGAATGAGCTATTTGACAACCCGCAGCATCCCTATACGCAAGGGCTACTGAATTCGATTCCACACATTGACGAGGAAAAACTGCCGCGCCTGCGAGCCATCGAGGGAGTTGTTCCGGACCCATATGAGATTCCCAGCGGCTGTGCATTCAGCGACCGCTGTCCGAGCTTCAAGCCGGGAACGTGCGATCGGGCCATGCCGAATTTGGACGAAACCGTCTCCGGGCACCTAGTCCGGTGCTTCTTGTACTCAGACGTGGAGGAAGGGTTAACCGAGGGTGAAAATGGCGGATGACAACGAGCTCTTGCTCGAGGTCAATGACCTGCGAATGTACTTTCCCATTCAAAAGGGAATTCTGCGGCAGACCACAGGATACGTCAAGGCTGTGGACGGCGTAAGCCTGTCGATCAAGAAAGGCGAAACTTTGGGCCTGGTCGGGGAGAGCGGCTGCGGCAAGACCACCACCGGCCGCTGTATCGTGCGCGTCTACCAGCCCACGGGTGGTGAAATCGTCTTCCATGACGAAGGCGAGATCGTCGACATAAACCGGCTGACAAGACAGGAGCTGAAGACCTTTCGCAGAAACATGCAGATGATCTTTCAGGACCCCTTCTCGTCACTTAATCCCCGCATGACGGTGCTGGAACTGGTGGGCGAGCCTTTGCTGGCGCATGGGATCGCGCGCGGTCAGGAGTTGGAGGACCGGGTCGCGGAAATGGTGCGATCGGTTGGACTCAGGGTCGAACATCTGCCGCGTTATCCCCACAGCTTCAGCGGCGGGCAGCGCCAGCGCATCGGCATTGCGCGTGCGCTTGTGCAGCGCCCCAAGCTGGTGGTCTGTGACGAACCGGTTTCCGCCCTGGATGTGTCGGTCCAGTCCCAGGTCGTAAACCTTCTGCAGGATTTGCAGTCGGATCTGGACCTTACCTACCTGTTCGTTGCACACGACATGAGCGTGGTAAGGCAGATCAGCAACCGGATCGCGGTCATGTATGTTGGCAAACTGGTCGAGGTGGCGGAGTCGGAAGAGTTGCTTCGCGATCCCAAGCACCCATACAGTGAAACTTTACTTTCAGCCGTGCCGCGTCCGAATCCGCATCACCACATGCAGCGGCTGAACCTGGAAGGCGAACCGGCGGACCCGGCCAACGCCCCGCCAGGCTGTGTATTCCACCCGCGCTGCCGCTATATGGAGGACATTTGCCAGACGGACGTTCCGGCCCTGGTCGAGTTGACGCCGGGCCACCACGTTGCTTGTCACTTCGCCGATCAACTGAAGTTGCAGGGGATCGACTATGCGCGCTCTCCCCGGGCCTGACAGGAATACTGAGCGCTACCCAACATCCAGCGAAAGGAAACTCATGCAGAAACTCGTTATTACCGTGACCACGGACTCATCGTTGTCGTATCCACGGAACCCTTATTTGACGCACTGTGATGACACGAAAGGGGTCGCGGAGGAGTATATTCGCTCGATGAACGCGGGCGCAACGATTGTGCATACGCACGGCCAGTACAGGTCGGATCCGGTGATTCAGCCGGATGGCAAACAGCTGTCGATTCCCAATGTCGAGGGCTGGCGCGACATCACGGAACGCGTCCGGGCGGCAGGCGAGCCGATCGTGCAGTTCGGGCTGGCGAGTATGCGCTTGGAACAGAAGCTGGAGCTGTGGGAACTACTCAAGCCGGACATGAGTTCGATCAACTTCAACTCACATGACGAGTACTTTCAGCCTGATGCAGACTATGCTCCCGTGCCGATCTACTCTGTTCACCCGATTCCGGAACTTCGAATGTATTCGAGCCTGGCGAAAAAGTATGGCGTGAAGCAAGAAATTGAGTGCTTCAACACCGGCGCATACTGGGCGATTGGCAAGATTCGCGGGGGTGACTTCTGGACCGAGGAGGGCGTACGCGAAATTGATGAGGACTTGCTGCCGGAGCCGCTGTGGCTGACGCTGTTTTTTGGCTGGGACGGGCAGGGCTGGACACCGCCGACGGCCAAGGGGCTACAGTATATGGTAGACCATTTGCCGCCGCGCGCGAATTTCAGCATGAGTTGTATGGAACCGCCGAACTACTGGTCGATGGTAGCCCATACGATAGCAATCGGAGGCCATGTACGAGTTGGTATGGAGGACTGCCCATTCGTAGACGACGGTGTATACGCCAAGACGAACGCCGAGCTTGTGGAGAAGGCTGTGCGAATCGCCCGCGAGGTTGGCAGAGAGATCGCATCGGCAGCCGAAGCGAGAGAAATCGTGGGTTTGCCGGCGGCCCGATAGCCGGAACCGAGTACCAACGCAGTTGGAGGAGCCATGAAAGGTCTAAGCTGCAATTCCGGTCTGTTGCACACCTACAGCGTCGAAGAGTCCATTGACATTCTGGCCGACCAGGGCTACCAGGCGATCGACATCAGCCTGGAGTTGGCGCCGCCCTTCATTCCTCCGCCCAAGCCGCACATGGATTCGGGGGCGGACGCGGCGCGGCGCAGGGCTGTGCGTGACTACGCGCATCATGCAGGAATCGCTATCGGCGCCTTGAACGCCCACACGAATGTAATTCACGGTGACCCGGAGGTGAGGCGGCAGAACACCGAGTTTATCCGCGGCGGGCTGCAGCTGGCATCCGATATGGACGTCCCCTACGTGATCAGCGGATGCGGGGTCAAGCTCTTCTACGGGTGGGAGAGTACCTACTGGGAATGGTGCCTGGAAGCGATGCGCGACCTCGCTGCGGATGCCGAGCGTCTGGGGGTCATGATCCTGATTGAGGCGGCCAGCCCGTACGGTTCGCTGGTCCACAACCTGGCTCGTTTGCAGCGGCTCCTTGCAACGCCGGGTTTGGAGGGGCTGGGGGTACTCTTTGACCCGGCCCATTACCATGTGCGCGGCGACTCTGTTCTTGATGCCTACCTGGCGTTAGGCGACCGTGTAAAGCACATGCACGCTAAGGACGCGCGCGGCAACAGTGAGAATTTCGGCTTCCCGCCTTTGGGAGAGGGTGAGATCGACTTTGACAGCTTGATTACTGCCATGGCCAGAGGCGGCTTTTCAGGTTATATTTCAGTCGAGTATGAAGCGATGGCATGGGGCTACCCTGACGATCCCTTGAAAGTGCTGGCTGATGGCAAGGCATTCGTCGAAGCCATCTTGAGTGAGGACTGAGGGAAAAGTGCGAAGGGCCCGCGTGAACCGCTTCTTGTCACACCTGTTCAAACAGGAGGCTTCCCTGTGAAAGCGGCCGTACTGCGCGCATTCAAACAGCCGCTGGAGTGGCAGGAAATCACTACCCCCAGCCCGGAACCCGACGAGGCGCTCGTCCAGGTCATGGCCTGCGGAATCGACGGCACCGACCTCAAGCTTCTGGACGGTTTTGGCTACACGCCCGACCTGCCGTTCATCATGGGGCATGAAGTCGCGGGAGTCGTCACGGAAGTCGGATACCGGGTGACCGGCTTCGAAGAAGGCGACAGAGTCATTGTCTACAACTTTACTACGTGCGGGAACTGCCTGCCCTGCCGGTCTTTTCGGGAACAGATCTGTGTGAATATGGGCGGCGTCCTGGGCGCCAAGGACCGGCACGGCGGTTATGCCGAATATGTGGCCGTTCCCGCCCGCCAGCTTGTACATGCGCCGCTCAACATCTCCTGGCCGGACAGTGCGGTCTGTTGCGATGCGGGAATGACAGCCTACCACGCCATCGACCGCTCCAGGCTCCGCCTGGGTGAGACGGTGTTGGTCGTTGGCGTTGGCGGAGTCGGTTCGATTGCCGTCCAGCTTGCCAAGGCGGCAGGCGCGAGAGTCTTCGCGGTCGAACTCTCAGAGTCGAAGAGGAAGTGGGCGCGCCAGCTTGGCGCGGATGAACTCTTCGAAGCGAGCGAAGGGGAACTCCCGGCCGCCGTGCGCGATCTGACCGATGGGCTCGGTGTTGACTGCGTGATTGACATTGTTGGCCGGAAAGAGACCATGGCGGCTGGGATTGAATCGCTGCGGCATGGCGGACGGCTGGTCGTCGTCGGTTACACCCCTGACCACTATCCGATTGAAGGAAAGTACCTGGCCCAGAACGAACTGGAGATCATCGGCACGCGGGCGGGGCGCAAGCAGGACCTGATCGAACTGTCCCAACTGATGGCTTCGGGGAAGATCAAGTCGATCGTAACCCAGACATTCCCCATGGAAAACGCCAATGAGGCGTTGGCGGTCCTGCGCTCCGGCGACAATCTGGGGAGAATCGTGCTCTTGACGCCGTCCGGGCGGCGAGCCGTGGAGGAGACATGATCGTTGACGCCCATAGCCATGTGTTTCCCCGGATCCAGGGCCAAAATGGGGCCGGGCCCACGATAGGTACAGGTTACGGGCGGGCCGTGATCGGCGGCGAAGAGGTCCAGGTTACTCTGCCCATGGGCGAAGGGCTGGCCTATTCTCCGGAGCATCTCCTGGCCAATTTGGACTGGGGAGGCGTGGAGAAGGCGGTCCTTCTGCAGGGTCCCATGTACGGAGAATGCAACCGGTACGCGTTGGACGCGATCCAGCGCTACCCGGACAGGCTGGTCGGCGCCGCCTACTTCGATCCCTGGTTGGCCGGCAGCCGCCAGACCTTTGCGTCGACAATGGCTTTGGCCGGCTTTTGCGCTGTCAAGTTGGAGTGTTCTGTCCCTTCCGGGCTGTGCGGGATCCACCCTGAGGCCCGGCTAGGCGCCTCTGAACTTGACTGGCTGTGGAAGGAGCTTGAAACTCGCGGCCTCGTATTGGTACTCGACCTCGGCGGAATTGGCAGTCGTTCCTATCAGACGGAGGCAGTGCGTTCCATCGCTGTCCGCCACCCTGGGCTGACAATTGTAATCGCCCATCTGGGTCAGCCAAGGCCCGAAGCGGAACTGGCGCCCGAACAGTGGAAGCTTTGGGAGGAGCAGGTCGATTTGGGCTTGCTGCCCAACGTCTGGTTCGACTGCGCCTCGCTCATCGCCTTTGTCCAGGAAGAGGGCTACCCCTTTCCCAGTGTGGAGCGCTATCTCCGGCTTGCAGTTGAGCGAATCGGGGCGCACAAAATTATGTGGGGAACCGATCAGCCTGGAACCCTGTTGCACGCGACCTATAAGCAGTACGTCCAACTGGCAATGAGCCACACGGCTTTTCTCTCTCCCCGCGAACAGGCGCAGGTATTGGGAGAGACTGCTCTTCATATATTCGGATGAGTGAAGTCTGCCTCGGGAACCAGGCGCAAGACCACGACCATACACATTCCACTGGAAGCTTCCAATCGAAAGGACAGGGGGCCGATGACCGGGAAAAAAGCCGGGGAGCAGCTTGAACGATGTTTGGAAGCCTATCGAGACGGATCCCTTAGTGAAGAGATGCTGCGGGCGGCTCTGGATGCAGCCCGGGAAAACAGTGCAAAGCGCCAGGACATTCTCTACCTGCAAGCAGTCAGCACCTCCCTTGCCAGCCAGGTGCAAGGCATGTTGTTGATGGAGAACGGCGAAATTGCCGACGAGATCCCTGACCCGGAGGACTGGCCTTATCAGACCGTTCTGGAGGCCGTACGCGATGGGTGGCGGGTAGTACAGTTTCCCAACCTGGCGCTGTTGCTGGATGAGACAAGGACGTACGGACTTGGCTGTGAATTCATACTGGAGCGGTGAAACGGTATTCAGAAGAAGGAGTAGGATAACGTGAGCGTACAAGAGGCGATTGACCACCTGGACCTCTTCGGGTACTGCCTGCTGGAAGAGGCGATTCCGACAGAGCTGGCCGAAGGTATGGCGCAGAAGTTTTTCGCATTACACGAAGATCCCGGTAATCGCGCCTACTTCCAGGACCCGAACGATGATCTCTACCAAACCCTTTTCGGCCTGTTGAACCTTGATGATTCCAGTTGGACCTGCGCTGCCCATCCCGACGTACTCGCTGTGGTAAGGCACTTCCTCGGTGAAGACATTCGGCTGGCCGAGGCCTGTTCGAAGTGGGTCAAGCCGGGCGCACCGGCCGGTGGAGTCCACACTGACTCGGCCCAGGACTTGCCGGACCTACTGCCCGACACGCCCTGGATGATCAATTCTATCTGGATGATGACCGACTTCACGGAAGAGATCGGGGCCACGCGCATCATGCCTACCAGCCACCGATTGCGCCGCCGTCCGCCGCGAGGAATGAAGGCAGACGACCGGCGCCTGCTGCCGGTCACAGGCCGCCGCGGTTCTGTCTTCTTGTGGCATGGAGGCGTATGGCATGCGAACGGCGCCAACACGACTTTGGATCAGCACAGAATGGCACTGAACATTGCCTATTACCCTCCATGGTGGAACCTCGCGCGTGAAGGCGGGCATCAGCCAATCTGGCCTGAGACGTTTGAGCGTATGCCCCCTGAGCTGCAAAGGCTCACACGCAATCGGGTCGCAAGGGAGCGGGAAGAGATATACGAAAGGAGATGATCTACCATGAGAACGCACTCTTGTCGTCCGGGGCTGAAGGACACACAGGTGCTGGACTTCTGCAAACAGGGCTTTCTGGTGTTGGAAGGGGTCGTACCGCAGGACATCAACCGCCGGACAGTCGAATTCCTGGACAAGTACCCGTCCCATGAACCGTCGGAGATACTGCATGAGGACTGGTTTGTCGACAACGTGATTCTGAACGACCAGGCTGCAGGGGCTGTCCGGGCACTGTTGGGTCAGAACTTTGGGCTGCCGATTGTAATGAGCAACCACCGCGTGGAGTGCCCCTCGCCGGCACAGAACTGGCACAGGGATGGCAACTCCAAACATGGACCGGCTCTCAATTATCTCCAGGTCTTCTACTATCCTGAAGACTGTTCGCTCGATCTCGGACCCACCGAGCTGCTTCCGGGTTCACATTTCCTCTTTTCCTTGTCCAAGAATATGGGCCACTACGGTAGCATCCGCGGCGCTTACCGCGCGGCCGCCCCCGCAGGAACGATTTTCCTCACCGTCTATTCGATCTGGCACCGTCGCTCTGCTGCCAGCGGCACGGGTCTTCGCAACCTGCTCAAGTACAACTACTGGCGCACGGAGGCGCCGCACCGGGACTGGATCCGGGAACCCGGCTTCGACACTGCCACGGCAAATTACAAGCTGGAGGACCCAACGTTTCGGGAGCAGTTTCGCGATTGTAACGACGCTGCCGAGATGTTCTACTGGTTGCTCGGCAGGTCGGACTCCTTCGCGCTGGCAGGAGGTCAGGGCTGGCCCCTGAACATAAACATAGGCAAATACATTGACACGCCCTACGGTGTTCCCGAATCGCATTGAGTCGGCTCAACGTCAAGCGAAAGGCAGTTGTGGACATGCTGACTGAAAGTGGGCAGTTGACAGTGACAACCCTGGATTCGGGTGGGAAATGAGATAATGGCTCGAATGCGCTGCGCCGCGGCCTTGGTCAGAGCGCTGGAACTGGAAGGGGTCAGGCACGTATTCGGCCACCCTGGACACGGCAACACTAACATTCTGGACGCGATTTACGACTCTCCTCAGATCGACTTCAAGTTGACGCGCCATGAGCAGGCAGCTGCGCACATCGCTGACGGCTATGCCCGCATTTCCGGAGATATTGCCGTCTGCTGCGCCTCAGTTGGACCTGGGCCTGCAAACATGGTCATGGGTCTGGCTTCGGCTGCAGCAGCGTCCAGTCCCGTCGTTGCCATATTCGGCGGCGTGATAACGCGTTGGGTCGGCCGCGGCCAGCTGCAGGAGACCAGCCCCTTCTACGGCCTGCCGGACCAAAGCTTCGTGCAGGTCCTGCAACCTGTCGTGAAAAAGGTGTGGCAGGTTCAGCACCCCGACCTCGTTCCTGAGACTGTGCGCAAGGCGTGCGCGCTCGCGCGAGCGGGCAATCCCGGGCCGGTTGCAGTTGAAATCCCCTGGGATCTTCAGGCCGCATTCCACGAATTTGACGATATTCCAAATCCCGCCCGCTTCGGCTACGCGCGGCGGGTACGGCCGGATGCGCAAGCAGTTGCGATGGCGGCCGATGCCCTTCACCGGGCTGCCAACCCCGTAATTGTTGCAGGATACGGCGCGGTCCTCGCCGAGGCAGGGCCTGAAATACTTGAACTGGCCGAAATGCTTGGCGCGCCGGTAGCCACTTCATACGCCGCCAAGGGGATTCTGGCCGAGGACCATCCGCTGAGTTTGGGAAACGTTGGCTGGCTTGGCCACCCGAACGCCCATGAGATGATTCGGGAACATGCCGACGTCGTCCTTGCGATTGGCTTCAGTTTTTCCGATCTCTCGACCTGCTGGTGGACGGAAGGCATGCCCTTTGTAAAGCAGAACTGCTTCATCCAGATTGACATCGATGCCAACCAGATCGGACGAACCTATCCCGTGGAGGTCGGTCTTCTGGGCGATGCCAAGGCGACTTTGCAGGAGACGATTGGCGCCTTGTCGACAAAGGGGGGGGCCCTCTTTCAAAACAGAGAATCTGGAGCTGACGGCGAAAGTCAAATCCGGTTTTCGCATGGAAGTTCCCGGCGAAGAGAGTGACGCTCAGGGCATGGAGCCGTTACGCGTGGTCGAGGAACTGCGCCGCGTCCTGCCAAAGGACATTCTCTTTTCGCTGGACACGGGCGACCACAACCACTATTTCGGCGCCTTCTTTCCCATCTATTCACCGCGCCGGCTACTCTACCCGGGAGGCTGGACACCGATGGGATTTGGTCCAACCTCCATCATCGGAGGCAAGCTGGCCCGGCCTGACCTGCCGGCCGTCTGTGTGACGGGAGACGGGGGCTTTCTCATGGTCTGCCAGGAGGTGATCACCGCGGTCGAGTGGGGGCTGCCGGTGATTTGGGTTGTGTTCAACAACCAGACACTTGGCGCTATTCGCGGGGGACAGCTGGCCAGCTACGGAGGGAGGGTCATCGGCACGGAGTTCTCTGAGAATGCAGATTACGCAGCGTTGGCAAGATCACTCAGGGCCGAAGGGTTGACCGTCAGCCGTTACGCTGAGATCGAAGATGCAATCGGACACGCCCTGGCGTGCGGCAGGCCCTGCGTCGTGGACATGCGCATCGCCCGCGATCCGGCCCCTCCGCCAATTGCGGGGATGTGGTTCGAACCGGAAAGAGATGAAATTCCGCCCAGGCCGCGCAGCTGAAGCCGCTTGCGCTGGAACTGAGATTCTTGGCGGCAGGAAGAACCATGCCAACCGGAGCAAAGTCCCTTGAGGGGCAACGATGACCATTTTCCATGGGAAAGAGGGGAACAAACGATGAGACTCGGCAGCGGCCGCTTTGTCTATGAAGAGGTGGAAAGCTGGGGTGAAGTTCCTGAAGGATGGAATATCGTAGAGGCGCCTGGCGTAGCGGTTGACTCCCAGGACAGGGTCTATGTCTTCTGCCGAAGTGAGCATCCGGTCATTGTGTTTGACCGCGACGGCCGCTTTCTGCGCTCATGGGGCGAAGGGTTGATCAAACGGGCGCACGATATTATCGTCGGCCCGGACGACTCCATCTACTGTGTGGACGACTGGGGTCATGCCGTACACAAATTCACCCCGGAGGGCGAACTCCTCATGTCGATTGAGACGGCGGACAGTCCTGCCGACACAGGATACATCTGGGATGTCCAAAAGGAGGTGTTGCGCGCCGGTCCGCCCTTCAACTATCCCACTGGAATCGCTCTGTCTCCGGAGGGCGAACTGTACGTGTCGGACGGTTACGGCAACGCCCGCGTACACAAGTTCACGGCGGATGGCGGTTTGCTGCTTTCCTGGGGTGAACCGGGGACAGGGGCCGGCCAGTTCGTTACCCCGCACAATGTCTGCGTGGACCGCGAAGGCACGGTTTATGTAGCCGACCGTCAGAACCGGCGAATGCAGCTCTTCAACCCGCAGGGCGAATACCTCGGACAGTGGGACGATATCTGGTGGCCCTGCGATATGTGCATCGACGCCGACAATAACATGTATCTGGCCGAAGTGGGCGGCATTTTCATGGGTGAAACGAAGATACCGGTCTTCGACAACCCGCCGGCCCGCATCACAGTGCGAGACTTGAGCGGCACGATCCTGAGCGAATGGGGGATGGAAGATCCCTACGGCTCCAACCGCTACTTCAGCCCCCACAACATCGCATTTGACTCACGCGGTGATCTGTACGTGGGAGAGGTTGCCCACTCCTACCCGGACGGAACAACGCCGCAGGACTGGCGCGTATTGAGAAAATACGCCCGTGTTTAGCATTTGGGAACTGATTTTATTCGGCGAAACTGCAGAGGTCTACGCAGACTTGACGGCTTCCAAATTGCTTTCTTCGTCCGTTCTCTGGACGATGATATGAATCGCCTCGCAGATTTCATGGATGAAACCTGTTGCACTCTCGGTTTCGGCTAGAGAAATAGGCCAGCGCGAGCCTGGGACGCTAGGGTCAAGGTCTGATTCGTGGGCAATCTTGTTGCGGCGCTCAACGATCAAACGGAGTTCAGACTTCACAATTTGTGGGTTGAGGCCAAGTTGAGAAGCCACTGAAGCCCACAATTCGCATGCCGAAAAGAGTCGTACAGCGTCAGCAATTCTCTCGGGGTGTTGGAACGCTTGATATCCGTGCCTTTCACGAATCTCCGCCTCGAACCAGGCATTCCCACTCGACTCATCTAGCCCTCCTACTATTGACTCCATGCCAACCTGAAACCTCAAAAAGGCATTCGTACAGGGACGTTTTCCCTCGTAGGATTCTAGCATCCCCACACGAGTAATCTCGTGAATATATCTGTCGAGCGCACTGACGGCCATCACGAATTGAGCACGCAGAAGATCGGACTCATCCAGATCTGGCACTGCGACATGCTCAAGTGCTTCATACAACAAGCCCATAGCCCTCACGCGACCAATATCTTCGCGAAGCTGTTCAATTGACCTTAGCATTCGTCGGTCAGTGCGATTATCCGGTCCGCGCCTTCGGAGAATAAGAGTCGGAATCGATTCATCGCCTCTTTTGTGCTTTCGAGAACTACGCCTTCATGTCTCAGTTGCGCATCGCTCAAATCAAAGACTGGGGCGTTATGTTCTTGTGAACGTGCGATCAGACTATTGAAGTCAGGAACTTGCAGCAACGGCCGACTAATCACAGAGTCGTAGACGAATTCGGGAAACAAGTGGGGAGTTATTGGTGGGTGCAGGGAAGTCTCAGGTGCTTTCTCGTATGTTTCGAGAGGAAGTAACATATGGTTCTTGGACAAAACCGGTATGAGACTAGATACAATGCCCTTTCCTATTTCGTCAATCCACTGTTGAAAGGCGGAAGCGGGCACTCCCTTTCTAACGCGGTAGTTTTGAATTATGGTACCAAGAAACTTGGGATGTTTGTCAGGGAATGGATAGATTGACTCTCGCAGAACTGGAAGCGCCTTGCCTTCTCTTGCCCAAGCTGACCACTTTGGCAGAATTGACGCGAGACTTTCCGTAGCCATGGCCGAAAAGTAGTCAGGAAACATTGGTACCATGAAAAAATCACTTGTCATAAGCAGATTGCGATTGATAGGTCCTAGGCTCGGACTCATATCGACCAAAATGAAGTCTGCATCATATTGTTCTGAAGTGCGAGCAAACAGGTAACTAAAGGAACCGGGCAAGTTCCTCAGAGCCTGGAGCGACCCTGACAATTCCTGAGCAATACCAAGTGAGACTTCGTATTCGGCTAGTCCGATATGTCCAGGTAGCAGATACAGATTGGGCTGGCGTTCAATTTCTTCGCAAGTTACTGCCTCGATGAGCGCCGGGCGAGATTCAAATGCAGGTGAGAGGCCGTCACGTACGTTCCTCACCTCATCTGACCCATAGATGGACTCAAAGTCGTCGGCTCCTTTGAATCCAAGGACCATTCCGGTAAGATTGCACTGAGGATCGCAGTCGACGATAATAACTTTCTTGCCCTTTTCTGCCAGCATCCAACCTAGATTGAAGGTGGTAGTTGTTTTGCCAACTCCACCTTTGTGATTAAAGAGTGCAATTTGCTTTGCCATAGGACACACCTTTCATTTCTCGCGGTGGCAAACCCCATCCAGCCGATTAAGGAGCCGCCAACTGCTACTGCAATCGCAAATGTCTCAGTATACATTACAGAAATGGCTTGTCAATTTCAGATGCCATCGGACTGCCGATGCGAACTTTGAACATCCAAGGATTTGCATGACATTCTCGTTCGGCAAGCGATAGGATATGATTGGCGTGGCATTCCAGCCAAGATCCGCAGGTTTCTTTCATTCGATGGAGGACACACAGTGACATCTCAAGGTGTGTATACTGTACATGGGAAGCCTTTAGACACCAGAAGCCAAAGATACGGCGAACTGCGCTCATCCGCGCACCTGTTGCAAGACTTCGTTGAACTCCGCTGTCGATTTGAAGAGGACGGCTACCTCTATCTGCCCGGCCTGCTCGACCGAGACACCTTGTCAGCCGCACGGCAGACAATGCTGGAGGCCCTGGCCGAATTGGACTTCATTGACACGGACTACCCGTTGAGCGACGGCATCGCCAGGCGAGAAATCTCCGTTTCGGCGAGGGAGATGGTCCGCCTTTCCAGGAACAACGAACCTCTGCGCCGGGCGCTCTACGGCGGGCCCATGATCGCATTCTATGAGCAGTTCCTGGGCGGGCCGATTCGTCCGCTCGACTTCACCTGGTGCCGAGTCAAGTCGTCTGGCGAGGAAACCGCCACCAATCCCCATTATGACATTGTTTTCATGGGTCGAGGAACGAAGAACCTCTACACAAGCTGGACTCCTCTAGGCGACATTCCCCGCCGGATGGGCGGCCTGATGATACTGGAAAACTCCCACCGCCTGGAGGAAATTAAATCAACATATGGCCAGTCCGACGTCGACGTGTACTGCACAAACGAGCCTTCAGCAACTGAGACGGAGTCGGGGCAAAAGCGCTGGCAGGGGTCGGGAATGGGTACCTATTCCTACGATGCCATTTCCCTGGGAGAGGAGTTGAAGAGTCGCTGGCTCACGACTGACTACGAGCTCGGCGACCTGTTGGTTTTCAGCATGTACACGATGCACGCCAGCATGGACAACCTGACCAACCGGCTGCGCCTCTCGACCGACACGCGCTACCAACTGGCCTCCGAACCGGTAGACGAACGCTGGATTGGCGAAAATCCGATTACCCATGGCCCTGAGGCGAAAAAGGGGATAATCTGTTAAGGACTGGCAGTTGCGCCTGCCTCGGTTCAAGTCGAGGCGGGGCAGCGAGCGTCGAGCCAGTCCAGGACGGCGCCAATGGGCTTCTCCCGTCCCAGATCGTTGTGCAGTTCGTGGAAATAGCCTTCATAGAGGCTAAGGCTCTTATCCGTAGAGCCAATGCGGGCGAAGAACGCCTGGGTGGCTGCAGGGACAACCACGGCGTCGGCCAGCCCTTGCAGCATCAGAATGGGAAGGCGAATCTCGCTTGCCCGCTCACGTACCTCCTGCATCGTTCCAAAGAACTCAACGACCCAGCGAGCGCTGCGCAGTGGCACGCCCAACAGGTCACTCTCCGCCAGCTGCACCTCTTCCCAGTCGCGAGAAAGTATGTCCAGGCTGCCGCGCTGGCGGAAAGTCAACTGAGGCTGGACGCGGTGGACCGATTCCAGGATCCGCTTGAGAATCCGGTTGAAAAGCGAAAGATCGTGCGACTGCAAGGAGGGCGAGGCAATGACGCCAAGATCGACCGCGCCTGGAACGTCCATCAGATAGAGAAGCCCGATCAGTCCGCCCATGGAGTGGCCGTAAAGGCAACATGGCAGACCCGGGCTCCGCTGCCGCGCCATAGACACGACCTGCGTAATGTCGCTCAGGTAGTCGTGGAAGTCCTGGACAAAACAGCGCGGCCCGCCGGACCGGCCAAAGCCCTGATGATCGTGCGCATAGACCGTGTAGCCGGCCTCAAGCAATGCCCTGACCAGATGGCGGTACCGGCCACTGTGTTCGCCAAGCCCGTGGAGGATTAGAACCACGCCGCGCGTCGCCCGGCCGGGACGCCAGCGGCCATAGAACACAGGCAGGCCGCTCTCGCCGCGCAGGTAACCGGTCGAATACTCAGAACCGGCGTAGGACCTGCCTGCTGTAACGCGTGAATCTGAACTGGCGAACTCCGCTGCCGGCTGATAGTACTTTACGTTCTCCCCCCCGGCAGAGTCAGGCATCTGAAGCCAAGTCTCCCTTGAGTTGCCTTGGTTCTCTGAGTCCCCCGAAGTCTGGTCGGCGAAGTCGACTTGCTTCTTCATGGCGTCAGTCGGCCGTTTTTCCCTTACCTTCAGCGGTTGGGCCATCGTCACCGTCTGGGTCGGGAGTTGCGGGGTGGGCCTCCGGCGGCCAGACCGAATCGTAACCGCGCCGTCGACCTTCAGACTCCGTCTGCTCCTCCGGCGTATCCTCAGACTCCAAAACGACGACCCAACGTTGCCAGGGTGCCTGCTGCCACTCTAATCCCAGGCTTTCAAAGGACGGTCGCGACCTTGCCGCGTGGCCCTCGCCAAAGGTGCGCAGCCGCAGGCGGCGAGACTTACCTTGCAGCGTCCCCGCCAGGTAAGCGACGAGCTGCCGTTCTTCTTCGGTGCCCCACAGATTGGGAGGTACGGCAAGAAGCAAGCGAAGTTCATCGCGCCAGCGAAACTGCTGGACAAAACCGATCTCGTTTTCCTCCTGAAGAATCAGAAATACCTTGGAAGAGCGCAGTGTGCTGGAGTGAATGGAAGAGATCATTTCTATCTCCTCCGGCGCTGTCTCAGGATAGACGGCTGGCAGCAACTCAGCCATTTTCGCCCTGAAGCGGGCCGAAATCTGCGTTGCTACTCGAAACCCTTCCGGCAGAGAAGGAGATTCGGAGAGGGGGAGTTTACCCACCAACTGAAAGTTCTGGTAATCGGCCCAGCCAAGTCCGAGCTCGTCCAGAACTTTCGTGACTTCCTCAGGAGAGGCTGTCGCAAAACCGAAGTAGAAGTAGGGATGGATTCCCTGCTCCTCGACGTGGTCCAGTGCAGTATCGATGAGGTCCGCGAACTCCTCTCGGTTGTCGCCTACATCCAGTGGCTCAAGAAAAGCCCAGTCAAACGTACCTGCTGCATCGCCGTCGTACTGTACAATAACAAATCCGATGATACTGTCGCCCTTCGTTGCCACGAATGTATCCATCTGCTTGCCCAAAAACCTCGGCCCGAACCATCGCAGAAACAGGAAACGCCGCCACCAGCTTCCGGCGATTTCCTCCATACTGCTTACGTCGCTGGTTACGCCCGAGACAAGCAGATTCAGCACTTCACGTATCTGTCTGGGTTCCGCCAGACCAATCTCAATAGCCATTCAAGTATTCCAGGGCAAGCTTGATGCAGTCCCGCTCTCCGTCGTAGGCCAATCGCCCTAGAGCGTCATCCGGCGACGCCCATTCGACTTTTCGGACCTCCACACTCGCGTCCGAGAGAATTCCTCCCACGACCCTTAGCAAATAGAAGTCCACCTTCTTGTAGACGCGCTCCGGCACAGCGCGGGCGTAGGTATCGAGGTACTCGTAACGTACCGTCTTCAAAAAGGACTCGAATTCCGTCTCCAGGCCCGTTTCCTCCTCAACCTCTCGAAGTGCTGCGGTCAGAGGTTCCTCTGAAGGGTAGAGCCGTCCTTTGGGCAGTTGCCAGCGCCGGCACGCCTTGTCGGTGGCGATCAGGGCGACCTGGACCAATTTGCAGGCACTGGCCTGATGCAACCGGTAGGCAACTCCGCCTGCGGAATGTATATTCCGTACCGTATAGCCATTCGGTTCCTCCGGACCGTTCCCTTGCTGACCGCCAGCCCGCTCATGATTGCCTGGATCACTGTGCCCCGAAAATCTTTTTTCTGCTTGCCCGTTGTCACGTTGAGACTTCATCTACACTTTTCCAATGAATGGTGGACCTGTCTCGTCAAGCCGATGCGCCATCAGAGTAGCAGTCCACAGGACTGCCGCCTGCACCGTCTGGCAGGACTCAAGTCGTCAGCCCGTTCTGCGCTCATTCAGTGGGCTCGCCGGGATGCCGCCTTCGGAGACACTTGCAGCCAGTCCGCGGGCTACCTGCTCCCAGTTATCGGGCGGAAACTGTATGAGTTGGCGCGGCAATAGCGAAGGCGTTGTAAACGTCAGCGCGCCAACCAACTCGTCCAGCGGCCACACGGTACGGGCGCGTGCCAGGACGACGTGAATCTCCATCCATTTGGAAATCAACACCAGCCATTGGGCCAGTGCCTCGCCTGCGCCGACCGCAGGCAATGCGACAGGGGCGTCAGCGACGAATCGAAATGCAATGCCTCCGTCCTGGTCAATCCACAGCCGGTGAGGGATCACCGCCCCGGGTGACACGCGCGCAGTGGTCCAGCGCGCGAAATGGTTGTGCAGATTCGAGATTAGTGGTGGGTTCAGCCACGTCACCGCCGTAGCGATAGGCCGGCTTTGTGGAGGATGGCTGGGAGATGTCTTCAGCGAACTGTCGTCGTCGTACCAGTACCACATGGCCTTGGCATGCGTTGAGAATTGGAAACATGAATAAGCACGAATCATATCACAGTCATTGGAATTTCGCAGACTGACTGGACTGAGGGAAAGAGTCCCATGATCCGTCTGAAGTAGACTGAATCTGAAAACCCGGGCCGAACGTTAGACTTCGCCCTGTCGTATTGTACCGAGGGCAACTGTGTCCGCGACTTGAGGGCAGAGCCACAGAATGAAGAAGGTTCCTGCCATGAGCGTGAACCGGTTGAGAGTTGGCGAGGTATTGGTCTTAAGGTATGATTCAGCCGCTGTGCAAGAGAATCGCAGGTCCGATCAGAAGAGGAAAGATTTCAGGAAGTGACACGTCCAAGACGAACGAAGAGGCGGCCGCAGGCAATCGCGCCTCCGAAGTTAGTGCAGACCGCTGCAGAGTTTGGGCACTTTCTGCGGCATGTTTCCGGTCAGCCCTGGTTGGCGCTTGATACAGAGAGCGACAGCCTCTTCAGCTATGCGCCTCGAGTCTGCCTCATTCAGATTTCTGCTCCGGCGGCAGCGGCAGGGACACAATCGTTGCCTGAACCGGCTAATGTCGTCGACTTTCTGATCGATCCCTTGCGGTTGCGGAAACTTTCCGGTTTGGGGGAAGTCCTCGCAGACAGCGTCACCGAAGTTATTCTCCATGCGGCTGAAAACGACATTCTGACGCTCCAGAGGGACTTTGACTTTCGCCCGCAGAAGATCTACGACACGCAGCTGGCCGCCCGCATCCTGGGTTGGCAGGGCATCGGACTGGCCAAAGTGCTGCACGAGGAGTTCGGAGTCGTCAGCGACAAGAAAATGCAGCGTACGAATTGGGGCCAGCGGCCCCTGACCCGGCAGCAGTTAACCTACGCGCAGATCGATACCCACTACTTGCCGGCCTTGCGCGCCCGCCAGATCAAGAGCCTGGAAGAGTCTGGACGCTGGGATGAAGCGCAGTCCGCGTTTCGGATGCTGGAAACGATCAGATTCAGACCGCCGGAGCCGCGTACTTTCTGGCAGATGAAGCAGATCCGTGCTGTTGAGGAAAGGGACCTGGGCGTCTTGCAGGCAGTATGGGAATGGCGGGAGAGCTTTGCCCAGCAGGCTGACAGGCCGCCATTCAAGGTCTTGGGCGAAAATGCCCTGGTCAGTCTTTCCCAGATGCGGCCGCGAACTCTGGCGTCACTCAGGGCGCTCCCAGGGTTGAGTGAGCGGCAGGTCAGATGGTTTGGGAAGGAGCTGTTGGCGGCTGTCCGAAAAGGAGAGCAACAGCCGGCGCCCCAGCGGCCTGCCCCGGACCGGAAGCCGGATCCTCCTCTCACCGCGGCGGCGAAGAAGCGCTATGAAGTCTTGCGCCAGTGGCGGACAAAAACTGCCGCAGCGCGCGGCGTCGATCCCGATATCGTCTTCAGCAATGAGACATTGCAGCAGATATCTGCATGTCGGCCCGCGACAATGGCCGAGCTGGAGAGGATCCCTTCAGTGGGAAAGTGGAAAGCGCAGACCTACGGGGCGAATGTCTTCAGTCTTCTCAGCAACGGCCGCGAATCTTGACTGGCGTGGGGACCACTTCACGCCGGTTGCAGCGCAAGCGGATTGGGTAGCTCGTCCGAGCCGGCATTCCCTTCGAAAACTTCTACGAACTCTTCCTCCTCCAACGTTTCGCGTTCCAGCAGTGCCGCCGCTACGGCGTCCAAACGCAAACGATGAATTCCGAGAATGTTTCGCACACGATCATGCTGTTCCTTCACGATTCTCTGCACTTCGCTGTCTAACGCCTCCGCGACCTCTTCGCTGTAATCGCGTTGCTCGGTCAGTTCTCTCCCCAGGAACGGGTTCTCCTCCTGATTTCCGATCTGGAGGGGTCCCATTCTTTCACTCATACCATATTTCATGACCATGGCCCGCGCCATTCGCGTTATCTGTTGAATATCGTCGCTGGCTCCGTTTGATATGTCTCCAAAGACCATCTCCTCTGCCACACGCCCTCCGAGCCCCACCGCGATGCGATCAACGAAGTAGGAACGCGGCAACAGATAACGATCACGCTCGGGCACAGTCAGTGTGACGCCGCCCGACATTCCGCGGGGTATAATTGACACTTTTCGCAGCGGATCTGCGCCTTTGACGACATGTGCAATGATGGCGTGGCCGGACTCATGGTAAGCCACGACGCGGCGCTCTCGGTCTGTGATGAGCCGGCTGCGGCGCTCGGGCCCTCCCATGGCGATCCGCTCAATCGACTCCTGCATCTCTGCCATGGCAATCGTGCGCCGGTTTCGCCGCGCGGCCAGAATCGCGGCTTCATTTACCAGGTTTTCCAGGTCTGCGCCAACAAACCCCGGCGTCTGACGGGCAATCAGGTCCATGTTCACGTTCGGATCAAGAGGCTTTCCCTTAACGTGAACGTCAAGAATGGCCCGCCTGCCCTCAAGGTCGGGTCGGTCCATGGTGACGCGCCGGTCGAAGCGGCCGGGGCGCAGCAGCGCGGGATCGAGGATGTCCGGGCGGTTGGTGGCCGCAACCAGGATAACGTTGGTATCGGTCCCGAATCCGTCCATCTCCACCAGGATCTGATTCAAAGTCTGCTCTCGCTCATCGTGGGAGCCGCCCAGCCCGGTTCCGCGATAGCGCCCTACGGCGTCGATCTCGTCGATGAAGACGATGCAGGGGCTGTTGCGCTTTGCCTGCTCAAACAGATCGCGCACGCGGCTGGCGCCGACGCCTACGAACATTTCGACAAATTCGGAGCCGCTTATGCTGAAAAAGGGCACGCCGGCTTCCCCGGAAACCGCCTTGGCCATCAATGTCTTTCCCGTCCCGGGCGGGCCGACCAGCAGCACACCCTTGGGGATGCGGGCGCCCAGCGCAACGAACTTCTGCGGCTCTTTCAGAAACTCGACGATCTCTTCCAGCTCCTGCTTTGCCTCATCCGCCCCGGCCACGTCGCTGAATGTGACGGTGGGCCGGTCTCCCACAAACATGCGAGCCTTGCTCTTCCCAAACGAAAGAGCCTGATTGTTGCCGCTCTGGCTTTGACGGAAGAGAAACAGAAAGAGCCCGGCGATCAGAATCAGAGGCAGCAGGTTGATGATCAGGGCAAACCAGTTGCCCGAATTTGAGGGAGGCTGCACGTTAATCTCGACCTGGGCCAGCCTTTCCTCAGAGACGCCCATGCCTTCCAATGTTCGGGTCAAAGCGACGCCCTCTTCCTTGCGGCTCGCCAGGGGTTGATCGCTGCCCTGCGAAAAGAGCTGCAACCTTTCTCCGCGGACGTCTATACGGGCAACTTCGCCCCGTTCGATCTGCCTGGCGACGTCGCTCAGGCTGATGCTTTGGGGCCTTTCATTGGGGCCGTAAACATTCAGAAACAGGGCGGCGGCAGCCACCAGTATCAGCAGATAAACAAAAGCGTTTCGTGTCCAGTTTCCGCTCACAAAGTCTCCTCAGAAATCAGAGTCTAACGCATGGGGAGTATATCACAGAGGCTCCCTGTACATGAAGTATCGCCAATTGGACGGGCCTCGACTGTGTGCAGGATTCCTATCTGGGCTACTACATCTCTGGGCTACTACGTCGACGAGCCGCGAACTCGCTCTGAATTCAGGCCCGGTTTGGCGCAGTTAACGGCAAAATCTGTGGACGTATCTCTACAGGCGCAAGTCAAGCGGGCATTTCGCCCAAAGACCTCTCGTCCTGGCCGACGTATTCGGCGACTGGGCTTTCCACGCGCCCGTAGCCGCTCCAAATCTTGAATCCCAGCAGTGCAAGCAGCTCCGGGGTTGCGTCCGCCAGCATCTCGGGGCGGGATCCTATCGTAAAGTTCTCCTGGGGACGGAACTGCGGTCCGCAGAAGGTGGAGAGCAGCCCGTAGCGATTCCCGGAACTGACATTCGCTCCGGTTCCGTGCCAGAGCCTGCCGTCGAAAACCATTGCAGTGCCTGCCGCTCCCTCTGCCGCCAGAATCTCACCTTCGCCGTCACCGGCCCGCGGGGGGCGGCCGCTGAGGTGGCTGCCCGGTACGAAGCGAGTGCCGCCATTTTCTGCGCTGAAACAGTTAAGCATCCACATTACGTTTACGCATACACAAGGCGCGATCATCTCCGACGCCCCTTCTCCCTTCAGATTGGGGCGCTCGCGAGTAATCGAACCGACCGGCAGCTGTGAAGGCTCGCGGTCAACGGGGTGGGGCATCCACCACTGGTCGGTATGTAGATTCATGGCAACGCCGCCCGGCTTGGCAATGTTGGCAGAGTAACTGGACAGCAGGTAATCTTCGCCCAATACATGATCCACGACTGCGCGCACCTCTTCGGTGAAGAGAATCTGACGGAAGATCCGGCCCTTGTTTACCAGCATCCACACACGCTGATTCACGCCGCCTGCCGCGGACGTATAGGCCTTCTGCTTGGGGCGTCCCTCTCCGTCCGTAAATGCCCCCCACTGCTGTTTCGGGCCGCCGTCTTCGAAAGCGGCTCCCTGCTCCAGTTCTGCGGCTGCCTGTTCCTTCAGCCTTTCCAGGGCCGCGCTCACGACCTCCGGTTCAAGCGCATCTGCAATCAGGCAGTAGCCGTATTCGAGTATGTCCGACTTCGCCTGTTCTATCTCTCTTGTTGCTTTTGGCAGTAGTAGGGTGGATTGCATTGGAAAACTCCTGACAGGGCTTTTCATCGTACTGTAAACCATTTTCGCCGCTTCGGCAACGCCATTGGCGCCGACTCCGGGGCATCTGGGGCAGCCCCAAATTGTTTCGAGCGTGTGATTTGCTGTGCTAGAATGGACAGATATGAACAGTTTCACCTTCTCTTGGACAGCGCTGATAGTCCCCGTCGGTCCTCCCCTCGTCCTCACCTTGGGCAGCATTGTTCTGTGGATAATGGGCCGTTTCGTACGTCCAGGCGCGAAATGGCACGCATTTGGGAGTGCGACCGGAATCCTCAGCGCGATTGCCCTCCTCTTTTGGGGACTGGCTGCCGCGATGACAGTGGCGCTGCGCGTTCAACCGACTGCCCCGGCGCTCAGTATTCCCTGGCAGCCTTTCTTTTCACCGGGCGCCGACCTGTTGTGGGTCAGCAACGGCTGGAACTGGTACGTCTCCTGTCTTGTACTCCTGCTTGGCGGAGGCGGGCTCCTTTTCAGCGGTGTTTCCGGTCAACGCGGGGAACAGACCTCTATCGAAAATTGGCATGGACGAGCGTTGACGCTTGCCCTCTCGCTGAATGCGGTTTCCAGCGCCCTGTTCTTTGTCAGCAGCGGAAATCTCCTTACCGTAACACTGATGTGGGTCGTCATGGACCTCTTTGTCATCGCCCGCAGCGCAGTGGTTCCTGAAGGCCCCGGGCCTTCCCCCACCCGCCAGTTCCAGGGGCTCAGCATGATGGGAGCGCTCTTGCTGTTGATAGGACTGCTTCCAGCCGGACAAGGCGGCCCTGCCGAGCTCCTCGCAGGCGGCCAGCTGCCTCAAGAGACGGTTATTCTTATGCTGATTGCCGGCGTCATCCGAGCCGGTGTCTATCCTTTACACCTGTGGCTTCTGCCGCACAGAGGCGAACGGCTCTACATGCCGGACCGCCTTATCGACCAGATGCCGCCGGCCCTTTGCGGCCTTTGGCTGCTGGGCTGGTCGAGCGGATTGGCGGGGGAAGAGCTTCTTGCGCGCCCTGAAATCGTGGCGCTGGCGCTGTTTGGTCTTCTTGGCTCCGCAATCGCTACCTTCACCACCACGACCAGGCAGGAACACACGACCTTCGTGCTGGTCACCGCGGTAGGCATTGCCGGCTTGACGAGCATTCTGTCTGAGATCCGAGGTCCGGCAGCCGTTCTGTGGCCCACGACGACTTTCGCTCTGGGCGGGGGCCTCTGGTTGATCGGTGAACGAATCTGGCGGGCGTGGCACTGGCAGATTCCAATAAGCGTAGGCGTTCTTGCTCTGGTGGGAGTGCCCTTTACGCCAGGATTTCTGACGCAATCCGTGGTTGCGCAACTACTGGTTGTAGGCGGCTGCACAGACATGAGCGCACTGTGCGGTAATCTGGGGGCCCTGATGTGGCCCCTCTTCGTCGCCTACATTATCACGCAGATGATCTACGTCTCCTCTCTGTTGCGCAGTTGGGACGGTGAGCCCGACGGTTCAGTGTGGGAACTGAGGCCGAACGCATGGATTATCGGCAGACTGCTGGTCTATGTTGTCGTTCTTGCCATTCCGCTGGCAACCGCCGGCCTGTTTCCCGAGATGATGACCAATCTTGCCAATCTTCCGGATGCCATACCCCGCGGCGCTGGCAACCCTCCCAGCGCGGTTGCGGGTTGGCAGGTTTGGCTGACTTTGGCCGGTCCCCTCACATTGGGCATCGGCCTGGCAATTGCCCGCACACAGGTCAGAGAGTTCTTGAGCGCAAACGGTAACAGAGCCGGAACTTTGCCGACTCTTCGGGAGTGGTCGAGCCGCATAGCCCGGCTGGCAACCCTGGACTGGATTTCGGGCCTGACCAGGTGGGGTACCGGCAGGATGGGCGCCGTATGGGACGTTGGTCTGGAGATTGTAGAAGGGACGGGCCATATGGGATGGGTCGTCGTCTTCGGTATCATCGGCTATCTGCTGCTTAGCGCTTAGTTGAACTCATGGCTGCATTTTGGGCTTCAATACCCATTCACGTGATTCTGGGACTGGCCGCATGTATTCCCGTTGTCCTGTGGGACTGGCGGGTTGCGCTGCCCGGAATCCTGTTCGTTCAGTTGGGAACAAGCGCACTAATTGGCGCTGTCTATGGGGTGCCTGCCCCCTGGCCTGCGGTCCATTTGGGCATTCAAGCCCTGGCCTGCCTGATTATTCTGCTTTCGATCCTGCAGACGAGCAACGTCCAGGTCCGAAATGCCGGCGAATTCAGTTCAAGGTTATTCCGTCTGCTTGTCCTGGGAATTGCCGCTCTGCTGGTCTGGGCTGCGAGCGATAGAGTAGAACTGCCGCTCCTCGAAAACGCCACCAAAGTCCTGTTCCTTTGGTTTGCTGCCGTGGCGCTGATTACACTCGGCGTTACGGAGACCGCCCTCTTTGGCGGCGTCGGCCTTCTCCTGTGGCTGATACCCGTTCAGGCATTTCTGTCAGTTCTGTTTCCCTTGCCTGCCGTAATTGTATTGCTGGGGATATTGCAGATCCTGGTCGCCCTGGCTTGCAGCTTCCTCCTGCTTGCCGAGGATGATGCGCTCACCCAGATCGAGGTTCCTTCAACCGACCCGGACCTGGCGCCGGGCGTCTACCGTCGCCACAGCATCGCTTCCGGAGCGAGAGTCCTGGGCTACGGCATCGGATACTGGATGTACACTCTCTTCAATCGACGGCTCAAATCAGGCGGGAGAAACAGTTAGAGTGACCAACCGCGTTTCATGATCCAGCTAGCTCTGCCATCCTTTTTGTTCAGCCTTCTCCTCCTGGCAGTACTATCCAGCTATATCCTGCGCCGCTGGGAACGGGGAGTCTCTCTCGCCAATGGCGCAATGTTGGGTCTGGCCGGCGTGCTCCTTTGGCACGTTCCGATAGATTCCCCGCGGCTGCCCATTCCACTTATTCCCGTTGTCCTGGACCTGCGCGCAGGGATTTGGGAATACGGTTTCCGCCTCCAGTTTACGCAGACAAATGAACCGATCGTTGTCATAGTCCTCCTCCTGCTGGGATCGGGCATGCTGCTGACCGCCGCCGCAAGTCAGGGGAGAGTTTTCCCTCCGTCGATGTTGCTTGTAGGGGCAGGCTACATTGGCGTCGCGCTGATGGTGGACGCGCCGATTTCAACCGTGTTTCTGGCGCCGGCTTCCCTGGCGATTCTGATGACACTTAGCGTTTTTCCGCTCCAGGTAGGCATTGGCGGGGAAGCGTTGACCTCCTTGCGTGCGATGCTGCCGCCGATACTGGCGACGCCCTTTGTGCTGCTTGCCGCCTGGAATATGGAGCAGTTGCCTCTCA
The DNA here is from genome assembly GCA_022821545.1 of Caldilineaceae bacterium. Lineage (GTDB taxonomy): Bacteria > Chloroflexota > Anaerolineae > Caldilineales > Caldilineaceae > Bin5. Next base: position 111,545 of record JAJEDJ010000005.1, read on the forward strand.
ATCCTCAAGACATTCGCCTTGCAACTGGCGGCGCACAGCTTCTCGGCGCAGGGCTGCTCATACTGCTTGCCCCTGTTCCGTTGCACAGTGCCCAACCGCAGCTGGGCGAGTCCTCCCCACCGATTGCGATGGCCCTCACAATTCTCCTGTATCAGACGCTGGTCCTCTATCTGTACTTTCTTGCAACGACCAGCATTCCATTGCTCCTGAGCAGTACTGCGCTAAACGTCTGGTTGACCTCGACTGCAACCGTCACCTTAGTATGGGGCGGTGTGGCCGCAGCGGCAGCCAGCCACCCGGGCCGCCTGCTGGGTTATGCCATGCTCCACGATTGGGGCCTGATTCTATTGCTTCTTGCAGGATCTGATGAGGGCAGCCTGCCGATGGTGATCTCCTTGTTTGCCCTGCGTATATTGAGCACAATGAGCGCATCCGCAGGACTTTCGCAGATTCGGCAGGCGACAGGCAGTTTGGATGCGGAAAGCCTGCATGGCGTGGGTGCTCGAATGCCCTGGAGCACCGCTGCTTTTCTCCTCGGCAGCCTGGGATTGGCGGGGTTCCCGTTGACAGCGGGCTTCTCGGGACACTGGTCCGCGATTCAGGCGCTCGCAGAAGGCGATTGGCGCTTTGCTGCGGTCGTCCTGATCGCCAGCGGCAGTGTCATATTCGGCTTCGTGCGGATGGTCGGCATCTTCTTCGGGCCGCTTACCTATCCACGGCTGCCCCGCGAACGGCCGTTAGGCGTAGTCTTCTCCCTGGTGGCGATACTTCTGGTCACCGGCATGGCAATTGCGCCCCAGCTGTTCGAAGGACCTCTCGCCAGGACATTGCTGGCATTTGATTGACAGGAAGCTGTCAAAATCTCCCCGGCAGACATCTGATAGAAATTGATAGGCCGCGCATGCTAAGGTTTCGATAGCGGGCGCAGGCCGGCAGACCGCGCAGCGGCGCTCGTCACTTCACCTGCCGAAACCGCGCCCTTTTCCGGTTTCGATTCTCAATTCCCGGGAGGCCCGCCATCGCTTCCAATGCGGACGGACGTTCATCCAGACTTGAAGGGTATTACAAACTGGGCCTGCGGGACCGAGTTGCGCTCCTGTCCAGGTGGGCGGCGCTTACCGGCGCAGAAACGGCGGTGCTGGCCGAGAGTATCCGGCCGGACCAGGCCGACATGATGATCGAAAACGTCGTCGGCCGTTATGCGCTGCCGCTGGCGATTGGAGCAAACTTCCTGATTGACGGGCAAGACTTCCTTGTGCCGATGGCTGTCGAAGAGCCTTCCGTCGTTGCCGCTGTCAGCGCGGCCGCACTCCTCGCGCGTGCAGGGGGCGGATTCTCGACGGGCAGCACCGACCCCGTGATGATCGCCCAGATTCAACTTCTCGATGTCCCTGACTCAGCCAAAGCGAGGGACAGGATTCTTGCTGCTCAGGAAGAGATTCTGGGCCGCGCAGATACCAGCCCCTCCCTTTCTCGCCTTGGCGGCGGACCCAAAGGCGTCGAAGTGCGCCACCTGCCTGACACGCCTGCGGGGTCCATGCTGATCGTCCACCTGTTGATCGATTGCCGCGACGCAATGGGGGCAAATGCCGCCAACACCGCGGCTGAAGCGGTCGCGCCGCTGCTCGAAAAGATCAGTGGCGGCCGCGCGGGACTGCGCATTCTCTCCAACCTCTGCGACAGGAGACGTGCGTGGGCAGAGGTCGAGATTCCCGCTGCGGCGTTTCACAGCGATGACTACAGTGGCAAAGATGTCGTTCGCGGCATAGCTGAAGCGAACGCATTCGCCTATGCGGACAGCTACAGAGCTGCTACCCACAACAAGGGCATCTTCAACGGCATCGACGCCGTGCTATTGGCCACCGGGAACGACTGGCGGGCCGTGGAGGCCGGGGCCCATGCCTGGGCAGCGCGTGACGGACAGTACCGGGCGCTTACCGACTGGCGCGTGCGCTCCTGCGGGGACGCCGAGTCCATACATGGACGGCTCGAACTGCCGCTGGCTGTCGGCACAGTGGGCGGTGCGACCCAAAGCCACCCCTCTGCTCAAATTGCGCTGAAGATACTCGGATTGGAAGCCAGGAGACAAACTGGCGCTGGACCGGACAGCTGTGATCAAGACGGAGACGTGGCCGCGGAAACCCGCCGCCGGGGGGCGAGAAGGCTGAGCGAGATTGTCGCCGCGGTGGGTTTGGCCCAGAACCTTGCGGCTTTGCGAGCGCTGGCGACCACCGGCATCCAAAAGGGCCATATGCGTCTCCATGCACGTCAGTTGGCTGTGGCGGCCGGCGCTGAAGGCGAGGCCGTCGAATCTGTTGCCGGTCAACTTGTGTCGGAAGGAAAAATACGACTGCAGCGGGCCAGGGAGTTGTTGCAAAAGTGAAAGTCAGGCCGCGCCCAAAACGGGCTGTCGGCGTAGCGCGACGAGAGGAGTTCATATGTTGAATCAACCGCTTAAACAGGTGGGGATTGTGGGTTACGGTGCTTACATCCCGCGTTACCGCTTGCCCGCCGCAGAGATCAGCAGGGTCTGGACAGAAGAAATCGAATCCGTGAGCCAGGGGCCGCGTCAGGGGAAGAATGGCTTGAAGGAGGGGAGAGCGACCGCTGCTGGAATTGAGAAGGCCGTGCCGGGCCTTGACGAAGACACGGCGACGATGAGCATTGAGGCGGCCCGCAATGCGCTCGCGCGGTCAAAAGTCGATCCGCAGGAGATCCGCGCCGTTTGGGTGGGAAGCGAAAGCCACCCCTACGCGGTCAAGCCGACCGGCACAATCGTGGCCGAGGCGATAGGCGCCGCGCCCGCCGCGCAAGCTGCAGATTGGCAGTTCGCTTGCAAGGCGGGGACGGAAGCTGTGCAGGCCGCGATCGGTCTTGTCGGCAGCGGCATGGCGCCCTATGCCCTGGCTGTCGGGATGGACACTGCGCAAAGCCGGCCAGGCGATGCGCTGGAATACACGGCGGGCGCGGGCGGCGCGGCCCTGTTGCTGGGCGCGGCAGGGGAATCGGTCGCTGTAATCGAGCGCAGCCTGGGTTATGTTTCGGATACCACCGACTTCTGGAGAAGGCCCGGACAGCAGTTTCCCAGCCATGCCGAGCGCTTCAGTGGAGATCCAGGCTACTTCGGCCATGTCCTGCCGGCCGCCGACCAGATGATGCGGGAAGCGGGCCTGACCGCCGCGGAAATCGACCATGTCGTCGTGCATCAGCCCAATGTCAAATTCCCAGTTCGGGCCATGCGCACCCTGGGTTTTGAAAGCGAGCAGTGGGAGAACGGACTTCTGGTCGCAGAAATCGGCAACACCTACGCCGGTTCTGCCCTCGTCGGCCTCACCGCGATCCTGGATATTGCCGCCGAGGGGCAGCTCGTACTGGTCGTAAGTTACGGCAGCGGGGCCGGTTCAGACGCTTTCCTTTTGCGTACGACCGGACATCTGACAGCCGCCCGGATGAATGCTCCATCAACCGGTGAATATATCGGACGGCGCATAGAAATCGACTATGCGCACTATGTTCGGCTCGCAGGGAAGCTGGCTGCACACTGACAAACCAATAGGAACGCAGACGCGCCCGCGGCGCCGCCTCATCAACGGTAGTTTGCGCTCAGACACTCGCAAGGCAACGATTACAGTTCGGACAGCGCATATCCGTGCGGCAGCATCCGTACAGTGCTACTTTCCCGCTTGCAGGGCTTTCAGAGAGTCGACCAGGAATGTTCGCCAGCCGCCTTCCTCGTCGATAGGAATGTAAACGGCCTCGCGCCCTACGTGGATAGCGCCGTTTGGCGTGAACTCGCCTTCGTCGGAACTGCTGCCCAGCGCCATTCGCAGGAACTGCTGCAACTTCCGCCTTGGACGGTCGTCCAGGTCCCCTTCGACCGCGCCCCGTTCACCGATTGCGTGCAAAGGAAATCCCTGGGGCAGCCGGATGGCGATCTGATCGCGTCTGCGCCCGATGTTCAGGATTCCGGCTCTCAGCGCCTCCATCTTTACCTGAATCTGGTAAAACAGGTTCTCCAATTCCAGTGGTATTGCGTTCGTCTCCGGGTCCGTACCGAATCGGTCCTCGATCTCCTTCCTCATCTCATCCAGATCTTCTAATGAATTCAGACCGGCTATTCGGCGGTAAAGCTGAAGGCGCAGACCTTCATCCTCAACATAAACTGTTGGAATCTCGGCGCGCAAGGGCAGGTCCAGAGTGACCGGAGGAGCAAGCGGGTCGTCCAGCTCCATCGGGAAAGGCGCGCCTGCTGGCGGCTGCGGCGGCGGATGAAGCGCCAGGTCTCCGTTTCCGCTGTCCGCCTGATCTCTTTCCCCGTTCGCTCCTTGCGCCTTGGCAAAACGCGTCCTCTTTTCGCGCAGGTCATTGACCGATTGGGCCAGCAAGCGGGTGTAAAGGTCAAAACCTACACTGGCGATCTGCCCGTGCTGCCTTGCCCCAAGAAGCTCGCCTGCCCCGCGGATCTCGAGGTCGCGCATGGCGATGCGAAAACCTGCGCCCAGCTCGTCGCTGCTTTCGAGCAGGGCTTCCAGCCGCCGGCGGGCGTCGAATGTCAGCGTACTGTTGCGATCGTGGAACAGGTAGCAGTAGCCCCTCACAGCCCCGCGGCCGACGCGGCCGCGCAGCTGGTACAGCTGCGCCAGCCCGAAATGATCGGCGCGATTCACGATAATGGTGTTGGCGCGGCGAATATCCAGGCCGTTCTCGACGATCGTCGTGCAGACGAGCACGTCGATTTCTCCGTCGGCAAAGCGCATCATCGTTGCTTCCAGCTCACGCTCGGCCATCTGTCCATGGGCCACCGCAACAACCGCCTCCGGCACCTCGCGTTGAAGACGTGTTGCCAGCGTCTGGAGACCCCGCACGCGGTTATGCACGAAAAACACCTGCCCGTCCCGCTCCAGTTCTCTCTGAACCGCCTGACGGACCAGCGTGCTGTCGTACTCGGATAGAATTGTTCGCACCGGCAGCCGCTCCCTGGGAGGCGTGTTTATGGTGCTCATATCGCGAACGCCGCTCAAACTCATGTGGAGAGTGCGCGGAATCGGTGTTGCGCTCAGTGTGAGCACGTCCATCTGAGAACGCATCTGCTTGAGGCGCTCTTTGTGGCTGACGCCAAAACGTTGCTCCTCGTCTATGATGAGCAGTCCCAGCGACTTGAAGTCCACGTCTACTGACAGGAGCCTGTGCGTGCCGATTACGATGTCAACAGACCCATCCCGCATCTTCTGCAGCACCTTCTCCTGTTGGGACTGTGTCCGGAAGCGAGAGAGCATCTCTACAAGAATGGGGAACTGCTTCAGCCGCTCGCTGAAAACGCGCAAGTGCTGCTGCGCCAGTACCGTTGTCGGCACCAGCACCGCCGCCTGTCTGCCGTCCATTACCGCCTTGAACGCCGCGCGAATGGCAACTTCAGTCTTGCCGTAGCCGACGTCGCCGATAATGATTCGGTCCATAGGCCGGTCGGTTTCCATGTCGCGCTTGACGTCGATAATGGCGTCGATCTGGTCTTCCGTTTCGCGGAAGGGGAAGGCCGACTCCATCTCCTCCTGCCAGGGACCGTCCGGGCTGAACGCGTAACCTGGGACGACCTCTCTCTCAGCGTAGAGCTTCAGCAGATCTTCGGCTATGTCCTCAACCGCCTTCTTGGCCCGGGCTTTCACGGTCTGCCAGTCGCTCGTGCCCAGGCGCGTTACCGACGGCGGAATGCCGGAGTCTCCCGCCCCGACGTAGCGGCTCAGGCGGTCTGCCTGATGCACCGGAACGTAGAGCCTGTCGCCTCTGGCATAGTTCACCCGCAGGTACTCCCGCTCAACTCCGCCCATTTCGAGCCGGGTCAGACCCTCATAAATGCCGATGCCGTGCTCCATGTGAACGACATAATCATTCGGGCTGACGTCGGCGAAAAACAGTTCGGGCGCCACGGTGGATTGCGACCTGCGCCGTTGCTGGTGGGATTGCCGCGTCCAGCCAAACAGTTCGGAATCGGTGTACAGCCGCAGAGGCAGCTGCGCCCCGTCTTTTCCGTCCCCCTCCCTGGCTGAGGACCCGTTCATGACGAACCCTTCCGCAAGAACGCCTTGCAGAAGTGAGATCCCACTGCTGGGCGGAGTATTCAGGTCGGCGATCACCTTTGCAGGCAATTTAGCCTCGCGCAGTTCCTCCTGCAGCCGGGCGGTCTGACGCGAAATCAGGACGACGCGATCGGATGAACTGGCAACCTTGCGCATCTCCTGCAGAATGCGCTTGGTTTGCCCGGCAAAGTGGGGGCAGGGAACAAACTGGCGTGCGATGGCGCCGCTCTCGTCCTCCCGGTCATCCCCCGGCAGATCGCTCGCGCCCAGAATCAGCGGTCTGCGCGCCGCCACCCGTTCAAGTAGCTCTGCCGGACTGAAGAAACTTGAATCGAATTTGGAAGGCGTCTCGTGGCCGCGCAGAAGTTCGTTGCGAGTGCGGGCCGCCGCTTCCCCGGCCTCCTTGAGATTGGCAGCCACCTCCTCGCCATCGTCAATGACCAGAAGTCCCTTGTCCGGCAGGTGGTCCAGGAGAGAAGCGGGACGGCTGTAAAGGTAGGGCAGATACCACTCGATGCCTCGAAACGTCCGGCCTGCCGCAAGGTCATCCAGTTCCCGTACAATCTCCTCGCGAATGGCAAGGACCAGATTGGGTTCCTCCAGCAGAGTTGCGCGCAGCTCGTCGTCAGGGACGCTTCCGAGCGCCTCGCTGCCTGGCCCGATCAAAACTCTTTCCAGATGTCGCTCGCTGCGCTGCGTTGCCGGGTCGAAAGACCGCAGCGTTTCCACTTCGTCGCCAAACAGGTCGACGCGGACCGGATGCGGCAGATTCGGTGGCCAGATGTCGACGATCCCCCCCCGACGGGCGAAAGATCCCGGTTCCTCCACCACCTGCATCGGTTCATAGCCGCTTTCCGCCCACCGCCCCGTCAGCTCGTCCAGTTGAACGAAACTGCCGGTGCGTATAGGACGCAGGGCCATTCGAAACGTTCTGGCGGGCAGGGTCTTCTGCATCAGGGCGCGGGCCGAGGAGACCACGACGGTCGGCTCGGCAACTTTTTTCTGCAGGGCCGCCAGTGCGGTCAGTCGTAGCTGTCGCGTGCGCCCGGTCCAGGGAATGCGTTCAAAGGGCAGCGCGTCGGGCTCCGCGTAGAGAGAAATCGACGGCGTTCCATCGGAAGCCGGCAGGTAGGATTCAAGTTGCTCAACCCAATTCTGGGCTTGCTCGGCCGTACCGGTCACCACAACGACCGGTCCTTCTCTCTCGACGGCCGCGCCGGCAACAAAATATGCGCGTGCCGCCGAGTAAAGCTTCTGCGGCCCCGGCGAATGTTCATTCAGCAGGGCCTGAAAGTTTGGCTGAGCTCGAAGAAGCGGAAGCAGACCGGAGAGATTCATTCTACTCCTGTTTTGTCCGACTCACTTGTATTGAGTGAGGCGCTGTTAAAACGATTCATTGCCAGGTCGATCCCGTGAAATAGCCACGTTTCAACGGCATCGGCGATTCGCGGGCGCAGAGACTCGAAAGTGATCTCCTCGTCGACGCTGAAATTCTGCAAAACGTAGTCGGCCGGTCTCATCGGAGCGCGCGGCCTGCCTATGCCCACCCTGGCCCGCGGAAACCGGTCTGTGCCCAGCATCTGAATGAGGGATTTCATGCCATTGTGTCCTCCGCTGCCTCCAAAAGGGCGTAGGCGCAGTTTGCCGCTTGGCAGGTCGAGCTCATCGTAGATGACAAAGATATCTTGTGGTTCAACTCGATAGAACCTTGCCATCGGCGCAACCGAGCTTCCGCACCGGTTCATAAACGTAAGCGGACGCATTAGCGCCGCCCTCTGGCCGGACGCGTCCGCTCTCAGCAGCCGGTTGCCTTTCGGCGCACGCGCATGCGTGATGGAACCCAAGCCGAAAAGGGCGTTGAACTTCGCTCGCGAGAGCGAAATTCCGTGCCTCTCGGCCAAAATGTCCACCACTTGAAAGCCAATATTGTGACGATTGCGCGCATATTGGGGCCCAGGATTGCCCAGACCCACGATCATCTTCATAATCAACCGCTCTTCCAGTTACCCTTCGAACGCAACCCGGTGCGCGATCAGCACTTGATTATCTCGCATCCGGTTCGGTTCGCCAAAAAAGGCGGGACAACCATTAGTGCCGGATACGCTGCGCTTTGGCCGTCCGCTCCGGGATCGCCATGGGACGGAGCCCTGCGCTGACCGCGGACTCGGAGGAAATATGGGCGCTTGGACACTCGGGTGGATTCAGATCTGCCAGGTGAACTGCAACTTCAGTACCGGAGACAGTACCGGAGATAGTACCGGAGATAGTACTGGCGACCGGCTGATCTACTCGTTCTTTGTAATCAGCCACTCCAACAACCGCTTGGCGGCAAACACTGCCCCTAACAGCAGGAACAGGCCCGCGCTCCAGCGTACCCCGGTGAAGAACTGCGCACGGAGATTTTCCAAGCCCAAAGATTCTCCCAGGTCTCCCAGAATGCCGGGTTGCGGTTCAATTTCACTCTGGGTGGACGGAGAGGTCTGGATATCCGATGCGCCGCTGCCGTCTTCCTGCGCAGGCGGCGGAGTTGCCGTTGGTTCATCCTCCGTCGCGCCCTCTATGTTCGGCTGCTCTACTCGGACCTCAGCGACCGTGGGTTGCGGGTATGGTGTCGGCGTATCTATTGGAATCGGTGTGGAAGTTGGCTCGTCGGGAGTGGGTGTGATCGGGTCCTGTCTGACACTTATGTTGTGTACGAAAAACTCTCCATAGTTTCCATCCGGCCGTACGACCCGCAGACGAAGCGTATAGGTGCCTGGCGCGAGGACGTCGGTATGCCACACGCCCAGCTGTCCGTTCACGACTTGACGTGTCTCCCCGCCGAAATATGAGTAGGCCTCGTCGCCTCTGGACGACTCCTTGAACGAAAGCTCATAGCGGGCGAAAGGGGAGCCGGTTGCCGTTCCCATGATCGGCACGGGCCCGCTGACGCTGCCGCCCTGTTCGGGGGAACTGATGCCGGACTGGCCGGTCTGTTCATTGCGGGCTTGCACAACGTCCAGTCGATAGTCTTGGACCGGGTCACGCCACTCTTCCGCGCCGAAACTGGCCGCCGCCGCATTCGAACTGCCGGCAACCAGGGCCAGCCCAACCATTCCCGGGACAAGCGCGCACAGAATGCAGGGAACGAGCAGTTGCAGGAGTCGCCTGAGTCTCTTGAGACTGGAATTGCGATTCTCAGCCATAGGCAGAACGGTTCTCTTCTGGCCTTCTGGGGCCGCATCTGAAATCTCAGGGCCGTCGTCGTTTCCCTTTACGGGCGTTACAGACCGGCCCCGGAATTGCAGGACTACCATTGCAGGACTACTGCAAAGACTTGATGTAAAGGACTAAGTCGCCGATCTGTTCGTCGGTCAGGTCCGCCTGTCCACCCGAGGCCGGCATGGCAATGCCCGTACGATTGTCCGCCGCGTCGGCGGCGCGTCCGTCCCGGATAACTGCCGCCAGTGCGTCGTCACTCACTCCGGAAACATGTGGCGAGTCCGCCAAAGCAGTGCCTAGTCCTTCCACGCCTGCCCCTTGCTCCCCGTGACAGTTGATGCAGGCGAGTGCATACAAGGCCGCCCCGTCTTCCAAACTCGTAGGCGTAGCTGACGGCGTAGGGGTTGGCGTCGGCTCCTCGGAGAGATTGAGGAATGGCAGCTCCGTGGCAAAGGGAAGTGCCGCATCCGGCAATGATACATGAATCTTCCCCGCCTGGGCGGCGCCGGCTACATACAACCCTATCGCTATCAGTACCACAAAGGGAGCCGGCCAGCGCGGCCACTGATAAGGCCATGCTTTGCCGGCGCCTCCCGCATCCCCGGCAATGACCATCAACATGCCGGTCGTGATGGCCATGAACCCGACCATTGCCAGCAGCGGAATCGTAACAAAACCGAACCAGTCGAGCCAGACCGTCGTACAGGTCACCCCGATGCCGCACGAAGACGGCGAACCAAAGTAGGGTGTCTTCTGAAGCAGGAAATGATAGACGGCGACACCCTGGCCCACCAGCGAAAACGGTAGGACCAGGTGTGGCAGATGAGGGTCCCTGCGCATAATCCCGAGAGTAAGCAGCCCGGCGAGCGGATACATCAGGATGCGCTGGTACCAACAGAGAGTGCAGGGCGTAAAGCCGCTCACCTCACTCAAATAGAGACTGCCCATCGTAGCGGTCCAGGCCGCGATGAGCGCCCCGTACAGACCAAGCTTGGTCCAAAAGCGTGAACTGTTCATTGAAACCGATTTCGCGTGTTCACTGGTCGGAGGACAGCCGGCTGTCAATTGCCGCCGAGACCGCCCCGTAGTCGAGCGGATTGTCGACGCGTACGCCGTCAACCAGCACGGTGGGCGTGCCGTTGTGTCCGGCTGTGCGTGCGGCCTGCAGGCTCTCCGATATGGTCGGCTTATGCTCCTGATTTGTCAGGCAGGATGTAAACGCGTCTTGTTCGAGTTCCAGTTCTACAGCGTAGTCGATCAGGCGCTCCATGAGAAACGCGTTCGCGCCGGAGGAAGTTGCCTGGAAGACTCGATCATGGTAAACCCAGAACCGTCCCTGGTCGGCGGCGCATTCGCTCGCCTGGGCGGCCAGGGACGCGCCCGGTTCATGTTGCTGCAACGGAAAATGCCTGTATTCCAACTTGATTTTTCCAGAGGAGATATAGTTCTCAACGAGGCCGGGCTTTACGCGCTGGTTGAAGGCCGCGCATGCCGGACAGCGAAAGTCCTCCCAGGCCTGGACCGTTACCGGGGCATCGGGATCGCCCAGGACGTTCCGATTCTGCCAGGAGGAAGAAATACCGGAATAGTCGGGAAGCTCAACTGAAGTTGGTTCACCGTCAGTTGCCGCGGCCAGGACAACCGCCAAAAGACCGGCCAGCAGGGCAACCCCGCCGACAATATAGATGCTCAGCGACAACCGCTGTCTGCTATTGGCAATCAGCTCTTTCGCTTTCACCAACCTGGTCCTTGCTTTTGTATTCGCCTCTTTTGAAAAAAGGCCTGATATTGGAATATAGCACCGATTCCTGTACTGCACAAAACAGATTCGGATTTTCCCAGCGGCCGCCTGAGACTGACTTTCGCTGCGGCTGCATACAGAGTAAGCTAACTCGGCAAAGGGCAGACATTCAGGAACACAGACGTTTTCGGTTAGGAGGATTCGTCTCGATGACAGTCAGTAGCTCGCGTTCGTGGGGCGCCAATAGGAGAAATCTCAAAGGAAAGGTTGCCGTCGTCACCGGCGCAAGTCGGGGCATCGGCGAAGCAATCGCCGCTGCCCTCGCAGCGGAAGGCTGCCGGCTGGTTCTGGCGGCGCGCAGTAAGGACCGGCTCGAGGAAGTCGCCGGAATGCTGCGCGTGCGGTACGGGGTCGAGGTCGTGGCCGCGCCTACCGACGTCGGTGACGAAGGCCAGGCGCGCAAGCTCATAGAAACTGCCGCCGGTCATTTTGGATCAGTAGACATCCTGGTGAACAACGCCGGAATCGGCATTTACGGTGCAGTCGACGAACTGCACTTGAACGACCTCAGGCATGTCTTTGAGGTCAACCTCTTTGGCCCGCTTGCTGCCCTGCAGGCGGCCGTGCCTGTTATGCGCCGGAATGGCGGCGGCGCCATCGTCAATGTCAGCAGTATCGTGGGCAGGTTTCCACAGCCCCTGGGTGGCGGCTACACCGCAACAAAATTCGCGCTTCAGGGCGCAAGCGGCGCTGCCCGTGCAGAGTTGAAGCGTGACAACATAGATGTCATTCTTGTTTGCCCTGGACTGACAGACACGGAGTTTTCACAACATAGCCGGATCAGCGTGCCGGGCGCTGAGCATCGGCAGGGCGAACGCCACTCACTCGGCCAGGGCGTCGAGCCGGCAAGAGTCGGCCGCCGCACTGTGGCGGCGATAAAGCGAGGAGAGCGGGAGGTCTATATCACTCTGTTTGATCGCGCCCTCGTCTGGTTCGCGCTGCACTTCCCCGGACTCTTTCAGTGGGCGCTCGTCTACGTCACGCGTTACCGGCGCAAGCGCTTTGACGAAAGCGGGGCCCGCAAGAACCGGCGCGTTAGTCCGAACTGACCGGCTTTAGGCGGTTCCCGCTTGACCTCTCGCGCTCACTGCTGTCGAAACAGCACCCACATTGGCTGTTTCCCTACTTCATACGTCTTCAAGTGTGAAAGCAACCCGCTTTCAGGATCGATCGAGTAGACTGCTGCGTTGCCCGTCCCTTGCCCTGCGGCCACAAGATAGCGGCCTTCAGGATCGACGTTGAAGACGCGCGGCACTGCTTCTGTGCTCTGCCATCCCTTCATTTCAACCGCGCCGCTGCCCGTGTCGACCGCAAGCACGGCAATGCTTTCGTGGCCTCGATTCGTGACGTAGAGTGTCCGCCCGTTCGGGTGCAGGTGGATCTGTGCGCAAGTGTTGGCGCCGCTAAACCCTTCAGGCAGAGATGAAACTGTCTGAAATGGGAGCAACGTACAGCCTGCCTGACCTGCCTCGGTTTGACCACCGCCCGGCCTGCCGAAATGGTAGGCAGTGACGCAGGAGGCGTCCTCGTCCGACGTGTAAACAAACTGCTGGTCCAGCGAAAAAACGAAGTGCCTTGGGCCAAGCCCTTCCGCCGCCGTTACAAGAGGCGCCGAAGGGTTGGGCGACAGCTGACCGGTCTGCTCGTCAAACTGGAACAGGAAGATGCTGTTCGCTTCGAGCGGATGGGGTACAAGAGCGTAGCGGTTCGTTTCATCGGTCTCAATGCAGTGCGCGCGCGCAGCCGTCGTCACACTGCATGCTTCTGCGCCGATTGAGCCGTCCGTCTCGGTCCGGTGGACCATCGCCTTGCCCGCTCCGTAATAGGCGCTCAGAAGAAAGCGGCCTGTCTTGTCAGGAGCGAGGTAACAGGCATCGGCGTCCACCTCTCTCTTGCCCAGCAGCCGCAACCCGCCGTCGCCCTCGAAGCGGAACGCCGCCAGCTCTCTGCTGGCCCGCAGAGAGCAGTAGAGCGTCCGCCCATCCGGAGAGCTTGCCAGCGCGGAAGGGCCTCCCACTGCGCGGACATCCTTGCTGTGTCGCAGTTGGCCGCTGCTTTCCATCTCATAAGTCCGGATCAAATCGTCACCGGATACGGTTATGTAGACGCGTGTGGTCATGTCGGGCTCCTCTGGCGGATCGCCTTTTCTTCCCCGCATCCCCCTTCTGGTTTGTGGGAAAGCGGCTGCTGATGTAATGTTTGCGGACCTGGTTCAAATCCGACATTCAAACGAGGCAAACGAACGATGGTGAAGAAGATCTGGATGGAATGGCCCTTGCCGCCCGCGCTCCTTGCGCAGATCACGGGGCTGGCGGAGATCGTCGACGACGGCGATTTGGAAAAGATTCATGGCTCTACCGTAATCTCCGGCATTCGCCGCTACTACGACGGCGAACTCATGGATCGAGTCGGGCCCGATTTGCTGCAAATTGCCAAGCCCGGCATCGGTGTCGACAATATCGACCTCGACGCCGCTACGGCGCGCGGCATCCTTGTTTGCAATACACCCGACGCGCCGTCGGAGTCAACTGCCGAACACGCCGTGGCGCTGTTGATGGCGGTTGCCAAGCGGGTGATGGTCGGCGACATGCACCTGCGCGGAGACTCCGATATTGGCCGGGAGGATATGCTGGGCTCCGAGCTGCTGGGCAGCTCTTTGGGCATCGTTGGTTTCGGACGGATCGGACGGCGCGTTGCAGAGATGTGCGCCCTGGGAATCAGGATGAACGTTACCATCTATGACCCGATTCTGCCGGACAGTTTCCAACTGCCTCAAGGCGTTTCCCGGACCCACGACCTGGATGCTATTTTCGCTGAGAACCGATTTGTGACTCTGCACACGCCGCTTCTTCCGGAAACGCGCCGCCTCGCCAACGAGAGGCGGCTGCGCCTGATGAAGCCGGGCAGTTATCTCATAAATGCGTCACGCGGGGGTGTCGTTGACGAAGCTGCTCTGATAAAGGTATTGCGCGAGGGACACTTGGCCGGCGCAGGGCTGGATGTCTTCGATCCCGAACCACCCTTGGCGGACAATCCCCTGCTTGCCATGAAGAATGTTGTCCTTACCCCCCATATCGCCTCATACACGGAAGCCGGCATGGCCGCCATGCAGGCCGGGACGGTTGAAAACATCGCGAAGGTCTTGAAGGGTGAACGTCCGACGTGGATTGCCAACCCGGAAGCATGGCCGGGCCGGATGGAAAAAGTTGTTGCCTGACAGAGGACGGGCGGCGGCATACGTCGCCGCCCTGCTTCGTCTGCTCAACCAATCTCTTCGAGAACTGTGAATCTCACCAACGAATGTGGCTCTGAACGGGCCCGCTGTGCTGGTCGGATCGCTCCGAGATCGGCCAGCTGCGCCACTCCTCAACGACCTCGATAAGCCCGCCAACCGCCGCCTCGAAAATAACTTCGCCCTTCGCAGCCGTGGCAAGCGTCGGGTCTCCGTGTACGCCCAGGCGGGTCCACCGGCCCCAGAAGTCGTTGAACCGGACCGGGTTGGTATAGACGCTGTCGGAGCTGACAAACTTGCCGCGAACGTCATCATCGGCTTCCGCTTTGTCCATCTGTACGCGCTCCGGCGCCAGGTGAAGATAGAGCGAAGTCTCGAACTCGTCTGCGTGCGCCATAACCTCCGTCTCCTTGACGGAGTTGAAGGCATCCATCGCCAGCCCGAAGTATCCCAGCGCGCCGCACAGCGAATCGGTTTCAAGCACCGTTTTCCGGGCGGCAAGATCGATCAAGGGCGTGTTGGAGCCGTGTCCGTTTACCAGCAGAATCTTTTCAAAGCCGTGATAGGCGACGCTCTTGGTAATGTTAAGGCAAAAGGCGATGAAGACTTCCGGTTCGATATGGATAGTACCGGGAAAGTCGATATGGTGGAGATTCAGTCCATAGGAAATTGGGGGCAGGACCAGTATCGATTCCGGCGCGCGGCGCCCCGCCTCCAGGCATACCGATTCGCACAGAAAGACGTCAACGTCCAGTGGCAGGTGGCGGCCGTGCTGCTCTGTCGATGCGACCGGGAGCAGTACCACTTTCTGTGCCGCGATGGCATCGTTCATCTCCGCCCAGGTCAGACGGTTGTAACGGTATTCAGTTAGAGGATCCATAGGTCGGTCTTCTCTGGTGTGGGAAACTCTCGTGTGGACAACTCTGGTGTGGACAACTCTTTCTTGCCGGAGTCCAGTCTTGGCTCTCAGACACTCGCAGGGTCATCGAAAGGCTTCGGCCTCGTCCTCCGGTTCGAAGCCTACAACCTCACGGGCGTGAGAAATGTCCCGGTAGCCCCACTTGTTCCTGGAGAGGGCGTAGAAAATGTCAAATCTGATCGCCGGCGGAGCGGCGATGCATCGTTCCACCATCTGACTGATGTCTCTCTGGCTGCACCAGACTGAGAACTGGCGGGAATCCGTCGGCCGGTCCACTTCGTTGACAAGTCCGATTCGCAGGCAGATAATGGAGAGTTCCGAACTGTCCGTAACGTGCCTGGCCAGCGCTTCACCCCATACCTTGGTTGCCCCGTATACACCTGCGGGGCGGACAGGCGTTTCATGCGTGATCATCGGCCAGGGGTGCTGGACACTCTCGTAGTCGCCATTCACGAGCGCACGATATGGTTGCACCTGTTCCCAACCCGATATCGTCGAGCCGCTGCTCGCGAAAACGACCCTGGAAACACGCGCTCTGCGAGCTGCTTCAAAGACATTGTAGGCGCCAATCAGGTTGGGATCGCGAACGCGCTCCCAGGGGTCGCTGCCGCGGGCCGATGCAGCGAGATGCACGACCGCATCCTGACCTTCGAAGGCTGGGAGGATTGAATCGAAATCAGCGATGTCCGCCTGTACTGTGCGCACGCCGGGTACGAGACTGCGGTTGAGAGCAGTCAATTCGTAGCGGCCTTCCAGGTGCCGGCGGACTGCGCCGCCGATCAGGCCGCTCATGCCCGTCACCAGAATTCGTTGTGTCATCTGATAGCTCCTGGCAGACCCCTGTGGGTGGCGTGCGACCGCCGGGACTCAGCCTTCGTTGAGCAGGATGCGGCCGCAGGAGGGACAGCTGAGCAGGTCATCACTGTAGCGAATTTTGTTCAGAATTCCGACTGCGACCTGCGTATGGCAGGCGCCGCAGATCTCGTCTTCCAGCAGCGCGACGGCCACGCCGTTCTTCCTGCGGCGTAGATGTTCGTACATTTCCAGGTTTTCTTCAGAGAGTACATCCGCCACCTGCGCGCGCGCCTTTTTCAAGTAGATATACTCTCTTTTGCGTTTGTCGATCTCTGTCTCAAAGGCAGTCTTTCGATCCGTCCACTGCTGTTCATTATCCACAAGATTCGCCTGCTTTTTCTCAAAAGTCGCCTGCAGACTGTCGACCATGACCAGACGCTCGACGCTCCGATTCTCCAGGTCTGTCCTGTGTTCCTTCATGGCGTCGATGCTGGATTGCAAGGCCTCAAGTTCTCTTGGATTCTGCAGTTCCCCGCTCATCAGGCTCGTTTCGGATTCACGAATCTTCTCCGTCAGTGAACGTGATTCGAGTTCGAGGTCCTGCTGTTCCGAGCGTGTACCCTGGAGTTCCTCACCGATTGCGTCCACTTCCTCGCGCAGCGCCTCCAGTTCAGTCGATCCTTCCACTGCTCTATTGAGAAGGAGAATCCTTCGCCGGATTTTGTCGTACAATGAATCGATTTCGTGCATCTTGAGCAATGCAGCTTTTGCGTTCACGTTTTTCCCCACTAAGGTTGCAGATATCTCGTGTGCGCCGCCGAAGACATAAGTGACAGCTTGCCGATTCTGTGCCGGAGGAGCGAGAGCCCGGCTTCGTTGTCTGCGGTGAAGATTACACCTTGCGGCAACATCCTGGCTTATGAACTGCTGCCGACCGGAGGGGCAACCCGGCATACAGCCGGTGGCGGCGGCGATTTGCCGCGCGGCTTTCCTGCTTCAGTCAGGTTGCTAAATGCTTGTGCAAGGTGGCCAGGCAAATGCAGGAGATCATTCGACTTGTCCTGATGGTATAACTTCTTATAGTATCACTCCTTTACATTTCCAAGCAAAAGGCTGTCAAGGTATGATTGGCCCCAATGTCTAGACCACGAAATGGGAAAATAAGGTGCATTCAGACGGAGGCGTTCCGCCGCCATCAAAGTACAAAGGGGTCTTCCAATCCCCGTGTCCACTTTGTAGGAAGGAGACTCGGTCGTAAACCGTCGCACGTACACCTTAACTCAAGGTCCAATTTTGGGGCCAAGCTAAGTCAACCCACCCGTTCGCCTTGAACAGGGTACGGTGCATCCCTTGTGGATGTGGCCTCCGTGCGACCCGATGCTCGGGACGTCTATCCGCCTGAATACCGGGAGTCTCGAGGGGAAGGCTCCAGATTTTGTAGCGGCGATACGTTCATGGCGCGCATTACCCCTTGTCTTGTAAACGGTAAAGTCGCCCGCTACGTTGCGAATGAATTGGGCCCCAGCGGAGTCTTCGCAGCATGCTGACAGCAAGAAGCGAGGAGAGTGCATGAAGATTCAGTGGAACGACTTCGAGCCTCAAGGATACGAGGATATGGTTTCAGTTTTGCTCAGCCGGCTACATCCAAACGCCCAACGAATCGACGGCAAGGGTGGTGACGGTGGTCGGGACGTGCAGATTGTTGACGGACACGACGGTCCGATCACCAACGCCTTTGAGTTGAAGTCCTTCACCGGCCGAATGGATACGGGACGGCGCAGGCAAGTGGAAGGATCTCTCAAGCGGGCAGCGTCCCTTGGGCCAGCACGATGGACACTCGTCGTTCCTATCGATCCCACTCCTGGCGAGGAAGACTGGTTTCGCAAGCTCGGCAAGGGTTACTCCTTCCCGATAGAGTGGTACGGAAAAACATGGCTTGACGAAAAGATGTCGGCGTTTCCGGACATTCGGCGATACTTCCTGGAAGGGACAAACGATGCGGTGGTTCGTTTGCTCCGAGAAATTCAGAAAGAGCAGGCGATTGTCACGGATGTCCCTGACGCAATGGGACGATTACGGACGCTCCGCGAGCGCCTGAATGAGATTGATCCCCACTACAGGTATGAGCTATCCACAGGAAGAGAAGCGGCCGATGGCTGGCCAACGGACGTAGTCTTCGCAGTGGGATTCTGTGACATGAGGGTCGATGTCTATCCGAAGTACTTGGGTGCTACCAAGGATCGACCTGTCACAGTGAATTTCAAGATTCTCGTGGATACCGACGACGAAACGGTGCAGAACGCTCTCAACTATGGCTTGGAGGCGACCATACCACCCCACATGGTCGACAGTGTCACGGTTGATGCGCCGCTCGGCCTCGGAGGTGACTTCACAGAAGCGGAACTCTCCCTAATCCCGATCAATAGCCTAGACGAGCCTGTCACCCTCTTACTCGACATCATGGACGGAGACACAGTTTTGGCCAGTATGCCGGTACATCTCACAGAACGGACAAGTGGCCTAAGAGGATCCACCTTAACTGGAGCCGATAGCAGTGGATGGCTGCAAGTTCGCATCAAGGTGAACGTAGAAGCTATGGGCCTTGAGGCGGAGTTCCGGTTGACCCCCCAGTCCACTATGCCAGAGGCTCTGTTGCCACTTTGCCGATGGGTAGACGCATGTAAGCCACCCCATCATCTTCGGTTTCGTTGGCAAGGCGGACTTGAACCGCGCATTGAGATACGAAAGTCCTTCTTTGCAGATGACAGCCTCAGCAGGATTGTTAAGGCACTCGCCTATTTGCAGAAACGCTGCGGCATTCACTGGGAGTTGTCTCCCTCGCTTACTCCCGAGGAAGGCCAACTGATACTGGCAGCTGCGACCATGCTAAAGGAGGAGACCATTGACTTCACATGGAAATCCTGGAACCCTCGCTTGGGCCAATCGAAACCAGCGCTCAAGGCACTGATGGATGGCTCTTCGCACGCCTTTCTCACCAGACAGGACTTACGGATCGAACTTGAGGGGGTGACTGTTGCAATTGTACGGACCCAAACCTACCTTAAGTCCGCTCGTCTCGCTAATCCCGGTGCCGTCGAGCGAGCCCTCAAGTCTGGATCAGTTCCACACCTGAATCTCGTACCAGGAGAAAGCGACAAGGGGCAACGCGCCGCGGCGCTATTGCCAGCGCCATCAGAGCACCCATGACGATGAATCTGGCTGATGGGGGTTACATACGACTAGGACTGGTGCAGAACTACCTCCCCATAGCAACTTGACCTGCCCCCTAACCTGCCCCCCAAGAACTGGTACAGGTAATATGTTAGTATTGGGCCGCAGAAAGGGGGAGAGATGGCGAAGAAGAGGCATACGCCGGAGCAGATGATCAACAAGCTGAGAGAGGCCGAGGTGGCGATAGCCGAGGTTAGCACGGTCGCTGAGGCCGCCCGCCGAATAGGCGTGACCGATCAGACCTTCTAGCGATGGCGCAGCGAGTACGGGGGTCTCAGGATCGACCAAGCCAGGACACAACACTGCGGCAAGGGTTGAGCGCCCTTGCTGCATACACGTTTACGAAATGAAAAAGATCCTTCCTCTAGCAATATCAATTGCCGTAATAGTATCAGCCTGCACACCTTACGGTCATTGGGGCCGCTATGATTACTGGCGGGATAACTGCCCCGGTTTTCCGACCTACGAGGAAGTAGAAACAGTCCTTCAAAACAATAAAGAACTGCTCAATGAAATGTTCGAAATGAAGTTGATTTACAAGACGGCGGACATAACACCATGTCCTACAGTTCGCAGCAAGAGTAACACATGCTACTCAGGCAAATGCGACGGCGCTTTCATTACCCTGTACTCTAAGAACAAGGCTGGCGCAATCGAGATATTGGACAGCGCAAACGCCAGAGCCGAAGGCTTGACCATGTTCTACGGGATTCCGTTCAGGTTTATACGGGATTGATCGTAATTTCTAAGATTGAATTCTGAGCTCGGCCCCAGAGACTGGACCGCAAGCTAAGGTGTAACAATTGGTATAAATCACCAATCGGGCGGAGGGACGGTCTTAGGGTCAAGGTGCGGCGGCAACGCCGTTAGACTACCAGGCTAAGACTCTCTGGGCGCTTCTTGCCACCATGCACCGACGGCTCGGCGCACCATTTGGCGGAGAGGAGGCGGACTGCTTTGTAGATGTCCTCGCCGAAGCCGAGGAGGTCGCAGATGACGCGCCGGTCCAGGAGGGCGCGGTTGGGGTCGGCGTCGGCTAGGTAGGCGGGCAGAAAGTCCTTGTTGCGGAACTCCTGGAAGATCTTCTTGGCCGTTAGCAACTGGTCGTCAGAGAGGCAGCGCAAGTCCAGCACGGGGAGAGACTCGGCGGAGCGGATGGTAATACTCGCCTTGCTCGATTGCTGGCGACTGGAATGCCACCAGTACGACAACAAGCCCAGTGTAGAGTTTCCCCACACTGAGAAGGCGTAATCAAACCTGCTATCGGAAAAGATGACGTTTGGCCATACCCTCCCACCGATCGACTCCCTGTCCGTAAAAGCGACGGCCAGCGCCTGTGAGCCAAAGGTAAAGTCACGGTTTATGTGCGCTCTGCTCGCAGTATCCCAAACTGCCGCAACATCTTGCTCCATGCCCTGTCTGACCTGAAGCTGTGAATCGGGATCGCAGACCATGCGGGTTTCATTTGGGGCATCGTGGTTCCACAGGGACGGATAGGTGGCTGTGGGGCTTGGATCCACTTTGTCAAAGGGCCCTCTAGGGGGCAGGCCTGGTTTTGGAGCAGGGCCAGTAATGTCGCGGTCCACTAAACCGAGTAAGCCAACTTCGGCCAGTAACGCCGTCTTCAGGTCAACCGGGACTGCGTAGCCGGGGAGCCACAGGCTGGATCTGGTCAAGGAATGTGCAGTTTGCGCGATTGAGTAGTCGGACAGACGGACCGCGCGCCAAACTGGAGCACGAGGCGCGGTGATCATGTAGCCCGCCAACTCTCCCCCGACCATAAGCGGCGTCCCCCCATAGGGCCCGTTTTCGATTTGCCTGACCTGACTATTGCCAGGCGCGCAGCCTGCCATCAGCTCCCTCGCGTAGGCAAACCCCTGCGGCCTGCGGCAAAGGGATACAAAATGGTCTGCGTCATCGGGCTGTTCGTCCACCATGAGCTTGCGAGCGATTACGAGACATTCAGCCATCCCCGTGTCGGACGAAAAGGACATGTCTCGATCGTTCGCCGCGATACTCACCACGGTCAAGTCGGTGTAATCACGGGCAAGCATCTCGCGCAAACCCTCCCAGGAAAGACCGGTTGCGGCGGACAGAGGAAGGACCAGAGCCAAGACACCGCCTGGTCTGACTTTATTGTGGGCCAGCGCCGCAAAGGTAGAGGCAATGCCGGCGTTGCCGTCGGAACAGGTGCCCTTCGCCAGCTTTGTGGCGCGCTTTCCCATTGCCGTCTGGTCGTTGTCAGTCGCGCCGAAAGCCGCGAAAGCAGGGTTGGTGATGTCGGCATGCGCGCCTTCGTGGTTGGTGGCGCGGGTAAACGGCGGATTCATGATTACCAGGTCAAAGCCAAAATCGGGAATCTCGGTGCTGACCTGGGCTGCCGTCTCCTCGCCGGCGCTGCCGGTGCGCAGGGCTGGATCGCTGGTGTTGAAGAGAGTCTGCACTCTGGAAGACTGGAGCAGCTCCAGGGAACCTATCATTACGCCGCCATCTTGCTGACGGCCGTAGGGCATGGTGTAGAGGCGGGAGTTGGTGAAGCCGACGGCCGGTTCGACGCCTGAGAGCGTGGAGCCGGTGATATGGATTGCGGACGGCATGACGTCGCAGCCGTAGAGTACCTCCTCCATCATTACTTTGTGCAGCTTGCTGCCGTCGCCGCCGGCGCGCTCGTGGCGGGCGGCGATCTGTTCGTAGACGGCGGAGAGCAGGGCGCCGGTGCCGCAGGCGAAGTCTCCGACTCGCAGCTTG
>JAJEDJ010000008.1 GCA_022821545.1 Caldilineaceae bacterium
GACTGGATGAAGCGGTGATAGGCTTGAGCAAAGCGACCATGCATCCATTTATGCGCTGGGGTGAGCAGGTGAACGCCGCATCGCTGCCAGTGGCGAATGCGCATCGCTTTGGTGTAGGCATCATCGGCCGCCAGGGTCTGAGGGCAGAGTTGGTTGAGAATCATATCCTCTTTCTGGTCGAGAACCTGACGTTCGGAAACAGCAGCCGTCTCCACCTGCACCATGACCGGAAAGGCATCTTCATTGCAGGTCACATGCAGGCCGTAGCCGTAGACCCAGCCATGATAGGCGCTCTTGCTCCAGGTGGCATCGGTATCCAGGTTGCGCAATCGGGGCGGAATTCGACCTGCTCTGCGCATCTTCTCATGCCAGACCGGGCCGCGGGCTTTGAACAGACTCTTGTCTTCAACCAGATGGCTCTGCTCCAGTTGTTCAGCCAGCCCTGACGCCTGCTGACCGATGAACAGCACGAACGCCTGCACCAGTCCGTACATTCGCTTGTAGCGACGCCCAATCGTCGTGCGGACGGGGCTCTGTTCCCAGCCCAACATCTCGACGACCTCAGGATGTTTGTGCAGCCAGCGCCACTGACTCTGGAAGCAAACGATCTGCCGAAACTGCATCAACATGAAGAAAATGATAAAGCTCTTTCTGTCATAGCTGAAGGGCCGTCCCCGTTTCACTTCACCTTGGGCAATGCGTTCTTGTCTGAACTGCTCAAACAGATCGATAATTATGGTGACATAGTCGGTCAGCAGCGGCATCTTTGCCATTGGATTCTCCTTTCTCGTTTGGCAACGATAGGAAAACCCTTCCTGGCCGATTATGTCAAATCTGCATTATGCACACCCCTCAACTAAGTCGCAATCCAGACCTGCTCGGAGATTAGGCAATGACCAACGAAACACTCTACAACGGCATCACCCTCCCGCAGACGTGGCCGCCGCGCAATGTGATCGAAAGCTCCCGCGAGCCGATTCCCGTGCCCTACCTCGTCCATCCCCCGCAGGTCATCCCCATCGACCTGGGCCGCCAGCTCTTCGTGGACGACTTCCTGATCGCAGAGACTTCTCTGACTCGGGCCTATGGCAAACCGGAAATCCACCCGCAAAGCCCGGTGCTCAGCCCCGAAACCGACGAGGAGATGGACTCCGGCTTCTGCCCGATGGCCGCGCCTTTCAACGACGGCGCCTGGTACGACCCGCAGGACAACCTGTTCAAACTCTGGTATATGCCCGGCTGGTTCCACAGCACCGCCCTGGCCACCAGCACTGACGGCATTCACTGGGAACGCCCGCAACTCGACGTTACGCCCGGAACCAATCTGGTGTGGCCGAACAACGATGGATCCGACCGTGATGGCTGTCTCGTCTGGCTGGACAGCGACACACCCGATCCAGCGCAGCGTTACAAGATGTTCCAGTACTACCGCCACTACAAGCCAAAGCCGGGGCAGCCCCCCATCCCACCCGGCAACCGGCCGTCTCAAACGGCCAAGGGGGCGATTGTCTCCGAAGGCTGGGCGCAGGTATCGTCCGACGGCATTCACTGGAGCGATCCGGTCATCACCACGCAGGTTGGCGACAACACTACCTTTTTCTACAACCCCTTCCGCCGCAAATGGTGCATGAGCATCCGCCGCGCCGGCCGCATCGACGAGTCCACCAGGCTGCGCGCCCGCTTCTACAGAGAAGCGGACGATTTCCTGCAAGGCGCGCAGTGGGACATGGATACCGACGAGGTATTCTGGCAACGCATCGACCACCTAGACCTGCCCGACCCCGCGCGGCCCGACCATCGCGTCGCCCTCTACGACGTGAACGTGACCCCTTACGAGAGCTTGATGCTGGGCCTCTTCGCAATTTTTCGCGGCCCGGAAAACGACATCTGCGCCGCCGAAGGCGTTCCCAAAACCATGGACCTGGAGCTGACCTACAGCCGCGACGGCTTCCACTTCAGCCGTCCGGACCGCACGCCTTTTCTGGCCTCCAGCCGCAAGATAGGCGACTGGAATCGCGCCTATCTCCATGCCTGCGGCGGCCTTTGCCTGGTCGTCCACGATCGCATCTACTTCTATTTCGCCGGTTTTTCCGGCTTGTCGCCAAAAATGGGGCCCAACGACGTCGGTGATTCCGGTCTGTCGCGGCGCGTCATGTACGCCGGCGCCAGCACCGGGCTGGCAACCCTCCGGCGTGACGGTTTCGCAGGCATGGAGGCCGGCGCGGGAGGCGGTACGCTGACCACGCGGCCCGTTATCTTCAACGGGGACCGCCTCTTCGTCAACGCCAATGCACCGCAGGGCGAACTGAGGGTGTCCGTGTTGGACAGTAACGGGGAAGCTGTGGAAGGGTTGGGCGCCGATGCGTGCGCTGCGCTCAGTGTGGACAGCACCTGCGTCGAGGTGAAATGGTCGTCCGGCGCCGGTCTCTCCGCGCTGGCCGGTCAACCATGCAGGCTGCAATTCCATCTGCAATCGGGGCAGCTGTTCTCCTTCTGGGTGACGGATGACCCCAACGGCGCCAGCTATGGGCACATGGCGGCCGGCGGCCCCGGGTTCACAAACGGCCGCGACCTTCCTTCCTCCAAATAGTCTGCAGGCTCGGTACACAGCAGAGATGCGCAGCAGTTTGCGCAGTTTCAGTCCCGCAATCGTTCGGCGGTCAGATAGTAGGCTCCGGCCAGCGGGCTTCCCTGCTTGTCATGCCACCAGCTCTTCACCGTGGTCGGTCCGCGTTCGACCGCCATCTCAAAGGTCTGCGCCGTCGCGTCCGGCGGCACCGGCAGCGTCTGCTCGCTGCGCCCCACCTGCAGCCAGGCTGAGGCAACCGGCAGCGCCTTGCCCGCGGGCCAGCTGCCGTCCACGCCCTGCATCACCGGCGCCGGGTCGGAGATGCCCAGGTCGGACTCTTCCGGCCAGCGGCGCAGCGTAAAGCTGTAGAGACCGGCGCGCGCCGCATCTACGTGCCAGGTACCGCTGTCCATCACCGGCCCGCGCATCCCCCTTTGGTTATCCGCATACACCCATGCCCAGTCGCAGCTGCACAGGCGCGCCGGGTTCTCGGCGTCGGCCCCGATCGTCAGGGGCTGATAGCTCGTGAGGGTATCGCTTACGCCATCCCACCAAGCCCCGTACTGCCCTCGCAGCCGCTTGACCAACTCCGGATTTGACCCGGCCACGTCCTGCTGCTGGCCGGGGTCCTCCCCGATGTTGTACAGCTCCCGTCCTTCGACCAGCCGCCACCGCCCCCACATCACCGCCGCCCGGTCCCGGCCGGTAAAACCGGTGCGGGCGCCTTCGTTGGCGTGCCCATACTGCACGATCGACGTCCGGTCCGCCACCGCCTTGTCCGGCCTGCGCATGTGCTCAGCCAGCGACAGACCGTCGCACGTCCAGCCGTCCGGCGCATGCAGATCACACAGGTCGATCAGCGTTGGCAGGATGTCGACCCCGCGCGTCACGCCGCCCACATCGCGGCCGCCCTCGAGCCCTGCCGCCGGCCAGCGAATGAAGCAGGGCACCCGGTGGCCGCCCTCGAATAGCGAAGTCTTCCTGCCCCGCATTCCCGCATTGTAGATTCCTTCACCCATCGCGGTGCCATTGTCGGTCATGAATATCAGGATCGTGTTATCACGGATCTCGTTATCCAGCAGGAATTTTTCCAACTGCGCCATATTCTCGTCAATGTTGGCGATCATGCCGAAGAAGCTGGCCTCATCCCGCTTGATGCCGTCCAGATACGGCTGACGATATTCGTCGGGAACCCAATACGGGCCATGGGGCGCATTTGTCGCAATGTAGGCAAAAAATGGTTCGTTGCGCTTGTGGCAGCCCTGCATCCAACGCATCGCCTCTTCGAACCAGACGTCGGTGCAGTAGCCCATGTACTGCCTGATCTCATCCTTATGGCGGTAGTGGTCATCAAAGTAGTCGTTGCCATAGTAGTCAGCCGCCGAGGTGATGCCGAAGGCGGGATGATGGATGGTCTCATGGAAACCACGGTCCTGCGGCCTGTAAGGATAGTTGTCGCCCAGATGCCACTTGCCGAAATGTCCGGTATGATACCCGTTGTCAGCCAGGATGTCGGCCATCGTTGGCAGGTCCGCCCGCAAGAGCGAACGCCCCATACAGACGAACGTCGCCCCGTTACGCAACGCATCCTGGCCCGTCATCAGCTCACCGCGCGTCGGCGTACACATGGGAGCCACATGAAAGTCGGTCAAACGCACACTGTCGGCGTGTAGACGGTCCAGCACAGGTGTCTTCAGAATTGGATTGCCGAGGCAGGACAGGTCCCCGTACCCCTGGTCGTCCGTCAGCACGAAAATGATATTGGGGCGCGATTGTGTGTTCGACATGGTACGGCCTTTCAGTGGAGCGTTGAATCGTGAGAGAATCCTTCGCCGCATCTTACATTGAACCGGCGCCATGCTGCAATCACCGTCCGCCAACATCAGCAATCAGGCTGGATAGCGCAGCGGTTTGCGCACACGCACAACTCGTTTTCACTCCGGTTGACACAGCGGCCCCTCCCGGCGACAATTGTCGCATCGAGACGCATCAAGAGCGCGCCCTGCCCCCTGCCCCCTGCCCCTTAACCGACAGGAGTCATTCCATGAGCCGCTTTGCCAACATCAGCCTGGTCAACTTCCCCACTCTGCCCGCGGACGAGCCTGGACGGCTGCAGAAAACCCTGGACCGCATGTGCGGCTACATCGCCGATGCCGCCCAGGAGCAGAGCGATCTGGTCGCCTTTCCCGAAATCTGCAACTGCCTCGACACCAACGATCCATGGAACGCGGCCGAGTCTCTCGACGGGCCGACCATCGCCGCACTCTCTCAGGCCGCCCGCCAGCATGAGCTCTACGTAGTCGCCCCGCTCCTGCTCGACGATGCCGGCCGCCGCTACAACTGCGCCGTTCTCATCGGCCGCAAAGGCGAGATCGTCGGTGTCTATCGCAAGAACTTCCCCACCCACGGCGAGCTGGCCAATGGCATTACCCCCGGCGTCGAAACACCCGTCTTCGAGACCGACTTCGGCCGCGTCGGGCTCTGCATCTGCTTTGATCTCAACTACTGGGAGGTGGGCTCCGGCCTTTGCCAGAACCGCGCCGAATTGGTGATCTGGCCCTCCATGTGGGCCGGGGGGCGAATGTTGAGCAAATGGGCGATGGAGTTCGGTTTTAATATGGCCGCGGTCTGGAAAGAGCAGTCCACTTTTGTCGACGTGGCCGGCCGCGAGATCCTCGCCGTCAAACGCGAGGCCAGAGACCGCACCGGCCGCTCGCCCGTGGTCACCGCCCGAATCGATCTCGACCGCCGCCTGCTACATCCCGACTATAACCTGGAAAACCTGAAAGCCCTCTTCGAACGCCATGGTCCGACCGCAGCCTTCACCGAGTGGCTGAAGCAGGACTGCCATCTGGTCTTCGGCTCGCAAGTCCCGGGCGCCTCCAGCGATCAGCTGATAGAAGAGTTCGGCCTCGAGACGATGCGCGACTACCTTGCACGCGTGCGCCGCGACCGCAAAATCGCGCTGGCGGCGACAGCCGAACCGGTCTATGCCAACGGACAGACAGTCGCGCAGGACGGGGAGAGAATCTGATGCTACTGACAGGAAAGACCGTCATTGTGACCGGCGCCGGCGGCGGGTTGGGCGCCGGCATCGCCGCTGTCTGCAGCCGCGAAGGCGCCAACGTCGTCGCGGCCGACATCCGCGGCGATGCCGCACGTGACGTCGCCCAAAGTCTGCCCGGCGCTGCCCTGGCGGTACACTGCGACGTAGGCGACGACGAGGCCCAAGCCGACCTGGTGCAGGAAGCCCTCACAGCATTTGGCCGCGTCGACGGCCTTGTGAACAACGCCGGCATCAACTTCGCCAAGCCCTTCCTGGAAACGACCGCCGAGGACTGGGAGCACATCATCCGCGTCGATCTGCGCGCCGTCTTTTTTCTGACCCAAAAGGTCTGCCAGCAGATGCTCACGCAGTCCCCCGGCGGCGGCAGCGTCGTCAACATCGCCAGCGTCCACGCTCACGCCGCCCTGCCCGGCGCCGGTCCCTACGACGCAGCCAAAGCCGGTGTCGTGATGATGGGCAAGAGCTTCGCCCTCGAAATGGCCCCGAACAACATTCGCGTCAACGCGATCTCTCCCGGCCTGCTCGATACCCAGATCTGGCAGGACCTGCAGGACGCCGCGCCCAGCCCGGAGGCGTGCCTGGATTACTGGCGCACCAACATTCCCATCGGCCGGGTGATCGCCCC
Organism: Caldilineaceae bacterium; assembly: GCA_022821545.1. Classification (GTDB taxonomy): domain Bacteria; phylum Chloroflexota; class Anaerolineae; order Caldilineales; family Caldilineaceae; genus Bin5. The sequence goes on from JAJEDJ010000008.1 coordinate 6,262, forward strand.
GGAGGAGATCGGCGAACTGGCCGCCTTCCTGCTCAGCGATCGGAGCGCCTCCATCACCGGCGCCAACATCTACGCCGACGGCGGCATGACCGCCCAGCTCATCAGCCAGGAGCCCTACACCTCCAAGCCGATCGAGGGCTGAGGGCAGCCTGGCCCGTCTCCTCTGCGCCCCACAATGCACAATTTCGTAGACTGTTCGTATTCATATTGCCCAGGACACTACGCAAAGCAGACGCAGGCGCGTTCGCCGGAAGAGATTGCGCCGGGTACCGGTGTATCCGCCCGCAAAGCGGTCCGCTGAACGTTCCATTTCATCACATGTTCCAGACCCATTTCAGGTTTTTATTCAACCCTTTACATGATGTAAGATACTGGTCTGACATAGATTTCTGAACCGATTCAGTTTTCAGCCGAAACAGTGCTCCCATGACGAAACCCCTGTCTCTGTGGACAGACCGTCCCCGCTTCCATCATGATGTTAATATGCTCCTGATTGTCGTCGGACTTGTGGCGGTCAGCTTTTTCGGCATTCAGACCTTTCTGAAGACGTTCTACGTTCTGCGCCTGGGCTACGGCATGGTCTTTTTTGGCGTGTTTAACTCAGCCAGCGCGTTGAGCTACATGGTGATGAGTCTGCCCGCCGGCGCCCTGGGAAGCCGGCTCGGCTTGACGGTCACGATGCGCCTCGGCATCATCGTGACGGTCCTGGGTATGGCGATGCTGCCGCTGACCGAATCGGTGCCGGCGCTCTTCCGCTATTATTGGCCCGTCTTTTCGATGATGGTTGTCTCCGGCGGCTACGCCCTCTTCAGCATCAACATGGTGCCGGCGCTCATGGGGTTGACCTCTGACGAAAACCGCAACAGCGCCTACGCTACGACCGGGGTCCTGCGCGGCCTCGGCGCTTTCATCGGCACTCCCTTTGCCGGCCTGCTGCCGGGCGTCATCGCATCGATGACTGGCGTCGGACTCGACAGCCCCGCCCCGTACCGTCTGGCGCTTTGGCTGAGCCCTGCGGTCTTGCTGCTGGCCATTCTCCCCTTGATGCGCATAGGCGATGCGGAGCGGAGCGGCAAACACGAAGAGACACCGACTCTGCCGGGCTCCTTTCCCGTTGCCCCCGTTAGCCTGTTGATCCTGTTCGTCTGGTTCAGCCAGGCTGCCGGCGCCACCTGCTATTCCTTCTGCAACGCCTTTATGGACGTGGAGTTGCAGCTGTCCACCTTTGCTATCGGGATCATCTCCAGCGCGGGGCAGTTCGCCTCCATTTTCGCGCCCATGCTGCTGCCGATGCTCGCCCGCCGCCGCGGCAACGGCTGGACGCTCATGGCAACGACCGTCGGCGGCGCCGCCAGCATGATCCCGCTCATTCTCATTCCCCAGTGGTTTGCCGCCGCCCTCGGCCAATTCGCGTCCATGGTCCTTTCGGCCGTGCGGATGCCCGCCCTTCAGGTCTATCAGATGGAGATGATCGAGAAGCGCTGGCGTTCGCTGGCGTACGGCGCGGTGAACACGGCGATGGGCCTCAGCTTTGGCCTGGTGAGCTTCGGCGGCGGCCAGATCATTGAGAGATGGGGCTACACCAGCCTCTTCGCGATGGGCGTGATCCTCTCCTTCTTCGGCGCCACTATCATGTGGGGGATGTTGAAGCGGCCCACGCAGATGGTGGCAGCCCGCGGCGCGGTGCAATAACCGTAAAGAGAAGAGTGAACCGTGTGCCGCCTGGGTGGGCGCACGGCCCCGAACGCTGAATCTCCAGCCCTCTACAGCACCAGTTCCGCCATCATTCGTACAGTTTCGATGCTGTCGGTCATCACCGTCAGAGTTGTGACCGGCGCCGTCTGCCAGAGCTGCAGACGGTCCGCGATACGGGCGCGGCTGCCGCACAGGGCAACCGCGTCCACCAGCGCATCCGGCACGGCCAGGACCGCGCCAGCCCGGTCGCCGGCCAGATAGTTTGTCTGGATCCTGTCAGCCGCCTCTTCAAAACCGTAGCGGCAGGCCAGATTGAAGTAGAAGTTCCTGCCCCTGCTCCCCATTCCGCCGATGTACAGGGCCAGCATCGGCTTGAGCTGCATCCAGCAGCTCGCCAGATCATCCCCCACCACGACCGCCGCGGCCGGCGCGATGTCGAAGCTGTCCGTCCTGCCAAGCTGCCCGGCCCGCGCCCCTTTGGCCGCGGCCGACCCCATGTTCGGGCACTTGGCGGCGGCCAAACCTGCCTTCACCGCCTTGGCGAACGCGGCGTCGTAATGCTCCGGCGCGAAGAAAATCGGCAGCCAGCCATCGGCCAGTTCTGCGGCCAGCTGCACATTCTGCGGGCCGATGGCCGCGAGGTAGACCGGCAGATCCGCCCGCCCGTGCAGGATGCTTTTCAGCGGTTTGCCCAGCCCCCAGGAGCCGGGGCCGCGGTAGGGAAGTTGGTAGAACTCGCCTTCATAGTTCAGGGGCTCATCACGCGCGAAGATGCGGCGCACGATTTCGATATACTCGCGCGTGCGGGCCAAGGGCCTGGCATATCCGACGCCGTGCCAGCCCTCCACCACCTGCGGGCCGGAAACGCCCAGCCCCAGCAGCATGCGTCCGCCCGACAGCTGGTCCAGCGTCATGGCGGTCATTGCCGTCATCGCCGGCGTGCGCGCCGCCATCTGCAGGATGGCCGTGCCCAAGTGAATCCGTTCGGTCTGCGCGCCGATCCACGCCAGGGGCGATACTGCGTCAGAGCCGTATGCCTCAGCCGTCCACACGGCGTAGTAGCCCAGCCGGTCCGCCTCGCGGATCAACTCCATCGGCAGTGCAATTTTGGCGCCGGAATAGCCTGTGTTGAGTCCGAGTCGCATCATAGTCTCCGAAAGCCGGGTTGAACGGTAAGAGCCCGTCAGCGCTGCGGTCCCGCTAACTCTCTTCCGCTGTCTCCGCCGCTGGCTGCAGAGGTTATCCGGTCAGATTTCGCAGGGTCGCTACCAGCAGCCGGTGCTCCACCGCGTGGATGCGTTCGGCCAGCGTTTCGTGCGTGTCGCCGCGATGGATGGGAACGGCCTGCTCTGCCAGCACCGGACCCTCGTCCACGCGTGCATCCGGAACCAGATGGACCATCACGCCGGTGTGGTCGATTTCGCCGCGTCCAAAGGCAGCCAGCGCGTCGTCGATGGCGTGTGCGCCGGGAAACTGCCCGGGCAGCGCAGGGTGCAGATTCACAACCCGGTCGGGAAAGCGGCCCAGAAATTTTGCGCTCAGTATGTGCATCCAACCGGCCAGCACCACCCAGTCCGGCGCGTACTCGCAGACGAGCGCGGCCAGATCGGCGTCGTACTCGGCGCGGCTGCGCTGGGCGTCGCGGTAGGGTTTCAGCGGAAAGTAACGGTCGGGGATCTGCGCCCGCCGCGCCCGTTTCAACCCGTAGGCCTCTTTGCGGTTGGAGACGACGACCGCAATGTGCGCGTCCAGGCTGCCCGCCGCCACCGCGTCGATGACGGCCTGTAAATTCGATCCGTTGCCCGAAATGAGAACCGCCAGCTTGGATTTCATGGCGCCCCTGAAAACAGGTGATATGGCTCTGCAGTACCGTCTACAGTATAATCGATTCCCATACGCGGCGAACTATTCCTGCCGCCAGGGAACAGATTTCCTGTCAGTGTTACAAAACATTTTCCCCGCGGTGCGGTTTACAGCGCCAGGCAGAGTTTCCCCATCACATGAACCACAGCCGAATCCTGATTCTGATGAGCGATACCGGGGGCGGCCACCGCGCCAGCGCCCAGGCCCTGCAGGCCGCCTTCGCCGCCCGCTATCCCGGACGGTTTCGGGTGGAGATCGTCGATATGTGGACCGATTACACGCCCTGGCCCATCAACCGTATGCCTCGCATGTACAGCCCGGTCGTTGCCCGCGCCCTCTGGCTGTGGAAGCTGCTGTGGTTCATCTTTGAAAACAAGCGGGCGCACTCCGCCGTCCTGCGCCTGGTCTATCTTCTCTGCCGCAACGAACTGCGCAAGGTGCTGCAGGCCCACCGCCCGCACCTGGTCATCTCCGTACATCCGCTGATGCAGCACATCTTCTTTCATCTACTTGAGGAGGCGCGCGCGCCTATTCCCTTTGTGACGGTCGTCACGGACCTGGCATCGTTTCATCACGGCTGGTTTCATAAGCGGGCGGAGCGCTGTTTTGTCGCCAGCGACGTCGCGGCCGAGGCAGCCCGTCACCATGGCCTCCATGCCGGCCGGGTCCGTATGCTCGGTCTGCCTGTGCGGCCCCCTTTTGTCGGCACTTTGCCGGACAAAGAGGCGGCGCGCGCCCGGTTGGGGCTGGCGGACACCGCTTTTACCGTGCTGCTGCTCGGCGGCGGCGAGGGTATGGGTCCGGTCGCGGCGACTGCGCATGCGGTAGCACGCCGTCTGGCGGAGACGGGGACGGCCGCGCAGCTGGTCGTCATCTGCGGCCGCAATAAACGTCTGCGCCAGTCTTTGCAACGGTCAGAGTGGCCGATTCCGGCGCAGGTGTGCGGCTTTGTGGACAATATGCAAGAGTGGATGGCCGCCAGCGACTGCGTGATCACCAAGGCCGGTCCGGGCACAATCGCCGAAGCGCTGATCAGCGGGCTTCCCATCCTTTTGAGCGGATTCATCCCCGGCCAGGAGGAGGGCAACGTGTCGTATGTGGTGGAGAACGGCGCAGGCGCGTACTGTGATACGCCCGGCGGCATCGCCGCTATCGTCAGTGACTGGGCCGGCGGCAGTGAACTGGCACAGATGGCGGATCGCGCCCGCGAGCTGGGCCGTCCTCGCGCCGCCTATGATATTGTTGACGAGATTGTGGAGTTTATGGACGGGGAGATTGCAGAGTCGAGGGATAGTTGACAGGGGGTCATGAAAGGTACATATGCCGCGTACAACCAGGACAATCACCTTCTCTCTGCCTCGTGAAATGGCAGACCGGGTGGAAGAGGTGGCAAAGGAGGAAGGCATTTCCCGCAGCGCGCTTCTGCGCGAAGCTCTGTTCCGTTACATGGAGGGGAATGGGTGGCAGCTACTGTTCCGTTACGGCGAACAGAGGACACGTGAGCAGAAGATCAGCCCTGAGGATGTCAGCAGCTTGGTGGAAGAGTACCGGGTTGACGTCGGGTCATCTCGGGTATGAGGGTTGGTCTCGATACCAAAGTCATCCTATCTCGCTGTCGCAGCGCGCATGGTGCAGTTGTTCTCACGCGCATAACGGCGTAGTCGCTCATGGAGTGTATCCGGCATGTCTCTGATATGCAGGTTAGCCATGCATTGGCAATAGTATGATAGGCGGCAAGAAATCAAAGACTTGGACTGCAAGGTGGGACTTCAATATCCGGTCGTACTTGCCGTTCGCAAAGTTGGGAGCGACAATCGAAGCATGATCTACGCATACCCATGCGAACTTGTCCCCGATGAAGAAGGAGGTCTGGTGGCCCTATTCCCTGATGTCCCGGAGGCGATCACGGGCGGTAAAGACCGGACCGAAGCGCTCACAATGGCCGAAGACGCACTTGCCACTGCTTTGGCTGGATATGTCCACGCGCAATGGGAGATCCCCACACCCAGCCAACCGGCTGCCGGTCAGGAACTCGTTGCGGTACCAACCGTGCTCGCGGCCAAGCTGGCACTCTATTCAGCGATGCGCGAGCAAGGTATCAGCAACGCGGAGCTTGCTTGCCAACTGGGGATCAGCGAGTCTTCCGTACATAGACTAATCGACCCGGAGCGCAACTCCCCGATCGTTCAGGTGCAGAAGGCCCTTCGAGCGGTCGGGCGCAGCATGATGGTCGAAGTGACTGCTGTCTGAAATAAATAGGATTGGATTCAGAATTTTGCTCTGGAGAAAAGAATGCCAATACCCACCATGTTTGATCTTACGTTGCCCATACTTGAATTTCTGGAAGACGGGAAGATTCACGACAAATCATCGCTGATTGATCATCTCGCACAGCACTTCAAATTGACGGCGACTGAGATAAACGAACGTACCCCAAGTGGCAGGAATAGGCTTGGCAACAGAATCAGTTGGACACGAATGGAATTGAGAAACGCCGGTCTCCTGGAATACATGGATGGTGGAGCTTCTCGCATTACTGAACGCGGGCGTAGAGTATTAGCTGACAATCCTACCCGCATTGACAAGACGTTTCTAAACCAGTTTGAAGAATACCGGGACGTACTAAAGAGGGATACCACAGGGCCAGATAGGAAGATTTCGCACAAAGAGGATGAAGACACGCCCGAAGAAAACTTAAAGTCAGCCTACGACACGATTCGATCCTATCTCGCGAAGGAAATTCTTGAGAAGGTAAAGAACAGCACTCCATCGTTCTTTGAATGGCTCGTCGTGGATGTTCTGGTCGGCATGGGTTACGGAGGCTCCAGGGAGGAGGCCGGAAGGGCAATAGGGGGACCGGGCGACGGCGGTATAGATGGGATAATCAATGAGGACCGACTAGGTCTTGATGTGATCTATATTCAGGCCAAACGCTGGGAAGGCCCTGTGGGCAGTTCTCAGATCCGCAACTTTGTAGGCGCCTTGGCAGGCCAAAGGGCCGGAAAGGGAGTGTTCATTACTACCTCTACGTTCACCCAGGACGCCCGGGAGTTTGTGAAAACAGTAGGCGCAAAGATCATTCTAATTGATGGGCGTCAACTTGCCGATTACATGATTGATTACAATGTTGGTGTTACAACCGAGGCAACTTACGAACTGAAACGCATCGATACCGATTATTTTGAAGACGAATAACCCTCATCCGCCCACACGCCCACAGTAGTCCAACTGATGCGCTACGTAGAGCAACTCACCGCGGGCGAGTTGCTGGCGGCGTGTGGTGAGCCAGGCGGCGAACTCGCCAGCGTGCAATTCCGGGTGGCCGCGCAGGGTCGTTTCAACAAAATGCAGGATGCAACTGAGAAAGTAGGATTCATCGGCGGGATAGGCTCCGCCGACCGGATGTACGACCCAATCGGAACTGCCGGCCGCCAGCACTTCGGCCCCGCACGCCTGCAACGCGTGGAAGAGTTTGCGTCCGGTGCGGCTGTCGCCGGAGGGTTGCCCGTCCGCAGTGCGCGTGTCCATTGAGCGGTGATAGAGGGCCTCGATTTGGGCGTCCAGCTCCGGGTCGACTTCGGGCAGAAAGAGCGTTGCGCCGTCGAAGTTGATGCTGAAGTAGAACAGGCCGGCGGGACGCACCATCTGCAACAAGACGGGAAGCGCCGCCGGCAGGTGGAGCAGGTCCAGCAGCGCGTGGGCGACAATCAGATCGAAGCGATGCCGGTTCTCCCCCCGGGCCGCGAATTCATACAGATTGGCCGTCTCCAACCGCAGCCGCAGCCCCGCCTCCCCGCCGGACGCCAGGTGCGCCAAGCGACGACGCGCAACCTCGATATTGCTCTGCTCGCTGTCGATCGCAGTGTAACTGACGTCAGAGTCTGCGCGAGAAAACAGCCCCCACTCGACACAACGTTCGACCATCGTGCCGATACCCGCGCCCACTTCCAGCACGCGCAAAGGGCGGTCCTGCGGCAGTGCGCCGTCCAATGCACCGGCCAGCGTCTGCCAGACGCCCCGGTTGAGGGCGCGGTCGTCTACGGCGCGTTTGGAGGCCAGGTAGCGGGTGAAATCGATAGTGTCTGTCATTTCAGGGGCCGATGGTCACTGAACAATCGCCGCCAGGTACGCCCGCGCCGCTGCGGCAGAGTCGGCCCAGCGCGGGTGGGCAGCATAGCGGCTCCGGGCGTTTCGGCCCAGGTCGGCCAACCGTTCCCTGTCGCGCGCTAAGGCGGACAGATGCGCGGCGATGCCGTCGGCGTCCGCAGGCTCGACCAGAAGGCCGTTGACGCCGGAATCGACGATTTCGCCGGCGCCGCCGTAGACGCTGGCCAGCACCGGCAGCCCGAAGGCCATCGCCTCCAGGTAGACGATCCCGAACCCCTCGTATGACGGCACGGCCAGCAGGTGGGCGGCGCGATACCGCTGCGCCAGTTCGCTGTCCGATACGCGCCCGTGCAGGCGGATGTTGCCCTCCAACCCGGCCGCTCCGATCTGCCTGCGCAGCTCAGCCGCGTATGCTCTGTCGACCGCTTCATCGCCGACAACGTCCAGCAGCCAGCCGGCCTTCGGCAGACGGGAAAGAGCGGTGATCAGATGGCGCAGCCCCTTGCGCGGGATCAGATTGCCGACGAAAAGGATGCGCAGCGGACCATCATCGCTCCCTCTGGCGCTGATCAGCTCTTCCGCCGCGCCCTCGTTCGGCGCGGGCAGATGATCAGCGGCCGGGTAGGCGATCACGCCGTCCAGCGGCGCGAGGTTTTCGCTTCCCCCTTTATCTTCTTCCCTCTCTCCTCGCAGCGCCGCCACCGCCTGCCGGGTCGTCCGGCTGTTGAAGATGAAGCCGTCCACCGTGCGCAGATAGGCGCGCTCCACCGCGCGGTACAGCGGCTGCAGCCGGCGCGGGTGCTGTTCGCTGCTGCGCAGGTGGTGGACGACGCTGATCAGCGGATAGCGGGGTTGGCGCCGCCGCAGCCGTCGATTGACCAGCGCCAGCGAAGGATGGTTCAACTCGTCCTGCAAGAGAATGTCCACGGAAAGGTCGCGCAGGCGCCGGTACAGGCGCAACGAGAGGTTGTCGGCCAGATGCGCCGGGTAGCTGCGCCAGGGGAGCGACACGATTTCGACGGAATCGCCGGCCTCACACAGATGCTCGACCAGCTTGCGGTCGTAGAGATAGCCGCCGGAGAGCGTATCCAGGGAGCCGTAAATGAGCAGACCGATGCGCATGAACTGCGGTGGCCGGCGGTCAGCGGCCGGAAATGCGCTCCACCCGGTAGGAGGCCCAGGCGATTTCGTTTTCCCAGATGCGGGCGGTGACCGCGCTGATGTTGTCCGCGTTCAGCCCGCCGGAAAAGCTGTTGCCGACGATGCGGCAGAAGTGCTCGATGCTTGGATTGAGGCCTGCGAATTCCGGCAGGTCATTGAGCGTCTTATCGCGATAGCGGTCCACCAGCTCTTCCAACAACTCCTCCACATGCACGATATCGACCAGGTAGCCGTGTTCATTCAGTTCCGCGCCCTCCAACTGGAACTCCAGCCGGTAGTGATGGGAGTGCCACTCGTTTTCCGGCCCCCAATCGCCGCCGATGAGGAAGTGTTGAGCCACAAAATCCCGCTGTACTGCCAATTTGTACATCGAATCGCTCCCTCCGTTTGAGGTCCTGGTCTATCGCGGTCAGTCTCCAGAAGCGCGGCCACCACCGCGACTGATGGCCAAAAGGCTGACCACCCCAAAACCGGCCTTTAAGAGCTATAGTTGAGAATGACCTGCAGAGTCTGCTGCGGACAGCTGTCGATGAGACTGTAGGCCTCAGCCGCCTGTTCCAGCGGGAACCGGTGCGAGATCAGTTCCTCCGCCGGCAGCTTCGCCAGCAGTTGCCAGGCGCTGTCCATGCGGCGGGCCTTTGTCCAGCGACCGCGCAGCCGGGGCGCGATTGTGCTCACCTGGCTGCTGATCAGACGGACGCGGTTGCGGTGAAAGGAGCCGCCCAGCTGGAGCGTCGCCGGCTTGGTCCCGTACCAGGAACCGACGACGATGCGGCTGTCGAATGCGGCCGCCGAGACCGCCGCGTCCAAAGCCGCGGGCTGGCCGGAGAGTTCGTAGATCAGATCGACGCCGTCCCGCTCTCGCGCATCTGCCAGCGCCGCTTGCAGCGATTCAGGGCCGTTCTCGCCATCGGGATCGATTGTCCGGCTTGCGCCCAGCCGTCGGGCGATCCGCCGCCGCTGCGCCAGCGGGTCCACCGCGATCAGCGCGGCGAGAGGGAACTGCGCCAGCAGAGCGGTTGTCAGCAACCCGACGATGCCCAGCCCGATCACCAGCACGCGCTCGCCCACAAGAGGCGCGCCGTCCATCACCAGGTTGACGGCCGTTTCAGCATTGGGCAACAGCGCGGCCTGCGCCGGCGCCATCCCTGCGGGCACCGGGAGGAGCGCCTGCGGGCTGGCGCAAAAGCGGCTTTCGTGGGGATTGAAGGCGAAGTAGTAGCGGCTGTCCTCTTTGCCTGCTGCGTCTATCCGCCCATCGGCCTGCGTCGTTTCCGCTTGTCGCGCCGGCGGACCGGCAGTATCAGAGATGCGCCCTACGCAGGCGTAACCGTATTTCAGCGGGTAGCTTACCGTGTCGGTCAGACCGGCGATGGAGCTGTCGGCTGCCATGCCGGGAGGAACCTGCCCGCGGTAGAAGAGCATCTCCGTGCCGGCGCTGATGGCGGAGACGACCGTTTCGATCAGAAGCTCGTCCCCCTGCGGCGGGGCCATCTCCTCCGTGCAAACTTCGACCGTGCCCGGCGCCATGAACCGCAGCGCGCGCCGCATCATACAGTTGGAAGCAGAGCTCACGTCGCAGACCTGCCGTTACGGGCGACTCTCTTCTCAAACTCCCCCCACAGTATTGTGTCGGCCGCCAGCTGCACCTGCTCGACATTCTGCAGACGGGGCATCACTCCGCGGAGCTCGTCCCCCGCGCCCGCCGGTTGGATCATCTGATAGCCGCCCAGAAAGACCGGCGCGATCGTGATCACGGCATAGTCCGCCAAGCCCTCTTCCAGGAAGCTGGTCAGGATGCGCGCGCCCCCTTCGACCATCAGCGATCCGATGCCCTCCGCGCCGAGGCAGGTGAGGAGAGCGGCCAGATCCACGCGACCTTTTTTGGCGGCGGGCAAGGTCAGGATGCAGGCACCGGCTTCTTCCAGCCGCTGCCGGCGTGACGATTGCGCTCCCTGGGCCGTGGTCGCGATCCACGCGCCGCCGCTTCCCTGCAGAAGCCGGGCGTCCGGCGGCGTGCGCAGCTGGGAGTCGACGATCACAGGCTGCGGGTTGTCCCCGGCAACCAGCCGCACCGTCAGTGCGGGGTCGTCGGCCAGCACCGTTTCGATGCCGACCAGAATCGCGCCGTGCGCCGCCCGCAGCGCGTGGGTCATCTTCAGAGAGGCAGGAGCGCTGATGGGGGTCGCAGTTCCCTGTTGGGCGGTCAGGCAACCGTCGAGGCTTTGGGCATAGGTGAGCGTGACGAAGGGCTGAGGAGGGAGGAGAGAAGAGTGAGGAGCGAGAGAGGAGGCTTTTTCCCCCCTTTGTCCTCTTTCCCCACCGTCGTTGCGGCTCCGTATACGGGCTAGCAGTCCATCGAGTTGCGGCTGATACGCTTCCGCCCGGCCAGGCGCGAGGTCTTCACTCTCTTCTCTTTGCTCCGGCCCGTTCTGTCCGTTAAGGCGGATGATGTGGCGCATCCGGGCGACTTTTGTCTCCAGATAGGCGCGGTTTTCCGGATTCGACGGCATCTGCAAGGGTATGCGTTCCCGCACCTCGATGCCCAGCCCGGCCAACCCTTCGATCTTGGCCGGGTTGTTCGTCAGCATCCGCACCGACCGCACGCCCAACTCCTGCAGGATCAGGGCGGCGGCGGTGTAGTCGCGCTCGTCGGCCTGATGGCCCAGCAGCAGGTTGGCGTCAACCGTGTCGTAACCGTCATCCTGCAGATTGTAGGCGCGCAGCTTCTCCTCCAGGCCGATGCCCCGCCCCTCCTGGCGCAGATAGATGAGCGCGCCGCGTCCTTCGGCGGCGATGGCCTGTATGGCACGCGTCAGCTGTTCACCGCAGTCGCAGCGTTGGGAACCGAGCACGTCTCCGGTGAAACATTCCGAGTGGATGCGGACGAGCAGGTCCTCGCCCTCAGCGTCGCCGAGTACCAGGGCCAGGTGGTTCTTGCCGTCTCCAGCGCTGCGGAAATGATGCAGGTAGAAGGCGCCGTCCGCGGTGGGAATGCGGGCCGTGACCGTGCGCTTCACTGCCGGGGGCGAGGCAAGCGGCGGGCCATTCTTCGATTCAGCGGAGCCCAGGGGACGCCCCGCAAAGGTTGTGTCCGGCATCTGTCAGGGCTTATTGATAGCTAGCTGAACCGCTCCTCCAGCCAGGGGTCTCCTTCCATGTGGTAACCGTAGCGTTCCCAGAAGCCGGGCCGGTCGCCGCGCATGAACTCCAATCCGCGCAGCCATTTGGCGCTCTTCCAGAAATACTTTTTTGGCACCAGCAGCCGCAGGGGGTAGCCGTGATCCGGTTCGATCGCTTTGCCCTGATAGAGGTAGGCGAGCATCGTGTCGTCGTCGTCGAGAACATCGAGAGAGATGTTTGTCGTATAGTCGCCGTCGCAGTGGGCCATCACGTGTGTGGCCGCGGGATCGACTTCGATGCGGCGCAGAAATTCACGCCAGGGCACGCCCGTCCAGGTGGTGTCCAGTTTGCTCCAGCGGGTGACGCAGTGGATGTCAACGGTCTGGGTTTTGGACGGCAGGGCCGTCAACTCCTCCCACGAGAAGCTCTTTTCCCGGGCCAACCCGGAGACGCGCAGGTCCCAATTTTCCAGAGACGCGTAGTGATAGGTCGGGCCGTAGGTCAACACCGGGAAACGTTCGGTCACGAACTGGCCCGGCGGCACCCGCTCTTCGCGGGGATTGGCAGGCCGATTTTTGACGCGCTTCAGCCGTTCGACCTTGCGGAATGGATTTTCGATACGCATTATTTCATCTCCATAAAACGCTTGAGAATCAGCGAGGCGTTCTGGCCGCCGAGCCCGAAGCCATTGCAGAGGCCGGCATCGACCCGGCAGGCGCGGCTGACGTTGGGCACATAGTCGAGGTCGCAGTCGGGGTCCCGCTCGTTGTAGTTGATGGTCGGCGCAATGCGCTGTGTCTGCATCGCCTGCACGAGCGCGGCCGCGCTCTGCGCGCCGGCTGCGCCCATGGCGTGGCCGATGCTGCTCTTGAGGCTGGTGACCGGGATGTTGTAGGCGTCCTCGCCGAAGATCCGTTTGATGGCGGCGGTCTCCGATTTATCGTTCAAAACCGTGCCGGTGCCGTGTGCGACGATCCAGTCGATCTCAGCGGGGCCGAGCCCGCTCTCCTGCAGCGCGATGCGCATACATTCGGTTGCGCCATGTCCGCCCGGTTCCGGGGCGACCATATCGAAGGCGTCCTCACTCAGCCCGTAGCCGGCGAACTCGGCCAGGATCTGCGCACCGCGCGCCTGGGCATGTTCCAGCGTCTCGAGCACAAATGCAGCCGCGCCCTCGCCCACGACCATACCGTCCCTGTCGCCGCTGAAGGGGCGGCAGGCGGTTTCCGGTTCGTCGTTGCGGGTGCTGGCCGCGCCCAGGCGGCTGAAGGTGGATATCGCCATCTTGGTCAGATAGCCCTCGGCCCCGCCGGTCAGCATGATATCCGCCTCGCCGCGCTGGAGGCGGCGCGCGGCTTCGCCGATGCTGGTGATGCCGGTTGCGCAGGCTGTCACCTGGCTGTTGGTGGGGCCGGTGATGCCGTACTTGATGGCGATAAAAGTCGGCGCGCTGCTGATCAGGGCGGCGGTGGCGGTGGCCGGATTGAAGCGTTTGGGGCCGTTTTCTTCCAGCTTGCGGCCCTCCTCCTCGACAATATCCCAGCCGCCGAAGGCCAACCCCATCTCCACGCCGACACGCGAGCGGTCCTCCTTGGAGAGGTCCAGGCCGGAGCGGTGCAGCGCCTCCTGCGTTGCCTTCCAGGCCAGCTGTGTGCCGCGGCTGGTGCGGCGCACGTCTTTGCGGTCCATGTAGTCACGCGGCTCCCAGTCGTTGACCCTGGCGGTGATCTGCGTGGGGAATCCGGTCGCGTCCCAGTGGGTGATAGGGCCGGTGCCGGATTTTCCCGCCATCAACCCGGCCCAGGAGCTTTCCAAATCGTGGCCCAAGGGCGTCACCATCCCAATGCCGGTGACAACAACGCGCCGGGCCGCGCCTTTCTCATTTCCGTTCATCTCGAAGTTTCTCATTATCTGTCTGCACGTGTTTTTAACCACTAACCACCGCAGTCTTAGCGCATGGTCAGGGCCATAACCGCCTTCTGGGCGTGCATGCGGTTTTCGGCCTCATCGTAGACGATCGACTGGGGCCCGTCGATGACCTCGTCGGTGACTTCGATGTTGCGATCGGCCGGGAGACAGTGCATGTACAGGGCATTGTCGCCGGCCAGGGCCATGCGACGGGCGTCGGTGATCCAGTCGGTGTACTGGCTTCCGATGCGCGCGCTTTCCTGGTCGTCAGCGGTCGTCAGGAGCGCGCCCCAGCTCTTGGGGTAGAGGATGTCGGCGCCCTTGAACCCGGCGTCGAAATCGTCGAGAATCTCGAAGCTGCCGCCGTGCCGCGCGACATTGTCTTCGGCCTGCTGGATGATGTCCGGCATGAGCTTGTATTCGGGCGGATGGGTCAGCCGCACGTTCATGCCGAAGCGGGTCATCTGCAAGACCAGGCTCTGTGGCACTGAGATCGGCTTCTGGTAACTGCTGGCATAAGCCCAGCTGACGTTGATCGTCTTGCCGCGGGGGTCGCCGACCTTTTCGACGATCGTCATCAGATCGGCGAGGATCTGGAAGGGGTGGTAGACGTCGCACTGCATGTTCAGGACCGGCGCGCGGCTGGCGTCCGCAACGCTGTTGATGTAGCCGTTGCCGATGGCCCAGTCGCACTGGCGGATGGCGATGCCGTCATAGTAGCGTCCAAAGATTTCACCGATCTCTTTGCCGGTGTCGCCATGGCTGATCTGTGTTGTTTCGTGGTCGATGAAGGCCGCGTGCCCTCCCAGCTGGGCCATGCCGGCCTCGAAGCTGGAGCGTGTGCGCGTGCTGGTGAAGAAGAAGAGCATGGCGAGCGCTTTGTCGCGCAAGAGCGGATGAGCGATTCCCAGCGCACGCTCCCGTTTGAGGGTAAGGGCAACGTCCAGGACGGTCTCGATCTCCTCCTTCGAGAAGTCCATGTCACTGATAAAATCGCGGCCGCGCAAATCGGTTTGCATTCGAGCCTACTCCTGACCTTATTTTAGGGATTTCGTATGCAGTTTTCAGTAACTGCAACTCCACTCGCTTACGCAGCGCATTCTCCACCGTTTACGCGCGGGGCTACGAAAAGCTGGCTACGAAAACAAATCCGCTGTCGATCAGCGGATGCGGTGTCCTGATTATAAGAATCGACAACGGAAAAGTCAATGCGGCTTCTTGCGAACTGCAGGGGGGGAACGGCGGTTTTTAGTTTTTGGTTTTCAGTTTTTAGTTTTTGGAGCTGCGGCGGTTTGGGGGGTGGGTGGACGATTTGCGGGCGATGTGCGAGAGAATACGAG
>JAJEDJ010000036.1 GCA_022821545.1 Caldilineaceae bacterium
CTGCATGATTACTGGCGCTCTTACCTCAAGTTTAGCGACTGTCGCCATAGCTTCTGCAACGTCCATCACCTGCGCGACCTCGCCTTTATCGTCGAACAGTACGACCAGGCATGGGCAGCAAAGATGAAGCGCTTGTTGTGCGACATCAAAGATGAAGTCGCTGCGACCTCCCAACGACACACTGCCTTGCCCGCGCACCGCTTGGCCTATTACGAGGCCGCGTACGATGCGCTCATTGCCCAGGGTTTTGCCGCCAACCCTTCCCCGCCAAAGACAAAACCCAAACCGATCGGGCGACCCAAACAGTCGCCGCCCAAAAACCTGCTTGACCGCTTGCACAGACATAAAGCCGGCGTCTTAGCCTTCATGTATGACTTCCGCATCCCTTTTGACAACAACCTGGTCGAACGCGATGTACGCATGATTAAAGTCCAGCAGAAAGTCTCCGGCTGCTTTCGTACTGAAGACGGGGCCCACATCTTCTGCGCTTTGCGCTCCTATATCTCCACTGCTCGTAAACATGGCCTCAACGCCATTGATGCCATCTACAACGCTTTCCTCGACCAACCCTTCATCCCTGACAACAACCAGGCTTAGTAGTTACGAGGATTGTACTTATGCAAAGGGAGGCGCTTGTCCGATATCTCGACGAAAACCTTCGCATCCGCGAGATCGCCGACTACGGACCCCAAGGGTTGCAAGTCGAAGGAAGGGCGGAGGTCGACAAAATTGTCGGAACTGTGGACGCGCACCAACCCTGTGTCCACGCCGCCCTCGAACGCGGCGCCGATCTCCTGTTGGTGCATCACGGTATTCTTTGGGGCGATGCCAAGCCCCTGGCCGGCAGCTATGGCCGCCTCGTGCGCACCTTCGTCGAGAACGATCTCAACCTCTACGCCGCCCATCTTCCCCTGGATGCTCATCCGCAATGGGGCAATAATGCCGAACTCGCGCGACGGCTCGGCCTTACAGTCATCGACTGGTGGGCCGACGTCAAAGGCACCCCTCTTGCCGTCCTGGCCGAGTACGACGAGCCGCTCGACTTTCATGCGCTGGTGGCCCGCTTCGAGAAACAGGTAGGTAGCCCCCGGCTTGTTCAGGCAGAAGGGCCGCCCATGGTGCGGACGGTGGGCATTCTCAGCGGGTTCGGCGCCGACAAGATCGAGGCCGCCGCCAGTCTCGGCTGCGACGCCTACGTCACCGGCGAAACGAGCCACGCACAATACTACGAAGCCGCCAACACAGGCATCAATCTCCTGTACGGCGGCCATTACACTTCAGAAACCGTCGGCGTCCAAGCCCTGGGGGAACATCTGGCCCAGCGTTTCGGCGTCTGCTTCGAATTCGTTGACCTGCCAACCGGCCTCTGAATCGGACCCAACGGGCGGGCGCCCGGACTACATCTGTTTTTCCAGGACGCCCCGTTCCGGTTCTCTCCAAAAAGAAAAGCCCGCTGCAAGCAGCCCTGCAGCGGGCTTCGCGCTCACCTGACGGGAGCGACTCAATTCGCCGAAATCGTGCTTACGCACGCGGGGCCGGCTCCAGGCCGATAGCCTCTGAGAAGAGACCGAGTACCTCTCCCTCCTCTGCATGGCGGCCCTCAGCCTTTTTGCTGTACACAATCGTATCGTCTGCCAGCACCTCGAAAAGTCCCCCACCCGAAGGGATCATCTTGAGGCTTTCAATCGCCGGCGTGAAATTCTCTAACAGGTCGGCCGCCGCACGGACGGCTCGGGGTGTGTAGTTTCATTGTACACAGTATTCGATACTGACCTTGTACTTCTGCATAGCTCTCTCCTGTCGCTGGACGGCCTTTCGGCGCAGCAAATGAAGTATACTGCTATCCGAAGTATAGCAGCATTGCCCCCCATCGGCAAACCCGCGGTTTTTCCGACTTCTTGAAGCGGTCTGCGCGGCGAAAGTAAAAGCCAAATTATCTCTGAGAAGGCGTCTGCAGGTGCATCCAAGTCGTTTCCTTCATTTTCAATAGCCGGTTTCACAGGTTGGTTGTACTCGTGAAGGCTAGCCGGTGGGGGGCTGTTCAGACAATCGTCCCCGGCGCGGACAAGAGCGCCATACACTTTGATGCGCCGCCAAGTCGATGCTATAGTAGTTCCATGTCACCAGAGAACCTCCCAGCTTCTTCGAGTAAGGACGGGCAGGGTACTCCCGGTCCGGATCCCGAGCATGCGCCGGGGCCGACCCTGCCCCGACAGGGCCGGCCCGCACAGCCCAATCAACAACCTGTCTGGTCGCGGCGCCGCTTTCTGGCTGCCGCAGCCGCCGGACTGGGCATGCTTGTCGGGGCCTGCGGCAATGGAGAACCGTCCCTTGACGCTTCCTCCTTGTCGGCAACTTCCGCAACGCCCGGCCCCTACCATGGGTATCTGCCCTGGGTCGAAATGAGAGGGCTGCGCCCCGCGTCGCCCGATTTCCCACCCACACCGCCCAAAGTTACCGCAACCCCTGTTCCGACCAGCACACCATTCCCGACCGAAACACCGGTCCCGCCGACGCCCACCTATACGCCGACGCCGACCGTGACCCCGTTTCCACCCGGCCCGCCCAGCAAGCTGGGTCTCTTTATCACCCGCAACCATCCCAGCGTCTTCAACCTTCTGCGCAGCGGCGGCGTCGCCGTCGTTAAGACACTGGAGCTGGACTTTCGCTTCGCTCGCCAGATCAAAGAGACTGCCCCGACTACCCGGCTGATCGGGCGTATAGATCTGCCCCAACTGCAGTTGCAAAACCTCAACGCGAAAGCCGCCGCCCAGGACTTCGTCAATCGTCTCTGGCCCATCGCCGACCATCCCGAGCGCCGCCTTCACTACGACGGCTGGGAAGCCTACAACGAACCGGTGGCCGGGAACCTGGACGAATTCAAACGCCTGACCGAGTTTGAAGTCGAACGGACGCGACTCCTCGCCCAGCACGGTCTGCGCAGCGTAATCGGCAACTTCGGCACGGGCCAGCCGGCGCCCGAAATGTGGGAGCATTTCCTGCCCGCTGTTGCCGAAGCCCAGGCCCACGATGGTTGGCTGGGTCTGCACGAGTATTCCGCTCCGACCATTTACTATGCCAGCACCCGTGACGGCCAGGGCCGTTACCCGGGCGTGGCC
Organism: Caldilineaceae bacterium; assembly: GCA_022821545.1. Taxonomy (GTDB): domain Bacteria; phylum Chloroflexota; class Anaerolineae; order Caldilineales; family Caldilineaceae; genus Bin5. The sequence continues at coordinate 3,120 of JAJEDJ010000036.1, forward strand.
CCGCATGACACCGGCTGGCTGACACTGCGCTACCGCCAGTTATACAATCAGGTCCTGAAGCCCGCCGGCCGCGCAATTCCGCTGGTGATGACGGAGCTGGGGGTAGACGGCCTTGTGGCCAACCGGCCAGGCCCGCAGAACGCCAAAGGCTGGCAGCACTTTCAGGAGTATTGGGCACAACACGGCTTCGGTTCCTGGGGTCCGGGCGCATACGTGGAGCAGCTTGTCTGGTATGATCTGGCAATGCAACAGGATTCCTATGTGATGGGCGGCTGCATTTTCGCTCTGGCGGCCAGTCCCGGTTGGGAGTCGTATGAGATCGGCGGGCACGTGGAAGGCGTGCTGCACCAGTACCTGAGCGTCCATCCGCAGCGGTAAGCGCTCCAGCTCCCATTCCGTCCGGCGAGTTGACACCAGGAAGCTGACGACAAAGGGTTCCAGTTCAACGACAGTTTTTCGTTTCGATGGATTCTCTGAGCGACATTCACCGCGGTCTGGCCCAAACCGGCATTCTGTTCTTCATTGCGTTGGGCGTGTGGGCCATCTGGCTCCGCATTCGCTCCCGCCCGCTGGACGGCAGTTGGTACGGCGCCGCCGCCGTCGGCGAGATTCTGATGATTGTAGAGTTTCTCCTGGGATGGGTTCTCTACGGTCAGGGGCTGGGTGGGAATCTGGCCCGCGCCTTTGTACACATTCTCTACGCGACCGTCGCCGTCATTACTCTGCCGGCAGCCTATCTCTACCTGAGCCGACTGCAGGATGAAAACGTGAAGACAATTCTCTTTGCAATCGTCTGTTTCTTTCTGATGGAGGTCATCATTCGCGCCCGTGTCGTGGCGCTGGTATAATCTGCTTCCAGAGCGAGTCCCGTCCGACAACACGGCCCTCACTACGTTCAGCAGCCTGTCAAAACCGACATTTCGCCCGCATCTGCGCCACACTGAATCTTCAGTAACGCCATCGAGACACCATCACCATGTCCCGTTCCGTGCTGGTACTGAATGCAACATTCGAACCGTTGAGCCTCGTCTCTGTACGGCGGGCAGTCGTACTGCTGCTACGCGACAAAGCGGAGTTGGTTGAGGCCACCGAACGCATGCTGCACAGCGCCAGCCAGGCCCTGCCCGAGCCACTGGTGATTCGACTCAACCGCTACGTTCGCCTGCCCCACCGCTCTGTCCCCCCCACCCGCAGCGCCGTGATTCTGAGAGACGCTTACACCTGTCAGTATTGCGGCGACACACCGGGGAAGCACTCGCTGACCGTGGACCACGTGATCCCCCGCTGTCGCGGGGGCGATCACAGCTGGACCAATCTGGCGACCGCCTGCAAACGCTGCAACTGCAAGAAGGGCGGCATGAGCCCCCGCGAAGCCGGCATGAAACTGAAACGGCGGCCGTTTGAGCCAACCTATGTCGCCCTCGTCCTCCTGAGCAATCCGACCGCCGCCTCCCGCTGGGAGACACTGATGGGCGCCGCATTCTAGCCGCGTTCGATTGCCGCGCCGGCGCGTATCGGAAACCAGCAACCAGAGACCTACATGAACAGGCCCAGCCAGGAACTACTAGACGCCGTAACCCGGCGTATTCACGATCTGAACGAGCACTCGCTCTCGCAGCTTTCCCAATATCTGGGCTACCTCAAGTGGCAGGAGGAGCTCTGGCAAAGTCTATTGGAAGAGGAAGGCACAGACGAAGACGGGTTCGCCCTCGTGTGGAAATGCGACCTACTGGAGCTGTTCCCCAGTTCCCGCCAGAGCGCCACCCGTACACCGGACCTGATGGAGGTGCGAATCGACACGGCCAGTTGCGGCATGATGCAGCAGCCGGCCCTGTGGCAGCATCCGCCAGTCGATGGCAGCGCCGTCGTCGAATACGACCTGAGAGTTCCCCCTGAGGTCGACCGGCTGCGCATGCAGTTCGCAATCGGCATTCGCGACGGCGCCCAAATGGAAGATGACAACTTCTGCGCCTTCCGTGTCCTCGTTAACGGCGTGCGTATCTGGAGCAGCACAAAGCAGAGCTGCGAGTGGGAACGCTTCGTCACCGACCTGCCAAACCAGGCCGGGCAACATTCGGTCTTGCAGCTCATGACCGACGGCCTCGGCAACAGCCGCTGGAACTGGGCCGTCTGGGCCGAGCCGCAACTGCTCGGGTACGCCGCCAATCGACAAGGCACCAATAGCGAGGACTGAGTGGCACAGGGCAAGCCCGGGCTTTCTCTCCTTCTTCCCCCCTCTTCCCGGTGAATGACGGAACCCCCGATGCCGGTCCTCGACCTTGTTGCCTGGTTTCTGCTCGTCCTCTGGGCCATGTTTCTGGCCGCCGGTCTTCTCCTTCGCAGAGCTCGCCCGCACAAACGGCGCCTCCCCGCATGGATGCTAGCAGCCTCCGCGTTAACTCTGCTCCTTCTGGCCTGGTATGGCTTCATTCTCGCCCGCCCCGGCACTGAAACCGCCCGCTACGCCTTCGGTATCGCCGCCGCAACTGCTCTCAGCCTTGCAGGCGGCAAGCTGGCCGCCTGCACGCTCGCGCCTGGGCGGACCTGGTTCGGCATCTCCGCCACTGCTGCCGGCTACCTTCTGTTCGTCGCCGCGATTGTCCAATATGGCCCGGCCTTCGAAGGCGTTCGCTTACTTGCGCTGAGTCTCAGTCTGCTCGTCGGCGCACTGGCCGGCATCGCATTTCTGCTGCGGCCGCGCCTTCGCCATCCTGTCCAGACGGCCGCGGCTGCAGCCTACACGCTTCTCCTGCTCTTCGCCGCCGCCGGCCTTGCCTTCGGTCTGGCGCTTACCGCCCCGCGATTCGGCGTCCTGCCAGCGGGACTGCTTGTCCTCATCTTCAGCGATCTTATTCTGCTCTCCGAACTGGCTGCCAGCCCATCCTTCTTCCCGCACGTCAGGCCATCCGGCGCAGGAACCGGGAGCCGGGTCCCGCCATCGCTTTCGAGCGCAGCCCGGCTGCTGCGCTCGCCCGGACAGGCGCTGATCGTCGCCTCAATCTGGTCCGCACTCCAGAATCCAGTCAGCTCGCAGCTATCCGTCTTCCCCTCCTGACCCGTATTTCCCCCTCGAACCAGACCTCCCATTCGGCCGCCTGTTTACCTTTTGCCCCACTCTTCGCTATAATGTTGGCGCTAATGTTGGCGCTGCACAGGTAGTCCCGGGTCAAGCAATCCCCAGTTCGAGACAGATCATGTCCACCAACCACTTTCCCTTCGGCCAGGACATTGCGTGGCAGCCGAATCCCGACTGGATCGCGCAAAGCAATCTGAAAGAGTTTATGGACCGGCACGGCATCGCTTCCTATGATGAGCTGCTGGCGCGCTCGGTCGAAGACATCAGCTGGTTCTGGGACGCTGTGATGGAGGACCTCGATATCCGCTTCGCTCATCCCTACTCGCAGATCGTCGACCTGTCCGACGGCGCGCCCTTCGCCCGCTGGTGCGTCGGCGGGAAGATGAACATTGTTCACAACTGTCTCGACAAGCATCAGAGTACCGCGACCGCCTCCCGGCCCGCTCTCATCTGGGAAGGCGAGGAAGGGCAAGACGCCACCCTTACTTACGCCCAGCTTCACCAGGAAGTCTGCCGCTGTGCCAATGCCCTGCGCAGCCTAGGTATCGGCAGCGGCGACGCCGTCGGCCTCTACATGCCGATGATCCCCGAACTGGCCGTTGCCTTTTTGGCGGTTGTCAAAATAGGCGGCATCGTCCTGCCCCTGTTCAGCGGTTACGGCCCTTCCGCCATAAGAAACCGTCTCAACGACGGCGGCGCCAAAGCTGTTTTCTCCGCCGACGGCTTTCTGCGCCGCGGGCGGGACGTGCCAATGAAAGCGACGCTGGACGGGGCGCTGGCCGGTGTTCCCAGCGTTCGGCATGTGATCGTCTGCAAGCGGCTTCCGGTTTCGTCGCCTGCCGCCCAAATCCCCTGGCACGCAGACCGGGACCACTGGTGGCATGAGCTGATTCCCCCACAGGCAAGCGAGGCCGAGACCAGCCTGACCGGCGCCGAAGATCCGCTGATGATCATCTACACCAGCGGCACCACCGGACCGCCAAAAGGCGCTGTCCATACCCACTGCGGATTTCCAGTCAAAGGCGCCCAGGATATGCGTCACGCCATGGACGTCAAGCCCGGTGATCGCGTCTACTGGATGACCGATATGGGCTGGATGATGGGGCCGTGGCTTGTTCTGGCCACCCTGCTAAACCGCGCAACCATGTTCTTCTTTGACGGCGCCCCCGACTACCCATCGGTCGACCGCGTATGGGAGCTTTGCGCAAAGCACAGGATCACCCTTCTGGGACTCTCGCCGATGCTCGTGCGGACGCTGATGCCTCACGGAACCGGCCACGTGACCCGTCATGATCTCTCACGCCTGCGGGCAGTCGGCGCCACCGGAAGCCCCTGGGGACCCTCAAGTTGGCGCTGGATTTTCGAAAACGTGCTCGAAAGCCGCAAGCCGATCTTCAACTATACGGGCGGCACGGAGATCAGCGGCGGCATCCTGGCCGGCAGCCTGTTCAAACCGCTCAAACCTGCCGCTTTCGGAGGACCGATTCCCGGAATGGATGCCGACGTCGTCGACGAGTCCGGCAACCCTGTCCGCGGCGAAGTGGGCGACCTGATTGTCCGTCAGCCCTGGATCGGAATGACGCGCGGCTTCTGGGGCGCCAACGAGCGTTATCTGGATACCTACTGGAGCCGTTTCGACGGCATGTGGGTGCATGGAGATTTCTGCGCCATTGACGAGGACGACATGTGGTACATCCTGGGGCGCAGCGACGACACCATAAGCATCGCCGGCAAGCGTCTGGGGCCCGCGGAGGTCGAAACGCTGGTCAATGCCCATCCCGACGTCACCGAATCCGCGGCTGTCGCCGTGCCCCATCCCCTGAAGGACAACGACGTAGTCGTGTTCGCCGTCCTCAAACCGGGCGTCGACGCCAGCGAATCCTTACGCGCCTCCCTGCAAGAGCGCATCACCACCGAGTTGGGCCGCCCCCTCAGGCCCAAAGAGGTCAGATTTTGCGCCGCGCTCCCCAAGACGCGCAATGCCAAGGTGATGCACCGTCTCATCCGGGCCGCTTACCTGGGCGATGATCCAGGCGACATTACCGCCCTGGAAGATCCCGCCGCCTTGCAGGCGATCCGGCAGTCGGCATGAACCTTCTCTCCCTTGAAAACGTCTCCAAGCAGTTTTCCGAGCGGTTGCTGCTCGATGCCGTCTCGCTCTCCATCAACGCCGGCGAACGTATCGGCCTGATCGGCGTCAACGGCAGCGGCAAAACGACCCTTCTCCGTATGATTGCGGGCCTGGAAGCGCCCGACGACGGCCAGGTCACTGTCTGGGGCGGCGTGCGCATCGAGATGGTCCAACAAGAGCCGCAGCTGGACGAGAGCGCGACCGTACTCGAGCAACTCTTCCGCAGCAGCTCGCCGCAGATGCGCCTCCTGCGGGACTATGAAAGCGCCAGCCAGCGCCTTGAGCACGAACCGGCCAGCCAGGCCCTGCAGCAGCGCCTGCTGGAACTGTCCGAGGAGATGGAGCGGAGCGGTGGCTGGGCCGCAGCCGCCAACGCCAAATCAATCCTGACAAAGTTGGGAATCAGCGACTTTGACGCCCGTATCGAAACCCTCAGCGGCGGACAGCGCAAACGCGTCGCCCTGGCCCGGGCCTTGATCGACCGCGCCGACCTGCTGGTCCTTGACGAACCGACCAACCACATCGATATCGAGATAATCGAATGGCTGGAAGACTACCTGACCACCGAACCCGGCGCACTTCTGATGGTCACCCATGATCGGCGCTTTCTTGACCGCGTCGTCCATCGCATCGTCGAGCTGGACCGGCGCCGGCTCGTCTCCTACGCCGGCAACTACAGCCGCTATCTGGAGCTGCGTCAACTTCGCCACGAACGCCTCGCCGCCGAGGAACGGCAGCGCCTGAAGCTCCTCAAACGAGAGCTCGAATGGATTCGGCGAACGCCAATGGCACGGGGCACGAAGCAGAAAGCCCGCAGGCAACGTGTGGCCGATCTCCAGCGCATCCACTACGATTCCGACACCGATCGCGTCGTCATGGCCCTGGCCACCCGCCGTCTCGGCAAGACCGTTCTCACGGCGAAAGGTCTGACCAAATCCTACGAAGGTTCGGCCGCAGTAAGTCAGGTTGATTTTACGCTTGAACCGGGTGACCGCATCGGCCTCCTCGGCCCGAATGGCGCCGGCAAGAGTACCTTCCTCGACATGCTGGCCGGCAGGGTCAATCTCGACGCGGGGCAGATCAAATGGGGCGAAACGGTGCGGCTCGGATACTACGACCAGCAGACGCGCGACCTCGACGACGTGCAGCGTCTGATTGAATTCATCGAGGAGGAAGCATCCCTGATTCAGGCGCGCGACGGCAGCCGCGTGGAGGCGGCACAGATGATGGAGTGGTTTTTGTTTCCCCGCAAAATGCAGTGGGGGCGCATAGGCAGCCTCAGCGGCGGTGAGCGCCGCCGGCTCTACCTCCTGCGCACTTTGGTCCATCAGCCAAACGTGCTTCTGCTGGACGAGCCAACTAACGATCTGGACGTGCAGACACTGACCGTGCTCGAAGAGTTCCTGGACGCCTTCACCGGCTGCCTGATCGTTGCCAGCCACGACCGCTACTTCCTCGACCGCACCGTCGACTTCATCATGCCCTTCGAGGACGGGCGCCTGGGAAAACGATACCCCGCTCCGTACGAAACCTACCGGCGGCTGTACAGCCAGGACCAGCAGGCCCGCCGCGCCGACCATTCTCGGAATGCTCCGGCGCCGGGGCGGCCCGCCGCCAATGGACAGACGGCCCCGCGACCGGCCGGAACGGGCAAGAAGCTAACCTGGAAGGAGAGTCAGGAGTTAACGCGTTTGGAAACGGAGATTGCCGGCTGGGAAGAGGAGCAGACGCGTCTACAGCAGCAGATCAACGACAGCGGCAGCGACTACCAGGCGCTCCAAAACCTCTCTGCCAGACTGTCAGCTGTCGAACTGTCGCTGGAATCGGCCTTCGAGCGTTGGGCGGAACTGTCCGAGCGCCAGGAGTTCTGAGACCCGCAACTGGTTGCCGGGAACTACTTGAACTGCCGGCGCAGCGCCTCGAGCGACTCCTCGGCGTAGAAATACTCGAAGTGATGGCAGCCGAGCACATCCACCTGCAGGTCAGGCCAGTTACCGCCCCGCACACCCCGCGCCGACGCTACCCCAACCAGCAGGTCATTCGGGCCCAGAACCTGGTCCAACGTCTTGTCAAGTAGACGGGTCATCTCTGTCTTGGAGAACAGCTTGCGCCAGTTCACGGGACCGTCCATCTCGGAGTTGACTCCGATCTGGATATAGTACTTCACGTTCACCTCATTGCGCGGGTCATTGAGCTTCTGATACAGCTCCGCGCTCGGCGCAAGGTCCTGTATACCGGTCGTCAACCGCGCGATCCCAATCACCAGCAACTGGGCCAAGAGTTCATAGTCCATCAGCCCCGCCTGATTGAGAATAATCGTCGCCAGCCACGGAATCAGCCGGTGCGATTCAGCCAGCACGGTGCCGGTGTTATGCGCGCCAACCATGATAACCCGCTCCACAAACTGATGCCCACTCTCCATCTCGACGCAAACACGGGCGACCTGGGTTCCCATGCTGTGGCTATATATGTCGAGCGGCGGCCCCGTTTCGGCGCCAAATCCGAGACGGCGAAGCTGCGCCGTCATCAGCAGACCGCTCTCGCGGATGCCCGTGTTGATCGTCTCGTAGTCGAACGTCAACGCCAGATCGTATTCATCCAGCTCCATCAGATGCGGAAGTGCTCTCTGGACCAACTTGTCGGTGCTGCTGCCGAAGCCGTGAGTGATAAGAAGCGCCCGCCGCGCCTTGGAAACGTCCTGTGACGTAACCTTCGAATAGACCGGTGTGCCGCCCTCCCCTAAACGGACCTGGCGTACGCCCAGGTCAGGCGGGAGCTTTTGATAAAACAACTTATAAAAAAGCACGCGCACGGCATGTTTCGCATCTCGGACAGACGGTTCCCCTCCGCCGTCCCCGTCGTCGGACGCCGGCTCCTTGCGCGCCGCGGCTTCGGCTCGCCGCCACTCCTCCTGGAAAAAGCCGATCAGCCGCCCGAACACACCTCCCACGCCTCTGCCGACCTCGCCTCCAGCCCCCGTATTGCTCCCAGTATTGCTGCCCGCGTTCGACCTTGTTCTTCGCCATCCGCCCGCGAGACCGGAATCTGCCTCCACCGAATCCGGGACGGGCAGGTGGGTAATCTCCACTGCCATGCGCCTTCTGTCGCCGGACTGGGACAGGTTACGGGCGTCGGTTGGATGGCCGACCATGTAGTAGTATTCGCCGTCAAAAGCGACCGCGGCGATCCCGGCAATGTCCGGGTCGTTCTCCACACTCAGCGCAATCCGCAGCGGAGACTCGGCGCTTATTGTCTTAAGCTGCTCCGCTGAACTGTCCAGGACCAGCACACCGGGTGACCCGCCGCCGGCTCCCGCGTTGTGCGAGAATGAGAGCGGCTGGAAAAACGGCGCGGCTTCAGGGCTGTTCAGACCGGGCGGCAGGGAGATTGGATCGTCCGCATCCCAGGCGAAATGTCTCAGACTGCTCACAACCAGGAGGCCCCCCAGGCCCGCCGGCTTCTCCACCGTGATGTCCAGGTCCGTTCCCACATTGATCCTGTTCTGCCCCTGCGGCAGAGCACATTCCTCCTGCTTGCGAAGGGCTGTAACCGCCACTTGCTTTGTAATCCAGCGATCATGTGTATCGTCCCGCTGCACCATCAGATTGCGCACGCGCGGGCCGTCGTAACGGATGCCGTTCATCAGTTCTGCCAGCGGGCCGAATGCCCGCGTCTGTTCCGTCCCGTTCGGCTCGTTCAGCTCCGGCATCTCCAGTACGTCGAAGGAGGTGGGAACGCGCGTGGCGAAGACTTTGAATATCTCCGTCTCGGACTCTTTTCCCGGGTCCTTCACGACCGGCTCAATGTTGTTGATGAAGAACTCCTTGCCCGGCGCCACCAGCTGGTAGGGCGCCCGATCCGGGAAGATGCGTCGGATGCCGAATTGCGCGGACAGTGAGAAGGCGGTTACATAGAGATTTTCTGAGCTGTTGTTCCGCACTGTAACCCAGAGCTTGCGCCCCGGCGGCAGCACACCGTCCCGACCCAGCGGCTCGCCGTCCTTAGGAGAGGTAAAGCTGGCACGCGTGTACGTCTGGACGTCAATGCTCAACGCCTCTTCCATCAGTGCCATCGGCGCCGGATTGCGCAGCGTGCGTACATTGTGGAAGGTAGCCAGATGGTGCAGATACTCAACCGTTTTTGCCGCCCCCGCTTGCGTACGCGCCGGCCTGTCCTGCACAATCTGGACGCCGCTGCCGTCCTGGATTACGTAGGCGTCGTTCTCGACGGCCACTTGGAAACGGGTAAATCCATCCTGAGCGCTTCCTCCCACCGCGTGCAGAAACGGGGATGAGGGCGCGGTGGTCAACTCCGCCAGCAGAAAGGGATCGGCGCAGGTCACTTCGTACATCAACCTCTCGTATCCGTAAGCCGTGACCTTCACCCTGGCAGGCAGACTGAACTCGGTGTGGCGCACACCCTTGATCAGCGCGTATGACGAATCGACCCTGGATTCGGTCACTTCGCCGCGGCCAAGTCCCCGCCCCTCCAGCGCATCGCTGCCCGCCGGGAACAGCTCCACGCGGCTGCCCGGCGTCAGACCGACCGCCGCGCCGCCGCCGATGCGAATAACGACGTCGTTTCCCGCATCTCCCGCCTCTCTGGCGCTGATAACGTTCAGATAAGAGCCGGCATGGGGCGTAAGTTCGCCGAAGACGGCACGGTTGCCCGGCCCCTCCAATTGGGGGATCTGACGCGCATAGACGCTATGCACCTGGGTCTGCACCGCGTCGTGGACCTCCCTCCAGCTCATCTGCGGGTGCAGCTCCTGCAGCTTCTGCAGCAGGAAGTAGCTCATCGCTCCGTACCACGCGCCGTTGGTCGGCGAGCGGTATTCGTGGCTCATCTCCTCATCCCGGCAACCGGCCAGCAGGACATGTTCGCTGCCCAGCTTTGCGGACCAGTGCCGGCCGGCCGCCGTTCTCCCACCCGACGCCTCGGGAAGAACCGTGGCCGCGGGCCGCAGGCGGCGGTCTGCCGCGGTCCGCCGCACCGGCACAAGCGCGCGTGTGCCCGAACCGGCGTGGCAGCAGTCCAACACTACCGTTACCAGCGCGCCTCTCTCCTCGGCCGCAGCGATCAGCGCAGCCAGCTCCTTGTCCAATATGTCGTAGACGGGCTTGCCGCCGTCGTCCACTGCGCGGCTGTCGCAGGGCACCAGCGTCTCGTCGTAACCGTCCGGCTCATTGGGGTCGGTAGAGATGGCCTGGGAGCCGTGCCCACTGAAGTGGAAAAAGAGCTGGTCGCCGATTCTGGCCTGCTCGATCAGCCACCGCCAGCCGTCTATGATGTTTTGTCGGGAGGGGAGCTTTTCATCCGGTTCCGCCCCTGTCGATGTCAGCAGCCGGATGTTCTCGGTCGGCACGCCCATTCGTTGGGTCAGAAATCCGTAAATCGCCCTGGCGTCGTTGGCGCAGCCGCCCAGATCGGACACCACACTGCTCCGGTAATGATTGATACCGACCACCAGAGCAAACAACCGCGGAGACAACATTCGCAATCCTCAGAGACAAGTGAGACACGCTGCTGCTTTGCGAAAAGCGAGCGGACAGTCTATGGGAAATAGAGCGATCATAGCACATTGACGGCACAATGAATAACCGGAAATGGCGAAAATTCGCGGGTTATTGTTTCCAATAGAACATCCGGGGTGTCGCGTTCCGTGGTCCCGCTTCAGCCGCTCGCAGAGGGGTACTCGAACAGCGGGTCCCAGCCGGCCGGCCCGTCCGGCAGCAGATCGAACAGGTGCCACACGCCGCAATACAGGTCGCCCGGACCGAAATAGTCCTTGGCGACCCGCACGATCGTACCCTCCGCGTTCTTTCGAAATACCGAGACGCCCGGTTGGTATCCGGCCAGGAACTCCTCCTCTTCCCACCGGAATCCCATATCTTCGGTGAAGGTCGTGCCCTCTGCCGAATACAACGGAAACCGCCAGCCCCGCCTCCTCGCGAACTCCTGCTGTGCCTTCGGACTGTCAGGCGACACCACTACAAACGCGGCCCGGCTCTGCAAATGCTGGCACACGCCGTTGAACTCGTCGGCCCACATCGTGCAGTTCGCGCATCCGGTTCCCATATTGTGAACAAGTATGAGATCGTCCTTGTCGCCGAACATCTCCGAAAGCCTGACCAGACCGTCCGTGTTCTTGAGTTCGTAATCTCTCACTGGCTCTGGTGGCAGCTTGCGCCGCAGCCTCACCAGCTTCCGTCTCGCCGCGTCAAGCTCCTCCTGGGCACAGGAGATCTCCCTCTCCAACTCTGCTCTCAGCCATCTCATCCTCCCTGTCCCGGCAGTTCTTTCAAGGACTCTACCCGCTTTCCGGCGTATTTGGAGATTCGGACCTGGTCCTCAATCTGCTGTGGCTCCGGGAAACTGTCCTCTCTGCTGGAAGTCAGTTGGGCGAACTTTCTGGCTTGGGGCGCAACTCGGCTGTCAAATGAGCCTACAGAATCGTTGAAAGCGTATACCGCCCTCTTCAATCGATTGCCAACTTCCTGGTAGCGATTGATGAATATCATCATCCGATTGTGCAGCTCTACGCCTTCCTTCAGTATGACTTCGGCACTCTCGGCGATGCGGTGGCGCTGCCAACCGTTGGCAACGGTCCACAACAGCGAAATCAACGATGCCGGCGTGGCGATAGCTACCCTCTTGCTCATGGCGTACTCGATCAGCACAGGATTGGCGTTCAACGCCGCCGCCAGAAACTGGTCTCCGGGAACGAACATCACCACAAAACCCAACGAGCCTTCCACCTTCGTGCCATAGTCCTTCTTCGCCAGGTCGTCTACCTGCGCCTTCAAGGCGCTGGCGTGCCGTTTCAGGGAACTGTCCCTTGTATCCCTGTCCTCCGCCTCTTGCGCATCCATGTACGCAGCCGTGGACGTCTTTGCATCGATCACCACCGTCCGCTGTTCCGGCAACCGCACTGTCAGATCGGGTCTGCTCTGGGAATCGCCAACAGCGACCTGTTCCCTGAAGTCGCAGTACTCCTCCATCCCCGCCAGTTCGACCACACGCCGCAACTGCACCTCACCCCAGTTACCTATCTGCCTGTTGTCGGTCAGTGCGCTGGACAGCTTGCCGGTCTCCGCCGCAAGGCTCTCGCTCCGCTGCGCCAGCAAACTGATCTGCGGATTGAGCTTCTCATAATTCTGTGTAAGCGGCTTGACCAGCGCTTCAAACTGCTCGTGGCGTTGCTTGAAATCCCCCTTAGCCGCCTCCAGCGTCTTGCCCAGATTCTCCTGCGCCAAGTCCATAAACTGGGAGTTATTCGCCTGCAACGCTTGGCTGGCCGTCGCCTGGAATCTCTCATTCAACTGTTCTTTGGCCATCTCCACGATTTTCTCGGCACTGTCGCTTTGCTCCAACTGACCTTGCAGCCCAGCGTTCTCTTCCCGCAGCGCAGCTTTCTCTTTCACCCAGTCCGCTTCCAATCTCGATAGCTGGCTCTTGGCGCGCGATCCCTGCACCAACCAACTGGTTAACCCCCCCAATACGCACCCTGCCAGGATGCCAGCAACGACTGCATAGGTTAACTCCATCTTTCACTCCTCGTTCGCTATTCGAAGTCATGAAGGGGCCAGAAACTGTGGCCTTCTGCCTCTCACATCAGGTCAACGCTCAGTGATTTACCCGGCGGCCCGCCACAGCGCGCGCCAGCGCCGGCAGCAGCTCCCCGCTCCTTCCCTGCAGAAAGATGTCGGCAATCGTCGAGATAGGACCCGGCTCCGGGTTCACGTCGATGACGGCAGCCCCTGCCTGTTTGGCGACAAGCGGCAACTGCGACGCCGGATAGACCAGCCCGCTCGTCCCCACCACCAGCATGACGTCGCAATCTTGGGCCGCAGCGACCGCCTCTTCCACTGCATCCCAGGGCAGATTCTCCCCAAACCAGACCACATCCGGCCGTACCGGTTCTCCGCAAAGGCCGCACGCGGGCGGCGAATCCGCTCGGCGCTCCTCTATCGTCAATTGATGCGGCGCCGCGCACGCAGCGCAGCGGTAATTGGACAGAGTGCCATGCAGGTGGAGCACGTCCGCGCTGCCGGCCTGCTCGTGCAGATCATCTACATTCTGCGTTACCAGCAAGAAGTCTCCGCATAGTCCCGCAAGGTCGGCCAGGGCAGCATGACCGTGGTTGGGCGCGGCCGCGCCCAACTGCTGCAGCCGCCACATGTACCAGCGCCACACCAGTCCCGGGTCCCGTTCAAACCCCTGCGGAGTGGCCAGCTCCTCGACATCAAAACGGCTCCACAAACCGGTCTGCGCGTCCCGAAAAGTCGGCACACCCGACTCCGCGCTCACCCCGGCCCCCGTCAAACACACAACTGCCGATGCAGCCGAAAAAAGCTGCGCGGCCCTGGCAATAGCCTCTTCAACGCCATCCATTTTCGCTATTCCCAGGCCTCACCACTGACCACTTATTACTGATTACAGCAGTTTCACGCGCCGAAACGCTTTAACCGGCCCGCATGGGCCATCGCCTGCGGGAGCAGCGTCGTCGCATGGCACAGCCCCAGTTGACCCCCGGCGCAGGCCCGTTCACCGAAACTGCGGCTCGCATCCGGCATCGCATGAGGGCTCCACAACAGCGACGGCACCGGATGCCAGCTGTGGCTGCGCAGCACCGCCGGCGTACTGTGGTCCCCGGTTACGATCAGCGCCCCCGGCCCCAGCTCCAGAATGCGGGGAATCTCCGCGTCTACAGCTTCAATCTCGCGGACTTTCGCCTTGAAGTCGCCGTCCTCCCCGTAGCTGTCCGTCTTTTTGACATGAACGAAGAAAAAGTCGTACTCGTCCCACGCCGCGACCAGCGCGTCGATCTCGTGCCGCGGCCGGTCACCCTCAAACCGGATCGCCTCCATCCCCACCAGGCTGGCCACCCCCCGGTACATCGGGTAGACCGCGATGGCGCCCGCCCGCATCCCGAAGATGTCCGGGAAAAGCGGCAGCCCCGGGTCCTGCGCCAGGCCCCGCAAATTCAGGCTGTTCGCCTGCGGCTCATCGGCCAGCGCTTCACGCGCGTGCGCAGTCCATCGATTCACCAGTTCCGCCGTACGCGCGCCCTCGCCGCTCCCGCTCTCGTCCCGCACCGGCAGCGGCGCTTTGCCTACCGCCAGCGGGTCCGTGTCCGTCAAACTGCCTCCCAGCCCCTCGCCCCGCAGCACGAAGACGAAGCGATGCTCCTGCACCGGCTCGACGAAAACCTCACAGTCCTCGAGCAACCCGGCGCCCGCCTCCCGCAGCTTCGCCGCCAGCCGGATGCATTCATCCGTAGAGATCCGCCCCGCCCGCCGGTCCGTGATCAGCCCGCTGCCGTCGACCGAGGCGAAATTGCCCCGTGCGGCCACGTCTTCTGCCTGCAAGGGGAAGCCGATACCCAGCGCCTCCAGCACCCCGCGACCGATCATGTAGCGGACCGGATCGTAACCGAACAGGCTCAAATGCGCCGGCCCGCTTCCCGGTTCGACGCCGGCGCGAATCGGAATGCTCAGTCCCAACGACCCGGAGACGGCCAGGGCGTCCAGATTGGGAGTGTGGGCCGTCTCCAATTCGGTCCTTCCGCCCAGCGAAGCCGGCAGCCCGCCCAGTCCGTCCATCACCAACAGAACGATCTTGCCGCCGTCCTGTCGCAGATCACGCATCAAATCAAAGTCGGTGAATGGAGACGTCATCGTCTGGACTCCTACTCCTCACTACTCTTCACTTACGCCTCAACTCCGTCTTCATACAGATAACAGGCCACTGCATGCTCGTCCTCAACCGCGATGAGCGGGGGATGTTTTTCGAGGCAGACGTCCATCCCGTGCGGGCAGCGCGGGTAGAAGCGGCAGCCGCGGGCTGTGCCCTCCCCGCCCTGCATTCGCATCGTCTCCTCGGCCGGCAAGCGGATGTCCGTGTCCCATTTGACCTTCGGGTCCGGCACGGGGATCGAGTTGATCAACTCCTGCACATAGGGGTGCTGCGGATTCTCGATAATCTGAGCGGTATCTCCCATCTCCGCGGTAATGCCCTGGAACAGGACGATCATATTGTCGCCGATCTGGTAGGCGGTCGACAGATCGTGCGTGATGTATAGAAAGGAGATTCCGTGCTCGTCGCGCAAGCGCAGCATGATGTCCAGGATCATGGCCCGCAACGAAGCGTCCACCGCCGAAACCGGCTCATCCGCGACAATCAACCGCGGGCGCAACAAATATGCGCGCGCCACCATCACCCGTTGCCTCTGCCCGCCGCTGAGCTGGTGGGGATACTTCTCCAGGATCTCATCACCGCGCAAACCGACTACGTTCAACGCGTCCTCGATCAGTTCTCGTCTTTCAACCTTGTCCCGGGCCAGGGCAAAGTGGCGCATTACCAGGTTGAAAGTGTGCTGAATGCGGAAAAAGGGGTTGAAGACCTCATAGGGATCCTGGAAGATAGCCTGGACTTCCTGGCGGTAGGTCATGCGCTGACGGCGATCCATCTGCGCTATGTCAATGCCCTTATAGAGGATCTGCCCCTGCGTCGGCGTGATAAAGCCGAGCACGAGATTGGCGAGCGTGGTCTTGCCGCTGCCGCTTTCGCCCGCGATCGTCGTGATTTGGGCCGGGGACTCGTGCAGGTCGAGGCTGAAGGCGTCCAGCGCCACCAACGGCGGCTGCGAACTCAGAAAGCCGCCGCCGAACGCCATCGTGGCATCTCTAATCTGGAGCAGCGGTTCCGCCGTACCTGTCCGGGTCATGCCTCTTCCAACTCTATCAGGGTGTGACGCTCCGGCTCGTAGAGCCAGCAGGCCACAAGGTGGTCATCCTCTCTCTCCATCAGTTCCGGCCTGCGTTCTCGACAGATTTGCTCGACGTGCTGGCAGCGGAATTGGAAAATACAGCCGGGCGGCGGGTTGCGCAGGTCGTGCGTCAACCCTTCCGTCACGTTCAACGGCTTGCGTTCTTTGATCGATGGGATCGATTCGATCAGCAGCTGCGTGTACGGGTGAAGCGGCTCCGAAAAGGCCGATTCCACCGGCGCCACTTCGACCAAGTTGCCGGCATACATGACCGCAATGCGGTCCACAAGCTGCGCCTGCAAGCCCATGTCATGGCCGATCATAACCATCGAGACGCCCAACCGCTCCTTCACCTCCAGCAGCGTCTGCGCCACCACTCGCTGCACCACTACGTCCAGGGCGCTCGTCGGCTCGTCGGCGACAATCACCTGCGGGTTGAGCGCGATCGACATTGCAATGCAGACCCGCTGCTTCATACCGCCGCTCAACTCGTGGGGGTACATGTCGATGACCCGCTCCGGCAACCCCACGTCGTTCAGTAGGCCGAGAATGCGCCGTTCAAGGTCCACGCGGCTTATGTTTTCGTGCGCCAGGATCGCGTCAGCGATCTGCTCCCGGACCGGAGTGACCGGGTTAAGCGAGTTCATCGCGCCTTGCGGCACCAGCGCCAGATCGCGCCAGCGCACCTCGCGCAGTTGCTTGCCGGAGAGACTGACCAGGTCCTTATCTTCAATGCGTACCGCCCCCTGCACGATTCGGCCCGGCGGCTGTACAACCTGCAGGATCGCCATTGCCACCGTCGTCTTGCCGCAGCCGGATTCACCCACCAGCCCCAGGATCTCGCCCCTGCGCAGCTTGAGGTTGACACCGTTCGCCGCAATGACCTCACCACGCGGCGTGAAATAATGGACGTGAAGGTCGTCCACCTCAAGGGCGGCGTCTCTCCCGGCTGCAACCCCGCCGTCCACGTGTTCGACAGGCGGCGCTTCTCCCGCCGCAATCCGCTCGCGGCGAGAAGAGCTGAACTGCCGGATACGCGGATTGGCGATCTCATCCAGCCCGATCGTCATCAGAAAGAAGCCGACGAAGATGACCATCAGAATGATGATAGGCGGCAGCCACCACCACACCAGCCCCCGCACCAGCGCGGCGTTGGTCGTAGCCTGGTTGATGATCAGCCCCAGCGAAGGCACGCGTGTCGGCCCCAATCCCAGCACCTCCAGCCCGGTTGCGCCCAGGATGGCCGCCGAAATGCCGCCAGTGAGGCTGGCCGCAAGCCAGGGCAGCATGTTGGGCAGCATCTCCACGAACATGATCTCCAGCGCCGGCGCGCCCGACAGATGCGCCATCCGCACATAGCTGCGCTCGCGCAGCGTGAGAATCTGCGAGCGCACCAGGCGCGTCGGTCCCGGCCAGGCAAATGCCGCCAGGATCAGCGCCATTGCCGTCGTGTCGGTCATCTGCACGTAGGAGGCGATCACAACCAGAACGACCAGCGCCGGGATCGTGATCGCCGAATCGCTGAGCGTGCGGATCACATGGTCCCACCATCCTCCGACGTAACCCGCCACCGAACCGAGCGCCATGCCGATGCCCATGCCGATGATCGCTGCCAGAAAGCCGACCTTCAGCGAGGAAGGCGTAGCCAGGATCAACTGCGCGAGCATGTCGCGCCCGTTACTCTCGGTGCCGAGGGGGTGTTCCGGCAGACCTCCTTCCTCCCATACCGGCGGCTTGTTCAGCGGCCCCGCGCCCGTGTAGGCCAGGTCGGTATCCCAGAAGATCGGCCCCAAAAGGCCGAACAGAAGAATCAGCAGGACGATGGCAACGCCCAGCAGAAACTTGAAGTTCAGCCATGGGGAGTCCCACGTATTCAGCCCCCAGCCGCGCGCCGGGGTGGTTGTTTCATCAACGGCCTGCTGTCTGACAGTCAACGGTTATTTCTGTTTCTTGTCTTAGCGCATGTTCCTCTTGTAGGTAATGCGCGGGTCGATGAGGGGGTAGAGCAGATCGAGCAGGAAAACGCTCGTTGCAGTCACGAGGATAATCAGATTGGCGATCGCCTGTGTCACTGTATAGTCCTGCGAGATTATCGCCTGGTACAGGGTATAGCCGGTGCCCGGGTAGGCGAAGATAAACTCGACCAGGATCGAACCGCTGATCAGCCCGCCCAGGCCAAGCGCCAGCGCGGTCAGCGCCGGCAGAATCGCGTTGCGCACACCGTACCGGAAGAAGATGCGCGTCGGCGGCAGCCCCTTCACCTGCGCCAGCAGGAAGTAGTCCTCGTTGTTGACGCTGATCATCAGTCCTCGCATCCCCAGCGCCCAGCCGCCCATCGATGTCAGCACGATCGATACCACCGGCAATATGGCGTGTGTAAGCACATTCTTGATAAAGGGGAGGTTCCACCCGGGGTCGACTCTGCGTGAGTAGGCCCCCGTCGCCGGCAACCAGTCCAGTTCGAATGCCACCAGATAGATCAGCATGATGCCGAACATGAAGTAGGGGATTGCTGTGAAGGTCAAGCTGCTCGGCAGAATCATCTGCAACCATCGCGGCGTACGCCGCCAGCCCATCAACGAGCCGACGGTTATTCCAATGGAAAAGGAGAGCACGGTCGCCACGGTTAACAGACCCAGCGACCATGGCAACGCATCCTTGACCATGGTCCACGCTTCGGTTGGGAAATGCGACAGCGAATACCCGAAATTGAGCCGGAACACGTTGCCCCAATAGCGGAAATACTGAACGTGAATCGGGGCATCCAGCCCGAAACGGGCCTTCCAGCTCTCGATCAGCTTGTCGGCGTTCTCAATATAGCCTGCATCCAGCGACAGGCGGCCTACCATCTCGCTCACAGGGTCGCCCGGCGCCAGACGCGGGATCACGAAAATCAAAGTAGATCCCAACCAGATAGTCAGGAGATACATCAGGAAACGCTGTAGGACGTATTCTCTAGTCAAACCGCGCATAGGCAGAATTTCAGAGGTCAGCGGTGATGCTAACCACTGACCTCTGTCCACTGACCACTGCAGTTACTCACTGGTCGATTCAATCTCCGGCAGGATGCCCACGAAGCTGGGGCACCAGATCACCGGACGCTGGTAGTAGTTGTCGATTGTCGGCCAGTTGGTCCAATAGGTCGTGTTGAAGGGCACCAGTTTTTTGGACTGGGCCGTCGGGATGGCCGGAATCTCGTCGTAGTAGATCTCCAGAGCGCGTGCCGTAAGCTCAAACAACAGGGGATCGTCCCAACCCAATTCGCTGATCTGGTCTACCAGTTCTGAGAACTCCGCATTGTGCCAGCGGAAGCGATTGGAGTGAGGCAGCTGGTGGCGCTCGCCCGCGGGAGGAACTTCATCGGCGCGCAGAGTGCGCAGCGTGTTCCACGGTTCGACGATCGATCCGCAGGTCTGCCAGCCGCTCTGCGTTTCGTAGTTGCCGGTGTCCAGGTATTCGACCCAGGTCCCGCCGATCAAGTTCACTTTGACTGCATTGATGCCAAAGCGCTGCAGTTGCTCGGCAAAAACGTCGGCGACGCGTTCCAGTTCGCTAATGCCTTCGTAGACCTGGATCTCAAGGCTCAGTTCTTCGCCGTCCTTCTCCCAGTAGTCACCCGACTTTTCGTAGCCTTTAGCGAGAAGGATCTCCTCCGCCGCTGCCACGTTGGGCTGGGTGAATTTGGCGATCGTCTCGGCCGGCACCAGGTCGGCAAACTTCTGCATGGAGGGGTAGAGCGGGAACGGATACGGGCCCATGATCGAGGTGCCTTCATAGGCGATGTCGATGATCTGCTGACGGTCCATCACATAGTTCAGGACCCAGCGCATATCCTTGTCGTTCCACGGCTCGATCGAGTTGTTGACCGTGAGGCTGCGCGCGCATGGGTCGGGCCAGACAAACGGCATCTCATCCTGGAACGCGATCCAGTTGGGATTCTGCGCCACCAATGCCTGGAACGAGCCGAACGTGATGTCGTGAAGCCCGTCATAGTCGTCCTCAATCGCGGTCGCTAACCGGACCTCCTCGGTGCCGGTGTAGGACATCACCAGCTTCTTCGGCTCCGGCAGCTTTTTCACGCCGGTCTTGGCTGCCCACCAGTCGTCATGGCGAACCCAGATCGTCTCGTTCTCAGTGATCTTGGCGAGCTTGTAGGGGCCCGTCCCCATTGGCAGCCCCTTTTCGAGGTCGAAATTCTTGAAGGTGGCCGGGTCTTCGACATTTTCCCAAATGTGTTTGGGAACAAAGTAGTCGACGCCGCAAATGTTATCGGAGAAACGCTCCAGTTTAAAGCGCACATTCGGCTTCTTCAGGTTGTAAATAACCGTCAAATCATCCACCTTTTCGATCGACTCGATCCACTCCTGGTACGCGAAGTGCTGGCCGAGCGCATCGTTGTTCATCTGCAACTCGGTCGAAAAGACGATATCGTCCGCCGTGAAGGGCGTGCCGTCATGCCAGGTGATACCGGGCCGCAACTTCAGCGTCCACACGGAATGATCCTCGTTGGGCGTCAGCGACTCGGCCAGCCAGTTCTCGATCTCGCCGCTGCCATAGTTAAGCAACGTCAGCACATCCGAGAACTCCGTATAGCCCCAACCCACAGCACTGCCCCGCACATAGGGATTCCAATTGTCGCTGCCTTGCAGCGGGCTGGTTCGGTCCAGGATCACCGTCTCCTCGCGAGCCGCATTGAGATAGTCTTCCGGCGTGCCCATCTCCTCCGTCTGGCTCTCGCTCTCTGCAGCGGACGCCTCCGCGGCCGCCGGCTCTTCCGGAGCCCCGCACGCCGCCAACAAAATAGCAAACAACAGCAGGAGTACCGTCGATCGATTAAGCAGTTTCATGCTACGCTCCTTGTCTGAACTGGGATATTAAGTTGGAGGAACCGACTTTGGAATCGGACAGTCCGCCCTCAGAGAAGACAGGCGGTGATTCGTGAAGAGTGGACGGTCGTTACTTCTGGTCACCGCTGGCAGGTGGCTAGGAACTACTGTACAAGACATCCTGCTTACAACTGGGAAGTCTTGCAAGGTGCAACTCTTGTTGGAGAGGGCGCGTTGAGACGGGGGAGGAGAAAACCGGAGGAGAGGAGGAGGAAAGGGTCCTCACTCCCCGCTCCTCTCCCCTCGCTGCTCATACTCAGCCGGCCAGTGACAGCTCCGTCTTGGGATCGAAGATGTGCGCATTGGCCATATTGATCGCCAGATCGATCTCGTCGCCGGTCGAAACCCGCACACGGGGGTCGACACGCGAGATGAACTGCTTGTCGTCCGGTGTCAGGCAATAGAGGAAGATCTCATTGCCCATCAGCTCGGTTACGTCGACTTGGGCCGTCATGTCGGACTCAAGAATCTGCGGCGGCGCAAACTCTTTCGAATGGATGTCCTCGGGGCGAATGCCGAAGATCACCTCATTTCCCAAATGCTCTCGCCACTCAGTCACCTTTTCTTCCGGCACATCCAGCCGGAAGCCGCCGGCGTTGACCTCCATCTTGCCGTCGCTCTCGACCAGCGTGGCATCGAAGAAGTTCATGCTCGGGCTGCCGATGAAGCCGGCGACGAAGATATTCGCCGGGTGGTCGTACAGGTTCTGCGGCGAGTCGACCTGCTGCAGGACGCCGTCCTTCATCACCGCAATGCGGGAGGCCATCGTCATCGCCTCCACCTGGTCGTGCGTCACATAGATAAAGGTCGTCGCGAGGCGCTGGTGCAGCTTGGAAATCTCTGCACGCGTCTGCACGCGCAGCTTGGCGTCCAGGTTCGAGAGCGGCTCGTCAAAGAGGAACACCGCCGGCTCACGCACGATCGCGCGGCCGACCGCGACGCGCTGGCGCTGGCCACCCGAAAGCTGCTTCGGCTTGCGGTCAAGCAGATGCTCGATGCCCAGAATCCCGCCGGCCTCTTCCACACGCCTCTGAATCTCGTCCTTCGGCGTCTTGCGCAGCTTAAGACCGAACGCCATGTTGTCATAGACGCTCATGTGCGGGTAGAGAGCGTAGCTCTGGAACACCATCGCGATGTCCCGGTCCTTCGGCGGCACGTCGTTGACGATGCGGTCGCCGATCAGGATCTGCCCTTCGGTGATCTCCTCCAGCCCGGCCAGAAGGCGCAGACTGGTGGTCTTGCCGCAGCCCGATGGGCCGACAAAGACCAGGAACTCCTTGTCCTCGACGTGGATCGTCAGGTCGTTGACGGCCACGACGTCGCCGAAGCGCTTGTAGACGTGTTCGTAGGTTACACTTGCCATTTTGGTGCTTTGCTCCTTTGGTGAAGATTGGGCCCGCCTGGGTCATCTGACGCCGGTGAGCCTAGTTCACTCTCTTCTCTGCGGCAGAACTGTTCGGTCGCGCAAGCGGGGGCGAGCAGAAACTCCATTCCGCCTGGCGGGACTCGTTGCCAAAACCGTCCACAAAGATGAAAGCGTGACAATGGTTGTTGCGCTACACAGCACGCGCGAAAACTTGCGATAGTGAGGATGCTGCACGGGATACGTACGTCGAATGGCGGATAGGAGTTATCAGCGACTTCCTCGCCGGGTCGGCGGTCAGCAGCTGCAACCCGAAAGAATAGTACGGTAGACGCGCGCAGTATAGCATGGCCTACACCCCTGGGCAAATCGCAGAAATCAGCCGGGCGCCAGGAGAGAGCGGTGAGGAAAGAGGAGAAAGTGACACCGTTTGATCTGCCGGGAATTGGAAAGGGGGAATGCTGATACGAAAAACTACCGAGAACTTTGCCCATAACTCGCCCGCTGTGGTACTTTCTGCTTTATGGTCACCAGATACCGGTCAAGACGGTCCCAGACATCCTCCACGATCTTGCCCTGGCAGGCCGGATGCTCTTTGCCCCAAGCCCGTAACAAGGTGTGGGACAGCGACGCCCATTCGTTGGCACGCTCCGCCGGTTACCCGCTCACATTCTCGATGGAATCGAAATCGTGACAGCTCACGACCCGCTCGCCCCCCATTCACACGAGCCTAACCCTCTGCCGCCGTCCCCTGACGCCGATCTGACAGTACACCTGCCGGATGGTTCTACCCGCAGCATCGCCCCGGCCGTTCTGCGCAGCCTCAATTTCGTCCCGGCAGACGGCCTCCCGGAAAGGCCGTCGCCGCCGCTTCAAGTTACCGTGCAGAACTGTTACATCGTCTCCACCGGCCACGGCACGTCAGGACCATTTTCCTTCACCGGCCTCCGCCTGCTCGATCTTATTGACCTGCTCTGGCCCGGCGAATGGACGCAGGTGGAAGTGGTCAGCGGCGACGGCTTCGGCACGCGCGCACTACGGACCGAACTGGCCGAGCCCACAGCGCGTCCCATCCTGCTCGCCCATACACTCGACGGCCAACCGCTAACACGGGCCGGCGGGCTTGTCCGCCTCATCGTACCCAGCGAGACCGACGACGCCCTGCGGCAGGTTAAATGGGTGGCGCACGTGCGCGTTATCGCGGACGGCTAACAGGTCTCGCCCACCCGTCCCGGAACACGTTCAGGAACTTCCACGATGCCCACGACCCTGGTTGGAATTGATGTTGGTGGAACATTTACCGATTTCGTCCTGTTGCAGGACGGCCGCCTTCATGTGCATAAAGAGGCGACCACGCCCGAAGACCAGAGCCGCGCCATTCTGGCCGGCCTGACACACCTCGGCATAGTGTCCGCCTCAGACGCTCCCACTGACGCCGAGCTCGTGCATGGGACGACCATCGCGACCAACGCGCTGCTTGAACGCCGCGGCGCACGTACCGCCCTGCTGACCACCGCCGGCTTCGTTGATGTTATCGAAATCGGCCGCCAGAATCGACCACATCTCTACGCCCTCCACCAGCAGCGGCCGCACCCGCTCGTTGAGGCCGATCTTCGCTTCGGGGCGGTGGAGCGGCTCGACGTTCACGGAAACGTCCTCACCCCCCTGGACGAGGATGCCCTGGCCCTCACCGCCGCCGAAATCACCGCCGCCGCGCCCCAAAGTCTGGCAGTCTGTTTCCTCCACAGCTTTCGCAATCCCCAGCACGAACGCCGCGCTGCCCAGATCCTGCGCCGCGCCTGTCCCCATCTCACCATCTCGCTCAGCAGCGACATCCTGCCCGAATATCGCGAATACGAGCGCACCGCTACCACCGTTATCAACGCCTACCTGCTTCCGCTGGTAGGCAGCTATCTTGAACACCTGACCGACGCCCTCGCAGACGCCGGTGGTCAACGTCTGCATGACAGCGGTCCGCATAGGGCCAGCCTTCCCATCCGCGTCATGCAGTCCAACGGCGGCGCCATCGGCGCATCCCAGGCCGCCCGCGAACCGGCGCGCCTCGTCCTCAGCGGACCCGCAGGCGGCGTCGTCGGCGCATTTCGATTGGCGCAGCTTGCCGGCGTTGGGGAGATGCCGCCTGCCGCCGGTCAAAACTCGTCATCGAAACAAGATCGAGAATCGGGCCGGCAAGCCCCGCGCATCATCACCTTCGACATGGGCGGCACCAGCACAGACGTCGCTCTCTGCCCCGGCCGCGTCCCCCGCACCACCGAAAGCGAAGTAGCCGGACTGCCCCTGCGCCTGCCCATCATCGACATTCACACCGTCGGCGCCGGCGGCGGCAGCCTGGCTCGCGTCGACGCCGGCGGCGGCCTGCGCGTCGGACCGGAAAGCGCCGGCGCGGCGCCGGGTCCCGTCTGCTACGCACGGGGCGGTCAGCAGCCGACAGTCACCGACGCCAATCTCCTGCTCGGACGCCTTGATGCCGGTCAGTTTCTCGGCGGCAGCGGCGCCATGGAGCTCGACGTCGGCGCGGCCGAGGCAGCCCTGGCCGACCTGGGCGCCCGGCTGGGCGGACTCTCTGTCCACGAAGCGGCCCTCGGCGTCATCCAGGTCGCCAATGCCCGCATGGAGCGGGCCTTGCGCCGCGTCTCAGTCGAACGCGGCTTCGACCCGCGTACCTTCACCCTTGTGCCCTTCGGCGGCGCCGGCCCCCTGCACGCCTGCGACCTGGCCGACGCCCTCGGCATTCCCCGCATCCTCCTGCCCCCCAGCCCCGGCGTTCTCAGCGCCCTGGGCCTGCTGATCGCCGAAGTCGTCCACGAATCCTCCCAGGCTCTTCTGGTCGAGGCGAGCAGCCTGGCGCAGGAACCTGCGCCTCTGCAAGAGATAGCCGCGGCTCTGGAAGAGCGGGTGAAAGCCGTGCTGGCCGCCGAAGGGGTCGACGCGCCCGCACTGGAAGCCTCAATGGACCTGCGCTATCGCGGGCAGAGCTACGAGCTCTCCGTCCCCCTCGACCTGCCCGCGCCGTCGTCGGCGCAAGCGGCTGCAGCCGTGCAGCGTTCGATCGAAGCCTTTCACGCCGCCCACGAAGCCCGCTACGGCTACGCCATGCGCTCAGAAACGGTCGAAGCCGTAGCAGTACGCCTGCTCGGCGCCGGACCCGGCGCCGAGTTGAGCCTGCCGCGGGAATCCGCCGGCCCACCCGACCCCGAAGCGGCCCGCGTGACAGTCAAGCCGGTCTGGTTTGGCCCCAACGGCTCCTCCCGCACCTTCTGTTATGACCGCAATCGTCTGCGGCCCGGCAACCGCATCGACGGCCCCGCGATCGTCTTCCAGTTCGACACCACCACCGTTGTCACGCCCGGTTGGTCGGCCAGCGTCGACGAACGTCACAACCTCCTGCTGGCGCGCGCCGGCAGTTGAAGCTGGTTTTGCGGCCTTGGTGTGTTATGATACTTCGCGGATATCCTGCAGGGCCCTTACAGGCAACCGAATGCGGGATTCCGAATAACGAGAAAAAGCTTCCTTTCGGAGTTGAACGATGGTGACACTTTCTTCCCAGCAACGTCTTTTGCTCTTTCTGCTGCCGCTGATTGTGGCCGCTCTCCTGCTCTGGATCCCGGTCCGCGACGCTCTCGAAGTCGGCCTGCCCGATGCCGAAATCTACGCAGCCGACGTGCCGGAGGGCCATCACTGGGTCGCCTTCACCGTCCCCGAGGATGACATCCACGCTACCGACGGGGCGACGCTCTCCCTTGTCCTTGAATTTGAAACGCTGGAAGGTCAGGTAGATTCCTCCAACCGCACAGTCCTCTTCGACCTCGAAGACAGCGAAGAAGTGCGTGCGTTGGCCGTTCTCTGGCCCGATGGCCGCAAACAGAAATTCACAAACGTGGCAATCGACGAACGCCACGAACTGGTCTATCCCAAGTCGATCAACGACGCCCTGTCGGCGCAATGGGCCCTCCGCGGCGCATTCTTCCGCTTCTGGGTCTGGACCGCAGTCGCCGCCCTCCTCATTCTCTTCGGCCTGCGAGTTCTCTCCTGGGCCCAATCCCAGGAGTCCCACGCCTGAGACCCTTATGCCGGCGACTCGATCGACCACTGGCCACCACCGTTCCATGGCCCCCGATCCCATCACCCTCGAGTTATACCGCCATCGCTATAGCGGCATCGCCGAGGAGATGGGCATCACTCTGCAGCGCACAAGCTATTCACCGAACATAAAGGAACGCCTCGACTTCTCCTGCGCGCTCTTTGACGGCTCCGGGCGTCTCGTCGCCCAGGCCGCCCACATCCCCGCACATCTTGGCGCCATGCCCGACAGCGTCGCCGCCGCCCTCGCCGTATTCGACCACTGGCAGCCGGGCGACGTCGTCATACTCAACGATCCCTATTTCGGCGGCTCCCATCTGCCCGACATCACACTCGTCTCGCCCGTATTCCTGGATGAGCCTGAAGGCGACAAGGACGTCGACAAGGACGTTGACAATGGGGTGGGGACCCTCTCCTCGCCGCCCGCCCCCCACTTTTTCGCCGCCAGCCGCGCCCATCACGCCGACGTCGGCGGCATGTCGCCCGGCTCCCTGCCTCTTTCCACAGAGCTGTTCCAGGAGGGCATTATCATCCCGCCCTTGAAGCTCTACAAAGGCGGTGAACTGGTCGAATCGCTGCTCGAACTGATACTGCGGAACGTGCGCACGCCCGACGAACGCCGCGGCGATCTCGCCGCCCAACGGGCCGCCCACGCAGTCGGCGACCGCCGCCTCCACGAACTGGCCGCCCGCCATGGCAACGCCGAGCTGCTGGCCTACGCCGGCCATCTGCGGCAATACAGCGAACGCCTCACCCGTGCAGCCATTGGCGCCTGGCCCGACGGCAGCTATACCTTCGAAGATCCCATCGAATCGGTCGTCGACGGCCGCACAACGCCCGCGCCCATCCGCGTGACCGCCACGATCAGCGGCGAGACGGTGACCCTCGATTTCAGCGGCACCTGCCCCAGTATCTACGGCTCTCTCAACGCCCCTCTCAGCGTGACCAGGTCGGCCTGCTACTACGTCGTTCGCTGCCTCGTCGGTGAGGACGTGCCGGTCAACGCCGGCTGCTTTGCCCCCGTTCAGGTCGACGCGCCGCCCGGATGCCTGGTGAACGCCCGCCCGCCCGCTGCCGTCGCCGGCGGCAACGTCGAGACATCCCAGCGCATTACCGACGCCGTATTCGGCGCGCTGGCCCAGGCTCTGCCAGATCGCGTCGCCGCGGCCGGGCAGGGCACCATGAACAACTGTACAATGGGGGGTGAAAACGTTGACGGTTCGCCCTGGACTTACTACGAGACGCTCGGCGGGGGCATGGGCGCCCACCCGCAGGGTGACGGTTTCAGCGGCGCCCACGTCCATATGAGCAATACGCTCAACACACCGGTCGAGGCCCTCGAAATGGCCTACCCTCTGCGTCTGACCCGCTATCACCTGCGGCAGGACAGCGGCGGAGCCGGCAAGCATCGAGGCGGCGAAGGCATCGTACGCGAGTACGAGATTCTGCGGCCGACGACCGCCACCATCCTCAGCGAACGCCGCGCCATCGCGCCTTGGGGCCTCGCCGGCGGGGCGTCTGCCGCCCCTGGTCGGAATCTCCTCATCGACACCGATGGGTCAGAAGAAGAGCTCTCCTCCAAAGTCACCCGCCGTATGCAGCCCGGCCAGCGCCTGCGCATCGAGACGCCCGGCGGCGGCGGCTGGGGAAGCGCATCTTCCTGACAGGTGGACTCTTTCACCGCTCCAATCGCCACGCCACCGCCAGACTCACCAGACTGATCGCCGCAACACCACCAAAAACCCACTGGTAAGCGGCCAACGGCCCGGGGGCAATCAGGAGTGCCTGCTGCAGCCCCACACCCGCGATCGTCGCGCCGACGACACCGCCGCCAAATCGCGCCGTGCTGTATAATCCGGCCGCAGACCCGCTCTCTTCCATGGGGATCTCCTCCATCGCCGCACGGTGAAGCGCGGCCATCGCCAGCCCTCCCGCCAGCGACTGCGTCAGCATCAACGCCGCCGCGCCCAGCAGCGGCAGAGGGAACAGCGCCAGGCCGGCCAGCGTACAGATCATGATTGCGAAGCTCCCTCCCACGATCCAGCGGCCGTGAATCCGGTCCGACAACTGGCCTCCCACCTGGGTCGTGGCAAAGATCGCGCCGGAAAAGATGGTCGTGAATATGCCCAGTCCAATCGCATCCAACCCGTATACATCGGTCAGAAACAGAACGTTCAGAAAGTTGGCCGTGTGCATGATCACCATACGGAAGCCGGCCGCCAGCGAGGCGACCCCGAAATTTTTGCGCCGGTAGAGCGCGAAATTGACAAGCGGCCGGGCCGTCCGGCCCTCCCGCCGCCAGAATAGCAGCCCGAAACCGGCGGCCGCCGCCAGCAACCGCCAGTCCCGCAGCGGTTCGACGCCGGTTACCGTGCGGCTTGAGAGGTAGAAGATGGCGAATACGAGCGCGCTCCCCAGCAAGGCCGCGCCCAGCCAGTCGAATGCCTGCAGCCCCTCCCCGCGAATGGGGCGCTGCGACGGCACGCGCAGGTACGCCGCCCACAGGGCGATGAGCGCAACCAGCAGGCTCGGTACGAAGACGTAGTTCCAGCCGAACTGATCGACCGCATATCCGCCCAATAGCGGCCCCAATGTCGCCGCGCCCGGCGCCACCGAACTCCACGTTCCCATCGCCCTGCCCCGCTGCTCCGCCGGAAAGCGCTCCGCAATAATGGCGATGCAGAGGGGGTAGTAGCCGGCCGTGCCCATCCCTTGCAGAATGCGGCCGATCAGGAGTTGCGGCAAGCTTCCCGCCAGCAGACAGATCACGGAGCCGGCGAAAAAGAATATGATTCCGCTCTGGAAAAGTCGCGCCTTGCCCAGACTGTCGCCCAGTTTCCCGTACAGCGGCATGAATATAACGAACGGCAGACTGTAAGCCGCCAACAGCCAGGCCGTCATGTCCGCCTCCACCGCGAACGCATCCCGAACGGTCGGCAGGGCCACACCGAACATCGACATATTCATCGTCGCCATGCCGACCGGTATCATCAGGGCGAACAGCAGACCCCAATGCGACCGCGTCGCGGCGGCTGGCATGGATTCACTCGATTTCATGGAGGGGCTTTTCCGTAGCGGGCACAATCTGTCTATCTTACACTGAAATCACCTTCGCAAAGAAATCGTTTCAGGATATATCCGCCGCCGCAAACGGTCATTCTTCCCTGGCCCGGGCGCAGGACCAACCGAAACTTTCTCCGAATTGGACCGAATGCAACTACCCTTTCCGATAGGCATTTCCTCCGTTTTCGGGTATGATCACGGCGGGACTGGGGCCTCCCCCAGACGCTGCATTAGTACAGTTCCCATCCAGAGGCAGAACTGTCCCCTGGCTTGTGCAGATGCCGGCCCCGTCAAGCGCGTCCCGTGAGCGCAATGCTAACTCTCTATCTGAACGCGCTCTGCGCGCAGCAAAAAGCCTAGTATCCACGCCACCAGGAGACACCTGATGACCGAACGCTCCTTCACCCCGGTCGAAGTGCCGCAGCACATTCTGGATCGGTTCAAGAAACTGCCGGTTGCCACCGTGTGGAATTCCGTCCATCGCTACGCCGGCGTGCCCCTTCCCTATATGAATGATGTTCGTCTTTGCACGCCGGGCCAGCAACTCGCGGCCCGCGCCCGCACTCTGCGCTATCTGCCGCCCCGCCCCGATCTGCAGGCCGAAGTGCAGATTGGCGAAAACGCGCCCGAGTACAAGGCCATGGGCCGCTGCGGCCCGGGTGACGTCCTCGTCTGCGACGTCATGGGCGATGCCCGCCCCTGCATCTTCGGCGATGTCAAAGCGCTCCAGCTCAAGATGACCAACGCCGACGGCGTCGTCACCGACGGCGGCATCCGCGACCTCGACATCATGGTGCAGGAAGAGTACGGCCTCATCATCTACGCCCGCGATCGTACGCCGCTCGGCGGCGTACCCTACGCCATCCCCGCACAGGAAAATGTCGACGTCCAGTGCGGCGGCGCCCTCGTCCGGCCCGGTGACGTCCTCGTCGGCGACGCCGACGGCGTAGTCGTCGTGCCCTCCTGGTTTGCCGAAGAGTGCGTCGAGCTGACCGAAGTGCATGAGGAAGCCGAAGAGATGATCAAGAAGCGCATCCTGTCTGAAGGCGTCGTGCCCGGCAAGTACTACCCGCCGGGGCCGGAGACATACGAGCAGGTGCGCGCCGCCCGCAAACAGAAGTAAGAACAACGCCATCTGTCCCTGACCCGAGCGTCCCGCCGGCCTGTGCCCGGCAACTCTGTCCGTTCCAGCGTTCCTGGTAGACGTATCGACCGATTTCACGTATCATTTTGGCAATGCACAGACCGTGTTCTTAGCCATTCACCACTCGCCGCTCTCAGGAGTCTCCCGATGACCGAACGCTCCTTCACACCGGTCGAAGTACCGCAGCAGATTCTGGACCGCTTCAAGAAGCTGCCGGTAGCCACGGTGTGGCACATTGTCCATACCTACGCCGGCGTGCCCCTTCCCTTCATGGAAAATGTACGCCCATTCACTCCGGGCCAGCGTCTGGCCGCCCGCGCCCGCACCATGCGCTACCTGCCTCCCCGCCCCGACCTGGCCGCAATGACGCCCGGCGGCGAGGACGCCATCGACTACAGGGCCATGTCCCGCTGCGGCCCCGGCGACGTACTGGTCGTCGATATCTATGGCAATGCCAGCCCCGCCGTCTTCGGCGACGTCAAGGCCTTGCAGCTCAAAATGAACAACGCCGACGGCGTCGTAACCGACGGCGGCATCCGCGACCTCGACATCATGCTCCAGGAAAAGTACGGCCTGATCATCTACGCTCGCGACCGCACCCCCTACGGCGGCGGGCCCTGGGCCTTCCCGGCCGAGGAGAATGTGAATATCCAGTGCGGCGGCGCGTTCGTGCGGCCCGGCGACGTGCTCGTCGGCGACGACGACGGCGTGGTGGTCGTCCCCTCCTGGTTCGCCGAGGAGTGCGTCGAACTGACCGAGGTCTACGAGACCGCGGAAGGGCTGGCCAAAGAGCGCATCCTGGCTGAAGGCGTTGTGCCGGGAAGACACTATCCGCCCGGGCCGGACATACTGGAACAGGCGCGCGCCGCCCTCAAGCATGAGGAAGCATAACGACTAACCGGGAAGACATTCCCGTCTGCGGTAGAGGGAATGCGAAAGAAGCAAGGGAAAGGAGCCAAGAATGGCGACCATGGTAGTGGAGCGGACCGGCAGCGACGGCGTCTCGCCAGGAAATGAAGCCGAGGCAGCGCCTTCTGGAACGCCCGTGGAACAGTCCGGCACGCGACAGCGGATTATCGACTGCGACGTGCATCACCAACCGCCCAATGTCGAGGCCCTCTTCCCCTATCTGGCGCGGCAGTACGTCGAGCAGATCAAGGATTTCGGCTCGATGACGCCCCACGTGGGCTATACCAATATGCCCGGAGGCCATGCCCGTCCCGACCTGTGGGAGGGCACTGAGGACGAGCCCGACCCGGCAACCGTCCCCGAAGTCTGTAGCAAGAAACATCTGGACCGCTACGGTATCGACATGGCAGTCCTTACCGGCGCCGGCGGACCCTACAACATGGCCGTCCATCCCACCGTGGATTACGCGGCCGCCTACTGCCGCGCCTATAACGACTATACGCTCGCAGAGTGGGTCGCCAAGGACGACCGCTTGCGCGCTTCGATCCACATCGCGCCCGCCGACCCGCAACAGGCCGCCGCCGAAATTGACCGCCTCGGCGACCACCCCGGCGTCGCCCAGGTCCTGATGCCCGCCGGCAGCCTGCACCCGTTCGGCAACCGCATCTATCACCCAATCTACGAAGCCTGCGAGCGCAACGGACTGCCTATATGCTCCCATTTCGGCGGCGAAGGCGCCGGCTTCTCCGCTCCGCCCACCGCGGCCGGCTTCCCAACCTACTACCTCGAAATGCGCATGGCCCGCCCCCAGATCGCCATGGCCCATACCGCCAGCCTCATCTGCGAAGGCGTTTTCGAAAAGTTCCCCAACTTCAGGTTCCTCTTCATCGAACTCGACACCTTCTGGGTGCCCGGCCTGATGTGGCACATGGACGCCGACTGGAAGAGCCTGCGCGATTACACGCCCTGGGTCAAACGCCTGCCAAGCGAATATCTGCGCGAACACATCCGCTTCGGTACCCAGCCCTTCCCCAACGTGCCCAACGGCCAGAACCTCGAAATCTACCTTGACTGGCTCCACGCCGATGAGATTCTTGTCTTCGCCAGCGACTATCCCCACTGGGACTGGGAAGAACCGAGCGGCCTCATGCGCTTGCTGGACAAAAAGCTGCGCCCCCGCGTCATGTACGACACCGCCGCCGAGCTCTACGGCCTCAACTGATGCCGGCCCACGTTATCGCAACCGCCGGCGAGATTCCTCCCGGCGGCCGCAAAATCGTGACCGTCAAAGGTCGCGAGATCGGCGTCTTCAACCTGGACGGCGATTATTATGCCCTGCGCAACATCTGCCCCCACAAGGCCGGCCCTCTATGCCGCGGTCGCCTGCGCCCCCTCGTCCTCCCCGACGGCCTTACCGGCATGACCTACACCCGCGAAGGTGAAATCCTCAAATGCCCCTGGCACCAGTGGGAATTCGACATCAAAACCGGCCAGGCCCTCTACGATCCAAAACTCCGCGTCCGCACCTACCGCGTCGAGGTGGAAAACGAACAGGTGGTGCTATACGCCTGACGACCGCAGAGCACCACCTGCACAGCACCGGTAAGTTAGTGATTGTCGTGAATCCCTGCCGCTAAAACTCCCCTTCCCGCACCTTCCCCTTCCCCAGCTTCTTCACCACCTTGGGCAGAACCGGCTCGTTGTTCGCCAGCACGCCCTTGCCCTTCTTCAGCTTCTTGGCCGCCACATTGTCCAGCCCCGCCAGCTTCTCGGCGCCCTCCAAAGCCCTCAAATCACCGCCGTAATAGTCAAACCACGGCAGCCCCGCCTCCGTATACTCCTTCGCCGTCGGAGGCATGCTCGGCGGCTTGGCGCCGGTAACGCTAAAGAACTGAATACTGTTCATGATATGCACGTAACAACGCGAGCGCACCGACGTCTCCCATGCTTCAAGGCCGTAGTCGTCCTCGTAAATCTCCTGACGCATGAGGCCGCCCGGAGCCAGACCCATCTCCTCAACGGGCCCCGAAACGGCGCGCAGCGGCGCAT
Organism: Caldilineaceae bacterium; assembly: GCA_022821545.1. GTDB lineage: Bacteria > Chloroflexota > Anaerolineae > Caldilineales > Caldilineaceae > Bin5. The sequence goes on from JAJEDJ010000036.1 coordinate 36,613, forward strand.
AGGCAATGGACATGATCTGCTCTTCTTCTCTCTCGTAATATGACGGCTTTATCGGATAGACGACGATCTGCAGCCCGCCGTGCTCCGCCTCTCCCGTCAGCTGTTCTTCCGCCGTGTACCCTTCGCCCAGGGGCATCGCCACAAACTGCCGGATCATCCCCTTCATCACTGAAAATCCATCCAGCCACGGCTGATCGGGAATGACTACATAGTCCTGGGGCTTGCTTGAAAGTTGGTTCTCCCAGCCCTCACCCGTCACCGCATTGATCTTGCCGGCGGCCACCTTCACCGCCATGGGGTACGAACCGCTGAAGTTGAGCCACATCGCCTCCGCCTGGTACATCGGCAGAAAGACGCCCCCGTGCGCGTTCCACGCCGCCGGCGCCCTGTCCGCATAATCGTCTACAAGATTGAGTGGAAACCGTCCCAGGCCCGGCGGCAACGAATAGGGCCGGTTGTCGTCCGGAATGCGCAACGTGCGCTGGAACGAGATCCGGCACTCAGCATCCTTATGCACCTCGGGGAATCGGAAAATCAGCTGATCTCTCTTCAGTTCAATCATTCTAAAGCCCTCCTGGGTCCTTTAATTTGCAACACCGGCCCTTACCAATCTCCGTCCCGTATCTCGCGCGCGACACTCTCAATCGCGTGGTCGGGCGCATCCTTAAGTTGCCGCAACAGCTCTGCAAACAGCTGCGGCCTCTGCATGATGATATTCCGCAGGTCGCCCGAAACCTTGCCCGCCATCGCAAGCAAAAGGTCCGCATCCTCGCCCAACTCCCCGGCCAAGAGGCGGACTGTCGCTTCCGAAGGAGGCGCAACCTGGTCTCGCTCGATCTTGCTCAGGTAGGAAGGTTCGACGCCGATGCGCTGCGCAACCTGGCGCACGGAGAACGTGCGATCTTCGCTAAGCCTATTTTCGCGGGCGTTACGGATATACTTGCCGAATGTCATGTGTACTACATGGTACACGATTTTCGTATGCTTGTCAAGATGGCATTAGTGGAAGCGCAGAGGGGTTCTGACACGTTTTTGACACTTTTCCTGGAAGGACACACCCGTTTCCTTTAACGGTTCGATGGTGAACCCGCTGAAGGAGTTTGACACTATTTGACACTATTTGACACCTTTTTTCTTTTTTTTTTTCGGGTATCACTCCGTTTTTTTCAACGGACAAGCAGTGAGAACAGAGAGTATTTTGGGCACACTTTGACACACTTTAGCCATTTCTTTGTTCTATCCATTTTGATGGGTATGCCGAATCCCATACCCTCATCCCTCCTCATCTGCCCGCGCCTCGTGCAGCGCGCCCAGCCGCAGCAGCGTGGGCGACAGCGCCGCCGCCCCCGCCACCACCAGGATCGTTCCAATCCCCCCGCTCACGACCGAAATCACCGGACCGAACCACTGCGCCACCAGCCCCGACTCAAATCCGCCCAGCTCATTTGACGCCCCGATGAAAATGCCGCTCACCGCCGATACCCGGCCCCGCATCCGGTCCGGCGTCAGAAGCTGCGTCAGCGTCTGCCGCACCACCATGCTGATGTTGTCCAGCGCGCCCGTCAGAAACAGCATCGCCCACGAGAGCGCGAAGTTCTGCGAAAAGCCGAAAACGATCGTCGCCACGCCAAAGCCGGCCACCGCCAGCAGCAGCCCGCGTCCCGCCCGCTTCATCGGCGGCAGATAGACCATCGACAACGCCATGCAGAACGCCCCCACCGCCGGCGCCGCCCGCAGATAGCCGAACCCCGTCGCGCCCACATTCAGAATATCCTCGGCAAAGATCGGCAGAAGATAGACAGCCCCGCCCAGCAGCACCGCGAACAGGTCCAGCGCCATGATCGTGAACAGAATCCGTTTGTCCCACACAAACCGGATCCCGCCCAGCAGCGTCTGCCAGCTGGCCGGTTCCGGCTTTTCATCCAAGGGCCGGAACCGGATGCGAGTCAGGATAAATGCCAGCCACAGCGAACTCGCCGCAGCCACGAAATAGGCGCTCTGCACGCTGACCGCAACCACAAAGCCGCCGAGGGCCGGCCCCACCACCGACGCGATGTGCATCAGGCTCATGTTCCACGTAACGGCATTCGGGAAGACTTCCGCCGGCACCAGCTGCGGCAGCAGCGCCGTCCGCGCCGGGCGTCCCACCGTCATCGCGCACGCGTCCAGGAACAGCAGCGCGTACATCCACGCGATCGGCCCCTCCGTTACCGAGAAGAAGGCCAGCGCCAGCGACGTCGCCGTCATCCCCAGCAAGCTGAATATCGACAACCGCCGCCGTTCATAACGGTCCGCCAGCAACCCCGCCGGCAGCGCCAGCACCATCAGCGGAAGCGCCTGCGCCAGCCCCACCAGCCCCAGCGAGAGCGCCTCTCCCGTACGCTGGTACATCTCCCATGCGATCGCAATGCTCTGGATATAGGTTCCCATACGCGCCACCAGCCAGCCGACAACGTACAGCCGGTAGTCGTGTATGCGAAAAGCTGCATAGGGGTCGTGCGAACGGGACAAAAGAAAGACTCCGGTGGACGGATGGGCAGGCCCCATTGAACGCCAAAACGCCCCGCTTGTCCAACCGGACACCGGGCGCGGCAGTACACTAAAAGCTATCCACTATCCCCCGCAGTCATCCCCCCAATCATCACCCCGTCCACCCGAATCGTCGGCGACCCCAGCGCGCCCATCATCGGCACGAAGGTCAGGTCGTTGCCGACCGCCTTGACATTGTGCAGCAGCTCCTGCATCGGCAGCGCGATCGTTACCTCGTTGACGGGATGGCTGAGCTCGCCATTCTCGATCCAATAGCCCTTCGCCGAGATCGAATAATCGCCGCTGATCGGGTTGATGCTGGCCGTGTTCATCACGCTCTCCACGTACAAACCCTGTTCCACCCCGCCGATCACCTCCTCCGGCGTCTCCTGGCCCGGCTGGAAGTAGAAGTTGCTCGCGTCCAGCGTCGGCATGGCGGAGTGGGAGCGGCGGTTGGCGTTGCCCGTCGAGCTGGCCGTGCCGTCGCGCGTGGCCGTGTAATGGTCGTGCAGCGCCGTCTGCAGGACCCCCTCATCGATCAGCCGCGTCGCCGCCGTCGGCACGCCCTCGTCGTCAAACGGCCGCGTCGCGATCCCACCAGGAAGCCGCCCGTTGTCCAGTACGGTGACCATATCCGCAGCCACCGTCTCACCGATCTTTCCTTCAAGGAAGGACCGATTGCGCTGCATCGCGTCCGCGCCCAGCGCCCGCGATAGCGCGCCCAGCACGCTCGTCGCCGCCATCGGCGAGTAGACCACCGACGCCCGCTGCGTCGGCACGGGCCTGCCCCCCAACATCCCCACCGCCTTGCGCGCCGCGTCTTTGCCAACCGCCGTCGGCTTGAAGTCGGCCAGCCGCGAGCCAAAATCGAATCCGAACGCCACCGACCGGTCGTTTTCATCCGCGGCCATCGCCATCACAAAGCCGCCGATGAAACTCTTGTCGTAACTGCCGGCGACGCCCTTGGAGTTTGCAACTGCCACGGTCCCGTACTGGCTAATAAGCGTGCAGCGATTTGTCAGCACGACGCGCTCGTCATAGCGCAAAGCCGCCTTCTCAATCCGCCGCGCCATCTCAACTTTGCGCCCGATCGGCAAGTCCACAATCGCCTGATCGTAGACCTCCAGATCATCTTCCCCGAGCGGCTGCGGCGCCGGCAGAGATCGAAACTCGTCGCCGTCCGCGACGTCAGCCAGGCTGACCGCCGCCTCGATCGTCTTCCCGATACTGCCCGCCCCAAAGTCGGACGTGTAGGCATAGCCCATCTTCCCGTCCCGGACAACCCGCACGCCCAGCCCCTTCGAGCCCGCCTGCGAAAGCTTCTCCACCTCTCCCCGGTCTACGTTGACCGACGTATTCTGTCCCACACTGATATACGCTTCCGCCTCCACACCCCGCTCAACCGCCTGGGAAACCACGTCCTTTGCAAATTCAAGATAATCCACGTCTATACTCCTCATCCCGCCCCAAAAGGCTCAGGCTTATCTGATGTCTGAACGCTCTGACCACCGCCCACTGCCATTTCACTCCGTGCCGCCAACCGTCAGCTTCGGCACGCGCACCGTGGGCTGGCCGACGCTCACCCGCGCCCACTGCCCCTTGCCGCACATGCCCCGCCCCGGATCCAGCGACATGTCGGCGCCAATCATATCGATCAGTCGCAGCGTCTCCGGCCCGTTGCCGACCAGCGTCGCGCCCCGCACCGGCGCCGTCAGCTTGCCGTCTTCGATCAGCCACCCTTCGGTAACCGTGAAAACGTAGTCGCCGCGGCCGATCTCCACCTGGCCGCCGCCCAGCCTCTTGGCATACAGACCCTTTTTCACAGAGCCGATGATCTCCTCCGGATCGTGCGGGCCCGCGTCTATATAGGTATTCGTCATGCGCGGCATCGGCATGTCCCGAAACGACTGGCGCCGTCCATTGCCCGTTGACGCCCGGCCGGCCCGCCGCGCTTCCGTCAGGTCCCACATATACTCCTTCAGAATGCCGTTCTCGATCAGCACAGTCCGGTTCGTGGGCGCGCCCTCGTCATCGAAGCGCATTGTTCCCCGCCGGCCCGGGATCGTACCGTCGTCATAGGCGGTCAGGAAGTCCGGCCCCACCTTTTCGCCCACCAGCCCCGTGTAGGCCGATGCGCCCTTGGTAATAAAGTCGGCCTCCATACAGTGGCCGCAGGCCTCGTGGAAGAGAACGCCCCCCCAACCGTTATTGATTACGACCGGCATCTCTCCGGCGGGCGCCGGCCTCGCGTCCAACATCAGCAGCGCCGTATCAGCCGCTTCCGGCATCATCGCCACCGGGTCTCGATCGTCGAAGAACTCCAACCCGACCTGCCCTCCGACCCCAGTGGCACTGGACTGGCGCATCTCCCCCTTCTGAGCCGCCACCTGCCCCTGAAACTCGATGAAGGCGCGGTCGTCCTCCGCCCAAACACCCTCGGTATTGTAAACCCACACCCGGCGCCGCGTCTCCGTGTAGCCGCACTGCACGCTGACAATATACGGGCTGTGCCCTCGAGTGACGTCATCCATCTGCCGCAGAATACCGGCCTTCTCCTGCGTGGACATCTCTTCGAACGGGCGCTCGATCCGCGATACGACCGGACTCTCGCGCTTTGTCAGATCGGCGCACACCTGCGAGTTGTTTGCGTTTTCGGCCGCGGCCGCCGCAACCCCGGCCGCCTCTATCAGCGACTCCTCCGTAAGATCATCGGTGTAGGCGTAGGCCGCGTTGTTCCCATAAAAGACCCTTACGCCCCCTCCGACGTCGTTGCCCTGCGTAGCCTTTTCCAGACGGCCTTCGTCCAGGATCAGGGAAAGACTCTCCTTATTCTCCAAATAGACTTCTGCCAGGTCGGCGCCTTTCGTGAGCCCGGCGTCCAACACTCGGCGGATCGATTCAATGGGAAGCATAGGTTCTCCTGTCAATTCAAACTGAGCAGTCTGTGGATAGAGGCCTAATTGGAAACCTGATTCAAGCGCTGCACGTCCTCTTCATCCAGCGCCAGCGTCAGCGCCTCCAGATTCTGCCGCAAATGGTCGCGGTTCGTCGACATCGGGATCGTCACCACCTGCGGCTGCCGCGTCAGCCAGCGAATTGCTACCTGCGCCGCCGACGCGCCGTGCTTGCGCGCCACCGCCTTAACCGTCTCGTCCTGCATCACGCCGTCCTTCAGCGGACAGTACGCGGTGAGAACAACGTTGTTCTCCTGGCAGTAGCGCAGCAGCCCGTTCTCCTCCGGCTCGCGCGAGTAAAGATTGTAGCGCACCTGGTTCGTCACAACCGGCGTTGCGCACAGCTCCTGCGCCTCGCGCAGCAGCGCAACGTCAAAGTTGCTCACCCCAACACGCTTCACGCGGCCATCCGCCGCCGCCCGGTTGAGCGCCCTGAAGCTCTCCTCCAGCGGCACTTCCGGGTTGGGCCAGTGAATGAGGTACATGTCGGCATAATCCGTCTGCAAATGTTCCAGGCTGCGGTCCAGCGCCCGTAACAGATCGTCGTAGCGTAAATTGTCGGCCAATACCTTGGTTGTCAGAAAAATCTCCTCACGCGCGAAATCCTGCATCGCCCGCCCCACCAACTCCTCGCAATGACCGACCCCGTACATCTCCGCCGTGTCGATATGCGTATACCCCATCGCGATCGCATCCCGGATTATGGCGACCATCTCATCATCCCGCGAATAGTCGCGGCTGCGGCCGCCCCCCATCTGCCATGTGCCCAATCCCAATACGGGAAGACGTCCACCATCATTGAGCGTCAGAGTCTCCATTTTCAGCTATTCTCCTTGCGCGTCGCTTCTACCGCCTCAAAAGGGAGCGCCGGCGGAGTGCCCGCGCAACCTGTCCCTTACTCCAGCAAAGTATACGCTACAGGACAGGAATTCAGAATTTCCCAGCCGTTCTTACGCAGATGCCGTCCAAACCGGCCCGGCCCGGACAGGAGCTTTCCCCGCCGCCTGGAGGCATGCAACATCTCTATCTCACATATGACGGGTAAGACCCTCCAATGTCAGGAAAATGTCAGACAGTTCGGTTTGTTCGGTATTGACAGAACAAACCGAACGCGCTACTATTGGCAGCATCCTTTGCAGTGTCAGCGACTGCAGTGGCAGCGACTCGCAAACGATCGGCACATACGCCTGTATGTAAGGAGCAACAGAATGGCACAACCCGCGATCTCAGTGAATGATCTCCATTACAGCTACGGCGACACTCTGGCCGTCGACGGCATCTCCTTTGACGTGGAAGAAGGCGAGGTGATTGGCTTTCTTGGCCCTAACGGCGCCGGCAAGTCAACCGTTGTCAAGATGCTCACCGGGCAGCTGACACCCCAACAGGGCTCGGCCTCGCTCCTGGGCATGGATATCGTCAAGGAGCGCAAACAGGTGCAACAGGAGATCGGCATCGCCTTTGAAACCACCAACCTCTACGAGCAGATGAGCGCAGTCGAAAACCTCGAGCTTTTCGCAAAGCTCTACAAGGTGGCCAGTTTCGATGCCATCACCCTGCTCGAAAAGGTCGGCCTCGGCGGCCGCGAAAAGGAGCATGTCGCCGGCTACTCCAAGGGCATGAAGCAGCGCCTCATGATGGCGCGCGCCCTCGTCAGCGACCCCAAGATGCTCTTCCTCGACGAACCGACCGACGGCCTCGACCCCGTCTCCACCGAGACGATCCACGCCCTGATCCGCACGGCCACCCAAAATGGCACGACCGTCTTCCTGACCACGCACGACATGGTCGAGGCGGACAAGCTCTCAGACCGCGTCGCCTTCCTCAACCAGGGCAAAATCGTCGCGTTCGACACGCCGTCCCGCCTCAAATTGAGCTTCGGCATGCGCGCGCTCAAAGTGGAAATCGAGCTGCCTGACGGCGGCGCCGAGGTGCGCGAACTGTCGCTCGACCAGGACCAGACCGCGCAAGATCTCTTCGAGCTGTTCAAGAACGAGCGCATCCTCACCGTCCACAGTGAAGAGGCAACGCTCGAAGATATCTTCTTCGACATCACCGGAAGGGGGTTGCAGGGATGATCGGTACGCTCGTTGTCAACGATATCAAACTCTTCTTCCGTAACCGCTTCTTCGCCATCGTCACCGCGATAGGGGTAGTCTTCTATCTCGCTATCTACTTCCTCATCCCCAACCAGGTGAACGAGAGCCTCGGCGTTGCCTTTTTCATTGAAGATGGGGAAGCATCGCCCCTCTTTCAAAGGCTGGCTGAAGAGACCGGCGACTATACACTCTTCGATACCGAGGCCGAAATGCTGACCGCCATCGAAGAGACCGGTGACTACTTTGTCGGTCTCTCCTTCCCTTCAGGGGTGACGGCGGCGATTGCCCGCGGCGAGGAACTGGATTTGAACGCCTACTATGCGCCCGGCGTTCCCGCCGAAGCCAAGCAGATCTTCCATGATGTGCTGGTCCTCATCGCCAACGCCGCGAATCCCGATGTGCTTGCCAACTTACAACGCTTCAACGACACCGAAGTCGTGCTGGGCAACGATATGACCGGCGCGCCTCTTTCCTTCCGCGATCGAATCCTGCCTCTGATTCTGATGGCGACCGTGCTGATGGAGATTTTCGGCCTGGCAACGCTTCTGACGCGTGATATCGAGAACGGTACTGCGCGCGCCCTCATCACCGGTCCGCTGCGTCTCCACGAGTTCTTCGCCGGCAAGGCGCTCATGGGCATGATTCTCGCTTTCGGCCAGCTGCTCATCCTGGGTATCGTCACAGGCATCCTGGGCAGGGCGCCGCTGCTGATCCTGACAACCATGCTGCTCGGCAGCTTCCTCATGGTCGGCATGGGCTTCTTCGTCGCCGCGATTTCCAAGAACAATACTTCCGTGCTGGCCTGGGCAGTAATCGCTCTCATTCTTATGATGATTCCGGGCCTGTCGGTCCTGCTGCCCGGCCTCGCAACCGGCTGGATGAAGGTCATCCCTTCCTACTATTTTGTGGACTCTCTGCACCGCATCCTCAACTTCGGCGCGGGTTGGACAGACTTGGGTCGCAACCTTGCGTTGCTGCTTGCGGTTGGCGCGGGCACGCTGGCGATCGGGACGGCCGTAACAAGGAGTCGCTTCTAATGGACATTCAACGCATCTGGATTCTGATGGGCAAGGAAGTGCGCCTCGGCGCGACCAACTTCATGACGATCTATGTGCTTGTGATGCCGGTCATCATCAGTCTTCTGGTCGCGCTCGTGTTCGGCGACCTGTTCGCGCAGACCCCGCGCCTCGGAATCTACGACGCCGGCGGCAGTGAACGGTTTACCCAGAACCTGCTCGATCATCCCAGCATCAACACCACCCTGTACAGCTCCGACGCGGCGCTCCAAAGCGCGGTCGAACGCGGTACCGAAGAGGCCGGAATAAGCCTGCCCGCCGGCTTCATCGAGGCCCTGGAAAGCGGTACCGAAGAGGTCCGCTATACCGTCTATCGGTGGGGAGAAGCGGGCGTTCGCAACCTGCTGCTCCTGGAATCGACGGTTGGGCGTACTCTGGTGGAGGGCGGCGGACAGGGCTTCGATCAGTTGCCGGTCAGCGTCGTATCCAACCAGATTGGCAGCGCCAACACGCTTACCTGGTCGCAGCGCCTGCTGCCCCTCTTTCTGATCATGTCTATCGTGCTGGGCGGGATGTGGCTCCCTGCAGCATCCCTGATAGAAGAACGGGAGAAACGCACGCTGGTCGCCCTGACCACTACCCCGACCTCGCTGATGGACGTCTATCTCTCCAAAACGCTCATGGGCCTCATCCTCAGCGGCATCATGGCCGTGATCATTCTGCTGCTCAACCGCGCCTTCGCCGGAGAGCTGGCACTCCTCCTGCTCGTCATCGCTCTGGGCGGTCTGATGTCCTCCGTCTTCGGCGTCATCCTTGGTTCCGTCTCCAAGGACATGGATACCTTCATGGGCATCATCAAGGCAGCGGGCATCCTCCTTTACGCGCCCGGCCTCCTCAAGATTTTCCCGCAGGTACCTGAATGGATCGGCCGCATCTTCCCCACCTACTACCTGATGAACCCCCTGCTTGAAATCAGCCAGAACGGGGCCGGCTTCGCCGAAATCCTGCTCGACGTCGCCGTGCTGGCCGTCATCATTGCCGCGCTCCTGGTTATTCTCAGCAGCGTCATCGGCCGCCAGCAACAACAGCTGGCCATGGAATCCTGAATGCCCCTAACCACCAGCGAATGATGTTACTCTGCGGATGAACGATCTGAACGAGTTTGTAGAGAGTTTCGGTCTCTTCTGGGAAGAGGCCGGCCTGCCCCGCATGACCGGCAGAATCCTGAGCTGGCTCCTCGTCTGCGATCCCCCCCACCAGAGCATGCACCAACTCACCGACGCTCTGCAGGCCAGCAAGTCCTCCATCAGCACCGGCACCCGCATGCTCATCCGCTTGGGCATCATCGAGCGTCTGAGCATGCCCGGCCAGCGCCGCGACCACTACCGCATCGTGCCCGACTTCTGGTCCCGCGTGCTGGAAGAGAAGGCCCAGCAGTTCACCGAGTTCCGACGCCTTGCCGAAAAGGGGCTTCTGCTTCTGGACGGGGCCTCCCCCGCCCGCCGCCAGCGTCTCGAGGAAATGCGAGACCTCTACGCCTTTATGGAACGGGAGTATCCCCTGGTATTGGATCACTGGCGGGCGCACCGGTCAGCCATCGAGAGATCGGCGGCGCCTCGCCTCCAACCCGAAGACTAGACGCCAAAAAAAGCGACCGGCGCGGGCAAGTCACCCCCGGCGGTCGCTTCCTCGTTCCATCTCAAGTTGACCCTGCAAACCACTGCCCTCTAACCACTGCCCTCTAACCACTGCCGCCCATCCAGGCCATCACCAGCTCCTGGTGTTGCCGCACCCCTGCCTCTCCTTTCAAGGCAGAGGGCCCGTGCTCGAAATACGGGCTCGCCAGCGACCGCTGCTGCTGTTCGCACGCGTAAATGTCCTCCTGCATAAAGTCGCCGGACGCCATCGGATCGTCACCGTCTTCGCTGTCGTATTTGCCCCGCACCCGATTCGACCAGAAGTTGTATGAACGGAGCGACTGTGAAGCGAACGCCAGCAATGAAGCGTCAGCCATTTTCGTGCGCACGACGACCCGCGTGCGGGCGGGCGCCAGTGGCGTCAAGTGAAACACCGACCACGAGTCCTCACTCTCCGCCAGTCCTATGCCCGGGAACAGCATCGGTACCCACGCGCCCGCCTGCTCGGCCGGGATAACCAGCGGAGATGGCGCCTTCTTCTCCACGTCCGCCGCGTATTCCGGGCTAAGCGGCTCCCAAAAGAAGAAGTGCGGCCCGACAAAGCCGGATTCGATGCGTTTGTGATCGTACATCGACAGCGTGCCGGAGTGCAGATGCGCCAGGTGATAGCCGTCAATATAGTTCTCGACCACGATCTTCCAGTTGGCGGCAATGTCGTATTCGGCGCGTCCCTTCTTGTACTCCACCAGCTCTTCGACTTTGTGAGGGCCAAGATGGGGCTCAACGCCGCCGAACCACTTCTCCACAGAGTCGGCGTTCTCGTCAGGATGGACCCACAACATGCCTCGCCAGCTGGCCACGGACGCCTTTTTCAGCCCGAGACTCGCCATATCCAAGTCCGGAAACTGATTCCTCCTGTCGGGAACAGCCAGCAGACAGCCCTCCAGACTGTAGGTCCAGTCGTGGTATGGGCAAGTGATGACCTTACGCGTTTTGCCCACCGCCCGCAGCAACTGCGTTCCCCGGTGACGGCAGATATTGTGAAATGCGCGCAACTGCCCGTCCTCACCCATTACGATAAAAATGTTGTTCAGCCCTGCCTGCACGGCCACATACTGCCCCGGTTCGCTGACGTCCCCGACCAGGCCTGCAAAAGCCCACGTTCGTGAGAAGATGCGTTCCTGCTCGCGATCGTACCAGTCCTGGGAACTGTATGCCTCAACCGGCAGGATGGGCATGGCTGCGTTTTTTTTCATTCGAGAGTATTCCTGTCTCTTCGCTGGCCGGCGCGTCGCTCTGGACAACCATTAGCTGCCGACCGCTTGCCGCACTGCCTCCACCGCCGCGCCGAGCACTGCCGCCAGCTTTTCCGCCGCCACACCCCCGCCCTGGGCGAAGTCCGGGCGTCCGCCTCCACCTCCGCCGAACTGTTTCAGCGTCTCCCGCAGCAGATCTCCAACGTGCATCGAACAGTCCTCTGAACGGGCAAACACAACCGTACCCCTGCCCCGCCGCGAGCATCCAAGCAGCGCCACAACGCCCGGCTCGGAGATGAGCGCCCGCGCCAGCCTCTGCACCGCCGCCGGTTCGCTGTCATTCAACGCCTCGGCCACCAGCCGCAAACTGCCTACAATTTCCGCGGCCGCCAGCAGCTCACGCGCCTGGTACTCGACAAGCCCTTCCCGCAGGGCCTTCAGCTCCCGCTCCGCGATCTTGAGGGCCTCCTGCTGTTTCGACACCAACGCCGGCAGTTCATCCACACCACTGTCCAGCAGTCCAGCCGTCTCTGCCAGCAGCCCCCTGCGCCGCGCCGCGTCCGCCCGCGCCCTCCCTCCGCATACAAAATGCACGCGGCTTCTGCCCCGGTGTTTTTCATGCCGCAGCAAGGAAATCAGCCCGATCTCCCCCGTACGCCGCACGTGCGTACCGCCGCACGCCGACCAGTCGAACTTGTCGATCTCCACAATGCGCGTCGCACCCTGCACCGCCGGCGCCCGCCGCAGCGGCACCTTCGCCCGCGCCTCCTCATCCACCCAATAGGCGCGAATCGGCCGGTTCTCCCACACCATCCCGTTGACCGCCGTCTCTACATCCGCCAGCTGCGCCGCCGAAAGCGACGGCCCTTCCAGGTCAACCGTGTTCAGCGCTTCACCGAAATGGACGCTCACGGTTTCCAGTCCCAGCAGCCGGTAAAATGTCTGCGACAGCAGGTGCTGACCCGAATGCTGCTGCATGTGATCATAGCGCCGCGGCCAGTCGATCTGACCGCTTACGCTCTCAGTCCGCTCCGGTAACGGCTCCGCCAGCAGATGCAGCACAGCCCCGTCCGCCCCAACCTGCACGTCGACCACCGCAGTTCCATCCAGGCTGCCCATGTCATGCGGCTGGCCGCCGGAAGTCGGGTAGAAGGCCGACCGGCTCAGCCGCACCGCCGGCTGTTCCTCGTGCGAAAATCGTTCCAGCACTTGCGCGCTGAATCTGGTCAGGTATGCGTCTTCGTAGTAGAGTCTCTCGTCCATGATGTCAGTGGTCAGAACCGGAGTGGAAAGTTGCCGGAGAATGGCAGCCGTTTGCGCCGCAACTCAGAGGGCGCCCGCCGAGGGCGTTGCGACGCCGGCCTCGATCTGAAGGAGTTGCGCCTCCTGCTGAAATTCCCTGGAAAACTGTGCCCAGTTGGTCGTCGTCACGATGCCCTGCCGTACATCCGCCAGCGCCTTGAGCAACGCCGCCCGCCGCTGCGCGTCCAACTCACTCATCACGTCGTCCAGCAGCAGGACCGGCTTCTCGCCTGTCGCTTCCGCCATCGCCTGCAGTTCCGCCAGCTTCAGCGCCAGCGCGCCCGTGCGCTGCTGTCCCCGGCTGCCGTACGTGCGCAGATTCCAGCCGTTGACCAGGAAAACAAGCTCGTCCCTATGGGGCCCGTAGAGCGAACTGCCCGCCTTCAGCTCAACACCGCGGCGGCTTTCCAGCCGTTCACGAAAACGCCGGCCGATCGTCGCCGCCTCGACCTCCAGCCCCAAGATCTCGACCGCCCCGATTTCTTCGCCCTCCCGCAGCCGCTGGTAGTCGGCATCGGAGTAAAGCCCGCTATTGAAGCTCGGCAGATAGAGGAGCGCCAACTGTTCCTGCTCCTGTGAGAGCTCCGCCTGAATGCGGCGAGCGATCGGAGCCAGCTGCGCCAGATAGGTATGCCTCCTGGCCAGCACCTGCGTTCCCAACTCGATCAGTTGATCGTCCCAAAAGCTGAGTTGCGCCGCCGCCGAGTGGCTTTCCGCCTGTTCCCGTTCCTGCAGCTGTTTCAGCAGGCTGTTGCGCTGCGTAACCACCTTCTGATAGCGGGAAAGCGTCTGACAGTAGCTGCGGTCGATCTGGCAAAGAGCAATGTCAACATAACGCCGTCGCTCACTGGGGCTGCCGGCGATCAGCGTCAGGTCCTCCGGCAGAAACAGGACCGCTCGCAGATGGCCGATCAGGTCCATACTGCGCTTTGGCGCGCCGTTGACCCGAATCTGCTTCGTGTAGTTCAGGCCGTCCCCGCGCAGCGTGAAGAGGATTTCCAGCGTCGTCGACTCCCCCCTCCGCACGACTTCACCCCGGATGCGCGCGTATGGGATCGGCTCAGCCGCCGCCGCCCTGTCAACCGCCTCCCGCTCCGTCCGAGCATGGCGCGACTTGCTCGTCGCCAGGTAATAGACCGCCTCCAGCAGGTTCGTTTTTCCCTGCCCGTTGCGGCCCTGCACGAGCGTAACCGGCGCGCTGAAGCACAGGTCCAACTCTCTGTAGTTACGGAAATGTTCCAGATGGAGCCGCGAAAGGTACATTGCTCAGCGATCTGCACTCAACACAACCCGCTCGTTAGGCCTCGGGCAGATACCAGCCGACGGTCTGTTTGCTGCGGCCGAACCAGCTCTGCGCCACCCGCTGGATATCGTCAGCCGTCACCGCCTCCAGGTTCGTCAGCCAGCCGTCAAACCATTCGCTGTCCGCGATCATCTCGCTGAAGCCCAGCCAGTAGGCCTGGTTGGTCACGCTCTCGCTGCTGTAGGCGAACTGCGCCTTCGTCTGCTTAATCGCCTTGTCCAGCTCCTCTGCCGCCACCGGCTCCTCCTGCACGCGTTCGATCTCCGCCCAGATCGCGTCTTCAATCTCCTGATGCATGATATCCTGCGCAAGCGTGGCGCTGAAGCCGAAAACATATGGATCAATCGTCGGCATGAACGAGGAAGAGACGCCTACCGCCAGCTCCTTGTCCACCAGCGCCCGGTAGAGCCGGTTGCTGCGATTGGAAGAGCTGCCCCCGAAGAGCCCCATCCCCTTCGCGCCGCTCAGGATGCTGTCCAGCACCGTCACTGCAAAGAAGTCCGGATGCTGCGCGTCCGGCGCATGAAACGCCAGGCCGAAGTAGGAGGTCTGGTCCGTGCCCCGCAGCACGATGCGCCGCTCCGCCCGCTGGTCCGGCTCTTCCAGGCGCATCCCCGGTACAGGGGGGCCCCCCTTGATCCCTCCAAAAAACTGCTCGATGCGGTCTACCATCTGCGCACCGTTAAAACTGCCAACAACCACCGCCACCGCGTTACTCGGCGTATAGAACGTACGATAATGTTCGTAAAGATCGTCCCGGCACATCGTCAGCAGGTCCTGCTTCCAGCCGATGACCGGGTGCCGGTACGGGTGTGTCTGGAACGCAGCCGCCTGCATCTCCGTATTCAGCAGCCAGCGGTAGCTGTTCTCGCTGCCCTCCCGCTCGCTGATGATCACCGTCCGCTCCGACTCGGTCTCCTCCTCGTCAAAGATCGCATTCGCCATGCGGTCGCTTTCCACGTCCAGCGCCAGCTCGATGCGCTCCGCCGGGAAGGTCTCGAAATAGGTCGTCCAGTCCTGCCAGGTCATGCCGTTGAACGCACCGCCAGCGCGCGCTACCGCCTTGTCAAACGAGCCCTGCGGATACCTCTCAGTACCTTTGAAGAGCATGTGCTCCACCCAGTGGCTGATGCCCGTCCCGCCGGGAACCTCATTGCGGCTTCCCACCCGGTAGAAGATCCAGAAACTGGCGACCGGCGCCAGGTGGCTCTCTTTCAGAAGAATCTGCAGGCCGTTGTCAAGGCGTGTCTTCTGCACGCTGCCATTTTCCCGCGCCCGTTCGGCGCTCTCTGCTCCCATCACTCCCGGCTCCTCTTCCTGTCTGAACTGTAAATTTAGTTTATGTATTTTGGGCGGTGAAGCGCGGCGGCAAGACTGCCTGAACTCATTCTAACACGACCGCTTCACCCTGGGCCGCCCGGTCCGCCCGTTTCCGGGCCTTGTTGAAGTCACTCCAGCGCAGCTGTTCCCGCCAGAAACAGTAGGCCCCCAAAAGCGTCACCGGCGCCCACAGTGCCGCATGTAAGGTTAGCGTATAGCTGGCCGCCAACTGCGTATCGATCCCATACGCGGTCAACGTCTCTATCGCCGGCGTATCGAAAGTACCGATATACCCCGGCGCCGACGGCAGCGTTGTCGCCAGATTAACGATCCCGTTGATCAACATCAGCGCCAGAAAGCTGACGCTGAACGCGAAGGCATGCATCACGAACCAGTACTTGACCGTCTCCATCAGCCACACCACGATACTCGTGGCGAAGATCAGGAGCAGGTCCCGCCCGCTGCGCAGGCTCCCCAGCCCCGCCATGAACCGTTCAAAGAGGCCGTCAGTCCGTTCTCGGATCCGCGCCGGCAACAGATGTTCAGCCAGCCAGCCATACAACGCTGCAATCCGCCGCGGCCGCACCGTCACCCAGATGAAAAGCGCAGTGACGATCAGCAAGAGAAAGGTGACAAAGACGACAAACCCCTGAAAGGCCGCCGGAATCGGCGCAAAAGGCAGCGCCAGAAATACGAACAGCAGCATCACCAGCCCGTCAAAAACGCGCTCGATGATCACCGTCGCCAGGCTCGAGCTGATCGGGATCTCCTCCCGCCGCCACAGAACGTACGCCCGCATCACCTCCCCGGCCCGAAAGGGGTAGACGTTGTTGCCGAAATAGCCGATGCACACCACTGGAAAGAGCCTGCCCGGCGACACCGGCTTCAGGTGCCGCAGCATGAAGTGCCAGCGCCAGGTGCGCGCCCACAGTCCCACCATATAGACCGCCACACCCGGCACTATCCACCAGTAGTTGGCCTGCCCCATCGCCCGCCAAACCTCCGGCAGATGGAGGCCCGGCAGAATCAAATAGAGAAAAAAGAGGCTGATCAGAATACCGATCAGCAGTTGGGCCGTGCGTTTCATCCATCCCTCTTGGCGCTTCTCGTCCCGCTATTATTCCACAGGTCCCGTCCCCATTGAAATCCGCCCCAATCCCTCCCCAACCTCAATACGTCCTCTCAGCTGACACCATAAAGCCGTAACCACCGACTTCTGCATTTCCACTGCCCACAAAAAAATGCCAGGCCAAACGGCCTGGCATTCAAAGGTAGACTTTCTGGACTTCGCTCGCCTGCGCTATCCCGGAATAGGAAGCACCGCAGGCTCAACCGCCTCACCGAGAATCTCTTCCATCGCCATTACGTGGGCACATATTCTTCTGCGCTGAAACTCCTCGCAATCACAATCCCAGGAACCCTGATCATAAGAAACGCGGTGATCGGAATTCTCGCCGTGAATCTTCACCTGCAGGTTGTTAACCCAGAGGCGCTCGTCGCGTTCAGCTACGTACTGGCGGGCTTTGAGGATACGGCTGGCAATCGCGTCCATTCTGATTTCCTTTCTCTGAGCTGGTCGGCACCGAAGAAACGAAACGGTACAGAGACAGGTTCCCGTTTTATGCGCGTCCCCCAAAAACAACAAAACCCGGGCACGCGCGCACCCAGGTGTCTAGAGCTTTTGCAGTCAGTGCAACTCGATGTCGAATCCGGCCACAACTCGCAAAACGTTCGGCGTTCACGCTCATCCTTGAGTGTCAACTGTTTTGTGCCAGGCACAATGAAGAATACATTGCGGAAAATCCATTGCACCGACGGTCTTGTATCGAATTCTGCTGAGCATTTCCAGAGCCGTTCGTCTTGGGGGGTACGGCTGCAATCAGTATAAGCTCTTACCCTACTGCTGTCAACCGCTGCACCGCGCCCCGGTCCCCAAACGTCCTTAAATGTCCTCTACGATAACGTCAAACTTGTGGGCATTTACTCTGGTAGGCCTCGAACTGCCAGCCTCAAACTTAACCGAAATCGGCGCGACTGGCGTGGTGGACAATTGGCCTACGATTCGGCTACGATCCGCTTAAAGAGCTGCCTCCTCCAACCGGTGGGCCTTCTACTCCACGAAAATCTCAACCAGCTCCTCTTCATCGCGAACCTCCAGTATCTTCCCGTTCAGCCCGGACCGCAACGCGTCGCGAATCTCCTCAATGTCCAGT
This sequence comes from Caldilineaceae bacterium, assembly GCA_022821545.1. Lineage (GTDB taxonomy): Bacteria > Chloroflexota > Anaerolineae > Caldilineales > Caldilineaceae > Bin5. The sequence continues at coordinate 54,239 of JAJEDJ010000036.1, forward strand.
TCGGCCACATCCGGTACAAACCGCGCTCCGACCGCCAACCCCATGTTGACCAGCCCGATCGGGATCGTCAAATTGACCCGCGTCTTGCCGCTTCTTGTATCAGATACGCGCAGACGCAGCCACCGTCCTCCTCCTTCGCCGCCTGACCCGGCTGCCGCCCGTTTACGGCGGGCCTGCTCGTCGCTCTTACCCAGCGCCCCCAATAGACGCGCGCCCTCTTTCGCTGAGATTTTTCCTTCCTCTATCATCTTCAAGACGCGCATTCGCTCTTCTGCTGTAGCCATATCATCCTCTTACTGAAATCACGACCAGCGCCCTCTTCTTCGCCAACTACGACTACTGCACGGGCCGATTCAATCTGAAAATGGGTCGGTATTCTGTTCTGAACGCCCCTAGTACTGTCCTAACAAGCCGCGCCTGCGGGCAACCCGTTCCCCCCACAGAAATACGCCCCAGCCCGCCAAAAGAAAGACCGCCGTATGCACCGTCAGCCAGACCAGGCTTCCGTCTTGCCAAACGCCTGTCAGCGACATGTCCTCTAACACAACCCGGCGCAATACATCGATTCCCTGCGTAGACGGCAGGCTGCGTGCAAACGTCTCCAGCCAGCCCGGCATGCGTTCCACGGTCAGAAAGGAGCCGTTCAGGAACAACAGCATATTCGTAAGCAAATTGCTCAGTGCATTCACCTGCTTGAACACCAACGTTGCCCCGCCCATGAAAAAGGCGAACCCGTAAAGTCCAGCAAGCGTCAGCGCAAAGACCGGCACGCCGGCCAGACGAACCGGAATCCGGATCCCCAGCAGCAGCATCAGAATCCCGCCAATCAGAATGACCATGCCGCTGCTGATGAGCAATGACGCCACCGAGCGCCCCGCCAGCAGCAGACCCGACGGCAGCGGGCTCATGTACATCTGCTCCAGCGTTCCCGTCTGTGTCTCCTCGCGGATCCCTTGACTCATATCCGAAATCGCGAACACCGCAAAGAACCACGTCAGGTATCCCAGCAGCGCCGGCGCCATCTGCTCGGGCGCGGGTCTGCCGCCCGACACAAAGAAACTTATGCCCACGAAAAGGAATCCGATCATGAACGTCTCGAGCATGAAATTGAATCTGTACGACCACAGAATGATCAGGCGCTTCTGGCATTCATTCAATAGGACCGTTCCCGTCAACACCATTGCCTTACCCTCTGATTTCAACGCCGGCGGGCCTGCCGGCCCCGTCCCGTTCCAAATTCCCGTTTTGCCCAACCGTCTCCTCCGCCCGCTCGATCAGTTCGACAAATATCTCCTCAAGATTCGGCTCAGCCGGCGAAACGCTGATCAGGTCCATGCCCGCCAGCCGCGCCCGTTCCACCAGCTCGAAAACGGACAGGTCGTCGCCGACCTCCCCGGAAAGAACCGTGTGACCATTCTCCTGGCTGGCCGTGAATCCGGGGAAAGCTCCGCCTTTTTCCGCTGCGTCCACGCCCCGCAGCCGTAACTGATAGAATTCCCTTCGGAACAGGTCCAGTAGCTCTCCCGTGGGACGGTGGGCCAGCAGCCGGCCGCGGCTCATGATCGCCACCCGGTCGCAAAGATTCTCGGCCATGTCCAGCTGATGCGTCGTCAACACAACTGTCTTTCCGCGTTCCTTTGCCAGCTCGACAATCCAATCCTGTACCGTGCGCGAGGCCTGCACATCCAGTCCCAGCACTGGCTCGTCCAGCAGCACGATCGGCGGGTCCGCGATCAGCGCGGCCGCGATCGCCACCTTTTGCTGCATACCCCGGCTGAACTCGCCCACCGGATCTTTGCGGCGCTCCCACAAGTCCAGCTCCCGCAACAGCTGTTCTGCCCTCGTCTTCAGCGACCTGCTCGACGAGATACCCTTTATGCGGCCAAAGTAGAGCAGGTTCTGCCACGCGTTCATGCGCCAGTACACATTGCGCGTCCCTTCCAGCACCGCGCCGATCTGCCGCATCGCCCGGCCCCGCTGCCTGCCCACGTCAAAGCCGTTGAGGCGCACCGTCCCTGTCGTCGGCATCACCAGGCCGCACGCCATCTTCAGCGTGGTTGTCTTGCCGGCCCCATTCGACCCCAGGAAGCCAAAGACCTGCCCAGGCTCAACCGTCAAATCCAACCGGCTGACCGCCTCGATTTCATTGCCGCCGCGGCTGCGGAATGTCTTGCTCAGAGATTCGATTTCTATAGCTGCTTTCATCACCGGTATCCTGTTCAATCCAACCCGACCACCACCAACTCTTCCTTCTCTTCTTTGTCTTCGTACACTCGCACGAACTCCATCGCCATACACGATTCCAGAAAACGTTCCGCTGGAATTCCCTGCGTGCGGCGGCTCCGCTCGATAAACTGAAACGCTTGCGACCAGCTCAACCTGGACTGAAAAAACGCGCCGATCAAAGGCAACGGGATCGGGATACGCACATTTACCGCCTTTGATTTTCCGTTCGTATAGACTTCACATACGTAAACGCGCAGCCAGAAAAAGAGAACACGGCGCAAGAATGTGCCGTACGGCTGGCGGCTGCCCTCCCGGACCTGGCGTACGATCTGCGGCAGCGCCTCCTGCCCCCCTTCCCACTTTTCCGCAATTGGGCCGTCGCTGGGGACTGTGATTGCCGACCTTGAGCGGGTCGGCAGTTGGCTGCCTCCATCCCGATTGTCTCTATCCATTCTGTTCCTCCATGTTCACCTGGGCGCCTACTCGGCGGCGCCTGTCGCAGCTACGAAGCCCGGCTGCCCAGCGCATCCAACAGCTCCTCCGCCTCGGCAGCCGAGATCTTCCCCTTCGACAGCATGCGCAGTACCGTCAACCGCTCCTCCTCGGAGACCGGCTCAACGTCCTCCTCATTCCCGACGTCCACCTCCACATTCACGTCCACGTCGATATCCTCAATGTCAGGCAGCGGCTCCTCGTCTCGCACAGAAGCCCCGGACGACGGCGCATCCGTGTCGAAACTGAAGCTCCAGCTGCGGGCATCCTCCCAACCCCCTTCGGCCGCCCTCTTGCCCGCCGTCCGCAGTTTGCGCCGCAGCGTTCTGCTTAGCGACCGGGCAATGTGACGCTGCGCACGGGCGGCTTGCCGTGCCCCACGCACGCCCTCTTCCTCGCCAAGTCCTTTCAGAATACCGCCGGATTCGAGATGCACGCTGCCCCCGGCCACCAGGGAATAGCTGCCCTTTCCCGCCCCGGCGCGGAACGTATGCGCGCCCGGGCCGCGCGCCACCATGGTTGCGCCTCCTTCGACCGTGAGCCCACCGCCGCACACTGCCTTGAAAGAACCCCCTTCCTGGTCATCCAAACGACACCGTACATCGCCCCCCGCGGCCACGTTGACATTTCCGCGGACTGTCGCCAGCTCGACGCTGCCGCCGCACTTGGCCGACAGCGAACCCCCGCATCCCTCTACCACCAGGTCGCCGCCTACGCCGCCCAGCGAAATTGAACCGCCCACTTCACGCAGTTTCGCCCGTCCATGCGCCTTTCTGCAGGACAGGGCGCCGCGTACGGTCTCGGCCGTCAGGTCGCCCATCACCCGGCTCACCGCCGCCTCCCCCACTTCTGCGAGGTGCAGCTCTCCGTTCACCCGATCGCAGGCGACTTTGCCCCGCACGCCGCGCAGGCTGACCCGCCCCATCGCCCTGCCGACCGCGGCCGCGCCGTCAACGTTTATGAACTCCACTGCGCCGTCCGCTCTATCGACAACCGCGTTTCCGCCCGCATTCTGCACGTCAACGTCCGCGCGCGCCCGCTTTACCCGTACCGCGGACACGTTTTGCAACGTTAATCGCCCTGCTACCTCGGCGATCGAGATCGCCCCGCCAATCTGCTCCGCAATCAAATCGCCGTGTGCCCGTTTCGTCACCTCCACCCCGCCGGCCGCGTGCGCCACGTTCACACGGCCCCCCGCGCTCCCGATCCGCACGCTGCCGGTCTCCTCCACCAGCAAATCCCCGCCGGACTGTTCAACTTCCACCCCGCCCCGCACGTTGCTTACTTTCACCAGGCCGCCCGCCGCGCTTTTCACCAGTTCACTCGCCTGCGGCAGGCGCACCGTGCATGAACCCTCGGTCGCGATCTCGAGTTGCTCCGGCTTGGCCTCCACGATCGGCTGGTTTCCATGACCGTCCACCTCGACCAGCGCCTGATCCCAACCCTCGACCAGCAGATCTCCGCCGCAACGGATCCGCACGCGCGGGTCCGGAGATTCCGGTTCCACCTGTATCCGCTCACTCATTTTGCTCCCCTCCCATGCCTGCGCATCTGTCCTTGCCCTCCCGTCTACCGGCAGGGCAAGGAAATTCTATCCGTTCTGCAACTGCTCCATTGCCGCTTCATAACTGAGTTCACCCTCCTCCAGCTGCTCCAGGATCTGCCGCCGGGCCTTCTCCGGCAGAGGCGCCGGCTCGTCGCGGCCCGGCTCAAATCCCATCGCCCGGATCATCTCGTGCAACCGTCCCCGCAGCGTCGGGTACGACATTCCCAGTTCCTCCTCCATCCGGTTGAACTTCCCCTCACAGCGGATAAACGTGGCCGCGAACTCCATCTGCTCCTGCGTCAGTCCGGCGAAGGGCGTCTCGACCAGGAACCGCCCCTCCACCCGGCTGTCGCACTCCCGGCAGAAAAAGCCGGTAACGGTCAAATCTCCTGCCTGGCAGATAGGGCAGGCTGTAGGTAGTGGATTCATAGTGTCGTCTCCATCCGCTTATGTCCGGAGTAGTCGGCCATGGCCAGCCTCGCCTCCGTCCGTCGGTAGCGCTGCTGCAGAGCAGTTCCCCTTGCAACCATCCACTCTCCAAATCGCAAAAACAACCTCGCCTGCCAGCGAGGCACGCGCCGGTACGGGCGAAGTCCATGATACATTCCGGCTTCTGAAGTCAGCTTCTCCCGCTGCAACTTTTCTTCCAGTGCCATTCGTTCTAAAAACATCTGCTACAATCCTTTGATATTTTGAAACACGTGAACAATATTATCAACATTATACTAAGAAAAATTAAATATGTCAACACTCAACTTTAAATTTCGTGAAAGTTGATAACGAAATAGACCGACTCGGCCCGGATAGGCCGGTCTTTCTCTCCAATCTGTGCTTGGAACGCCTCGAACGGCAGCCGCACGAATCCGCCAAACCTGCTCCTGACCCACCGGATTCCTCTCGGGCCCTGCTGGAATTGGATTCTCTCGCAAAACAGATATAATTCCGAAGCGTGTGCATCGGCCCGACCACAAGTCCCGGCCTGATGACCGTGCAATCCCCATCTTCAATCTTCATCTTCAATCCACTGCGCCAGGAGGTCTCCTTCAATGAAGTTGAATTCAGGTAGATCCAGATTCCATACACTACTTGCCATTTCCATCCTGTGCCTATTCCTGTTTAGCGCCTGTGCGCCCATCGCGGCCCCCGCAGCCAGTGGACCCGGCCCGGCGATGGTCGAAATCCGTCTTGCTTCCTACGGCTTGGGTGACGCCTGGAACAACACGCTGGAACAAACAATCGACGGTTTCCGCGAGCAGAATCCCAACATCAGCGTGAAAGTCGAGTTCCGTCCCATCGACGCCTACTGGGACAAACTACAGACTGAATTCGCCGCCGGTACCGCGCCCGACGTCACTATTAATCAGATGAACTGGGTCATCCCCGGCGCCGCCCGCGGCATGTTTGTAGATCTGGTGCCCTTCATTGAGGCGGACCAAGTTGACATGGACGCTTACTTCTACGATATGGAACCGGAGTGGGGCTGGAAAGGCGGTCTCTATGGTGGGCTCCTCTATGCCGGCGGCCAGGTTCTCTACATTAACAAGGACCTGCTGGCCTCGGCAGGGCTGGACTTCCCGTCCGCCGGCTGGACGTGGACCGACATGCTCTCCTATGCCCAGCAGCTGACCGACCCCGACAACGACCAGTGGGGTCTCTACATCAGCCCGCTCAATCCTCCTTACTGGGGCGCCTCCTTCATCCATGGCGCCGGCGGCGCCGTTCTCAGTGATGACCGCGCCAGCTGTACCCTGACCTCCCCCGAATCGCAGGCCGGCCTCCAGTACATCGCCGACCTCATCTTCGAACACAAGGTCATGCCCGCTCCCGTTACCCTGCAAGGTCAGGAGAATCCCTTCCTCACCGGCAAAGTCGCCATCTACTTCGGTGGTACCTGGCAGGAAGGTCAGATCCGCCAAGCCGGATTCGATTGGGATTTCGCCCACATGCCCGCCCACCCCGATACCGGCATTCGCAGCGTGCAGATGGGCTCCAACGCCTGGTCCGTACTCAGCACCAGCGAGCATGTTGAAGAGTCCTGGCAGCTCGTCAGATTTCTTATGGGCGAAGGCGGACAGACAGGCATGATGGCCAACGGTGTGCCCGGGCTGACCGCAGTCGTGGAAAGCGATGACTATCTCGCCCTTCATCAGCCCCAGGACATCAGCGTAGTCACCAGCGACTTCGCCAACTACGGCCATGACTACTATCCGACGCCCGACACTGGCGAATGGTGGAGCGCCGTCGGCCAGGAACTCTCTGTCGTCTGGTCCGGCGAGGCCACAGTTGAGGAAGCGACTGAACGCGCCTGTGCAGCCGTCGAAGAGATCTTCGCCCGCCGCCCCGCCGAGTGGGGACAGTAGACCCTCCTATGCAACAAAAATGGGGAGATGGTAACTGCCGTCTCCCCATTTTGTTTGGTCCTTATTATGCAATTTCTGCCCGCATTCCGGCGGATGCCCGCCCACATCCGTGGCGAGGCGATCGAGGGCTACCTCTTTATTATGCCCTGGCTGGCCGGCCTTTTGGTCTTTGTCGTCGGCCCCATCATCGCTTCCTTCTATCTGAGCCTGACCGATTATGAGGTGATTCGCCCGCCCACCTTCGTCGGTCTGCGCAACTTCGATCAGCTCGTTAACGACCGCCTCTTCTGGCAAGCGCTGAAAGTATCGTCGATCTACGTCTTCACCAGCGTGCCCATGGGGCTGGTCCTCTCCTTCGCCGTCGCCCTCCTCATGAACCAGAGAGTGCGCTTCGTCAGCCTCTGGCGGACCGTCTACTATATACCCACTCTGGTTCCGGTTATTGCCAGCACCATGCTCTGGCTCTGGATCTTCAATCCGGAGTTCGGCCTCCTCAATATGCTGCTGGCCCTGGTCGGCATCGATGGCCCCCTCTGGCTGGGGCACACTCGCTGGGCCTTGCCTTCACTGATTCTCATGAGCCTCTGGACCGTCGGCGCGCCCATGCTCATTTACCTCGCAGGCCTCCAGGGTATCCCCACCGACCTCTACGAAGCGGCCGAAATCGACGGCGCCGGCGTTTGGGTTAAGTTTGGCAATGTCACCATCCCAATGATGACGCCGGTGATCTTTTTCAATCTCGTCATCAACATGATCGCATCTTTCCAGATCTTCGTGCAGCCCTTCATCATGACCGAAGGCGGCCCCCGCTACGCGACCCTCTTCTACGTTCTCTATCTCTACCAAAACGCTTTCCAGTTCTTCCGCATGGGCTACGCTTCGGCCCTGGCCTGGGTCCTGTTTGCCGTGATTCTGGTACTCACAATAGTGGTCTTCCGCTCCTCCGCACTCTGGGTCTATTATGAAGGCGAGTTGAGGCAGAGGTGAGTAGAACACATCGCCCGGCGTCCGTCACTGACGGCGGACAGATCGAGCAGGGCTCCGTTGCCGCTCTGCAAGGTCCTTCAGGCTCGCCCCACTGGCTGGCCAGCAGGCGTCGTCGCGTCCTCTTGCAGAAGCTCATTATCTATCCCATTCTGCTGGCCGGCGCCTGTGTGATGATGATCCCGCTCGTCTGGTTACTCTCCTCCAGTCTCAAAGACAGCGGCCGCATCTTCATCTTCCCGCCCCAGTGGATACCCAACCCTTGGCGGCCCGAAAACTACCCGGCAGTGCTGGAGGCAATCCCCTTCATCCGTTTTGCCTGGAACACGGTCTTCGTCACTGCACTCGCCCTGCTCGGGCAGTTGATCTCGTCAAGCCTGGTTGCCTTCGGCTTTGCCCGACTGCGTTTTCCCGGACGCGACCTTCTCTTCCTGATTCTGCTCGCCACCATCATGATCCCTTATCAGGTCACCCTCATCCCGACCTTCATTCTCTTTCGTATTCTTGGCTGGCTCGACACCTACGCCCCACTGATCGTGCCTTACTGGCTGGGTGGCGGCGCCTTCTTCATCTTTCTGCTGCGCCAGTTCTACATGCGCCTGCCCCTTGATCTCGACGACGCCGGCCGCATCGATGGCGCCAGCACCTTTGGCATCTATCGCCATATTATTCTGCCCCAGTCGCGGCCGGCCCTTGGTGTAGTCGCCGTGTTCTCTTTCCTGAACCACTGGAATGATTTCTTCAACCCTCTCATCTTTCTGAGCACCACGGAGAAGTACACCCTCGCCCTAGGAATTAACCTCTTTCGCGGCTATCAGGTGACACAATGGCACCTGCTTATGGCCGCCAGCGTGATGGTCAGTTTCCCCTGCATTCTGCTTTACGCCCTCGCTCAACGTTACTTTATCCAGGGCATAGTCTTCACAGGCGTCAAACAATGAACTCTTCAGTCGCAGAGTAAAGAACTATGGGTCGCTCTCACTTTGCCGCGCGCGCGGTCAACAACGGAAAGATTGGCGTCGGCGTACTCGGTCTCGGACAGGGCCGTTCCCACCTGCGCGCCTTCCAACTTCTGGATGGCTCTACTGTCGCCGCTGTCTGCGACCAGGACACAGTCCTCGCTGGCCGCGTGGCGCAGGAACACGGGATCGAAAAGCGCCACCCCGCCTACGAAGCCATGCTCGAAGATCCTGCCATCGATCTGGTCGTCGTCGCTACACCCGACCACCTTCACGGACAGCACGCCATCATGGCGCTGGAAGCAGGCAAACATGTCCTCTCCGAAATCCCAATGGCGATAACGCTTGACGAATGCCGGCGCATCATCGAACTGACCGACCGCCACGGCCTCAAATACCATATGGGCAACCAGGTCCGCTACGCCTTCTGCCTGCGCGACGTGCAGCAGATGATCCGAACCGGCGACCTCGGCGAAATCTTCTACGGCGAGGGCGAGTACCTGCACACCATGGACGAAATCGTGGCAAATCGCCGGTCCGACCACTGGCGCGTCCACCCGCATACCCCGCAAACTACGCTCCTCGGCGGCGGCCCCCACGCCGTCGACACCCTCCGCTGGCTGATGAACGTCGATTTCGTCGAGGCGCAGGCCTATCACGCCGAACAGCAATCCCGCTGGCAGACCACCCACACCACAGTCGCAATCTTCAAAGCAGCCGGCGGCGCCGTCGCCAAGGTGACCGTATCCTATGGAATGGTGCGCCCCTACTGCCTCTACTACTCTGTCTACGGCAGCGCCGGCTCCTTCGAACGCACCCGCGACCAGGGCGGCGCCGTCGAGGATACGATCAACTACCACTACCACGACAGGATCGCCGGCGCACGCCGCATGGCCCCCGTTACCCTTCCCAACTGGAGCAATCCCGCCATCCAGCGCCAACACGCGCTCGGACACGGGACCATGGAAATCGAGCAGGCCCAGCACTTCCTCCGGGCAATCGTCACCGACGAGGAGCCAGCCATCGGCCCGCGCGAAGCCGCCCGCTCGGTCGCCGCCGGCATCTGCGCACTCCAGTCCGCCGATCAGGGAGGCGGCCCTGTCGCCATACCCACCTTTGACTGATATTCATCTTTTCAGGCAACGACGCAATAGCGCTCTTTGTGCGATGCCCTAGAACTGAACGGCCTACATCTGGAGAATGAGGTTCCAACAATGCTCTTGGTTCACAATGCGGGGGAAGCCCGCAACCGCTACAGCTACTATCTGGCCGAGATCTTGCGCATGGAAGGGTTTGTTGACTTTTCAGAAGAGGATACCAGCGCGCTGGACGGAAATCTCCTGGCCCAACACGATCTCATAATCGTGCCGCGCGCCGCGCTCAGCCGCGCACAGATAGGGCAACTGGTCGACTTTGTGCAGGATGGAGGACGGCTCATCGCCTTTCAGCCCGAACCGCAGCTGACCGAAGAACTGGGTTTGTGTCCTGCTTACCGCGGCGTCGATGGGGGCCTCCTGCACATCGACACCAGTCACCCCGCCTTGAAGGGTCTGTGCAGCGAACCGGTCCAGGTCGTGACGCCCGCGGTCGAGTGGTCGCTGGACGCCGGCGAAGGGATCGGCGAGCTGGCCGTCATCCGCCCTGCCGAAAACGAAGCAGGAGAGGGAACGCCCGCCGTCGTATCGGCAACGGTCGGACGCGGCGCCGCGATCCTCTTCGCCTATGATCTCCCCTACACAGTCGCCCGTCTGCGCCAAGGCAACCCTGACCATGTCGATCTCTGCTTTGCCGGCCTCGACGGCATCTACCGGCCCAGCGAGCTCTTCGTCGGACAGCTGCCCCTGGCGCAGATGTTGGTCCCTCAGGCCGACCTGCACACCTCCCTGCTCGCTCGCCTGATCGAGGAACTGGCGCCCCGCCCGCGCCTCTGGTACTACCCGCAAGCCGATCAGAGCAGCGTGCTGATTATGACAAGCGACGACGACTGGTCCACTCTCCCTCAGTTTGAATCTCTGCTCGACGGACTGCGCCGCAGGCAGGCCCGCTGTACCTTCTACGTAGTTCCCAAAACCAACCTGACTCGCGACCACATCGAGGCTTGGGAAGCAGACGGCCATGCCTTCAGCGTCCACCCCGCCCTTGAAGCGGATACCGTGCGCGAAATAAAGATCGAGGAGCCCCAAAGCTCCCTTGTTGCGCCGATGCTGGAGGAAAACATCAAGCGCTTCCACCAGGAGTTCGGACGCCCCGTACGCACAGTTCGCCAGCATGCAGTCCGCTGGCGGGGCTACGTCGACGCCGCCCGTGATCTCTCCCGGCTGGGTGTGCGCATGGACCTGAACTACCTCTCCGTATCCCCTTTTTTCGGCTATATGTGCGGCTCAGGACGTCCCCTCCGCTTTGTCGACGAAGACGGCGCCCTCATCGACTGCTTCCAGCAGCCCACCCACTGGACCGAAGAGTGCCTCATCCACCCCGAATTCGTATTCAGCTTCAAATGGACAGTCGAACGCGCCTTGGAGGAAACAGGCGCCATCATCCGCCGCGCCGCCCGGAAATACTACACGCCAGTCGCCCTCAACTCCCATCCCGTCAGCTTTGCCACATACTCCAGCCCCCTGATCGAAGGTAACTGGGACGCAGCCGTGGCTGAGGGAGTGCCGGTACTCTCCGCCGACGACTGGCTCAATTGGGTCGAAAACCGCGACCGGCTGCGCATCTCCTTGGACGCCGCAGGAGGAACTCTCCGCGCGGCCTCGCACCTGCCTGCGGCGACCCTCCTCCTGCCGCCGGCGCTTGGCGCGCCTCGCACAAGCGGCCAGACTGGCCGGCAGGAACGCTGGGGCCGCCGCTACACGACAATCACCTTCAGCGATCTGTCCGCCGGTGCATCCTATCGATTCGACTGTTCCAAAGGGAAAGGTACGGAATGAAGATAACGCAGATCGAGACAATCCCCGTCAACGTCCCCATCAGCCCCGAAAGGGCCATCCGCGGCGGCCGCGGCGGCCACACCGAATCGCCCTTTCTCCTCGTCAGAATCCACACCGACGAGGGCATCGAGGGCCTCGGCGAAGTCTCCTGTACGCCAATCTGGAGCGGCGAAGATCAGGTCACCGCCGCCCACTTTATCAGTCGTATCCTCGCCCCCCTGCTCACCGGCCGCGACCCTACCGAAATTGAGCGCCTCATGGCCGCCGTCCACGCCGCCGTCGCCAGCAACCCCTTCACCAAGGCCGGCATAGAGATGGCCCTCTGGGACATTCTAGGCAAGGTCGCCGGCCTCCCGCTCTACCGCCTCCTCGGCGGCCCTGTCCGCGATCGCGTCAAAACCAAGTTCTCGGTTTCCGGGCTTGCCCCCAAGCAGGCGGCCGCCGTCGCCGCCTGGGCCGTCGACCGGGGCTTCGACACCATGAAGGTCAAAGTCGGTCTGGAGCCCGCCGAAGACGTAGCCCGCGTCGCCGCCGTCCGCCAAGCCGTCGGCCCCGACGTGCGCCTCGGCGTCGACGCCAACGGCGGCTGGTCCGTCCGCACTGCCATCCAGACAATTCAGCTGCTCTATCGTTACGACATCTACTTCGTCGAACAGCCCACGCCCGACCAGGACGTTTCCTGGCTCGCCGACGTCCGCCGCCGCACGCATCTGCCCGTCATGGCCGACGAAATCGTCTACTCGCCACAGGATGCTATGGCCGTAGCCCGCGCGCAGGCCGCCGACGTGCTCTCCCTCTATGTCGGCAAAGGCGGAATCGCCTCCGCTCGCAACGTCGCGGCTGTCGCCGCCGCCGCAGGCCTCGTCTGTACAGTCGGCAGTAACCTCGAACTCGGCATCGGCAACGCAGCCATGATTCATCTGGCAATGGCCACTGCTGCCATCGACGCAGAGACCTTTCCCTGCGATATCCTCAGCCCCTTCTTCTACGAGGCCGATCTGCTCCAGGACCCCCTCCCTATCCGCGCCGGCGAAGCCCGCCCCCCCACCGCGCCCGGACTCGGCATCCAGCTCGACGAAGACAAAGTCGCCTTCTACCGCACAGACAAAGATTAAATTGTTGAAGTTGATGAGATTGTTGAAATTGTGAAAGAAAACTGTGAGGAAACGGCAAGAACTCTGCCGACACAATTCGAGGAAGCTTGTCCTATAGAGCGGTCAGCGCTCGCCTCTCGCGAACTGTCAGCGAAGCCTCTGACCACTGCCTTTCTACTCCAAACGTATGCGCGGGTCCACCACCGCCAGCAGAATGTCGGACAGCAGCGTGCCGATCACGGTAAGCGTGCTCAGAAGAAACAGGAAACTGCCGGCCAGATACATGTCCTGCGAAGTGAGCGAACGCAGCAACAGCGGCCCTGTCGTCTGCAGGCTCAACACCATCGCCACCAGCGTCGTTCCCGAAACAAGACTGGCCAGCGACCAGCCTACCGTGCTGAAAAACGGGTTGAGCGCAACCCGAACCGGATACTTCCAGATCAACGAGGCCTCCTTGACGCCCTTCGCCCGCGCCGTCTCCACGTACGGCTTGTTGAGCTCATCAAGCAGGTTTGCGCGTGTGATGCGGATATTGCCCGCGGTGCCGTTAACCGCCACGATCAACATCGGCACCCAGATATGGCTGAGCATATCCACAATCTTGGGCCAGCTCCACGGCTCCAACACATACTCGTCTGAAAACAGTCCGCCCACATTCACGCCCAGCATCGATTGCGCCAGAAACAGAATGATCAACGCCAGCAGAAAACCCGGTGTCCCCAGCCCGATGAAGCTGAACGTCGTCATCAGATAATCGAGCCACGAGTACTGATGGGTCGCCGAATAGACCCCCACCGGTATTGCGATAAACCACCCCACCAGCAACGCTCCCATCGACAGCGCCATCGTCAACCCCAAGCGTTCCCAGATCAGCTCACTGACCGGCTTCTGCCATTCAAACGACTGTCCCCAATCGCCCTTCACCAGCACGCCGTAGATCCACTTGAAATATTGTACATAGGCCGGCTGGCCCAGCCCGTACCGCTGTCGCAGCGATTCCAATTCGGCTTCGTCAACCTCATCCCCCTCCTGCCGCAGCTGGGCAACATACGAGGTTAGAAAATCACCCGGCGGCAGTTGGATAACAGCGAACGAAAGAATCGAAATCGCGATCAGCATCGGAATAATCAACAGCACACGTTGAACGATATAGGCCAGCATGAAAACCCCCGAAAGGACAGAAGCGAATCAAGAGGGGTGAAGAACGAGAAGAGAAGAGAGGAGCGAGAAAGCGCCAGCCCACCCGCCCGACTGGCTGGCCGGGCTCACTCTTTCCTCTCTCCTCCTCACTCACTTCTCGCAGTTCTACGTACTCATCGAATCCGCGTCTTCCCAGAAATACGTCTCCGTGTGGAGCAGATGCTCGTCACCGGTCGTATCGTCCAGCGGGAAGCCGGGCAGGTAGTTCCTGACACCATTCTTGACGATGATAGGCGCCGGGCGCTCGCCCAGGTATCCGATCATCGGCAGTTCCTCGGCCCAGATGTCAAGAATCTGGTGGAACATCGCGGTCTGCTTATCGGGGTCAGGTTCGATCTTGATAGCGTCCCAGATTTCCCAGATTGTCCAGACCCAGTGACCCGCCGGCGGCTCGACGCCTGCCGGGCTGGAGCCGCCGCTGTTGCGCCAGTGCGCCCAGCCAGCGGCCCACGGACGGTCCGGCTGCTCGCATGTCCAGATCGTCGGGTTGACCAGCGGCACGACCGTGCGGTCTCCGCCCCACCAGGCCGCTTCGATCTCGTTGGCGCCGTGGTGCTCCTCGTACAGCGAGCGCTCAAAGCCCTTGTAGGCCGCCTTGACACCCACCGCCGCAAAGTACTTGATCACTTCCTGAACGGTATCTTCACTCGTGGTACCCGGCTGTGCCGTCCCTTCAATGACGAAGCTCAGCGTATCCCCGCTGCCGTCGTTAAACAGCCGGAAACCGTCGCCGTCCTTTTCTGCATAGCCGGCGTCGTCGAGAAGCTGGTTGGCCAGGTCCGGGTCGAACTCGATCCAGGCGTTGGCCTGCTTGGGGTACGCCTGCGCCGAGCTCTCCAGCGGGCTGTACTGCCGCGGCGTCATCAGTCCGTCCCACACCAACTCGTTGAGCGCCACGCGGTCGACCGCAACCGATAGCGCGATCCGCACGTCGCGAATGTTGAAGAACTCGGCCAGCCGCTCGTTCTTGGTCGACAGGTTCAACTGGATCGCCGAGTGGCCGGAAGCGGAACCGAGGAAGACCTGATAGTCCCCTGCCTCTTCATTCTCCTTGTAGAGCGTGAAGTTGCCGATATTGACGTGACGGGCCTGGAAGTCGATCTCGCCGTTGATGATGCGCAGGTCGAAAACGTCGTTCGTCTCAAACAGCCGGTGGGTAACGTCGTCGATGTAGGGCAGCTGCCTGCCATCGGAATCAACCCCGAAGAAGAAGGGGTTACGCTCCATCAGGAACAGCTCGTTGGAAAGCTCATTCTTGGAGACCCACGGGCCAATGCTGGGCAGGTCCGGGTTCAGGTACCACCACCGTCGGTCCGTATAGTACTCTTCCCAGCTGTTGAAGCCGGCCTCTTCCACCTGGGCCTGCAGGGCATCCTGGTCGTCGGTCAGATCCATGTGGAACTGCTTCAAGTAGTGGCCGGGCAGGTAGAGGTTTCTGGTTTGGCGGCCAAGCCGGAAGACATACAGAGGATTGGGCAAGGGGAACTTGAAAGTTACGGTCGAGTCGTCGACGATTTCGAGCTCCATCGGCGTGCGCTCGGGGCCGGAGACCCATGTTCCGCCAATGCTGGGTGAGATCGTCGTGTTGGTCTCGTCCTCTTCCCACCACCAGCGGATCGCCTCGGTGGTGAAAGGCGTGCCGTCCGACCATTTCATGCCCTCGCGCAGGTGGAAGGTCCACTCAGAGGCGTCGTCGTTGATCTCCCACGACTCAGCCATGCGCGGCTGCATGTTCAGGTTCTGGTCGTACCAGGAAAGACCCCGGTCCTGCATCTTCGTCGGCCCCCAACGGTCGGAGACGCCCTTGAATCCGCGTCGGAACGTGCCGCCGTAGTTGCCGTTCTCCTCGGCAACCGGCATCACCATCGGGTTGACGGGCAAGCGCTCGTCCACGGGCGGCAGATCGCCGGCGGCAACCATATCCGCCAGCATCGGAGCCTCGCTGTATTGGGACGCCGCCGCCGCTGGCGCCTCCTCAGACGACTCGGCTGCCGAATCGTCGGCAGGCGCAGCCTCTTCCATCGGCTCCGGCTCGCCGCTCGCGCCGCAGGCCACAGCCACCGCACCCGCGGCGGCCGCGCCCGAAACGCGCATGAACTCGCGTCGGGAAATCGGTGTTGGCAAGATTCTTCGCATTCTTCTCTCCTTGGTGAAAAAATAGGATTGGCACTGCTAATGAGCAGTAGTCAGTGTCCAAACCGACTGCCCGGGACACTGACTGCTGACCACTAACCACCGCAGTTCCCTACTGCGCGACCCCATCCTCCGGCACCAGCCACGGCGGATGCGGAAGTTGCCGCTCGCTAAGATGGCTGGCATACAGGAAGCGGTAAACATCACTGATGTAGAACTGTGGATAGCGCTTAGGGGGCAGCGATTCCAGGAACTTGTCATGCACCATTTCCGCCATCTGCTCGCTCATGCCCGCGCTCACTTCAAAGTCGAAATAGATGGCCAGGTCTTTGGTCGGGTCTTCGAATACCCGTTTCACCCCAAAAGATTCCGGGTATTTGTGCGCCGGAGAGTCTCGCTCCATCAGGAAGGTACCCATCGCCGCCGAATGGATGTATTCCTTGTGCCCGTAGAGAAAGTTGACCGTCTCCTGCGCGTCCTCAATCGATTCGCCGGGAAAGCCGAAGAAGAAGAACGTATGGTTCCAGATGCCGGCCGTTGCGCTCTCCTTCAATATCCGGCTCATATGCGGCAGCTGTGTGCCCTTGATCATATGGTCGATAATCGCCGCCGACGCGCTCTCAAGGCCGAAAAGGATCATCCGGCACCCGCCCGCATCCATATCCTCCAGCAGCTGCCCCGAGATCACCTTCTCAAAACGCACGCAACCGCCCCAGTGCAGCGTCTCCGGACGCTCTCGCATGATTTTCGAAAGGTCCCGCAGATTGCGCGGCGTCACCGCCTCGTCCGAGAAGAAGATATGCTTCACCCCGTACTTTTCGTGAAGGGCCAGCATCTGCTCCGCCAGCTCCTGCGCCCGCAGCTGGCTGAACGACTCCGGCTCCCCGTAGCCAACGTTGCAGAACGCGCACTTGCCGAAATAGCAGCCCCGCGCCGTCAGCAAGGGCAGCGCCAGCTCCGGCGCCAGATAGCGGTCCAGCGGCAGCCCGTCAAAATCCGGCATCGGCAGATTCGCGATCTTCTCCGGCTCCTTGCGCTCATTGACCCGGATCTGGCTTCCGTCCCTATAAACAAGATTGGGAATACCCGCCAGGCTCTCGCCGCCCGCAACCGCCCTTGCCAGCTGCAGCAACGGCGCCTCACCGTCAAAGACGATCGCGCTGTCGATCAACTCAAACAGCGCCGGCGCCTCCGGAAACTGGGCGCGCAGCATGCTGACGTGCGGTCCGCCCACCGTCACGTGGCAATCCAGCCCGGCCTCCTTGACCAGATACGCCGCGGTCAGTCCCGGCAGCATCTGCGCCATCGACGGGATCGAAATACCGACCACGTCCGGCTTCTCCCGCACAATGTCCGGCATCAGCAGACGCCGGTAGATATCCAGAAACATGTTGTGCTGGTCGTCGCGCACACCGTGGAGGAGGAAGCGGCTGTTGTCTGGGGGACCGGCGGAGTCGTACCCCTGAAAATGGAGGCTCGCCGGATGGTACGGCAGATTCGCGATCTCTAGACAGTCCAGCAGCGTGCTCAACATCTCGAGGCCGATGGGGCCGTCGTAGAAAGCGGAAGAACGAATCCCCGCCTTCGCACGTTCCACCTGTTTGGCCAGGCGCGGGCCTGCCTCCAAAGCCCAGCCTATCCTCTCGGGGTCCGCCCTCTCAGATCCCGGCATCCGCCTCTGCCCCGGGCCGGCGGAGCCCTGCATGCGCCGCAGCCGCGCCAGAGACGCCGAAAGATAGCGCCGGCTCAGGATCTCGTCGAAGACCTCGACGTTCAGATCCCGCTGGATCACGTCGACACCCTCTTGCCTCAGATAGGCCGTCAGCGTAGGCAGCGCCAGATGCGGCATCGTCGGCGTCCAGTTGGGCGGGAAAAGCAGCATCACCTTGGGCCGCGTCTTGCTCCCATTCTGAAGCCCTGTCCCCTCTTCCAACAGGCCAAGCTCTTCCAAATCTATATTGAATTGTGCGCCATTGAATTGTGCGCCGGATTCGCTGTTGTTTTCCATTTCCGGTTGTAACCGCCGTTCCATCAGACTCCGCACTGCGCACGGGCTATGAAGCCGATGCTATCCGACTCCTGCCAGCTCCAGCTCGCCCGCATAGTGGCAACGCACGAAATGGCCCTGTTCCACCTCTCGCAACTCCGGCGTCTCTTCCATGCAGCGGTCATTGTCGTTATAGAGGCAGCGGGGGTGGAAGTAGCAGCCGCTCGGCGGGTTTGCCGGATCCGCCACGTCACCCTCCAGCACGATCGGCTCCGCCCGGTCGCGGGGGTCCGGCTTCGGCACCGACGAAAGAAGCGCCTCCGTATAGGGATGCATGGGGTTCTGGTACAGCACCTCTGTACGCGCGCTCTCCACGAGCATACCCACATACATCACCGCCACCCGGTCGCTGATATGTTCCACCACGCTCAGATCGTGGGCGATGAACAGGTACGTCAGGTCGAACTCCTCCTGAAGGTCCTGCAACAGATTGAGGATTTGCGCCTGCACCGATACGTCCAGCGCCGAAACCGGCTCGTCAAGGACGATCAGCTGCGGGTTCAACGCCAGCGCCCTCGCCACGCCTATGCGCTGGCGCTGGCCGCCGCTGAACGCGTGCGGGTACCGGTTCAGATATTCGGGCCGCAACCCCACTACCCGCAGCAGTTCCGACACCCGGTCCTCCAGCTCCTGCCCCTTTGCAATCTCGTTGACAAGCAGAGGTTCACCCACGTTCTGCAGCAGGTTCATGCGCGGATTGAGCGAGGAATAGGGGTCCTGAAACACCATCTGCATGTTGCGCCGCAGCCGTTTCAGCTGCTGGCCGTCCACCTTGGCGATATTGACCGCCCCCAGTTCCTGGTCGTCGAACCAGATATCCCCCGCCGTGGGCGGGAACGCATGCATGATCAGGCGCCCGGTCGTAGTCTTGCCGCAACCGCTCTCGCCCACCAGGCCCAAAGTCTCCCCGGCCCGCACGTAGAAGTTCACGCCGTCCACCGCCTTTACCTGGCCTACGGTGCGCGAGAAGAATCCCTTCTGAATGGGGAACCACTTCCTCAGGTCAGAGACCTCAAGAAGCGCATCATGGCGTCGCGTGCCGTTTTCCGCCTGTTCAATTTCGGTCTGTTCAGTTTCGACTACAGACTCGCTGTCGTTCTGAGACAAAGCGCTACCTCCTGCGAAACTGGGTTTCCGGCTGGGAGAGGGGGGAACTCCGCCTGCAGAGCCGTTCAAAATAGAAAGAAATCCCTAATGTCTCTGTAATATAGCGCTGCCGCCGAAATGCCGATCAACAACAGTTCGGTCGACAGTACCGTCAGCGACGCGCCCAATAGACGCCCTTCGCTACGCGCGCGGCGCAAATAGCCCTCGATCAGAAACATGCACACGATCAAGGCCATTCCCATTATGAAGATCGACCACAGCCTGTAGGCGCGCAGATGCCACGGATTGACCCGCAAAAATATCGCCACCTGCAGGATCTCATGGAGCAGAAAGATAAAACCAAGCCCCATCGCGAAACTGAGAAACCAGATAATGTAGTGCGATACCTGCTTTCCCGCCTGTTTGAAGACATCAACGACAGTTTCAGTTTCAGAGGGAAGTCTGTCCATAAAGAGAGTTCGACATGCGAGTTCAACGAAACACAAACTACAGACGGGGTGCAGGGGATTGTACTTGAAAAATCGTCAATCCGCCAATCTTTCCACCCAAGGTTGTGGAAATCTTCTCTCCGCTCTATCCTCAGCAGTTCGTCCCCAGTTTGGCCTTCACTCTGATTCAAGCTATAATTCCCGCGCCCCTGACCCCAATTCGCGCTCTCTTTGCGGCGCGGCAAAGCATTCAGTTCAGCGCGTAAGCATCGCGGCAGTAGCGCATTTGTCACTGTCCTGCTTTCGCTTATCAAGGCCTGACCTTAGGCAAAAACCATCATAAGGAGAGAGTCAATGCAGAGACAGCAACCAATCCGTCTATTAGCGCTGCTGCTGACCGCACTCTTGGCAGTAGGCTTTCTGGCCGCCTGCGGCGGTGCGGAACCGGCAGCGCCCGCCGAGGAAGCTGCTCCCGCCGCCGAAGATTCCGGTGAAGAAATGGCTGCCGACGACGGCGTCAGCCCCAACCAGGCTCCCGAGTTCCAGGAGATGGTAAGGAACGGTGACCTGCCGCCCCTTTCTGAACGTCTACCCGTCAATCCCGCCGTCGTCGAACCCGTCGACGGCATCGGTCAGTACGGCGGCACGTGGAACACCGCCCTCGTCGGCGGCTCCGACACCGCCTGGCTCGTCCGCACCGTCTCCTACATTCACCTGATGACCTGGACGCCCCAGTGGGACGGCGTCGTGCCCAATGCTGTTGAAGATGTCATCGCCAGCGAAGATGCCAGCGAGTACACCTTCATATTCCGCGAAGGGCAGAAGTGGTCCGACGGCGCGCCCTTCACCGCCCACGACCTCGTCTTCTGGTGGAACGACCAGATCCTGAACACAGACCTGAG
Organism: Caldilineaceae bacterium; assembly: GCA_022821545.1. GTDB lineage: Bacteria > Chloroflexota > Anaerolineae > Caldilineales > Caldilineaceae > Bin5. The sequence goes on from JAJEDJ010000036.1 coordinate 74,650, forward strand.
CCCAGGCGGGACGCCCGGCTGGATGCGCGCCGGCGAAGCCGACGCCGTCTTCGAAGCAGTCGACGACTATACCCTGAAGATCACCTTCGACGCCCCCAACGGTCTCTTCCTCCAGAACCTGGCCACGCCCAGCGGCAGCATCTTCACCCGTGTTCCCATGCACTACTGCTCCCAGTTCCACGCCGATTACAACACCGAGAACCTGGACGCCCTGATCGCCGAGAACAACGCCAACGACTGGGTCCATCTCTACCAGATGAAGTGCTCCAGCGTACCCGGAACACCCTCCGACTCGCGCTGGTTCAATGGCGATCTGCCCACCCTGATGCCCTGGAAGGTAGGGATCGCCTACGGTGAAGGCTCCCAGATGATCCTGGAGCGCAACCCCTACTTCTGGAAGGTCGATACCGAGGGCAACCAGCTTCCCTACATCGACCGCGTCGTCTATGACATTCTCGAAGATCGCGAAGTCCTGCTGCTGAAAGTGCTGAACGGCGAAATCGACATGATGAGCCGCCACTTCAACACCAACGACAACAAGGCCGTCATCGCCGAAAATCGTGAACCCGGCGAGTACGAGTTCTTCGAGACACGCAGCATCGGCAATACGACCGGCTACCACTTCAATCTGAACCACAAAGACGAGCGCATGCGCGAAATCTTCAATAACAAAGACTTCCGCATCGCCATGTCCCACTGCATGAATCGCCAGGAGATTATCGACGTCCTCTACATTGGACAGGGCGAACCGATGCAGAGCGCCATTCCCAAGGATATGGCCGAGTTCTATGATGAAGAGTGGTATACGCAGTACACGGAATTCGACCAGGACCTGGCGCATGAATACCTGGCCAAGGCCGGTATGACCGAGCGCGACGGCGATGGATACTTCCTCGGGCCCGACGGCGAACCGTTCTCCTTTGTCGTGCAAACGACCGAGGCCTTCGGCTTCTCCGACCGCGCCGAAATGGTCGTCAACCAGTGGCAGGATTGCGGCGTCAACGCCCAGTTGAGCGTCGTCGACCGCACACTCCTCTACCAGCGCAAGGACGCCAATGAGCATGACGTCCATGTCTGGGGCGCCGCAACCGGCCCGCAGATCTTCCTCGATCCGCGCCACTTCTTCCCCTTCAGCCGCGAGTCCACCTTTGCCCAGGCTTGGGTGACGTGGCGCACCAATCCCAGCGGCGCCGGCGCCATGACGCAGCCGGAGGAACCGCCGGACATCGTCAAGCACCAGATGGATCTCTATGCACAGATTCTGGCCTCTGGCGACCAGGCCAAGCAGGTCGAGCTGATGAAGGAGATCCTTGCGATCGCCAAGGACCAGTTCTACGTCATCGGCACTTCCTCCAGTCCTGCCGGCTATGGCATCGTGAAGAACAACTTCCACAACGTGCCCACGTCGATGCCGGGTTCGTGGCAGTATCCGACACCCGCGCCGACGCAGCCCGAACAGTTCTGGATCAGTGGTGAGTAACGAGAATTAAGCGTTCCGGAGTGGGGAGCATTGGCTCGTTCCCCACTCCTATTTTGCTTTTCCACGTTCGATAGGGCCTCACAATGTTTCAGTTTCTTCTTCGCCGCTTGCTCTACATGATCCCAACACTGATCGCGATCTCGATTGTCGCCTTCGTCATCATTCAGCTGCCGCCGGGCGACTTCCTCACCACTATGGTCGCCTCTATGGCCGCGCAAGGCGAAGATGTGGATTCCACAGCGCTGCAGGCGCTCACAGATCAGTATGGCCTCGGACAGCCTGTCCATATCCAATATCTGAAATGGATGCAGGGGATCGTCCTCAGGGGCGATTTTGGCGACTCCTTTGGCTGGAACAAGGCTGTCTCGGACCTGGTGTGGAGCCGCTTGGCTTTGACTTTCGTCCTGTCTCTGGCCAGCCTGCTCTTCGTCTGGGTCGTGGCGTTCCCTATCGGTATCTATTCTGCTGTCAAGCAATACTCTGTCGGCGACTATGTCGCTACCTTTTTTGGATTCCTTGGTCTGGCCATCCCCAATTTCCTGCTGGCGCTCATTCTGATGTACATCGCCTTCAAGTATTTCAATCAGAGTGTGGGCGGTCTCTTTTCGCCCGAATACCAGGAAGCGCCCTGGAGTTGGGGCAAGGTGGCCGATCTCTTTGCCCATCTATGGGTGCCGGTGGTGATCATCGGAACGGCGGGTACCGCCAGCCTCATCCGCATCATGCGCGCCAATCTGCTCGACGAGCTGCGCAAACCCTATGTCGTGACCGCCCGCGCCAAGGGCCTGCCGGAATGGAGGCTGCTGTTCAAGTACCCCGTCCGCGTCGCCCTTAATCCATTCGTCAGTACCGTTGGCTGGGTCCTGCCGACTCTCGTATCCGGCGCCGCCATCGTCTCTATCGTTCTGAGTCTGCCCACCACAGGCCCCCTGCTGATTCGTGCACTCCAACAGCAGGACATGTACCTGGCGGCCAGCTTTATCATGTTGCTGAGCATTCTGACTGTCATCGGCACTTTGGTGTCCGACCTTTTGCTTGCCTGGCTGGATCCCCGCATCCGCATGGAGTAACGATGGGGAGTTTTCGCGTAGAGTGAGGGGAGAAGGAACTATCTATGGCCGTAACTGATGCTAAAACGTTGCCCCCGGAAACGGTCTCTCCTGGAGCAGCGGTGGTTGAAGTAGAGAGCAGCGTTTCCGTCGCATCGCAGTGGCAGTTGATGTGGTGGAAGTTCCGTAAACATCGCATGGCGATGGCAGGCGGAGTCGTTACGCTGCTCATCTACGCCATAGCGATCTTCGTAGAGTTCCTCTCACCCTCCAGCCCCGGAGTAATCCGCGCCGATTACACCTGGGCGCCTCCCCAGCGGCTGCACTTTCTCCGCCAAACCGAGCAAGGGCTGCGTTGGGACCCTTATGTCAACGGCTATAAGGTTGAAATAGATCCCGAAGCGCTAAAGCGGACATTCGTGACTGACGAGGAGCAAATCGTCGACATCGGCTTCTTCGTGCGCGGGGAACCATACAAAATGTGGGGTCTGTGGGAGTCGGACCTCCATCTGGTCGGCTCGACCGATGCCGAGATCCCAGTCTACTTCCTCGGCGCCGACCGCATGGGGCGCGACCTCTTAAGCAGCATGATCTACGGCACGCGCGTCTCAATGTCGATCGGACTTCTTGGCGTCTTCCTCAGCTTTTTCCTCGGCATCCTTCTCGGCGGCATCTCCGGATTCTATGGAGGGACCGTCGACAATCTTATTCAACGCATCATCGAATTTATCCGCTCCATTCCCACGATCCCGCTCTGGATGGGTCTGGCCGCAGCCCTGCCCACGGACTGGCCGCCTCTGCGCATCTATTTCGGCATCACCATCATCCTGTCCTTTATCGGCTGGACCGGCCTGGCCCGCGTCGTGCGCGGCCGTTTTCTCTCCTTGCGCACCGAAGATTTTGTCATGGCCGCCCGCCTCGATGGCGCCAGCGAACTGACAACCATCTGGCGCCACATGGTTCCCTCCTTCTTCAGCCACATCATCGCCTCGCTTACACTTTCCATCCCGGGCATGATCCTGGCCGAAACTTCCCTCAGTTTTCTGGGCCTCGGCCTGCGCAGGCCCGTCGTCAGCTGGGGTGTCCTCTTACAGGAGGCCCAGAACATCCGCTCGGTCGCCACCGCTCCCTGGCTCCTGATTCCTGGCCTGGCTGTCCTCGTAGCCGTCCTGGCCCTTAACTTCCTCGGCGACGGCCTCCGCGATGCCGCCGACCCCTATAACCGCTAACAACAATTCACCGGCCACTGACCAACGCAGGTTCATGGAAACTCCCGTACTGATCGAAATCAAAAACCTCAAGACCCATTTCTTCCTCGACGAGGGCACCGTTCAAGCCGTCAATGGGGTCGACTTTACTATCCACCAGCACAAGACCCTCTGCGTCGTCGGAGAAAGCGGCTGCGGCAAAAGTGTCACAGCCCGCTCAATTCTGCAGATCGTCGATCAGCCGGGCCGGATCGTCGAAGGAGAGATCCTCTACCATCGTCCCGACCGCCTGTCGACCGCCGGGAACGGGGAGTGGACCTCTGACGAGGCCGGCGCCAGCGGGAATTCAACGACAGAGATCATTGATTTGGCCGCGCTCGATCCCCGCGGCAGGGAGATCAGGGCTATTCGCGGTCAGGATATTTCAATGATCTTCCAGGAGCCCATGACCTCGCTCAGCCCCATCCATACCGTCGGCAACCAGATCACCGAAGCGATCAAGCTGCACACCGATATGCTCGACGATGAAGCCGACGAGCACGCCGTCGAGCTGCTCCGCCGCGTCGGCATCCCTCGCCCCGAAGAACGCTTGGAAACCTACCCTTTCGAGCTCAGCGGCGGTATGCGCCAGCGCGTCATGATCGCCATGGCCCTCTCCTGCAACCCCGCCCTGCTGATCGCCGACGAGCCCACCACCGCCGTCGACGTCACCACCCAGGCCCAGATTCTGGAACTGCTCGAGGAGCTGCAAGATGAGTTCGGCATGGCCATAATGCTCATCACTCACGACCTCGGCGTCGTCGCCGAAATGGCCGATGACGTCGTCGTGATGTATCTGGGCCAGGTAGCGGAACGCGGAGACGTGGACTCGATTTTCCACGACCCAAAGCATCCCTATACACAATCGTTGCTGAAGTCGATTCCGAGGCTGGGCGTAAGCCGCAACCGCCAGCGGCTGGACTCCATCCGAGGAATGGTCCCCGATCCATACAACCGGCCAACCGGCTGCATGTTCGGGCCCCGCTGCGATCACTTCATGCCCGGACGTTGTGACGCCGTCAATCCCCCCGCAATTCCACTGGGGCCCGAAAGGGAGGTCCACTGTCTGTTATACGAAGACGAATAGACGGGTGGCATACGTCCCAGACAGGAAGCCATCCTTGAAACGCCGCTGCTCTGAATCGAGAGCGTAGAGATAGTTTACAGAAACTAATGAGCGAACAGTCCACCAACGGCCAGCAACTCTCCACATCGGAAAACGGCAGCGCAGCCGCCGGCGATATCCTCCTGGATGTCAAAAACCTGCAAAAATGGTTTCCCATAACAGCCGGATTTTTCCGCCGAACAATCGGTCACGTCAAGGCTGTCGATGATATCTCTTTCCAGGTCCTGCAAGGTGAGACCGTCGGCCTGGTGGGCGAGAGCGGCTGCGGCAAAACGACCGCCGGCCGCTGCATCCTGCGCGCCTACGACCTGACCGGCGGCCAGATCTACTTCCAGAACCATGACGGCAAAATGGTCGATCTGGGGCCCCTGTCCAACAATGAAATGAAGCCGTACCGCCAGCAGGTACGCATGATCTTCCAGGACCCCTTCAACTCCCTCAATCCACGCATGCCTGTCATTGATATCGTGGGCGACCCCCTCAAAATTAACAAGGTCGCCGCCGGCAAGGAGTTGGAGGACCGCGTCGCCTCGCTGCTCGCCAGGGTCGGCCTGCGGCCCGAATACATGCGCCGCTACCCGCACGCCTTCAGCGGCGGCGAGAGACAGCGCATCGGCATCGCCCGCGCCCTCGCGCTCGACCCCCGCCTCGTCGTGGCCGACGAAGCCGTCTCCGCTCTGGACGTTTCCGTTCGCGCCCAGATCCTCAATCTGATCAAGGACCTGCAGGAAGAGTTCAACCTGACTTACATCTTCGTTTCACACGACCTTAGCGTGATCGAGTACATCTGCGATCGCGTCGTCGTCATGTACGTCGGCAAGATCGTCGAGGTCGCCGAAACCGAAGAACTGTTCGCGCAGCCTTTCCATCCCTATACCGAGGCACTGCTCTCCGCCGTCCCCAACCCCGACCCGCGTATGCGGCAGCAGAAAGACCGCATTGTCCTGGAAGGCGACGTGGCCGATCCGGCCAACCCGCCCAGCGGCTGCTACTTCCACCCCCGCTGCCGCTACGTCCAGGATCAATGCAGCCAGGAGACGCCGGATCTGCGCGAAATCGCGCCCGGCCATTTCGCCGCCTGCCACTTCGCCGAGGAGCTCACCTTGGCGGGCGTGACCGCAAGCGGAGAACTGGGATGACATCCGTGCAAAAAGAATTCAAGACCCGGTTCGCCTGGGAGATTAGAGCGAAGTACGCTGCCTATTTCGTCAGTTGGGTTGCCTTCTCTGCCCTGACCTTTTACCTGGTGACCAGGATTTCTCCGCTTCTTCGGCTCTTGATGGACGTTCTCAATGTCAACCGCTGGGCGAGGTCGGCAGTTCATAACTTCAGCTTTCTCATTCTGGGCCTTATTGGTCTGTGCATGGTTATCATCGTCGAGAACTATCTCCGCACAGCGATACCGCAAAACCTCCTCCTGCGCCGCATCGTGATTGCACTCGGGGCGGTTCTCATTCTGACGGGGGCATCTCACGCCCTTCCTGAATATCTGTTTTACCTGCTAAGGACGTAAGGGATCCGCGACCGGCAAACGGTCGTCATCGGCGCCACAATGGGAATACTCGCCCAGTGAAGCGGCTAAAACGATTTGGTTTTCGCACTGCCAGCAAGTATACTTCTGCCCACGCTGGAACTTCCCCCAGTTCAGGCAGTCCGCGAATCGGCAGGTCTCGACCGTTGACACAACTCAATCAGTTCATGCAATTGAGGTAGCGCCTTCCTTAGCCGTACTTAACTCAAGGAGACGATCCAATGAAAGGTCTGAAGTCAATCAAGACTGATGTAACGCGTCGTGACTTCGTACGCTTGTCTGCGATGGCAAGCGCCGGTACTGTTCTCGCCGCCTGCGGTGCAGGCGAGGCGCCCGCTGCCGAAGCCCCGATGGAAGAGGCGCCGGCCGAATCTGCTGCCGAAGCCGCGCCCGATTCAGGGTCCATGTACAACGAGGCCCCGCGACTCGCCGAGATGGTCGCCAATGGCGAATTGCCCCCCGTTGACGAACGCCTGCCGGCCAGCCCTCTCGTCCTCGAAGGCCTCGATGGCGTCGGCAACTACGGCGGCCTCTGGCGCGCTGGACGCCGCGGCCAGGCCGACCACTTCGCCGTAAACCAGGTCATCATCCGCGGCGCGCTGTCGGTCAACCAGGAGTTGACAATCAATCCCATGGTCGCCGAGTCCTGGTCCGTCAGTGACGACGCCACCGAGTTCACATTCAATCTGCGCGAAGGCATGAAGTGGTCCAATGGCGCGCCCTTCACTTCGGCCGATATCAGGTTCTGGTACGATGAAGAGGTGCATAACGAGGAGCTGACACCCGTTTTCCCCGCTTGGCTCACCAGCGTTGTAGACGGCGAAAACGTGCCCGCCGTGGTCGATACGCCCGATGACACAACGGTCATCTTCAAGTTCGCCAGCCCCAACGCGCTCTTCCACTACAGCGCCGGGATTCTTCTCTCATTCCCCGTCCGCTCCGCCGAGTACATGAAGCAGTTCCACCCCGACCATACCGACGACTCGGCCGCGCTCGACCAGATGATCGCCGATGCCGACCTGGAACTGTGGACCGATCTCTATGTCGACAAGCGCAGCGGCCGGCACGAGAATCCCGAATCGCCAATGCTCTGGCCTTGGACCGTTGGAACCGATTTTAGTGAACCGCTTGTTACCGCCACCCGCAACCCCTACTTCTGGGCCGTGGACACGGACGGCAACCAGCTCCCCTACATCGACGATCTCACCTTCCGCCAGTTCACCGACCCCGACGTCTACGCGCTCTGGTGCATCAACGGCGAGATCGACTGCCAGTCCCGCCACGTGCGCAACACCGACATTACCGTTCTCAAGGAGAACGAAGAAAAAGGCGACTACAAGCTGCAGATCTGGCGCCGCACCGCCGTATACGGTCTGCACCTCAACATGACCGCCAAGGAACCCCGCCTGCGCGAGCTATTCCAGGCGCGCGATTTCCGTATCGCCTGCTCGATCGGCGTCGATCGCGACGCCATCAACGAGCTCGTCTTCGACGGCACCGCCACCAACATGCAGTACGGCCCGCCCGTCGAATCACCCCTTTACGTCGAAGAACTGAACAACGCACATCTCGAATACGATCCGGACCAGGCCAACGCCCTCATCGACGGCCTCGGCTACACCGAACGCGACGCAGAAGGCTACCGCCTTTGGAAGGATGGCAGCGGCGAACGCATCCGCTGGACCATGCTTGGCGGCCCCACTGTCACCGACAACGACCAGATGCTCATAGATTTCCTCACCGACATGGGCTTCGAGATCAACTATCGCGGCGCCGAACGCGCCCTCGCCCAGGAGCTCGACCGCAACAACGACATTGAGGCCAGGACCACTTTCATGGACCGCAACCTCATCCCCCTCGCCGATCCCGTAATCTGGATCAACCGCGCCAACACTGAGCGCCCCTGGGGCAACGCCTGGCAGATGTGGTCGGTCAACCCCGACAACCCCATCGGCGAGCCGCCCCCCGACGGCCACTGGCAGTGGGACCTCTGGCGCATCTGGGACGAGATCCGCGTTACCGCCGACGGCGACAAGCAGAACGAACTGTTCAAAGAGATCCTCCGCATCTGGGGCAGAGAACTCCCCACCGTCGGCTACTTCGGCGAACTGCCGCGACCGGTTGTCGTTCGCAACGGCTTCAAGGGCATCCATGCCGGCTACCCCTGGGACTGCTGCCGCGGCGTATACGAGCATATCATCGACAACGCCACCTGGTACTGGGAAGATCCGGAAAACCATATGTAAACCAAAGGAGAGAGAAGAGAGAAAAGAGAGAACGGCAAGAACAACTGCGAAGCACTCTCTCTCCTCTCTCCTCTTCACTCACTACTCGCCCTTTCACAGACAAGGAGACAATTGTATGAGGAGTCTCAAGATTCCTAAAACCGATGTGTCGAGACGCGATTTCATGCGCGTCTCAGCGATGGCGACGGCAGGTACCGTCCTGGTGGCCTGCGGCGCAGGTGGAGAACCCGCAGCAGAAGCGCCGATGGAAGAGGCGCCCGCCGAGGCCGCGCCCGACTCGGGCTCCATGTATAACGAAGCCCCGCGACTGGCCGAGATGGTCGCCAATGGCGAACTGCCGCCTGTTGATGAGCGTGTGCCCGTCAACCCGCTTGTGCTGGAAGGACTGGACGGGATTGGCAACTATGGCGGCCTGTGGCGCGCCGGCTTCCGCGGCCAGGCAGACCACTTCGCCCTCAACCAGGTCATTATCCGCGGCATCTTGTCCATTAACCAGGAACTCACCGTCAACCCGATGATTGCCGAGTCCTGGTCGGTCAGCGATGACGCCACCGAATATGTCTTCAACTTGCGAGAAGGCATGAAGTGGTCCAGCGGCGAGCCCTTCACGAGCGCCGATTTCGTCTTCTGGTTCGAGGAGGAGATCAAGAACGAGACGCTCACTCCCGTCTTCCCCGGCTGGCTCACCAGCCCCGCAGGCGGCGAAAATGTCCCTGTGGAAATGACGGCTCCCGACGACACTACTGTCGTCTTCAAGTTTGCAGGGCCGAACGCCCTCTTCCACCTGGAAGGTGGTGTTGTCCTCAGTTCTCCGGTCCGCTCTGCCGCCTACATGAGTCAGTTCCACCCGGACCACACCGACGATCAGGCCGCGCTCGACCAGAAAATCGCCGACGCCGGCCTCGACAACTGGACGGAACTCTACACCGACATGCGCAGCGGACGCCACGAGAACCCCGAGTGCCCCATGCTCTATCCGTGGACCCTGCAAAGCGAGTACACTGAAGAGATTGTCAACTGCACGCGCAATCCCTACTTCTGGGCAGTGGACACCGCCGGCAACCAGTTGCCCTACATTGACGACCTCTCCTTCCGTCTCTTCAACGACTCCGATGTCCACGCCCTGCGGCTTGTTAATGGCGAGATCGATTGCCAGTCCCGCCATATCCGCAACACCGACCTCACCGTTCTCAAAGAGAATGAGGATAGCGGCGACTACAAGATCCAGTTCTGGCGTTGGACCGCCGTCTATGGTGTCCATTTCAACATGACCACCAACGACGACCGCCGCCGTGAACTCTTCCAGGAACGCGATTTCCGCATCGCCGTCTCCCTCGGTTTCAATCGCGACGAAGTCCGGGAACTGATCTACGACGGCTTTGGAACCAATATGCAGTACGGCCCTCCCGTCGAATCGCCCGTACACTACGAAAAACTCAGCAACGCCTACCTTGACTACGATCCCGATCAGGCCAACGCCCTGATCGACGAGCTTGGTTACCTCGAAAGAGACGACGACGGATACCGCCTCTGGAAGGATGGCAGCGGCGAGCGGATCAGCTGGACCATGTTGGGCGGCGCCGAAATCTCCGACCTCAGCCAAACCTTTATCGACTATCTCAGCGACCTCGGTTTCGAAGTCAATTACCGCGGCGTCGACCGCTCGCTCAGCATTGAACTCCACCAGTCCAACGATGTCGAATGCACGACCTCGTTCATGGACCGTAACCTCGTGCCCCTGGCCGACCCCCAGATCTGGGTCAAGCACCGCAACATCAACGACCGCCCCTGGTGCAACGCCTGGACCGCCTGGAAGCTGGACCCCTCCAATCCCATCGCCCAGGAGCCGCCCGCAGGCCACTGGATCTGGACTATCTGGGACCTGTGGGACCAGATTCGCGCCACCCCAGGCGAGCAGGCGCAGGCCGATCTCTTCAAGCAGATCCTCGAAATCTGGTCCGAAGAACTGCCCTCCGTCGGCTTCTTCGGCGAGTTGCCGCGCCTCGTCATGGTCAAGAACGGCTTCAAAGGCATCCACGCCGGCAACCCCTGGGATTGCTGTCGCGGGGTCTACGAACACATCATCGACAATGCCACCTGGTATTGGGATGATCCGTCAATGCATATGTAAAGCAAAGATGTAAGGCGTGGGGAGAGACGGTTTTCTCTCTCCTCACGCCTCTTTACTCTCTTTTCGAGGTTCGTCATGTTCTCATACATCCTTGGCCGGTTCGCCGTGATGATACCGACTCTCTTCGTGATCTCGGTAGTCACCTTCATCATCATCCAGCTTCCGCCGGGCGATTATCTGACAACCTACGCCGCGCAACTGCGCGAACAGGGCGACGAGGTCGACGAAGTGCTCATGGCCAGACTGGAGCGCCGCTACGGCTTGGGCCAGCCCCAGCACATTCAGTATCTCAAGTGGATTTCCGGCATCCTCCTGGAAGGCGACTGGGGCGAGTCGATGCTTTACCAGAAACCTGTGGAGGACCTTATCTGGGACCGGCTTGGCCTCACTTTCATCCTTTCATTTACAACTCTGCTCTTCGGCTGGCTCGTGTCGATCCCATTAGGGGTCTATTCGGCGACCCATCAATACTCGGTGATCGATTATATCGTCACTGCGCTCAATTTTATCGGTAAAGGGTTGCCGGAGTTCATGCTTGCCCTCGTAATCATGTGGCTCGTGACCAGCTATTCGGATATGAGCGTCGGCGGCCTCTTCAGCCCCGAGTTTATGGACGCGCCCTGGACCATTGCACGGCTCCTTGATCTTCTGGCCCATGTCTGGATCCCAATCGTCATCCTGGCAGTCGGCAGCACCGCCAATGGCATCCGTATCACCCGCGCCAATCTGCTCGACGAGTTGAATAAACCTTATGTTGAGACTGCGCGCGCCAAGGGAGTCAAGGAAACAAGGCTGATCTGGAAATACCCGACGCGCGTCGCCCTGAACCCCTTCTTCAGCACGGTTGGCTGGTCCCTGGCGGACCTGATTTCAGGCACAACCATCGTTGCGATTGTGCTGAGTTTACAGACCACCGGACCGATGCTATTCACCGCGCTGATCAACCAGGACATGTTCTTGGCCGGCAGCTTCATCATGATGCTTAGCGTGCTCACAGTTATCGGCACTCTGCTTTCCGACCTGCTGCTGGCATGGGTTGATCCCCGCATCCGCCTTGAAGAGACGGGATAGCTGTTCCATAGGCTGCCGCCACAATACCTGAGCGCGCGTGTCAAATATAAGAAACTTTCGTAATCTGAGCGCTATTTCATGGACCGGAACTGACGATGACGACCGAGGAACAACGACCAACCCCTTTTGAAGACGATCCGGAAGAGGAAGAGCAGTTCCTGGAGACACGGGAAGACGAGGCCAACATTGCAGTCGCCTCCTTCTGGCAGCTGATCTGGTGGCGTTATCGGCGCCATCGCGTGGCTGTCTTCAGCACCTTTGTCGTAATCATCTTCTATCTGATCGCCGCGTTCAGTGAGTTCGTAGCGCCGTACGATCCGGAAGCCAAATTCGTAAAGTATAAGCTGCACCCGCCGACGCCAATTCACATCATTGATGCCGAAGGCAACTTGCGCATGCCCTTCATCTACCAGACAATACGCGAGCGGGACCCGGAAACCTTCCGCAATACCTACCACGAAGATACAGACATCATCCATCCCATCCGATTCCTCCCCAAGAGCGAAGAGTATAAGTTATGGGGTGAAGTTGTAGTCACAACGAAATTGTTCGGCCTCGACGTGCCCCACGAAGAACAGGGATTCTTCGTGTTGGGCACCGACCGGCTCGGCCGTGATATGTTCTCCCGCGTCTCCTATGGGGCTCGTCTCTCCCTCTCCATCGGCCTCATCGGCGTCGTCATCAGCCTGGTCCTCGGCATCCTGCTGGGCGGACTGTCCGGCTACTACGGCGGTACGATCGACAACATCATTCAGCGCATCATCGAGTTTCTCCGCTCAATCCCCTCCATCCCGCTCTGGATGGGACTGAGCGCCGCCCTGCCTCCAGGCTGGCCAATTCTCTATGTCTACTTCAGCATTACCGTCATTCTCTCCTTTATCGGCTGGACCGGCATGGCCCGCGTCGTGCGCGGCAAGTTCCTGCAGCTGCGCGAAGAAGAGTTCGTGATGGCGGCCCGCTTTTCCGGCAGCAGCGAACTGCGCATCATCCTGCGTCATATGCTGCCCTCTTTTCTCAGCCACATCATCGCCACCATGACGCTCGCCATCCCGACCATGATCCTCAGCGAGACCGCACTCAGCTTCCTCGGTCTCGGCCTGCGCCCGCCCGCCATCAGCTGGGGTGTCCTCCTGCAGGAGGCCCAGAACATCAGCGCCGTCGCCATCGCCCCCTGGACAATGGTCGCCCCCGCCCTCATGGTCGTCATCGCCGTGACCGCTTTCAACTTCATGGGCGACGGCATGCGCGACGCAGCCGACCCCTACGCCAGCCTCTAGTTCAACTCTCAGGCTCTTCGGCTTGAGTCAGCGCCTGCGGAAGATTCTGAGAACTGACCACTGAAAACTTCAGGTACATAAACAATGATCATCAAAGGCAGCGCCATCCCCGAGTTGAACAACCGCAAGGGCTACGAGATCCGTGATGTGCAGGACCAGATCGACCACTTTGCCGTCCGAATCACAACACCTGCCAACCCATTTGAACCGGAGAAGCACGGGGAGCGGCGCTTCTGGTACATCCTGGAGGGCGAGGCCACCGTCACCATCGACGGCGAGAGCGCTACCGTCGGGCCCACCGACCTGATCCTGCTCTCCCCCTGGACCGACCACAGCCTGCGCGCCGACAGCTGGGTCCGCTGGATCTGCTTCGGATAACCTCGCTATCCCGGAACCCGCAATCCCCACACCGACAAAGGAAACGTAAACGATGCCACGCAAATTGAAGTTGGCCCTGATCGGTTTGGGTCGCCGCGGCCGCAGCTCCCACCTGCCGATCTATCCCAGAATGAAGGATGTGTTCGAGTTTGTCGCCGTCTGCGATAAGGAAGAGGATGTCCTGCGCGAAGTCGCAGCCGAGTACGGCGTCAACGCCTACACCAGCGTGCGCGAGCTGGTGGCCGGCGAGGAACTGGATGTCGTCGACGTCGTCGTTCCCGGCGACGCTCACCATCCCATCTGCTGCTACCTGGCCGAGAACGGCATTAACATCATCGTCGAAACGCCGGTCTCCGTCACCCGCCCCATGACCGACATGATGATCGAGGCCGCCGAGCGCAACAACGTCAAGCTGGAGGTGGCGGAAAACTACCACCGCGTCCCCATGGCCCGCTTCCAGGCCCAGGTGATCGCCTCCGGCATCATCGGCGAAGTGGGACGCATCTACCGCATCTTTCACGAAGGCGGTTACCACGGCATGAGCATGCTGCGCCTTCTCGCCGGCAGCCCCCCCAAGTCGATCCTCGGCATCACCCACGTGACCGACGTCGTGCCCATCATCGACCGCATGAAGCGCCACCATTCCCGGGAGAACTGCACCACCAGCTTCCTGGAGTTCGAAAACGGCGCCGCCGCCACCATGATCTACTCCAATGTGATCCACGCCCGCTCTCTGGGCCGCAAGACCGTCGGCATCTCCCAGATCGATGGCGCCCGTGGCGCCATCGTCGAAGACACCGTCTACTTCACCGACCCCGCAACTTACCAGGACGGCGCCATCGCCGCCGCCTATGAGCCGCAGCGCTCATTCATCGAAGTCGAAGGCCGTCACGTCCTGGAGCGCATCAGCCTGGAACTGCCCGACCGGGAGATCGTCTGGGAGAATCCCTACGCCCATCTCGGCATCGGCGAAAACAACGGGCGCGGCGTCGACATGGCCGATCAGTTCATGAGTATCGCCAACGCCGTCCTTCACGATATCGAACCGACCTACGGAGTGCAGGAAGCCCGCCTCGATCAGGAAATGTCCCTGGCCGCCTCCGAATCGGCGCTCATGAACAAGCAGCCGCTGGCCTTCCCTCTGCGCTCACCCTCCAAAGCCGAGGAGCAGATCCAGGAACGCTTCAAGGAGACCTACGGCTACGACTACACCGACATCGAACCGCTGCTCGATGTCTTCTATCCCCGCCGCTGAGCATTACATTCTCTGGCAAGGCCGGCGAGCAGCTATAGTTGGCAACCGCCCTCGTGGAAAGGAACTGAACCGTGCAATTCCTGGATATCGAAAAGAAGGGAATCTCTCGCTACCTTCTCGACGCCGACGTGGAAGGCGAGCCGTTGCGAGTCCACATCTCGGAGGTCGAAGCCGGCCAGCGCTCCCATCCCCCTCACAGACACGGGGGCTTTGAAGCATTTTATATGATAGAAGGAGAGGGGACGCTGGAGATCGACGGGAAACGCCATCCACTGCGCGCCAACGAAGCGGTCGTTTTCGACCCGCACAAACTACATGGGCTGATCAACACCAGCCAGGCGCCCATGCGCTACATGGTCATCATCCGCCCAGAAGAAAGCGACGACTGAGGTTCAAGAAAAATCAAGCTGCATCAGCAGATCCATGAACTGGATGCTCATCTTTTCCGAGCCCAGTTCCGTGCTGGAGTAGGGGTTGTCGAAGTGGAGGAAGCCGCTGGTCGGCTCCTCCTTTTCGTTTACGAGCAACGGTCCCTGCCAGCCAAAGTCGATGCTCTCGCCCCTCAGGCTGGTCAGGTGTACGCTGTCCTCGCCGAAAGTGATGTCAAGTGCCGTCACCTTCTCCACAAATTCGGCAAAGCTTCCGTCAATTTCAGCCCGACCCATCTGTACGACCCAACTACTGTTTCGACCGTGCGAGCGCAACTCCCGATACGCGCTCTTGCCACTCTCGGTGAGCGTCAGCCCCGCTGAGGCCGTTATCGCCAGATAACCTTCTCCGACACGGGCACACGCCCAGCCGTCCCGGAACTCGTGCTCGTCAAAGGCGTAAATCGGGAAATAGGCGTGGGTAAAGCCCAGCCAGTCATCCTCCGGCAGCCGGTGGACTGCCACCAGCAGATCCTTCCACTGGGCCGCCCGCGGCAGCACAACATTCCCGTGCCAGAAGTTCGGGCGGTGAGAGCCGTCCTCGCTGAGACAGGGCGGGTGGGTGACGAAAACGACAGCCTCCGGCGAAAGGGTGGCCTGCCAGATATGCTGCTGATAGCCGGATTCTCCAGGCCGGAAATCCTGGGCCGAACACAGCATATAGTCCGGCGTCTTGTAGGTGACCTTGTTGACCTCCCATTCGCCCTCTTCCCGGTCACACCAAGCCTCCAGTTGCCCCGCATGCCGTTCCCGGCTCCAGATCTCATCAGCCGGGTCGATTGCGATCGCCTCGATAACCGGCGGCAGCTGATAGTTCACGGCGCAGGCCAAGCTCACCGTTCCCCGGATGCTCCGGTTGAAGATCCCCTTGCCCCACAGCAGCCGCGTGACGCCCGATGTTGGTTCCCGAAAGGCATCCTTGATATAGGGCGCATAGGTGCGTCCGTGGCTGGAGCCGAACACCCCTTTGAAAGAGTTGACCGCCAGCCCGAAGAACATCTTGTCCAGCACAACTGCCGCCAGTTCACGCACGTCGTCGTTCTCAGCCAAGTCGACCAGATGGCTCAGGGCCAGCACATCCTCCTCAAAATACGTGTTGGAGTCCCACTCCCGGAAACCGCCCGCGGCCCGCTTTCGCAGCCATGAAAGCGCACGTTCCTCACCCTTGGCGCGGTGTTCACTGCCTGTCAGGCCGGCATTCGCGAAGAGGTCGTCCGGCAACAGCTGGCCGGCCAGAATCTCGCAAGTGTGGAAAAGAATCTGATGGTTCTCCGACCAGAAGCACATCGCATCCGCGCCCGGCTGGTCCATCCAGTAACGGAACCCCTGGAAACAGTTTTGCAGCGGTTCGACCAGCGACTGCGGAAACCCCTCCTCTTCAATGTAGCGTCCCGCCATGCCCAACAGGCCAACCAGATCAAAATCGCTGCAATCGGCCCGCTCGTTTATAGAAGCAATGCAGTCAAGAATGACCTGCTCGTTGAGATTGTCCCACATGCCCAGCTCCATCGCCGCAATCTCTGCAAAGATGCTGCCCTCCGCGCCGCGGCGCGCGGCATTGAGCAGGGCCTCTCGCCGCCGTTGCGGGTAGGTGCCGTAGCGTTCAGTGGAATACTCACTGTTGCCGACGATATGAATATCCAGTCGGCGTTCAACGCGCAGGTCATTGACATAATAGTGCTCGGGATTGGGAAAGAGAAAGACTTCGTAATCGTCCTGCGGGAACTGGAACGCGGTCCCCAGGACCACCTCCTCCCGCTGTTCGCCCTTCGTGTGGTGTTCGCTATAGATGCGCCCGCCTTTGCGCATCAACCGCAGCGCAAAATCGTCGGTCACCGGTTGGCCGTCCGGCCAGCGCACAGTCACCTTCGCATGGCGGCTGTAAACGTCTCTGTCCAGGTAGGCCTGGTCGAAGATCGACTCCAACGTCTGCCTCCTGTTTGCCGGCCGTACCGAAGTCGGGAGCAACACACGGAAGTCATCGAGTGAATTAGGGCCCTCAACTTTCAGATCTGTCAACTGCAGAGCCATGACAAACGGGCATTCCCGCAACGCTACCGCCTCGAAACAGACCTTAACCTCGTTGCGTCCCTCCTTCATCTTCGCCGGGAAGGATACTGTTTCGGGCAGTTGGTGATGAAAATGCTCCACCCGGTGGCACTGTTCTTCGTTGACCCAGATGTCCGCCGGGCCGTTCGTCGTCAGGGCAAATGTAACTTCACACGCGCCGGGAACGTCCAGCACACAGTAGGCCCATGCTTGCAAGAAGTGAGGCGTATGCTGAAAAGTGGACACGTCTACAAAGTGGTCGTCAAGGCAGCGCACCACGCGCCACCTGGTCTCTTCGCGGTCAGGGACAAAACTGTGTCTCTCCAAGGCGCCGGCGAATACCTCCGGGGAGGCTGGGATCGCGCCCTCCAGACTGCTTCCGCCTGCTGCGGCCGCGGTTCTGACATCTGCGACAATCCGACTCTTATCGTCCGGACCCGTGTAACCGTCGACCTCTGCAATCGGCGTTGCCAGCGGCCCCGCCACCAGCCAGTCATGTACAAAGCCGGCCATCAGGGCGGATTCCTGCCAGACCGGGGTAGAAGACATTTGTCCCTCAGTCTCCGACTCTTTTGATTCTCCGGCTGGCTGAGCGTCCATCTCTGTGCCCATAGATCGTTTACTCCGACTGTTTTATTCTCTTGATTGGATCAGGTGCAATGAAAAGAGTGCAATATAAAGAGTGCAATGCAAAGAGGCCGCGGTACGCGACCTCCGATGAAGATTCCAGCGTAGAAACGGATTGAGACCGCTATTCGTACAATACGCAGCGGACCATGTGGCCGCCTTCCAGCTCCAGCAGAGGCGGGTTGCGCGTATCGCACACGCCGGCAATCGCTTTACGGCAGCGCGGGTGGAACGGACATCCTTCCGGGATCGAGTAAGGATCCGGAACCGAGCCGCGAATCGCAGTCAACTGACTGGTAATTCCCTGGGCCGACTTGCGTCCCAAGAGCGGGATTGAGCGAAGCAGGGCCTGCGTGTAAGGATGCTTGGGATCATAGAAAATGGTATCGACGTCGGCCATCTCCACCACTTCGCCCAGATACATGACCACCACATAGTCGACCATCTGCGCTATCACGCCCAAGTCGTGCGTGATAAATATGATCGCCATCCCCAGTTCATCCTGCAGCTCGCGCATCAGCGTCAGAATCTGGGCCTGAGTGGTCACGTCGAGAGCCGTTGTCGGCTCATCGGCGATGAGCAAGCTAGGCCGGCAGGAGAGGGCCATCGCAATCATGGCGCGCTGCCGCATGCCGCCGCTCAACTGATGGGGATAGCGGTCAATTGTGCGTTCCGGCTGCGGCATGCCCACTCTGTTCAGCACGTCGATCGCCTGCGCGCGGGCCTCTTCCTTGTCGACGTCCTGGTGCAGGAGGATCGCCTCAATGATTTGATTCCCAATCGTGTGAACGGGACTGAGCGAAGTCATCGGCTCCTGGAAGACCATCGAAATCTCGCCGCCGCGGATGGAACGGGCCTGCGTACCCATGGCGTCGATCTTGGTCATATCTATGACCTGATCGGTGACGCTGCCGTTATCCTGGTTTTGCAGGTGGAAGAGAACTTCGCCCTCGACCACCCGTCCCGGGGAAGGAACAATCGCCATGATCGAGCGGGCTGTTATCGATTTGCCGCAGCCGCTTTCACCGACCAGGCCGACTGTCTGACCGCGACGTACGGTGAAGTCAACTCCCTCCAACGCCCGCACAATTCCCTGTGCAAGGAAAAAGTGCGTCTTCAGCCCCTTAACTTCCAGGAGAAACTCTTGGGACTCGGCGGAGTCACCGCTGGCTGTCACACTGTCGATTTGCGCAGATGAAATTGTCATGAGTGAAATCCGTTCTCTTCATGTACGAACATTCGTCATCCGGTTCCGAATTCTTGGACATCCTACCGTATGCCAAGGCCTTCTTGATTCCCAATGGAACAAGATCTGCCTTTTAAGCTACTTGGCATATGGGTCGGCGGCGTCGCGAATGCCGTCGCCGAGAAAATTGAAAGCCAGTACTGCCAGAACCACCGCCAGGCCAGGGGTCAAAACCCAAGGCGCAAGGGCGACGGAACGTAGATTCTGGGCCTCTTGCAGCAGAACGCCCCAACTGATGGCCGGCGCGCGCAGGCCCAGACCAATGAAACTCAGACCCGTTTCCGACAGAATAATGCCCGGAATCGCCAATGTCAAGGACGCGATAATGTGGCTGAGGAACGAGGGTACCATGTGACGCAGTATAATGCGCATCTCGCTCGAACCGCAGAAGCGGGCCGCCATCACAAAATCCTCTTCTCTCATACTCAGAAAACGCCCGCGCACAACCCGGGCCAGACCGGTCCAGCCTACGAACGAAAGAAGTATCGTTACGCCGAAGTATAAGCGCACCACCGGCCAGTCGGCAGGCAGAGCCGCAGCCAGCGCCATGATCAGCGGAATCTCCGGAATCGAGCGGATGAACTCGATCAGCCGTTGAATGGCATTGTCAATCGCCCCGCCATAGAAGCCGGAGATGCCCCCGAGCAGAATACCGATTACCAGGCTAATGACAACACTTACCAGACCAATGGTCAGCGAAATACGCGCGCCGTAACACAGCCGGGAGAACAGGTCGCGTCCCAGCCGGTCAGCGCCCATCAGGAAGATACCCTGCTCTTCATGGGGAACGTCCAACCCGTAGAGATGCCAGGTCGAAGGAAAACTGTCCCACATGTCGTATTCGGTTCCGCGCACGAAAAAGCGAATCGGATGAACCGTTGTCTCGTCTTCTTTGTAAATGTTGCGTAGGGTTTCGGGATCCCTCTCCCTGATGATTTTGTAGACAAACGGCCTGCGTAGATTCCCTTCCGCGTCTATAATCCGGATCTTCATGGGCGGCACAAACTTATACTTTACAAAGGACTGCTCCGGGTCGTACGGCGCCACGAATTCGGCAAAAGCCGCAATTCCATAAAGGATGATGACCAGAAATCCGGAGAGTACGGCCATCCTGTGCTTGCGAAATCGCCACCACATCAACTGCGAGTATGATGCTACATAGATGTCTTCATCTTCGACTATGTCGGGATCGAGACTCGCGTCGTCTTCATAGGTTTGGCCATCTTCTTCATCAGACCTGTCAATCCAGGAACGTTGCAGTGTCTCCATGTACGGTCCTCCGGGTATCCGTTCTCCCTGGCAGGTACGGTACCCCTGATCTGTGGTGTATGTCCGGCCTGACGTGCGTCTCCGGCGATTCTCCGGACTCCGACCAACTTTGGTCCGCCGGTCTTGGTGCATGCCGGAAACTCCCGTTGCAAAGGAGTCCCGCATGCGGCCGCTCCTGGACAGGCCTCGTTACATGAGTATTAGCTTCTTTGAAATGCTTCGACCCTGGTGGATGCGATTGATAATATCGGCCAGCATCGGCGCAATCGACAGTACGACCACCTTGTCAGATCGTTTTTCCTGGGGAACGGGAAGTGTGTTGGAAACGACCAGCTTGGCGATACGATCGTCGGACTGAAGATGCTCCAACGCTGAGGGCAGCAATACCGGGTGTGTGACCGCGAAGGCGGCAGTCCCCTCAGCTCCGGCTTCGTACAGGGCGTCAATCTGTTTGAGAACGCTGCCGCCGGCCATGATATCGTCGATTATAATCGGGCGGATACCGGCGATTTCGCCGACAACGTGCGTCGTCTCGGCAACGCTGACGCTCGTGCGCCGTTTGTGCATCACCACCAGAGGCAGATTGAGCAGCTGCGCATAGCGGCCCGCCAAGCTGGCACGGCCCACGTCCGGGCTCACAATGGCCGCGTTTTCCCATTCTGGCTGCCGAAAATAGTCCGCCAGGATCGGCAGTGCGGAAAGCGGGTCGACGGGGATATTGAAAAAGCCCTGGATCGCCCTGGCATGGATATCTACAAATATGACGCGGTCCGCTCCCATCATCTCCAGCATATTGGCGATTACCCGGGCGCTGACCGACTCACGGCCATGCGCCATCCGCTCTTGACGGGCATAAGGAAAATAGGGCACCACCACGCTGACACTGTGGGCGCTCGCCCTCCGGAATGCGTCCAGATACAGCATCAACTCCATGACATGATCATTCACCGGTTGGCAGCAGGACTGGACCAGAAAGATATCCTGATCACGCACAACCTCATCGATCATTACGTGTATCTCGCTGTCGGGCAGCCGGCGAGTCGTGGATTGACCGAGTTCCACCCCCAGAGTCTGAGCAATCTCCAGGGCCAGCTTTTTGTGAGCAGAACCGCTGAAGATGCGCAACGGGTGATACGACACAGCAGTTCTCTCCTGTCCAGGGGCGCTAAGGGGTCGCCTGAGGGTGCCTTCGCCGACGGCGAGTATGATAGCCCCTTACCAGCGAAATGGCAAGAGACGGGGGCTCCTTTAACCAATCTGGCTTCGTTGTGTTATATCTGATTGTGTGACAGACGGCATGGTTGCCGGACAGCAGAACAGTTGGGAAACTCGCGATTCCTGGAGGGCAATTTGATGGTCCGGAAATTATTGGTTGCGACACACAATCAGGGAAAACTCCTGGAGTACGGCAAGCTCCTGCAAGACCTGCCGCTGGCGCTCACCTTTTTGGATGAAATTGGCGTCCGAGACGAGGTCGCAGAAACCGAGAATACCTTTGCCGGCAATGCCGTACTGAAGGCCTGGTACTACGCCGGCTTGACCGGCCTGTGGACATGGGCCGACGACAGCGGCCTGGAGGTGGATGCCCTGCGGGGCGCCCCGGGCGTGCATTCCGCCCGCTATGCCGGCCCCGGCGCAACCGACCAGGACAGAAACGAGAAGCTGCTGAGGGAACTGCATTCCCATCCCCGCCCATGGACGGCCCGCTTCCAATGCGTGGTTGCCATTGCGCGGCCGACGGCCGCGCCCGAAACCTGCACAGGTATACTGGAGGGAACAATCACCAACTCTCCGCGAGGATCACACGGCTTTGGCTACGATCCCGTCTTCTTCCTGCCGGACCACGGGCGTACATTGGCAGAGCTGTCAACCACGGTCAAAAACGAAGTCAGCCATCGGGGGCGGGCGTCAAGGCGCGCCAAAGAGTTGCTGCAGGACCTGCTGGAAAGTTAGCGGCATGCCTCGCTCGAAACTCTCCGGCGGGCGATTTCCCTCACTAAGGCGGACTTGTAACGAAGCGGAGATTGCACCTGCAACGCCTGGGGACAACCTGTGAACGGATTTGGACCCAACGCAGTCATGCCGCCGCTGGACACGCCAACATACCCTGGTGATACAATGTCCCCGTATAGCCCTGAATTCAGGGTAAGACTAGAGCGGAATAAACAACTGGACAAGGAGGTTCAAGAGTGAAAGACGAACTGCTGCAACCTGTATTATTCAATGTCATTACCATCGTTGCGTTGTTGTTTTCCCTTTTCCAGATTGTTACGGGGGCTTCAGGGCGCTTGATCAGAACAGCCGACGCCATTCACGCACTTGAGGAGCTCGCTGCGGAAGGCGTCCTCGAGGACGACTCGATAGTCTCCGGCCTCTCGACAAACCGCGATCAGCGCACAAGGCTTGACAACTACCTGATCGTGACAATGATTATCGCTATCCTCGCCAATGTAATCGCGAATTACCTTGGCAGGGGGAGGCATCACACGAATACTTCCAGGATTCGTGAGCTGGAGGCAGAGCTGCGCGGGCTGCGAGAGAATTAGCCCACCCGGACTGCCTGGGCACATTTGGGCATGTCGCGCCGGCTGCGACTAAGTGCGTCTTATCGACTTCAGGCACCTGCATGTTGTCACAGAAGAGATAACTGCAGTACTCTGAAACGTGAAATTCAAACGAACTGCCTGGACAAAGAGGATGTGAAATGGAAGGCAAGTTGCTGCCACCGGTGATCTTCAATGCAATTACGATCGTGTCGATGTTGTATGCTCTGAGCCAGATAATCACTGATGGGCCAAAGCTCCGTTCCACTACAAACGGTATCACAATGGCACTACAGGAACTCGCGCATGAGAGTGACCTGATAGATGAAGCCTTAATCTCGTCTTTTGTGGCCGATCAGGAGCAAAGGCGGGGACTATTCAACGAAATTATCGTGGTAATGCTAACCGCGATTCTGGCCAACGTAGCCGCAAACTTTTTTGGCCGGGGAAGGCAAAAAGCGAACACTGCCAGAATTCGGGAGTTGGAAGAAGAACTGCGCAGACTTCGAGGGGACTAGCGCCTCTTCGCTCGCTAAACGCCCTTCTCACGGCGCCAGTGCTCGAACTCCGCCAGTGTCCCGTCATTGGGCGGATAGACACCGACAATGCCGGCGCCGCCCGCAACTTTCTCCTGGAAGAACGCCTCTCTGATCTCCTGCTCGTAGGCGCCTTGGGCAACTTCCTCCGCCAGATGAGCCGGAACTATCACTACGCCCTCGGCATCGCCTACGACCACGTCGCCCGGCGTCACCGCCACACCGGCGCAACCGATGGGCACCTGCATGTCAACCGGGTGATGGGCCACAAATGACGTTGTCGCGTGAGCTGCTCGGATGTAGGTCGGCAGTTCCAGGCTCCGAAAGAACGGTGTATCCCGCAGCGCGCCGTCGGTGACGAAACCGGCCGCGCCGCGCCGGGTGATGCGCGTCCCCAGAATGTGGCCGAAGGAGGCCGCGCTGACTTCGCCGCGAGCGTCAATGACCAATACATCTTCCGGTCCGACCGCCTCCACTGCCAGCCTCTGCACGTTCCTGGTGTTGTCGTAGCGTTCGTCCGCCAGATCTTCGCGCGCCGGAATATAGCGCAACGTGAAGGCGTAGCCCACCATGGGAAGGTCGGGCCGCAGCGGGTACAGACCGGCCAAAAAGGTATTGCGAAAGCCATGATTCTGCAGCTGGCTCGTAAGCGTGGCCGTCGAAACCGAACGCAGCTTCGTCTTGGCGTCCTCTGAAATCTCATGCGTCCGGACTGATCTCGTCGTCATTCTTCTCCCAGTTCGTCTATCTGTTCGCCGTCCAATATTGCGAAAATGGCCCGGTGGAGACGTCGCTCAAGCAAAATCTGCTTGTCGCACGCCATTACTGCTCCAGCCACTTGGCCCGGCCATACTTCGCCTGAAAGTAGACGTACTCCTCCTGCCTGGGCGTGGAGACGTTGCCGGTGGAAGGATAGCGGGAGATTGCATCTTCGACAATATCCACGCCCAGGCCCGGCGCATCCGGCACGACAATCGATCCCTCGACGATCTCGGGTTGCGGCTGCATGACTTCGTACCGCTGGGGCGCGTCGTCCTCCAGGTGCTCCAGGATGAGAAAGTTGGGCAGAGTAGCCAGCAGATGCACCGCGGCCATCTCCGCCACCGGCCCTAACGAACCGTCATGGGGCGCGAAGCCGATCCCGTGAGCT
Source organism: Caldilineaceae bacterium (assembly GCA_022821545.1). GTDB lineage: Bacteria > Chloroflexota > Anaerolineae > Caldilineales > Caldilineaceae > Bin5. Next base: position 99,289 of record JAJEDJ010000036.1, read on the forward strand.
TCAGCCATCGCCGCCATCTTCTTCATCTGCATCAGCCCGCCGGCCCGGCCCGTGTCCGGCTGGATCACATCCACGATCTCCCGTTCGATCAGCTCTCGCACGCCGTAAATCTGCGTGTGCCGTTCACCCGCCGCGATCGGCAAATTGACATGACGCGCGACCTTGGCCAGGTTTTCAACGTGTTCGGGCGGCACCGGGTCTTCGTAAAAGAGCAGGTCGAACTCTTCCAGTGCCTGACCCACGCGAATCGCGTCCCGCACACTGAACCAGGGGGGGCCGTGAACGTCGGCCATCAGATCGATCTCCGGTCCGACGGCTTCCCGCAAAGATCTTACTTTCGCGATCGGGTTGACCACGCCCCCGGTCTTGAGGCCGCTGAACCCCCTTTCCACCAACTCATGGGCGCGTTCCGCCGTATGCGCGTGCGCGTAAAGCCGGATTCGATCCCGGATCTTGCCGCCCAACAGGTTCCAGACCGGCACGCCCAACGCCTTCCCCTTGATGTCCCACAGGGCCATCTCTATGCCGGTGAGCGCGCCGCCGCCAACGATTCCGGTCATGCCGTGCCCCATCATCGCCAGATAGATCTTCTGCCAGATGCGCTCAATCAGAAAAGGATCCTCGCCGATGAGAATCTCGCGCAGATCCTGGATCGCCGTCTCCACCACCCGCGGCCAGCCCGATGCCTCGCCGACCCCATAGATGCCCTCATCGGTGAAGACTTTGACGAACAGCCAGTTGCGCTGCGTCCAGCCGCCGCCCGGCACGCCCGCCTGCATCAGATAAGTCTTGACGTCCGTGATTTTCATAACCTGTCGGCTCTAGCCCCCATTGATCCCGGGCCAGTCCCGCCACATATCGGCCGGTGGAGGCTCATCCTGAACAGCGTTGAGGTCGGCCCGGCAGAAGTCGTACAAGACCGCCTGCCGCACTTGCCCCGACCGGTTGTGGCCGGCGCCGTGTCCCATCCGGTGATGCCACAGCACGACATCACCGGCAGAGCCGTACGTATGCACCGGGTCGATCTGCAGCACCGCGCGCCACGCGTCCGTGTCCCAGACCTCCTTGTTCTCCTCCAGCGGGTTGAACGTGTAGGCCGTCTTGAACGTATGATAAAACTGTTTGTGGCTACCCGGCCAAATGGTGAACCCACCTCCGTCGGGCGGCACGTCGTCAACGTAGCCCACGACACCCAGATGAAATGCGTGCGCGTCAACGTGAAAACGAGACGGCCGCGGCGCCTTGTCCGTATCCGGGAAGACGCAGTATATCCCGCGTATACGCTCCGGAGTTGCCAGCTCAGGACCGAGCAGCTGCTTTGCAACGGCCTGGAGTTCCGGATTACCGTACAGGAGTTCGATCATCCACGGCTCGCTGCTGCGGTCACGGTATTTCCACGTGAAGCGTGAGTCGGGGAAGGCGCCCACCCAAGAATTCGGGTCACTCCGTATCAGGTTCTTGGGCGCCGCATCCCACCACGCGTCCCGTGTCTGGGCCATCAACTCGGGATCCAGCACGTTACGCAGGACCAGGTAACCATTGTCTCGAAAGAAATCTACCTGCTCGTCAGTCAGTGGTTGGTTCATATTGACTCTTACCTTCTCTCCCGTTTGTCTGGAAGACAACTCTACGCTTTCTTCGGTAACAAGCGAATGCACCGGTTTCCATCCGACCGAAAACGCAAAGCAAAGACTATCCCGGCCCTACGGCTGCCATCCGCATCGATGGGTAGTGTGTGTTGAAGAGGCTGTGATCCCCGGAAGCAACGACGATCTGCCACATCTGCCGCGTCATTGCCTCCAATCTTCCGGCATGTGCCGGATCTTGTGCCAGATTGTTCATCTCAAAGGGGTCTGCGGCCAGATTGTAAAGCTCGTCATAATCGAAGCCGTTGTGGACGAATTTCCAGTCTCCGTCCCATAGCAGCCGCTGGCTGATAATATACCGCCCGCCAAAGTATTCGGCAAAACCCTGCTGATAATCCGATGTCTCGTGCGGGCTGGCCAGTACTGGGGCAAAAGAGCGCCCGTCAATCTGCCTCAGCGGCTGCGCTCCGACCAGTTCCAGCAGCGTTTGGCCCACATCCTGCAGCCCGACGCGGGCATCGCTCACGGCCGCTTCCGCGACGCCGGGTCCAGCCACCACCAAGGGGATGTTGTACGCTTCTTCGAACGCGCCGATATTCTTACAGTACAGCCCGTGCGCGCCCAGGAAATCCCCGTGATCCGATGTCAGAACCACGATCGTATTGTCAAGCTGCCCAGCGCGTTCCACCCGCTCCAGCAGGCGCCCAAACTGCTCGTCGATCTCGCTGATCGAAGCATAGTAGCAGGCCGCGGCCTCACGGTGTTCCCGGTCCGTCCAGCCGCTCCATACCTGCGCCGACCGCTTGTACAGATTCGGCTGGCCGCTCAAATCGTTGTAGACGTTCGGCTGCAGGGGGATCGAGTCTACGTCATACTGCGCGAACGCATCCTCGTGGCAGTAGAAAGGATCATGCGGTTCGGTGAAACTGACAAAGCAGCACCAGGGCGCATCGTCTTCTATGGCTGCGTCGAGAAAACGCAGCGCCGCGTCCGTCTTTTCGCCCATGCCGCGTTCGCTGGCCGGTTGATCACAGACGCCGTAAAAGCGGTTCGGATGGTAACCGGCGGGGCTCTCCAGAAATCTTTCAAGCGAAAAATTGACCGAGCCCCAGTCATGGCGCATGGCCTGCTTCCCCTGTTCCTGCCAGCCGAAGCGGGACAGCTCGTTGGAACGCTCCACATGCCACTTGCCATAATAACCGGTGCGGTATCCGGCCTCTGTCAGCCGCTCCGCCCAGTGAGGATGTTGCGTCCGCAGCACCGCCTGATCAGAGTCAACCGTATGCTCGACAAAGAGCACCCCGTGGTTGTGAGGCAGCAGACCGGTCATCAGGCTTGCGCGCGCCGGAGAACAGACCGCATTCGGCGTATACGCCCTGCGGAAACGCACGCCTCTGGCCGCCAGCCGGTCCAAATACGGGGTCTGGCACGGGTTGTCAGGCTCAAGCACCCGACCCTGCATCTGGTCGGTCATCAGAAACAGAATGTTGGGACTGGACATAACCCTTGTACCTCTTTTGCCTGAATCGTAAGGCGTCTAATTTCTTCCAGCTGTAGACGCTGACTGCTTTGAGCGCGTGCGAGTTTAATACCCGACCGCGTACCCATCTCTCCGCGGGTCGGAGCCGCCGATCAGGGCGCCAGACTCCGGATGCACCATGATCGCCTGCGCGCTGCCCGGCCCGCCCCAGTCCCCCACCATTTCCAGATCGTGTCCCCTCCGCGCCAGCCCCTCCTGCACATCAATCGGAAAGCGGTCTTCCAGCTGCAGGTTGTTGGAGCAGACATGCGGGATCGTGGACTCCATCGGGTTCTGCAAACTGCGCCAGCGCGGCGCGGAGACTGCCTCCTGCGGCGTCATGCCGAAATCGAGCATATGCGTAACAAGCTGCAGATTCGTCTGCACCTGCGTATCCGCGCCCGGCGTCCCGCATGCGATCAGCGGTCGGCCGTCCTTGGTTATGATGACGGGATTCATCGTATGGCGAACACGCTTGCCCGGCATCAGGCAGTTCGGATGTCCATCCTCCAGGTGCCAGTAGGTCATGCGGTTATTGAGCAGGATACCCGTGTCGCCCGCGACCAGGCTTGAACCAAATCCTGACTGTATGCTTTGGAGTATGCAGACCATGTTTCCCGCCCGGTCCGCCACACAGAAGCAGGTCGTATCTTCGTGCGCTTCCGGCCCGCCCGCCGCGACGTCGACCGCCGACCTACCCATATCGATGCGATCGGCCTGCTCAGCCGCATACGATTTCGATAGCATCCCCGCCAGCGGAATATCGACCCACTCCGGGTCCGCCATATACTTCTCTCGGTCGGCGAAAGCCAGTTTCTTCGCCTCCACCATCAAATGGACGCTTTCGGCCGTATTACACCCTAAGCCCTGCAGATCGAACAGCTCGACGATATTCAGTTCCTGCAGCAGGATATGCCCGCTCGAATTGGGCGGCATCTCGTAGACCTCGTGACCGCGATAGTTGACGTGAATCGGCTCAACCCAATGGGCATGGTAATTGCCCAGATCCTCTTCAGTCAGCAAGCCGCCCCGCGCCCGGCTGAACTCAGTGATCTCCCTGGCGATTTCCCCCTCGTAAAAGATCCTCCCGCCATCCTGGGCGATCTTGCGCAGTGTCTCGCCCAGTTTATAGTTGCACAGAATCCCCCCCGCCGGGATCGGGTCCCCGTCAGTGGTATAAATGGCCCGCGTGTGCGGGTCGGCCGCGAAACGCTCGTGTTCCGCCTGCAAGCCACTCGCCAGCAGATGGCTGATTGGAAAACCGTCCTCACACAGCGCTATGGCGGAACGGAACACCTCCTCAAGCGGCAGCGCGCCGTACCGTTCATGCGCCAGCAGCCACCCATCCACCAAACCAGGCACTGAAACGCTGCGAATCCCTTTCATGGGGATCCCGCCATCCTGCAAATAGCGTTCGCGGGTAGCCGCCCCAGGAGCAGGACCGGTCGCGTTTACCGCGCTGACCTCCCCGGTCTCAGCCCAATAGATCAAGATAAAGCCGTCTCCGCCGACCCCCGAACCTGCCGGCTCAACCGCGCCCAGCGAGGCCGCCGTGGCAATCGCCGCGTCCACAGCATTGCCCCCGCGCATCATCGTTCGGATCCCCGCCTGCGACGCGAGCGCATGCCCTGATGTAACCATCCCGTTCCTGCCCATCACAGACGGGCGAAACGCCGAAGCCGTAATACCATGTGGGGACTGCATACCGCGCCTCCATCTATCTGATAAGCATTACCTGGTGACTGCCGCGTCTGACAACCGACCACTGATCACTGCCGTTCACCGTCCCATCGCATAGGCGATTTGCCGGCGCGGCGAGGCTCCTGCGGAGATGAGACCGCTCTTCACGTCGAATGTGATCGCAAGCACCTTGCCGTGACTCCACGCCCCGCCGACCGTAACCTCGTGCCCCCGCTCGGAAAGCGCGTCCCGCACGGACTCAGGAATGCGCGCCTCCAACGTAAGGCTGCCCGGATTCGCATTGTGGGGATAGAAAGAGTTTGGGAAATGGTGTGTGTGGAAACTGGGGGCGTCGATCGCCTCCTGCAGATTCATGCCGAAGTCGATCACGTTGAGGAAGAATTGCAGCGTCCACTGGTCCTGGCAATCCCCGCCCGGTGTACCGAACGCCATGTAAGGTTCGCCGTCCTTTGTCGCCAGCGAGGGCGTAAGCGTTGTACGCGGCCGTTTGCGCGGCGCCAGTGCGTTGGCGTGGCTCGGGTCCAGGTAGAACATCTGCCCGCGCGTCCCCAGCGGGAAGCCCAACCCTTCGATGACCGGCGATGACGGGATCCAGCCGCCGCTGGGCGTTGCCGCGAACAGATTGCCCTCGTGATCGACTGCATCAACGTGCGTCGTATCGCCCGTATAGACGTTCGGATCCGCTTCCGCATGTCTGGGCGTGCTGGCTGGCGCGTCGCCCGGCCGTAACTCCAGTGATGCTCGCCGAGCGTCAATCAGGTCGCGGCGCCCGGCCGCATACTCCTTGGACAGCAGACGTTCGAGCGGTACCTCCACAAAGTCCGGGTCACCGTAGTACTGTTCACGGTCGGCGAATGCCAGCTTGGATGCTTCGACCACGGTGTGGACGTAGTCGGCTGAATTGTGTTCGAACGCGCTGAGATCAAAGCCCTCGAGCAGCGCCAGCTGCTGCAGAAAGACAGGACCCTGACACCAGGTGTTGCATTTGTGTACATCGTAGCCGCGATAGTTGAACGAGACCGGCGACTCCACCTTGGTACTGTATTCGTGAAAGTCGGCTTCTGCCAGCAGGCCGGCGTTGCACTGCCCACTGGCGTCGCGTATCTTCGCATCGCGCTGGAAGGCGACGATCTTTTCGGCGATAGGACCCTTATAGAAATAGTCGCGCGCCGCGGCTATCCCCGCCTTTCGCCCGAGGTGGCTGTTGCGGATTTCCGCGTCGACAGTCGCCTTGAAGGTTTCCGCCCAATCCGGGTTGGCCAGAAACTCGCCCACCTCAGGCGCACGTCCGTCAGGCAGATAGGCCCGGGCCGAACTGGGCCATTCGCTCTCAAACTTCTCCTTCAGCCTGGCCAGCGAGCCGTGCAACTCCGGGTAGACCGCGAACCCTTCTTCCGTCAACTCGATCGTCGGCTCCAGCACATCCTTGAGCCGCAGGCGCCCAAACTGCTCCAGCGCAGTCGTCCACGAGCCGAACGCGCCCGGCACGGTCGCCGGCAGAAAGCCGTCGCCCGGTATGATCTCGATCCCCTGAGAGCGGAACCAGGCGATGGTCGCGGCCTTCGGCGCGTAGCCCTGCCCGTTGATGGCGTACGTCCGACGCTGCCGCGCGCAATAGATGAGGATGGGGACCTCGCCCCCAATGCCGTTCGACTGCGGCTCCAATACATTGAGCGCGAATCCGGCGGCCACACCGGCATCGATTGCATTGCCGCCTTGCTCCAACATGCGGGATCCCGCCGCCGCCGCCAGATAATGTCCGGCCGAGACGACGCCATGGCGGCCCATGAAAACGGGGCGTGTTGTAAATGACATTGGTTTGCTCCCTGTTCGTGGGCCCATGCCCAACTCTTGAAGGGATCGGCGCCGGGCTACTTTCCCCAATCTTCGCGGGGCGGCCAGATGACGGACGCGCCTATTGCCCTGCCTTCCGGTCGCTCTGCCACCCAATCCGCGGTTGTATCCCGCCACCTGATGAAGTGGGGCGTCTCCATGTGCGCCTGGAACGCGGCCTCGTCAACGTAGACCTCATAGAGCCAGATCTTGTCCGGATCGTCGCCATCCTGGATCACGTCAAATCGCAGACAACCGGGCTCATCCTTCATCGAACCCTTGGCGTCCAGCAACATCTCTTCTACGAACCGCTCCTTGAATCCTTCCTTGATTTTGATGGGTGCAATGATGACATACATGACAGTCTCTCTCCTCTAAGAGATTACGGAAGTAATGGGATTGTCGGGTGATTGCTGTTGGGAGTGGGTGCTGTCTACACTACGGTAGCCTATCACAGTTCAAGACAGTTTGCGACTCAGTCGACGACGTCTTCAAGCGAGGCTCTCCGAATGTCATCCAACTCGTCGGCGCTGAAAACACCAGCCCGGTACAGACTGCGATATTCGTCGGAGACGCTCTGGTCGAATATCATTGGGTCGTCAGAGTTGACCGTCACCGGCACGCCGTTATCAAAAAGGAGTCGGATCGGGTGACCGGCCATGTCAGGTACAGCATCCAGCATCACATTGCTCGTCGGGCACACATTCAGTCGAATCCGGTTCCCGGCCAGCCAGCGCATGACCTCGACCGACTCCGCCGCGCCAATGCCGTGCTGGACCTCGTCCAACTCCAGCAGCTCGACCGTCCGGCGTATCTCCTCAGCGCCCCCGAATTCCCCGACATGCGCTTTCAGTTTCATACCTGCGGCCCTCGCCTTCGCGTACAACGGCTCGACCGCCTCCGGCGCACACGCCTCTTGATGGTCGTACAGGTCAATCGATTGGAAAAAGCCTAACTCAATTGCCTCATGCGCCCGCGACATCAGTTCCGGGTCCGCTGCGATCTGACGGGGAATGCCCAATTCCGGGCGGAAATCGATCTGCCGCCGGTACTGCACGGCCAATGCACTGATATGCCTTTCTACACCGGCCAGACCATCTGCGTAATACGCAGCGCGTCGGACGTCGATGCTCATCTCCAGTCTGACAACGCCGTCTTCGATCGCGTCGCAAACAGCAGCCTCCACGACGAACTCTATGGTCTCCCGGTTTCTCAGGTGTCGATCCAGGACATTATTGGCATAGGCTATCATCCCTCCCAGCTTTTCCATCTTGGCGGGTGGAGGCTCAAGCGCCTGACCTAACCATCTTTCCAGGTTTTCCCGGCGTGTGCTGAAGAAGGCGTGGCAATGCAGGTCGACTTTGGGAGCAGCCCGCAACCCCACCTGATCATCCTCTATGAGAGCGTCAATGAAATTGGTCTTCATTTCAAGTTCGAAGTCACTCAGGTCGCGTATTTTTATCCGATTCGTAAACGTTCACTGTCCTCGCCGCTTCTCAGGAAGTCCAGCCGCCATCATCCCCGAGCAGCGCTTCGAGATAGGCTCGACTCATCCTCGCCGCCTCCCGCGGCGGCCGCGGCGCACGCGCCGTTCCGTCCAACTCAACGTTGATCCATCTCTTGAACCCGTCGTCCGCTTTCAGAATCGCAAAAATCTCCGGCATCGGAAGAGTGCCGTTGCCTATCGGCTCGTAATTGACGTAACCGCTCTTATCGATCTCTTTACCGTCGGCATCACGCTCGTAGCTTCCGTTCCAGTCTTTCAAATGGACATGGACGATGCGGTCCCGGTATGTACGCATCACTTCCAGAATGTCACTGCCCCCCTTGGCGATCTGACCGGTATCGGGCGCGAATCCGATAAGTGATGGATCCACCAGCCCCAAAATCGTGTCGATGTCCTCACGGGTCTCGATAGCCGTCCCCGTGTGCGGGTGCAATCCGGCCGCGAGGCCGATCTGTCCGCAATAGTCACCGATCTTGTTGAGCGCATCGGCCAGTCGTCCGAACTGGTCCTGCGTATAGCCGTCAGAGGGTCGCGGGCCAGCCTGAAGGACCAGCGTTTCGGCGCCGGGCAGGGCACGCAGCCCATCGGCCTCCCGCCGCGCGTTCTCCTGATCGGCCGTTGCCGTCTCAGGATTGATCCAGTCCTTGTAACAGTATGCTGCCGCCGTTGGAATACCAAAACCTTCGACCAGGCCGCGATATCCGCCCGGCCTGGTCCCGTCCAGATCTAGGATCTTCGCCGCGAAAGTCTCAAAACCCTGGTAGCCCAGTTCTGCCGTGTCGCGATATGCCTGCTCAACGTCCCCCGGAATCCCCCAGGTGATCCCCGTATGGCCGATTTTCATTTTCCTCTCCTCACATTGTTTCTCCCAACATTTCCTCACCTCACCAGGGGCGCCCGGTCAAGTTACAGGTCATCGGATCCCGCGTCTACATGATGCGGAAGCCACCGTCCACGTAGAGAGACTGCCCCGTTACGTAGCTTGCCTTGTCCGAAGCCAGGAATGCCGCGACCTGCCCGATTTCGTCCGGCTCGCCGGCGCGCTTGAGAGCAATCTTTTCCAGGACAATCGGCAGAATTTCAGGGTCCTTCATCACCCAACTGGTCATGTCCGTGTCGATCAGCCCCGGGTTTATACAGTTGACGCGGATATTGTGCTCGGCCAGTTCGACCGCCAGATTCGCGGTCAATGCCTCGACGCCCCGTTTACTCGGCGCGTAGTGCGCCCGACCCGGCAACACCATCCCCGCCTGCACCGAACCAATGTTGACAATGGCGCCCCCTTTCCCACTGGAAATCATGTGACGGACCGCAGCCTGCGCACAGAGAAATTCGCCGCGCAGGTTGATATTGGTCACGCGTTCCCATTCTTCCGGCGAAATGTCCAGGAAGGGGACTATCGACTCCACTCCGGCATTGTTGACCAGTATATCCAGCCCGCCCAACTCTTCGACAACCCCATCCACCATGGCCTGTACCTGGTCGGGCTGCGCAACATCCGCCATGACGACCACCGCGCGCCGGCCCAGTTCGCGTATCTCCCGCGCAACCGCCTCGGCCTGCTCCGCGCCCTCCACATCATTCACTGCCACGTCCGCGCCCTCCGCGGCCAGCGCCAGGCAGACGCCCCGCCCGATTCCACGGCGTCCACCGGTTACCAGTGCCGCCTGTCCGTTCAAAATTCCCATCTCTACACTCCTTTGTTGCTTTCATTCTCCGATCCGGCGCGCCATCTTTCACGTTCATTCGGTGCGACGTACCTCCCGGTTTCGTCTCCCTGCGGAGGAAAGTCACCTGTTTCACACATTGCCAGGAATGGATTGTCCCGCACGTCGACAGGGAATTTGATTACAGAGCGGCGCCTCGCCGACTCATAGATGCCGACCATCACCTCGGTGACCTTGCGGCCGTTTTCGCCATCCAAAGGATGGGGCGCCCCCGTCTCGATAGTCTCAATCAAATCCTTGATCTCGAGCCCGATTGCGCTGACGGGAGCAGGCCACTCAATCTCTATCTCTTCGACTTGGCTTCCTCGAAATATGCGCAGCGCAGGCGTATTCAGAAGATCAGCGCTTCGGAAAACATCGCCGTAGAGTTCCAGTCTGCCCTCATCGCCGTGAATGACGAAGTGATGGTAGCGATGGACCTCGTCGTTCCAGCCTGGATCCAGCGAAAGCTGGCGTCTGTTTCTGCCCTCTTGAGCGGCCTCGCGCGCCATCCAGCCCCAGACCATGCTGGCTCTAACCTGGTTCGTGAACGCCAGGAAGGCAATGCCCGCGTTTTCGCAGCGGTGTCCGTAATATTCGTAGCCCTCATGTCCGTCCACTTGTCCCAGCAGGTGGTCGACTTCCGGGTCTCCCAGCAGCGCCAGTAGCATATGGATTGTGTGAGTCCCGTCCGTCATCAGGCAGCCGGGCTTAAGCGAAGCCTCAGCAGAAACGACGCGGCCGATGGCGCCGTCGGCTATCAATTGGCGGGCGCGAGCGTATTGGGGCATATAGTGGCGCTGGTGGCTGATGGTGAGACGAGAGCCCGACGCCCGGCAGGCTGCCAGCATCTCGTCCGCCTCCGTCAGATCCATGGCCATCGGCTTTTCGCACACGATCCCTTTTGTCCCCGCATGCGCCGCAGCCACTACCATGGCACAATGCAACGCATCGTGGGTCACAATCGACACCAGCTCCGGCTGAATTTCAGCCAGCATCTCCTTGTAATCGGTATACAACCCTTGAGCGCCCGTCTCCTCGGCGAAAGCCTGCAGAGCGTCTTCAGATATATCGGCCCCCGCCGCGATCGGAATGCCCAACTCCTCATATGCCTTCATGTGTCCCCTAGCCATACGTCCACAGCCGATCACCGCGGCTCTGTAGTCAGTCATTGGAAGCTCCCCTGATGGAATTCAGTGGCTCTCTGCCCGTGTCGGCTTCGTGTCGCACTGGTCGGCTCATTCAGGGCGCGCCACAGCCCAGGCGCGCCACAGTTTCGTCGCGCAGTCGTCGCGCATAGTCGACATTATACTGGAGCCGGGCCGGAATGATCGTCGCCCAATCGAGATCCTTGCTTTCTTCAGGGCGCGGATGGAGGCCGGCCCGCAACTGCTGCTCTCCCCGCCACAGATGACGCACAAAGCGGGCCATGCGGGTGGGCGTCAGGTCGGTGAAGCTGTCGAGGAACGCCTCGTCATACATCGGAATCGGAATGAAGCCCCCGCTATCCTCTATGTTCAAATGAACGTTCGGATTGGCCTGATACAGGATTTCGACGACCGCCGGCAGATCGACCAGGCCGCGCCCCAGGGGCGCGCCCCCCAGCCAGTTATATCCCTCTTGCGTTGGATAGATGCAGGTGTCTTTGAAATGGGTCGTATGAACGAAAGGCGCCAGCACCCGCGCCGCGTCAACAGGATCCTCGAGCAACCCCAGCGCGTTGGCCGTATCCAGGTTGACGCCTACGTGCTCCGAATCGACCTCTTCAATGATGCGTACAAGCTCCAAGGAAGTCAGATCGACATGGAGCTCCATTGTTATCATCAGGTCGAAGTCCGCAGCGATCAGGCCCAACTCGCGTAAAACCTCGATAGTCAAATCGATCTGTTCTGCCAGCGTTGGCGAAGAAAGAGTACGCTCCTTGAGCAGACCAAAACAGGTATTCAGAATCGGAGCGTTCAACCTCCTGGCCAGGGGGAAAAGAGGCTTCCACTCTGCCACCACCTCGGCGACGCTCCGCCCGCTTTGACCGGGATTGACACCGGCTCCGGCCAGTTCAAGATACAGCCCGCCCGCCTCTGCCTCTTCCGACAGCCTGTCCACATAGGCCTCGTCGCGCCCTTGCAGAAGCCTTGCCGAAAAATGCAGGCCCTCCAGACCGTGTGCCCTCGTCTGTTGCAAAAGCGCCAACGGATCGAGGCTTACCGCTTTTAGTGTCAGTGCGTCAAGACCAATTTTCATAGACACTCCTCTGGCAGGCAACTGATAGCCGCCCGCCGAATTCACGAGCTGCCGTCGTTCGTCGTCAGGCAAGCGCTTCGCCCATTTTCACCGCTTGGAAGGTCTTCATCCGCACCAGGAGCCACAGCGTGCCGACCGCCGCCGCCAGCACCATAAGCAACATCGCCATCACGAGCTGCGCTACATCATCCCACGCAATCTGCACGATAAACGGCGGGATCAGATCGGCCTGTTCGTACCCGACCTGGTAGAAGGGAATGAAGAGATAGCTGCTCACCAGTCCCAGGTAGCTGCCGGCGGCAATGCCCGCTGTAGTTACCGTTACCTGTTCGCCGCCAAGCGAAAAGACAAGCTGGCTGGTTGAAAGTCCCATCGCCCGCAATATGCCCAGTTGAATGAAACGCTGGCGAAACGACAACGCGGAATAGATGACAAGCGCCAGCATGCTCAGCAGGGCCACGGCGATAAAGCCTACGGAAAGAAACCCGAACAGTCCGACCCGGGCCGGCCTTGCTTGCGCCTCCGCCAACTCCGAGTGTGCATCTTCCATGGCCAGAATTCTGTAACCAAGATCATCCAGGGAACTTGCCAGAAGTGCCGGATCAATGGCTTCCTCCGTAGCCAGCCAGACCCTGTAAGGGACCTCATGGCCGAGGAGGGAAAAGATGTAGTTGAGGTTGGCGACAAAGAATTCTCCGTCCTCCGGATAGACGGTCGGAAACAGCTCCATCGCTCCCACAATCTGAAAATCAAACGTCGTATTACTCGTGGGAACCAGTCCGCTCAGCGCGATCGTATCGCCAATCCGGAGCCCGAGTGCGTCCAACATCGACTGGCTGACAATGACACCGCTATACTCCAGCGCCAGCGCATTCATGAGCGCGCCCAGCGAATCATCGGCAAAATCCGGCCGGAAATACGCGACCTCCGGAAACTGGCTGCGGTCGATGCCGAAAAGCCTGCCGCTGACCAGCCTGCCGCCTACGCGTGCGGAAACCGGGAAATCTCCGATACGGGTCGCCGCCCTGACCCCCGGCGCCTGCCGGTGTTCGTCCACCGGAAGGTTGATCCAGACAAACTCCTCCTCACCCTCCTCCACCGGACTGCCGTCCTCAGAGGGAAGAATCCGCAGAGCCGCCCCTTCGGTCAGTGTGACGTCCGCCCCCACTTCGTAGAAAATGCGGGCCACCAGGTTGGCGTCCAGCGTGCGCGCCATCGATGCCGTGAAGGTCCCAAGGCTTGTAGTCAGGATGAGCAGCAACAACAGGCTGGTATAGACTCTGCCCGTGCGCGCAAGATTGTAGAAGGCCAGCAGCATCGAGACGCCTCCCAATCGAGCCCACAGAAGACTCAGAACGACCGCGATGAGAGGAAAAAGACGGACGGCTACGAGCGCAACAGCCAGAATGAAGAGCGCCGGCGCCAGAAACAGCAGCGGGTTGTCCAGCGGGTCGGTGGGGACGTCGGCCTGCAAGAAGGCGATCCGTCCCTGGGTCCTGAGCATATAGTATCCGTAACTTGCGATGCTCAGCAGCAAAAGGTCAAGGTACGAACGCTCCCAAAAAGAGCGACGCTGCCGTCGGCTTATCTCCTGCTTGGCCTCAACAATCACCAGCCGCGCGGCCCCCAGAGCCGGCAGCACAGTCGCGAAGAGGGCGCCCCCGATTGCGGCAAACGTATACGTCATGCTGGTCGCCGTCGTCTCGATCTGCAGCGGCGTCTGCGCATTGAAGGTCATGAAGTAGCGCGTCCCGCCTATGAACTGCGCCACCACCTTACCCAATAGCGGGCCAACTGCCAGCGCAACGATCCCGAGCGCGGCGCCTTGCAGCAGATAGATCGAAAAAACCTGACCGGTCGTTGCCCCCCGGCTCTTCAGGATCGAAATCTCAATCTGCTGCCTCTTTACCGTACTGTCGGCGATGAGAACAATAAAATACAGGACAAGCCCCAATATGGGGATGCTGAAAAGAAGCAACAGAATCGCCTGCGCCGTGGCGACCCGCTGGTATCGCCTCAGTGCAGAGACAGGCGACAGCTCCAGATATGTCGTTCCAATCAGGGCCTGGATCTGCCGGTCGACAAAAGATACCCTGCGCAGGAACCTGTCCACATCTTCGGCGCGAACCGAGTCGCCGTCAACCACCCTGTACCAGCCGACGTCGGTCAGAGCGTGCGGAACCCTCTCCCCAATTTCGCCGATGTAAGTTTCTTCAGAGACAAGGAAGACATTCGCGAAGGAGGCAGCAGGCAAATGCCACTTGGCGCTGCCCTCTGCTCGGGGAATCCAGATTCCTGCAATGCGTACCGGCACCTCCAACCGCAGAATTGCGCCGTTTGCAGTGCGTGCGCTTGGGTCGAATAGAGTATACCTCTCGCCCACTTGCAATCCGGCCTCGACGGCAAACGCCTGGCTGACTAGAACATTAACTACATCCCCGTTACCACTTTCGGCATCGTCCTGCACCGGGAATTCGCCTTCGACAACGGCAACGTACGCCTCCAGGCGGTCGATAAAGCCCAGGTATCCTCGCAGCAGAGGCTTATCCCGCAACTCGTACTGCCCGTCTCGTAAGGGAAATACCTGGAAAAGATCACTCTTGACATAGTGCATGTCCGACCGGTGCGGGAGCCCCAGATCCTGCGTGTATCGAGTCTCCATGTACTGGTTCAGAGCCAGGTACGCCTGCCAGTCCGCGCCTTTGATGCTGGAGCCCTTTACATAGTGATAGAAGAATGAGAATGCGGAACGATTGGGGACCGTCTGCAACTCATGCTGCAGCAGGGAGCGGTTGGCCGCGTCAGTGTACATCGGCGGCGCCGACGCCAGCGCCACCACCACGGTCCAACCGAGCAGAAGACAAAGAGTCAGCGCCGGTTCGGAACTGAATCGCCGGAGTGCGATCCGCCAAAGGCCAAGATAGCTGTTAATGGAACGCATCGAAATGAGCAGGAGGGATCGCAGCGCTCCCGAGCGGCTTACATCTTGATGGCGCCGGAGCTGAGCCCTTCGACAAAGAGGCGGCTTGTAAAGGCGAACAGGATGATGAGAGGAATCGAAGCGATCACATAACCCGCCATCAGGGGACCCCAAATCGTGTACCAGGCCGTTCGAAACGCATAGAGTCCGATGGTCAGCGTCATCAATTCGTTGCTGCGGAGTGTAACCAGGGGCCAGATAACATCGTTCCAAGTGCTGAGAACGTGCATAATTGCGACGACACCCAGAATCGACTGCGACAGCGGAATCCCAATGTGACGGAAGACCTGCAACTCGTTCGCCCCGTCGATTCTCGCCGCTTCAAACATCTCGCCCGGCAGAGCTTCAAAGAACTGACGCAGGATGAAGATGGCAAAAACCTGCCCGCCCGCGATGTAAGGAGCGATCAATACCCAGCGGGTGTTAAGAAGACCGAGGTCCTTGACCAGCAGGAAGGCCGGAATCAGGGTAAGTTCCCCTGGCACCATCAACAGGGCCAGCACGCCGAAAAAGAAGAGTTCCCTTCCCGGGAATGGATAGCGGGCAAATGCCCACGCTGCAATCGCCGCCAGGATAACCATACCGACCACCGAGGTGCCGCTGGTGATTATGCTGTTAAGGATATAGCGGGAGACAATGCGCCAGGCTTCAAGATAGTTGTCGGGATGAAGCGGAAACGTGACAGTGAACGGGTAATGGTCGAATTGGGGGATATCTTTGAACGAAATGATTATCGTGATGATGAATGGCAGAAACATGAAGAACAGGAAGCCGAGAAGTCCCAGATGACGCCACCAATCTCCTGAGCGCCAGGCGCGGCGCCAACTCTCAGTCTGCGGCATGCGTTGGATTGGTTGCGGTTGCCCTTCCAGTACTGTCATGGCTCAACTCCCCTGCCGGCCCAAGCTAACCCGGCCGCTGTCCCGGTAACGCCTGTCTACGAACCACTGACCGCCTAATAGTCACCCGTTTTGACAAACTTCACATTCAAGATTGTCAGACCCATAATCAGCACAAACAAAAACATGCCGATTGCGGACGCATACCCCATCTTGTTCCACAAAAAAGCGTTGTTGTACATCCATAGTCCGGGCACCATACTTGCCGTCCCCGGCCCTCCCGCCGTCATCACAAATACCGCAACCCAGCCCTGCAGGCCGCCGATGACCGCCAGTACGATGATCAGTTTGAACTGACCGAGAATGAGAGGAATGTCGATTGCAAAGATGCGCCGCAGACCGGAGCATCCGTCGACCAGCGAACTGTCTATTACTTCATCCGAAATGCCCTGCAGGCCCGCCAGATAGATAAGTACCGTGACACCGCCCACCCACGGGAACCCCATGAACGTAACCGCATAGAGCGCCGTCTTCGGGCTTCCCAGCCAGGGTTGCTGCCAGTCTTCCAATCCGACCCCTTCGAGGAAGGCATTCAAAAGGCCGTGCGTGCCGTCATAGATGAACTGCCACAACAATAGGATGACGATGCCCGGCACCACCGCCGGCAGGATGGTCAGGACACGGTATGTGTACTTGTGTACATTACTGCGCAAGTTGAAGATCAGTTCGGCGACGATGAAAGGAAACGTGACCGCGCTGATTACCCGCCACGAGGTGAGCAGGCTCACGTGGCGCAGCGACTTGATGAATATGTCATCCCTGATGAAGAGCTTCTCGAAGTTGCCCAACCCCAGGAACTCCGGCTGCAGACCGATGTCCCACTTGAAAAACGCCCGGTAAAGCCCCATGAAGGCCGGATAATAGTTGAAGGTCAGCAGCAGCGCAAAAGTGGGAACCAACATCAAGTAAACGAAGCGGTAACGGTAGATACGCTGCCCGAGCGTGGCCTGCCTCTCCTGAGGCGCCGACGATCTCGCGACCGTAGCGCTTGACGCAGGCGCGCGAATCTCTTCTGTTGTCATAGCGCCATTCCCGTTTCTACAGTACAGGCGGGCTCCACGAGCCTTGCGCCGTGGAACCCACCTGGTTCAATAGACTTCGAGTTCTGAGTTTCCGGCCCTCGGCTAACACCATCGGAACGTGGAAGTTCACCAAGAACCAAGAACTGACTACTAAGAACTATTAACCGCAATCCCAGCCGTTCTTCTCAATCGCCTCATCGGCGTACTCAAGCAGCAGCTCATTGATCTGCTCTGCGGCCTCATCCTGCGTTACCACGTCCAACTTGAAGTCGGTCCAGATGGCTGCGATCTTCTCGCGCTGTTCGGTGCCAATCTTGTCGGGATAGGTAACCATGCCGGCCTCGCCCAATCCTTCGGTGATGGCGCGCAACGGCTCTCTAAGATCGGGATTGACGTCAACGCCCTTAATGTTGGGCAGGAAGGTGCCGGTCTCTGCGATCATGCGGCCGGCGTTCTGCGGCGCGGTCACGTACCGCAGGAAGTCGATGGCCAGCGGTACGATGCCATCCTGCTCCGCCTTGGTCGCCAGCGCCCACTGGGCCGCAGTCGCCCCGCCGATCGGAGGAGCTGCCTCGCCAATCGCAAAGGGCGAATCCGCCTCCGTAATGGTGGGCGCGTAGAATGTACTCCACTCGAAATCGACCAGCGGATCGGCCTTGAGATAGCCAAAGCGCCAACTGCCGTCTTCAAATACAGCCACATCTTTTTGGAGGAATTTGCGGTTGAAGTCCGCGCCCTCGGCCGCCCAGTCCGGCGCCAGATAGGGGATCAACTGCTTGACCAGTCGGAACCATTCGCCATACTCGGGATCAGAAGCGGTGTAGAGCCCGTTCTTCATGGCGCAGCCGACCTCTTCCAACGTTGCAACACCGCCGTCGGCGTTGATAATGTCATCCTTCTTGGCATAGAGCATCGCGCCGACTTGGGACTGGTACCAGGCCAGCCTGGCGTTGGGGATGATAGTATCCTGCAGCGCCTCCTGGACTTCAATCCACTCGCCGTAGGTGCTCGGAGCCGAAATGCCAACTTCGTCGAATACGTTCTTGTTGAAGAAGAAGAACGTCGTCACCAAGTCGATCGGCACAACATAGTGCTTGCCGTCCGGGCCGCGTTTGGCTTCGGTGGGAATCTCGTAGAACTGGTCCAGCCAGCGTTCGCTGCCCGGGTCGCCCGCGCCTACATAAGGATTGGGCTGTTCAAAGAAGGGATCCAACGGAATCCACCAGTTCTTGTCAATCTCATCCTGGACCCAGAAAGAGTGTGTCCACACGATGTGTGGAATCGTGCCGCCGGCCTGCTGCGTTACGATCCACTCATGGCTGGCCAGGTTGTCCGGCTTCCTGATAATCTCCACCGTGGCCCCGGGATGAGCCTCCATGTACTCATCGGAGATGACCTGGATCATGTTATGAGGAAGGGGATTGTTGGGGCCCTGCTCCATGCTTTCAGTGGGTGTATAGTGCTGCACCCAGATCTGCAGGTTGCCGGTCATACCGTCTCCGCCGGCCATTTCGCCACCGTCCGAATCCTGGGCTGCAGGAGCGGCGGGCGCGGCGCAGGCCGCCAGCGCGACGCCGGCGCCGGCCATACCCATCGACTGAAGGAATGATCGTCTGCTGAGCTTTTTCATGCTTTTCTCCTTAAAGGGAAGGTTAAAGTGAAATACAATCTTCAGCGTAGTGCATAACTTTAGTCCCGCCGGGAAATGCCTTTCGATAAGGACCCATCAGGACTGGAATCACGGCGCCGTCGAAGGCAAAACGGAGCTGACTCGGGAAAGGCCCTGGTCACGATGCAATGTGACCTGTTTAGTCCTCCACTTTAGTCCTCTACAATCGCAACCGCCCGCACCGGCGCACCTGTCGTCCCCACCCACTTCACCGGCAGCATCGAGAGTGTGAAGCCGTGCGGCTGCGGAATCTGCTCCAGATTGCAGAGATTTTCTACATGATAGTACTCATGCTCGTACATGACGCGATGGGCTTCCCAGAACTGCTTGCGTTCAAACATCGCCCACACCGGCGGGTCAAACGTTACCGCGTCAATGCCCATCACCTTGACCCCGCGTTCGATCAACCATAGCGTCGCCTCACGCGTCATGCCGCTGTGCTCGCTCAGGTAACGCTCTTCTTCTATATAGCTGCCCGCCCCCGTCCAGATCAGAACAAGATCCAATGGCTTGATTTCGTATTGTATTCTGAGCAACGCCTCTTCCACGTCGGCCGCCGTGATGCCCGCCCCGTTTTCCTTGTGCCGAAAGTCCAGGAGCACGCCGTCGCCGTAGCAGTACTCCAGCGGTATCCCTTCCGGCCCGGGTTTGCCTGGAACCAAATGCTTTATGGCGTCAATGTGCGTCCCTACGTGGTCCCCGAGAATCGTCAGGTAGTGGGCCGTCAGCGACGTAACGCCGTGCTCTGCGGCTCCGACCCCTTCTGCAAAACCCTCCCAATCCTCATACATCAACATCGTCGGGCGAGTCACCCGCGGGAAGACGACCATGTCGTTATGTACGGGCATGCTCAAGTCTATGACTCTGCGCCCCATGCTTGATCTCCCTGGCCTGCCCGCCTGTCAGCGGCGCGCAATTCTGATCGGGTTCGATTTCAGAAATCGATGTTGTGTGTTGGCAGCCACCAATTTTGAGGAGATGCTCGTCGTTGTGCAGAACAGTTCCGTAGGTTTGCGGGGAATTATACGTATGAAAGAAGTACTGTAGATACACATTCTGCGACAAGCGCAATTATATATATGAAGAATACAGAATCCAAATCGGGAACGTCCCCCTGCTGCATTCTCATTGGATCTACGAGAACGAAAAGTCACAGGCCCATTACATAGATTACAAACTATACCCCGCATTCACATAACTTTCTTGCGCGCCGGACCCGAATCCTAACTCGAACCGCCTTTTCCTGAACTCCGCCAACACCCCTGCATACCGGGAGTCATCGATGAAATTTTGCCGCTCGGTCGGATCCCGTTCCAGATCGAACAGGACCTCCGGCATCTCTTCCCCGTAATACTGGTACTTCAGGTCATCCCACTTGATCATCAGGTTGCGGGCGCCGAACTGGCTGACGCTTTCGTTGCGCCAGTCTCCCCCATTGCCGTGCAAAAGGGGCGCCAAACTGCGGCTATCCAGGCCCCCCGGAATCGGGATCTCGCACAGATCGCACAACGTGGCGAACAGGTCGCACAGCGTGACGTTTTCCTGGACGACCCTACCCCCGGCAATAGAGTTGGGCCAGCGGATGATGAGCGGCACGCGCGCGCTGGCCTCGAAGAACTTCTGCTTCTCCCAGATTCCGTGCTCGCCCAGCATCTCCCCGTGGTCGCTGGTGTAGACGATAATCCAGTCGTCAAGATCCTGGCCTACGTGCTCCAGTGCGGTCAACAGCGAGCCGTACATCTCGTCGATTCTCTCAATCATGCCGTAGTAGCCGGCGACGGCGCGCCGCAACTCCCTCGGCGAGGCATCCGCGCCCGGCCGTACCTGCTTCTGGCTCAGAAAAGGATGATCGAACACCGGCTCGTCCAGAAATGGCTCCACCCGGTTCAGATAGAAGGTGAACTTCTCTTCACTCGTGAAGTAGGGGTAGTGAGGTTGGTTGAGGCTCACTTTCAGCAGCAAGGGACGTTCCGGCTGCTGCCGATCGTAGTACGGGTCGGTGAAATACTGCTCAATAAAGTCAAGCGCGCCAGTCAAAGCGTACTCGTCCTGGACGATGTGGGGGGAATGGCCTACGCCCGCCCGCAGCACCTCCTTTGTGTCGCTCCACTTCACCGCAGACAGGCCTCTCGTATACCGGTCAAACGAATCTTCGTCCCGCCCGGCGACGAAATGGGGGCCCACCTGCATCGCCGAACCGATCCGTTGACTCCACCCTTGCATCTGGTCCGTCCCTGTGTGGTGGAGCTTGCCGGCCGCGACGGTGTGATAGGCGTACTGGCTGAAACGGCGCGCGAATGTCATGTGTCCCACGGGCAGGTCCTGGGCAAAGATTTCGCAGCCGCAGGTGCGCGGAAACTGGCCGGACATCATCGCCTGGCGACCCGGAATGCAGATCGGTGAAGCCGCATAAGCGTTTCTGAACACGACGCCCGTCTCCGCCAGGCCGTCCAGCGTAGGTGTACGCACGACCGGATTGCCCTCGTAGCCGGTGATGTCGGCGCGATGCTCGTCGCTCATTAGAAATAGAACGTTTGGCGGCATGTGAAGTTCTCCTGGGAGAAGAGGGAAAATCCAGAGTGGAGTTTGCGCTTGCTAACATTGCGCCGATGCCGTGTCTCTGACCCCGGCGCGTCTGACTTTCAGCAGCATTTCCACTACGCTATGGTGATTCTAGCACGGGACCAGGGCCGACCCCAATGACCTGTTTTCGGCTCTCACTAACCAATGCACGCAACGACATCACTTGACGATTTCGCGCAATGACGTTGTAATTGGCCTTAAGCCCGTATGCCGAACACTACCAAGGAGAAGATACAACGTGAGCACTCTATATTTCGAAAAGCTCTCCCAATTTGATCGCGTCGCCGAGCCGGTCACTGTCAGCATCCCCTTTGCCCAGGGCAAACTGCCCGACGCGGCCCATCTTGTCATCGAGGACGATGGCGAAGCGTTGCCGTCTCAGCAGCGCGCCCTGGCCCACTGGTCCGACGGCAGCGTCAAGTGGTTGCTGGTCCATCTCCAACCTGACCTGCCCGGCAACCTTTCCAAAACGCTCAACTTTTGCATCGTCTCTGATCAAGCGCCGCAGCCGCAGCAGCAAGTGAAGGTGACGGAGGACGCCGGCGGTATCCTGGTCGACACCGGCCTGTTGCGTTTTCGCGTGCCGCGGGAGGGTTTCCTCCCCGTGCAGGATGTCGTCCTTGCCGGGGGACCTGCGTGGCCCGCTCCCTTCGCCGGCTTTACAATGGAGACCGATGCGGCCGCCGCCGGCAGCAGCAGCGGCGCCGTCGAACTGGAGGTTGATGAGGTCGGTCCGCTTCGTGCCGTCATACTTGTGCGCGGCCGTCACCTGCAGCCTGACGGTACCGAATTCCTGGAGTTGCGCGGCCGCATCACCGCCTACGCCGGCAAGCCATACGTCGAAGTTGAGCACCAGTTTCTGCACACACTGGACATGCCGGAAGTGACAATGCAGAGTTTGCGCCTGGACTTCAGCGCGGATCAGGCCGCCAACCAGCCCCAACTCGCTCTTGGCGAAGGCTGGTATCGGACGTCCATCAGCCAGAGCGAAAGCGAAGTCTCACAGACCCTCGATACCGAGACGATGCTTTATCAGTCAAACGAGCACTTTATCGACTCCTATTACGGAGACTTCTGGTGCAACTGGCGCGACGGGCAGGGAGGTCTCTGCCTCTCCATCCACCAAGCCCACCAGAACTTCCCCAAAAGACTGCACGGCCACACTCAGGGCATCGCCTGCTGGCTCTATCCCGCCGGAGAACAACCTGCCCCGATCCTCCAGGGCATGGCTAAGACCCACCGCATCCAGCTCCACTTCCATGGGCCCGAGACGCCTCTCGATGTCCTGAGCCAGCGCAGTTTGCAGTTCCAGTTGCCGGATCGGCCCTCGTTGCCGGTGGCCTGGTACCGGGCCAACAATCCCTGGATCGAGACCTACTTCCCGGAGAAACTCCCCCGCCGCCTCTACACCGACCTGAATAACCTGCACGACGGACGCCCCAAAGCGTTGGGCATGATGCATTTCGGTGACGCGCCCGATTCCGGCTATACCAACCAGGGCCGGGGCGAAGGCGAGAACGTCTGGGTCAACAACGAATACGACCGCCCCCACGCCTGCACGCTCTACTATGCCCTCACCAGCCAGCGTCGCGCCCTCGATTCCGCCCTGGTCAGCGCACGTCACTGGCTCGACGTAGACTTCTGCCACCATCACCCGGACCCGCTCATCGATGGCGGCCTGCGTATCCACACCCGCTACCACGCCACCGGCCGTTGTACCCCGTCCCATGAATGGACTGAGGGGTTTCTGGACTACTACTTTCTCACCGGTCGGCGAGAAAGCCTTGAGGCGGCGAACTCAGTCGGCGAAAATATCCTCCGCCACATGGAGACGCCGGCGATGAGGCAGTTGGGTGAGGCGTCCGTGCGCGAAGGAGGATGGGCCCTGCGCGCCTATGTCGGTCTCTGGCTGGGCACCGGCGAACAGCGCTGGCGCGACGAAGCCAAGCAGCTGATAGAGATGTTTCTCGACTGGCATGACGAATATGGCGCGCTTCTGGCGCCCTATACCAGCCACACGATGCCGCGCGTCCCCTTTATGATCTCGCTTACCGTCAACTCTTTTGCCCGCTATCTCCTGATCGAAGACGACGACCGGGTGAAGAAGCTGATTGTGGCGGTCATGGACGATCTCATCGAACATTGTCTCGGCCCGGACGGGGTCTTCTACTACAAGGAGCTCCCTTCCCTTCAGCGGACCGCGCCCACGCCCCACGCTCTCGAAGCATTGACCTATGCCTGGCGCATCAGCGGCGACGAGCGCTATCTGCGGGTCGCGGCCAACACTTTCGCTGCGCTGATGGCAAACCTGGAAACCAGGGAAGGCGGACCCAAATTCGCCGATCCCTCCGGCGCGGTTATCGACGGGGTAGGGGGCGGACGCATCTTTGCCGACAAATACACTTCATTGATCCTGTACGCGGGAGCCGCTGCCCCTCTGGGCCTGCTGGACTGGTACGAATACCCTTATCCCGGCGCAGCCTGATCGTCGCCGCGAGCTCCGGCTCTTCGATATACCCCATGCTGGCGGCACATCCTGCCCGTTGCCGGACACCCGAAAAAGTGGGGTCGGCGAAGGGCAAATTCGCCCACCGGGAGGTCCATCATGCAGGTACGGCGCCTTTCTGCCAATCCGATCATCACACCTGCCCTGGACAAGTCCATCGGCGCCAATGTCAACGGGCCTTCACTCCTGCGCGTGCCGGACTGGCTGCCGAATCCGTTGGGGCGCTACTATCTCTACTTCGCCCATCACCAGGGCGTATCGATCCGCCTGGCTTACGCCGATGCGCTCACAGGACCGTGGACCATCTACCCGCCAGGCACGCTGCGCCTGGAGCAGACGCCTTGCTACAACCACATCGCCAGCCCCGACCTGCATATCGACCACGAGAACCGGCGTATCCTGATGTACTATCACGGCCCGTTCGTGCGGCCGGAAGAGCTGGAATCGGATCCGCTGAAGCGCAAATATCCCTTTCTTGAAGGGCAGCGTTCACTGCTGGCAGTCTCTGAGGACGGACTCAGCTTTACTTCCGACACCGAGATTCTCGGCCCGAGCTACTTCAGGGTCTTCCGTTATCCCAACTCCGCCGAAAGCTGGACCTACGCTCTGGCGATGCCCGGCATCCTCTTCCGCAGCCGGGACGGGCGCACCAATTTTGAACCGGGACCGGTCCTTTTTGCCCGCGACCAGAGGCATACCGCCCTTCTCCTGAGCAACGACATACTTTACGTCTTCTATTCCCGGGCCGGAGACTGCCCCGAGCATATCCTCTGCGCCACCATCGATCTGCGCCCGGACTGGGGGGAGTGGAAATCCTCCGCCCCTTTCTCCATCCTGGAGCCTGAAACCGACTACGAGGGTGTCAACCTGCCCTTGGAACCATCGCAGCGCGGGGCCATCCACAAGCCAGCCCGCCAACTGCGCGATCCCGGTATCTACCAGGAAGGCGACCAGGTCTATCTGCTCTACTCAATCGCTGGGGAAAGCGGCATCGCGCTAGCCGAACTCCAGCTGAACTGACCCAATCGCCGGAAGCTTGCTCCCAGACTTTCGCCTCTCTTGCTCTGGTGAGGAGCAAAATGACAAGCCTGAATCACCATCGTTGCAAATTCGCGTCCTTCGCCACCCTCTTTTCTCATCCGCAGACGTCCCCGCAAGGCAACATGCACAAAACAACCAGCTTTTCCATTTACCCATACGCGGCCCTACTGCTACAATGCGAACAGTAACGCCCTTGGCTGCCCCGGGCCGTCACGGCCGATGCCGGCGGTTGCTGTATTGAGGGGTTGGCGATTAGTTCCCTGCGTAGGAGACAGAAAACATGCCCGAATCCTCACCCGACATTGTCGTCTACGGCGCCTTCTGGTGCCCCGATTGCCGCCGCAGCAAACAGTTCCTCGGCGAACATCGGATCCCGTATCAGTGGGTAAACATTGAAGAAGACCCGGACGCCGAACGGCAGGTCATCGAAATGAACGGTGGCAAACGCGTCATACCCACCATCGTCTTCGCCGACGGTTCCCGGCTCATCGAGCCGAGCAACGCTGAACTGGCCGCGAAATTGGGCCTGAGGACGACCGCCAGCCGCCAACATTACCCGGTGATCGTCATCGGCGGCGGCCCTGCCGGCCTGACCGCGGCCCTCTACCTGGCCCGTGAAGGCGTCGACATCCTCATTATCGAGCGCGCCGCCTTTGGCGGCCAGGCCGCCGCCACCGAAAAACTGGATAATCTGCCCGGATTCCCGGACGGTGTCGATGGCTTTGAATTCGCTCAGCGGCTGCGGGCCCAGGCTGAGCGGTTCGGCGTTGAACTGCTGCAAGCCCAGGATGTCGCCACAATACAGCGCCAGGACAATTATCACCGCGTTGAAACAGTCGCCGGCGACGAGTACAGCGCACAGGCTGTCCTGATCGCCACCGGTAGCCGCTACCGCCGCCTCAATGTGCCCGGCGAAAACGATTACCTCGGCGCCGGTGTTCACTTCTGCGCCACCTGCGACGGCCCCTTCTACAAAGGCAAAGAAGTGGCCGTAATTGGCGGCGGCAACAGTGCTGCAGAAGAAAGTCTGTTGCTGACGAAATTCGCCGAACGGGTTACATTACTTGTGCGGGGCCCTGTCCTGCACGCTAGCCAGGTCATACAGGAATCTGTGTCAGGGAATTCGAAGATCTCAGTGCGATGGAATACCGAAGTCCAAGAATTCCTCGGCGCCAGGGCCCAACTGAACGGGCTGCGGCTCTGGAATAACGATGCTGAGGCCGAGTCGCACATGTCTGTAGATGGCGCCTTTGTCTTTATCGGTCTCGAACCGAATACGGGATACCTGAAGGGGACCGGCGTGCATCTTAACAGGTGGGGCTTCATCGAGACCGGCCATAACCTTTCCCACGAATCGGATAAACGCCCGCCACTCTATGTAGATCGAGATCCAGCCGCACTGGAATCGAGCATTCCCGGTCTCTTTGCCGCCGGAGACGTGCGCGCCGAGAGCACAAAACAGGTAGCTTCGGCCGCCGGCGAAGGCGCGACCGCAGCCCTGCTGATTCGCGACTACCTGCGAACGGTCTGACCCCTCTATGCGTCGGATTCGGTTCTCCGGCTGCTAACACTTCACTGACCACCTGCCACTCTTGTAAGGAGGAAAAGGTGCTCACGCCAGAACAACGAGAACAGATCGACGAGAAAGGTTTTCTCATCATCGAAGACGCGCTTGAACCGTTCGGTATGGACCGCGTTCGGTCCGCCTACGAGTCCATTCAAAGTCAAACCGAGCTGGCGTGGGCCGAGTCTGTGCGCAACGGCACATACAAGGGCGGCTACGGCAACGGTCCGGACGCGCACACTATGGGCGATATCCATCAATATGACTCCCTTTTCCTGGATATCGCCGAGAACCCGCTTGTGCTGCCGATTCTGAAAGAGGTAGTCGGGCCGGACGTTCAGACGATGGAGATGGTCGCCCACTGCCATCACGCCGGCACAAATGCCCACACCGGCTGGCATCGCGACTGGCCGGCCTGGCGGCATGCGCAATTCATGCTCAAGGCGAAGGTCTTCTATTTCCTCGATGATCAGACGCCCGATATGGGCTGCTTCAGTCTCGTCCCCGGCAGCCACAAACGGGACGCAAATCCATCCCGGACTGAGTTCGTCGGCGAAACGCTGGAGCAGATGCCGGGCTTGGAAAAGATCGTCGGCAAGGCCGGCTCAGCCATTATCTGGAACGTCCTCTGCTGGCATTCGGGTCTGGCCAACACCAGCCCGCGCGACCGACGTATTCTCATTTACGGTTACATGCCCTTCTGGGTAAAAAAGTGGGGCAGCACGCCTCCGCCCCGGCACATCGTCGACTGGGCGGATTCCCCCCACCGCCGCCAGCTTATGGGGATTCATGCGGTCGAAGGGCGCGCCGTCTGGGACCGAAAAGACGTGCCCTACCTGCCAGAGCACGCCGAAATCGCGGCGGCGAAAAAGTTCTGATTTCCGACTGTTGGACCACCAAGTGCCCGCTCGATCAGACCGGTCGCGTCCACTTGGACAGCAGGTGGTGATACCGTTTCACCTATTGAAAGTACTGGAAAGCGATGGAGATATCGAAGACTGGAGTCCTGTTGGTCAATGTCGGAACACCTGACAGCCCCGAAACAATCGATGTTTGGAGATACCTGCGCCAGTTTCTCATGGATGGCCGAATCATCGACATTCCCTATTGGCGCAGACTTTTGCTGGTAAATCTGATAATTGCTCCATTTCGCGCGCCCAAATCCGCCAGAGAATACCAGAAGATCTGGTCGGAAAAAGGGTCGCCCCTGATGTACCATAGCTGCAATTTCAAAGACGCAGTTCAGCAGGAGCTGGGCGAGAACTTCATTGTGTCCCTGGCAATGCGATATCAGAATCCCAGTATTGAGTCCGCCTTGGAAACGCTTCGGCAGCAGCGCCCGTCCAGCATTGTCGTCTTTCCTCTCTTTCCCCAATATGCATCGGCAACAGTGGGATCAGTTCATCAAAAGGTAATGGAGGTCGTACAAAACTGGCCGGAGATTCCCAAGCTTCGATTCATCGACAGCTTTTACGATCATCCCAGAATGATTCGGACGATCGCCAGCATGGGAAGGCAGCATTTTGATCAGTTCCGATACGATCACATTCTTTTCACATTTCATGGCTTGCCTGAGCGCCAAATCAGAAAGGGTAATCCCGGCTGCTTTACCGACCCAAATTGCTGTGCTGCGATCCACGCTGGCAACCACTCTTGCTATCGCGCTCAGTGTTACGCAACATCCCGATCTTTGGCTGAAGCCCTGGACTTGGAGGATGGGGATTACACAGTCAGTTTTCAATCGAGGCTGGGCAAGGACCCCTGGATCCAACCCTATACTGAGGATGTCCTGGGAACGCTGGCCGCAAAAGGCGTCAAGAAGATTCTGGCCTTTTCTCCTTCTTTTGTCGCCGACTGCCTGGAAACTACGATCGAAGTGGGTGAGGAATATCATGAAATGTTCACGGAATTGGGAGGAGAGGACCTGCAGCTTGTGGAGAGTCTGAACGACCACCCCCAGTGGGTAGAGACGGCAAGAGAGATCATTTTGGAAAAGGATTGAGAGTATTCAGCAGCCTCTAGACAACTTCAAGGGGTTACTCTACGAGTTCAAACGGAGGAATTTGGAGTCCCCCAATGTAGTATCGTTAAGGCCTCACAAGGGCGGTCCGCATGAAAAGGATTTCAGCGGGCTTGCTAAACCTCAACGGGAAAGGTCACAAATCGCAGCATCTCAAGGCGCGCCCACCAATTGCATGCCGCCCAATAATCCCAAGGAGTCGCTATGTCCACCCCAATCAAATTGACCGTCATCGGCGCCGGCAGCGCCCAGTTTTCTCTCGGCCTCGTCAAGGATATCTGCCTGACCGAATCCCTCAACGGCAGTCTCATCACATTTATGGACATCGACGCCGACAGGCTCGAGATGATCCATAAACTCGGCGCACGGTACGCCGGCGAACTCGGCGCCGACCTGCGCTTCGAAAGCGCCACCGACCAACGGGAAGCGCTGCAGGACGCCGACTTCGTTATCAACACTGCCTCGGCCAGCAGCCATCAGAAGCAGCGGAACGGGCGCGAGTTAATGGAAAACTACGGCTACTATCACGGCGGGCGTATGCGTCAGACCAACTTCGTCAACCTCGACTTGATGCTCGGCGTGATCAGCGATATGGAGGATATCTGCCCCGACGCCTGGCTGATCCAGTCCGGCAATCCCGTCTACGAGGGCTGCACCCTCATGACGCGCACCTCCGACATTAAGGTCTGCGGACTCTGCCATGGCCACTACGGCGTCTATGAGATCGCCAGAACGCTGGGCCTGACCGACTTGGCTGATGTCACCTGGCAGGCGCCGGGCCTGAATCACAACATCTGGCTTAATCACTTTTATTACAAGGGCGAAGACGCCTACCCGATTCTGGAAAAGTGGATCTCAGAAGAGGGCGAAAACTTTTGGCAAACCCATGTCGCCGAGCGGACGCACGACATACAGATGAGCCGCGGCACTATCCATATGTACCGCATGTACGGTCTTATGCCCATCGGCGACACGCCCCGCCGCGGTGGATGGTGGTATCATACCGATATCGACACAAAAATGTGGTGGTTCCCCCAGCCCTGGGGCGGGCCGGATACGCACCTCGCCCGACCCTTTTTTGTCGACAATCTGGATAAGCGTCTCGCCGAGATGACCGAACTGACCGGCGATCCCTCCAGCAGCCTGAGCGAAGCCTTCGGCTCTGAAAAAACTCACGAGCAACAGGTGCCGATAATCGATGGCCTGGTCAACGACAATGAGGGCCAGTACCAGGTGAACGTGCCCAACCGCGGCGCCTTGGCCGGTGTGCCGGACGACGTCGTCGTCGAAGTCCCGGCAATCGTCAACAGGAGCGGCATCCACCCCATCCGCGTGGACCCCCTGCCGCAAAAGATCCTTTACACCCAGATCCTGCCTGAAGTTCTGGAAATGGAAAGGGAGCTGCTCGCTTTCAGTACCGGTGACCGCTCACTCCTCCTCTTGGAAGCGCTCGAATGCAATCAGACCCATTCTTACAATCAGGCACTCGGTGTCTTCGAGGATCTCATGGAGATGGATGGAAACGAAAGGCTCAACGAACATTTCATGTGGGGCCCCGGCCAGGAGATGCTGAGCGAACCTGTGCAGACTAAGGAACTGGCCTGACCAGGCAAGGCCGTGGTGCGTGAGTCGTTGGCATTTGCTCTGCACGCACCACGCACCACGTATCACTTCATCAATTTCCCTGTGCGCATACTCTTCACCATACCCCGCCTCATTGGCGGGCTGACACTCCTCACCTACAGGCGTCTCGCCGGCAATCTGGGTCTGACCCTGCTGGCTCTCTTCCAAATCGTACTGACCGTCGGGCTGCTCAGCAGTGCCGGCTTCTTCGCCCAGGCCGTCGACAGAGTGATTCTGAACGAAGAACTGGACGCGCTCAGCTCGCGAACCGGCCGTCCACCTTTCACGACGCGCGTCTATTTCTTCCCCTCCTCTCGAAAACCCATGGATGTTCCCGCCGCGGAGCGGGCAGGGCGCAGCGTCGCCGCGACCCTCTCCAGCGAGATCGGCCTTCCCATCGACGACGTGGGCGTCCATCTCGAAAGCGGCAGTATGATGCTGCTGTCTCCGGAAGGCGACGAACGCTATGGCGCAGAAAGTAAATTCCTGACACAGGTCGATCTCGTCTACTTGGCCGGCGTCGCACCGGAACTGGAAATTACCTCCGGCTCCGTCTGGGAAGACGCAACCGGCGACGGGGCAAACACCGATCTCCTTCCCGTCGTCATGCACGACAACCTGGCCGCGGAAATGGGTGTCCGTCCCGGAGAGAAGTTCCGCGTTGCGCCCACTGCCGCACTGGCCGGCATCGAAGTGGAGATCGTCGGCCTGTGGCGGGCTCGCGATCCGGACGATACTTTCTGGTTCCGTCCGCCCGATATCTCGATGAAGGAGGCGCTGTTCGTGCGGCGCGCAGACTACCTTCAGCGCGTGCAACCCATGGTGGCCGGCAACTCCCGCTTCGCCAGCTGGCGCATCTCTCTCGACGACAGCACACTCAATCCGGCCTTCGCCGCCGCCTACGCCCGCGGCTTCGAAAAGGGCATGACCGTCATCGGCAAGTACCTTCCCGGCGCCGAACTGGATGTTTCACCGCTTGACCCGCTCAAAGAATTCGTGCAGCGTCAGACGACGCTGACCGTGCTGCTCCTGAGCATGAACGTCCCCGCCATCGGCTTCCTTCTCTACTTCCTCGTGCTGATCTCCGGCATTATCGCCCGCTCCCAGCAGCGGGAGACCTCGGTACTGGTCAGCCGCGGCGCCGGTACGGTTCGCGTGCTGTGGCTCGTGCTGGTCGAGGAGTGGCTGCTCTTCCTGTTGGGCGTGCCCCTGGGTCTCGGGCTCGGAATGCTGATCGCCCGCGGCATGGGTTACACCGACAGTTTTCTCGATTTCACGCTGCGCGATCCAATGCCCGTTTCTCTTCAGGGCGTCGACGTCTGGCTGATCGTAGCCGCGCTGGGATTGGCCTTCATCGCCCGCCTGCTGCCGGCAATCACCGCAGCCCGCACCAGTATCGTCGAATACGAGACCGCCTACGCCCGTCCGGACAAAGGCCCCCTCTGGCGCCGCGCCTATCTCGACTTCCTCCTCATCGTGCCGACGGTCTACGCCTACCAGCAACTGGGCCAGCAGGAAGCGTTCGCGCTTCTGGCGCAGGAGGACGCGTCCGAGCTGTATAGCGACCCACTCCTGATTCTTGCGCCGGCCCTGGTAATTTTGACGGCGTCGCTGCTGATTATGCGCTTCTTCTCGCCGATGATGAATCTGCTAGACAGGCTGGCAGGTCTGTTGCCGGGCACAGTCTTCCATCTCGCGCTGCGCCAATTGGGTCGACAGGGACACAGCTACTTGAATCCCCTTCTGCTCGTGATTATCTGTCTTGGCCTGGGGATCTACACACACTCTCTCGCCGCAAGCATGGATGAGTGGCTGGTCGATCGCATAAAATACCAGGCAGGCGGAGACTTCCGTTTCCTGCCCGTTACAGTTACCGAAGGAGAGACTGCAGGGGATTGGACTCTTGAACCCTCCTGGTTCATCGAGAAGTTCGATGCCGACCGTGCCATCCGCGTGGGCAACTATGGCATGCGTATCGAAGGGCTCTCCACACCCCGGGGGATGACGAAACGGATGATGGGTGTGGACCGGGCTGAATTCGCCTCAGTGTCCTGGTTCCGCCCGGACTTCGCCGAAGACTCGCTGGGCGGACTGATGAATCGCCTGGCCGCCGCGCCCGAAGCGGTGTTGGTCTCGCGCGCGTTCCTGGCAGAGCAACTGCTGCGCGTCGGTGACCGCCTGGACTTGTGGGTGATACTTGAACCCGGCATCAGTATGCGCACCGATTTCGTCATCAGCGGCGTCTACGACTACTTTCCTACAGTCGAGCAAGAGGAGATCGTTGTCATCGCCAATCTGGACTATTTGCATCTGATTGGCGGCGCCATCTATCCCTATGAGGTCTGGCTGAGTTCTCCGGGCAACGACAAGGGAGAGGAGGTGCGCCGGAAGCTGCGGATTGGCGGCATCGAAACGCTCCGCTGGCACGATGTGGTCGGTTCTCTGATCGAGGAGAAGTCACAGCTGGAGAGGGTCGGGGTCTTCGGCGCGCTCACCGTAGGCTTCCTGGCCGCGGCGCTCATGGCCGTGATGGCCTTCTTGATGCACAGTTACGCCTCGTTGCGTGAACGCTTTTACCAGTTCGGCGTCTTGCGGGCAATCGGCGCGCTCCGCCGCCAACTGATCATTCAACTCGCCGTGGAGTACGCGGTGCTTGTCGCCTACGGGACTGCCGCCGGCGCGACGATCGGCGTCTGGGTCTCCGTTCTCTTCACCCCTTTCTTCCGCACCGCAGCCGACTCCAAGGCGATTCTGCCACCGATGCTTCCTGTCATCGCCGAGGCCGAGATCACGCAACTCACCCTGATCTTCATTGCGGTAATGGTGTTCGTGATCGTCGCCGCCACCGCGCAAGCAACCCAACGGCGCATCTTCGAGGTTATGCGTGTCGGCCAGGCGTAAAGAGAAGAAGAAAAAAGAGAGATGAGGAGCGAGAACACACACTCGTTCGCGCTCCTCCTTCCAAGCTACGGCCGGCTGCCGTTACTTCCATTGGTCTGCTGCTCGTTGAACAGCTCCTTCACGCCGCCGAGCGCTCCCAGCACACCGGTCGCCTCGTAAGGCAGAAAGATCTTGGAAGCATCTCCGTCCGCCATTACCTTCAGGGCCTCCAAGTACTGGATGGCAATCAACCTGTCGTCCGGCTCCGCATCCTTGATGGCGTTGAACACGGTCGTAATGGCGTTGCCCTGGCCCGTGGCCTCCACCTCCAGCTTGTACCGCTCCGCGTCGGCCACTCGTTTCACCGCCTCGGCCTCTCCTTCCGCCTGCAGGACCTGTGCCTGGCGCAAGCCGTCAGCGTCCAGAATCGCGGCCCGCTTCTCCCGCTCGGCCTTCATCTGTCGATGCATCGCTTCCGTCACGTCCGCCGGCGGGTCAATACGTTTGATCTCCACCCGCACCACCCTCACACCCCACTTGTCAGTGGCGTCGTCCAACACTTCGCGCAGCTTGGTGTTGATATGATCGCGGCTGGTCAGGGCCGCGTCCAGCTCCATCTCGCCTACCACGTTACGAAGGTTGGTCTGCGCCAGTTTGGTGGCCGCGTTGTAGAAATCGGCCACATTGTAGACCAGCTTGACCGGGTCCGTGGCTTCAAAGTAGACGATTGCGTCCACGGTGACCACAACGTTGTCCTTCGTGATCACCTCCTGCGGAGGCACGTCCACGACCTGCTCCCGCATGTCCACCTTCTGGATTGAGTCCACAAAGGGGATGATCAGCGTGAGCCCGGGTTCTACAGTGCGCTGATAACGCCCCAGCCGTTCGATGACCCCCTTTTGATATGGCTGCACGATACGGATGGTTGCAAAGGCAACCACGACCACGAACACTGCAATAACTGCCAGAAGTAAAATCGGCACCAATGATGCTAACATTTCGCTTCTCCTTTATTATGCGGCTCTGCTGTGCGGTTTCGCTATGCGACGGACGCATCCCGCTCGTCCAGTTCCCCGCTCGCCTCATCGTTTGCCTCAACCTGAAGGCGTACGCCGTCTACGCCCACGACCTTCACGATGTCCCCAACCTCCAACTGTACGCTTTCCTTCGACTCGGCCCGCCATCTCTCGCTTTCTACCCGTACCATTCCCGTACCCTCTAGCGGGTCGACTGTCTGTAAGACGACTCCCCACTTGCCTACCATCCGGTTGCCCGCGATCGGCTGTATTCCGGGCCGTGAAATGCGGTCAGCGAAAGGCCGCGCCAGGACGACGGCTGCTATCGTAACAACAATAAATGCCACGATCTGCCATGCCATGCCTGCACCCAAAAAGGCCACCAGCGCCGCGCCCAGTGCCCCGATGCCAAAACAGAGCAGCACGAATCCGGCGGTGAATATCTCCGTCAAAAAGAAAAAGACGGCTAAGACAATCCATCCCCAACGCACCAGTTCATCAATGTTTTCCGTGAACACGGTTTCCTCCAGTAGTTCTGAGGGAGGGAACTCACAACTGTAACCCTGCAGAGATCAGATCCTGACCGTTGCGGGGCGTTGTCGCGGCCATTCGGGCCGCGCAATCTGATTTCCAACCTCGTCTTCAGTATACGCGAACAGGATGCCGTTTCCTAACGTCTGGCTGACATCCAGCAGACGCGAAGCTGACTTCCTTCTAGAACACAAAATAAGCCGGACAAGCGCCATTGCTTGCCCGGCCTTTCAACTTAGAAAGTTGCTGTATTTCGAGGGGAAAAAGGATCAGGGCCCTCTTGCTCCATCCAGCACTGCGGTCATATCCAGTTCTGGTCCTGCAGAAAGCTCGTCAGACCGGGAATCGAGAACCGTTTGCCCTGGTAGGCCTGATAACCATAGTATGCCAGAGCCATAAAGCCCATCAGCGCCAGCAGCGGGCTGAGACAGAATACCACGCTCACAACCAGCCAGCCGATGATCGGCACTAGAGTAAACACCAACGATCCCACGCCCATAAGCAGACCGAACAGAATGAAGGTCAGAGAGAGCGCCAGGCTTTGCACGGCATGAAAGCGTTGAAACGGGCGTTTCTTGCTGCTCGCGCTCAACAACACCAGTACCGGCATCACCAGCGGGATCAGCACCTGCGTCACATAGCACAGCAGCGCGATCAACCGGTCATCGCCGTCAGCCTCTATGTCGATTGCCGCGCTGTGCATGAACTCGCCGCGGCGCAGGGCATCAGCCGCCTCGCCGGCCTGCGTGCGAGCCGAGTCTGCGAACTGTTCGGCAGGGGATGGTTCTGGGTTCTCGCCATAGCCGGCATTGTCAGGCCCATCTGCGGTGGGTGGGAGCGCCTCGTTTGGTTCGCCAGTCGCTCCCGCGTCGGATGTCGAAGAAGGCGGCTCCGCAGACGGCTCCGAAGTCATCTCCGCATTCTCATCCGACCCCGTTTCCGAGGAATTCACCGCGTCTTGCCGCTCGTCTTTATTGTTCTCCACTGCTCTTCTCCGTCGGCTACGTGCGACAGTAATTGCACTATTGAACTGTCCGTCTCCGTCGCCAGTCCTGCTGGGCCCCTTTTCATATTCACGACATCCAGACATCGAGGGAATCGACGATTTCTTCTGCAGACCTTGCCGGGGATAACCTGTCCGCCAAGAAACAGTTTCACTGCCTGCATGCCGTCATATCTACTCTACGCAGGTCTCCAGCGAAAGTTTCCAAACGGCCCTGGAGATTGTGCTACAATTACGGCCATGGACAATCAACCGGCAACTCGCAATACCTCAACCAGAGAAACGATCCGCATCATTTTCATGGGGACGCCCGACTTCGCCTTGCCCTCACTTTCTGTCCTGCATGGCATGGCGGCGCAAACAGGTTGGCAGGTTGTCGGCGTTGTCACACAACCCGATCGGCGGGCCGGCCGGGGAAAAAGACTGGTCGCCGGACCTGTCAAGAAGCTCGCCTTGAAACATAACCTCCCGGTGATGCAGCCAGGGCGCCTCCGGCGAACGAACTCGCCGCCCGCGACGGATGAGCCGGACCCGCTTGCATGGCTGCGCATGCTGTCACCGGACCTGATTGTTGTCGCCGCATATGGACAGATTCTTCCGCCGAGTGTGTTGGAGATCCCGAAGTACGGCTGTCTGAACGTGCATGCAAGCCTTCTCCCCGCCTATCGGGGCGCGTCACCCATCACCGCGGCGCTCCTGGATGGGCTGACCGAGACAGGCGTAACGATTATGCTGATGGACGCCGGCATGGATACCGGGCCCGTACTGACCCAGGCTCGCCTGCCTGTCTTAGCGGACGATACGACCGCGTCCCTCAGCGACAGACTGGCGGCCCGCGGCGCAGAGTTGCTCGCGGCAACAGTCCCCAGCTGGCTGGCCGGCAATGCCGCCCCTGTCGCACAGGCCGATCTGCCTGGCGAACCGTCTGTCTGCCGGCTCGTCAAAAAGCAGGACGGCCGCATCGACTGGACATTGCCGGCAGCGCGCATCGAACGCATGATCCGCGCCTATACACCTTGGCCGGCCGCATTCACCACTTGGAGAGGCCGAAACTTCAAACTGTGGCAGGGCAGCGTCATCTCCGGCAGTGCCGAGCCCGGCCTTGTAGTCGAAGTCAACGGCCGTGTCGCCGTCGGCGCCGGCGACGCCTTATTGGCTCTGCACGAGGTACAGCCCGCCGGGAAAAAGCAAATGACCCTTGCCACTTTTCTCAATGGCGCACCCGATTTCGTCCACTCCCGCCTGGGCGATTGATTGGCCGCCGGTCGCGGACGACTGCCTCGGGTATCGCACAGTTCGATTTTGTCACCCAGTTGCCGCATGATATACTCATACCTGTGTCGGGGCGTAGCGCAGCTCGGTAGCGCGCTTCAATGGGGTTGAAGAGGTCGGAGGTTCAAATCCTCTCGCCCCGACCTGAATCAAAAGGGAGGCGACATCGATTCTGCATTTTGCGAGATGTCGTCTCCCTTTTTTCCTTCCAACGCCTATTGCCCCGCTGCGTCGCGGGAAAAAAGACAGCCGTTCATCTGTAACATAGAAGCGGAAAAAAGCATCCCCCTGGAGGCCGGTCGCCTTCTACTTTTTTGCCTGTAATCAGTTCAGTTTAAATGGGCACTTGTACCAATGTTGAAGAAGAATCAGATCAGGTTAGCTCTGGCCGTGCTGGGCGCTTGGCTGATCCTGGCAGCGGTGATGGCTGTCCTCCCTTCTCTTTCTTCTCTCCCGGACACGGAGTTCGCTAAAGATAGCAGTCAGGCTGTCAGCGGTTTACGCGTGATCAGCAGCCAGCCTGGCGTACTGGAAGTTTCGTGGGATGCTCCAGCCGACCCACCGCTCGAATATCGACTCACCTGGGCGCGGATGGGGGAGAGCTTTCCAGCCCGGAGCGATGGTCCCGGGAACGCCTATCCAGCGCTTCCTTCCCAAGTGATAACAGGTCTGGACGAAGGCGTGCGATACAAGGTACGCGTGCGCGCACGTTACGAGAGTTCCGAAAGTGACTGGAGCACACCAATAGAAATTGCGGTTGCATCCTCCTCCGTAGCCCTGGCCGCGTCTCCGGACGCGCCAACCGGGCCGCCCCAAAACCTGAAGGCGGCAGTGACCCACAGTAGTGACAGCGCTCTGAATGGAAGCGTCTCTGAATCAGCGTTCGCTGATGTTGCAGCCACTACTCTTGGCATGCCGACAGCGTCTTCGGCCGAGCCCACTCCGAAGCTCTCCTTCACAGCCACGCCAACCGCTTCACCGATACCCACAGCGACGACCGCACTCTCAACCACTCAGGCCCAGTCGCAGGGCAGCGTGATGCCGGGTCTCATTTCAGAAAGGGACGCGCTGGTCGCAGTTTATCATGCCACCGACGGCGAGAATTGGGCCCAGGACAGCAACTGGTTGACCGATGAGCCGCTCGGGTCCTGGCGAGGCGTGACAACCGACGGAAACGGCAGCGTAATTGAACTGGATCTCAACAGGAACCAGCTGAGCGGGTACATTCCAGCCGGATTGGGAAGCCTCCTGAACCTGAGAATTCTGCGTATGTCCGGCAACAATCTGGGCGGAACGATTCCGGCTGGATTGAGCAACCTCCCTGCTCTGACAAATCTTGAGCTGGATGACAACAACCTCAGTGGGGCAATCCCTGCTGCATTGGGCAACCTTCCAAATCTGACTTGGCTGGATCTGTCTGGAAACGACTTGAGCGGCCCGATTCCAACCGAGCTCAGCCAGCTCACCCGTCTGACAGTATTTGCACTCTCAGACAACAGTCTGACCGGGAAGTTTCCATGGTGGCTGAATGAGCTCGATGACCTGCTGATACTTCACCTCTCAGGCAACCAATTCACCGGTTGTATGCCAGCAGACCTCCTGAGCATATGGATCGAGGACCTCAGCAGCACCCGTCTGCCAACCTGTAGAGAGGCGCTGATCACTTTTTTCTATGCCACCGGCGGGTCGCAGTGGGAGACCAGTACAAATTGGCGGGACTCCGCCGCGTCCCTCTCTCGGTGGTTCGGCGTCAAAACGGACGACGCCGGCCGGGTTACGGAAATCGACCTTTCCGGCAACAGACTGGTCGGCACACTCCCGCCGCGCATAGACGCTCTCATCCATTTGGAGCTCCTTGATCTCTCAGGCAATGAGCTTATCGGGCCCATTCCACCCGAACTGGGCAATCTGACCAATCTGTCGACCTTGTATCTCAGAGGCAATAGATTGACTGGGTGCGTTCCCGCCGGCCTGCGGGAGATTGAAAACAACGACCTGAAAAGTCTTGGTCTGGATGACTGCTAACCACCGATCACTGACCACTGCGGTATGTCCTGATGGTCAAGGTATTTTTGTCACCCCCCAAGTGATATAATTGAATCAATCTGAACTGCTTCAATCGCCCGAAATTTGCAAGTTGACTATCAGTCCCAGTAGAAGGAGATTCCAATGCAAGCGCCAAACTCTCGCCGCATACCGGTCCTGTTGCTGTGCGCAGCAGTTGCTATTGCCGTTTTCTATGCTACTTCCGCGATCACGCCTTCCTTTGCCAGCGAAGGAGACAGCCACGGCCACGAGGATGAAGCCCCCACCCTTGAGACTCTGACAGAGCGCATCGCCGGTCTTGAAGCCCGTGTAGCCGAACTTGAGACAGTTGCGGACGAGACGGCCGCAGAAAAACTCGCCTATTCCGTCTTCGATGCAGTCTCCGCGGCCTATCTTCTCGACAAGGTCGACATTCACGCGCTGTATAAACGTCTTAAGAGCGGGGAAGGCATCATGCCGGGGGACGCCGGTCAGATCAAATATCTGGTTCCCCTCCTGACAGCAGTCGACTGGCCTCAAGAGTTGGCCGAAGAGGCGGAGGCGCTGGCCGAAACACTTACAGAGCTCACGGCGGCCCTTGCCGACGACGATCTGGAGAGCGCTTTGCCCCTCTCCTCTGAAGCGCACGACGAGCAGCACCACTTTACCAGCATTGTCTTCGACTGGTTTGCCTGCTTGCAACTGGCCGAGGAGGAGATGGAAGCGGAAGGTCAGGGAGAGGGCGAGCAATCTGAGACGACCCATGACGACCACAGTCATAGCCATGACGACGAAACGAGCGACGATAACGGCGCCCAGGACAGCGGAAACGACAACTGCGTTGACGATGAATCCAACGAAACACAGGACGACGGACACGACCACAGCCACGGAGGCTAACCCGTGATCGAGACCCAACTGCGTAGAGGTGTGGCCGGACTGCTATGGGTAGCGCTGTTTCTGGCCGCCATCCACTACCCGCTGTCCACCGCTGTCCATGCCCATGCCGATTACGATCGTTCCGCGCCCTCCGCCGATGAGGTTGTTTCCCAGGCGCCGCAGCAGGTTCAGGTCTGGTTTACCCAGGATCTGTTTCGCCGTGAAGGGCAAAACGCCCTCGAAGTTTACGGCCCCGATGACCGGAGGGTTGATCAGGACGACGCAGCCATCGACGATGACGACCGCAAACTGATGACCGTCTCGTTGCAGTCGGATCTGCCCAACGGCGTCTACACCGTTCGTTGGCGCACTCTGTCCGCAGACGACGGCGATGACGCCGAAGGAGAGTTCCACTTCACTATTCAAGTTGACCGGCCCCAAGTGATGGCCACACCGACAGCCGCATCAGCAGCCGCGCCAACTGCCGCCGAGGAGGCCGTCCAACCGTCGCCCACAAACACGGCGAAGGCGGAAGGCGCGGGGCTCCAATCGACGCCCACTACCGCCGCCCAGACTTCAGAAGACCCCGAAACACCCCCCGGCCAGACCGACAGGGGCCCGGCATTCCCTTGCCCGGGGAGTTCGGCGCCGGTTCTGTTATTTCTTGGCGCCTTTCTCCTGGCCCGAAGTCGCAGAAAGCCAAGCGAACGCAGGTCTCAAGGCGTCTCGGGCAACTTGGGCGGAGAGAACCGTTAGGCGCACGATGTCGCAGGCCCCCTTGCATGGCGCGGCCAGGCCGGTAGGGTCGGCCGTCCACTGGATGATTGCAGCGTCCCTGCCGCTGGCGTGGTTCGCCGCGGCAGTGGCCCTGCTGCTTTCGCCAAAGGCCGCTCAGGCCCACGCCCTGCTCTTACGCGCCGACCCCCAGCCGAACGCAGAACTCACGGAGCCTCCCGAGGCTATCGAATTCTGGTTCAGCGAACCGCTGGAAAAGTCCTTCACCGGCGCTCGCATCCTCTCCGCCGAAGGAACCGAAATTCCATCCGGCGACCCGCGCTTCGACCCCGACGATCCTACACACCTGACCCTGCCCCTGGAGAGTATCGAGCCGGGCGTCTATACTGTCGTCTGGCAGACTCTCTCCAGCGTGGACGGTCATGAATGGGTCGGCTCATTTCCCCTCACCATCTTGAACCCCGACGGCACCCGTCCCGCTGGCGCTGCCGTCGAGGTCACCGTCAACCGCCGGCAAGGGCTGCCGCCCCTTACCGATTCCCTTCTCCGCTGGATCTCACTGCTCGGCGCAGCACTGCTGGTCGGACCGCTATCCATTCGCTGGCTGCTGACCCGGCCTGAGGCGACAGACAGCCTCGACCCTCCTTTTGAGACGGTGATCGGTTCAACCGCAATCGTCGGCCTGTTATTCATGATCGCCTCCGGCTGGCTGCAGTTTCTCGTCCAGTCACTGCGCCTCGGCGGACTGGGCGAGTTCCTGGAACTCCTTCTCGCCACCCGTCCGGGCCGGCTCCTGTTGATGCGGCAAACGCTGCTGGCAGGCGTTTTTCCTCTTCTATTCCCCAACGGTTGGGCAAGCATTCTCTTTCGCTGGTCCGTACCCTCCGGCGCGGGCCACCGTCTGTGGCGTATTCTCTTCGCGCTTTATGTGCTGCTCTTAGCGTTCGGGCTTGGCGGCACGCTGTTCTATGGCCCCAACCTGTGGATATTCGCGGCAGCAACTGTGTTCTTAAGCAGCGGCTGGTCTAAACTGCTGTTCGGCGGTGGGCAGACCTGGCACAGGGCGCTGTCGCAGCGCTCCTGGGCGACCTTGCTGACCGCAGCAGCCCTATTCACCTATTCCGCCAGCAGCCACGCCGCGGCCGCTCCTGGGAGCGGCTGGGCCGTCACCGTTGACTTCATACATCTCGCCGCGGCTGCAGTCTGGGCGGGCGGCCTGATCTTCCTGGCCATCCTGTTGCTTCTTCTGCATCGCCGGCAGGCGGCGCCCGACCCGGATTGGATGGTCCTTCTATTGAAGCGCTTCTCCCTCAGCGCGCAGATAGCGGTATTCATTCTGGCCCTGACCGGTCTCTTCAGCAGCTTCGTGCAGCTGCCTGACCCCGGCAGCCTCATTTATACAACCTATGGCAAGGTTCTCCTCATAAAACTGGCGCTCGTTGTCGCCATCATTACACTGGCGTTTTTCAACAATCGCGCCGTGCAGCGTGCTGATGAGACGGTTACCTGCCAACTCAAACTGAGGCGCTTCTCGCGTCGAGTGGCAGCGGAGGCCGGCATTACCGCCCTGCTGTTTATTTCGGTGGCCGTACTTGTGCAGACGCCGACACCGAACCTTCCACCACAAACAGCGCCTGACGCGCCCTTGCTGCCATTCAACGAAGTGGCCTACGACGGCGACTTGGCCGTACACCTGCACGTAACCCCCAACCAGGTCGGCCACAACCGCTATTGGGTCCATCTTTCCCGTCCCGACTCCTCTGACATCGGTGAGGTCCAGCTGGTCCGTCTTTTCTTCGTTCATGAGTCGGGGGAGACGGGGCAGGCGCGTCTTGATCTGACCGGCCTGGGCGAGGACGCCTTCGCCGCGGAAGGCGCCTTCCTCAACCGAGATGGCGACTGGAACCTGTCAGTATACGTCCGTCGCAGAGGCATGAATGATGTATTGGCTGAAATCGCCGTCCCCGTCCCGTCAGCCGAGACTGAGCAGCAGATCTCTCGCTCCCCTTGGCACAATCCTGTTCCCAGGCTTCCC
This sequence comes from Caldilineaceae bacterium, assembly GCA_022821545.1. Taxonomy (GTDB): domain Bacteria; phylum Chloroflexota; class Anaerolineae; order Caldilineales; family Caldilineaceae; genus Bin5. Next base: position 141,665 of record JAJEDJ010000036.1, read on the forward strand.
GCTCAAACATTGGTCGGCGCGCTTCTGATCGTTCTGTCATCGGTCCCGTTACTGTGGAGGCGTTCACTGCTGCGTGCCAGCCGTCCCCTTTCCCTCGTTCTGTTCATGGCCGCCTTCTTCTTCCTCCTCAGCGGGGCGCTGCTTGCCCTGACCGCCCTCCTTTAGCTGGACGCGCCCGCCTTGTCGCGCGGCCCGCATATCTTCTTCTTACACTCCGCAAACGCGCCTGTGATGATCGCAGATTAGACTGGAGCAAGTACGGCAATTGTAAAGTGCCGGCAATTGTAAAATGCCCGGCAAATGCCGGTCCGGACAGAGTCCACTCTGTCTTTCGCCGAATAGAGCGCGGAACGGAAAAGGAGAGTCTAATGCGATTCGACCGCCTGACTGAGAAGGCTGGCGAAGCAATTATCGAGGCCCAGAGTGAGGCCGGGGAATACAAACATGCCAGCATCGACCCGGAGCATCTCCTGCTGTCCCTGCTGCGACAGCAGGGAGGTGTCGTCCCGGCCGTTATCGATCGGATGGGGGGAGACCGAAACAGTCTTGAGGCCGACCTGAACCGGCTCCTGGCGGCCAAACCCCGCGTCAGCGGCAGTACAATGGAAATGCGCATGGGGCGCGAACTGGCACAGCTTCTCGAAGAAGCGGAAACCATCGCCGCCAACATGAAGGATGAGTACACCTCGACCGAGCATCTACTCATGGCGATGGCCTCGGCCCGTAACGGTGAAGTCCGTCAACTGCTGGAGCGCCGCGGCATCGACTACAACGGCATCATGCAGGGGTTGGCCGCCGTGCGCGGCAGCCAGCGCGTCACCAGCCAGAACCCGGAATCCCAGTACGAAGCCCTCGAAAAATACGGCTGCGACCTGACCGCCGAAGCCGGCAAAGGCAACCTGGACCCCATCATCGGGCGCGATCAGGAGATCCGACGGGTCGTTCAGATCCTGAGCCGGCGCACCAAGAACAACCCTGTTTTGATCGGAGAGCCGGGCGTCGGCAAGACCGCCATCGCCGAAGGCCTGGCCCAGCGTATAGTGAACGGAGACGTACCGACAACGCTCAAGAACAAGCGGCTGGTTGCGCTGGATCTGGGCGCGCTGGTGGCTGGCGCGAAATACCGCGGCGAATTCGAGGAACGGCTCAAGGCCGTTCTCAACGAAATCCGGGACGCGGAGGGCGATGTGCTCCTGTTCATCGACGAAATGCACACACTCGTAGGGGCGGGCGCCGTCGAAGGTTCCATGGATGCCTCCAATATGCTCAAGCCGATGCTGGCCCGCGGCGAGCTCCACGCCATCGGCGCCACTACCCTGGACGAATACCGCAAACATATCGAGAAGGATGCCGCTCTCGAACGCCGCTTTCAGCCCGTCTTCGTCGGCGAACCCTCTGTCGAGGACACTGTCTCCATCCTGCGCGGGCTGAAGGAGCGTTACGAGGTTCATCACGGCGTCCGCGTGACCGACAGCGCCGTCATCGCCGCCGCGCAGCTCAGCCACCGCTACATCAGTGATCGCCAACTGCCTGACAAGGCCATTGATCTGGTCGATGAGGCGGCCAGCCGACTGCGCATGCAAATCGACTCCAAACCAAAAAAGCTGGACGAGTTGGAACGCCAGGTGATGCAGCTGGAAATCGAACGCGAAGCCCTCCGTAAGGAGTCCGACGAGGCCAGCAAACAACGCCTGGATGCCCTGGAAAAGGAGTTGGCTGACCTGCAGGAGACCAGCTCCGAACTCTCTATCCGCTGGCAGGCCGAACGGTCCGCCATCCAGGCCCTGCGTACCCTGAAAGAGGAAGGCGAGCAGCTGCGCACCGATATCGAGCAGGCCGAACGGGACTACGATCTGCAGCGGGCCGCGGAGCTGCGCTACGGGCGCATGAATGAACTTCAGGAACAGCTGGAGGCGGCTGCCCAAAAGGTGGCAGCGATTCAGGCCGGCGATGCACTTCTGAAGAAGGAGGTCGACGACGATGAAATCGCCGCCGTCGTCAGCGAGTGGACCGGCATCCCGGTCGACAAGCTAATGGAAGGGGAGCGCGAGCGGCTCGTGCGCATGGATGAAGAGTTGCACCACCGTGTGGTCGGCCAGGATCAGGCCGTCGCCGCCGTCGCCGCCGCAATTCGCCGCAGTCGGGCCGGTCTGCAAGACCCAAACCGTCCCATCGGCAGCTTTATCTTCCTCGGCCCCACCGGTGTTGGCAAGACCGAACTGGCGCGCGCTCTGGCCGAATATCTCTTCGATGACGAACACAACCTTGTTCGCATCGACATGAGTGAATACCAGGAGCGGCATACCGTCGCCCGCCTCCTCGGCGCCCCGCCCGGCTACGTCGGCTACGACGAGGGCGGCCAGCTGACCGAAACTGTACGCCGCCGTCCCTACTCGGTCGTCCTCTTCGATGAGATCGAGAAGGCCCACGTCGAGGTGTTCAATGTGCTGTTGCAGGTTCTGGACGACGGCCGGTTGACCGATGGGCAGGGCCGCACGGTCGACTTCCGCAACACCGTAATCATTATGACCAGCAATGTCGGCAGTCAGTATATCCTGGACGTCGCCGGGCTCGATGAAGAGGTGGAGCGCCGCGTCATGACCGCCATGCGCCAGCAGTTCCGGCCGGAATTTCTCAACCGGGTCGATGAGATCGTCATCTTCCACAGCCTGTCGGCCGATCACTTGGAGGGCATCGCTGAGATTCAACTTGAACGGCTGCGTGCTCTGCTTGCCGATCGCGATATAACTCTTGAACTCTCCGATGAGGCCAAAGCTCTGATCGTTCAGGACGGCTATGACCCGGCCTACGGCGCCCGTCCGCTCAAGCGCAGCATACAGCGCACTGTGGCTGACCCGCTGGCGTTGGAGATCCTTGATGGACGTGTCGGGAGCGGCGATCATGTCATCGCCGCTGAACAGAATGGCCAGATCGCCTTTTCCGTAGCGGCTCCTTCTGAGCTGGCGCCCGCAGTTCAAGTCAGCAGCTAGTGTAAGCCCTGCGCGAAGTCGAACGTCTCGCACAGGTTTCATATAGCGGCATCCTGAAGCGTGCGCCCTTGTACAATGCCGAGGGCGCACGCCTCTTTTCGGTTGCGAGGCCATCGAGAATCAGGTACAATCCTCCTATTACCAAATCCTTACGAACGCCAGTTTGCCGGGGCAGCCGAGAATTCTTAATGCACGATATGGAAAGGATCGCCGGCCATGACGTACGGACCCGCACAATCCAAGATTACGTGGTACAGATCGCCCATTGATCGAGCCGTCCTCGCCGAACTCAATCAGCGCAGCGATCTTCTCGGCCTTCTGCAGTCGCTCGGACATTTGGGCCTCCTGGCGCTGACAGGCGCGGCCGCATGGTTTTCCCTGCAGACGGGAGTATGGTGGGGCCTCCTCATCGCGCTTTTCCTGCACGGCACCTTTTACGCATTCCTCCTCAACGGTTTCCATGAACTCTGTCATCGAACCGTTTTTCGCACAAAGTTTCTCAACGAGTTCTTCCTGCGCGTATTCAGTTTCCTCGGCTGGTTTAACCACGTCTATTTCTGGACCAGTCATCAGGAACACCACAAATTCACCCTGCATCCTCCCGACGATCTCGAAGTTGTTCTGCCGGTCGAGTTCACACGCAAGGGCTTCTACCAGACCGCGCTCATCAACCCACTGGGGCTGTTCCAGCGCATTAAAGGTGTAGTTCGGCTCAGCTTTGGGCGCCTGGAAGGTGAGGAAGGTGACTGGGAACACATTCTCTTCCCGCCGGATGCGACAGAGAAGCGGCGGCGGCTCTTCAACTGGGCGCGCGTTCTCCTGGTCGGTCACCTACTCTTGACCGTCGTCTCACTGGCGCTCCATTTTTTCGTGCTGCCGGGCTTCTGGCTGCTGCCCGTGCTGGTCACGCTGGCTCCGTTTTATGGCGGCTGGCTGCTTTTCCTCTGCAACAACACACAACACGTCGGCCTGATGGACAACATCCCCGATTTTCGCCTCTGCACGCGCACATTCAGGGTAAACCCGTTCGTGCAGTTTCTCTACTGGCACATGAACTACCACATCGAGCATCACATGTACGCTGCAGTGCCGTGCTACAAATTGGGCAAGCTGCATAAGGCGATCGAGGACGACCTGCCGACCATTCCGATCGGCATTGTGGCCACGTGGCGTGAGATCGCCGCCATTCTCGAAAAGCAAAGGGAGGATCCCAGCTACCAGCATCTGCCCGATGCACCCAACCCCGTGCTGGCGTAGGGCACAACTTTCCCGTTAATCCGGCCAGTCGCACAGATCCTCCACGTAGGCCGCGGAGCCGTCCCGCAGCCAGCCGTCCAACTGGGCCACCTCCTTCAGTTGCTGGCCCCGCATACGCGGCACAACAACGTAACCGCAATCCATCTCCGGCAACGCCGTCATATCGCCCCACAGCTTCTCAAATTGGGTGACGGGGAAAACGTCTTCCTGGCCTCGCCCCCAGCGCTTCTTTACCTCTTTCAACGTCACATAGGTCGGCATTCGCGCCGCCATGCGTCCCAACGCCTCCGTCACACTCCGCTCATCCTCCAGGGATGTCCGCTCCAGTCCCAGCGTCGCCAGTAGACGGTCGATGTGGATCCAGAAGGTATTGGTGTTGTAATAGGTCAGACGGAATTCGATCTCCTCACGAGGCAGCGCCAAGCCTTCCACCAGACGCACACTGCCGTCGATCCGCGCCAGGCCGCCGCCTCGGTCCTCCAGCCGCCGGTGGATCAGTTCGGCGGTCATTGCTTTCTGAGCGCTGATATGCAGGCCCAGCAACCCCGGGTCGACATTCGCGCCGACCGTGTCGATATTGTGCATCATCAGATACTGAAGCTGCGGCCGCTCTTCCAGCAGCCCGCGCAGAACGCCGTTGCGCAGCAGGTGCGGCAATTCATACCAGTGGCCTACAGGGTGAATGCACTGGTCGGGCAGGTTGTCGACATAGTCACTGCCCTCACCCTGCGAACGCGCCCAGTTGATCAGCGCACTGTGCTGGCTCTCCCGAACTTTCTCCGCCTGTATATCAAGTACCTGCCGCGAAGTCTCCTCCCAGTCGAAACGCAGGTCCCGTACCATCGGCGTCATTCGCAAGCCGACGCTGTTTCCCGGCGACAGAAGAAGCGGCCCACCGGATCCAAAGCCGTCACCGAGCGCGTCTGCGAGCGCTCGGTGCGTCAGATAGCTGGTGGTAATTACATGAGGCAGCGGCGTACCGCAGAGTCGACCGCTGCGGCGGGTCTTGGCCAGGTGAATCTCGATGAAATTGCGATGCCGGCCCGCCAGTCGCGCAAACGGGTTCAACGCCTTGACGACGCCCGCACCCTGGCTCCACCGGCTGCCCGCCCCTCCTGCCAGAGTGACAACCGCTACTTCACCCGCATTGAGCGCGGCCCAACCGATTTCGTCAAAACGTTTCGGCAACCCTGTCGTCGCATCAACGAGCTCCTCAGGCGGAACTTCCTCGATCAGGCTGCGCGTCGGCAGCCGGTTCTGGGCTAAACCGATCCGGCCGCTGCGCAAATCGCCGCGAATCTGTTCATGTTGCTCGCGGTCAAAAGCGTTTGCCGCCAACATTGCCGACAGTGAATCCTGTGAATCATCCTCCTGTTTCTGAGGTAGCATGCGTTGGAAGAGTGATGGGAGAACGTCGACAAGAGCCGGATCCCCGGCGCTGAGGGCGCCGAAAATCTCCAGTTCTGCTCGTTGGGCAGGTGAGAGAAGCCACGGGTCCCGGCGCAAAATGTCCGGAAAGGTCAGCAGGTAGTAATCTCCCGGCATTAGCGCGGCGGGCCCGTCCGCCAGGCCCTCCGACTCACCTGCTCGCCCATGCAGTTCAGCCCAGGCGCCCCGTTCGTCGATCTCAAAGTCATAGACCACCGGCTGCATTGCGAAAGGAACGGAACGTTCCATGCGCGTCTTCGTTTTGTCCATAATCTCCTGCAGCCGGACCTTCGCGGAGGACTTGTGGCGAGGATCGAATAGAAATCCCATTCCGCCCCCTGACATCCCGCCCAACATCCAGAAACCCCAAAAGTGCTCGCCAAATGCAGCGCGCACCTGCTGAATCAGCCTGTCCGTGTAGAGGTTGCCCGCCCACGGAATGATCGTTTGAATCGGGCCCTTGAAGTTGCGTTCCGTAGCCTCGCCAATCGCCCTTATATTGCCAGCCTTCAGATATCCCAATATCTCGTCCAACGTCCCAATCGCCTGCTGTCGCCCCATCCACTCCTCTTGAGAGCGCAGCAGATACTTCTCCGTCACCATCTCCAGTATCGGTCCGACGTCCTGTGCCATGCCGCCGTGAACGAGGACCAGGCTGGCCTGCAGCGCCCGCCGGGTTTCTTCGCTGATCTCGTCTTTACCAAAAAGATGATGGCCGGGCAACAGCCTGCCCCGGCTGACTCCGAACTCGGGATCCCCCTCTGTGCTCAACCTTCCCTCTATAAGCTTGATTCCCGGCCAGACCCCGCCCGAATCCTGCCAGCCACCGCCCGATCCCCCCAGCCATTCTCCTAGAATGGCCCGCGCCGCCACCAGCCGGCGCTCCACTTCGCACAGTCCGCCGGTAAGCGACCTGGCCTGGCCGGTCGCCCGCATACAAACAGTGATGAGGCAGGCCAGCAGGCTGGTGGAAACGGCCAAACGCGATCCCTTCGGGATATCATTTACCTTGCTGACCAGTTCAATCCCCTGTCCGGAGCCAACCAGTTGGGTTAGGAGATCGGATAGCGGTTGGTGCGCCCCCTCCATGCCCGGCGGCACGATGCCGGCCGCAATCAGCGCAGCCTTCAACAGACCGAGATGGTCGCGCGCAAAGTCGAAGACCTCGGCGAAAGTCGTAATCTCGGCGCTCGCCTGCAGGTCAACGCTGGCCAGCCGCAGAACCGGCCGGTCAATGACCCGAAAATAGCCCTCCACCGGCGGACGCGGCGGCTGGCCCTGTGTTGGGTCCCCGCTTTCTAGGCTCAGGTCGATGGAGATATTCAGTACGCGCGCGCCTTCAGGGAAGTCCATTCCCAGAAAGAAAATGTCACTCCAACCACTGTGCGTCAGGTCCATCCGCACAGGAGTCGTTTCGCGCAGAACGGGAAAGAGCCCGTTTGCGAGAGGACGGAGGAGTCTACGATGGACGCGCAGAGGATGATCGCTTGGGTGGCCGACCCGGAACATCCACTGGTTGCCCGCAATAGACCGCACGCTGCGCCGCACCTGGTCGGCCAGCGTCTGGAAGCCAAGTTGACGGTACGCCGCGGACAATCCGCTCGACAGAGCCTCGCTGGGCCCAGCCTGGGCCTGGTGGCGCAGGAACGTCTCAATCGCCTCCTCGAAACGGCGATTGCGCAGTTCTTCGAATCCTCGAAAAGGAATCACGCCCCTGCCGGCAATACCGGGCTTGCCCGGCAGATGAAACCGGTGAATCGAGTGTAGGAAAAAGAGGGCCCGCACCTGTTCATACAGGTTTTCGTTCTCCCGCCGCAGACGGTCCAACGCCTCGCACTCCCGCAGCAAAGTCTCGGCCGAAGCCGAGCGGGCGAACTGCTCCAGCGAGCGATTGCGTGTTTCCTCATCCGCTGCGGTGATGATTCCGACCAGTGTACTCATCTCAAGATACTGTAGGTCTGACGATTTGGCGGCCGCGCCGCATAGAATGCCGGCCGCCAGCCGCGGAAAACTATACCGGTTCCTCCCCCTCTTGCATCGAGCGGGACATCAGCAGCTCCAGCAGCCGGGTCAGCATTTCGTCTCGGTCCTGTCCGTTCAAAGCCAGCGCGATCTGGGCAGTTAGCAAGCCGTACTTCACTCCGATGTCGAGACGCATACCCCGCTGCTCCAAAGCCAGGTACTGCTCCCTCTGCGCCAGTAGATTCAGAGCTGCCGACAGCGAGAGCCCGGCGCCAGGGCTCCCGTCCGCTTCATCCGCGTCCGCAGAAGAGAGCAGCCCACCGAGCAACTCCATGACCGTTGCCGTCAATACGTGAATGCCGAAGAAGCAGAGATAGTGGCCCGAGCGCAGGCCGGATGCGACCAACCTCTGTTCAGCTTCGGTGGGGGTGGGTTTCTCAATCACCGTCTCCACCTGATAAAGCCCCGTCTGCCCGGGCAGACGGGGGCCGCCCACCGCGCCAAAGTAAGGCAGGAGAGTCTCCCGCGTCGCCTGTACCGCAGAGACCGAGCTGTTATGCAGGCGCGCCGCTTCGACAACGCGCGCCGCGCAACGCCCTCCGTTTGGCCGGACGTACAAATGGTCCCCCACCAGGTGCAGAAAAGAGTCGGAGCCAACGAATTCCCGTGCGCAGTATACCGCATGCGCGTAGCCCAGCTGCTTCTCCTGCTGAACAAACTGGAGTCGGCCGGCATGCTCTCCCACCGTCGCAGCATAGGCCGTTTCATCTCCCGGGTAAACAATGACGCAGATTTCGTCGATACCGGCTTCGATTACCTCCTCCACCAGAATGCGCAAGACCGATTTCTCCACCCCGTCACTGTCGATAATCGTTTGCAGGGGGAGACTTCTCTGCGTGCGCCTGGCCGCGGTGATGACCGCCTTCGTAATCTCCATGTTCTGCTCTCCGGCTCAACGGTTCCTATCGAAAGCGAGCCATTTTCAAACAGTGAAATGACACCGCATGCAGCCGATCCCAAATGCACGAAATCCGAATTTCAGGCAACCGCTCCCTGCCGTGCGAAATTCATCGAGTTTTTTCTCGCCTGCCACTGGCGCAACCTTCCGGCACTGGTCGGGATTTCACCGTCCCTTTCCGGCCAAAAGTTTGATTCGCCAGACAGACTGTGCTAGAATTCTGCCCGTTGTTACCCAATGTTTTCAAATTGTCAACCGGTTCACATTCTATTTCGGTTGCTTCCCAAACGCCCATCAGCACATCACAATCAGGAGGAATCTCCATGACCGTGCGCAATGCCTCCGCCACCTGGAATGGCACACTGAATGACGGCTCCGGTACGATGAAACTAGGCAGCGGCCTCTACGAAGGCCCTTTCAGCTTCGCCTCCCGCTTCGAGTCCGGACCCGGCACCAACCCGGAAGAACTGATTGGCGCAGCGCATGCAGGCTGCTATTCAATGTTCCTCTCCGCTCTGCTGAGCGGCGATGACTTCACTCCAACAAGTGTCAACACGACAGCCGCCGTCCATCTTACCGACGGCCCTGCCATCAGCAAGATTGAGTTGACATGCCGGGCCGAAGTTCCCGGGCTGTCTGCAGAAAAGTTCGCCGACTACGCCGCCCAGGCCAAGGATGGCTGCCCCGTTTCCAAGGCCCTGGCTTCAGTTGCCGAAATTGTCCTCGATGCCGAACTGGTAGGGTAAGCCTTGAGGCGACCGGGCAACGCGCCGGCAATCTACCGCTTCACAAATGCAGCATTCAAGATAGCAGTAAACGAACAGTCCATCGATGTCGATGGACTGTTTTGTCTTCGCAGATCTCTTGGTTGGCAGGCGATCCCAGGCACAAGTCTCGATGCGGGTCAGACACCTCTGCGTAACCATCCTCTGAACGAACATCACACAGCGAGTCGCGGCGTTAGCGCTCCTCTCAGGCACAAAATGAGGCGGCAACTGTGCGCAACTGCGCAAGATTGTCCCATTCAGTGCTTTTCCCGTGAAGCGGCGTATCGAAGATCAGGGACATTGGACCGTCGAAACCCGCCTTGGACAACATTCCCAGCGAATGGCGAAACTCATTCTCATCCGGCCGACCCTTGTCGTCGTACAACGCCTTAACGTGCGCGGAATCGGCTTTGGGAAAGATCGCTGCCAACTCATCGTATCGGTCTTCACCCCTGTAGTTCCCAAAGTCGGCGCATAGCCCGACCCGCCCTTCACACAGTTCAAGTATCGCCAGCACCTGGTCCGCCCGATCTGTCGTTTCGCGGAAATTCTCGGTGATTACCTGCACACCGATTGAAGAACCGTAGTCGGCAAGTTCACGCAGGCCTTGTGCGCTGCGCTGCAAAACAGGATGGTCCAGCAGCGGCGCGCAGTTGCGCTCCACAGGCGCATACCCCCCGACAACGCGTGCATGAGTGGCGCCGCAGCGGGCGGCCAGATCCAGCCACGAACGGATCCAGGCCATCTCGCCGGCCCGTACCGTCTCATCGGCCCGTGTGATGTCGCCGGCGTCGATAAGAACGCTGAACAGCTCGATTCCGGCCTCCTTGAATGCCGCTTTCAGTTCGTCTACATAGGCGGCATCCATCGTGGGAAAGTGAAAGTGAACGATTTCCAACGTGTTGATGTTGGCCTGCGCCAGCGCAGATGGCAATTCCAACAAGCTGATAATCCCGTTCGACGGTTGTCGCGGTCCGGGATCGCCAGGCCCAAAAAGCGGTGGGGATCCCAAAGCTCTGTGCAGGCTCCAGGAAGAAGTGGAAATTCGTGACATACGCAGTCTCCGGTTAGCTGTCAGACGATTGGGTCAACGCCCAACTTCTCGGCGGCATTGACGATCTCAGACCAGGTGGTATCGTCCAGCGGGACCCCATCCCTTTGACGGCTGGCAGCTGAACGCGCCTCCGGTTCGCCAGGCATCAGGACTTCATCGAATCCGGGCGCGGGCTTCGTGCCTTTTATCCGACCGGCGATCTGTTCCCCATCGGCGAAGAATTCGTCCAATGGGCGGAAAAAGCTGATGTTCAAAAAGATGAACAGGACGCCGTTGCCAAGAATCGAGCCGGGAATGCCCGGTCCACCGGCCCCCGTCAGAATCCCGCCCAAATAGTCGGTCAGGAGCGCCAACCCAAAACCCTTGTGGCCGGCTGCCGGAAGCAGCATCCCGCCGTCGTACACGTCGCCCGGGTTCCTGGTGGGGGCGCCGTTCTTGTCCAGAGCCCACCCTTCCGGGATCTCTTTACCGCCGTTGAACGCCACCCGCACTTTGCCTTCGGCCACGGCGCTCGTGGCAAAATCCAGCAGCATGGCCGGCCGGTCTTTCAGAGGTATCGCCACCGCTATCGGGTTCGTCCCCATGCGCCTTTCCGCGCCGCCAAAGGGCGCTACAAGTCCGCCCGAACGACCACCGTTGGCATACGCCAGCGCTATTAGCCCCTCCTCGGCCGCAAGTCCCACCCACTCGCCTAAACGCCCCACGTGGCCGGAGTGCTTTAACCCTACCACTGACACAGCGTTCCCCCTCGCCTTGCCAATTCCGTCCTCGACGGCGATTTTGGCTCCCAACTGCCCGAAGCAGCGATGGCCGTTGTACAGCACCATGACCGGGGTCTCCCGCTCAATCTCCGGTCTGGCTCGGGGACGTATTTCGTCCTCGTCGATCTGCCGCAGATACTGCACGATTCGGATGACACCGTGCGAGTCGTGACCGGCCAGATTGGCCGAAACCAGCGATTGTCCTACAAGGTCCGCTGTCATCATGGGCGTGCCCGCGGCTTGAAAAATGCGACTGGCGTAACTTGCCAGGGGAACCGGTTGCAATACAGGCATGAAGCGCGCTCCGTTCTCAGGGAAGTGTTCTCAGGGAAGTGGAGAAAGTGAAGAATGTCGGAGAGCTTGCAATCGACCTTGCACTCCTTCCGCTCCGCCTCTCACACAGTTGGTTTGACGCCGGATCGTGAACTGACTTGCCGCCGCAAGCGTAGCCGATTTTCTCAGAACACGCAACAGGGACCGCTTCCGCAGTCTGCCCCATGGCAGGGCCCTGCCTGCTTGGCCCCCGGAACCGGGGATACCTGGTTAAGGTCACTATCACACCATTCCCCTCACTTACCCGTCCCAGGCCTATCGCTTGACCAACCATTTGGAATTCAGTACGATTGAAGCCGCTGAGGTCGTCTGAAATCCATTTCAGCACGGGGCCTGCCAGCGGCGGATGTTTTTCCATAATGGTCCGTACCCCTGGGAACGCTTGAAAAGCGAATCGCGCTTGCGGGAAGTTGACCGAAGAAGGTATCGAAATGAACGCTCAAACCGAGGCCGTGCCGCCCAAGACAGGTCAACGGTCCCCCAAGGCACCCAACCCGTCGGGCGACCCGACACCAGAGGACGCCCTGCATCAGAACTGTGCCGATTCCCAGGGCCTCAGCCAGCGCCCGGTCATCTCCGTTATCGTGCCCATCTTCAACGAAGATGAGGTGATTCCCGAACTCTACCGGCGCATGGTCGCCGTCCTGGGCGTCATCGGTCAACCGTGGGAACTGATCTGCGTCAATGACGGCAGCCGCGACGAATCTCTCTCGACGCTGCTTTCTCTGCGCGAGCAGGATCCGCGCGTCAAAATCATCAACTTCTCTCGGAACTTCGGTCACCAGATCGCCATTACTGCCGGCATGGACTATGCGCTAGGTGACGCGATCGCGATCATAGACGCCGATCTGCAGGATCCGCCTGAGCTGATCGAAGAACTGTTCGATAAATGGCGCGAAGGCTATGAGGTTGTCTACGCCGTGCGCGCCCACAGACGCGGCGAGTCCCGTTTCAAGCTCTGGACGGCCAGCGTTTTCTACCGGCTTCTGCGCCGCATTACCGATGTGGAAATTCCCGTGAACACAGGTGACTTTCGCCTGATCGACCGCCAGGTCCTCCTGACAATGCGCCGTTTACGCGAGAAGCATCGCTTCATGCGCGGCCTCAGCAGTTGGGTCGGCTACCGCCAGATCGGCATCGAATACCAGCGGGCAGAGCGCTTTGCCGGTGATACCAAGTATCCGCTCAGCAAAATGCTGCGCCTGACGCTGGACGCAATCACCAGTTTCAGCTACATTCCCCTGCGGCTCAGCACCTACTTTGGCTTCTTTCTGGCCTTTGCAAGCCTGCTGGGGATTGTCGTGACGACGGTCCTGCGTCTCTCCGGCAACAACGCCTTCTTCGGCCAGGCTTCCACCTTGGTTGCCGTCCTGTTCCTGGGAGGGATTCAACTCATCTTTCTGGGAATCATCGGCGAGTATCTTGCTCGCATTTACGATGACGTCAAAGCCCGCCCGCTCTATGTCGTCTCCAAAGTGTATGGCTATGATGATCTCGACGATCCCCGAAACCCGCCATAATCACAAACTGACCCGAGCGAACGCCACAAGTCAAAGGCCCGACGGAAGCATGTCGCGATGCAATCTGAATTCGGCAGCAAGCAGTCCCATTGAAGAATGATCCTGCGCACAGGTGTTGACATTGTAGAAATCGAACGCATTCGCAGGGCCATCTCGCGTTACGAAGGCAGGCCGCCCGCGCGCATGAGGTTCCTGAAGCGCCTGTACACTGAGGCCGAGCTGGGCCACTGCCGTGATCGCGTTGAATCCCTCGCCGCCCGTTTCGCTGCCAAAGAGGCGATCGCCAAAGCCTTGGGCACCGGCGCCTGGCGAGACGGAATCCGTTGGATCGATCTGGAAGTCGTTTCCGACGCACGCGGCGCGCCCTCCGTCCAACTGCATGGCGCAGCCGCACGCCGCGCCCGGTCCCTGGGTCTGAGCCACTGGTCCGTAAGTCTGAGCCACGACGACGAGCGGGCCATCGCATTTGTAGTTGCTCTGGGAGAACAGGCACAGGCTCCCGCATCATGCTCTGAATCTTGCTGAAATTCTCGCGTCAATTTCCGTTTTCGGTTACGTTCTGGGCGGCTTCACCTTCTCAATTCCTTTGACACCGCCATGACGCCGTGTTACGATACTTGTGCTCTGGGAAGCAGGTTTTGCGTCAGGTTGCCGCAGAACCAGAGGACCAGTGATGAAAGTTCCCGACGCCGTCATCCCACAAGGTTCACGACTCCGTCTTGGAACAATCGTCTTGGGCGGAACGTATGAATGTGGGTACGGGAGCGTAGCCCCGTACCCCTTTTTGTTGCTTAGTTCAGTACTGTTTCCCTGTCAAGGCGCTGCGTATGCCTGAAGGTTCGCGGTGGCGCGGAGCGGAGGAGACGCGATCAATTACCATCTGGCGGTTTTGGAGTCTTTCTCAAGGCTGGAACTGCTGCTCGCTTGCCGGCGCAACAATCCCGTGAACTGCCTGATGTATCGGAGTTCCGATCAATCAGGCAAATAAGAGAAGTCTCCCTATGAGGGGAAATTGAAGATGACCAAATACATCTTTGTCACTGGCGGGGTAGTATCGGGACTTGGAAAAGGTGTAACCGTCGCCTCCATCGGCCTTCTGCTCAAGACCTGGGGCATCCGCGTGGCGGCGATGAAGCTCGATCCCTACCTGAATGTCGATCCGGGCACGATGTCACCCTACCAGCACGGCGAAGTGTTCGTCACCGAGGACGGCGCCGAAACCGATCTGGACTTGGGTCACTATGAACGTTTTATCGACGAAAATCTCAACAAGCTCAGCAACGTGACCAGTGGGCAGATCTATAACGATGTGATCACAAAAGAGAGGCGGGGGGACTATCTTGGCGGCACCATTCAGGTGATCCCCCATGTCACCAACGAAATCAAGCGCCATATTGGACAAGTGGCCCGCCTGAGCAAAGCCGACGTCGTCCTGGTAGAGATCGGCGGCACTGTCGGCGATATTGAGGGACTCCCCTTCCTTGAAGCGATTCGCCAAATGCGGAAAGATGTCGGCACAGAGAGTGCGCTTTATATCCATCTCACCTGGTTGCCCTTTCTGGCCGCCAGCAAAGAACTGAAGACCAAACCAACGCAACACAGCGTACGCGAACTGCGCGACATCGGCATCCAACCCGATGTTATCATCGTTCGCTCCGACTACCCGGTCGATGCGGACGCCCAGGAGAAAATTGCGCTCTTCTGTGACGTGGCCCGGAACGCCGTCATCCCTATGGTCACGGAGGATACAATCTATAAGGTCCCGCTCAGTTTACAGGAGGCCGGACTCGACGAGCTTCTGGTCGACCGGCTGGCCCTGACCGCGGCCGACGGATCCAGGAACGGCTTGAGCGCATGGCGCAGATTCGTATCCGAACTGGCCCGTCCCAAAGATCGAATCAATATCGGAATTGTCGGCAAGTATGTCGAGTTGGAGGACGCCTACCTGAGTGTCAAGGAGGCCCTCATCCATGCCGTCTTAGCCGAAGGTTACGACCTCGGCATCGAATGGATCAGTTCAGAATCTCTGGAGAAGGGACGCGAACTGGACCGGTTTGAACGGCTCGACGGCATTCTTGTGCCAGGCGGATTCGGATACCGCGGCATAGAAGGTAAAATCGTTGCCGCGCGGTTCGCCCGCTCCCGCAACGTACCCTACCTGGGGCTGTGTCTCGGCATGCAGGTGCTTTGCATCGAGTTCGCACGCGCCGCGTTGGAGAGTGAAGAGCCGAACAGCACCGAATTCAACATCAGCACAGAGATGCCCGTGATCGATCTGATGCCGGAGCAGCGCGACATCGCCGATATGGGCGGCACCATGCGGCTCGGCATCTATCCCTGTCAGCTGTTGCCCGACTCGAAGGCGGGCGCCGCCTATGCCGATGCCGGCTATCCCCAGCAGGTTGACGAACGTCATCGCCATCGTTTTGAGTTCAACAACGCCTATCGCGACGAGTTGGAGACCCACGGCCTGGTGCTTAGCGGGCGTTCACCTGATGGACGCCTCGTCGAAATTGTCGAAGTAGCCGGGCACCCATTCATGTTGGGCACGCAGTTCCACCCCGAGTTCAAGAGCCGTCCGACAAGTCCACACCCGCTCTTCAGCGCTTTCATTCGCGCCGCCATCCAGCACTGCAGTGGTCCGGGCGCCGAAACTGGGCAATCCCTGCAGAGTTCCAATGGAATGCAGCGGCCATCACCTGTAGTACACTAGAATGCAAACTGATACCAGGGATCTTGGGCGCGGCTTGCCCAATTGGGATGTGAAGACGCCATCCTCTCAAATTCCGTGTAGTAAAATCCCGTTCTCGATGCAAATGCGAATTAGATCAGAATAGGAGTAAAAATGTCTGGTCATTCCAAGTGGTCTACGATCAAGCGAAAAAAGGGCGCCAATGACAACGCCCGCGGCAAGCTCTTTACAAAGCTGGCTCGCGAACTTCAGGTTGCCGCCCGCGAAGGCGGACCGGACAGTGACGTCAATGTGCGCCTGCGGCTCGCTATCGAAAAAGCGCGCGCCGAGAACATGCCCAAGGACCGCATTGAATCGGCAATACGCCGCGGTGCAGGCCTGGACAAAGATGCCGCCGATATCGAGGAGATCCTTTACGAAGGCTACGCGCCGCACGGCGTCGCCGTTCTGCTTGAATGTCTGACCGATAACCGCAACCGCACCATCGCCGAAGTGCGGCGCTGTTTCACGCGTGCAAACGGCAACCTCAGCGAGCCGGGCTCCGTGGCCTGGCAGTTTACGACCAAAGGTTATGTGGCGATTCACCTGCAGGATAGCGACGGCAACCCCACTGAACTGGACGCGGAGGAGATCTTTATGGAGGCTCTGGACGCGGGCGCCGAAGACGTCGAAGTTAGCGACGATGCCGTCGAGATCTACACGGAAAGGACCGATCTGGCCCAGGTAGACAATACGCTGCGTAAAGCGGGCATTCAGCCGGATGCTTCGGAGTTGATCAAGCAGCCCAATCAGACGCTCTCTCTTGATACACGCGCCGGCCTGACCGTCCTGCAGCTGCTCGAATCTCTCGAAGAGCTTGACGACGTCAATAGGGTCCACCACAATCTGGAACTGACCGACGAGCTGGTTGCTCAAGTCGCATAGCTCAGGACGTATAGCTGTGGCGGGCAAAAAAAGACGCCTCTCCCACACCACTCAAAATTAACCGCGGAAATTCGTTTGGCAGCCCCAACATGACAGCGCGCAGCGCAGGCCACCATATAGGTGAAACCGACCGCGAGTGGCGCGTCCTCGGAATCGACCCGGGTACCGCTTCAACGGGTTACGGTGTCGTCATCGAAACCGTAACCGGCGACTATGAACTGCTTACCTACGGCGTGATCCATACATCACCAAGTCAGCCGATGCACCAGCGTCTACGCAAGATTTTCCTGGACATCCAAGAACTCATTCGTAAGTTCCAGCCGCATGAAGTTGCCGTTGAAGAGCTTTTCTTTGGGCGAAATGTAACAACTGCCATCACTGTCGGCCAGGCTCGCGGCGCAGCCCTGCTGGCAGCCGCCCTGGCCGATCTGCCTCTGATCGAATATACGCCGGCGACCATCAAACAGGCTCTCACAGGTTACGGCAACGCCGACAAATATCAGATGCAGGCCATGGTTCGCCACTTACTTGATTTGGAGGAAACGCCTCACCCGGACGACGCAGCCGACGGCGTAGCCATTGCCCTCTGTCATCTGCAAACGGGACGTTTCCACGCGCTTGTCGCCGACGCATAACCGCTCCCTGCAGACCGCTCATTCCGCAAGAGGATAAAATATGATTCGCCAGGTACGCGGTACTGTTACGGCCGTGGGCGCCAACTTTCTGATCATCGAAGTGGGCCATGCAGGCGCCGGCATCGGCCTCCGCGTCTTTACCCCGGAACCGACATCCGCACGCTTCCAGGCCGGAGACAATCTTTCTCTGTATACCTTTCTGCAGGTGAGAGAGAACGACCTGAGTCTGTATGGCTTTGAAGAACTTGATGAACTCGCCATCTTTGAACTGCTGCTGGGGGTATCCGGCATCGGTCCAAAGGTCGCCCTCGCCGCGCTGAGCACCTTGACACCCGACGCGTTGCGCCTTGCCGTTGCCAACGCGGAGCCGGGCGTCGTCGCGCGTGTACCGGGCATCGGCAAGCGCACAGCCGAGAAAGTGGTCGTCGAGCTCAAGGACAAACTGGAACCGGCAGAGGGCGAACTGGCCGGACTCGCCGTCGCGCTCGATGCTGACGCAGAGGTGATGGAAGCGCTTACGGGCTTGGGGTACAGCGTCGTCGAAGCGCAGCGTGCCCTACAGCAGATCCCTGCCGATGTTACCAGTGTTGAGGATCGGCTGAGAACGGCGCTGGTTCAGTTCGGCGAATAGCTTTTTCCTCCATCTGTCCCTGCGGTGGCGTGGGTCTGCCAGAACATTTCCAGCCGCCGCAATTTGGGATGCACCCTGCAATACCCGTAGTTTTGACACCGCCGACTATCTCTTCTATAATCGGTCGCGATTCTGTACTGAAATCATCGAAACGGGAAAGACTATAGAGATGGCTGAAGTTCAGCAGTTACGCAGGGGCAACATCTACGAAGAGGACAGTCAGCTATGGCGAGTGCTCGATTACCAGCACATCAAAATGGCCCGCGGCGG
This sequence comes from Caldilineaceae bacterium, assembly GCA_022821545.1. Taxonomy (GTDB): domain Bacteria; phylum Chloroflexota; class Anaerolineae; order Caldilineales; family Caldilineaceae; genus Bin5. Next base: position 159,847 of record JAJEDJ010000036.1, read on the forward strand.
CGCAACCATTCGGCTCAAAGTACGCAACCTCCGCACTGGCGCAACCATCGAAAAGACCTATAACAGCGGCGCACGCGTTGATGACATTCGTCTCGATTCACGCGACGTCGAGTACCTGTATACCGACGGCGACCTTTTCCATTTCATGGATACCGAGACTTTCGAACAGGTCGCTTTGGCCAAGGATGCACTGGAAGGAGTCGTTCAGTTCCTGAAAGACAATACCGTCGTGGAACTGGAATCCTTTGAAGGCGAGCCGATCAGTGTCAACCTGCCCACGACCATCGATCTTGACGTTGTGTGGGCGGAAATGGCTGTTGCCGGGGATACTGCCAACACTCCGACCAAAGAGGTGGAGTTGGAGACCGGCTTTCGGCTTAACGTGCCCATGTTTGTCAAGGAAGGCGACACGGTTCGCATCGACACACGCGACGGTCGCTACGTTACACGTGTGCAATGAAGGTCGGAATGCCCTTGCCGCAGGATTTGCCCCTCTGATAGGCGTTACGCTATAGTGTGGAGAGGAATTGCCGTTGTAGCTCAGTCGGTAGAGCGACGCTCTCGTAAAGCGTAGGTCGTCGGTTCGAGTCCGACCAACGGCTCAAACAAAAAAGCCCCGCCAGCCGGCGGGGCTTTTTTCTCCTTCAATCCTTACTGCTTTTCGCGATGTACACCGGCCATCAGCAGCCCCAACTCTGCGGCGGTTGTCTCGTCCCGGTCCACGATATCCATAATCTGCCCTTCATAAATCACGGCAATCCGGTCGCACAGCGCCAGCAGTTCATCCAGGTCTTCCGAAATGAGCAATGTGGCCATGCCTGTGTCCCGTTGCTCCAGCAGCTGCTGATAAATGTACTCGATCGCGCCTATGTCGATCCCGCGTGTAGGTTGGGCGGCAACCAGCACTTTGGGCCGCCGGGAGAGTTCCCGGGCCAGGATCAATCGTTGGATGTTGCCCCCCGAAAGATTCCTGGTCATCGTGCGTATATCGGGCGTCTTGATATAGAAATCCTGTATCATCTGCCGGCTGTAACGAGCAATATAATCAAATGCCAAAAAGATGCCGTTGCTGAACTTATCACTTGTATGCTCTTGCAACACAAGATTCTCTGAGACAGCAAAATCGCGCACGATCCCGTCGTGCATCCTTTCTTCCGGTATGTATGCCAGCCCGCTCTCTGTACGGCGCGCGGTCGTCCAATCGGTAATCGGCATGCCATCCATCTCCACACTTCCACCGCTGATCGGGCGCAAACCCGCAACGACTTCGGCAAGCTCTCTCTGCCCATTACCGCTGATGCCGGCCACCCCCAGGATTTCGCCGGACTGAACTGAAAGGGATACGCCGCGAAGCGCCGGTTGTCCCGTGACGTCTTGCGCGCGAACATCCTCCAGGCGCAGTTTTACATCTCCCACATCAATTTCATCGTCTCGAGTCCTTTCGAGCATGACGTCGCGCCCTACCATCATGCGCGCCAACTCGTGACGGGTCATATCTTCGGTGGGAACGGTCCCGACAAGGCGTCCTTCCCGCAGAACCGTGATGCGATCGCTGATGGCCAGGACTTCCTGAAGCTTATGGCTGATCAAAACGAGGCTGTATCCGTTTTCTTTCATATAACCAAGCGTGACAAACAGCTCTTCGACCTCCTGGGGCGTCAGAACGGCGGTCGGTTCATCCAGAATCAACATGGCCGCGCCCCGGTATAAGGCTTTCATGATCTCGACCCGCTGCCGTTCCCCGACCGAAAGCGTCCAGACCGGCGCGCTCGGGTCGATCTGCAGGCCGTACGCCCCGCTTAACTCGCGGATGCCCACCTCTACCCTGCCCAGATCGAGAAGCGGCTCCCTGCTGGACTTCAGGCCCAGCGCTACATTCTCAGTGACAGTGAGCGTATCCACGAGCATAAAGTGTTGATGGATCATCCCAATGCCCTGGCGGATCGCGTCGGTAGGCGAATGGATCGTCACCTCGGCGCCGTCGCGCAGGATCCGCCCCTCGTCAGGCTGATAGAGACCGTACAGAATCCTCATCAGTGTGGATTTGCCAGCGCCGTTTTCCCCCAGCAACGCATGCACTTCACCCCGGCGTACGTCAAAGTCCACGTGATCGCAGGCCAGTACGCCTGGATACCGCTTGACGATTCCGTACATCTGCACATAGGGCGCGTTTAAGCGGAAGTTTACCGCACGATGGCCCCCCGTGGGGCCGGCAATCCCGTAGACGATCTGATCTTCAAGCCTGCTCTGGCCGGTGCCCATGTGAAACAATCCTTACGTCAAAGAACTCTTCGGCAAAGGGCTGCCTCTCCCTCACTCGTCTTCCTCCCACAATACCGGGTCCACCGCTCCGCTCTTGATGTCCTCGATCGCGGTGCGGGCCGCCTCCTTAACTTCGTCGGCAATCTCAATGTTTTCGTTGAATTCCAGTCGTAACCCGTCGTTGGCAAATGTAAGTTTGTATGCCGTGCCGCCTAGTTCGCCATTCTCGATCTTGGAGATCATATCGGCAACCACGTTGGCCCAATTGTATATTTGATTGGTAACCACAACGTCTGGGCCCAGGGATATCTGATCGCTTTGCGTACCCAGCCAGGCAACACCATTCTCATTGGCGACGCCAATCGCCCCGACCACCTGCTGCGCCGATCCGGTCAACACGTCGGCGCCGGCCTGAATATGCACGTGGGCAGCCTCAGCCGCCAGCGTCGTGTCGCTGAACGAGCCTGTATAGCTGATGTTTACCTGTGCGTCCGGTTTGATTTCTGTAACGCCTCGTACGAAACCGTCAATGTAAAGTTTGGCGTCGCCCGCCACCGGCCCGATAACACCGATAACATCAGTCTGCGTAAGCATCGCGGCAACGACACCGTTGACATATCCGCCCTCGTTGGCAACCGCCCCGTACGCGAATACATTCTCGATTCCCTTATCTGCCCCCGTATCCGACGAAGTGCCCCAGGCGAAACTTGTTTCCGTAAAATCGGCGGCCACTTCAAACACGGAATTTCCGTATTGCGCACCGTGGGCGATCACCAGGTCGAATCCCTCCGACGCATAATCTCGAATCGCCGCCGACGCGTCGGTCACTCGGAACATTCCCTCCGAATACGCGATCGTCAGCGCATCCTCTCCACCCATTTCAGTTTGAACAGCGACCAGCGAATCGAACATCGACTGGCTCCAGGCGATATCCGTCGTGCTGCTAGGCATAACGATCGCAATGCGAAAGGGATCGCCTTCTGCGCCGACCGTTTCTCCGTCTCCACTGTCGTCCGATCTACCGCAGCCAGCCAGAAGCAGCAAGAAGATCAATGTGGATATACTGATTCGTCTTAGCATGATTCTCTCTTTAAGAATAAGAATTCAAGAACCTTGCAGTCGTCTGCCTTACTCGCCCCGCTCGTATGACCTGGCCAGAGCTGCCGGCTTCTGAATCTGCCGTGCAGTGAATGCGAGCACAACGATTGTCATAATATAAGGCATCATTACGGCTACCTCCGATGGGACTGGGATGTCCAGCGCCTGGACCCAAAGCTGCAGGGCGTTGACCAGGCTGAACAGCAGCGATCCCCCCAGCACGCCCACTGTGCGCCAACTTCCAAAATAGACCAGTGCAACCGCAATAAAACCAAGACCGTTTGTCATATTCTCCTGGAACACGTTTTGCAGACCTATACTGAGTGAAGCCCCCGCCACTGCAGCCAGGGCGCCGCCGATCATCAGAGTCGCGTAGCGCACACCATTGACACTGACACCCAAGGTATCGGCTGCCTCCGGATTGTGCCCAACCGCGCGGATCTTCAGACCCAATGTCGTTCGGTTGATTACGAACCAGGAAAGCGGCACCATCAGATAGGCGAGATAGACCAATGCGTTATGATTGAACAGAATATGTCCGAGTCCCGGAATGTCGGACAGCAGCGGAATCGCCAACTGCCTGAAGCCGCTAACCCCTTCCACCGAACCGATCAGCGTTTTGAAGAGCAGGCTGCTCAATCCAAGTCCAAAAAGATATAGGCCGATGCCGCTAATGCCTTGCAGCGACTGCATCGTCACGCTGACGAAGGCTTTCAGCAACCCCATCAAGACGCCAATTGCAATCGCGACCAGCACGCCCACCCACAGATTGTGTCCCTCGAACACGGCGTAAAAGGCGAAGAAGGCCCCCATCAGCATGATACCGTCCACGCCCAAATTCAAGACGCCGGAACGCTGGCCGAATGTCTCCCCCAATGCGGCAAACAGATAGGGGGTTGCCAACCGCACGCAACTATGCAGGATTCCGACAAGTGTAGAAATCGTAAACAGTTCGTCTAACATTTCGGCAATTTACGGGGAAAGATTCGGCGGTTGCCCATCCCACGCTTTCCGTGCAGCCTCCCGGCATCGTTTCACGAGTTTACTTCACACTTCCTGAGCGGGGAGAAACGTCCCTCTCCTCGCCTTTCTCTCATACCTCAGCAATCGATTCTCGCGTATTACCTTCTGCGGCCGGCGGCCCGGCAGGCCCGTCATCGCCGACTCGCCGTCGCGTGCGCCGTCTCACGTAAAGGTCGCTGGAAACGACGAATAGGACGACCAGACCTTGCAGGGCGATGGCCAGTGCGCTGGGAACCTGCACAGCTCTTTGCATCTTGTCCGCGCCAACGAGCAGTGCGCCGAACAGCGCCGAGGCCGGAATCGCCCCCAACGGGTGGAGTTTGCCAAAGAGTGCAGCCACAATCCCGCTAAAGCCGTAGCCGCCGCTCAGCCCCTCAAGCATACGATGATGAACGCCTAAAACCTCCACTGCGCCGGCCAGTCCGCACAGCATTCCGCTCAGCGCCAACGACAACGTCACATACTTGGCGACGGGAATGCCCGCATACCTTGACGCGTGGGGGTTCAAGCCCACCGCCCGGATGCGGTAGCCGATTGTCGTACGCCAAAGCAGGAAGTAAACGGCGAGGGCCAGAAGAACAGCCAGAATTGCGCCGCTGTGGAAAAGTGTGCGCGGCACCAGCCGCGGCAGCCAAATCGACTCTGGCAGCGCCGCGCTTTGGGGAATGCTCGTGCCCGCCGCGACATGCTCCGGATCCAGCATCGGCCCGCGCAGCAGAAAGTTCATTAGGCGCAAGGCGATCTGGTTCATCATCACCGTAGTGAGAATCTCATTGACGCCCAGACGCGCCTTCAACAGACCGGGAATGCCGCCCCAAATGAGCCCTGCCGCCGCGCCGCTAATCAGGGTCAGCGGAAGCAGAACCAGGGCCGGCAAATCCCTGAACCCTACCCCAAATGCAGTGGCAGCCAGCGCCCCGACGACAATCTGCCCTTCACCGCCAATGTTGATCACGCCGCCCCGAAAGGCGATGCAAATGCCCAGACCGACCAACAGCAGCGGCGTGGCCTTGGTCAGGGTCTGCGTGATGCCGCTTATGTTGCCCAGCGCGCCCTGAATCAGTGCGCTGTAGGCCTCGATTGGGTCGGTGCCTAACAGGAACAGCAGCAAAACGCCTACCACCAGCGCGATCACCATCGCCAGCACCGGCAGCAATACGTCGATCAGTTTGGCCAGATATAAGCGAGTGTTCATCCTTTGCTCAGTAACGCGTCGCCAGCGCGCCTTTTGGGGACTGTCTGCCATACGCATTTCCGCCGCATTGCGCACAACTGCCATCCTGATGGCAAACTGTCCCGATTATAGCACCCTTCCATAAATTCAAATAGTGCTCTAAAACTGTTTCTACTCGGTCACACCGGTGGCTGGATAGAGGACAGCTGGCGCAGCACGGGGGAAGACAGCGATCAGACGCACCGTAACATCTCCCACATTGCGGACCCCGTGCAGTTCGCCTTCCGGGACGAAAACCGTTGTATCGGCGCCGACCCGGTGGCGTTCCTCGCCCAGGGTGACTTCGACTTCACCGCTGAGAAAAGTCAGGCTCTCCTCACAATCGTGGAAGTGCAGCGGGATAACGCCGCCGGGAGGCATGTACTGTTCCCACAGCTCCATCTGCGTTGCGCCGCAAGTGTGTCCCGTGATAATGCGTGCGCCGGGAATGTTACTGCGCGTGTTTATAGGGTCGTAATCTTTGTGGGTATGTGGAAGAATTGCCATCGATCTGGAATGCCTATACCTAACGCCGACTGTTAGCCACCTGTTTGCGCCGCAGTCCGCCTCCGCAGGCGCAACATTTGGCTGCCGCCCCGCTGAAATTCGTAGGGCACCTTTTCTATTCTAGCCTGAATGTCTTGTGCTGTGAAAGCGTCAATTACGCCCTCGACGTGCGGTGACGGCGCGCCCCCAACCTGCAGCAACGGAAAGGCCCGCGCCTCCGGGGCTACCCGCAGCATCTCCTCCAGCGCCCGTACATGAAAGTCCAGGTCAAACTCCTTGCTGTACAGGAAGAGAAAATGGGAAGAAAGCGCGAGGTCAAAGCTGTTGTCCTCGAAAGGAAGGTCGGGCAATGAGGCATCCAGATAACGTCCTTCACGTAAACCCCGTGAAAAGTCGGCCAGAAAGGTCCGCATTGCCCACATCCTTCGCTGACCTAAAGCCGGCAGCGACGGCACGCAGGTCCAGACGAAGTCATCCCGGTTGCGCGCCAACTGCTCCAGGATAACGTCGTAGGTTTCTTCTACGCGCTTTTCGATGGCCTCCGCCTCAAGCGCGTACAGCGGATCGACCGAGACGACCGAGTACCCCTGCGCCGTCATCTCCGCATTGAAGCTGGCCGGTCCGTCCCCGCATCCAAGAATCCGCCTGCGCAGGTCCCGTTCCCCCAGGTCGAACATCCCGCAGTACTCGTCCATCGTCCTCCCCCAGGGCACGACGCCGTCGACTGTGAAGGGCATCCTCCATACCTCCGTAACGACCTACTGCAGAGCATTCTTACTGACAGCCGCAACCTGCGTCAAGCAATAGTAAGACGTGCCCTGGGAAAAATGAGCAGCGACAGATCTTCTCGCCCTCTTTTTTTCCTCTCTAGTTGGCACCCCCCAACCATGTTACAATTGACGCACATTCATTCCCAACAGGCATTGTCTGCTCTATCCTTTCACTCCAGAGCTGCATCTTGTCGGTTGCTTTGTCTTCAGCGCAGTGAAGCCCAGGCTCTTAGAGGTGGGAAGACTAGGATATGAAGATGGGAAGGAGAATGACGATGAAACGAGTCCTGCTCTTGTGCGGTCTGATTCTTCTGCTGTCGGGTTGCGTCATGGACCCGGGATCTCTTGCGCTCATCCCTACAACTGAGCCAGTTGAAATACCACCTCGTTTTGCCCAACATCTCAACTCGTTGCAGTATCTTGATGGAGTGCCCGCTCTTTTTTTCAACGCGCGCGGCGAACCTGTCGCTGCCCTGGGCACAGAGCAGATGAAAAATGATCGATGGTTGCAACTTTGGGCAATGACCGCAATGGAAAATGACGGGTCACTGGGTTTAGGGAAGACTCTTGAAAAAGGAGAAATCCCGGATATAATTCTGGATGACCACGTAATAGCCGCAATATACATGAACGCCTTTGCCACCGCTGAAAGCTTGTGTATCGAGAGGAGAACGGAAGTAACAGAATTTGTCGAGGCGTATGCTGCCGAAGCAGAGGGCCTGGAAAACGTTCAGTTTCCATACTTGACGGTCATACACGACTTGGCGGCCCGCTTAACGCTGAATTATGACTCGTCAGCAGGTGAAACCCACTGCAAAGACTACCTGGCTTCCCTATCGGACTTTCCAGTTTCACGCTCTTTCTGCTTCGGGGGTGGAGCCCTCTTTGAGGATAACCATGTTAGGGGGCAGAAAGCCCATATGGCGCGAAAGAAGGAGACCATGGAAAAGTTCACTTCCTCTCCGCAGTCACTCTTGGCCTCTCTCGCCAGTTTGAGTTGCTCGACAGGTGTACGCCAATGAGCATAAAATGATGGAAGACGGTATCCCTTGACGCCCCCGAATACATGCGCAATTCGTTGGTCCTCAGGTGATCACGTCCAGTTTCAACAGGTCTGGGGAAGAAGCGTCTGGGCCGCTATTCCCGCAACCATTGTCGAAGACAGCAGCGACTTGGTGGTACTTTATATCGCTCCCGGAACCATGTTTTCCGGACCGGTCTGCACACGTGAAGAGCACTTGCCAGTGGCGGCAAGCGGCGTGTGGGAACGGAAACTGTACGAGTGGGCCGGACAACACCACCTCTGGGCATCCGTGCCGGGCGAAGCCTGCTCAATCTGGACAGTCTGGTCTGCCCCGGACTGGGCCCACGTAGGCTGGAAAGTCAATCCGGAACTGCCTCTCAAACGTACTCCCACCGGCTTCGACACAACCGACCATGTCCTTGACGCGGTCATCAGCGCCGACCTCAGTTCATGGCGGCTGAAGGACGAAGACGAGCTCGCCGTCGCCATCGAACTCGGCCTGTTTACAGTTTCCGAAGGGGAACGGATCCACCAGGAAGCGCGGCGCGTCGCCGGCGAGTGTATAACGTCTCGTCGCCGGCAACTTCAAACGTGGGTCGCCTGGCGTCCACCATCACACTGGAAACTTCCCGTCCTCCAATCAAACTGGGAAGCCGCGTGACGTCACAACGCCGCTATCCCGGTTTACTCCTCCGCCACCACAGGAATACGCAGCACACTAACCCCCGAAATCTCAATTCTAAGTACGACGCCCGGCAGAAGCGAATTCGCTTTACTTACAGAGCGAATAGAATCAGGATTTTTGGGGCTGGGTACTGGAGAAAGTACCGGAAGTTATACTTGGAACAGGGGAGCGCATGAAGCAGAATCTTGACCCGCCAAGACAAACTTGGGAGACCGTAGACTATTCGGATGATCCTGAACTACCAGATATTGAAGACTTGCAAATTGTAGACAAGGAGTTCTTGCCGCGCCCAGATGAACTGGTCTTCAAAGACGCCGAGATAGAAAATATCACGGTATCTCTTGACAAGGAGACAGTTACTTTTTTCAAGAGCAAAGCAAAGGAGTTAGGCGCCTCCTATCAGACTCTGGTTCGGAGCATTCTCAAAGAGTACGCGGCGCGACAGGGCAGATAGCCACTTGGCGTTGCAGAAAGGTGGGAGCAGTCTGTGACGCCACTTTCGCTTCCTATCCCCCATTGAAACTGGAAGGCCGCGTGACGTCACAACACCGCTATCCCAAATTACGCCTCCGCCACCACCGGATTGCGCAGCACGCCTACCCCTGAAATCTCAATCTCCACCACATCACCCGGCTGCACGGGACCCACACCCGACGGCGTACCCGTCATGATCACATCACCCGGCAGCAACGTAATCGCCTCGCTGATGTAAGCGATCAACTGCGCCACCGGAAAGATCAGGTCATCCGTATTCGTGTGCTGCTTGACCTCTCCGTTCAATCGGGTTGTCAATTCAAGATTTGTGGAGTCCAAGCCGGTGGCAATACAGGGTCCAAGCGGCTTGAAAGTATCGAATCCCTTGCCAATCAGCATGCAGCCGTTGGCCATCTCATTAGCCTGGATCACCCGTTCGCTGACATCGTTCCCGCAGCTGTATCCCAATACATAGTCCAGCGCATCCGCTTCCGCCACCCGGCGCGCCTCCTTGCCAATGACGACCGACAGCTCGCCCTCATAATGCACGTTCTGCCCCTGACGCGGGTAAACGATCGGCTCCTCCGGGTCCAAAATTGCAGTCGAAGGCAGCATGAAAAGCATCGGCTGGTCCGGCGGCGTCTGCCCCCCCTCCTCAGCATGGGCCAGGTAATTCAACCCCACCCCAATCAGCCGCGGACTTCCAACCGGCGCCAGCACTCGCACGTTATCCAGATGCGTTGTCTCGCCGCTCTCCTCGATACTGTCGAAGGGACAGGAGACCAGCTGGCGGATCGCGCCGTCCTCTTCCAGAATTCCGTAGCTTGTCGCACCGTCGGCACTGTAGCGCAAAATCTTCATCGTCAAGACTCCTCACTGTGTATGATGTGTTATAGATACTGTATCCGCTTCTTTCGCACTTCAATCCTTTGCTGACTACCCCACAGGTAACCCCACGCCTGCCCTTTCACTGGATAGTAGGAAAAGGATTGCAGCCATGATAGACTGTGCGCATGTTTTTCACCAGTGGCTGGCAACCAGGATTCAGCTGCCGCTACTTCCACAACCCGCGTACACTGAGACACGACCCAAGTTCACAAAGGAGCACACGAATATGACCACCTCCGGTAGAGTCGCAATCATCACCGGCGCCAGTTCCGGCATCGGCAAACGCACTGCCCTGCTTCTACTCGCGGAAGGGTACTCCGTCGCCCTCGCCGGCCGGCGCCTCGACCGTCTCGAAGAAACGGCCGCAGAGTCCGGGGCCGGCGAACGGGCCCTGGTCGTGCAAACCGACGTGACCGACCCCGCCGCCGTAGACGCCCTGTTCGACCGCACTATCGAAGCCTTCGGCCGCCTCGACCTCCTCTTCAACAATGCCGGCCGCGGCGCCCCGCGCGCCGATTTTGACGAGATATCCTACGAAGACTGGAAATCCGTCGTCGACGTAAACCTGACCGGCGTCTTCCTCTGTTCGCAACGGGCCTTCCGCATCATGAAAAATCAGACGCCCCAGGGCGGCCGCATCATTAACAACGGTTCGATCTCGGCGCATACCCCCCGCCCCAACTCCGCTCCCTATACATCGACAAAACACGCCATCACCGGCCTGACCAAGTCCACATCTCTCGACGGGCGCGCCTACAACATCTGCTGCGGCCAGATCGATATCGGCAACGCCGCCACCGAAATGACCGAACGCATGCGCACCGGCATTATGCAGGCCAACGGCACCACCATGGTAGAGCCGAACATGGACTCCGACGGGGTCGCCCAAACGATCCTCTACATGGACAGCCTGCCCCTGGATACCAACGTGCTTACCCTGACCGTCATGGCCAATCAGATGCCTTACGTAGGTCGCGGCTGAAGGCGTTTTCTGATAACCTACGCTCCCCGGCACCTCTTTTGCGCAGTCTTCCGAACGAATGCCGGCGGGGCGAGCGGAGCGGTTTGGGAACTTCAGCTAGTCTAAGGCAGTTCCCATCTCTCGCGCAAAAGGCCAACGCAGGGCGCAATATTGGACACGGGCGGTTCGACACAATTCCATCTCGGAGATTTGCGCTCAATGCCCAAAGAAAAGGTAGTTCTGAATCCGTACCCCCGTCCCCTGGACATGATCATGTCCAGCCAGGACGCTGACCGTCTCCATGACCTGGTCGACGTAATCTGGGGCAAGGACGAAAACATCCCCGAGTCCGAGTTCGCCCGCGCCTGCGGTGACGCCTACGCCTTCATAACCTCCTCCTGGCAGCGCAGATCACTGGACAACATGCCCAACCTGCGCGCAATTATGGAGACCGGCGGCCGCCATCCCAGCCCCAGTCAATTGGACTATGCTACCTGCTTCGCCCGCGGCATCCGCGTCCTGAGCTGCGCACCCGCCTACGGCCCCATGGTCGCCGAAATGGCTCTCGGCATGGCCATCGCCGCCGCCCGCGGCATTGTCAGCGCCCATCGCGACTTTGTCTCCGGCGAGGAGCTCTACCTCTACCCCAGCAACAGCACCGCCTTTACACTCTACGACCAGCCCGTCGGCTTCATCGGCTTTGGCGGTCTGGCGCAGTCACTCAAACCCCTGCTGGCCCCCTTCCGCTGCCCGATTCAGGTCTACGATCCATGGCTGCCGGCAAGCTTCATCAGTGAACGCGGCTGCACACCCGTCAGCCTCCGGGAACTGCTTTCAGAATCACGCGTCATCTTCGTGCTGGCCATTCCGTCCAATGAGAACAAGGCCATGCTCGATCGCGAGCTGCTCTCACTGATCAGGTCCGACGCCGTCCTGGTCCTCATCAGCCGCTCCCACCTCGTCGACTTTGATGCGCTCACCGACCTTCTGCACCAGGGCCGCTTCCGCGCCGCCATCGACGTCTTCCCGCAGGAGCCGCTGGCCGCCGACCATCCCATTCGCACAGCCCCCAACACAGTTCTCTCCGCCCATCGCGCCGGCTCCGTCTGGCAGGACATGCACATCATAGGGCGCATGGTCGTCGACGACCTGGAAACGATGCTGGCCGGCCTGCCGCCGACCAGGATGCAGACCGCGCAACCTGAAATTGTCTACCGTCTGCCGTAGCAGCCAAGACGAACTGCCTACTCAACCCGCCGCCATGCGCCAGTTCACTGTGTAACGTTTCTCGAATACCCGCTTTCACATCGTTCACCCTATATGAAACCGGAGCCGAACATGAGAATCTGCGTTTACGCAACCCTGCCCGACCAGGACAATTTCCTCGGCTTTCTCAAACAGTACGACATACTTGACGTCGCCCTCAGCTCCACCTCCCATCCCGAACACCGGACACGCTTCTCACCCGAAGCGGCCGTTAAACCCGGCGCCTTCTGGGATTTCCAGACCCTGCTGTGGGCGCGCAACCAGTGCGAAGAAGCCGGTCTCAACCTCGTTTCGATCGAGAATCCCCTGCCGAACTGGTGCTATGAAAAGATCGTACTGGGCCAGGAAGGCCGCGACCAGCAGATCGACAATGTCGCCGAGACGATTCGCAACATGGGCCGGGCCGGCATTCCGGTCTACGGCTACCATTGGATGGTGAATCAGCCGGGTGTCACCCGCAACTCCTGGCGCACCTCGCTCACGACACCCGGTCGCGGCAACGCACAGGTCAGCAGTTTCGAGCTGGAGCTGGCCGATCGCGGCCCCCTCTTCCGTGAACGTGAGTACAGTCATGAGGAGATGTGGAGCAACTACGAATACTTCATCAAGGCCATCATCCCGGTGGCCGAGGAGGCCGGCGTCAGACTGGCCCTCCATCCCGACGACCCGCCCGTTGAAAAGCTGGGCGGCATGCCGCGTCTGTTCTACAATCCGGAAGGTTTTCAGCGCGCGATGGAGATCGCCGACAGCCCGGCAAGCGGCCTCAACTTCTGTCTTGGCAACTGGACCGCCATGAACGTTGACATCCACTCCGCCATCCGTCGCTTTGGCGGTCGCGGGCAGATCGTCTACGGTCATGTCCAGGGCGTACAGGGCACCGCGCCCGATTTCCGCGAATGTTTCCTCGAAGAGGCCGACTGCGATTTTCTGGAGATATTCAAGACGTTCAGAGAAGTTGGCTTCACTGGCGCCCTCATTCCCGGCCATTTCCCCCATACGATCTACGACGACCAGAGCCCGCATCAAGGGCTGCTCTACTCGGCCGGTTACATCAAAGGGCTTCTCCGGTCACTCGAGGCAGACAAACCGTAGTAGCACCGGGACCGCAAAAGATCCTGTCAACAGAATAAAGGGAGACTCTGACCAAATGTATCTGATCCTGATCGGTTGCGAGTATGCAGGCACCACAACCCTAGCCAACGCCATCAACGAGTGGACCAAAGATTCCCTGGGCACCGAATTCAAACTGATTCACGACCATTTCAAGCTGCCCGATACCAAGCCGCACGGCCCCGAACTTACCCACGACGATATCGCAGCATTCCAGGAGCTCAGCCCCCGCCTGACCGAGGTGATCCAGCGGCACAACCTCTACTATCACACCCCCTGGGCGTCAGGCTCCGAAGAAAACTTCATGGGCATCGGCCTCTACTTCGAGGAGCTGGTCTACGCGCCCAAGTACTACGGCTACGGCGGCCGCGGCCAGGACGGCGACCGAGGGGTGATCTCCCGCATGCTCGAACAGCGGATCCTCCAGTTCAGGCCCGATGCAGTCCTGGTTCTCGTAGAAGCCGCGCCCGATGTGATCCGCAAGCGGATGGTCGAAAGCCCGCACCCTTACCCTGTCGTGCCCGAGGAAGATGTCGAGCATATCAACCAGCGCTTCCAGGAAGAGTTCGATAACTCGCTGATCCGGCAGAAATTCACCCTCGACACATCAGCGGCAACGGTAGCTGAGTCAGTGGCGGAATTCGCCGCCAAGATCCAACCCTACCTGACCGCCGGCGACCTGTTGAGGCAGGCCCTGCAACAGGGAGAGGCGGGCTAGTCGGATGAACAGGAGCCCGTGCGACATTCTCATCTGCAACGCTCAGGTAATCACCATGGACGCGGCGCGCACGATCCACAGTCCCGGCGCGGTGGCCGTCGAAGGATCGCGCATTCTGGAGGCGGGTTCCGACGCAGAACTGCGCCAGCGCTACGATGCAGTGGAGACGCTGGACGCCCAGGGAGCCATTGTCCATCCCGGCTTCATCGACGCCCACAATCACATCGTGCATACAACCAGCCGGGGCGTTTTCGACAACATCTTTGATATAGATGCGTTGCCCGTAAAGTTCGCCGACCTGAAAGCCGGCGTAACTTCGGAAGATGAAGCGGCAGCAACCGCCATGGCCGCCGTCGAGATGTTGCGCTGCGGCTTTACCATGTTCATCGAGCCGGGTTCTCTATTTGATACCCGCGCCGCCGCCCAAGAGGTGGAACGGGTAGGAATGCGCGCGCTTTTCGCCGCCCCCTATCTTTGGGACCGTCGCGAGACGTTCGACGCCATGCCCGCGCTCGAGAGTGACAGCCTCATGGCCCGCGTACCCATCGACCGCCACCGCGCCTTGAGCCAGTTGGACGCCGAGTTGCACCGCAATCAGGACCCCGAAGCGCTCGTACGCGGCTACGTCGCCATCTACGGCGTAGGCACCGCCTCACCCGAACTGATTCAGGGCGCCCACACCTGCGCACGCGAAAACGGCGTTCCCCTCCAACTGCACGCCAGCTACGCGCCAGGAGAAGGCGAAATCTACCGTGCCATTAACGGCGTCAGCCAGTATGTCCACCTTCACGAATTGGGCGTCCTCGACGAGAATACCGTCGTCGTCCATGCAAACCTGCTGGACGATGACGAGGAGGCCGCCGTTGAACAATCGGGCTGCCAGCTGGTCTGGTGCCCAATCACCTTCTTCTCACTCGGAATCGTGCGCAACGCCAGTTTCAAGATGGCACAACGGCACCGCCGCGGCGTCCGCGTCGCGCTGGGCGTAGACGGCGCCTTCGACTGTACGCCGGCCGAGCTCATGCTTGCCGCTCACCTCGCTTCACGCGCCGGCGACGATCCTCTGCCCCCCGACGCCCTGCTCGAAATGCAGACCATCAACGGCGCCGCCGCGGCCGGCCTCCAATCCGAACTCGGCAGCCTCGAACCGGGCAAGCGCGCCGACGTCGTCCTGCGCTCACCCCGCGCCGCAGGAACCTATCCCGCCTACAACCCCCTCCATCTCCTGGCGCTGACGATGGGTTCCGGCAGCGTCGATACAGTTCTCGTCAACGGCGAAATCGTCCTGCGCCACGGCCGCTCCACCCGCGTCGACGAACTGGAAATCAGCCGTGCCGTCACCGCCTCGGTGACCGCCCGCGCCGAACGGCTTGGTATCAAACGCCAGCCCTGACGGCGCCTCGCAATTGATACGAAAAGAGCCAATAGGGACGGCGGAGTAGTCGCATATTATCCCCCCTGCCGTACCGTTGATATGTGGGTGAATCCCGGATTTTCTAGACCTGTTGACCACACCATCCCAATGTGCTAGAATCCTGCCGCCGACCACACGTCCATATGTCATCGTCTAACAACCAATCTCTCAGTCATCCTCTTCATCCTTACCTGTCCCCCGTGCCGACCACATAACGGATAAAGTTCCACAAAGTAGCCTATCTTCTAATCTCTACAAGGGGAGGAAAAAAATGAAGTCGCACAACTCGAGTCGCCGTGAGTTCCTCAAGATTACCGGTCTTAGCGGCCTCGGAATGGCAATGGCCGCCTGCGTTCCCGCACAGCCCGGCATGGAAGGCGCAGCCGCCGACGAAGAACCGATCGAACTCTCTCTTTGGGGTTGGTGGGACATCCGCATGGATCTCTACCGCAGCGTAGCCGACCAATTCGCAGAACAAAACGATCGAATCACTGTCGATGTCCAGTCGATTGCCGGAGGCTACGTGGAGAAGCTCTACTCAGCCCTCGCGGCCGGCACCGGGCCGAACATGATCAAAATGCGTTCCCTCGCCTTCATGCACCAGATGCGCGAAGAGAATCTCGTCCTTGAGTTCCCCGAGGAAATCTTCCCGCCCAGCTGGTTCGAAGAGGCCTACCCCCTCTTTGATATCAAGACCAACGGGCGCTACGTGCTTCCCACCGGCACCACCTGTACACTCATGATGTACAACAAGCAGATGTTTGAAGAAGCCGGCCTGGATCCTGAATCGCCCCCCAAGACCTGGGACGACCTGATCACCGCAGCCAAGGCGGTCACCCAGAAGGACGGTACCGGCGCCATCTCCCGCGCCGGCTTCGCCGTCACCGACGAATGGCCCGTCTTGAGCCAGATCTATCAGCTGGGCGGCAACGTCATCCAGAACAATGGCGATGAACAGATCTCCCTCATGACCAGCCCGGAAGTCCATGAGGCATTCACCCACATCGCCAACCTGGCCCTGGAGCACGAAGTCTGGGATCCCGGCTTCCCCAACTTCGACTCCGTCGGCAACGGCCTCGCCGCCATGACCGAGGAACAGACCTGGGTGATCGGTGAGTACATCAACACCTATCCCGATATGTACCCCCACATCGGCTACACGCACCCGCCAACACCAACCGGCGAAGCCGACCCGCTCTATGGCTACAAAGACACCGTAACCTCAATCTCTGCCGTGACCGGCCACCCCGAAAACGATGGCGATACGTGGGAGTTTATGGAATACCTCTACAAGGACGGCGGCAAAGACGCCTACTGGGCCCTGTGCGAACTGATCTCGCTCGTGCCGGAGCGCGCAGACCTCATGTCCGATCCCAGGCTGCTGGAAACGCCCGGCCTTAGAGAGGCCTCTGAAGTCAATCCCTATGAACGCAACTACGCCGCCGTGCCCGAACGCGCCGGCGCCGTCCAAAACGACGTCCTGCATCTGATCGTCAGAGAGGGACGCCCGGTGGCCGAGGCCCTGGAGTACGGCGACGCCGAGATCCAGAAGATCATCGACGAGGGCTTGGCCAAGTACTGGGTCTAGGCCGGACAGTCGGCATGCTGCGCATGCTATCCGTCGAAAGTGAAACTCCCACGCCTGCGGTAGGCGTGGGAGTCGCCATATCCAAATCATATCCGGTCCGCGAGCGCGTACTGCCCGGCCGGTTGGGGTCGGGCAGACGATCACGAATCGACCTGTGATCCGCGTGGGAGGCGATGTGATGATTCAAACCTTCGTACAGAGATTTACAGGCAACCGGTCCACGCTGCGCGCCGCCGAGCACCGTTTCATCGTCATCGCCCTCATTCCCACCATCCTCTTCTACGCGATCGTCAAGTTCTACCCCATCTTCTTCTCATTCTTCATCAGCATGCACGAATGGAGCCTCTTCGGAAACGTCTCCCCCTTTGTCGGTTTCGACAACTACGCCCTCCTGGCCAAGGATTCGCTCTTCTACAAGGTCATGTGGAACACCATGTACCGCACTTTCGCCGGTACATTTCTCGGCGCATTCTGTTCCCTCATCGTCGCTCTCATCCTCAATCCCATCAAACGCGGCAGCATCCTCCTGCGCCTGATCTATTTTCTGCCCGTGATGACCTCCGTTATCGCCAGCGCCACCATCTGGAAATGGATGCTCCAGACCCGTTTCGGCCTGCTCAATCAACTCCTCAGCGTCGTGGGCATCCAACCGGTCCCCTGGCTCCAGTCCACCACCTGGGCCATGCCCAGCATCATCGTGATGGGAATTTGGGGCGGGATCGGTTTCACCGTCATCATCTATCTCGCCGGCCTGAAGGGAATACCCAGGGACTATTACGAAGCTGCCGAAATCGACGGTGCCAGCAGCATCCAACTGGCCCTCAAGATCACTCTGCCCCTGCTCAAACCGGTCGTCTCCTTCGTTCTCATCACCGGCGTTATCGGCGGCTTCAGCGGCGGCTTCCAGGCCATCTACATGATGACGGGCGGCGGTCCGCTCGACTCGACCAGGGTGCTGGCGCTCCACATTTACGACTACGCCTTCCAGCGCATGTTCATGGGCCAGGCCTCCAGCATGTCATTCGTCCTCTTCGCCATCGTTCTCATCCTTACTCTGGTCCAGTTCAAACTGCAACGGGTCGACTGGGAACTATGACTTTCTTTCATACCCGGCGCAGCCATTCTTCCATTCTGCGCCGGTTCTTTTCCGGAGTAACGAATGGCTAATCAAGACTTTGTCGGCGTGCCGAGTCAGATCGATACCCAGTCTCTCAGCGGCGCCAGTTCCGAATTCCAGCGTCTGCGCCGCGGCCTGTTGTTCAACTATCTCGTCCTCGGCGCCGGCGCCATCCTGATGGTCGTACCCTTCATCTGGATGATCAGCACCTCCTTCAAACCGCAGGCTGAAACCGTCTCCTTCCCGCCCCGCCTCTTCCCCATCAGTCCCACGATCTCGAACTATATTGATGTTTTCGACCGCGCCAACATGGGCCGCCTCTATTGGAATACCACTTTCATCAGCGTCATAAAGACCGTTTTCAACATCTACACCAGCGCGCTCCTGGGCTACATCTTCGGCAAATTCGTCTTCCGCGGACGGGACATTATCTTTTACATCCTGCTCAGCACCTGGATCATCCCCTTTGAAGTCTATCTGATCCCGCTCTACCTCATGACCGTCCAGGTCGGTTGGGCCGATACCTTTACCGCCCTGATCGTGCCCGAGATTTTCACCGTCTACGCCATGTTCATGTTCCGCCAGTTCATGTACACGATCCCCACCGAGCTGATCGACGCCGCCCGCATCGACGGCGCCGGCGAATGGTACATCTTCCACCGCATTATCATCCCACTTTCCAGGGCTGCCCTCTTCACCCTCGTCGCGTTCTATTTCATGTGGAACTGGAACGACTTCCTCTGGCCCCTCGTCGTCATCTCCGACCACGACAAATACGTCATCACAGTCGGATTGGCAACCTTCGTGGGCGAATTCTGGAACCAGTACGGCGTCATCATGGCCGGCGCCAGCCTCGCCATCATCCCCATCCTCGCCCTCTTCATCGCGGTCCAGCGCTTCATCATCGAGGGCGTCGTCCTCACCGGTCTCAAGGGCTGAAGCACTCGGCGGTGAACGTCGCTTTCCCGGCCGCGCCTCAGGCCGACCAGTAGGGCGAGTAGCTGTCCATATGGTGACCGCCCAAACTGTGCAAAGGCACTTGCCGGTACGCAGGCCACTCGTCAGCCGCCCACTCCTTCAGCTCCTCTTTATGCCCCAAACGCCGTATCATGCTCCATTCGTCCAGGAAGGGGTAGCGGCTGTTGGTGTCCCAGAAAGCCAGTCCGTCGACACCTGCTGCGTAGCAGTCCAATGCCCGATCCCTGTACTCCTGCGCCGGCATCCGTCGCGGCAAGATGTCGGCGTAAACCTGGCAGTCAGTGCCGCGCGTGACCTCTACGAAGGAGGCAACATCGACATCCATATCCCCGTGCCAGGGGTTGGGAATGATGAAATCAACCAACCCTTCCCCAGCCCAGGCTGCCACATCCAGGCCATACTGAAGATTGTACGGCAGCGTGTTGATGACGTAAGCCGATACTTGAATATGTCTCCCCTGCCGCTCGCCCACCCTGTCCATCTCCTCGCGAAGGGCACGCATGAATGAGGTCATCCAACTTGCCCTGTAGGATAACCAGCGGGGATCATCCTCCTGCAGCTGCCGGGGATCCTGTCCGTGCAGCTTCTGAAATCCTTCCACGACGGGCTGCTCGTAGAGGACACACGGCAGGCCGCGGATAAAGGCCATGTTGACGCCGTCCGCCCCTCGCTCGGCCACCTCGCGGAAGAGCGAGATCACAAAGTCCTGGACACCCGGAAAGGCATAGCTCAGGCGGGCGACGGGCCGACCGTCCCGGTCCAGGCAGCGCCATTCAGGATGCCGGCGATAGAGCCCCTCTTCCATATCATCCGGTGGAGGGAAAACCCAACCGCCCACTCGGTACGTGCCATGCAGCTCGATACCCAGATCGTGGGCGTGGTCGATCACCGTCTTGAGGGGGTCAATCCCCCTTTCCTTCAGAGTACGGAAGCTTTCTGCCGCCTGGCGATCGCAGTGCCGCGAAAAGCTGCTCATCCCCTTCTTTTCAGCGAGTTCGCCGACATCTGACAGGTACTGCACCATGCTGCCGGCGCCGATTCCCCACAGAAGCTTTCGGAAGTCGGTATTTCGAAAGGGTTCTACCTCCTCAATGATGTCTTCCTCGGTGTACAGCGTTCGTTCGCCGAAAACGCTCCAGGCGTCGTTGTAAGCGACAAGCCGTTTCGTATCGCTTCCGGCGCGATCCTTTTGGACGGCGGCAGCCTCTTCAGGGGTCAGAGGCTCCAACTTCACGTAGGCGATCCCGGACGCCCAGGGCGTGCCGGTGTTCTGCTGGCCGATGTGCAACGCCTGGCCTGTCAGATCGGCGCATCTCCAAAACACTTCGCCGATACTTGCGAAATAGTTCGTCTTCTTTATGTCCGGATACAGCGTCGTAACCGTGGCGAAGCACGGGTCATCCGTCAACTTGACCCGGACCAACCTGTCCACCCAATTGGTCCAGATTCCCAGGTGGACGGCATACCATCCTTGCATGTCCAGGGGCAGGGTAAGCGCGGGCGCGTCGGACTCGATGCCGGCCATTATCATTGTGCCGGACACGCCTTCCGCTTCGTAGGGGATCGCCCGCCAGCGACCATGCTCAGCGCTCTCTGAAATGGCCGATCCAGGCTGACAGCGGTCCAGATCGGAGATGTAGACGGCCTTGCGTTCTGCGCACATGGAAACCCTCCTCAATCCTCTCTCATCCCCCGGTGTAGATGACAAGCAGCTCAGGAGGCCATCCCGAGGGAACGTTCTTGTCTACCGTCTGCGAAAAGTCCCGGCCTCGAATCGTGATCAGCCTGGTCCGCTTCATCTTTGGATAGTGTTCCGGTTTCGGTAGATCGATGACTTCGTCGCGGTGACCCAGCCGGCTTTCTATTGCCCAGGTTTCAGGGCGCGTTGTGTTGATGTCCCAAATGGCCATCCCGTCCATCCCGCCAGCGTATGCGTGCTTCATCGTCAGCACCTTATCTTCTTTCGTGGACACCATGTACACTTGGCATCCGTTCTCCTTGGCCAGCTTGATCAGATCTGAAGGAGGATTCGTGATGATGAAGTCGACCAGTTTTTCCTCCACCCAGGTGTAGGCATCGTAGGCGAAATAGCGCATGTCCTCACTGCCGCCTTCAAAGATCGCGGACACCTGCATTTTGCGTCCTCTCTTCTCCCCGCGCCGGTCCGCCGCCTTCCTTACGGCCCGCAGGAACTCCGTCAGAAAGCTCGCTTTGACTCTGTAGAGCCGCTCATCGTCATCAGCCACCTCGCGCGCGTCGAGTCCATACAGCCGTTTGAACTCGTCCAGCACCGGCTGCTCGTAGCCGATGTACTCCGGTCCGCGCGTGAAGCACAGGTGTACTCCGTCGATGTCGTACTCCATCCCCTCCTCCATCAGGGAGACCATGAAATCCCGCACCTTCGGGAACGCATAGCTGGCCTTCATCAGCGGAGAGCCATCCCTGGCCACAATCCGGCAATCCGGATTGTCCCGAAGAAAACTGGTCTCTGTCGAGAAGAAGAAGTAGGGTTGCGCTTTGTCGACGATGCTCAGCCGATAATAGGTGTGAAACTCCAGTCC
The DNA here is from genome assembly GCA_022821545.1 of Caldilineaceae bacterium. GTDB lineage: Bacteria > Chloroflexota > Anaerolineae > Caldilineales > Caldilineaceae > Bin5. The sequence continues at coordinate 181,504 of JAJEDJ010000036.1, forward strand.
CAGCTCATGGGCATACTCCATCGCCGCCGCGAAGGGGACTATGCCCTGGTCCGCCAGCGCCCTGTGGCTTTTGAGCGCGTGTTCGTGGCGCAATACGGGGGACACCCCATTCTCGGTACCGTAGAAACGGCCTACCTTGGAGTGATAGTAGGTCAAATCGCTCAGGTTTACGCCCCACAGCACCTTTCCCACATCGGCGTATCGAAATGGCTCTATCTGCTCCTGCAGCTCCTCTCTCGTCGCCGGACACATCTGGTGAAACAGCCCCTCGCCATCAATCATGCCAATGACCCTGCGCGTCTCTCTCTGCTCCCGGTCACGCTGGATGTCTTCCACCTCCGCCTGCGAAAGCGGCAACAGCTTAACGTAAGCGACACACGCAAGGGTCGGGGGATGAGCGGTATTCTGCTTGCTGAAGAGCAGGTCCTGGCCCGTCAGGTCGGCAAAGCGGGGAAACGTCTCGACGAGTTCCGTCCTGTCCCAATGACACCCCGGCAGCGATGGGCTCTGGACATAGTGCTCAGCAACGGTATACACGGCCTCACCGGACAGCCTGTATTTGACCAGGCTTGTGTGTTCCTGCTCCACTCCGGGCCAGAAGCCGATGCTGAACGCATGCCAGCCCTGTACGTTCAGAGGCAATGTAATGGCCGGTGTCTCGTACAGGGCGTGGGCGAAGGCCATCTTGCCGGCCAGGCCTTGCTCGGCTGTGTAGTCCACCACCTGCCACTTGTGCCTCTCCGGCATTGTTGACAGTGCATTCCGAGGCAGACATTCGGACATGTCGGTCAGGTAAATAACCTCTGCCATGACTTCCCCTCCGTATGGAACGCCCGTCTCACGACAGTTCGATGTGGCAACAAGGATGCCATTGCAAATGAGAATCCACGTTGCGTTAGCCCTCAACGGTGCAGCTGTCGGACTTTATGGGTTCTCTCGACCAATTCACACTCTCTCAGTCCAGCATCGTGCGCGGGTCGAGAGCGTCGCGCAAGCCGTCGCCAATGAAGTTGATGCTCAGAACGGTGATTGCAATCATCGCGCCCGGCGGCATCCATATCCAGGGCCTTCTCTCAAGTGTTGTGAGCGACGTCGCCGCGCTTAACATCTGACCCCAACTGGGCCGCGGCGCCTGCACGCCGAGACCCAGGAAACTCAGACCCGCCTCGGCCATGATGGCGCCGGCGATGCCGAAGGTGGCGGCCACCACCAGGGGACCCACCACGTTGGGCAGAATATGGCGGAAGATGATACCGCGCTCGGTCGCGCCCAAGCAGCGCGCCGCCATGACGAAATCGCGTTCGCTGAGCGACAGGAACTCTCCCCGCACCAGGCGGGCGATGCTCGGCCACCCCAATAGACCGAGGATAATCATGATATTGAAGATGCTGGGGCCTATGACGGCAACGAGGGTCAGGATGATGAGCAAACTGGGGAAGCACATCACGATGTCGGTGATACGCATGATGATAAAATCGGTCACGCCGCCCCGGTATCCGCTCACTCCGCCCAGGACGGTGCCGATGGAAATATAGATTGAGGTCGCTATCAGCCCCACCGAGAGGGAAACGCGGCCGCCGTGGAGAATACGGGCAAGCATGTCTCGTCCGGAGCGGTCGGTGCCCAGGATGTGCTCTGAACTGGGCGGCGCCCGCAGGTTTTGCAGGTCGGCCGTGTAGGGGTCATTGGGGCTGCTGAGAAGAGGGGCGAAAATGGCGGCAAACGCCAGCACAATCATGATGGCAATCGATACCAGCGCAAGCCGGTGCCGGCGAAAACGGCGCCAGATGAGTTCGCGCAGACCGACGACCGCCTGCCCGCGCACCATATGTTGCAGGTCTTCGCTGACAAGCGACGCCTGCCTTTCTCTTCCTTTCTCTTCGCCTTCCATTTCTTCCTCTATGCGGGAATGGGGCTCATCGCTGGACTCTCTGCGCGCCAGGTACAGCCTGAGCCGAACTACTCATAGCGGATTCTGGGGTCCACAACGGTATAGACTATGTCGGCGACCAGATTGCTGAGCAGAACCATGGTCGCAGAGACGAGACCGATTCCCATGATCACGGGGTAATCCCTGCCCAGCGTGTGCTCGATCGCCATGCGGGCCATGCCGGGCCAGGAGAAGAGGACTTCGATGAAGAGTGCGCCGCCAATCAAGCTGGGCAGACTCAAACCGACAATGGTCACCAACGGCAGCAGGGCATTGCGCAGAATGTGACCAATGCGGACAGCGCGTTCGCGCAGCCCTTTAGCCCGCGCAGTTGTTACGTAATCCTGGCGCATCACCTCCAGGACGCTGGAGCGTGTGTAGCGCAGATAACCGGCTACCCCTTCAATCCCCAGAACGGTGGCCGGAAGCACCAGGTGATGGAGTCGGTCGATGATTGGCGGGAGAGTGCTCAGTGGCTCCTTAATGCCTGAGGTCGGAAAGAGAGGTATCCTGAATGAGAACATGTAAATCGCCAGCAAGGCAAAGAAGAAGGCCGGCACCGATATGCCGATGAAGACCAATAGAGTGAATACATTGTCCAGGATTGAGTACTGGTTGAAGGCGGCATAGATGCCCAGCGAAACGCCCAGGACGATACTGATACCCAGTGCCGTCATCATCAGCTGCAAGGTCTGCGGCAACCGCTCGGCGATCATGGTGGCCACCGGCCTGTGGGTGACGTAGGAATAGCCCAGGTTGCCGCGCAGTACCTCCTTCAGCCAGATGAAATAGCGCACCGGAATCGGCCTGTTGATGCCCAGCGCCTCTTTGAGTTTTTCAACCTCACCAGGTTCTATCCCACTCATGGGGTCGATCATGGCCGTAACGGGATCGCCCGGGGCCAGGTTGGCGAAAATGAAGGTAACGACTGTGATGCCCAATAATACCGGGAAGGAGATCAGAATACGCCGTAAGATATAGCGTCCCAAGGTGTAACTCCCTCGGTTCAACCAGAGTTCGAAGGGCGGGAGTGAGAGGGTGGGGTCGGTTTGCGCCGACCCCACCGCTGATGCTCCCCAAAGGAGAGTTGGCCCAACGTCGAAATCCTTAACCCAAAACGCCGGGCGGACCCGATATGCTTCAGTGCGGCTACGCCTCGATGCAGCTACTTGTCAGTGCAGCTATTCCTCAATGTACCACTTCTCAAGGTCGGTGACAGCGCCGATCGTGGCAGATCCTTCAGGCCCAATCAGGCTGTCCCGCCAACCCTTGACATTCTCGTGTATCAGCAACAGAGACTGGGGCGCATAGAGGGGAATCCATGGAAGCTCATCATTCCAGATGGCGGTGGCACGCGTGTACAGCTCATTGCGTTCGTCGTCGTCAACCGTGGCGAGGGCCTGATTGTACAGTGAGTCCAGCTCCTCGTTACAGTAGCGGCTCGAGTTGTAACCGTCGGGGTAAACGCGGTCACAGCCGACAACGGTCGTGTCCGGATAGTAGGACCGCCCCCAGCCGCCGACCCAGCTGATCTCATAGTCGCCGGTCTCGTAGAAGACCTCCAGACCCCTGGCCCCATCGGTCTGTACCAGTTTGGTCTTGATGCCCACGCCTTCTATGAACTGCTGGAGAATCGGCAGCTGATCGGGCATATCCGTGCCAAACCAGACGATTTCGACGACGCGGTCAAAGTCCCAGCCCATATCCTCCAGCAAGGCCTTGGACTTTTCGGGGTTGTAGGCATACTCCTCAATGTCCAGGGTAACACCCGGAGGAGGCGCCCACTGCGCCACCGGCTGAACTTTCGTCAAGTCCGCGTTGCCCCAGAGTTGGGTGGCAATCTCCACACGGTCGATCGAGTACAGGAACGCCTGCCGGAAGCGTTTGTCCGCCAATGCCTCGTCCTGGAAAGTAATGGAGAAGAAGTATGCCGGGAACTTGTCCTGGTATTCCCAGGCGACGCCGGGAAGGTTGGTGACTTTGTCGAACTCGTCAGCGCTCGGGTTCAGGAAACCGACCATGTTTATCTCACCCTTTTCCAGGGCGATGATCATTACGCTGTTGTCACCGTAGAATCGAATCACGGCGTTCTTGAGCAGAGGCGCACCTTTGAAGTAGTTCTCGTTGCGCTCGAAGATGGTGTGCTGATCGGGGATGTACTCCTTGAACACGAAGGGACCGGTGCCGAAAGGCAGTTCTGTGGCGAACTCCGTCTGCAGCCAGTCCTCCGGCTCAAGCCCTTCGAACACATGGGCCGGGGCGATCCGCATAGCGAACCGCTCGATGATCGTCACCTGAGGTTGGGTCAACTCAAATTGGATGGTGTAATCGTCAAGGACCTTGATCCCTTCCGCAGTCTCGGTGTTGCCTTCCTGATAGTCAATTGCGCCTACGATCGCATCCTTGAGGCCGCCAGACGCTGTCGATCCGCCTTCCGGGAGCAGCGCAGCGTGGAAGGAGAAGGAGACGTCGTTGGCGGTAAATGGCATGCCGTCATGCCACGTTACGCCTTCGCGCAGGTGGAAAGTGTAAGTCAGGCCGTCGGGGCTGATCTCATAGCTCTCGGCCAGATCCGGAACCCACTTGAGCGTACTGTGCTCCTGCATCACCAGTGAGTTCATGAAGAGGTTCCAGTGGAAAGACTGCGCGCTGCTGTGCGCTTTCCAGGGAAGGAAGGTGGGGATTGAGGCACTGCCCTGTACAGAGCCAATCGTGAGGGTGCCCCCCTCATCGGTTTCGGCTTCTGCCGCCGCCGGGGCGTCGGCGGCCGGCGCAGCGACAGGCACACAAGCTGCGAAAACCAGGGCTGCAATGCTCAGTGCAGCCACAATAATCAGAGAACGACGGTGACCAATTCGTACACGAAACGGGTTCATTTCCTGATCTCCTTTCTGTAAACAGACAGAGAGCGATAGGCCCGACAAACGTTTGGTATCGAGTACTCCTTGGTTTGGCTGGTTATCACCTCCTTTGTAAATCCATCTCCCGACAGACTCGCATGTTTCAGACTCGCATGATACAGACTCGCGTGATAAGGAGACGCCAGACCGGCATCTACATCTGTTCATGCCGGAAAGAAAAGATCTGATCCGTCTGGTTTCGCTGGACACTGCCGGGAAACATAAATATATCATTATGATAATGGAGAATCAGGAGGTTGGCAACCTTATTTTTTCCGAACAGCGGAGGAGGATTTGCAGGTTGCGCAGAAGGTATCATTTTCTGCGCAACCTTTTGAGGTTTATGTGGTCAGGCAAGAATCTGGCCAGGCACGCCGAAGATTTCGCGCACGTATTCCAGACTGTGTGCGTGGGCCTGGACCAGATCAAGAGAGTGGGGAGTGCCTTCTTCGCGAGCCAGCTCGACCATGAGCCAGCCGTCAAAACTCACCTCGGCCAGCGCATGCGCCAGCGCCCGGCAATCGGGTTCGCCATCACCCAAAGTTTCATCCCAAATGCCTTCATGTGAACTCCGCAGTTCCACAATTTCAAGCCTGGATGCGAATTCACGAATCCACCCCTTGGCATCCTGACCGCCCCGGCACATCCAGTCGGCATCGACTGTCAGACCCACGTCTCCGGCGTCGGTATGGTCCAGGAGGTGGCGCAGCTCACGACCGTTCTCGGCCAGTTCGGGCAAATGATGATGCACGACGAGACGCAAACCCTCGTTCTTCAACGCAGCGCCCAGGCGGGCGAAGCCCTGGGCCTGGACTGTCAACATCTTGTCGGTCTTGCGCGCGCCTGTGGGTTGAGGGTTGGCATTGACAAATTCAGCTCCCATAGGTCGCAGCAACTGCGCTCTTGCGAGAATTGTTTCGATAGATTGCGCCTGCACGCAGGCATCGTGCAGCAACGCATGCACGTATGCGCCCGCCAGCCGCAGCCCATGCCTGTCCAGAGCAGTTTGCCAGCGGCTTGCCCAATCGCCTTCTCCCTCCAGCGGATCGAGAAGCCCCTCAAAGTAGGCGTAGCCTGCGCGGGCCAAGCCGGCTGCAACCTCGTCAATGCGCTCTGTCAGAGAGTGCCAGCCGTAGTGTTGCGACCAGCGGTAAAAGCCACTGCATACCCGCATGGCATGACGCTCCTGTCGGCCACGATACCGGCTGCGGCTACCGGGATCCCAACCCCCTCACTTCGATGCTTTCGCCCGATCCAGAACTCTCAACTGCCGCGACCGCCACTCGTATGCTTTCGAGGTTGTCGCGGCCTGAACATTCCGGCTCGCGCCCCTTTTCCAAGGCGCGCAACATCTCTCCCATGGAACCGGCGAAGCCCTCATATCCCCAGGTACCGGCGATTTCGTACGTCTGTACCTGTTCCGGGGAGTCCTTCAAAGACAGGCTTAACTTGGCCGTTCCCATGGGATTGCTGAGCAGCGCGCTCCCGCGGGCGCCATCCAGGAACCACAGATGATCGTGGAGAGCGGGGGCGGAAACGATGTTGTTAAAGTGCAGGGTCGTCATGACCTGTGACGAAGGTTCGTATTCAAGGAGGATTGTATAGATCATCGGGGAGACTGCATTCTGGCCGGGCATCATCGTCGTTGCCGCTTTCACCCGCAGCGGTGTGTAACCGCTGAAGTAACGGCTCAAATCAACATAGTGGATACCATGATCAACGATGTTGAAGTTCTCATGCTCTGCGTACCAGCCGTAGTCCTGATAGGCCCGATGGAAGTGGGTAATGGCGTAGACGTGCCCCAACACGCCCCGTTCGACGAGGAGCCTGAGCGCTCGATGGGGGGGCGCCCAACGCGCCTGCTGATTGACCATCAGCGTTACCCCGGCGTCTCGGCATATCTCTACAATACGTTCGGCCTCGCGCAAGCTGGGAGCCAAGGGCTTCTGTGAAAAGATGTGCTTGCCTGCGGCGGCGATCCGCTCGACCAGCGGCAGGCGCTGGTAAGCGTGTACTGCCAGATCAACGACCTGTACTTCAGGATGCAAAAGTAGCTCTTCCACGTCGGTTGTAACCAGGGGATTGTCGAAATTGGCCGCTACGCTGCGCGCTTTCTCCTCCGTTAAGTCGCAACAAGCTACGACGCGGTAGCCCGCCCTCTTGTAAGCGGGCATTTGCGATCTTTGGACGATGTTGCCGCATCCGACGAAACCAATGCCATAGCTCAGGTGAGACGGCAGGAGTGGCTGGTAGTCAGCAGGTTGCAGGTCCGGGAACATGGCCAGGCTTCTCCTTGGACGTCGCTGGAGGGGAGGTCGCACCGATTTGCCGATTCACGCAGCTGTGCAGCTAAGGAATCTGTTCGTCAGCCAATCGGGGGATCTCATAGCTCTCAGCGGATTCTGGAAGGCACGTGAGGGCGCCGAGGCCTTACGGGTTGTATTTCAAGACGCGCCCCCGGTTGTCGATCCCCCCAGCCCGATCCGACCCACCTAGAATGTAGGCCGTCCCTTCAAAGCCAACCACAGGCATCCCATGAATGCCCGCGGGCAGCTCCGGCAGCAGGGTCCACGCGTCTGTGTCCGGGTCGTACACCTCCGCGCCGGCCAAAGCCGTCCACGGGCGGGCGCCCAGAATCTCGCCGCCGGCAACGACGATGCGGTCCCCCACCGCGGCTGCGCCGAACCCGCTGCGCGCTTCGTTCATTTCCGGGCCGTCGCGCCAGGAGCCGCTGGCCGGACTGAATATCTCCACCGTCGCCAGCGCGCCCGTCCCGCCCCAGCGTCCACCGATAACCCACAGCTCGTCGTTGAAAGCCACCGCCGCCACGTGCTCACGCGGCTGCGAGGGACCAGGCAGTACGGCCCAGGCGTCCTCCGCCGGATCATAGCGGAGCAGCGCCGTGGTGCCGCCCGTGCCGCCAACAAGATAGATGAAGTTTCCGAGCAACACCGCTTCCCCGCTCATGCGCCGCTCCGGCATCAGTTCGGCCTCTGTCCACGCGGCGGTCGCCGGTTCGTAAACCAGAACCGATGCCGTAGCCTGCCAGCTCAGATCGGGGCCTCCGCCAAAGACGTAGACCTTGCCGTTATAACTGGTCACCATCATGTGGTGGGCCGGTTCCGGCAGCGGCGCCAGCTGCGTCCAGCTGTCGTTCGCCGGATCGTAGGCCTCGAAACTGGTCAACCCGCCAAAACCGCCCGGCACGTAGAAGATGCCATCAACAACAGCCGCCCGCATCTCCGAGCGGGCCGTCGGCATCGCGGCGCCGTTCCGCCAAATGTCTGCCTGTTCAGGGCTGTCAGCCGGTGCAGCAGTTGGCGCCTGCGCGGAAGAGGGCTGGGCTGGAAGCTGGCCGGCCGCGCAGGCCCCCAGAAGCAAAACAGCAGCGGCCGTCTGCAAGAAGGAGACCGCGGCAGAAGTAAATCTGTTCACTGCCCTACCCCCTTACGAGCTCTTCGATCGCCTCACCCCACGCCAGCAGACGCTCATCCTTGCCAAAGGGCGCGCAAAACTGGACCGCCAGCGGCAAGCCGTCATCGGTTTTCCCGGACGGAATTGCCAGCGCGGGCACACCGGCGTTGGTCCAGGGCAGATTCATGATTGGGTTGCCGGTAGCGTGGATCCCTTGCGGGGCAGGACCTGTCGCCGCCGGCGCAATCCACAGGTCGGCGCCGGCCGAAAGCAGCGCCTCCTCCATGGCATGACGCAGGCGCAGCTGATCCGCCCGTATGCCGTCACGTTCATCGTCAGAGATCGTCGCCCCCGTTCGCATGATCTCGTGCATATGCACACTGTAACGGTCCGAATACTCCCTGTACCAGTCCTTGTGAATTTCGGCGACTTCGACCGCAGTCAGGCGGCGGTGGCGCCTGTTGAGGTCCGCATAGTTCGGGAAGAACGGGATGCGTTCGATTCTGAACCCTTCCCCGGTCAGCCGCTCCAGCGTCTCCTCGAAATGCCGGCGGCCGATTTCCTCCGCCTCATCCAGATAGGGCCCGTCCGGAACGGCCAAGACCGGCAAGCTGCCGGAAGGCGCGCCGACTCCGCTTTCCCAATCCTGGCACAAGGCCGAGCAGGCCAGATCCATGGTCGCCACATCCTGGGTGAAGAGCCCCACGTGGTCCACCGATGGCGAGAAAAAGAGCATGTCGGCGGTGGGAATACGATCATAGCTGGGCTTGAGGCCGATGATCCCGCAGAAGGCCGCCGGGCGGATGACCGAGCCAATCGTCTGCGTGCCCAGCGCCAGCGGATAGAATCCGGCAGCTACGCCCGCGGCCGAGCCGCTGCTGGAGCCGCCCGGCGTATGTTCGGGATTGTGCGGGTTGCGGGTCGGGCCCGGCTGGAAGTAGGCGAACTCGGTGGTGACCGACTTGCCCGCGATCAGCGCGCCGTTCCGCCTGAGGCGCGTCACGACCGCCGATTCCGGGCCTTCAAACAAGGAGGCCGGCAGTTTTGAGCCCGCCCTGGTGGGGAAACCGTCCACCCGAAAGAAGTCCTTCACGCCCACAAGCAGCCCGAACAGAGGGGGCCGCTGCGCAGGGTCGGGGAAGCGGTCCAGCAGGGCGCCGGCCGCGCGCGTCAGCCGCTCCCGCCGCGCCGGCTCCGGCAAGAGCGCCTGGATTCGCGGGTCCTCAGCGTCGACCCGGTCACAGATCGCCTGGACGTGCGCAATGAGATCGGTTTCGCCGCTGCGCAGCGCGGAAGGGCTTGGAAATCCTCTATCGGGCATATACAGTTCTCCGGTGTCGCACGACTCTCTCGGATTGTTGACGGCTGCGTCCGACTCATCCCGTCCAAGCACGTTAGCGAAGGAACGCCTCCACCAGCCCGCCGTCCACGTTGAGGATCTGTCCCGTCGTCTTGGAAAGCGCGCCGCTGATCAGCAGATAGGCGGCCTCGGCCTGATCTTCCGGCAGGATCGCCTGCTTTGTCAGCGTGCGCTCGGCATAGAACGCCGCCAAACGGTCCCGCAGCGCGTCCGTCTCCTCTTCCTCGTCGAAGGGCAGGTTATACTTCTGCAACCCTGATATGACCCGCGTGCGCGGGAACATCGAGCTGCCGGTTACGACCGTAGCGGGAGCCAGCCCGTTGACGCGCACGGTCGGCGCCAGTTCGATTGCCAGCTCGCGCACCAGGTGATTGGCCGCAGCCTTGCTGGTGTCGTAGGCCAGAGAGCCCTTCTTGGCCACTGCGCCGTTGACGCTGGTCGCGATCACCAGCGAGCCGGGCAGCCCCTGCGCCTCCCAGATCTTGCGCGCTTCATCCGCGACAATATACGCGCCCTTCACGTTCACGTCGAAAGTAGTGTCCCACTTCTCGTCGGGAATCCGGCCGCAGGCATCCGGTGGGTAGTAGTAACCCGCCGTAATAACCAGATGGTCGATGCCGCCGTATGCCAGCAGGGTCTGGTGGAAGAGCGCCTGCACACTGGCCCGGTCGCCGGCATCGACGCCCAGCCCAATCGCCGGCCCACAAGAGGAGATTCCCGTACCGGCCACGCCGATGCCGACCCCGTAGACGTCGGTCAGTTCATCTGCAGTCGCCTGCGCCGCCTCTGCGTTCAGGTCCGCGCAGACCACATGCGCGCCCTCCTTTGCCACGCGGTGCGCGATCGCCCTGCCGATACCGCTGCCCGCGCCGACTACGACCACCACATTGCGCGCCAGCTCCTGTTCGGGCGGCATCCGCTGCAGCTTCGCCTCCTCCAGCAGCCAGTACTCGATATCGAAGGCCTCCTGCTTGGGGAGCGCCACGTACTTACTGACCGTCTCCGCGCCCCGCATCACCTCCACGGCACAGTTGTAGAACTCCGCCGTCACCCGGCTCTCGCTCTTGTTCTTGCCCCAGGCGATCATGCCAACCCCGGGAATCAGAATCACCGTCGGGTTCGGGTCGCGCATTGCCGGGGAATCGGGATATTTGTGCGCGTCGTAGTAGTCGGCGTAGTCCTGGCGGTAGCTGGCCAGCCCATTTTCCAACTCCGCCAGCAGGCCCTCCACATCCTGCGTCTTGGGATCCCAATCCACATAGAGAGGCTTGATCTTGGTGCGAAGGAAGTGGTCGGGACAGGAGGTACCCAGTTCGGCGAGCCGGGCCGCGTCATGGCTGTTGACGAAGCGCAGGATCGCTTCGTCCGCCTGCACCGTGCCGACAAAGACATTCTCCTGGCTGACCATGCCGCGCAGCGCCGGCAGCAACTCCACTAGCAGGGCATCCCGCTCGCCGCCGGCAAGCGGCGCGTATTTCTGGCCGCTAAACGTATCTGCGCCCTTATCCCTGCTTTCGATGTAACGGGCCGCCTTCTCGATAATATCCAGGCTCAACTCGTAGCAGGCCCTGTCGTCGTCGGCCCAATTGATCAACCCATGGCCCCCCATCATGATGCCTTGCATAGCCGGATTCGCGGCCGCCATATCCCCCATGACCAGGCCCAGATCAAAGCCGGGCCGCTGCCAGTCCACCCAGCCCAGCTGATCGCCGAAGATCTCGGCAGTCAGCGCTTCACCATCCTTGGCCGCGGCGATGGCGATGACCGCGTTTGGGTGCGTGTGGTCCACGATCGGGGCGGGGATAAAGGCGTGCAGGGGCGTGTCAATTGAAGAGGCGCGCGGGTTGAGGTCGTAGACGCAGTGGAGATACTTGCCCACCATTTCGTCTTCAATCGGTGTTTTGAGCCCCTTCTCGCCGGCCGCGTCGTAAATGGCGCGCAGCTGCCGGATCTTGTTCATGTACAGTGAGGAGAAGTTCTCCCGTTTTGAAGTACGCAGGTCGCCGCCGGACCCCTTGACCCACAGCACCTCAACCGAATCGCCCGTCAGCGGGTCGGTCTCCATATACTTGGAGGAGGTGTTGCCGCCGCCGGTGTTTGTGATTCGCTGGTCCTCGCCAAGCAGATTGGAGCGGTACACAAGGCGCCCGACCGGATCGAGTCCGGCCGCAGTTTCGTCGTCCCATAGGTAGGATACGTGTCGATATTCGCTGGGTACAGTCATGTCAAGGCTCCGAAAAAGTAGGAAAAGAGCGGCGGCAAGCGCCCCGTGCCGCGTCGGAAATGTGGTATCGCCAGCCGGTGGTCTCCTGCGGCCGGTCTCTGCAGTTGGCAGTGTAGCAGAAAGCGAATGCCAGCGCTAACAATTTGGTCTTCGGGCAGGGGGCAGGGGTTGGGTGGACGTGTTGAGGGAGGCGTGCGAGAGGACACGAGAGAATACGAGAGATCCGGGGGAATTGGGGGGGGAGGCGGCAGGTTGTGGACATTTTGGGGGGATGTGCGAGAGGATACGAGAGAAGGTGAGAGGATACGAGAGATCTGGGGAAATTGGGGGGGGGTGGCGGGTTGGGTGGACGTTCTGCGGGGGATGTGCGAGAAGATACGAGAGAACACGAGAGAATACGAGAGATCTGGGGAAACTGGGGGGCGGCGGGTTGGGTGGACGTTCTGCAGGGGATGTGCGAGAGGATACGAGAGAACACGAGAGAATACGAGAGATTGGGGGGAGCGGCAGGTCCTTTGGCGAGAGGGATGGAGGGCGCGAAGGATGTTTTGTGGCGGCTGCGGGGGCCAGGGCCGGTAGCTGAGGGCTGGCAGTTCGCCCACCGGCTTTGAAATAGAATTCAGACATTGCCTTGTTGCCATTGTTTTCCTGGGCGTACGATAGGGGCTGATCTTGACAGTCGTCCCGGTGAAGGGCCGGCGATGGTGAACAGGTTAAGGGCACCGCAGTAGTTGCCGGCGCGGAGAAGGCACTATAGCACAGGAATTCGACTAAGAAAAGCGAGGGGAACCGCTAGGAGAGAGGGGAGGCCAGGGCAATCGCATCTTAAATTTGCAGCACCTTGAGAAGATATTGTGGATTCCAGCCAGCCCGTTTGCGTTTGGCAGCGATGCCGACTTTCGCGGATTTCTCATGGCGCAGTAGATTGAGGGCCATCCGACGAACGATGGC
>JAJEDJ010000040.1 GCA_022821545.1 Caldilineaceae bacterium
CAAGCAATCTGGTATGCGCTGGTCACGTTTAGGCGCTCAAGCCATGCTCGCCCTGCGCTCAACTCTACTTAGCCAGCCTAATCTTAACCCGCTTGCTATCCTTGGCCTCACCTGACTTATCAAACAATTTGGGATGCACCCTATCGCCGGGAGCTCATCCTAAGATGGGGGTGAGCTATCGCCGCAATTACTGACCTCTAGCCATTGAAGTTCAGACCACTGCCAGGAATTAGACCTAATCGCCACTTCATGGAATAATGTCGGCATATTCCGTTGTTTCTTCTCCTATCAACCAGCTAGCGCGCGCCGACACTGCACGCGCTTAGCGGCATTTAGTAGGGACAGCCCAGTTGAAGCTGCAAACGATCCGCGATCACCTGCACCATCACAATATCGCCGGCTGGCTCCTCTACGACTTTCGCGGCCAGAACCCAATTGCCGCCTCGGTCGCCGGGCTCGAAACCACCGGCACGCGCCGCTGGTTTCTCTGGATCCCTGCCGAGGGCGAGCCGCAATGGCTCGTCCACGCCATCGAGCAGTCCACGTTCAGCGCCGTCAGCCCGGAAATGGCCGGCCCGCTGCATCTCTACGTCGGCTGGCAGGAGATGGAGCAGAAGCTGCAAGATATGCTGCCCCAGGATGCCGCCAGCCGGGTCGCCATGGAATACAGCCCCCATGGCGCTATCCCCTACGTCAGCAACGTCGACGCCGGCACGCTCGAAATGGTGCGAGCCTCAACTGCCGCAAACGTCGTCAGCAGCGCCGACCTCGTACAACTCGTACAGGCCGTGCTCACTTCCCGGCAGATGGAAAGCCACCGTCGCGCCGCTGCCCATGTTCTTGCGGCCAAGGACGCGGCCTTCGCCTTCGTCGCCCAGTCCTTGCGTCACCGCCAGGAGATTACAGAGTACGCAGTGCAGCAGTTCATCGTCGAGCAGTTTCGCGCCGCGGGTCTGACGTGGGACCATGATCCCATCGTGGCCGTCAACGGCAACGCAGCCCTCCCTCACTACGCGCCCAACGCACAGCAGCACAGCCCGATCCGAACCGGCGACGTGCTCCTTATCGACCTGTGGGCCAAAGAGAGCAACGGTCCAGCCGACTGCTACGCCGACGTCACCTGGACAGCCTACTGCGGTGACGGACCGCCCCGAGCCGCCAGCCGCGTCTTCGAGGTCGTCGCCCAGGCACGCGATACAGCCGTCTCAGTGATTAACAGGGCCTTCGAGTCCGACAATACAGTTCACGGCTACGAAGTCGACGAAGCCGTCAGTGCAGTCATCAAGGGCGCAGGTTTCGCCGAGGGTATCCTCCACCGCACCGGCCACAGCCTGGGACCGAACACCCACTGGAACGGCGTCAATATAGACAACGTCGAGACCCAGGACCGCCGTACACTCATCCCCGGCGTCATGTTTACAATCGAACCGGGCATCTACCTTCCCCGACTCGACTTCGACGAAAGCGGCCAGCCCAAAGGACTCGGCATCCGCAGCGAGGTCAACTGTATCGTTCACGACGGCCGCCTCGAAGTGACGACCCTGCCCTACCAAACGGAACTGATCCCTTTGGGCTGACGCTCGACACCGACCACTGATCACTATCCACTGAATTCTCTTTCCATGCACAAGGCCAAATTTGAACAAAGACCCAGACGAGTCGCCCTGTTCGTCACCTGTATGGTGGATATGCTCTACCCCGGCGTGGGTATCGCCGCCTGCGAACTGCTGGAGAAGAACGAAGTCGAGGTAATCTTCCCGGAAGAGCAGACCTGCTGCGGGCAGCCGGCCTTTAACGCCGGCTATCGTGACGAAGCCCGCAAACTGGCCCGGCGCTTCCTGTCGATCTTCGGGCCGCTCGTCGAGAGCGGCGAAGTCGATGCCGTCGTCACGCCCTCCGGCAGCTGCGCCACCATGACAAGCCACTTCTTCGAGCTGATCTTTCAGGAATCCCAGGAGGCCGATCTGGCCCACCAGGCCGGGCGCTTGGCGTCCGTCACCTTCGAGCTGACGGAATTCCTCGTTGACGTGCTCGGCCTCGTCGACACCGGCGCCCAGCTGCAGGGCAAAGCCACCTATCATCCCTGCTGCCATCTCTATCGCGAACTGGGCGTGGATGAGCAGCCGCGCAAACTGCTGGACGGCGTCGAAGGTCTCGAGGTCGTCGACCTGCCCCACGGCGATGATTGCTGTGGATTCGGCGGCCTATTCGCCATCAAGAACAGCGGCATAAGCGCGGCCATGGGGCGCGCCAAGGCGCGCTGCGCCGAGCAGTCTGGCGCCGACGCCATCGTCCTTTGCGACGTAAGTTGCATGACCCACATTAACGGCATTCTCAGCCGCGAAGGCGTGACCTGCCGCGCCCACCATATCGCCGAAGTACTGAACAACCATCTCGGCGGCAGCCTGCGTCCACCGTCGCAGCCGCAGCCGGCGCAACCGGACCACCCCCGGCGCTGGGGCGAGTAACGGCGGCTGCCCGAAACAGTTTGCAACCGGCCATTGCCGTACGGCAACAGGCCGCCAGGAAGCCAGCACGATGCAAGTAGACATCCATGCCCCCTACAAGAACCGCGTCCAGCAGGCCCTGGGCGACCCCAATCTTCGCGTCGCCGTCAGCAAGGCCACCGACCGCATGACCAATGCGCGTCTCGCCTCAATGGACGCGATCGAGGGGCAGCGGCTGCGGTCGCAAGTGCGTCAGATGAAGGAGCATGTTCTGCGCAACTGGCCCGATTACCTGGAACAGCTGGAGTCCAACCTGACTCGCAACGGCTGTACCGTTCATTGGGCCGAAGGCATAAGCGACGCGCAGGCAATTGTCAAAGATATCGCCTTGCAGAACAGCGCCAATCTGGTCGTCAAGTCCAAGTCGATGGCAACCGAGGAGATTCACCTCAACCAAGCCTTGGAGGAGGCCGGCCTGCGCGTCGTCGAGACCGACCTGGGCGAATACATCATCCAGCTCGCCGACGAGCCGCCCAGCCATATCGTCGCACCCGTCATCCACAAGCGGTTGGAAGAGATTGCGGAGGTCTTCCAGGACAAACTGGACATGCCGCCAACGCGCGAGCCGACGAAGATGACCTCGCTGGCGCGTGCGCGGCTGCGCCAGGAGTTCTTCGACGCCGGCATGGGCGTCAGCGGCTGCAACTTCGCCATTGCCGAGACCGGTACTATCTGCATCGTCACCAATGAAGGCAACGGCCGCATGGTCTCCAGCATGCCCCGCGTCTATGTCGCGGTCATGGGCATCGAAAAGCTCGTCCCCACCGTCGAAGACGCCTACTTGCAGCTCCAGGCCCTTTGCCGCAGTGCCACCGGCCAGCAGCTTACCGTCTACTGCTCCATGACCAGCGGGCCGCGCCGGGAAGGCGACGTCGACGGCCCCGAGCAGGTGCATGTTGTCCTCCTCGACAATGGTCGTTCACGAATGCTGGCGCGCGGTTACGGCGAGGCCCTGCTCTGCATCCGCTGCGGCGCCTGCCTCAACGCCTGCCCCGTCTACCAGGAGATCGGTGGCCACGCCTACGGCGGAACTTACAACGGCCCCATCGGCGCCGTAATCTCCCCTGCACTTGCCCCCGAAATTGCACAGTTCAAAGAGTTGCCTCACGCTACATCCCTGTGCGGCGCCTGCCGCGAGGCCTGCCCGGTCAAGATCGACCTGCCCCGCCTTCTCCTCGACCTGCGTTCCGACCTCGTGCAGGAGGGCGCCTCGCCCAAGCCTGAAGCATGGGGCATCAAGAGCTATGCCAGCCTGATGAGCAGCCGGCGTATGTACGAGAGTCTCGGCAAAATGGCCAGCATCGGCTCCAACCTCTACGCCGGTATGAGCGGAGGCAATATCAAGCTCCTGCCTCCCCCCTTGAATGGCTGGACCGCATACCGGGATTTCGCGCCTTTCGCGCCTAAGAGCTTCCGGGACTGGTGGCGGGAACGCAAGAAACTGCGAGGGCAAGCGTGAGAAGGCCTTGCGATCGCCCACAGCCGACAGCTGCCGCACGCTGAGTATTGGACTAAAGACACATGAGCGTTCGCAATACAACTCTGGCCCGCCTGCGTGAGACTTTGCGACAGCCCCACCTTCCCTTTCCACCCGCGCAGAGCGAACCGCTAACTCACGCCGAACGGATGACTGTAACGCACGCCCCCCGCGATATCTGGGCGCAGGCCCAACGCTTCGCGCAGGAGCTGCACGCCGTCAAAGGCAGTTGCGAACTGTTGGAGACCATGACCGAAGCCCGGCTGTCCGTCGTCTCACGCCTGCAACTGTGGCTGGAGGAGGAGCAGTCGGCCCGCAAGACCACCGCCCCCGAACGCCCCGAGGACTGGGAGGTCCTCTGCTGGCCATTGGACCAGCTTCAGATCGAAGGGTTGCCCCCTATTCTGAAGGAGGTGGGCTTCAAGCTGATCGAACCGACCGACCTGCACGATCCCCGGCAGCGCGACCAGATCCGCAAGGTCCGGGCCGGTATCACCACGGTCGAAGCCGCCTTCGCCAGCACAGGTTCCTTTGTCGTCGGAGGCCGCGGCGCCCGCGCCCGCGCCGCCAGTCTGACACCCTTTCGACACCTGGTCGTGATTCCGTTCAGCAGGCTGTTCGCTACCGGTGAAGACTGGCTGGCCGGAATGCGTCACGCCGGAAAACTGGACGCCTATGTGCGCGACAGCCGCAACCTGTCCATTGTCACCGGCCCCAGCAAATCCGCCGATCTCGAAGGCAATTTGACGATGGGCGTCCATGGTCCCAAGGTCGTACATGCCATTCTTTTCGATGATTTGTAACTGTAGATTCGACTGTCAATCCTGGTGGGCGAACTGGACGGCAGCTCAGACGGACGGAGTCCCGGTTTGATGCGTTGCAGATCGACGCGTCCCAGCGCGCCTCAAAACATCCCGGAAGGAGTTTTTGACATGGCGAACGAACAGGAGCACCAGTTCCGCACACTTATCAGCTGCTCTCAACTGGCGACCGCTCTCGCGGCAAGAGATGATTCCGACACAGGCCATCTGCGTATCTTAGACTGCCGCTTCGACCTCGGCGACACTGAAGCCGGCCGCCGCGCCTACATCCACAGCCATATTCCCGGCGCGGCCTACGCCCACCTCGACGAAGACATGTCCGGGCCCATCCTGCCCGGCCGCACGGGCCGTCATCCACTGCCAGATGCAGATGACTTTGCACGCACCGTTGCCCGCCTGGGCATCAGCAACCGTTCGCAGGTTGTCCTCTACGATGCCAGCGGCGGTAGCATGGCCTCCCGTATGTGGTGGATGCTGCGCTGGGTCGGCCATGAGGCCGTCGCAGTCCTCGACGGCGGCTGGGACGCCTGGACCGCCGCCGGTCTCTCCACCAGCAGTGGCGAAGAAACTCCGCAACCCGGAGGTTTCAGCGCCAGCCCCCGCCCCGAGTTGGTCGTCGATGCTGCAGAAATGCTGGCCAAGACCGCCAGCGGCGGCGCACTCGTCGTCGACGCCCGGGCTGCAGACCGCTTCCGCGGCGAGAATGAAACGCACGATCCCATCGGAGGCCATATACCCGGCGCCTCCAATCTGCCCCACACCGGCAATCTGCACGACGGCCTCTTCCGCGATCCTGCCGAACTGGCCGCCCGTTTCAGCGAACTGATGGGAAACAGGCCCCCGTCCGAAGTGATCTTCTACTGCGGTTCCGGCGTCTCGGCCTGCCACAACGCCCTCGCCCTCGAGCACGCCGGCATCGGTGAAGCCCGCCTCTACCCCGGCTCCTGGAGCGACTGGATCACAGATCCCACCCGGCCTACCGCACAGGGGTAGTATAAGCGCTGGAGGGCCGACGACCGCTTTGCAACCAGTTCCAAAGGACCTTCTCAATGAAAACGCGAACAGGCAACTTTCCCATCGGCTTCCGGCAAGTCAACGCCAAGTGGAACCGGGATATCCCCTCCCTCCTGGAATGGGCAGTAGCCAGCGGCCTGGAAGTAATCGATCTGACATCCGATTCCCCCGCAGCCCTCAAGGCGGTTTCCGATGCGGGACTGCGCATCGGCTCCATTGACCTGCCCGACAACAAAGGCATGATCGCCGCCAACCCCGCCCGCAGAGCCGAAGCCCTTGCCCGCAACAGCGACTGCATTCGCGCCTGCACCGCCAGCGGCCCCCAGAGCTTTTTCGCTGTCATGCTGCCCGAAGATCCCGCCCTGCCGCGCCTCGAAAACTACGGCTACATGGTCGAAAGCTTCGACGCCCTGGCCGGCGTCCTTGAGGAAAGCGGTTCCCACTACGTCATCGAAGGCTGGCCCGGGCCCGGCGCCCTCTGCTGCACGCCCGAGACCTACCGCGCCTTCTTCCGCGACGTGCCCTCACAGTCCATGAGCGTGAACTACGACCCCTCACATCTCATTCGCATGGGCATCGACCCCTTGCGCTTCCTGACGGAGTTCGTTGATCGCGTCCACCACGTGCATGGCAAAGATACCGAAATCCTCGAAGAAAACATGTATATCTACGGCCACGAGCAGCCGGCCACCTTTGCCGAACGCATCTCCTTCGGCGCACACAGCTGGCGCTACACCATACCGGGTCAGGGCCTCTTCCGCTGGGGTGAAGGTCTACGTATCCTCGCGGAGAACGGCTACAGCGGCGCAGTTTCCATCGAACTGGAGGATTCCAACTTCAATGGCGCTGAAGAGTCCGAAAAATGGGGAATTCTACACGGCGCCCGCTTTCTGGCAGGTTGCTGACAGATGCAGCGGGCGGCTCAGAGGAGGAAGCCGGAATGAGCGCTTCAATGACCGCTCCCCTCTCCGGTTCCGCTTGCGGTTCAGATACTCCACGTCCTTCTCCTGGATGAAGCCGCTGTCCATCAGCCATTTCTCCCTTACTCGCCGTTCATCTGGAACGTTCGTGCGCTGAAAGACTTGACAGCGCACAGATGTTCTTGTATTATTGGGATATGGTTTGGGAAACTTCCCTTGAATTTGGGATTGTCGTCAAACGTCAACCTGCGTACACGTTGCGATGTGACCGCGCATTCATCAACCTTACAGGAGCAAGAAGATGAAACTGTCCGAACGCCGTATGAAGATGCTCGCCTTTATCGCCGAATATGTCGAAGAACACAACTACCCGCCTACAATCCGCGACATCGGGAACGCCTGCGACATATCCAGTACCTCTGTCGTCAAGTACAACCTCACCAAGCTGGAGCAGGCTAAGCTGATAAAACGCGAGAAGGACGTGAGCCGGGCCTTGAGTCTCAACTGGGACCGTCTGCAGGAAGAGGGGCTTGCCGACGGCCTGGCCGGCGCACCCTCTACCCGCCAGGACGGCGAAGGCTCCGCCTTAAGCTTTTTCCAGGTGCCCGTCCTCGGCTATATCGCCGCCGGCGAGCCGATTCAGGTCGAGACGACCGATCACTTCTCTGCCGACGAATGGCTCGAGCTCAACGAGACCCTCTATCGCAACCCTGATCAACTCTACGCTCTCCGCGTCCAGGGCGATTCCATGATCGACGCCAGCGTCCTTGACGGAGATATCGTCATCCTCCGCCATCAGGAGCGCGCCGAAAACGGTGAAATGGTCGCTGCCTGGATCGACACGCAGAACGAAACCACACTCAAGCACTTCTTTCTGGAAGGGGATCAGGTCAGACTCCGCCCGGCCAATCCCAGCTATCCGGAGATGTTTCTGCCAGCTGCAGAAGTGAGCGTCAAGGGCAAGGTGGTCTCAGTGATCCGTCAGCTGGAGTAAGTTCGGCCAATTACTGTAGTATACTTACGCTCAACCCGTGGGCGCGGATCTTCCCAGTCGGCGCCGTTACAACAAGCTGTCCAACATTTATTTCTCAACCCCACAATTCCTTCCCTGTCCCCGCCGCGCCACACCAGCGGAGGGATTGAACAGGGCTACCTGAGTTCACGCAGCAAAAGGCAGGAGGAGATACAATGGCAAAAACCGGTCGGGCGGTCATCGCCCAAGGACAGGACTTTGAGATCCGCGAATATCCCGTACTCGACCCTGAACCGGGCAAAGTGCTGCTGCGCCAGGAGCTGGCCGGTATCTGTGGTACCGACCTTCACAACTGGCAGAACGGCATAGAAGGCGAACTGATTCTCGGCCACGAAAACGTAGGCGTCATCGAGGCCATCGGCGCAGGCGGCGCCAAAGACTATATCGGCCGTCCCCTTGAGGAAGGTGACCGCGTCATTTTCTCCCCGGGCACAGGCGGCTACGGCGCGTACGGCTTCTACGACACCCCCGACGTTGCCCCCCATTTCTACGGCGGATTTGCCGATTATATCTACCTGGGCTTCGAAAACACCTGCATTCTAAAGACCGACTGCACGCCCGAGGTCGCCGTGCTGACCGAACCCTACACAATCGGCGTCCACGCCGCTATGCGCGGCAAAGTGCAGCTGGGCGATACCGTGGTCGTCCAGGGCAGCGGAGCCATCGGCCTTGTCACCCTCCTTTGCGCCAAACAGATGGGAGCGGCCAACATTATCGTCGTGGGCGGCCCCGCCAGACGCCTTGAACTGGCAAAGGAGTTCGGTGCCGATGTAACCATCAACATTGAAGAGGTTGCAAGCGTTGAAGAGCGAACCGAGCAGGTCTACTGGCACACACCGCTGAAGCGCGGCGCCGACATTGTATTTGAATGCTCCGGATTCCTGGCCGCCACACCGGAAGGGTTGGGTTACCTGCGTCACAGCGGCACCTACGTGGAGGTCGGCCATTTCGTCGATATGGGCTCCATCGACTTCAACATCAACCAGCTGCTGATGCGCAAGAATCTGACCTTCGAGGCCGTATGGGGCAGCACCTACGAGCACTTCGTGCGCGGGCTGCCCATTCTTGAGAAGAACGAATTCCCCTACGGCGACATGGTCAGCCACAAGCTGCCTCTCGAACGCGTAGGCGACGGCTTCCACGCCCTCGACGGCACCTACCGCCTTGGCGATGAGCAGGTGATAAAGATCGCCGTCCAAGCATGGGAGGACTAGAAAACCGCAGCGCGAAGTTTTCTCACGCTCCAGCGTTACACAAGAATCCAATTCCACGCCGCACGCGCGGCGGGTTTCAACCAGGTAAAGGAGATTGCCATGCCGTTCGGATCCGGCGCCTATCGGTACGAGGTAGTTGAGAACTGGGCCAGGCTGCCCGCAGGTTGGCAGTTCGGCTGGGTAGCCGCGGTCGCCTGCGACTCCCAGGACCGCGTCTTTGTCTACTCGCGCAGCGAGCATCCACTGGTCGTCTTTGATCGCGACGGCAACTTCCTTGCCTCCTGGGGCGAAGATGTCATCGAGGATGCCCACGGGATCTTCATCGACAGCGAGGACAACGTCTGGTGTACCGAACGCGAGACCCACTGCATTTTCAAATTCAACGCCCAGGGCGAACTGGTGATGACCATCGGCACGCCCGGCCAGGAGGGGGCGCCCGGCGAACCGTTCCGCCTGCCCACCGATCTGGCCGTCGCCTCCAATGGGGACCTCTTCATCTCCGACGGCTACGACAACGCCCGCGTCCACAAGTACTCAGCCGCCGGCGAGCACATCCTCTCCTGGGGCGACTGGGGCGAAGGGCCCAGCCAGTTCACGCTCTCCCACTGCGTCCGCCTCGACAAGGACGATCGCGTCTGGGTCTGCGACCGCACCAATGACCGCATCCAGCTCTTCGACACGGACGGCAACTTCCTCGAGGAGCGCACCGGCCTCCTCAAACCTGATACCATCTATTTCGATCCGGACGGCGAAGTCGTCTACGCGGCCGAATTGGAGCAGCGCGTCAGCGTCTGGACCCTTGACGGCGAACTCCTCAGCCACTGGGGCGGCGCCCAGCCCAGCGACAAACCCGGTGAATTCAAAGCCTGCCCTCACGGCATCTGGGCCGACTCCCACGGCGACCTCTACGTCGGCCAGGTGCAGGTCGACGACGGTCTCCAGAAGTTCCGCCGCCTTTAGGGAGATTTAGCAGGTTTCACTATTCTCCCTATTGATTTGAGTCATGCAATTCGGACTCTAGATGTCGAGACGGCAGACTCGATTCCTGCCCAGCCAGAGCTAGAGTAGAATGACCCGCTTCGACCTATCCGTCCTCACACCCGACTCGGCGACCCGCCGGCCCATCCTCCAGATCCTGGATGCCGCCCTCGATGCCGTCGACCCCTTTGCCGCCGTGCAAAACGTCCTTCAGCGTCAGGGCGAAATCCTGATTGTCGCCGACCCCGCTGCCCGCGTCCCCGCGCCTCCGCTGACATTCGACCTCGGCCGCTACCGCCGCATCTTTGTCGTCGCGGCCGGGAAGGCGGCCGCACCGATGTGCAGCGCTGTCGAAGCTGTGCTCCAGCACCGCGTCAGCAGCGGACTGGCGGTGACAAAGTATGACCATGCCCAGCCCGCCGACTCCTCCTCCGCAACGGCCTCCCGCATCCGCGTCGTGGAGGCAGGTCATCCGATTCCAGACGAAGCCGGCGTCCTCGCCGGCAAAGAGATGCTTGCCCTCGTGGAGCAGGCGAACGCCGACGACCTGGTAATCGCTCTACTCTCCGGCGGCGGCTCCGCCCTGCTGGTGGCGCCGGCAAACGCCTCCGCCGCCAACTCCGGGCAGACATTGCCAGCGCTCAGCCTGGCCGACATGCAGGGCATGACCGACGCCCTCCTGGCCTGCGGCGCAACGATCAACGAAATGAACTGCCTGCGCAAGCACACCAGCGCCGTGAAGGGCGGCCAGCTGGCCCGCACCGCCGCGCCCGCTACGCTGTTGACTCTTGCCCTCAGCGACGTCATCGGCAGCCCCCTGGACGTGATCGCCAGCGGGCCCACAGTTCCCGACGAAAGCACCTGGGCCGATGCCTGGGCCATTGTCGAAAAGTACGGGATTGACGCGGCTCTGCCGTCTGCTGTACGCAAACGTCTGCAAGCCGGACTCGCCGGCGATATCCCCGACACACCCAAGCCGCACGACCCGGTCTTTGACAACTGCAACACCCTCGTCGTCGCCGACAACCGCAGCGCAGCCAGCGCCGCTCTCGCAAAGGCAACCGAACTCGGCTACAACACGGTTCTGCTCTCAACCTATGTCGAAGGCGAAGCCGCTGAAGTGGCCAAGGTAGTTGTCGGCCTAGGGCGGGAAGTGCTGGACAGCGGCCAACCTCTTCCCGCACCCGCCTGCCTCATCCTCGGCGGCGAAACCACCGTCAACCTGGGAGACAGTCCCGGCGAGGGCGGCCGCAACCAGGAACTGGCCCTCGCCGCCGCCCTCGCCCTCCAGCACCTGCCGGGGATAACCGTCGTTTCACTGGCAACCGACGGTACCGACGGACCCACCGACAGCGCCGGCGGCATCGCCGACAGCGGCACGGTCGCAAGAGGCGAGCTTGCAGGCCTCTCGGCGGCCGACCACTTGCGCCGCCATGACGCCTATCCTTACCTGCGCGCCGCCGGCGACCTGCTTCTGACCGGTCCAACCCGGACCAATGTCAATGATCTCCTCTTCGTGTTTGTGCAAGAAATGTGAGAAAATGCAGAAACAGTTTGCGCTTTGCAAATGACATCGGGCTCTCATTCCGATTCTTTAGACGCACAGGAGTAGAATTTCATGCCTAAGTTGACAGTAGAAAATGTTGGTACATTCGATGTAGAGGCTGGAAAACGCCTGGTTCTGGCACTGGTTGAGGATGCAGCCGTCGATCAGCTGCACGCATGCGGCGGCAACTGCAAATGCACCACCTGCCGCGTTGCTGTTGTCGGCGGCGAACCTGCCAAAATAACCGTCGCCGAAAAAGAGAAGCTGGAAGAAAAGGGCCTGACCGGTGTGCGTCTGTCCTGCCAGTTGCTTGTCGAAGACGATATGGCTGTGCAGCTAATCAGCCGGCTCGAGGGCAGCGGCCGTCCCGACTCCGGTCCTCCGCCGGAAACGTCAATCCAGCCGGAGCCGGAGTGGACCACTACGGACTGAGGTCGGTGTTACAGCGGGGCCGGCGGCTTGGCCCGTGGCGGAGTAGCTGCTGTGTTCATCCCACGTCCCCCGCGGGCTCAGAAGTGAATCTGAACGCCATAATGAATTTGAACGCTGTGGGCGGCTTGAGAATGCCTGCCTGGTCTCACGTCACTCAACGCCTTACACTTGCTGGAGTGGCGAAATGAGCGACAATAGTGCGCTTGCCGGCAAGAAAGCGCTCGTAACCGGCGTCGACCAAGGCGGAATCGGCCAGGGCATCGCCTTGGAACTGGCCCGTCAGGGCGCTGCCGTCGTCTGCCACTACCCCTACGGCGACGAAGGCGCGGCCGCAGCCGTAGCACAGATTCAGACGGCCGGGGGCACTGCGGCAGCCGTGCAGGGCGACTTCACCCAGTCCGCCGACATATGCGCTCAGGTCGTGGACGCGGCCGCCAGTTGCCTCGGCGGACTGAATGTGCTGGTCAACAACGCAGGCCTGACCGAAACGCGCCCACTCGCCGAAATCACACCCGCCCACTTCGAAAAGCTGTTCGCTATCAACGTGCGCAGCCAGATATTTTGCGCGCAACGCGCGCTGGCCTATATGCAAGAAAGCGGCGGCGGCTCGGTGATCAACCTTGCTTCGGTGCATACGCACGCCGGCGTCCCCGACTACTCAGTCTACGCCGCCACCAAGGGCGCCGTCGCCGCCCTGACTCGCCACTTGGCCGTCGAACTGGCTCCGCAGAAGGTGCGGGTCAACGCTATCGCCCCAGGGCTCATCGAAGTGCCCCGCTATTTCGAAGACATTCCCGATTACAACCCCGCCATCTTCGAAGCCACGGTGCCCTGGGGCCGCCTGGGCGCGCCGTCCGATATCGCCCACGTGGCCGCCTTTCTCGCCTCCGACGGCGCTGACTTTGTCACCGGACAGACAATCTACGTCGACGGCGGGACCGTTGCCTATATGTCATTTGGCGCTCATCTGGACGGCCAGGCCTGGCGTTCCGGGGATTGAGCCCCGCACTCGACTTGCTCCGACTCCTGCAGTTCAGGCTCATAGCGATAATCTAAACGCAGGTTCGCCCCAGATATCACACAGAGGTTGCGCTCGGGAGCGGCTCTCCACTGGCTCAGCCAGCCGCCTCTTGCTGTCTGTCTCTTGTCAGAATTCCCCGGCCTGAGTACAATTACGGTGCATTTCGCGCATTCCATGTCTCATGCAACTCCAAGAGGAAGGAGAAAACTGAAATGGATCGACGAAGATTCCTTAAAGTGGCTGCAACAGGCGCAGTAGGCGCAGCTGCCCTGACCGTCGCCGGCTGTGAGCAGGCCGGTGTTATGGCGCCGGGCCAGCTTGAAGGCGCCGTCGCAGAGGACTCAAGCCTGCCCGAAATTGAATGGCAGATGGCCACCAGCTGGCCGCCCGCCCTGGACACCATTTTCGGCGGCGCCGAAACGGTTGCCAAACGCGTTGAGGCCATGACACAGGGCAAATTCAGAATTGAAGCCCGCGCCGCTGGCGAGTTGGCGCCCGGCCTGGAAGTGCTGAATGTTGTAGAAGAGGGCGCGGTGCCGATCGGCCATACAGCCTCCTACTACTACGTTGGCAAGAGTCCAATCACCGCCTTCGGCACTGCCCTGCCTTTCGGTCTCACCTCCCGCCAGCAGGACTCTTGGCTCTATGAAGGCGGCGGCCTGGAAATGTTGCAGGCTGTTTACGCCGAAAAGTTCAATACCATACAGTTCCCGGCCGGCAACACCGGTGTTCAGATGGGCGGCTGGTTCAACAAGGAGATCAATTCCGTCGCCGACATGGAAGGGCTGAAGATGCGCATACCCGGCCTCGGCGGCCGCGTTATGGACCGGTTGGGTGTAACCGTCCAGGTCCTGCCCGGCGGTGAGATCTTTCAGGCCTTGCAGACGGGGGCCATTGACGCCGCCGAGTGGGTCGGCCCGTACGATGACGAAAAACTGAGCTTCCACAAGGCCGCCAGCTTTTACTACTTCCCCGGCTGGTGGGAGCCCGGCCCATCGCTTGAAATCCAGATCAACCTGGACGAGTGGAACAAGCTGCCGGAACAGTATCAGGAGGTCCTCAAGACGGCTGCCTACGCCGCTAATGCCACCATGATGGCGCGCTACGACGCCAAGAATCCGGCAGCTCTCAGCCGCCTGATCAACGACGCCGACATTACGATGCTGCCCTTCCCGGACGATGTAATGCAGGCTGCCGAAGAGTCCGCATTTGGGCTGTTCGACGAGACCGCCGCCGATGATGCCGACTTTGCATCCATCTTCAAAGAATGGTCCGCCTTCCGCAGCGCAATTCAGTCCTGGCACGGTCTGGCCGAGCGCGGGTACCTGCAATACGTGGGCCGAAGCCGGTAATTCTCGTACAGTTGATGTCGACTTTCCGGTTCAGATTTTTACAAGAAAAGAGGGGCGAGTCTGCACGACTCGCCCCTCTTTTCTGTATGGAAATGCTTACGATGCCGCTTCCACCAGCCAGGTCACCGTCTCCGGAACAAGGATAACGACCACAAGGGCGATGCCCTGCAGTACCATAAACGGCAGTGCCCCCTTGTGTATATCCGCGGTTTTCACCTCCGGAGGCGCTACGCTTTGCAGATAAAACAGGGAAAACCCTACCGGCGGCGAGATGAAGGCCATGTTCAGATTGATCGCCATCATCACGCCAAACCAGACCATCTGCGCATTGGTGAAACCAAGTTCCAGGGCGGCAGGCACAAACAGAGGCATCGCGATAAAGCTGATCTCAATGAACTCCAAATTGATGCCCAACAGGAAGATTGCGATGTTGGCAACAATCACAAACCCCCAGAACCCGCCCGGCAGACTCGTCAGCAAGCTCTGAACGTAGTCCTGTCCCCCCAAGCGGTCAAAGACCAGCCCGAAGTAGGTCGAACAGAACAAGATCATAATCACCAGGGCAGTGATATTGGCCGTGGAGCGGGCCGCGTCCTTGATTAGCTTCCAAGTCAAGTTGCGGTTGAATGCTGTGAGGATACAGGCGCCGATCGCGCCCACGGCGCCCGCCTCGGTCGGTGTGGCGATGCCTTGAAAGATGCTGCCCAGCACGGAGAAAATCAGTAGAACCGGCGGAACGACCGCAATCAACGTCTGGCGCAACAGAGCTGCGCCCTGAACAGTACGAGCCTCCGGCGGCAAAGCCGGCGCATCCTGTGGACGTACGATGGCGATCCCAATCACGTACAGGGCGTAGAGACCCGAGAGAATCAGCCCTGGAATCAGCGCGCCGACGAATAGATCGCCCACGCCCACGCCTATCTGGTCGCTCAGTACCACCAGAACCAGGCTGGGCGGCAACAACTGCGCCATTGTCCCCGACGCCGTAATTATACCGGTCGCAAGTTTATGATTGTATCCATAGCGAACCATGATCGGCAGCGACAGCAGCCCCATTACGATAACGGTGGCCGCGACCACCCCCGTTGCCGCCGCCAGCAACGTCCCCACCAGAACCACGGCCAAAGCCAGACCGCCGCGCATCGATCCCAGCAAGATGCCGACCGTGGTCAACAGCCGCTCCGCCAGCCCCGATTTCTCGAAAATCGCCCCCATAAAGACGAAGAATATGATCGCCAGAAGCGTAAAGTCCGACATCGTGCCGAACCAGCGGTTGGGCAGAAGCTTGATCCAATTCATGTTGAATATGCCCAGCGCCCAACCAATTAACATGAAGACGAAGGCGGTCCCGGCGAACGAAAACGCCACCGGATATCCATACAGGATCAGCACAAAAAACAGTATGAACATCACGATTGCCAGCCATTCCAACCCCATAGTCACTCCCTTTCGTGCGACCTGCGCGGAAAAACAACACAGCCTGCGCAGGACCAGCAACCGGCCGCCAGAGACGCCAACCGGCTCGCGAGACCCCTACTCGATCCGCAAAGCCTCCTGGTGTTCCGCCAAATCTTCGACCTCTTCTTCCTCGCCTCGCAGCACCGCGTATAGTTTGATCTGCTCGGAGATCGCCTGCAAGAGCAAGAGAACAAAGGCAACGATAATCATTGTCTTCAGAGGCGCGCGCGGCAACCCATCCGGATCGGGCGACATTTCCCACTGCCGCCAGGAGGTCATCACCGGATTTACGGTCACCCAGATGCCAATGACGCAATAGGGAACAAGAAGAAACAGATTTCCCCAGAAATCAAGCATGGCCTGACGCTTCCTGCTCCAATTCGCATAGATGAAATCCACGCGTACGTTGATGCCGTTCTTCAGGATATAGGCAAAACCCAGGAAGAAGACCAGCGAGTAGAGATACCACTGCATCTCAATAAAGAGATTAGAGGACAGCTGCACCCCTATCCACCTCGCACTGTAGCGCACAAGTACATTGTAGAACCCAACTGCCACCGTAACGATCACGAGATACACAGACACGCCGCCGACGCGTTCTGAAAGGTTGTCAATGAGGCCGGATACTCGCAGAAGGACCTTTAACATCGTCACTGTTCCTCTGTCAGTGCGGTACGCCCGACGGGCGCGAGCCACCGCCCGTCTTCCACTTCGCTTGCCCTGTTCAGGACTGCCCTATCTTACCCGAAACGGTCCAATATTCAATATCTGGAAATCCACGTCCGCAAAGGGCTCGATTGAGGTCACACCGCCCGCACCAACACTGCCACAGTCTGTGCAGACCCGCAATCGCAGACGGAACGACTCCGCCGCTTTCACTCATGCCTCGCGCTGAACACGAGGCAACAGTTTCTGGTGGCCCGAAGACACGGTATGGAGAAGTTAAAACGGATATGGCTTAGTATCTGTCTGTGCAGTATAATCAGGTTGTACAGAATCTATACCCTATGTTAGACGGTTCTTCGGTCAGTACATTACTTTAGTTCAAAAGGAATCTTCATGGTCTGGCAACAATCTCTGGTAAAAGTTGGCGTTTATGTTGATGCCGCCAACATCTATCGCAATGGCGGCTCCCGCATGCAATATGACGTCCTGCGCGAATTTGCCTGCAGGGATATGGGCGAACCTGTGCGTTTGAACGCGTACGTGACCCACGACGCCGATCGCGC
Organism: Caldilineaceae bacterium; assembly: GCA_022821545.1. Classification (GTDB taxonomy): domain Bacteria; phylum Chloroflexota; class Anaerolineae; order Caldilineales; family Caldilineaceae; genus Bin5. Next base: position 17,003 of record JAJEDJ010000040.1, read on the forward strand.
CCAGTGGGACTTCGACTACCGCGTCGGCGCGTTTCGCTTCCATTCCGCGCTGCGCGATCTCGGCTATAAGGTGATAATCAAGCAAGTGCGGTGGTACGATGACGAGGCCGGCAACCGCTATGCCAAGGCCAATTCCGACCTGGACCTGGCGGTGGACGCACTGCTCCAGTCAGAAAATCTCGACAGGGTTCTGATTGCAACCGGTGATGGAGATTTCGTACAGGTGGTACGGGCGCTCCAAAACAAGGGCTGCCGCGTGGAAGTGGTCGCATTCGACAATGTATCGGGCAATCTGCGACAGGAAGTGGATCTGTTCATGTCGGGCTACTTGATTCCCAATCTACTGCCCGTGCCCAATGGCTCTGCCGATTGGGGCCATCCCGATTCTACCGTGCGCGGCTGGTGCTACTACTACAACGAGGACAAGGGCTTCGGCTACATGCGTTTCCTGACCAAGGTCTCCCCTCACCTGTGGCTGGTGGACAAACGAAAAAGCGCCGATTCCCCCTACGAAAGCGCCTTTTTCCACTTTTCAATGATGCAGGATGACTCCGTTAAGGACCATCTTCCCAGCCGCGAGCACATTTTTGAATTCCGGCTCATCCCCTCGGAACGCGACCAGAGCGAACTCACGGCAACCAACATCCGCATCGTAAGCTCTCTGTAGCGCCGGTATCCCATTGCAACTGGCCGCGTGCGCGCGTACCATTGACCGCGTGACGCCGGCTACTTGTGCGCCTGACCCATCGACGTCCTTCCCACCAGGAGCCAAAACCCAATGCCTGCCGCAATTTCTGCCCAGCAACCGCTCGCCGTAGAAGCCGGCGCCAAGGTCCTCATGTCCGGCGGCAATGCCGTTGACGCCGCCATTACCGCCGCCCTTATGCAGGCCGTCGTCAGCCCCCAAATGTGCGGTATCGGTGGTTATGCCGTGATAAATCTGCACTTGGCCGGACAGCCGGGTTCCATCGGAATTGACGCGCCTGCGCTGGCCGGCGCCCTCGTGAAGGATGACATGTGGGTGGAACAGCTGATCCGCCCCAATCCCGGTGGCTGGGGCTTCTTCCTTGAAGGCAACGTCAACGAAGCCGGGTACACATCGGTCTGTACACCGGGAGCGGTCAAGATGTTTTCCGCTCTGCTTGAACGCTGGGGCACGATTGACTTTGAACAGGCCGCGGAACCGGCCGTCCGCACAGCCCACGACGGTTATGTCGTCACCGATTCGCTCGCCGTCGGCTGGAAGCGCTCCAATCAGTACTGGGAGGGGATGAGCCTGCGCGACTATATCAACAGTAATCCGGAGGCCCGCCGCATCTATCTGCGCGACGACGGCGAGCCCTATGACACCGGCGAAATCCTGCGTAACCCGGACTACGCCGTCAGCCTGCGCCATATTGTAGAGCAGGGCAGCGAAGACTTTTACCACGGCCAGATGATGGAGCGCATGGCTTCCGACCTGGCGGCCAACGGCAGCTTCGTCACCCGCCAGGACTTTGAACAGTACCGCCTGCGCGAGGATGCCTCATTGTCCGGAACCTACCGCGGCCACGCCGTCACCAGCTCCACCCCGCCCCACGGCGGCGCCACTCTCATCGCCATCCTCAACATCCTGGAGGGGTACGATCTGGCCGCTATGGGCCACAACTCGGCCGATTACATTTACACAGTCGGCCTCGCCATGAAGGCCGCCTTTGCCGACCGCAACCCCCACCTGGCCGATACCGAATTCGAGGAAGTGCCTCTCGACTGGATGATGTCGAAGGACCGGGCGGCCTTTTGGCGTGAGCGCATCGACGGCGGCCAGCCCATCGAACCCACGCCTTCCCAGCCTGAGACTCCGCACACCACCCACCTCTCCGTAATCGACGCACAAGGCAACTGCGTCTCACTCACACATTCGCTTGGATCATCTTCGGGCGTCATCACTCCGGGCCTCGGCTTCATGTACAACAACTCGATGGTCAATTTCCATCCCCTGCCCGGCCATCCGAACTCGATCGCACCCGGCAAAGGCCGCACCACCGGCATGACCCCGACTATCGTATACGGTAAAGAGGCTTCCGGCGGCGGCGCCCAACCGCTCCTCGTCCTGGGCGCGCCCGGCGCGACCCGCATCATCACTTCCGTCCTGCAGGTGATCCTCAACGTAATCGATTTTGGTATGGATATTGAAAAGGCGGTGCATGCCCCCCGCTTCGACTGTCAGCTGGACGCCATCAACTGCCAGCGCCGCATCCCCATTTGGGTGCTCGACGAGGTGAACAAACGCCATCCCGCCATGCACATCCCCTACAGTCACGGCGGCCTCGCCCTCGTCCACGCGCTCCACGTCGACCCGCAGACCGGCGCCCTTTCCGGCGCCGCCGACACCGGCGCGGAGGGCATGGCGGTAGTGGTGTAGTTCGGACTGCGGATTTTGACTTTTCGAAGAGAATGGAGATGGCTTTCGATGCCTGGTACCCAACGTACTCCCGAAGAGATCACATCGCGAGGAGAAGACATCCTTGGCCAGAGGTTACGTGATATGGTCGAGCCTGAGCATGATGGAGAATTCCTGGTCATTGACATCAAGAGCGGTGCGTACGAAATAGATCCGAACGACATTGAGGCAACAAAGTGCTTCTTTGCCAGCTATCCAAGTGCTGTTTTCTACGGTCTGCGAATCAGCTTCCCAACTGCCTATAGAATTGGTGGACGCTTCGAAGTAACAATTCAATGATTTCTGGTCAGGGAATAGCGAAGCCATAAGCAGCTCTTGAAATGGGGTGGTAGGTCTAAATCAAGGAAAAAAGGGAGTTGAAGCCGCAAATGCTTTACGTTTCAATGGCGGTCCGACCTTGCCAATGAACTTAGTAAGCTTGCTTTTTCTGCTACCAACTGGAAATCAGAAAGCGGTCCAGAGCCACGGGAAATCGGTGACTTTGGATATGCATCTAGAGGACATTCTATGGCACAATGTCGAATATGGAGTCTTTAGCTTTGTATCAGGTTTAGAATCCTTGGTCGAAATGTCACTGCGGGAGAAAAGTCGCGTCGTTTCCGAGATTGTAGAATCAAATTGTGTACCTAGCGATTTTCTGGCGTCGGCCTTAGTTATCTTGGAAATACCCCCATGCAATATGTCAAGAGGATTATTTGTCTAGCAAATTCGCGAAAGATGTTGGGTCGTTGCGTCGCTGGTCTTGAATTGGACGGAAATAAGATAATTGGGTGGATTCGGCCTGTTAGCAACCGTCCCGATGGAGAGATTTCATTCTATGATCGTGCTTTGGAGGACGGTTCGGAACCAGATCTTCTCGATGTTCTTGCAATTCCTATGCTGGAACCATGCTCTGAAGGATGTCAGACTGAGAATCATTTGATAGATGATGAACATTACTGGGAAAAAGTAGGAGAGTTTCCGAAGCAACAGTTACACTGCTACTGCGTCGCCCCCAATCCCCTCTGGGTCAACGGATATAGCAGTACGAATGGGACAAATGATCGGATACCTGAAAGGCGGGCCCATTCATTGCCTAATTCGTTGGTCTTGATAGAACCATTACAACTGACAATAGAGGTAGTGCGAGGCTTTAGAGGAAAAAAACAGGTAAGGGCGAACTTTTCTGTGGCAGGTGTGTTTTACAACCTTGGAGTGACCGACCCAGCAATAGAAAAACAGTATTTCCCTCTTAGGGAAGGTCACTACACGTATGGGCCACGCGCTGTTGCCTGCATTTCGATTGGTGAACCGTTCAACGAGTACTGTTACAAACTGGTAGCCTCAATTATCCCGCTATAGGAGGCTGAGTCGAGGATTCAGGATGAGCCAGAAACTCTTTACCATCGGGCATTCAAGACATGCTCTTCCGCATTTTCTCGATCTTCTCAAAAGACATCAGATCTCCGCGGTCTGTGATGTGCGCTCTACGCCATACAGCCGAATGTATCCTCATTTCAGTCGCGAGCCACTTCTTCGGGAACTGAAGCGCCATGACATCGCCTATGTCTTCCTTGGCGACGAGTTAGGCGGTCGATCTTCCGATGCCTCTTACTACGATGCCGAGGGCAGGGTCCAGTATGACCGGATTGCCGACACAGACGCTTTCCGGCGGGGTTTGGGGCGTGTCAGGGAAGGTATGAAAGACTACCGGATCGCGCTAATGTGCGCGGAAAAGGACCCCCTCACCTGTCATCGAACAATCCTCGTCTGTCGCCACCTCCGCAACGAGCGTGATCTGTCGATCCTGCACATTCTTGAAAATGGTCATGCGGAACCCCACGAAGAGAGCGAAAGGAGGCTCCTGAAGCTCGCAGGCAAGGAGCAGGGAGATCTTTTCAAGAGCTTTCGAGAGCAGCTTGAGGAAGCCTATGACTACCAGGGCCTGCGTATCGCCTACCGGGAACAGTCATCGAGAGGCAGTAGTGGGGCGCACGAAGAACTGGAATATAGGGCCTGAAATGAAACTCTACACCATCGGCTTTACGCGCAAGAGCGCCGAAACGTTCTTCACACAGCTTAGAGAGTCAGGTGTCCGCACGCTAGTCGATACCCGCCTCAATAACCGGTCGCAGCTCTCCGGTTTTGCCAAGCAGAACGACCTCCGGTATTTCCTGCGGGAAATCGGCCAGATTGACTACCTGCACCTGCCCCAACTAGCGCCTACCCAGGACATCCTCGACGCTTTTAAGAAAAAGAAGGGGACGTGGGAAGCCTATGAGCGTTCTTTCCGCTCCCTCATGCTTTCCCGCAAGATCGAAGAAGAGTTCCAACCGGAACTCTTCGACAACGCCTGTCTTTTATGTAGCGAACACAAACCCCACTATTGCCACCGCCGTCTCGTCGCCGAATACCTGCGCGAAAAGTGGGATGGGATCAATATCGAGATCGAGCATCTTCAACCACAAGACGCCGCCTGATAGGTCGACATCTCACCGGTCCGGCTCAAACGCGGACCCGTCCAATACGGTCTGAAGGCCCGCCGACACCAGGTCCAACCGTCTGATCTCCTCCTTCGGCAGGTCCAGGTTGACCGCGCCGACAGTGTCCTCGATGTGCGCGGGTACATCCGCGCCGGAGATAATGCAGGTCACCTGCGGCCGCGACAGAATCCACGCCTGTGAGACCTGACCCGGCGTTGCCCCCACGCGCTCGGCCACTGCGATCACCTCCGCCACCACGTCGGCCGCCCGGTCCCGCAACGTGTCCTGGAAAGCGTGCCGCCGCCGCCCGCCCCACAGACTGTTCTCTTCCGGCATATTGTCAGGCGTGTACGTTCCGCTCAGAAGGCCCACCGCCAGCGGGCTGTACACCATCACGCCCAGCCCCATCTCCGCCACCATGGGAAACATCTCCCGCTCCAGCTCCCGGTTCAGCAGGTTATAGGGATTCTGCACCGTGATCGCCGGCGCCGCGTTCAACCGCTCCTGCACCCGCAGCGCTTTCACCACCTGCCACGCCTGGTGGTTACAGATACCCACATAGCGTACTTTGCCCTGCTGCACCAGGCTGTCCAGCGCCCGAAACGTCTCTTCCACCGGCGTCGTTTCGTCCAATCCATGAATCAAGTAGACATCGATGCGGTCGGTATTCAGCCGGCGCAGCGAACGCTCCGCCTCGCGCAAAATGTGGTAACGCGAAAGACCTTGGTCGTTGGGGCCGTCGCCAATCGCCCCGCGCACTTTGGACGTTATGACAACCTCGTCGCGCCGCCCCTGGAGCGCTTTCCCCAGCAGCGCCTCCGACGTGCCTCTGAACGCCCGGTCGTCCCCCAGCCCATAGATGTTGGCGCAGTCGAACAGGTTCACCCCCAGGTCCAGCGTAGCCGCCACCAGATTGCGCGCCTCTTTTTCGTCGTGCTGGCCTCGAAGTCCAAGCCCCAGCGCAACGCGCGAAACTTTTACGCCCGCGCTGCCGAAATTTACGTATTGCATCCTTCTCTCCTCGTGTCGCTATCGGATTCTGAACGGTCTCGGAAAACTCCGGCCCGCGGCACGCTCCTCGCCATCCTCTTTCCGCAGTATAATGGTTCGCTTTGGAAGATTCAACTGCCACGTCGTTTGCCGGCTCAAAACCTGGCATTGAAATGCCGGTGCGCGACAAGGTCAGTTCGACAGCCGTCAGCCAGAGTTCCTCTTCAACCTGACCGGAAATAAGAGACACCAAAATCTTGACAGCCATCGACTTTGTCGCTAGAATTCTCGCTTGATATTCATTCCGCGACCGCTTCCCACAATAAGCATCTATACAATAAGCATCTATACAATAGGCATCTATACAATAGGCATCTATACAATCCGTTTTGTCCAATTTCAAGGAGACAAGAAGAATGGAAAGCAAAGTAAGTCGACGTCAATTCCTCCGTCTGGTCGGCGGCGCGGCCGGCGCCGCAGCCCTGGCCGCCTGTGCCGCGCCGATGGCGCCAGCCGGCAGCGGCGAAGAGGCCATGTCCACGGAGAAGATCGTTATCCGCTACGCCGGACTGGACGGCATGGGCGCCCGTGTCGAAGCATTCATGTTGCCGTGGGTCGAGGATAACGGCTACGAACTCGAGCGCGGCGCATTCGGACAGCAGGAACTGACCGACAAGATCATGCAGTCCGTCGCCACCGACACCTACCTGGCCGACATCTTCCAGTTCCCCAGCAACGCCCGCGCCGACGTCATCAATGCCGGGGCTCTGCAGGAGATCCCGCAGGAAGTGCTGGAGGCCATCGACTTCGAGGACGTTCTGCCCGGTATCGTCAATACGCTTTCATGGGAAGGCAAGATCTACGCCCTGCCCTATGACGGCGACATCCACTACTACTCCTTCCGCAAGGACCTCTTCGCCAACGAGGACATTAACAGCCGCTTCAAGGACAGCTACGGCTTCGACCTCTCGCCAGACACCGGCGCCGTCACCTGGGATCAGTGGCGCAACATCTGTGAGTTCTTCAGCGGTTGGGACTGGAACGAGAACGGTGAAGAGGATGACTTCGGCGCCGCCTGCATGACCAAGCGCGGCGATACCCTCTGGTGGGGCTTCAACTCTCGCGCCACCGCCTACGCCAAGCATCCTGACGACGATGCCTACTTCATCGACCTCGACACCGGCGAAGCGCGCCTCAACAATCCCGGTTTCGTCCGCGCCCTGACCGAATGGGTCGAGGAGATGCAGAACTGGGCGCCCCCCGGCGGCACCAACTTCACCTACGGTGACTCTCTCAACGCCATGAACGGCGGGCGCGTTGCCCAGACCTACAACTGGGACGCCGTCACCAGCGCCACCTCGCCCGAAACCTCCGTCATCCAGGGCCTGCAGGGCTACAACATCCTGCCGGGTTCACACGAGGTCTTCAACTCCAAGTCCGGCGAATGGGACTACTTCGACGTGCCCAGCCACGCGCCGTTCCACGCCTTTGGCGGATGGGTCATCGCCGTCTCGGCCCAGGTGGACGAACTGGCCTACGATGCCGTCTGGGGCTTCGTCACCCATCTGACCAAGCCGGAAAGCGGCCTGGCCTTCGTCACCGACCTGACCGGCGCCAGCCCCTACCGCTTCAGCCAGATGGAAGCGGTCGAAGAGTTCGCCACCGGCCCGCTGCAACTGGGCGAGGAAGTTGCAATGGACTATCTGAACGCCGCACGCGAGACGCTCGACCATCCCAACGCCGTCACCGACCAGGCCTTCGGCGGCTGGGTACAGTACCGTGACGCGCTCGAACTGGGTGTATCCAAGGCGCTGGCCAACGAACTCCCGCCGCAGGATGCCCTGGACGAGGTCGCTGCCGCCTTTAACGAGATCAGCGAACGTATGGGCGGCCTCCAGCATCAGGCCGAACTGTACGCCCGCACCTTGGGCAAGTAACCGCAGACAGAATAGCCGGCGGCCAGCGACCGGAGGCAGAGAGCCTGACCGGTTGCTGGCCGCCGGGCACTACTTTTCCCCATATCATATCAGCGTAAAGGCCGGGCCAGCCGGCGAAGCATCCAGAAAATCCATGGCAACTGAACCCCAGATCTACCCCTCGAAACGACCTCGCTTCGAAATCCGGGACAACCTCTGGAAGTGGATCTTCCTAGTGCCCGCTGTTGCAATCATTCTCATCTTGCTCGCCGTCCCTGTGCTGTGGACCCTCTATGCCGCCTTTACAGACCTGCACCTCTATCGCATCGGGGATTTCGATACGAAATTCGTTGGTCTGGCCAATTTCGAAAAGCTGCTGAGCAACCGCTCCTTCTGGCGCACGGCACGCAATACTGTCGTCTTCATGCTTGGCGTTGTACCCACTCAACTGATCATTGGCCTCACAGTCGCCCTGGCGCTGAACAACATAACCCGCGGTCAGAAGCTCTTTCGCACCTGGTTTCTGATGCCGCTGATGGTCAGCCCGGTCGTCGTATCCTTTATCGTCGGCCGCATGTTGTTCCAGGAAGACATCGGCCCCATCAATGACATCCTGCGCAGCTTTGGCTTTGAGGGCGTTCCCTGGCTGACAAGCCCCACCTGGGCGATGGTAGCGCTGATGGCCATTGACGTCTGGCAGTGGAGCTCCTTCATGATCCTGATGCTGTTGGCCGCACTGCAGGGTGTGCCCCCCGACCTGCACGAAGCCGCCCGCGTCGATGGCGCCAATCAACTGCAGGCGTTCTGGCGCATCACAGTGCCCCTGATCATGCCCATCACCATGACCGCTCTCCTGATTCGCATTATCGATGCTTTCAAAGTCGTGGAAATTATCATGGTGCTGACGGGCGGGGGGCCGGGGCAGGCCACCGAGTCGGTGACGCTCGCCATCTATCGCACCGGGGTCAAGGGAGGCGATCTGGCCTTCGGCAGCAGCCAGGCCTACTTCCTGTTGATTGTGCTGATGATCTTCGGCGGGGCCTATCTTGTACTGACAAGAAGAGCGATGGGGAAAGACTGATGGGACTGGCCGCACAAAAACGCGTTCGCTCGATCATATCCTACTGCATTTTGGGTTTTTGGTCCTTTATCCTCCTCTTCCCCATGTATTGGGTGGTGATCACCTCTTTCAAGAATGCCATTGACATGTCGATCAAGGCGACATACATGCCCTTTATCGACTTTGAACCCGGTCTGCACGCCTGGCGCTATCTTTTCGTCGACCGGCTCACCTGGTTCCTCGACCCCTTCATGAACAGTGTGCTCGTCGCCTTCATCTCGTCGGCGCTCGCCCTGGTAATTGGCTCCAGCGCCGGTTATGCCCTGGCCCGTTTCGACTACGGCGGCCGCAACAATTCTATCGTTTTAGGATTCATGTCTCAGCGCATGTTCCCGGGGGCGCTCTTCATACTCGCCTTTCTGGTGATGTTTCGCGAGTTGGGCCTCCTCGACACACGCCTGGCCCTCATTATCGTTTACAGCAGCGGCGCCATTCCCTTCATCGTCTGGGTGATGCGCGACTTTTTCGAAGGGCTTCCGGTGGAAATCGAGGAAAGCGCCATGATTGACGGCGCCAACCGTCTCGGCGTCCTCTTCCGCATCGCCATGCCCCTGGCCGCGCCCGGTCTCGTGGCCGTATTCGTCCTCTCCCTGATCGGCGCCTGGAACGAATACCTGGTCGCGCTCACGCTCACCTTCCGTGAAGCCATTACCATTCCACTCTTCATGACCATGCAGGTCAGTCAGACCGGTTACACTGAATGGTGGAACATGAGCGCGATTTCGCTCGTCAGCGTCATCCCCGTCGTCGCGGCCGGCATGGCTCTGGAGAAATACATCACCGGCGGCTTGACCTTCGGCGCCCTCAAAGGTTAACGCGGCCGAACCTGCCCGTATATCAGCCGGACTCTGGCGACTCCTCCCTGCTGCGCCGCCGACCTATCCATAGCCGCACCAGCCAGATCAGAACAGCCAGCGGAATCAAAAAGACAAGCAGCAGCGGCGTCAGGTAAAGCACGGCCCAGATCAGCGCCGTCAGCAGCCCCTGCAGCGTTGCCACCAATGCCCGCAACGCGCTTCGCACCGGCCCGCTGGCGGTCCAGGGCTCCTCCACGATTGGCCGGTATACGCTGTCCGGGATCAGCTCAACCCAGATCGTAGAAAAGTCGATCTGATTGTCCAACAGGTTTTTGCGTCCCTGCAGCGTCTCGATCTCTTCCCGGATCTGTGTCAAGCTGCGATGCACCTCTAGAATGTCCTCGACCTTGGAATTCGGCCTTTCCCGCACCTCAGTCAACAGGGCCAGCAACTCCGTCTCCGTGGCGCGCAGGTTTCGCAGCCGCGCATCGAGATCACTGTACTGGTCCGTAACATCCTGTCGGTTTACAGTCAGGTAATTCACGTCCGTGGCCAGCGCCTGCAACAGGTCCAACGCCTCTTCCAGGCCCGTGGCCGGCACACGAAGCGTTAACGATCCCCGCAGCACTTCCGACCCGTCATAGCCCCCCTTGGAAAGGTCCATGTCGGCCACGTACCCGCCCAGATCCGACACGGCCTGCTCGACACCGGTCAGCGCGGCCGCGGTGTCCGCCACAACCAGAGAGATGTTCGCATTTGCGATGACCTGGCGTGACGCCTCCGCACCGTCAGCCGCTCGCTGCGGCGCAGAGGCCTCTGCGGCCGCCGTATCGGGAGAGGGCGCACTCTCGGCGGCCGAGTCGGAAAAGGCCACATCCGAGGCACCGGCGGCACAGGCTGCGCACGTAATCCCCAAGAGAATCAGTAATATGGGGATGGTTAGTCGAATTCGTTCCACTGTTCACACTCCTGTCATTTCAGCATGATGCAATGACTCTGGAGTATGGGACGAAATGAGCGGCCGAAATGTTCCCTGCACAACCGTTCCGGCAGGTCCCCTCTTGTCTTTCAGCCCCCAAATTTGTCTGAGGCAACGCCTCGCACCCCCGGATCCGCTACAAACAGCCCGCCCGCATGAGGCTGTTCGGCCTTCTCCGCGTCACTCATTCGGAAGGAGGCGCTCGTGATGTAGAGCTGGTCCAGGTTCGGTCCTCCGAAGGCGCAGGCCGTGATACTGGACGTCGGCAGCACGACCTCCGCCAGCACGGCAGCCGTGTCAGGATTCCAGCGCCGTACACGGCTGGCCCCGTAATGCGCCACCCAAAGCATCCCTTCCTCGTCGATCGTGAACCCGTCGGCAAAGCCCATCTCTTCCGGGATATCGATGACGATCCGTTCATTGTCGATGCCGCCCGTTCCAGCGTCGTAGTCGTAGGCGCGGATGGCAAAATCGAGCGAATCGGTGTAGTACATCGTCTTTGCGTCCAGGCTCCAGATGATGCCGTTCGAGATTCCGATGTCTTCGATCATCCTGTGAACGCTGTGGTCGGTGTCCATCCGGTAGACGCTGCCCTGGTCCGACTGGTCGTCATAGGCCATCGTGCCCGCCCAGAAACGTCCGGCGGGATCGCACTTGCCGTCATTGAAGCGGTTGTCCGGCAGATGGGACTCCGGATCAACAAGCAGCTCCACCGCTCCGCCGGCCGGGTCAAAGGCGGCGAAACCGTCCTTGAGGGCCAGCATCAGCCCGCCGGACGCCCGTTGCACCACCGTTCCGACGTGTTGCCCAACGTCCCATTCCCTGTTCGCCCCTGTCGCCGGGTCATAGGCATACAGCTTGCTCGACATGATATCCACCCACCACAGCACATTTTCGTCGGCGTCCCAAATGGGCCCTTCGCCCACAAGCGCGTGGGCGTCGATGAGAAGATCAACACTTATGGACATTCGATTCCTCCTCCTGGAATCTTGTTAATCTTTCGAATGGATTTCTGAGATAACAGTTTAGTTCAATCCTTGAAGCGCGGCAGTACTTCCTGGATGAACAACTCCGTGCCCGCCGTTTCCGGGAAATCGGCAATTCGGATCTGAAACAGACTGGAGCCGGCGTCAATAAACGCCTGCAACTGCGCGGCCACCTGGTCCGGCGTGCCTGCAATCGCGCCTCTGCCTCCCAGCGCGTAGGGTGACGCCTCCCCCTGCTGGCGGGCTACGTCCTCCGAACAGTGGACCGCGATCGGAGGCAGGGCGTTCGTCTTGCGGATCTCATCAAAATCCCGGCCCACCGCCGCGCAGTGTTCTCGCAAGACACGCAATTTGTGCGCAAAAATCTCAGGCGTCCCGCCCGGCAAATTCCACCAGTCGGCGTGCTTGGCCACCACCCGCAACGTCAACTGTTCGCCGCCCCCGCCAACCATAATCGGCGGCGGCGGATCCGGCTGGGGATGGCAGTAAGCATTGTCGATGCGGTAGTGGCGGCCTTCGTAACTGGCAGGTGATTCCGTCCACAAGAGTTTGACGATCTCAATCGTCTCCTCCAACTGCCGAATCCGGGCCGCCGGTCTGGGATACGGCCAATTGTAGGCTTCGTACTCCTCCTCCAACCAGCCGGCCCCGATCCCAAAAATGTGGCGCCCGCCCGTAAGCCACTGGAGCGAGGCAGCAATCTTGGCCGACAGCGCCGGGTTGCGATAGGACTGGCAATAGACCAGACTGCCCCAGTCATAGTTCGGATAGCGGGCAGCGAAATAGGCCAGCGTCGTCACCACTTCGGTGGCAGGCGTATCTCTCGGTACAAAGGTCCCCCACGGATGCACGTGATCGTCCACCCAAACCGACGTCAAATGGCCGTCCATCAGCTGAAGATGTGTATGCATCTGCTCCAGAAAAGTGCCGGCATCGCTCCCCTCCGTCGGAAAGGATGGCGCGTGCCAGCCGAAGTCCACTGATTGCATATCGTCGGCTCCTTGTGTCGATTCGGCCGCTCGTCAGGCGTCCACCGCATTGCGGGAACTGAGCCCGGCGGCAATGATGAGTCCGCTGCAGTCCGCTGTCGGCAGCGAGGTTGGACAAGCGACAGGACGCCGGCTTGTCGGCAGGTTTGGCGTGATCCGGCCATGCCAGTATAGCTGTCCCTGACAGCGGTCGCAACCCACCCGCCATCGCGACCCCTGGCGCCGGCCCGCACGCACTGAAGGGGATCATCCCCCCTGTTTTCGATTTCCGGGGCGTGTTATACTCCGTACATAGTGCCGTCCGGCGCGTTTCTATCTGCCTGTGAACACGACGTGAACACCGCCAATCTATTCCTTCGCCGCATTCAGAGGATATCCCTGTGGCCGGCCCTCTTCCTGTCCGTCGCGCTGGCCGCAGCCTGCGAACCTTCTCCAACCGTGAATGTGCTCGGTTACATGCTCGAGCAGCGGTTGGGGGGCCCGGTAGAACCTGACCCCACCGTCGCCAGGGGCAGCCTGTCCGGTCACGTGCTGTATGCAGGTGAACCCGTGGAAGGCGCCTCGGTAATCGTCGCCACGCGTACGGGTACACCCTATGCCGCGCGCACCGACGAATCCGGGCGCTATCGCATTGACAATATCCCTCTCGGACGATACGTGCCGGCGGCTGTCGCCCCGGATTTTGAAGAGACCGCCCTCAGCGGCGCATTTGACCTCCCTTACCCAGTCACAGTGCAGGCCGGCGAAACGACCCAAGTACCCGCGCTCAACCTGCGGCGTCACCGGCCGCGCCCATTACCCGCCCCCTTGCCGGAGGCCGCGGATCTCTGGTCCGGCGAACCGGTCACCAAGACGGCCCCGTTTCCCGCGGGCGCGGCGGCCTGGGAACGCGCGTATGCCTTCACACGCGACGGCGCTCGAATCATCTCTCTGCGGCTCTATCAGCCCTTAGCCAGTTCCGGCGAGAAGTTGCCCCTGTTGTTCGGTCTCTACCCCGGTTGGGTTGACGACTGGGCTACTGTCAATGTGGCCCTGGCCGATGCAGGTTACTCCGTCCTGGCGCTGTCACCTTCCGGCGTCTGGGGCGTGGACGTGGCCGCCCATGCCGAGGACGCCCGCCTCGCGCTCGCATTGGCACGCGGCGGCCACCTGGGCGTGGACCTGGCCGACGTTCCGGCGGTGGCCCTTGGGGGCAGCTTCAGCAGCGCAATCGTCAACCGGTTGCTGCGCGATGAGGGGGAACAGTTCGTCGCCTGGCTGACCCTGGGCGGCATCAGCAACGCCTTCACCGGCAGCTCGGACTTCTATGCCAAACGGCTGACCTTGCCCGAAAGGTTTCGCTACGTGATCCCTGCACTGGGTCCGGCGAACCTCTATCCCCTGCCCTTCCTCTACTTCTCGCCGGTCTACACGGCGTCCGGCCTGCCGCCTACAATGATCATTCACACGGACGTGGACCGCATCATTCCCATCAGCCAGGCCTATGAACTGGAAAAGGAGCTGCGGGACGCAGGAGTATACGTGGAGGTGTTGTACTATGAGGATGTCAGCCACTATCTTCAGATTGGCGATGACCTGACCGAGTCCGGCAAAGAGATGTTTTGGCAGGTGCTGAAGTTCCTGGCGTCCCAGACGGCGCAGAATGGGGAGTGAAGCAAGAGGAATACCATTCTTTCTTTCCTGTATGGAGGATCCGATGAGTGATCTGACTGCTGTTTCAGTTAACGAGAACGAATACCGGGCGCTCGCGTCCGGAGCAGCCCTGCAGCTGCGGCCCCAGTACGGTATTCTGCTGCTGGGGGAACGCGACCGCGCCGATTTTCTCCAGAGAATGACAACCAATGACATCGCTCGCCTCCAACCCGGCCAGGCCGCGTTGACTGTTCTCACCAGCCCGGTGGCGCGCATCGATGCCGTCTTCTCCGTCCTCTGCCGACAGGATGATCTCATGCTTTTGACGGCCGCAGGGCAGGCCGATTCCTTGCGGCAGCACCTGCAGAGCCAGATCTTCTTCATGGACAAAGTTACCGTCAGCGACGAGAGCGGCAACCTGGGCCGGCTGCGCCTGCTCGGTCCGGCGGCGGGCGAGCTGCTGCAGGCCGCCGGACTGCCCCAACCGGCATCCGACGACCATTTCCTTGAAGACGACGGCTTAGCCGTTCTGCGGCAAGAGCGTTATGACGTTCCCGGCTATGAAATCATCGCCTCCGTTAACGCGATGGACGCGCTTCAGGAGAGGCTGACTGACGCAGGCGCCGTCCTGCTCGCCGGCGCCGACAGTTATGAGGCCCGTCGCATCGAGTTGGGCCGTCCCCGGCCTGGAACGGAGCTGACTGACGCCTTTTCGCCGCTGGAGACAGGCATGGCCTGGGTCTGCGCCGAAGATAAGGGATGCTACACCGGCCAGGAGATAATCGCCCGCCAACTCACTTACGACAAGGTAACGCGCACACTGGTACGCCTGCGCAGCGAACTGCCGCTTTCGGAGGGCGCGGCCGTCAGCTTCGATGGGCGCGCAGTCGGCACTGTGACGAGCAGCGCTGTCAGTCCGACAACCGGGCCGGTGGCGCTGGCAGTGCTGAAACGGCCCCACAATACCGAAGGCGTCGAGGTCTCGGTAGAGGGCGCCGCCGCCCACGTCGAACAGATACTCCCTCCCGGGCGTTGAGCCGCGACGGCCGGTCTCCGGCTGCCCGCTTCCAAGCGATCTCCGGATCTGCATGCGTTGCGGGCAATTCGTTGCCAGCCACTTGTTGCCAGCCACTTTCAGCTGCCGTCTCTTTATGTCATCCCCACTTTGGCGTCTAATCATCGAGGACTCGCCCCGCTCCGGCGCAGCCAACATGGCGGTTGACGAGGCTATTGCAGAGGCCGCGGCTGCCGGCGCCGCCCCTCCCACGCTGCGCTTCTACAGGTGGCAACTTCCCACTGTCAGCATCGGGCGCTTTCAAAAGATTGCCGACGTCGACGAAGGCGGGACGGCCGCGCTTGGCTACGACCTCGTGCGCCGCGCCACCGGCGGCAGGGCGATCCTGCACGTCGACGAACTGACCTATTCCGTCGCCGGTCCAAGCGCAGAGCCGCAGATGTCCGGAGGCGTGATGGACGCCTACATGCGATTCAGCAACGCGCTGTTGTCCGGTCTGACTTCATTGGGGCTCAGGGCTGAAAACGCAGGCGCCGGCGCGCGCGCCGGCCGGGAACTGTCGGCGGCCTGTTTCGAAATGCCCAGCGCTTACGAAATCACCGCCGGAGGCCGCAAACTGATGGGAAGCGCTCAGAGCCGGCGCGAGGGCTATGTGTTACAACATGGCAGCTTACCGCTGTGGGGCGATGTCACGCGGCTGGTAGAGGTCCTCTCTCTCACGCCCGACGCGAAGGAGCGTCTGCGCCGGCAGCTGCGCCGGCAGGCAATCACGCTTGCGGAAGCGCTCAATCTGCCACCGGATTCGGAACAGCTGGATTTCCTCCGCGTGGCCGCGGCGATGGCAGACGGGTTTGCGTCAGCGCTGGGCCAAAGCCTCGAACCGGGGGCGCTCTCAGCCAGCGAACTGCGCCGCAGCGCAAAACTGATCCGCATTCGCTACGCAGACCCCGCTTGGACTCGACAACGGTAAACTGAGATGGCAATCGGGCATCTGACCCTCGAACTTTACCTGCCCCTGACCAGCTCGCTCAAAGAGAAGCGGGGCATCGTTAAGCCACTGATTGCCCGGTTGCGACGCGACTACAATGTATCGGTCTGTGAAGCTGAGGGGCAGGACATGCTGAGCAGAGCTGTGCTCGAAGTGGTCTGTGTCAGCCAGAACGGCGCGCTGGCATACAGACAACTCGAAAAGATCGCCACGCGCGTCGAAAACTGGCGTCTCGACGCCGAAGTCGTTGACTACCTGATTGAAATGGTTGCCTGAATTGTGAACGCACGTCAGCCGGCGTGCGCGGCGAGCGGAACGCCCGGCGAGGGGTTGTGTCTGCTCAACGCGAAAAGGGAATCTTTCCGATTGTCCTGGGCCGACCAGCCGTAGTGGCGCAGAACGAGCAGGGCAATGCTGACGGCAACGCTGATGATTGCGATCCACTGGGCCGTCGCCAGCTCCCCCATTACCCACGCGTCCGGGCGGAAGTACTCGACCCAGAAGCGGCCCAACGGGTAGGCGATGAAGTACATGAGCGCGCCATCGCCCCGGCGCAGCCTGTGCCCGAACTGCCAGTAGATGAGATAAAGCAGCCCAAACAGCAGGAGGCTCCAACCGGCTTCATAGAAAAAGGTCGGGTGGAAGCCGTTGCCGGCGTACCAGTCCAGGGTGGCTTGCGGGACGTCGGCAACACCACAAGGCGGCGCGCCTTCAGGGCGCTGGCAGGGATGCACGGGGTTAATGTAGAACGCCCAGGGCAGGTCCGTTGCCTGCCCATACAGTTCCTGATTTGCGAAGTTTCCCAAACGCCCGATCGCCTGAGCCACCAGTACGTTGGGGCCGATGTAGTCCAAGTAGCTCAGAAAGCTGAGCCCGCTGCGCCTGGTATAAAGGATGATGGCGATGACTCCGCCAATCAGCCCGCCGTAAATGCCCAGGCCCGTAAACCCGAACCCCGCCTTCCCCCCGCCCCACAGTCTGACGATTTCAAACGGGTTCTCGCGGTAGAAGGCCCATCCGGGTCCTTCGGCCGGTGTGCTGAACACGTGATACAGCCGGGCGCCTATGATGCCCAGAAGCAGCGTCCAGGCCAGAAGGTTCCATATATGGTCAGGGTTTTCGCCGGCTCGCCGGGAAAGACGCGCTGACAGCCAGGCGGCGACGACAGCTCCGCCGACAATGAATACGCCATACCAACCCGGAGCAAAATACCTGCCGAAGATTTCGAGTTCAAATATAGTCGGACCCATACTGTTATCGTAGCCTTGTCATTGAAAACGCGCCGTTACATACCGTTACATTTGTTCCCAAGTATAGAAGATCCTCGCGTTATTATGAAAAATTCGCTGGATTGACGTCTCGTTTCTTTCCCGCGCGGACTCTCGAACGCTATGGTCCCGGGGCGCCGTTTTCCAGCCACACCTCCAGCGTAGCGCCCACCCGCTCGAAACTCTCCACCGCCAGCTTGTCCGTCGTGTCCTCGACCGTATGCCAGTACGGGTAGGTGAAGTCGATTATGTCGATGGCAGTGTAGCCAGCCTCAATGAAGGGTGTGTGGTCGTCGAGTATAGGCGTGCCCGGCGCCAGGCGGAACCATTCGCCGTATCCCAGCTGCGCCGCAACGGACCAGATTGCCTCAGTCAGACCGCGGTGTGAATTCGGTTCCCACAGCAGCTGCTGATCGGCGTCGCCAATCATGTCTACGATGACCGTGTAACGCGGCGACTGGCACTCGCCAAGCGCCTCCAGGTTCTCGACGAAATAGCGGCTGCCCAGGATCCAGTCCCAGCCGGGGATGCGCCCGTTGTCTTCAGCGTCAAAAAACACCAGGCAGATCGTGTGATCGGTGCTTGCCACATCCAGTGTGCGGGCCATTTCCAGCAGCACGGCCACGCCGGAGGCTCCGTCATTGGCTCCGGGGACCGGCGTCTCACGGTTGGCAGGATCCGGGTCTTCGTCAGAAAGGATGCGCGTATCGTAATGCGCGCCCAATATAATCACCGGCCCCGACCCCTTATAGGCAATGAAGTTGCGCGCTTCCACTTCCGGCAGCGGGCGGAAGGGCTGGATCAGTACATCCCAACCATTCGCATTCAACTCCCGCACCATCCAGTCGCCCATTTCGTGATGGGCCTGTGTTCCGGTTATACGGGGCCCGAAGGCCATCTGCTCCTCCACGTAGAACATCGCCTGTTCTGCCGAAAAGGAGACAGGGGAGACCGGCAGATCGATCAGTCCATAGCCCAGATATCCGAAAAACCCAGCGGACGCCGCCAGAGCAACCAGCAGCGTGATTTCGGTTCGAAAGGTCTTTGTCGTATTCATGATTCGCCGCCAGTTTGCCAGAGACATGGGTCGTGTAGGAGGTCAGACTCCAGGGCAAATGTGCCTTCAAATGCGTTTCAGGAGCGGGGCCGCAGACGAATTCGGATGGGCGTGCCAACAAATGGGTAGTACCGCCGCAGTTGATTTTCCAGATAACGAAGGTAGCTGAAGTGGGCCAGCTCCGGATCGTTGACGAACAGAATGAAAGTAGGCGGCTCAACGCCGGCCTGGGTAGCGTAATAGATGCGCAGAGGCCGCTGCTTTTTCGTTGCCGGCGGTGAACGGTGATAGGCATCCTGAATGAGGCCGTTCAGCTCCGCAGTCGGGATGCGATGCCGCCTTTCCGCCGCCACTGAAAGCGCGGTGGGCAGAACCTTCTGTACACGCTGCTTCGTCAACGCGCTGATGAAGAGCACCGGCACGTAGTCGAGAAACTGCAGATCCGCGCGTACCTTGCGCGTATATTCTACCATTGTCTGCGTGTTTTTTTCGACAATGTCCCACTTGTTCACCAGGACGACGACGCTCTTGTGCGCCTCCAGCACGTGGCCGGCGATGTGGGCATCTTGCGCGGTCACGCCCTCAACTCCGTCTACGAGAAGCATGGCCACGTCGGCCCGATCGATGCTGCGCATGCTGCGAAGTACGCTGTACTTCTCGATCCCCGGCTCCACGCGCCCGCGCCGTCGGATCCCCGCCGTGTCGATCAAGGAGATCTTCTGACCATGATAGACTATCTCAGTGTCAATGGGATCGCGTGTCGTACCGGCGATTTCGCTTACAATCGCCCTTTCCCGCCCGAGCAAGGTGTTGAGCAGACTGCTCTTGCCTACATTCGGCCTCCCCACAAGGGCGATGGCAACGAAGTCCTCTTCGCTTTCATCGCCAACCAGGCTATCGGAAAGTTCGGCGGCGATTGCGTCCAGCAGGTCGCCAACGCCTATTCCGTGGAAGGCGCTGATCGCGATCGGTTCGCCGACGCCCAGCGCCCAGAACTCGGCCGCGTCAAGTTGCCTCTGTTCGCTTTCGGCCTTGTTTACCGCAAGGAAGACAGGTTTGGTCGTCTGCTGCAAAAACTCGGCCAGGTCCTCGTCAGCTGCGGTCAGACCATCTTTTCCGTCAACCACCAATACGATCAGATCGGCCTCGTCAACGGCGATCCGGGCCTGATTGGTGATCTCGGTCACGTAGCGGGCGGAGTCACGCGCAAGGGGGGCTACGCCCGGCCGCGCAGCCCGGTACTCGGCCGTCTTCTGCGCTTCCAGGCCCCCCGTGTCTATCACGACGAAGGAAACCCCGGTCCATTCCGCCTCCCCGTATATGCGGTCCCGGGTGGTGCCAGGCAGGTCCTCCACGATCGCAGTTCTGGCGCCGATGAGCCGGTTGAAAAGGGTCGATTTGCCTACATTGGGCCGGCCTACAAGCGCGACCACTGCTTTGCGTTGCGTCATTTCAGGTCAATTGGACGTGGCGGGCGTTTCAGTCGGCGGCGGCTCAGTCTGGTCCGGCGCGGGCACGGGCGAAGGTTGCACAGTCCCTTCCGCCGGCGGGGCCGGGGTCTCGGTCGTCACCGGCACGGGCTCAGTCGTCGACTCCGCCACTTCCGGGACCGGTGGGGCCGGCGTCTCGACAGGCTCCGGAGTCGACGTGGCCGTTGGGGTGGCAGTTGGCGTGATCAGGGATTCGATCAACACTTCGATCGCTTCAGGGATCACTCCCTGTTCAACGATTCCTTCAGGCACCACAACCGTCGGTTCGACTAGGTGGCTCCCGGGCAACAGGCCAGTCAGGTCCAGGAGTACGCGCACCTCTTCAGGGCCAAGCAGTTCCAACCGCGGCAGGGGGCCGCTGACGATCACCTCAACCTCTTCCAGTGAAACGGTGATACGCGTGTTGTCGCCGGCGCCCTGTACGACCGGCTTGCGAGTTACGGTCAGGCTGCTTTCCAGAGGCGCAACGCCGACCGTAACAACGACACTGCTTACCTGAAGTATGGAGACATTCTCCGGCACAATCAGGGGAAGGCTTTCGCGGACGTCGTCAGTCGCGCCCTCAATGTCAAGTGGAGTCGTCTCCACAAATCCGGGAATCTCCCGCAGAGCGTTCGGGCTGCCCGACAGAACAACCGTCTGCGGCTCGACGTTCACCCCCGTCAGGCGGTAGTTCGGCGAAGGCAGGCCCTTCACGTCGGCGCGCACGACCACCTCTTTACGTCCCGGCGGCTGCACAACGGGCACGACAATCCGCGCCGTGCTCGGTTCAATGGACACCCTTTCCACCTCAAGGTTTTGGGGGTTGCGGGCTATCAGAGGCCGAACCTGCTCCACCTGGCTCTTGGCATTGCGCAGAAAGACGGTTGCGACCACCGACCGCACCTGCGTGACAAGTGTCCGCGGGCCGGAAATCTCGACCTCCGCCGGCTCCGACAGCGGCTCCTGCCAGTCGTACCCGAAGGCCGCGCTGTCCATTACCTCCACCTCTATCGGAACAAATCGGGAAATCATCGGCTCCAGCTGAACGCGCAGTTGCCGCGGTTCAAGCGCGATAACTTCGACGTCGGGATTCAGAGTCGTTATCACGACCTCCACCTCGTGGTTGCCCGCTGTCAGATTCGCCAAGTCTATGATCGCGAAGAAGTCTTCCACGTGCAGTGACTCCAGCGTGCGCTGGGGCGCCCGCAGTGTCAGAACCGCCGTGCGATTGGTTAAGTCTTGCACACTCTGCAATCCAGGGCCCATGTTTCGCACTTCGATCAGAATCGGCTCTTCATACTCCTCCCGAATCATCGGGTTTTCCTGATCAATTGCGATAAACCAGACGACAAACGCCAACAGAACCGACAGAAGCAGTGTCGTCGTCGGTTTCATGGAGCGACCGTATCGCCGAATTTCATTAAACCTCAGCAAGAAATTCTCCGGTCTCTGCTTTACCCATTATCGGCCGCGGGTCATAGAATTCGGTCAGCCTGCGCCGTAACTCGTTCGCATCCAAACGCCGGGCCATGCGGCCGCCCGTCGCTATCGAAATCGCACCGGTCTCCTCGGAAACGACCACACTCATGGCATCCGTCAATTCCGTGATCCCAATGGCGGCCCGGTGCCGCGTTCCCAGCTGGTGGTCGGCGATATTACGGTTTGTCAGGGGCAAAATGCAGGAGGCTGCCGCTACTCTTCCGTCCTGGACGATTACCGCCCCGTCGTGGAGTGGTGTGCCTGGGAAAAAAACCGTCAACAAAAGCTCATCGGTCAGCTCGCCGTCGATCTTGACCCCGCGGTCGATATACTCCATCAACCCGCCGCTCCCTTCGAGCACCAGCAACGTCCCGTGCCGCCTCGCGGACAGCTGTTCACAGGCTCGGACGATCTCGTTGATCAGCGGCTCCGCGCCCCCATTGGCGCGGCGCAAGAAGAAGGGCGTTCTCCGCCCCACCTGTTCAAGAACACGGCGGATCTCCGGTTGAAAGATTACGGGGATCGACACAAATACGACCAGGGAGCTATTCCGCAACAGCCAGCTGAAGGCGGTCAACTCCACTGTACGAACAAGAACAAAGACCAAAATGCCGATTATCAATATGCCGAGCGCAAGCTGCGCGGCCTGCGTTCCCCGCAGCAGATGCAACAACGCGTAGAAGATCAGGATGAGCAGGAAGAGATCTACGACGTTTCGCCAATCGGTCAGGCGACTGAGAATGGCCACAATGTCAGTCATGATATCTTCTCCCCAACAGAAACGCTCACTGCTCCGGCAGCGCGTTCGCACAACCTCAAGACGGCAACGCCACGCCTCCCAGCAGATGCGCAAGTACGGCTTTCTGCGCGTGCAGCCGGTTATGGGCCTGTGGAAAGACGCGGCTGCGGTCACCGTCGGCCACTGCGTCGGATATCTCTTCGCCGCGGTGGGCGGGCAAACAGTGCATGACGAGGACCTCCTCGTTCTCCGCCCGCTGAACCAACTCCGAATTTACCTGGTACGGCGGCAAGACAGCCATCCGTTCTTCCCGCTCTTCTTCATCCCCCATGCTGACCCAGACATCCGTATACAGGACATCCGCTCCTTTCACGCCGTCCAGGTCGTCCGTTACTTCGACCTCCGCCTCCGCGGCCGTCAGCACGTCCCCTGCGGGAACGTACCCGCGCGGCGACACTACGCGCACGTTGAGCCCGACCTTACCCGCGGCCATCAGCAGGCTGGTCGCTACATTGTTTGCGCCGTCGCCCACGTACACCAGCGTCCTGTCCTCTACGGAACCGAGCTGCTCCCAGATAGTGAACACATCGGCAAGGGCCTGGCAAGGATGGCTGAAGTCGCTCAAACCGTTGATGATGGGGACGCTCCCCCACTTCACCATCTCCTCGATGTGGCGGTGTGAGAAAACGCGCGCCATGACGCCGTCCACGTAGCCTCCCAACACCCGGATCACGTCCGGCGCGCTTTCGCGCGTACCCAGTCCAACTTCCGCCGGACTGAGATAGAAGGCATAGCCCCCCAGATGCTGCATGCCCATTTCAAAGCTGACGCGCGTGCGCAGCGACGGCTTCTCAAAGAGCATCGCGAGGGACTTTCCCGCCAGGACCGGGTCGTTGCGGCCGCACTGCATCAACTCATCTTTCAGTTGCCTGGCCAGTTTCAAGAGGCCCCAGAACTGGTCACCGGTCAGAGAATCGATACCTGTAAAATGGTCGAGGGGCGTAACGCTCACAATCTTCTCCTGCCTGAAGGTGGATGTATCCGGGTATAAGACGACCCATTTGCCCGCGAAGTTCCGATTTCGGTCAATCCGGCCTGAACCGGGTCTGTCAGACCTGTGACGCCGTCAAAAAACAGTCTGCGTCATTGCCGCCGCGCTGACCAGCAGAGCTGCCGTCCATGAGGCTTGAACGTTCTGTAGAGGCTGGCCGCGATAGACCGCCACCCAGGTGGCCAGCCACAAAATGCACAGGACAGCCAGATACATAGGGGCCTGACCGAATATCAGCAGCAGGGCAATACCGGCCTGAGCCGCGGCCATGCCCGCGAGGCCGCCCAGCGCTCCCGGATTGTCCAGACTGGTGTTAGCGCCCCAGACATGCAGTGTCCACAGCAATATCAGCGCCCAGTGCAGACCGCTCCAGGGGTCGAGGCCGAAAAGCGCCAGGCCCATGAACCAGGGCGCGGCGACGACAACAAGACTGTGAAGCACGGAGGCGGGAATCAGCGCTACATGGCGTTGAAGCCAGGCGGTCACCGCGAGACCCAGCACAGCCAGTGTCGCCCAGACCGCCGACATACCCACTGCAGCTGCGGCCGCAAAGGCTACAGCCACACCGGGCAGCCATGCCCGCGCGAAAACTGCGAGAACGCCGGGACCGTGCATACCCAGGACGCGCGCAGCCGGCGACCCCATGGCCAGATACGGCAACCAGGAGCGCCTGTGCCGTACGGTAAATTGTATGCGGGGCAGGGCCTCCGGAGCCGCAAGCCCGCCCCAAATGTTCCCCCACAAAGGGTCGACCAGCAGGAAAAGAAGTACGAGCGTCTGAGGGGAGACCGACCGGCCCACTTCGCCAATTCCAACAACCAGAGCCGCGGCGGCTAACGACCAGGCCGCAGAAATGCGCCACGGGGAAAGCTCCGCCCAAAGACGGGCGTCCAGCAACGCGCTGCTGGACGCCGCTGAAACGTTTACCGGAGCTGACTCCTGTTCGGCGTTCGCAACTGGCGCATCGTCCGGCGCATCATTTGGCGGGGGCCTTTCTCGCATCTCTGTTGCAGCCGCGCCGAGCCTCTCCGATGTTGTCAAAGTCTTCCTGTACTCCTTCGCGCTGCTGGCAAGACTGAATAAACCTCAGATCACGGGAGCCGACCGAAGTTGGAAAAGCTGCCTCAAGGTGATGGGGTTGTATGCTAATCCGCCGCGACAATTATACCAGAAGGCGTTACAACGGGGAATATTATACGATTACTTGCAAACGGCCGGGCTGCACCTTGACCGTCAGCCGTTCGATTCCGTGCGACAGGATCTCGCCATCCGTATGCACAGGAACAGGCTGCCGGACCGTTATACAGGCGGAGCGCAGGCGGCCGAAAGACACGGATTTCTGGCCGTGCAGACCTGTCCGGGTCATCGCCCTCGGCAACAGTTTCAGAATCCCGACCTGCGACAGCGCGCCGGCAAAGGCCAGGTCGAGCAGGCCATCGTCCATAACGGCATCGGGCGTAAGATAGAAGGCGCCGCCCGTGCGTCGAGTGTTGCCGATGCTGACCAGCAACATCGGCTGGGCGGTCTTATGGCGATTGCCCCCGCCGTCGGTCCATTCCACTTCGAAGAATGGCTGGTCATAGGCTCGCAGCGCCCGCAAAGTGGCCCACAGATAGATGGCGAAACCGCGCAGCCGCTTGATCTTCCTGCTTTCGACAGTCACCTGCGCCTCAAATCCCATGCCCAGATTGTTATCGAAGTAACGCCGCAAAGTGTCGCGTCCGTCATACGCCTCGACCAGCCCCAGATCGACGGACCGCGTGTTGCCCGCCCGAATCGCATGTACGGCGTCATCCAAGTCTCGGGGCGCCCCGGCGACGTCGGCAAAGTCGTTGCCGCTGCCCGCAGGCAAAACCGCCAATCCCTCCACCCTCTTGTCTTCCGGCGTCGCCTCCGCCAAGCCGTTGACGACTTCATGCACGGTCCCGTCCCCGCCGGCGGCGGCTACGATGGCGTAGCCGTCCAACCGGGCGCGGGTTGCCAGTGAAGCGGCCTCCCCCGGCCCGCCCGTCTCCTCAAGTTCAAAGGGGACATCTCCGCGGCGAAACGCGGCTTCGATTTCACCGGAGACCTTGCGCCCGTGACCCCGCCCCGCGTATGGATTAAGGATGACCTTTACGGTTTCCATTGCTACCCTGCCCCGACAATGCGGACGAATCCGAATCTATTCCTTCAAGGATGAGCGTCTCTCTTGGTGGAATCGTCAGGTCCCAAAGTGTGCCGTTGCGTGCAATATACAGTTCGTCGGTGGACTCCGGGGGCCAGATCGCTCGAAAAGCCGGCTCAGTCGAAGCCGGCGCTTCTTCGTCCTCCCGGCCCTCGCCGGCGAGCGGCACTGCCAGCCGCGCTGTTGACTTGGCCCGGTTGAACAGCACGATCAGCCGGTCCTCCTTGCCGCCGGCCTCTTCCGCTGCCTGGCCGGCAGGGAGCGCATCGCCGCGCAGCGAACGGCTGAAACCGAAGATCTCACCGGCAGCGACCAGGGTCCTGTAGGCGCCGGTGCGCAAAGCAGGCTGGCTGTGCCGCAGAGCGATCGCCTGCCGGTATGTTTCTAGCAGCTCATCATTCCAGCTCTGCCGCTCCTCCCAAGGGAAGGCACCCCGGCAGCCCGGGTCGGGTCCTCCGTTCATGCCGATCTCTTCACCGTAATAGATGCAAGGCGCGCCCGGCAGCGTCATCTGCAGCAGCAGGCAAAGGCGGACACCGCTGGCATCGCCGTTCAGGGCCCACAAATTACGCGCAGTATCGTGGCTGTTCAAAAGGTTGAACTGAGCGGTCACGACCTGCCAGTCGAAACGCTCCAGCATCTTTTCAATCGCGGCCGCAAACGCAGGCGTATCCAGCCGTTCGATCGTATAGCCGCCGGGCCGGTAGTCGCGCGGCACAGTCTCCGCGCCGAAATACCCATAGGCGGCGCGGCTCAGCACGTAGTTCATTACCCCGTCAAAACGGTCCCCCTGCAGCCACTCGTCGGCTTCATGCCATATCTCTCCCACCGCATAGGCGTCGGCGTTGGTCTCCTTCACCACCTGCCGGAACTCCTGCCAGAAGAGCGGGTCGTCGATCTCTTCAGGCACGTCCAACCGCCAGCCGTCGGCGCCGAACGCGATCCAGTGACGGGTTACCTCAAGCAGATACCGTCTCATGCCGGGATTGCCAATGTTCAGCTGGGGCAGTGCAGGCAGATTCCACCAGGCCGCATAGTTATGGGGCTGTTGCTCGCTGCTGTGATAGGGGCGCAGCGGCAAGCCCTTTACGCGAAACCAGTCGAAGTATGGGGACCTCTCTCCGGTTTCCAGGATGTGATGGAACGGCCAGAAGCCGCGACCGCAATGGTTGAAAACGCCGTCGATTATGACCCTCATGCCGCGCGCGTGCGCCCGGTCCAGCAGCTCACGAAAGGCGGCGTCCCCGCCCAGCAGCGGGTCTACTTTCATGTAGTCGAAGGTATGGTAGCGGTGGTTCGAGGCCGAGCTGAAGATCGGGTTGAGATAGAGAGCGTTGACACCCAACGCCTCCAGATAGTCCAGGCGATCAACAATGCCCAGGAGATCGCCGCCCTGGAAGCCCTGCTCCGACGGCGACGCGCCCCAGGGCTTGAACCGGATGCCCGGCGCGTGCTCCAGACGGGGGCTGCGGCGAAACCGGTCCGGAAAAATCTGATAGAAAACTGCGTGCTTTACCCAGTCAGGTGTCTTAACGCCCATCGTCGTTCCACTGCTGATAGTGAAGAGGCCGAAATCGTGTTTGATCCTTTTGCCGTGGTCCCGATCCGATTGTTGCATAGGCCCCGGCGGTTGTCAATGCAGTTTGTTGGAAGGGCAGTTTTTGGTTTTTGGTTTTCAGTTTTTAGTACGGCGGCGAGTAGGAGAGCACAGGAGAGATTACGAGAGTTTGGGGAGAGATTGGGGGGGAGGGCTGGTTGTGGGTGTTTGGTGAGGGGTTGGGGAGGTGGGGCGGGGCGGCGGGGGGGGTTGCAGGGGGGATTGGGGGGCGTGAGGGGTGATTTTGGGCGGATTGGGGGGAGATTGGGGTGGATTTGCGGTTTTGGGGGTGGGCGGCGGGTAGGGGTATACAGCGGCTGGCCGGTGGGCGCAGGTTGGGTTTATATGTTATTTGTTTGTTGGCCCTGTCTGTCTGTGCCCACTATTGCGGCGGATGCTGCGGCGGCGGGGGACAGGGCTGGCAGCTAAGGGCTGGCAGTTAAGATTTGTCAGCTTCCCCTGCGGCCTTGAGACGGGCGTCAAAGTATGCCCGGTCTCTTTTCTCCTTTTCCTGCGCTGCCAGCCTGCGTTTGTACTCTTCCATCTCAGAGGTCTCTTCAATCCTGTCATGCACCTCTTTGATGTAGTCGAGCTGCTCCGCCAGGGCTTCGTGCGGGTCGTTGAGGCAGTAGTAGTAGTCGTCGCGCGTGGGGCTGACCGTCACGCAGGCCGGGAGTTTGGTGAATGCCCGACCGGTCAGGGGGTCGAACGGGGCCTCAGCGCTCTGCTGCGCCACTTGGGACTGCGTGTATTCGATATCCAGTTGCAGATCATTCAACATGTTGGTGAACACGGGAAGATCGGGAATCTCGCGAAGGCGGGGTCCATCGATCTGGAATTGAACCAGAGTGTCCTCTATTCCTTCCAATAGCTGCTGCCTGCTTTCGAAGTAAAGGTGGCCGAAGCGAGTCTGCCCTTTTTTGTTGAGGAGCACCTGGGGGGGCTGGCCGGGGCCGGCCGGTTCGGTGAAGCGGGCGAAGCCCTGTTCGACGAGGGCTTCGGCGCGGCGGCGCTCGAGCTGGGCATAGATGCGGTCGGCCTCTTCGAGGACGTCGAGGTTGGCGGGCACGCCGAGGTGTTCGGCGGCG
>JAJEDJ010000022.1 GCA_022821545.1 Caldilineaceae bacterium
TTCGGAGAGGTCGCATAGTCTGGCCGAGTGCGCGGGCCTGGAAAGCTCGTAGGGTGAAAGCCCTCGAGGGTTCAAATCCCTCCCTCTCCGCCTCGCGTGTTTGCATCGCTTCGTCAGTCGCTGGGTCCTGTGCGGCAGGGCGCCGTGAACCCCGTCAGGGCCGGAAGGCAGCAGCGGTAAGCGAATCGCCCTGGGCGCCACAGGGGCGCCTGGCCGCTGGCGAAGCGGTGCGAACACGCGACTTTTCTTCCAGCCCAGACCGGACACCATCATATCATCTTCACTGGCCGGCGGTCTGCCTCCAGCCCAGGAGACGGGGCGCTCACTTTGCTGCCCGGATACGGCGCGGCAGGCAAACGGATTTGACTCCTCTTGCTCAAGCAGAATCCGACCCGTATCTATCTCTTCATAGGCGGCGGACGGGCGCTCTTCAATGCGCTGGTCTTCACGATCAACCTGATCTACCAGGTGGAGACGGTGGGCCTGAATCCTCTGCAGATGGTGCTGGTGGGCACGGTGCTGGAGGTGACGGTCCTTTTGTTCGAAGTGCCGACCGGCGCGGTGGCGGACGTTTACTCGCGGCGGCTGTCGGTGATCATCGGGCTGGCGCTGGTCGGCAGCGGCTACCTGCTGGAGGGGTCGATCCCGATGTTCTGGGCGGTGCTGGGCGCGCAGGTGCTGTGGGGGATTGGCTACACTTTTGTGAGCGGCGCGTTACAGGCCTGGCTGGCCGACGAGATCGGCGTCGAAGCGGCCGGTCCGGTCTTTCTGCGTTCGGCGCAGGTCGAACTGATTGCTGGGTTTGCGGGAATCGGGGTCAGCGTGTGGTTGGCGAGCCGCTGGCTGCAGTTGCCGATCCTCGTTGGCGGGGTACTGTATATTTCGCTGGCCGCTTGCATGGCGCTGATCATGCCTGAGAGAGGATTTCGGCCCACGCCACCGGAAGAAAGGGAGACGTGGAAGCAGATGGCGGATACTGCCCGCGCAGGGTTGCGCGCGGTGCGAGGGCATCCGGCGCTGCGCATTGTTGTTGGTCTCAGCCTAGTGACGGGGCTGTACAGCGAGGGTTATGACCGTCTCTGGACGCCGCACTTGCTGAACAGCTTCGACTTTCCCTCTTTATTTGGCCTGGAGGACTCGGTTTTCTGGTTCGGCGTCATAGGCGCGGGGGCGACATTGACGGGGATCGCGGCCAACGAGCTGGCGCGGCGGGGACGGGCTGCCGAGGAACAGGCGCGTTCGATCAACTGGCTAACGCTGCTGTATGGGCTATTGCCGGCCAGTCTTCTCCTCCTGGCCTGGACGCGCAGCATCTGGGCGGCGATATTGGCCCTGTGGGGGATCAGTCTGTGCCGCAGCACGATTGAGCCGCTGGAGAACGCGTGGGTCGTGCGCAATACAAACAGCGCGCAGCGGGCGACGGTGATCTCACTGTGGGGTCAGGCGAACTCTTTAGGGCAAGCAACCGGCGGGCCGGTCCTGGGCTGGCTCGGGACGGCTACCCGTATTCCGGTGGCGCTGACGGTCTCTGCGGCAGTGCTGCTGCCGGGACAGTGGCTGCTGGCGCTGGCGAGGGGTGTGCGGTCAACAAGTGATGAGGAAATCGGAGACTAGAGATGTTGTATAGGACGAGTCGATGTGTGGGGATGCAAGTAGGGAACTGAGCCGGCAGCGGCCCGGCGCTGAATTCCCTGGAGGTTGCACAGGAGTGCATCCCAGATTTTTGAGGTGAAACTCTTGACCGGGCCTGCGAATTGGGCTATAATTGGGTCAGATGGGGATGAACGGCTTCGACGGGGCATTGTCAGGCCTGGGATTGCAAGCCGTAGAGCGTCGACTACGTAAAAAAGGCGCACACAGATACAAATGCCAAGAACACAGGCATGGCTTTCAACTTTGGCTTCACCCCGGCTGCTTCCGCGGCCGCGGCGGCCTAAGTAAGCCGCCGGTCCTTTCAAAAGGGCCACGGCCCGTACCAGTGGGGCCAGCAGGCTGGGCGGTCGCCGTCATACACTGTGAGCTGCGGCAGCGGTACGCCGATAGCGCTGTCTAAGAGAATCGGCTAGTCGGAGAAGCGCCTCGTGTTGATCCGAGGCCCGCCGACGAAACACATATAGGTCAACTAAGCTTGTAGACGTTTCAGGGCGGATGTTGCGGACGCGGGTTCGATTCCCGCCATCTCCACCAGCTTAGCGAGGCGCGAGAGGGTTGTGCATCGCAATGAGAAAGGCGATCCGGTTGGGTGACCGGGTCGCCTTTTTGGTTTGCGGAGATGGTAGGAGCGGCTTCTGCCTTTTTGCGGCAGGGTGGGTCGGCGTGCTGGCAATTCAACTGAAATCGCTTAGAATATGGGCATGGCCGCCAGTTTTACGACGTTGGGCAGGCAAGGGGAGAGTGACATGAACAGAGAGCAGGTCATGGAGCTGCTCAAGGAACACAAGCCGACTCTAAGGCAACGATTCGGCGTCGTCGAACTCGCTCTGTTCGGGTCGGTTGCGCGGGATGAGGCTGGAACGGAGAGCGATGTGGACATATTGGTGCGGTTCGACAGGCCCGCCACATCAAAGAAGTATTTTGGCGTTCAATTTCATCTTGAAGACTTGCTGGGCCGCCCGGTCGATCTGGTCACTGCAAAGGCGTTGCGAAAGGAATTGCGACCATTCGTCGAACGGGAGGCAATTGATGTGTGAGACCGAGCGCGAAGAACGCCCATGGCAGCTCTATATTCGGGACATGATTCATTTCGGCGAAAAGGTCCTTTCCTATACAGGTGGGCTGGACCAGGATGAGTTTGTCGCCGAAGGCCTGATTTATGACGCCACCTTGCGAAACATTGAACTAATAGGAGTGGCGGCAACCCATATTCCTTTCGACGTACGCGAGGCACATTCTGAAATTGAGTGGCGCCAGATAATTGGGATGCGTAATCAGTTAGCGCACGTATACTTGGGGCTGGATGACGACGTCATTTGGGACGTCATTTGTACCGATATTCCGCGCCTCTTGCAGGCACTGCGGACGCTATTGGACAAAGAAAACGAAGAAGGAAAATAGATCCAGAGGCGTAGCCGCATGCCGGTAAGACGCCTCATCTATGGGGGCAGGGTGACAAAGGCCGCGTAGAAAAAGCCAGAACGGCTTTATTGACTGAATCAGCCAGTCCCTCGCTCAGCTTTTCAACTCCAGGTAGGCGATCTCCTCTTCGGTCAATTTAATCTCGGACGCCTCGACGTTAATGCTTAATTCGTCGGTGTTACGCGCGCCTGACAGGGCGTGGATGCCGTCGGGCTGGTTGTAGACGTAGGCCAGGGCGATTTGAGGAATGGAAACGCCCTTGGCGGCGGCCAGTTCCTGGACACGGTCGTGGCGTTGGAAGTTTTCCTCGTTGCAGTAGACTTTG
This sequence comes from Caldilineaceae bacterium, assembly GCA_022821545.1. Lineage (GTDB taxonomy): Bacteria > Chloroflexota > Anaerolineae > Caldilineales > Caldilineaceae > Bin5. The sequence continues at coordinate 3,401 of JAJEDJ010000022.1, forward strand.
ACGGCAAGTTGATCGTACCATTCGGTGAAGGTGTCGAGGTTGTCGCGGCGGAAACGACCGCTGAAGAAGCCGCCGGCCATGCTGGACCAGACGAAGAGGGTGACGCCGTTCTCGCGGCACCAGGCCCTTGCGGCCTCTCCAGACGGCCCGCTGACGCTGATGCAGTCGCGCCAGGGCGGTTCTATCTGGACGGCAAGGCTGAACTGAGGGCTACTGGCGACGAAAGGGGTCAGCCCGTGCGCGGCGGCGTATTCGTTGGCCTCCTGCAGGCGCTCGGCGCTCCAGTTGGAGCCGCCGTAGGCGTCGATCTGACCGGCCTCTTTGGCTGCGTGAAGCGTTTCGACGATTGGGCCGACCGGCTTGTCGGGGTCGTCGCGGTGCAGGACGTAGAGGTCGATGCTGTCAACTTTGAAACGCGCGAGGCTGTCGTGAAGGTCGGACTTGATGTCGTAGGGCGTGACCCGTTTGCGGTCCTGGCTGTGGTGCGCGCCTTTGCCGAGGATGACGATCTCGTCGCGCAGGCCGCGTTCGTTGATCCACTGGCCGACGGCGCGTTCATTGTCGCCGCGGCCATAGCCGTGGGCGGTGTCGAGGCAGTTGCCGCCGGCTGCGTGGAAGGCGTCGAGCACGGGGTAGGCGTTTTCGAGGGTCTCGGTGTTTATCCACATCGTTCCCAGCACGAGGCGGGAGACGGGTTTGTCGATGCCGGGGATGTTGGAATAGAGCATGGAAGGTACTCCTGAGTGATGGGTAAGGTTAAGGCTGACGCCCTAATGGTGAAAGTGAAAGCCAAGGGCATCTGTTGAGACAGATGCGATTATTCGACCTTTTGCATTGGGCAACTGAATTCGACGGCGTAATCTGAGGGAGCTATTTCGACTGAGAATTTCTCTCCGGGAATATCCCACGCAATTGTGCTGGATTCTTCTTCTCGGAAATCCCTCATCCGCTGCCAGAAGCAGAACAGGCCCTCGCCTGGATCTCCTTCGTACTCGCCGGGGAGGATGTCCAAGCCCACTATATGCATGCCAGGAGGGGCCGGGTTCGGTAGGGGATCGGGATGCACGACAAGCTCAAGGGGCACTAACTCGCATTCGGTTGCAAAAGCGGCGTCGGTATCCAAGATCTCGACGTAGAATGGTGTTTCATGCCTCCTTGCCGCGCTGACGCTAGCGGAGTCTCCTTTCGAACCGGCCGATAGTTCCCATGCACAAGGATTATCTGTTGAAGCATCGCCTCTGTAAACACCGGGGGCGACCTCTTTGCATACCGCGTACGGACCGCCAGGGGTGACGGGCCTTCGTTCAGCTGGGCAAGGATCCGGTTGTTCTGGGTCGGGAAGAAATATGAGTGCTGGATCATGTCCTGCTGAACCGGCAGCGATAAGACCGAACTCTTCCGCATCTTCAGCCACATCATAAAGAAATGTACAGTTCTTGGGCGCATTGGGCTTCAGTTCTAAATGAAAGCACTCCTCGTCATCCGGGATATATTCAGTCGGGTGACCATCCGGCAGCGCAGGTCGTTCGATGTGGAAATGTTCGTATACCCGCCTCTGCTCATCAAACAGTGGCGTACCATCGAACATCAGAGGCTCACTGCCCAAGTTCAATAGGCGAAACTGTATCTGGATGAAGCGCCCTTCGGCGGTCGCCGTATGGCCTTCTTCACTTCTCAGCTCTCTTCCCAAATCCTTTACCGAGAATACATTCCAGCACACGCCCCCCGGCATTACATCTTCGGCGAACAGAGACGGCTTAACGGCCTCATAGTCGGACAGGCCCAAGCCCACTATCTCGGCTCCACTCTGGATTTCACCGAGGTCGTTTGCGATTAGGATAAGGCCCGTTGCATCGTCGGGCACTTCATATACACCTGTACAGATCCTACTCTTGTTGGGCTTCAATTCCAGACTAGTGCATTCTTCGTCATCCGGAATGTGTTCACTTGGGTAACGATCCAGTAGACCTCTCCGTGGCACTAGATAGTGTTGGTGCTCGCGTCCTTGCTTATCACGCAGCCTCACATCGTCAATCACGTCGAAGTCAAGCGGATCACTCCCTTGGTTCTTTACCTCAAAACGTATTCCTATAAATCGCTCTTTTGTCTTCACCTGGTCAACGACTGTTCCCAGTGCATTTCCTAGCTCTTCGGCAGAAAGAACCTGCCAGCGAACGTCTCCGGCACGCACGTTTTCTCCGACGGAGTGACGGGGAACAGGGGACAAGCTCAAGTCCGCTGTCTCCGCAACGCCCAACTGGCCTTCGGCCAGATCGCTTGCCAACAGAACCAATTCCGAATAGTCTGCACTGACTTCGTAAATGACTGAGCAGGTGGTAGGGGCATTCGGCTTCAGGATATAGGGCCTCCATCTCGCCCACCACCACCTGCCATAACAGTTTTCGTCAATCGGGACATATTCATGCGGCGGCACGTCCGGACCGAATCTAACTGGCACCAAATAGTACGGATACTCGCGGCCCTGGCTATCCTTAAGCGGCACACCTTTTCTGTTACGCAAAGGCCCGCCATCGAATTCCAGCGGATCACTCCCCAGATTCAGGAATTCAAATCTTACATTGACGAAGCGCTCCGCCGTCGTTTGCCTATCGCCCTTTTCATTACTGAGCTCATGGCCGAGATTCTGCGCAGAGAGCACTCGCCATTGGACATCTCCGACTCGGAAAACCTCGTTAGTGGAATGGTCTGGCGGGGGAACCGGCTGCCGGCCCAGATCACGCCTGATCTTTGGTACTTTAACAATGTAGACATTCACGATTTCGGCTGCGTCAGGATAGCTAAAGCCGTCGTCCACGACTCGAACCTTCGTCACATTGTCTTCGGGGCCTGTGTTGGGACGCGGCTGGCGGGGGGCTTGGTTGGATCCTGTGCCCGGTTGCTCGTTTTTCTCAGTGCCGGCGTCCCAAAGATCCAACTCGACGGTAACATTCTTCATAAGCACTGCCTCACCGTCTTCGTCAAACAAGGGAATTCCATTCTCAGAGGGGGCAATGAACAGATCGTTAGACTGCACGAACATGGTTGCAAAGGAAAGATAGGGCGTCTCTGGCGTAGCAGTTACTTCAAACTCGTAGGAGCCGCCGAATTCCACTGTTTCACTGCTTGGCAGCAGACCGGGCGTATCCACGCAAACAGGCGTATCAAAGTGTCCGGCTTGCAGCCCCTGAGCGCGAAGGGTAGCAGCCAGTGAAGTTGGGTCGCCGTCCTCTGCCAGCGCTTCCAATCCCTGACTCCGGTCCGCCTCTCCTCGCGTGAATATTGGACCAGCCTCGTTGTGCAAGACCCAAACGCCGGGAGAAAGGAGGGTAGGCGGATCGGCATCAGCCGAAATATTTTGGATGCGCACTCGGAAGGTGACCGTATTACCATCGTCTACGCCATCTTCTTGAGATGTCGGTAGAGATTCTTGGCGGGCAGACACGTATTCTGTCGTCGCGGCCAACAGGATGAGCAGCGTAATCGCAACTATAAGTGTCCGTTTACGCATCATTGATACACTTCCCCAACTGTTGCGGATGTGTACGATTCGAAAAACAGGGAGCAACCCAGCTCTCATGCGACCAAGAGCGGTTCGGCGGCTTTGTGATTGGCATTCTTACGATAGTCTCCGATGCTGCGAAGTAACTCATCAGTAGCTGAAATCGCGTTCTGGAATTCGGAACTGATGACAGTGGCTATCGATTCCCTTAATGAATCCACGTCCACGTCGAGACCTGACTCATAATCCCACGAACTGAGAGTGGACGCGACACCGGCCGCCTTCCCTACCACCGTTTGAGTTTGCTCTGCGAACCAGACCCACGCTTGGTCTACGCCCAGCGTGCGGATAATCCTGATGGCCGACTCCCAGGCCGTGTCCAATCCGACCCGACCGGCCATCGCGACCACCCAACCCCACACGACGTCAAGCACATTTCCCTCGGCTTCCTCATAGACATTGCGCAACTCGCTCCCTGCGGCCTCCAAAACCGAAGAGGCAGCATCCAACAGCTGTTGGCCGTTTAGTACATTCCACCACCCTATCGCCAATGGGACTAACTGCCAGCCAAGAAAGACTATGCCGGCCAGCTGAATCGCGAAAATCACCGGCAGGAAAATAGGAATCAGGAATGGAAACATGAGCGAAATCCCGACGATTAGGCCCGCGGCGATAAATGCTCCGGCGCCAGCAATAATAGTCGACGCTATGACCTTTCTTACCATTTGCGGCCACGTGATTTCACCCTCAGCGTATTGCAGGCCGTATTCTAAGCTGGCCAGCAAGCCACCGGCGACAACCCCAACCAGCGCTCCCTTTAGCATTCCATTTACGGTCTGAACGATTGTGGCGCGTATAGCTGCATTCCGCAAGGCGGTTCTGGCGTCTGTAATGTCATCCGGGCCCATCGGATTCGGTCCCAAGGACTTGTTCTTTTCGGCGCTCCACCATATCCCGTTTTCAGCGGTCGTTGGCCCTCCCCATGATTTGGGAATAATATGGGACCAGTCCTTACCCTTGAGAAACTTCAGGGTAGCTTCCGGCCCGCTCGCCCTAATCGGGGCAGGGATGGTCTCCCAAATTGCTCTTGCCGCAGGCAGACTCTTCCAATCTCCCCCAGCCTTGAGCAACTTTAGCTTTAACTCGATCGGCAAGTTCTCAAATGCGAGATTGGACGCGAAGGTATTGACGTGCGTTCCCGCAACCCACAGAGCCCCCAGCCCGGTTGTCAACAGTCCCTGTACATCAGGCATCCTCAGGATATCCAGGCCTCCCAGTATGGAAACGATTGAGCCATTGTCAGCCAACGCGGGACTTGCCGGCTGAAACAGAGCGGTGGTCAAAGTCAATGAAACTCCGATTCGAGTCGTCGACCGCAGAAACTCACGGCGGGAGAGCGTATATTCAGTCATTGGTCACTCCTAGTGATGCGATCCAGTAGGGGAAAGAAAGGCTCCTGCGCCGAATGCGAAGACGTTTGGCAGATTCTTCAACGCAAGGCGCAGGACGGACTCAACGGGGCTTTACCTTTTTGGAGATTGCTGGCGACGTGCCGTTGACCGCGCCTCTCGCACTCTGCGGCGATTCCGTCCTGCCTGCTAAGCGAGAGCCATGCTTTTGAACGCCTCTACCTGGCCGCGGATGGCGCGTTCGGTGGGGAGGCGCTCGATGCTGGAGGCGCCGAAGAAGCCGGCGATTCCGGGCATCATTTTGAGGGCTGTGCCAACGTTTTCGGGCTCGTCGAAGGGTCCTCCGTGGCAGATGACGATCTGTTCGGGGTTGACCTTGCGGCCGGCGGCGGCCATTTCCTGCACTTTGTCGACCGCCTCCTCCAACGTGAAGGCTACGGCCGCGCCAATGCTGCCGGCGGTGGTGAGGCCGACGTGGGCGACGAGCAGGTCGGCGCCGGCTTCGGCCATGGCGGTCGCCTCCTCAGGTGTGAAGACGTAGGGCGCGGTGAACATGTCCAGCTGATGGGCGACGGCGACGGCCTCGACCTCCTTGTCATAGCCCATGCCGGTGCCTTCCAGATTCTGGCGGAAGGTGCCGTCGAGGAGGCCGACGGTGGGGAAGTTCTGTACGCCGCTGAAGCCGATCTCTTTGAGCTGCTTGAGAAATACGTGCTTGAGGCGGAAGGGATCGGTGCCGCAGACGCCGGCCAGGACCGGCGTGTCCTGCACGACCGGAAGCACCTCAGCCGCCATCTCGACGACGATGCCGTTGGCGTCGCCATAGGGCATCATGCCGGAGAGCGAGCCGCGGCCGGCCATACGGAAGCGGCCGGAGTTGTAGATGATGATAAGGTCGGCGCCGCCGGCTTCGGCAAACTTGGCCGAGATTCCGGTGCCGGCGCCGCAGCCAACAATGGGCCTTCCGGCCGCCTGCTGGGCCCGGAGGCGGGCGATGATTTCCTGTCTTGGAATCGACATATGGATTGCTCCCTGGACAGTTCGTAGAGCGTATCTGGCGTAAGGTTCGGCGTAGCGAAGGGGACGCGCCAGGACTACTCCTGCAGCATCTCGAGAAGCAGAGCGACCGCTTTTTCGGCAAACTCGGGATCGTTGATGTTGGCGTCCATCTCGGTCAGCGGGATGCCGGCGCGCAGATCGCTTTTGAGGGCATCGTAGCAGGCCTGGTCGGCGCCTGGATCCCAGAAGCGGTCGCCATCGCTGTCCAACATGGAGACGCCGCCGAGGGGGATCAGCACGGATACCTTGCCGGCCTGGCCTGCATTGGCGGCGGCGGCCAGCATTGCGCCCATCTGCCGGTTCTCCTCCTCATTGGTACGCAGGAGAGTGACTTCCGGGTTCCACTGGTAGAGGTTGCGGTCGCGGTAGTGGTCGGGCACAGTCTCGATGCCGCCGAAGTTGGCCATGTCTACGCAACCGGGAACGATGACGGTGGGGACGCCCTGGCGGGGCGCGGCCTGTACACGGTCCGGCCCGGCGCTGAAGACGCCGCCGCAGATTTCGTCGGCCAGCTCGGTGGTGGTCATGTCGAGACAGCCGGCGATGTAGCCGTCGCTTATCAGGTCTTCCATCGTGCGGCCGCCGCTGCCGGTGGCGTGGAAGACAAGGACCTCGTAGCCCTCGGCCTCCAGCAGGCCGCGGGCGTGGTCGACGGCGGCGGTCGTGTTGCCGAACATGGAGGCGGCAATGAGGGGTCGCTCGGCGGGGGTGGCTTCGGCTTCGGTCTGGACCATGCCGGCGATAGCGCCGGCTGCATTGGCGTAGATGGCGCGGCTGAGGCGGTTGATGCCGGCCACGTCGACGACGGAGGGCATGAAAGTGATGTCCTTGCTGCCGGCATAGACGCTCACGTCGCCGCCGCCGACGGTGGAAACCATCACTTTGGGCACGCCGACGGGCAGCGTGCGCATGGCTGCGGTAGCGATAGACGTGCCGCCGCTGCCGCCCATCCCCAGAATGCCGTCGAAACGGCCCTCGCCATAGAGGCGCTCTACAACGGAGGCCAGCCCCTGGGCCATGGTCCGCATCGCTTCATCCTTGCGCGTGCCTGAGGCCAGGTAGGCCAGATCGCCGCCGCCGGCGCTGGCGACTTCTGCGCGGCCGACATCAGGTTCAAAGGCGGGCTGGCCCATCACGCCAAAATCGACTACGAGAGTTTGCAGTCCAGCAGCCTCGATCAGATCCTTGACAAAAGTGTACTCGGCGCCCTTGGTGTCCAACGCGCCGACGAGAAGAACGGTCCCGGACATGGCATTCCTCCTGTAAAGAGGGGAGAGGAGACGAGCGAAGGCAGGCCGTCCCAGTCTTGCTCCCCGCAACGTGTTTCAAGTTTTCAGGCCGCGTGGGCCCTCTCTTCTTCCTCCTGGGCCTGGCGCAGGAACTCCTGGACTCTAACCGGCTGGCCGGTGTGGCTGCTCTCGATGGCGGCGAAGATCAGAGCAACGGACTGCAGGTTGGCTTCGACATTGGTCTCCATGGGCGGGCCGCCATCCAGCCAGTCCAGGAACTGGGCAATGAGCCACTCGTTTCGCCACTTGGCCTGCTGCATGAGTTGGACTTCCTCGCCCTGGCCTTCACGGCTGTACAGCTTTGGCTGGTAGGGAAATCGCTCGATACGGCGGCAGTCCATGATCAGGGTCTCATTTTCACATTCGGCACGGAAGTACTCCTGCGACCAGCCGTTGAAACCGCTGGCGTTGGTCTTGGCCCCCTCGTAGAATGCGCGCGTGCCGTTCTCAAAAGTCATCATCACATGGCCCTGCGAGCCGGTGTTGTACTCGCCCCAGGTCGGATTCCAGGTCTGGGCGTAGATCGTGTCGCATTTTGAGTCGGCAAGGTCGGCGATGATGTCCAGATGGTGGACCGACCCTTCGATCATGAGGGTTTCTTCCATTGTATGTCTGAATTGCGCCCCCCAGTCACCGAAATTTCGCAGGCCGCAAGTAAAACGGCAGATGATGTAGTCGATGACACCGGCGCGGCCGGAACGGAGCTCACGGCGCAGGGTGGTCTTGTCCTGGTCGAAACGGTGGCTCATGGTCACGCCCATCTTTTTGCCTGCCCGCTTCACCTTGGCGGCGATGCGCACGGAGCCTTCCAGCGTATCGGCGATCGGCTTTTCGGAGATGATGTGCATGTCGTGGGCAAGGGCGACATCGACAACGGATTCGTGGAAGGCCGGAGGGACGACGACGGTGCAGAAGTCGGCCGGGTTTTCGTCGAAGGCGCGCTCGATATCGGTGTAGCACTTTTCCGGCGGCAGCCCCAGATGTTGCTGGGCGTTGATGAGGACGTCGGGGTTTACGTCTACAGCGGCAACCGGTTCGATGCGGCCGTCGGCGATGTTTGGGGGCAGGAAGCGGGAGCACCAGCCGTTGCCCTGTCCGCCGGTACCCACCTGGATCATGCGGTACTTGTTGGTCATTAGGAGAATCCTGTCTGCGTGGTCAGTTCATTGCCGTCTCGATTACGGGGTCTAGCGCAGCGAGCTCCATGGCTCTTCTTCGAATACATCGACGAGCGCGTAGCCTTCCTCGCCGATGCAGGGGCCGAGAATGGCCAACAGTTTGGCAGGGCTGCCCGAGTCGTTGAAGGAGGCGTGGACGACGTCGGCGCCGATGAAGGCGGAGTCACCGCTGGAGAGCAGCTGCTTTTCCTGCTCGATCCACTGCTCTATTGTGCCGTCGATGACGTAGATTACCTCCTCCTGGTCCGGGTGCTTGTGAAAGGCATGGCCCTGTCCGGTTTCAAGTGTGACTTCGATGACGACCAGATCACGGGCGGAGGTCGTGGCGGGACGGCTGGCCCAACCCATTACGCCCCAATCCATGTGATCTCGCTCCATTGTCGAGGCAGTGATAAACTTACCTTTCATTGTCAATGCTCCTGTGAGAAGGACTCTTCGGGCGGTGGAGGCAAGAAGAGACCAGCAGATGAGGTCGGTCCTGTTCGAAGGCCTGGCAACTGCGGTGGTTTTTGCCATGCAAGTATACCATAGGGACGGCGCGGAGACATGAAACAGAGTCCAACATAAACGACTGGAGAACCAGGGATGTCAACGGAACGAAGGGACCACTGGAAGGAAAAGCTAAGCGAGTCCCGCGAGGCGCTGTTTGCGCTTCTTGCCGGCCTCTCGCCGGAACAGTGGCAGACGACGGTGTTCGCCGAGGGAGAAAGGTGGACGGTGGCAACTGTTCTCGCGCATCTGGTCGAAAGCGAACGGGGCATGAGCATCCACGTTCACAAGATTCGAAAGGCGATTATATCGCAAACTAAACGTGCTGCGCTGCGTGAGCGAAGACGTGAGCTTGCAGTTGGCGTTTACTTTTTCGGGAACGTTTTCGAGGATTTACTAACCGGGGAGACGTGACAATATGTGCATTAGCACACTAACTTGAGCAGCACCAAGGCCAACAACTAAAGTCACGATAACGCCAATAATCCACAGTGTAGTTCTAAGGGCTGCTTTAGAGACATCCTCTTTTGTTGCTAATGATGGCAACACACCTTGTATTTGCCCTATATCTTGAGCAAGTCGCACAGTTTCTGAATTATTACTATTGTCAGGCACCTTTTTCGTCCTTCTTATCCTTTTTCTGATACTGCCACTCAAAGCCAGGAGCTTTCGTATTCACTCTAAACGCGGCCCTAACGACACTTGACGGGTCCGCGTCGATAGGCTCTGGCATTTGCAAAGGCGGACGTCCTCTCTTGCGCTTAGGCTTCTGTTGAGATTCTTTCTTTTCTTTTCCCATTGTCAATTATTCCTCTCAGCAATAGAACAATTCTAGCCAATTCGTGTAAATTTGTCAAGGTTGCTTACTTGCCTCAAATATGCTAGTCTGCCCCTACCACAGTAGACGTAAAGTTTAGCAACATAGTTACACGGATGAGTGGGCGCATTGCGCCCCCTTGCTGGTTGCTAAACTATGAGTGTGTCTGCTGTGGTGGCTACCATTCATCTGCGTATCCACCAAGGGGGCACCCCTGCCATGAAACTACTAGGCCCGGACGATGAGGAATTCATCCTCAAGGACGAAGAAAAAGCGGACGAGAACGAAGCGATCATTACAGAGCATATCGGTTTGCTTTCTCAGGAAGACGAACTTCTTGGTGATACATTGATGCGGATGTTAATTCACATTGATGTGGTTAGACACAACTTCTTCTTTGAGAGTTCGCTAGAAGCAGATGAACGCACTGACAGAATTGCTCACAATGCTATAATGGACGCTCTCAACGATGTAACCCAAGAGCTTCGTCAGGCAGCAGAAGAGATTGCCAAAAATTACGCTGAAGATGAAGCTGTGAAAGTGAAACAAGAAATGGAAGTTGCACTTATGAATTTTGAAAAAAATACGAAAGGCGCGCTTGCTCGTCACGACAAGGCAATTGATCGCCTATATGAAAAACGTTACCGCAACGAGAGGAAGGGCAAAGGCGCATCCTGAAATACAAAAGCCACCGTCGAAAGGCGGTGGCTTTGAGATTGGGCTTGCCCTAAAATTGTGCTATTCTAACCAAAAGATTTGATCAGCAGAAGGATAACTTTAATGATCGAAATTTTGGTTGATAAAGTTGTGTTGACGATGGATGCCCCTCAAGGTTTTATAGAGAAGAGACAAAATCTTGAAGAGCACCTACGGGCAGATTTCGTAATCTATCTACGCGCTGGTTCAGAGCAGCTAGATAATACCTCTTTCTGCGTCTCCATTCCCCATCAAGGAAAATCTTTAGACGAATTAGTTGATATAGCCCTTCAAGAGATTCTTGTTCCTCTTCAGAAAAGTGTTCAAGCCTTAGAAAATCGTAATTATCGAATAAGGTGGAATCGAAACCGCTGATAATGTCATCGAATTTATCTGCATCGAATTCAATTTTCGTCATTTTCTACTCCCTAATCAAATCATCATAAAGCAGTTTCTTTCCAGAACCCTGCTTGGCGACCAGCTTCATCTGGTCAATCGTATCCAGTGGGCGCACATTGTGTCGCCCTTCAAACTCATTCACGTACCTGTGCAAGTGCTTCGGACTCATCTGATGATACGTCCCATTATAGCCCCGCTTCATCATGGACCAGAACGATTCCAGCCCGTTTGTATGTGCCTGATCGCGCACGTATTCGCCCACGCTGTGGCCTACCGCCTGATGTTCCCTGGACAGTCCTGAATATGCCTTTGCCTCGTCCGTGTACACAACCGTTTCCTCTGTCGTGTTCTCCGTAACGAATCCCTGTAGCGTCTCCTTATCAGTAGCCTCCACAACCTGAGCCTGAACCTTGTTCGTGTCGCGTTCTTTCATGCCCACAACCGCAGTCTTGCCAACGGTGCCACGCCCCGCGTTCAGCTTCTTACTCGCGTGCTTGTTCGATTCCTTCCCGCCAAAGTAACTTTCGTCTACCTCGACTTCGCCCTCGAACGTTTCGCTCCCTATGTTCCATGCCTCACGGATACGGTGCGCCATGTGCCATGCGGTCTTCTGAGTAACTCCAATGTCACGGTGTAACTTCATGCTGGAGACACCCTTCAGGCTGGACGTAATCAAGTAGACTGCGATAACCCACTTCTGATACCCGACCTTCGAACTGTGCATGAATGAGTTGGTCTTTACGCTGAAGAATTTACGACAATCACGACAGTGGAAAGGCATCTGTGGATGGTTCCCCTGTTTCGCCACGTTATCGCCTTCGCAGTGCGCGCATCGCAATCCGTCAGGCCAACGATTCTCTACAAACCACTCTTCCGCGGTCTCGTCATCGGGGAACATTTGGAACAATTCCATCAATGTAATGCCTTTACGAAAATGCTTTCCTGGTGCTGACCGTGCCATCGTTCGTGCTCCTTTCGCTGTTCGATTATACGAACAATACTAAACGATTTTGGCATTTTTGTCAAATCAGCCTGGCACTGCTGTGAGTTCAGCGAAATTAGCGCGGATTTTGGACAAACGCGCCAAGTCTATGATACGATTTTTTGTGGGCTGTGCCTCTACTGTGCGCTCTGCTTAGCGCGTAGGCAGAGCGTTAGCGCGTGGACAGTTTGACCCCGAAATAAAAAAATTATGAACCACGAATAACAGTAGAGACAGCTCACTTACCAGTATATATTATATCACTCCGTAATCGTACAAGCAAAACTGCTCGATTACGTTTGGCGACTGCTCTGGCACTGCCTTGAAATCGAGCTTGATTTGTAGAGAAAACGCCCTCATGTTAATATGATTGGCGAGGGCGTTCTCTCTCAACAAACCTTGTGCAGCATACAGGGCGCGTGTGAAAGGATGTGCATTATGGAACTTCTCATTGAGAAGCTGATAATGCTGGAGACGGGCCTAGGCTTTAATGCACCGTCTCCCCCAATCCCACCAAGAAATAGTATAACATAAACGCAACACAAACAACAACACTACTCGTTCAAGTCACGCTGCTCGCTGTCGTGGCTGTTTAGTTTGCGATATAATCGCCATTCGAAAGGGGGAGTCCACGATTCCGGAGGACTTCGACTTGGAGCGTTGGAACGCGGGCCTCGTCCGGCGAACGGGGGAGATCGCGCCAGAAGAGCTGATGGCCGATGCGGACGCCACGCGCGCGAAGACGCTGGAGGTGTTGGAATCCCTTGACAGGAGGGAGTGGGAGCTGACGGGACGGCACCCGTCGCGGGGCGAGATCACGGTCGACCAGTATTACGAGACGATCCACGCGCATGAGGTGGGCCATTTGGGAGATATTCGCGCGGCGCTGAGCGCGTAAGGGCAGGGTTTGCCGTTGTTTGCCCATATGCGGAGGGTGCGCTATAATCCGGCGAACCATATTCTTAACGTAATCTCCCTTTCCCCATTGCCGGGCCGGCTCCTTGGTTAGCGGCATGCGCGGCAGCAGTCCATCACAGATTTCGACCAGAAATCGAGCGATGGGTTTCCTATTTCACACGACTGAGAACATCAACCAAAGCCGCCGTTCAATCGGGAAAACGGCATACCAAGAAAGAGCGCTATCCAAAATGGTCAAGTTGGCGGGCACACACAGTTTTGACGCTCCCAAGAGCGAGGTATGGGAAGCGCTATTGGATCCCGACGTGCTTTCGCGGATTCTGCCTGGCTGCAAACAGTTGGACAAGACCGCGGACAATGAATTCAGCGGCGAGATCAGCATTCGCGTGGGGCCTGTGCAGGGCAGTTTCAACGGCAAGGTCACGCTGGATGACATCGATCCCCCCAATGGGTACCGGATGGAGATCGCGGGCCAGGGACGGCCCGGTTATGTCAAGGGCGTGGGGACTCTGCGTCTGGAGGGCGACGGCCCGACAACCCTTCATTACGACGGTGACGCCCAGCTGAGCGGGCGCATCGCCAGTGTGGGTCAGCGCCTGGTCGACAGCACGGCGCGTTCGCTGACCCGCCAGGGACTGCAGTCGCTTGAAAGTATCATCGCGGCGCGAATTCAGCCGTCGCCGCCTCCGGCTGCGGAGGCGCCTTCGAACGGCACGGAAGCGGCCTCAGAGCCGGGCGCCGTCACAGGCGCGCGCGGTCCGGCGGCGGCGGAAAGTACCGCTGGCGCAGACGCACAGCCTGAAGCGGCAACGCCCTCGACAATGGAAGTGGGCATCAACGTGGCCAGAGATGTAATCTCGGATCTTGCGAAGGAGGTACCGATCAACAATAGCGGGCGCAAGGTCCTTTACATTCTGGCCGGTTTCGCTGCCATAGTATGGATGTGGCGACAACTATTCGGCAGAGCCAAATAGGTCGTAATTCTTCAGAGCTCTAAAAGAGGAGGAAGCTCTATGGGTATATCCATCGAACTGGAGGTAAATGGCGCAAGCGTCAGTAAGGAGGTTGAGCCAAGGCTGCTTCTTGCGCATCTCCTGCGCGAGGAACTGGGCCTGACGGGCACGAAGATCGGCTGCGACACGAGCCAGTGCGGCTCTTGCACGATCCTGCTCGATGGGCAGGCGGTCAAGTCATGTACCGTGCTGGCAGTCCAGGCGGACGGCGGCGAGATCACCACGATCGAGGGCTTGGCCAACGGGGAGTATCATCCAGTGCAGCAGGCCTTCTGGGACAACCATGGGCTGCAGTGCGGTTTTTGCACGCCGGGCATGATCATTTCCTGTGTCGACCTGCTGGGCACGAACCCGCAGCCGAGCGAAGATGAGATTCGCCACGGGCTGGAAGGGAATCTGTGCCGCTGTACCGGTTACCACAATATCGTGCGTGCGGTGCAGGATGCCGCCGAGACGATGAACGGCTAGAGGAGGAACCAGAATATGGCAGGTGAAAGCAACGGTGCGGGTGTATTCGGTTCGTCCATCCGCCGACGAGAGGACCCTGAGCTGATTACCGGCCGGGCGAAATACACAGACGATCTGCAGCTGCCGAACACGGCCTACTGCACCATATTGCGGAGTGATTACGCCCACGCGAAGATCAACAGCATCGACGCCAGCGAAGCCGAGGCACTGGACGGCGTGATTGCCGTCTACACGGCATCGGATATTGCAGATAGCGGTGTCCCGGGCGGCATCCCCGTCGGCTGGCTGCTGCCAGACATGAAGATTCCCGAGCATTTCATGCTGGCGAAGGATACGACGCGCTATGTGGGTGACGGCGTGGCGATCGTGGTCGCCGAGGACCAGTACACGGCACATGACGCGCTCGACCTGATTTACGTGGACTACGATCCGCGCGACGGTATTGCCGATCCGAAGAAGGCGACGGAGTCGGGCGCGCCTCTGGTGCATGACGAAGCGCCCAACAACATTGCGTTTGACTGGGAAATCGGCGACAAGGAGATGACGGACGCCGCCTTTGCGAACGCTGCGCACGTCGCCAGCCTGGACATCGTCAACAATCGCCTGATTCCCAATGCGATGGAGCCGCGCGCCGCGCTGGCAGACTACAACAACATCACCGGCGAGTTGACGTTGTACATGACGACTCAGAATCCCCATATCCACCGGCTGCTGATGAGCCTGGCCTCGCTGGGCTTGCCGGAGCACAAGATCCGGGTGATCGCGCCGGAGGTTGGAGGCGGGTTTGGCAGCAAGATCCATCACTACGCCGATGAGGCGATCGCGGCATGGGCGTCGATGCAGACAGGCCGGCCGGTCAAGTGGACGGCGACGCGTACGGAGACCTACCTGACCGACGCGCACGGCCGCGACCACGTGACGCACGCCGAGATGGCGATGGATGAGAACGGGAGGTTCACCGGCCTGCGGGTCGACACGTACGCGGCCATGGGCGCGTATCTGTCAACATTTGCGCCGGCGGTACCCACCTATCTGTACGGCACGCTGATGTCGGGCGAATATGATCTGCCGGCAATCTACTGCCACGTTTACGGCGTATTCACGCATACGGTACCCGTTGACGCCTACCGCGGCGCGGGCCGGCCCGAAGCGACGTTCGTTGTCGAGCGTATCGTGGACGAGGCCGCGCGCGTTTCGGGCATTGACCCGGCCGAGATTCGCCGACGCAATTTCGTAGCGCCTGACAACTTCCCGTACCAGACGCAGGTTGCGCTTGCGTATGACAGCGGCAACTATGAAGGCGCGCTGGACAAGGCGCTGGCGGAGATTGGATACGACGACTTCCGCAGCGAGCAGGCTGCGGCCAGAGAACAGGGCAAATACCTGGGCATCGGCCTCTCCACCTACATCGAAGCCTGTGGTCTGGCGCCGTCGGCAGTGGTCGGTTCGCTGGGCGCGCAGGCAGGTCAGTGGGAGAGCGCGGTCGTGCGCGTCCACGCCACCGGGAAGGTGACAGTGTACAGCGGTTGCTCCGGTCACGGCCAGGGCCATGAGACCACTTTCGCGCAGATCGTTGCCAGCGCGCTGGGTGTACCCTACGAAGATATCGACGTAATCGAGGGCGATTCCGGCGTGATGCCTCACGGCTGGGGGACGTACGGCAGCCGCAGCGCGGCGACCGGCGGCAGCGCGATCGCTTCGGCGGCCGAAAAGGTTGTAGACAAGGCGCGTACCATTGCGGCCCACCTGCTTGAAGCCGCCGAGGAGGACCTTGAGTTTGAAAATGGAAACTTTTTCGTCAAGGGATCCCCAGACCAGACGCAGTCGCTGCCGGATGTAGCATTGCAGGCGTATCTTGCCCATAATCTGCCGAAAGGAATCGAGCCGGCGCTGGAAGCGACAAGTTTTTACGATCCGGAGAACTTCGTGTTCCCGTTTGGCACGCACATCGCGGTGGTGGAAGTTTGCGCGGATACGGGCCATGTCGAACTTCAGCGTTATCTGGCGGTTGACGACGTGGGCAACGTCATCAATCCGATGATTGTGGATGGACAGGTACACGGCGGCATCGCGCAGGGTGTCGGGCAGTCTCTCTATGAGACGGCCGTTTACGACGAAGGCGCCAATCTGCTCAGCGGCACGATGCTGGACTATGCGGTGCCCAAGGCCCACTTCCTGCCCTCCTTCGAAACCGACCGCACGGTGACACCTTGCCCGCACAATCCGCTGGGCGTCAAGGGTGTCGGCGAAGCGGGCACAATCGCCTCTCCGGCAGCCGTGGTCAACGCGGTTGTAGACGCGCTGTCGCCTTTCGGCGTGGCGCACATCGATATGCCGGTGACGTCGGAAAAGGTCTGGAACGCGATAAACAACTAGAGTTTTCAGTTAAAGTTTTTAGCTTCTGGCTTTGGTTTTTGGTTGTAAGTCGTTCGCAGGCTTGTGAACGCAAAAAACCGAAGACCAGGAGCTCAAAACTAAGGAGAACCGAATGTATCCATCCAAATTCGATTACCACCGTCCGTCCTCTGTGCAGGAGGCGGTTCAGATCCTTTCCAGCAATCCGGATGCCAAAATCCTGGCCGGCGGGCACAGCCTGATCCCGGTGATGAAGCTGCGGCTGGCAGCGCCCGCTGCGCTGGTCGATATCGGCCGCATCGATGCCTTGCAGGGGATCAGCCGGTCCAATGGCAGTCTGCGCATCGGCGCATGCGTCACATACCATGAGATCGCCAATTCGGCGGACGTGCAGGCAGCCGCGCCTGCGCTGGCAGAAGCGGCCGGCCAGATCGGCGACCGGCAGGTTCGCTACCGAGGCACAATCGGCGGGAACCTCTCTCATGCCGACCCGGCCTCCGATCTGCCGGCGGCTGCGCTGGCGCTGGGGGCGACACTGCACGTAACCGGCCCTGGAGGCAGCCGCTCGGTCAGCGCGTCTGACTTCTTCGTCGACCTGATGATGACCGCCTTGCAGCCGGATGAGATCCTCACCGGGGTTGAAGTTCCGGTAGCCCAGTCAGGGACCGGTTCGGCCTATGTAAAGTGGGAGCACCCGGCCTCCGGTTACGCGCTGTGCGGCGCGGCCGCGGTCGTGACGCGCGGCGCCAGCGGCAGTTGCACGGGAGCCAGCCTCTGCTTCAACGGCGTCTCTTCCACGGCTGTGGCGGCGACCGCGGTGGCGGCCAGTCTGGTCGGCTCCGATCTGAGCGATGCAACTATCGAGAGTGCGGTCGGCGACCTGTCGATTCCCGATGCGACCGGCGACATGTTTGCTTCGGCCGGTTATCGGCAGGAGCTGGCCAAAGTAATGGGCGCGAGGGCTTTGAGCACGGCAAGAGACAGAGCGTAACTCCTGGAAGTGAGAAAAGAGGAGTGAGGATAGAGAAACGTGGAGTGATGACCGCAGAAGGTTCTCGCTCCCCTCACTCCTCTTCATGCTCTCTTCGTCTCGTCGTAATCGGCGTCAGCGGCTCGGGCAAGACGACGTTTGCAGGGCAGATAGCCCGAAAGCTGTCTCTGCCCCATATTGAGTTGGATGCACTTTACTGGGAACCGGACTGGCAAGCATCGTCCAGGCCGGTTTTTCGCGGACGCGTGCAGGCGGCGACGGCAGCGGAAGCCTGGGTAGTAGACGGCAACTACAGCCAGAGCCGGGACATCGTCTGGAGCCGCGCTTCCCACCTTGTCTGGCTGGACTACAGTCTGCCCAGAGTTATGTGGCGCGTCGTTTCGCGAACTGTTCGGCGCATCGTTTCGCAACAAGAGTTATGGAGCGGCAATCGCGAATCCTTGCGGGGCTCTTTAGGACGCGACAGCATCGTTTGGTATGCTTTGACCAATTATCACCGGCGCCGGAGGGAATATCCGGCGCTTCTGGCCGGAGAAAAGTTTAAACACCTGACAGTGTACCGGTTCAACAGGCCGCAGGAAGCCTCACGCTGGCTGCAGTCACTGCTTCAATCCAATACAGCTTCAACCTGATACAGTCTCAACCTGATACAGTCTCAACCTTATGCAGTTTCAGCCCAATACAGCGGCGCCCCAATGACCACTCCGAACCAGTTGCCCTCCGTTCAATCCGTCGCCGAAGCCCTGCGCACGAAAGCGTATATTGCAGACCACAGCCTGGCAACGGCCATATTTCTTGCGCTCAAATTAGAGCGCCCCCTGTTCCTGGAGGGAGAGGCCGGGGTGGGCAAGACGGAAGTTGCGAAGATACTTTCCCAGATGCTTGACACACGGTTGATCCGGCTCCAATGTTACGAGGGGCTGGATGTCAGCACCGCGGTGTATGAGTGGAATTACGCGCGCCAGATGCTTCAGATCCGGCTGATGGAGGCAACAGGGCAGGGCGCGAGTTCACCGGCGGAAGAAGATGAAACATCGGGCAGGGAGTTGCGAGAGTCTGTGATCCAAGACCTCTTCAGCGACACCTTCCTGCTGCGGCGGCCCCTCCTGCAGGCGATAGACAGCCGCGGGCAGCGGAACGGCAAGGCGCCGATTCTGTTGATCGATGAATTGGACAGGGCCGACGAGGAGTTCGAAGCCTTCTTGCTGGAGGTTTTGAGCGACTTTCAGATCACCATTCCTGAGATCGGCACGATCCGGGCGGCGACGCCGCCGGTGGTCGTCATCACTTCCAACCGCACCCGCGAGATTCACGACGCGCTGAAACGCCGCTGCCTTTACCACTGGATCGACTACCCCAGCTTTGAGAAAGAGTACGCGATCCTTCACGCAAAAGCGCCGGACGCTTCGGACAGGCTGTCGCGGGAAGTCGTGGGTTTTGTGCAGGAGTTGCGACGCGGGGAACTGTACAAGTTCCCGGGCGTCGCTGAGACGCTGGACTGGATGAAGGCCCTGACCGCGCTCGATCAGGAAGAACTTACCGAGAACGTGGTTGACGAAACGCTTGGTGTCCTTCTCAAGTACCGGGACGACATCGAGAAAGTGCAGGGCCAGACTGTCCGCGAAATCGTTCAGGTGTTGCGGAGTCAGGACGGCGCACTGGCATTGCGCGATGAGTGAATCCGGCAGCGGCGCGGCGGTCGCAGAGAGATTCAAGAACGGAAATTTCCTTCAAAACATGCTGCTCTTTGCCCGCCTGTTGCGCGGGCTGAGCATCCCGGTCACGCCAACACAGATTCTGGATTTGGTGGAAGCGCTGACGCAGATCGATCTGCGGGTCAAGGCGCAGGCGCGGGACGCGGCGCGAGCGGTTTTGGTGAGCCGGCAGGAGCATCTGGAGCTGTTCGACGAGGCGTTTGAACTTTTCTGGCGGGCGAGGGAGAGACAGGAGCTTGCGCGTATCAACCTTGGTGAACTTCTGCAGCAAACGCCGCAGGGAGAGATTCAATACCGCCTGATCCGGGCCGACCGCGAGCAGAAAGAGGAACGCGATCAGGTCGACCAGGAGCCCCTTGTCGAAAAGATCTACACCTACAGCAGCGCCGAGGCCTTGCGCAGCAGAGACTTCGCGACGATGACCGAGTATGAGCTGCAGCAGGTGAAGCTTTTCATGCAGCAGTTGCAGTGGACGCCGGCGGAACGGCGCACGCGGCGCCGCGTGCCTGCCGGCCGCGGAGATCAGGTCGACCTGCGGCGGTCGCTGCGTCAGAATGTACGCTACGGCGGCGAGCCGCTGGTCATTGCCCGGCGTCAGCGGAAGACGCGACGCCGCCCGATCGTCGCCCTGGCCGATATCAGTGGTTCAATGGACCGTTACAGCCGTGTGCTGCTGCAATTCCTCTACTCGATCACACACGCGCTGGATAGAGTAGAGGCGTTCGTGTTCAGCACGCGTTTGACGCGGGTCACGCGCCACCTGAGACGGCGGGACATCGACCAGGCCCTGGACCAGACCGCGCACGCTGTGCATGACTGGGCCGGGGGAACGCGTATTGGCGAAGCCATACGCGCCTTCAATTTCGACTGGGCGCGACGAATCTGCGGGCAGGGCGCGATCGTCATCGTAATCAGCGACGGCTGGGACCGCGGCGACCCGGAGATGCTGGGACAGGAGATGAGCCGCTTGCAACGCAGCTGTCACCGACTCATCTGGCTGAACCCGTTGCTGGGTTCGCCGAGCTATGAGCCGCTGACGCGGGGGATTCGGGCGGCGCTGCCGCATACCGACGAGTTCCTGCCGGTGCATAATCTTATCAGTTTGGAGCAGTTGGCGCAGGTGATGGGGGACGCGCAGACGTAGGGGAAAACGGTCATTGACATTGATGGGGGGCAAAACCTGCCATGAAAGAGATCCTGGCAGAGATCGACAACTGGCAGCAGGCGGGCAAGCGAGTGGCGCTGGCGACGGTTGTGCAGGTGTACGGGTCGGCGCCGCGGCCACTGGGGGCAAAGCTGGCGGTTTCTGAAGACGGCGCCATGGTCGGTTCCGTCAGCGGCGGCTGTGTGGAGAGCGCCACTGTGCAGGAGGCGCTGGAGGCGCTGGAAGCGGGCGCGCCGCGACTTGTCTCCTACGGCATCGCGGACGAGACGGCCTGGGAAGTGGGTCTGGCCTGCGGAGGCACGATCGAAGTTTTCATCGAGCCATTGGATTGGTAGCCGGAGGAAGGGCGAAGTGGCGGAACTCTACCATGCGGTCGCGCAGGCGATCCGGCAGGATGAACTGTGCGCGGTCGTCACGGTTCTGAGCGGAGACGAAATCGGGCGAAAATTGCTGGTGCGCCGGGAGCGCAAGGTGGAAGGCAGTTCTTCCGCCGTTGCAGCCGCAGGATCATTGGGACACACGGCCCTGGATCAGGCTGCCCTTGCCCGAGCGGCGGAAGCAATGGAGGCGCGCCGGACGGCACGCATTTCGTTGCCGGTAGAAGAGCAGGAATGGGATCTTCTGATCGACGTGCATGCGCCGCAGGAGAGGCTGGTCATCGTTGGTGCGGTCCACATCGCCATCCCGCTGGTCTCCTTCGCCCGCGAACTGGGTCTATACACGGTGGTTATTGACGCACGTCCGATATTTGCCACGCAGGACCGATTCGGCCATGTGGACGAGTTGATACGGAGCTGGCCCGACGAGGCTCTGCAGGAGATGAAGCTGAACGAGTCCTCCTATGTCGTCACGTTGACACACGACGAAAAACTGGATACGCCCGCGCTGATCTGTGCGTTGAACAGTCCGGTCGGCTACATTGGCGCGCTTGGCTCAAAGCGGACGCACGCCAAACGGGTAGCGGCTCTGCAAGAGGCCGGCGTGAGCGACCAACAGATTTCCCGCATTCACGCGCCGATTGGGCTCGACCTGGGAGGCCGCAGCCCTGGCGAGATCGCGCTTGCCATCATGGCAGAGATTGTACAGGTGCGGAATCGCAGCAAGGAGGCGGGCAGATGAATGTTCATCCATTGATCGAAGCGCTGTCGCGCATTTATGAAACCGACCGCCTCCTGACCCGCCCTGCCCAGTTGATGGCATACGAGTCGGACGCGCTAACGGCATTTCAGCAGAGACCGGCGGCGGTCGTGATCCCGCAGGACCGCGCGGAGGTAATCGAGACGGTCCGCCTTTGCCACGAGCACAACGTCCCATTCGTCGCGCGTGGGAGCGGCACCAGCCTGTCGGGAGGCTCGTTGCCGATCGCTGAAGGCATCGTCATAGCCCTGAACCGCCTGGACCGGATCCTGCGGCTGGACGCGGAGGAGCGTATTGCCGTGGTCGAGCCGGGGGTGATCAATCTGAAGGTCTCCGAGGCGGCCAAGCCCTACGGCCTCTACTATGCGCCCGATCCATCCAGCCAGTCTATCTGCACGATTGGCGGCAACGTGGCATTTAACTCGGGCGGGGCGCACTGTCTGAAGTACGGCATGACAAGCAACCACGTCCTGGGGATGACTGTAGCGCTGCCCGACGGCGAGGTCGTGGAGTTGGGAGGCGAGAGTCTGGAAGGCGTAGGCCCTGATCTACCCGGCTTTTTCGTGGGCAGCGAGGGACTTTTCGGCGTCGCGCTGGAGATCACGCTGCGACTGCTTCCGATCCCGCAGACCTATCGGACCGTGCTGGCGGCGTACGACACGTTGCATGCGGCGGGGGATGCGGTGACGGCGGTGGTCGCTTCCGGGCTGTTGCCGGGGGCAATCGAGATCATGGACGCGCTGGCGATCAAGGCGGCGGAGGTGGGCGCGAAGGCCGGTTATCCGACGGCGCCGGCGTTGTTGATCGTCGAGTTGGAAGGGGAAGAGAGCGCGGTGGAGGCCGAGTTCGCGCAATTGATGCAGCTGATCGAGGAGACCGCGCCTGTCGAGGTACGCATGGCCCAGACGGCGGATGAACGCGCCCGTATCTGGAAGGGGCGCAAGGCAGCTTTCTCGGCGGTTGGCCGGCTGGCCCCGGACTATATCGTACAGGATGGCGTTGTGCCCCGCAGCCGGCTGGGTGATGCGCTGGCGGAGATCGACCGGCTCAGCGCCGGCTACGGCATCGAAGTGGCAAATGTATTTCATGCCGGGGACGGCAACCTGCATCCGTTGATCCTGTTTGACGGTCGCGAGGAGGGCGCACTGGAGCGGGCGGAGGAACTGGCCGGCGAAATCCTCGAACTGTGTGTCGAGTTGGGCGGCTCCATCACGGGCGAGCACGGGGTCGGCATGGAAAAACGCGCCTTCCTTCCCAAAATGTATGGTCCGCTGGAGATGCAGGCGATGGAGGACGTGCGCCGCAGCGTGGACAGCAGGTCTCTCTCCAATCGCGGCAAGATGCTGCCGGTGGGTGAGGCCGAGTCGTTGACGCACGCCGGACCCCATCCGCTGGAGAAGGCGGGCGTCATTTTCAGGGAGTAAGGGGAAGGCCAAGTCCGCGAGAAAAACGCTTTGAAAGAGATTCAAACTTTAAGGGCAGGTGAGAGGTGAGAAGAACTGTACTTTTCGCCATTGCCCTGTTCGTCCTCTCCTTTACCGGCGCGTGTATTCCAAGCGAAGAGCTTTTTCAACCAGGCGCCGCATCTCCTGTTGAACCGCAACCCGAAACGACTGCTGCGCCGGCGCCGCCCAGCAAAAACATCGCGGTACTGGGAACTGCAGACGCTTTCGAGAAAAGCCATTTTGCGCAGTTGGCGATCGATGGGGATCCGGATTCGATCTGGAATTCGCAGCAGCTGGCGCCGCAATGGTTCTCGATCGCGTTCGACAGCTTTTACCTGGTTGACAAAATTGAACTGGTCGTCACGCAGCTGCCCGCAGGCCCAACTACGCACGAGATCTGGCTGGGGAGCGGTTCCGACACGCGCGTCCTCCAGGAGAGGCTTATCGACGTGGATACGGAAGACGGCCTGACATTGGAAATAGCGGTCGAACCGCCTCGCAGGCTGAATGAGGTTCTGATTGTAACCCTCAGCAGTCCCAGTTGGGTAGGGTGGCGAGAAGTAAGAGTGTTTGGGTCGGCTGCCGCCGAGCCATTGGAGGAGGCGGGAAGCGAGACTGATGCCGGCGAACCCGGGCGAACTGAGGCAGAACCGCCTGCGCCGTTGGGGGAGAATGTCGCGACCGCTGGATCGGCGTTTGCTTCGGCAGGGGAGGAGCTGGCCGGCCAGGCGATTGACGGCAATCCGGACTCATTTTGGACTGCGCAGCTCCCTGCTCCGCAGTGGTACTCGGTTTCCTTTGACGAACTCTACAATGTTGACAAACTGGAACTGGAGATCGCGCAGTCTCCGGCAGGCCCGACCACGCATGAGATCTGGCTGGGAAACGGCTCCGGTGCGCGCACGTTGTACAGGAGATTCGACAACCTGCACACGCAAGACGGTCAGACGCTGGAGGTCCCCATCGTTCCCCCGCGGCGCATCAGCGAGGTGCAGGTCCTGACGCTCGACAGTCCGAGCTGGGTAGCCTGGCGCGAGGTACGTGTGTTTGGTTCGCTCTCCGAAGACCCGGCCGGAGAGGCAGGGCTGCCGCAGTTCAGTTTGAGCAAGTTCGCCGAGGGGCTTGCATTGCCTGTGCAGGTGACACATGCCGGCGATGGGTCGGGGCGCCTGTTCGTAGTCGAGCAGGAGGGACGGATCCGCGTCGTGAAGAACGGCGAAGTTGAAGAGGCGCCCTTCCTCGACGTTTCAAGCCGGGTTCGATGCTGCGGAGAACGGGGTTTGCTGAACGCGGCTTTTCCGCCGGGCTATATCGACAAGCAGTACTTTTACGTGAGTTATACGGACAGAGCCGGGGACACCGTCATCAGCCGTTTCAGGACGACCGCCGATCCCGACCAGGCCGATCCTGAGAGCGAAGAGGTGGTCCTGCTGATCGCCCAGCCGGACCAGGTCCACAACGGCGGCCGTATCGCTTTTGGTCCCGACGGATACCTTTATGTCGGCAGCGGCGACGGAGGCCATCCTACGCTCAAGGATGTCGAAAACCGTGCCCAGGACATGGGCACTCTTCTGGGCAAGATTTTGCGCATCGACGTGGAGTCGGAGGCCAAGCCGTACGGCATCCCGCCGGACAACCCCTTTTTCCAGGTTGACGGTCATCGCGGCGAGATCTGGGCGCTGGGGCTGCGCAATCCATGGGGCTTTGCCTTTGACCCGGGGACCGGGGACCTTTACATTCCTGATCCGGGCCACATTAAGCGCGAAGAGGTAAACTTTCAGCCCGCGGGAAGCCGCGGCGGTGAGAACTACGGGTGGGACGTCAAGGAGGGCAGCCGCTGCTTCGAGTCGCTGCCTTGCAGCGCGCAGGGCTTGATTTCGCCGGTGGTTGAGTACGATCACGTGTACTCCTGTGCAATCGTGGGTGGCGCCGTCTATCGCGGCAGCGACTATCCGGCACTGCAGGGCGTCTTTTTCTATGGCGACTTCTGCAGCGGCAGAGTCTGGGGGTTGAAACGGTCGGAGGCCGATTCGGACCGAAGCATCTATGAAGGCTGGCTGAGCACACTGCCCGTGAATGCGAGAGTCCCGGTCAGCAGCGTGGGCGAGGATGAAGAAGGCAACGCGTACGTCACCGGATACCAGGACGGCGCTCTCTACATGATTACGGGGGAATAGGGAAGCGATGTTACCGTCGGCAAGAAAGCTGAACTATGAATAGCGTTGCTGAAATCCAGGATGCCGTGCGGGGAGCGAAGAGAGTGAGAGTCCGGGGCGGCGGCTCCAAACCGGCTTTGTCGCTGCGAAGCTGCCAGGATAACGCAGAGACGCTCGACCTGTCCGGATTGAAAGGCGTCATCGACTATCAGCCCGACGAATACACTTTTACCGCCCGCGCCGGCACACGCGTTGCGGATATGGCGGCGCTGCTGGCTGAAGAAGGACAGTACCTGCCCTTCGACCCGCCGCTGGCTGAACGCGGGGCAACGCTGGGCGGCACGGTCGCGGCCGGCCTGAGCGGGGCAGGACGCTACCGCTACGGGGGCATTCGCGATTTCCTGATCGGAATTCGCTTTGTCGATGGGCGGGGTCAGGAGATTCGGGGCGGGGGAACGGTGGTAAAGAACGCGGCCGGATTCGACTTCCCCAAGCTGTTTGTCGGCAGCCTGGGAAGACTGGGCATATTGACCGAATTGACCTTCAAGGTGTTCCCACAGCCGGCGGCGTTTGCGACGGTGGCGGCCGAATTTGACGGGCTTTCCGATCTGCTGGGCGCTCTGAACGCGGTGACGCGCAGCGCCATCGACCTGCACGCGGTCGATTTTGCGCCGGCGAAGGAGGGATGGACCCTCTGGGTACGGATAGGCGGACTGCCGACCGTTCTGCAGGAACGGGCGCAGGCGTTGCAGTCCGTCGTATCGACAGGCGTCGGGCGCACGAGCCGTCTTTCCCTGTACCGGGAGCAGGAGGAAGGAAACCTGTGGAAGACGGCGCGGTCGATGAGATGGCTCACGGAGGGCGCTGGGCTGGTTCGGATCCCTCTGACACCGCAGCGGATCCCGGCGGTGGAGGAGGCGCTCAGCGGCGCCAATGCGACGACGCGGCGCTATAGCGTCGGCGGGAATCTGCTCTGGCTGGGCTGGCCGGACGTATCGGCGCCGGAGGAAGGAGAACGGGAGGCGCCCCAGGACCTTCACTGTCTTTTGCTGGATCTGGACTTGCAGGGTATACAGTTGATTGGCCGCGCGCGGCGCGGGATAGCGCAAGGCAAGGGAGACTACGGAGAAGGCGAAGAAAGTCCTCTGCTGGGCCGGCAGCTGCAGAA
This sequence comes from Caldilineaceae bacterium, assembly GCA_022821545.1. Taxonomy (GTDB): domain Bacteria; phylum Chloroflexota; class Anaerolineae; order Caldilineales; family Caldilineaceae; genus Bin5. The sequence goes on from JAJEDJ010000022.1 coordinate 29,749, forward strand.
CGCCTTCCTGCGGCGGATCGCGGCGGCCCTGGACCCAGAGGGAAGATTTGAACCATGGTAACGACAGCCAAAGTCAAGAAGAATGACAGAGGAGAAAGCTGATGAGAGCGATTCAAGTGCAAGAGGTCGGCGACCCCAGTGTGCTGCAGTGCGTTGACGCACCGACACCGGAGCCGGGCGCGGGGGAAGCGCGCGTAAAGATCGAAGTGGCAGGCGTCAACTTTATCGACACCTACCATCGTCGGGGATGGTATCCGCTGCCGCTGCCGTTCACACCCGGCGTCGAAGGCGCGGGAATCGTCGATGCCGTCGGGGAGGGTGTAACCGAAGTGGCGGTGGGCGACGCGGTGGCCTACGGAATGCAGACCGGCTCCTATGCCGAATACGCGATCGTCCCTTCCAGGATTCTCGTCCCTCGTCCGGATGGCGTGAATGCGCAGCACGGGGCAGCGGCGATGATTCAGGGGATGACGGCCCACTACCTGGCGTGCAGCACGTATCCGTTGAAGGCGGGCGACACATGTCTGGTCCATGCTGCGGCCGGGGGCACCGGCGCACTGCTGGTACAGATCGCAAAGCTGCGAGGCGCACGGGTGCTCGGCACGGTATCCACCGCTGAGAAGGCGCGCATCGCGGAGGCGGCAGGCGCCGACGCCACGATCCGCTATACCGAAGTTGACTTTGCGGAAGCGGTACGCGACCTGACCGACGGGGAAGGTGTGGAGGTCGTGTATGATTCGGTCGGCATCGCCACCTTCGACAAGAGCCTGGACTGTTTGAAGCCGCGCGGATACATGGTGCTGTTCGGCCAGGCGAGCGGCGTGGTACCGACGCTCGACCCGCAGGTCCTCAACCAGAAGGGCTCGCTGTTCCTGACCCGGCCCACGCTCGCCTCCCACATGCTGACGCGGGCGGAGCTTGAAGGCCGCGCCAGTGACGTCTTTAGCTGGATTGCGGAGGGCAAGCTGGAGTTCCGAATCGACCGCACTTTCCCGCTTGAAGACGCGGAGGGCGCCCATACCTACCTGGAGGCGCGCCAGACCAAGGGAAAGGTCCTGTTGACCACATGACGCCAGAGGTTGCGATCCCATGCGCCACTCAATTCCGGTAGAGTCTCTCGGTCCCCAAGCGCCATCGATGGCGGAAGCGGTCGCCAGCTGCGTCCATTGCGGCTTCTGCCTGCCCGCGTGCCCGACATACCTGGCGTTGGGCGAGGAGATGGACTCACCGCGCGGGCGGATCCTGCTGATGAAGGGCGCTCTTGAAGGAGAGCTCTCCCAGGAGGATGTTCTGCCTCACATAGATCGATGTCTGGGCTGCCTGGCCTGCGTTACGGCCTGCCCTTCCGGAGTCGAGTACGGCGAACTGCTCACGCCTTTCCGGGAGATGACGGAGAAGCGGCGCAGCCGTTCCGCCATGGAGGCGTTGACGCGGACCCTGACGAACCAGACGCTCCCCTACCCCGGTCGATTTCGCGCGGCAGCTGTTTTGGGACGTTTTACGAAAGTTTTCAAACCGTTTCTGCCCGAGGCGCTGCGAACGATGCTCGATCTGTTGCCTGACAGACTGCCGCCGCCGGTCCCGCTGCCGGAGATTTCGCCGGCGCGGGGCAGTCGGCGGGCGCGGGTCGCGCTGCTGAGCGGATGTGTGCAACAGGTATTGACGCCCGGAATCAACCGCGCCACCGTCGACGTCCTGACGAGCAACGGTGTCGAGGTGGTCATCCCGCGGCGCCAGGGCTGTTGCGGCGCGCTTTCGATGCACGGCGGCGCGGCAGACCAGGCGCGGGCGCTGGCCAGACACAACTTCAACGCGTTCAACCTGGGCGAAGTCGATGCGGTTGTGACCAACGCGGCCGGGTGCGGGTCCGGCATGCACGAGTACCCGTTGCTGTTTGCGGGCGAGCCAGAAGAGCAGGCGGCGCGAGACTTTGCCGGGAAAGTGCAGGATGTTACCGTCTTCCTGGATGCCCTCGGCATCGAGCCGCCGCCGGCGCTTCCTGAGCCAATGACGGTCGCGTATCACGACGCCTGCCACCTGGCGCACGCGCAGGGCGTGACGGACGCGCCGCGCCGTCTGCTGGGTGCCGTTCCGAATCTTACTCTTGTACCAATCCCGGAGGGTGATATCTGCTGTGGGTCAGCGGGGAGTTATAACATCGAACAGCCGGAGATTGCCGCCCAGTTGGGCCAGCGTAAGGCGGAAGCCATCCTCGGCACCGGTGCGCAGGCCGTGGTCACCGGCAACATCGGCTGCATGACCCAGATCGACAGCCATCTGCGCAGGCTCGGGAAGCCGTTGCCTGTTTACCACACGGTTGAGCTTCTAAACGGTAGCGAGGAGTGACCAGGAAAGCCTCGCAGGACCCTCCGGGCTATCGGGCTCCGTCAAGTGGACTTCAATGCGTTTCGGCGGCGAACCGCACCTTCTCCTCTCTTTCAGTCGACCAGGATCGGGAAGCCTGAGTCGCGGGTCAGCTGGGCGTACAGTTGACTCAGTCGCTGGGTGAACGGCCCGCCGTCTCCCGTACCGATGGCGCGGCCGTCCAATTCGATCACCGGCGTCAGTTCGCCCATCGTGCCCGTGCAGAACAGTTCATCGGCCCGGTAGAGCTCAGGCAGAGAGATGTCGCGCACCTCCGCGAGGATGCCGTGCGAGTGACACAGGTCCAACACTGTGGCGCGGGTTATCCCTTCGGGGCAGGCGTGCGTGTGGGGTGTGGCGACCACGCCGCGTTTGACCAGGAACAGGTGGGTGGCGTTCGTTTCGGACACGAATCCGTTCAGGTCCAGCATCACGGCATCGTCAACGCCGGCCGCATTGGCCTGGATCTTGGCCAGAATCGAGTTAAGCATATTGCAGGAGTGGATGTTCTGGTCAAGGCAGTCCGGAGGAATGCGGCGGATGCCGGACGTGATCAAGCGGATGCCGCCGCGGTCGTAGACCGGCGGCTTGTGTTCGGCCAGTACGATCAGCGTCGTGCCGCTCGTATTGATGCGGGGGTCCATACCGCTGGTGTATTTGACGCCGCGGGTGAGGGTCAGGCGGATGTGGACGTTGTCCTGCATCTCATTCGCCTTTAGCGTCCGCCTCACTTGCTCCACGATCTCCTCATTGGAAGGAACTCCTTCATAGGCGAGTGCCTTGGCGCCGTCCTGGAGACGGGCCAGATGCTCCTCCAGTTTGAAGATTCGCCCGTTGTAGAGCCGCAGGCCCTCCCAGACGGCATCACCGTTTTGCACGGAAGAATCAAAGGGGCTTACACCTGCCTCGTCTCTATGGACGATGCGCCCGTTGACGTTGACCAGAAGATGGCGATTGGCTTCGTAGAATTTCTGTAACATCGTTCAGAACACCAAGGCTCAACAGTGGGGAGCCGCTAACCCGACAGCTGTCACTGATCACGATCTCTGGTCGTCAGGCGGAAACGGTAGAGTTCCCGGTAGGCCTCCTGCGCCTGGGAGAGCAGGTCCTGAAGTTGCGGAGGCGGCGCTTCCTCTTTGGGAATGTACGGGGCGAAGGCGGTTGACTTTTCCACGGCCGCGTACCAGTAGGGCGCCCAGACACCGTCACTGTCGCGACGGCCCGGCGGCCAGGAGAGCATTTGCTCGGAGAATGGCACTGAAACGGCTTCACACAGCAGTGTGAGCGTGCCGCGGGGATCCTCCAGCACGTCCCGACTGTCGATAACGGGAGGAGTCGAGCCGGAGTTGCGGCGGACCGTTTCGAACAGCCGCAACAGTTGCGGGAAGCCGAGATCCGACATTGTGGGTTGTGCCCGCACTTTGATGTAAGAGGTGATAACCTCGGCGGGCGACCGGATCAGAAAGCAGTTTGTCAGCTTGTCCATCCAGTCCAGCTCGATATGGTCCAACATGTGATGGGCCATATGCTTTTGATACCAGATCGCGGCGCCCGCGGGCAGAGGGCCCTTGGTCAGATTGCGGGCGACGATGCGCCAGTCGGTCTCGTAGCGGGCAATGATTTCATCACTCGCCGGGTGATCGATGCCGGTAACCTGAAGGTAGTGAGCATAGAACGGCTCGTCGATCACAGACGTGTCCGGCCGATTTTCCCAGGCGCGCATGAGTGCCGTCGAGATGGTGCGGGGCGCGCACCACATTGCGATTCGAGTCATGTTGGTCCTGAAACTGCAGTCGATATACGTTGGCGGTTAACTGTCCGCTGCCATATCTAGCGGCCGACAATGTCCGTTTTCACCCGCATCCAGCCTGCCAGCGTTTCCGTCAGCAGGCGGAAGCGTCCCAGGATGGCGAGACTGTAGACGTCGGATCTCAGGATTGTATACAGTTTTCCCGACCCGATGTCGAGAAGTTCAAGGCGGACGAATCCGCGCTGTACCATGCCGCCGGCGCTGTTGGCGTCAGTCTCCTGGGGGCCGATGCCGGCGACGTCGCCGTTTGCGCCATTTTGAAAGTGCAGGTGGGCGGGGTCGCCATTCTGAACGCCAAGAGACGAACTGTACTCACCATCGAGCACCGGTTGAGCAAGGATGTCTTGACTCAGTCCGTGCTCCTCCTGTTCTCCTCCGATCAGTGAGCCCTTTGTGTCCATGGCGCCGGTTCTTTCAGGAGAGACGGCTTCCCATTCCGAGATCGGGGCAGCCTTTTCAGCGGGCTTACCGTCCCGTAGAGATTCCAGGACCTCATTGCGATAACTGACATGCAGCTTACAGGGCCCGGCAGCTTGCCAGGCTATGGCGCCGTCGCGCGTCTGGATACACGCGATCCTGCTTCGCAGATGAAAGCGCAGGGTCACAAGATCATCCGCGTCTACGTCAAGGCTTGGCATTTCACGGCGCAGGTCTTGCGGCAAAGATTTCGACAACTGCGGCAGGGGAGAGTCCAAAGGGAAAGCGTAGGAGCATATTCGCACGAACTCTCCATTAATCAACCTCATCATCGTCCACTGCTCCCGTCGCTTATAGGGGCGGAACCGGTCGTGTCCAAAATGAATGCGTACTCCAAGGCAACCTCCTCCAGGTAGTCGTAGCGGCCGGATTTGCTGAAGTGACCGGCCCCCATCTCGGTTTTGAGTAGAAGCGGATTTTCGTCGGTCTTGCACACCCGCAGTTTAGCCACCCATTTGGCTGGCTCCCAATATTGCACTCTCGGATCGTTGAGGCCCGCGGTGGCCAGAATGGCCGGATACTCCTTGGCCTCGACATTGTCATAAGGTGAGTAGCTCATCATGTAGCGGTAATACTCCGGATCGGCCGGATTGCCCCATTCCTCCCATTCGATGACGGTCAGGGGAATGCTGGCGTCGAGCATGGTATTGACAACGTCGACGAATGGAACACCGGCTACGACGCCGGCGAACAGCTCGGGACGCATGTTGGTGACTGCGCCCATCAGCAGACCACCGGCGCTGCGTCCGCTGATCACCAGCCGTGACGGTGACGTGTATCCGCGGTCGATGATCGTCTCTGTGCAGGCAATAAAATCGGTAAAGGTATTCTTCTTTTTGAGGTATTTGCCGTCATCCTTCCATTGCCGTCCCATCTCGCCGCCGCCGCGAATATGGGCGTAGGCGACGACAAAGCCCCGTTGCAGCAGACTCACAAGGTTGCTGCTGAAGGAGGGATCATAGCTCATGCCGTAGGAGCCGTAGCCGATCAGGAGGCAGGGGTTCTGACCGTCCTTCTTTAGGTCAACCGGGGAGACCAGCGAGACCGGCACGCGCACGCCGTCGGGCGCAGCCGCCCAGATACGTTCGGTCGTGAAGGCCGCCGGATCGTAGCCGTTCACCTCGTCCTGCTTGCGCAATGTGCGGTCGCGACTTTGCATGTCATAGTCGAAGACCGTCGGCGGGGAGACGAGAGAGGTGTAGCGATAGCGCAGCACGTGACTGGTAAACTCTGGATTCTGGCCGCGGAAGACCGTATAGACCGGCTCCAACTGCTCGACGCGGTGGGAGGGGGAGTTTCCGCCCGCGAAAAAGGTCCCGGTGCGCAGATCCTGAATCCTGATGTGCGTTAGGCCGCTTTCCCGCTCCCAGACGACCAGGAAGTCTTGAAACGGTTCGATATGGTCCAGCATGACGTCGGGAGAATGTGGAAGAAGCTCCTGCCAGTTTTCTCTGGCGGGCGTGTCGACCGGCGCCGCCATTACGCGAAAGTTCTCCGCCTCCCAGTTTGTAAGAATAAGGAAGCGTTCCTGCCCGCTCCGACTGCGATGGTGGGTGACGAAGTACTCCATATCCTGCACGCGCGGCTGAATGAGGCGGGGCCGACCGGCGGGATCTTCGGCGTCTATGGCAAAGACTTCGGTGGTTACCGCGCTGCCGAGAGCGAAGAAAATATAGCGTTCGCTCTTGGCCTTGTACAACCGCAGAAAGAAACGCTCATCCGCCTCGTGGTAGACGACACCATCGTCGGAGGGTGCGTCGCCCAAGCGGTGGCGGTGCAGTTTGTAGGGTCTCAGCGCGGGGTCGAGCGAGGTGTAGTAGAGGGTGCGATTGTCGTTGGCCCACTCCAGCCCGTAGTATGTGTTTTCGATGCGGTCCGGCAGCAGGTCACCGGTTTCCAGGTCTTTGACATGCAGTGTGTAGGTTTCCGAGCCGTCCGTGTCGAGGGCAAAGGCGAGAAGGGAATGATCGGGGCTCACCGCGAAATTACCCATCCGCAGATAGTCGCGCCCATCCGCCTCGACGTTGAGATCTATCAATACCTGTTCCTCGGCGTCCGGGCCGCCTTTCTTACGGCAGTAGATACGGTACTGCTTGCCCTCCTCTTCGCGGTAGTAGTAGAGGTAGCCGCCGTGAGCGACCGGCGCCGACTCATCGGTCTCCATTATGCGGCTTTTCATCTCCTCGTAGAGGGTCTCCTGCAGCGGCTCCGTATGGGCCAGCATCGCTGCGGTGTATCTGTTTTCCGCTTTCAGATAGTCCAGAACGGCCGGGTTGTCACGTTCGCGCAGCCAGTGGTAGTTATCGACGCGCGCATCACCGTGATTGCGGTGGGTGACGGGCTGAACGGGCGCCGCCGGCGGCGGCAGGTCTGCTTGTGTTTCTGGCACAGCGGTGTACGCGCCAGTCTTAACTGACATTGATGCTCCTCATCTACACTTGTAACTTAATGCACAAGGGGGTACTGACCGACCATTATAATGTATCAATGTAAAAAGCCCTATTTTTGATCGATAGTGAAAAATTTGACAAAGAACTGTGCCTCGTGTAGCCTAGCAGCGGTTCCTCCAGCCAAGTGGCCCAAGGGTACTGACACGGGCGGGCCGCGGGCCCACTGACCAATTCAGCCAGCAGTTTACGACCCAAATATCGAAGCGGCTATCCCCTGCCGTTGCAGGGGTATTCCCCGGTGTCTGCAGGAAAGTGCTAAGTGATCAACGATAAGCAGTTGCGAGGCCAGGCGTCGGCGACGGAGCGCGTTATCCACCGGCTTTTCGGCAACCGGCGGGAGTTCAAGACGAATCTCTCGCTGCTGTCGATGTCACTGCCGGGCGTTGTCCTCCTCTTCATTTTTGCCTATTTGCCGATGCTGGGCATCGTCATTGCCTTCAAGGACTATCGTTTCAATCTGGGAATCCTGGGCAGCGAATGGGTCGGCTTGGAGAACTTCCGCTTTCTCTTCGGTACTGACGCCGCGTTCCGGATCACTCGCAATACGCTGCTGATGAACGTTCTTTTCATCAGCACAACTACGGCCTGCGCGCTGGTGGTTGCCATTCTGATGAATGAAGCCTATCGCAGCCGCATGAGCAAGTACTATCAGACGATGCTGTTTTTCCCCTACTTCATCTCCTGGGTGATCGTAAGCTACTTTGTATTTGCTTTTCTCAATGGCCAGACCGGACTGATCAACCGCTGGATAGACGCTCTGGAGCTGGGCCGAATTGCCTGGTATCGCTCTCCGGAGTACTGGCCGGCGATTCTCGTGCTTGCCAATCTGTGGAACGGCATTGGATTCAGCAGCATCATCTACCTGGCCGGCATTCTCGGCATTTCGCCGGAGCTGTTCGAGGCGGCCAAGATCGACGGCGCCGGCAAACTGCAACAGATCCGCTATATCACCTTGCCGATGCTTTACCCGATGATCATCATTCTCACTCTGCTTGCCATCGGCCGCATCTTTCACGCCGACTTCGGCCTCTTCTTCTTTCTGCCCCGCGACAATCCGCTGCTCTACTCGACCACCGATGTAATCGACACCTTTGTCTATCGCTCTCTGGTCGAACTGGGCGAGATCAGCATGGCCGCGGCAGCCGGCTTTTACCAGTCGTTTGTCGGATTTCTACTCGTCGTGGGCGCCAATTGGGTCGTCCGCCGGGTGAACGAAGACTACGCGCTGTACTAGGATCGCGCCGCCATGACCGCTACGACCACCGGCCAGCCAACAACGCTCAACCGCTACCGACTGCAGGCCTACTTGGGCAGATTCGCAGTCCACGCAGTGCTGACGCTCGTCGGCTTGACCTGTCTGATACCACTCATTCTCGTCGTCAGCATTTCACTTTCCGACGAATTGCGGCTCGCGAAAGAGGGCTACCAGCTCCTACCGGTCGGGTTTACGACATTCGCATACGAGTACATCCTGCAGGAACCTGGACAGATTCTGCGAGCGTACGCGGTGACGGCATTTGTCACGGCATTCGGCACCGTCGCCGGGCTGCTGATCTGCTCCCTGCTGGCATGGCCGCTGGCGCGCAAAGACTTTCGTCTGCGCGGCCCGCTCTCCTTCTACGTCTTCTTCACGCTGCTCTTCAACGGCGGCATGGTTCCCTTCTATATACTGGTAACGCGTTACCTGGGACTGAAGGACAACATTTTCGTTCTGATATTGCCGTATATGGTCACGGCATGGTATGTGCTGATCATACGGACCTCCTTTGCCCAGCTGCCGACTGAGTTGCTGGATGCGGCCCGGATTGACGGCGCCGGAGAGTGGCGGATCTTTTTCCGGATCGTCGTGCCGCTCTCCAAGCCGGTGCTGGCAACCATCGGTCTCTTTTTTGTGCTGCGATACTGGAACGACTGGTTTCTGGCACTGCTCTTCATTGACGACAGCTCGATGTATCCGCTCCAGTATCTGCTCTACGTGCTGATGGCCAACATAAATATCATGGCGGCCAATCCGCAGACGACAGGCATGCCGATTCCGACGCTCTCCGCGCGCATGGCGATGGCCGTACTGGCTTTCGGCCCGGCGCTCTTTTCGTTCCTGTTGCTGCAGAAATACTTCGTCCGCGGCATTACTATCGGCGGGCTTAAGGGATAGCGCCAGTCGAGGCGTTCTCGCCGTCTACCATTAGCCGCTTTCGAGCATAGGATTGTCAACGTTCAGTTCACCCAAGAGGAGAAGACTCAAATGAACCGACACCGTGTTTTGGGCGTGCTCAGCGTACTGCTGGTCGCGTCACTGATACTTACGGCCTGCCCGGCGCCCGCGCCGGCCGCTTCGTCAGGCGAAGGCCAGCAGGAAGCCGCAGCGCCTTCGCTGGCCGCAGGCCTGGTCAATATCACCTACTCTTACGGCAGCCGCGGCATCCCGGCGGACCTGCAGAAGGTGGAGGATGCGATGAATGAACTCCTCCACGAAAAGATCGGCGTACACCTGACCCTGGAACCCATCGACTTCGGCGCCTTCAACGATAAAATGCAGCTGCGCCTGTCCGCGGGTGAAGAGTGCGACATCATCTTCACCGCGCCCTGGATCAACAGTTACGCCAACAATGTCGCCAACGGTGTTCTTGCGCCGTTGGACGATCTGCTGCTCAATCATGCGCCTGGCCTGTGGGGCAGCATGCCGCCTACGACCTGGGACGCGGCGCGCGTCAACGGCGTCATCTATGGCGTCATCAATCAGCAGATCTTCCCCAAGCCCTGGGGCGTCCATCCGCGCAAGGACCTGGCCGAGAAGTACGGGCTGGATCTCGGTTCCGTGACGAAGTGGGAAGATATGGAACCCTGGTTGGCCGACGTGCGTGACGGCGAAGGCATCACGCCCGTTTTCATTGCTGCGCCGGGACGGGGTCTCTTCCTTTCGCAGTACTACGGCTTCGACCCACTGGATGACGGCATCCAATTCCTGGGCATGAAAGCTGATGACGAATCGTTGACCGCAGTAAACATGGTGGAAACGGTCGAGTTTCAGATGGCGGCCGAATCGACCAAACGCTGGGTGGATGAGGGTTACATGCCTCTTGAGCCTCTCCCCAATGACGAGGCTCGATCCGCGTTTCGTGCCGGTCAGTACGCTATGGGGTATCATGTAGAAAAGCCGGGGAACGACGTTGAGGCGCAGAACGCCTACGGCTTCGAGTTCCTGAGCAAGAGCCTGACTGTCCCGCTGATTCTGGACACCGCCGGCGCAACCGCAACGATGAACGCCATCTGCTCCACCTCCAAAAATCCGGGCAAGGCGATGGAGGTGTTGGAGGAGTTCAACACCAATGCCTATATCTATAACCTGCTTTCGCGCGGCATTCAGGGCGTGCATTGGGTCTGGGAAGATGAGGCCAACCAGGTCATGCGTTTCCCCGATGGTGTGGACGGCAACACGAGCACTTACAATCCCAATACGGACTGGATGTTCGGCAATCAGTTCAACGCCTACTATCGCGACGCCAAGCAGGTCGGGGCATGGGAAGCGACCAAGGAGATGAACGACACGGCCTTCCCGTCGGAGGCGTTGGGTTTCGTGGTGGACCGCGAACCGATCAAGACGGAGATCGCCCAGACGTCGGCCGTATACAACGAGTTTGTTCTGCCGATCCAGTACGGTTGGGTCGCGTATGAGGATGGCGCGCCCGAGGCCATCGAGAAGTTGAACGAGGCCGGCGCCCAGACGATCATCAATGAAGTGAACCGCCAGCTGCAGGAGTGGCGGGCGAAGAATCCACGGTAAAGGCGAGTATAATTCAGTAGAAGGTCTTACCGATGCACCAGTCGCGTTCTGCCGCCGCGCCGGCATACATCCGGACGCCGGCGCGGCGGTGAACGCAGACCTGCCGCCGGTGAAATGTGTGCCGGCGGCATTCAAACGGATACAAACCCACGCACACACAAGAGAGGTGAGCCTCGTGCTTACACTCACTGCCAGCGTCCCTCTTGATGCGCCGCCCGCCTGGGCCGTGCTGGAGCGGGCGCTTTTTGATCTGATGGACCGGTCCGTGCAACCCTTCTTGGAGAAGTACACAAGGGCCGACGGGACGTTGATCTGGGCCGACAGGTGGAGTGACTCACGCGACGGCGCCGATGATTTCTACGAAAGCTCCTACAACTGGCCCCTTTTCTACCTGCTCGGGGGCGGCGATCACCTGCTCACGCAAGGACAGCGCCAGTGGGACGCCATCACAAAACAGCTGACGGAGCTGGGTCCGGTGCTGGACGAGTATGAACGGGGTTACGATCAGTTTCATCAGAGCGAGAGCTACATCTACTTCTACTTTCTCTGTCTGGCCGACCCGGCCAATGAGCGCAACCGCGAGCGGGCGGTCCGGTTTGCCGGCCTGTATCTGAACGAGAATCCCGATGCGCCGAACTACGATCCCGAGCGTAAGCTGATCCGGGCGCCGCACAACGGCAGCGGCGGCCCGCGCTGGGGCTATACGGACAGCCCGGAGCCAAGTTACGGTTGGAGCGCCACCATGCGCACCTACGGCCTCCCCTTCACCGACATCGAGGGCGTGCGCGAATACGACGACCTGAAGGACCCGGCCCTGTCGCGGCGCATGGGGGAGGCAATGCAGGAGCGCATGGGCAAGGGGGACGTAGCCGGGAATCTGATGGTAACGAGTCTGATTGCGAATGCTTTCTTGCTCACCGGCGAGGAAAAGTACCGGCGCTGGATCGTCGAGTACGTGGACGCCTGGCGGGAGCGGGCCGCAGGCAATGCGCCTGCTGCAGAGCAGTCCGGACAGCTGGCGCGGCCGAAACCCGACGGCCTGCTGCCGGACAACGTGGGGCTCTCCGGGCAGGTCGGGGCGCATATGGAAGGGCGCTGGTACGGCGGCCTTTACGGCTGGAGCTGGCCGCACGGTTACTATAACATCGGCATGGCCGCGACCGTCAGCGGCGGCAACGCCTTTCTGCTCACCGGCGACAAGTCATATCTGAAACTGGCCAACGACCAGTATGACGCCATCTGGGGTTTGGGCGAATTGCGCAGTCCTGGCGGCGAAGCGATGAGCCTGCGCAGCCACTGGGTGGACCAGCTGGACGACGAAGATGATGGGATCTTTGTCGTCCCCTACCGTCACAACGACGAGGGCTGGTTCGACTATCAGCCGATGTCGCCGGTCTACCCCGCGGCTGTTTGGAACATGACAATGGATCCCGCCGACTGGGAGCGGATCGAGGCGCTGCGCCGGGTGGAAAAGTACGACTGGCGCCGCGTTCAGGGTTTCCGCAACAAGGAGGACAACGGCCACGAACAACCCTGGCTGCGGTTCCTGGCCGGGGACAACCCCGACTACCCCGAGCAGATGCTGGCCTCTACCTACGGGCAGGTCTGCCGCCGGCTGGCGTTGATCCGGGAAGACGAGGAGGACCTGGCGCAGGTTCATATACACCACTGGCAACAGCTCAACCCCGTGATCACGGAGGCGCTGGTGCAGCTGACGCTCGGCGCGCCGCAGATCATCTACAACGGCGGACTGCTGCACTGCCGGCTGCGCTACTACGACGCAGATCGCAAGCGGCCGGGGCTGCCGGCGGACGTCGCTGCGCTCGTATCGCGGCTGGATGCTGACCGCACCGTGGTGGAACTGGTCAATCTGAGCCCGTACGCGTCGCGTACCGTGCTATTGCAGGCGGGCGGTTTCGGCGAACACCGTTTTGAGGCTGTTCGCTATACGAAGCGGACGAGCGGTTTCCCAGGCCAACAAGAGGCCTACCAGTCGCCTGAAGTCGAGCATACGACTGAGGAGGAGAACGCCGGCGACGTCTACCTGCAGGTCGAACTCCCGCCGGCGACCCGGATTGAGCTGGATATCGCGACGGCCCGCTACGTCAACGAGCCTTCGTACAACTTGCCCTGGTGAAAGGGAACTCGATGAAGATTACAGCACTCGACACAGTATGCCTCTCGCGCATGCACGAGCCGGAACGGCAGTGGATCACCGCCAGCTACCGCACCGTAAAGGCCGACTGCGCGGTTGTACGGGTCCACACCGACGAGGGGCTTGTCGGCATCGGAGAAGCGAGCGCTTACGGTGTGCCGCCCCGCATCGCCGAATGGGTGGACTGGCTGGCGCCGACGCTCATCGGCAAGGACGCGACCGACAGGGCAACGCCGCCGCATCCGAACGGCCGCGACCGCGCCCATGACGCGGCCGTGGCCGGTATCGACTGCGCCCTGTGGGATCTGCGCGGGAAGGCGGCGGGCAAGCGGGTCAGCGAACTGCTCGCTGACAGCCCGTCCGACAAGGTACCGATGTACGCGTCGAGCGGATGCCGCTATGACTGGCGGGACCGGCCCGAACAGCTGATCGAGGAGGCATTGGGATACGCAGAACAGGGCTTCCCGGTGATGAAGTTCCGTATCGGCACGCGCTGGGAGTGGGACGGCGTGACCGTTGACCGCTTTCTCGGCCTTGTGCGAGAGCTGCATCAGGCGGTGGGGGGCAGGATGAAGCTGGCGCTGGACGGCAACTGCCGGCTGACCATGGAAAAGGCGCTGCCCATTGCCAGGGAGCTGGACCGGCTGGAATTCGCCTGGCTGGAGGAGCCGATCCCGTGGAGCGATATCGACGGCTATGCCGCGCTTGCCGCCGCGGTGGATATGCCCGTAACCGGCGGCGAAAGCTTCACGACGCTGGAGCAGTTTCGCCCTTATATCGAGAAGCGGGCCTATGACATCGTGCAGCCTGACGCCGGTGTCTGCGGCCTGACCGAACTGGTGCGCATCGCGGAGCTCGCGGCGCATCACGGCCTCAAACTTTACCCTCACTCCTGGCATAATGGATTGATGGCGATGGCGCACGCGCACGCGGTTGCGGCCTTGCCCAACCTGGAGATTCTGGAGGTTTGCCAGATTCAAGGGCCGCTGCAATGGGAAATCGCCGCAGAGCCGCCGGCAATGAACAGCGGGCATCTGCATCTGCCGGACAGCCCCGGCCTGGGAATCGAGTTGGCCGAAGGGGTTGCCCGGCGTTACCCTTACATCGAAGGGCACTACGCGCTGACGGTCGATCGGTAGTCTCAGGGCCGCGACGACGAACATGCACAGGTCGGCGGGATCTGTTCACAGCCTGTCGCAAGGTACCGAAAGGCGGGAATCCTAAATGAAGAAAGTACGCGTTGCAATCGTAGGCATGGGCATAGGCAGGGTCAATGGGCGCGCGCTGGCAAGCAACCCGCGCGCAGAGGTGGTGGCGCTATGCGATCTGGTCGAAGAGAGCATGACCGAATTCGCGGCGCGCCTGCCGCAGCCGGACGAGATTCGCCTGTACACGGATTTCGACGAACTGTGCCGCAGCCGGGAGATCGACGCAATCTTTATCGGCGCGCCCAATCAGCTGCATGTGCCGATGGGACTGAAAGCGATCGCCCATGACAAGCATGTCCTGGTGACAAAGCCGCTGGCAGACTCAGTCGAGGCCGCGGAGCGATTGGTGGAAGCGGCGGAGGCGGCCGGGGTTGTCAACATGATGTCTCTCTCCACCCGTTATTCCGCGGAGGTCCAGTACTTGGGGACGCTGGCGCGATTGGGGACTTTCGGCGAGCTATACTACGCCCGCGCCCGCAGCATCCGCCGCAACGGCATTCCGGACTGGAATACCGGCTTCATCCGCAAAGGGGGCGGAGCTTTCCGCGATATGGGCGTGCATGTACTGGACTCGGCATGGTGGATGCTGGGGATGCCGCGGCCGCTGAGCGTGACCGGTGTCGCCGGCGCGAAGTTCGGGCCGCGCGGGCTGGGATTCTTTGAGCGCGAGGCGCCGGAAGAAGTCGTGTCGGCGCCGGAGAGTTACTACGGCCAGTTTGCAGCGGACGATTACGCGGGCGGTTTCATCCGTTTTGAAGAAGGCCGCGCGCTGCAGGTAGAGAGCTTTTGGGCTTCCCACCAGCCCGCAGGCCTGCAGATCGAACTGTTCGGAGAAGAAGCGGGCGCCCAGCTGCGGCCGCCAACGCTGTACACAAATGGCCCCGTTCCGGCTGCGGTGGCGGATGCGGCTAAAGAGTTTGGCGCAAAACCCCAGGCAGGGCGCGGCCTGAAGGATGAGGGCCGCCCCTTGGACATCACGTTCGATGGTCTTACGCGGGACAGAAGCAAGGATTGGAACGCAATTGCAGATCACTTCATCGCTTGCATTCTTGACGGCGTCCCGTGCGATGCCCCCTTGCGCCACGGTCTGATCGTTCAGGCGATGATGGAGGGACTCCTGAGAAGCGCAGAAACTGGGGAGGAAGTTCGACTTGACGGGTGAAAACGCGGAATGAGCCTTAGCGTTAGAGAAACGTGATGAACAAGGAGAGGAAGAATGCCGATTCTGAGCGACAAAGATTGGGCTTTTTGGGAAGAGAACGGTTATGTCGTAATCCCGGATGCCGTGCCGCAGGAGAATCTGGACGCGCTTGTCGAGCAGATATGGACTTTCCTGGAGATGGATGAGGCGGACGAGGAAACCTGGTATAAGTACAGGCCCTACACGCGTGAAGATCTCTGTTCCCCCATCTCTCAGGCTGGGATGGTCGAGATGTACCAGCATCAGGCCCTGTGGGACAACCGTCAATTCCCGCGCATCCATCAGGTATTCAGCGAGATGCTGGGAACGGAGAAACTGTGGGTGTCCCTGGACCGCGCCAACATGAAGCCGCCCGACAGGGCCGACAGGCCGGAGTGGGGCCACAAGGGGATGATCCACTGGGATATTGACACCGGCAACTTGCCCTTGCTGGAGGCAGACGAAAGGGCCGCAACCTGGCTCCCGAACCCGGACACGCACATTGGCCTGCAGGGCGTCCTCTACCTGACCGACACCGGCGTAGACCAGGGCGGCTTTCAGTGTATTCCCGGGTTCCACAGGACATTTTACGACTGGGTCGTTACGCAGCCGGCCGACCGCAATCCGCGCTTTCCGGACATGAACGGCCTCGACATCAAAGTCGTGGAGGGCAAGGCAGGCAGTTTTGTCATCTGGCACAAGCTGCTGGCGCACGGCAACGGCCACAACCGCTCGACGCGGCCGCGGCTGGCCCAGTACATCACAATGGGGCCGGCCCCGGAAAAGGACGAGGCGCAGCGCGAGGCGCGCATCCGCTCCTGGCAGGAGTGCCGCCCCATGGAAAACTGGCCCGGTGACCTGCGCGATTGGGAGCGCCGGCATCAGACGCCGGCCGCGCTGACCCCGCTCGGGCGGAAACTGCTGGGCGTGGACTCCTGGAACTAGAGTCGGAGATACGCCTACGTTCATCGTGCATTCTACGTTGAATTCCCCGGCCGCAGAACGTCAGGCAGTCTCCACCTCTCCCGCAGGTATTTCGCTGCCTGACATTCTCGGCGCCGGTTCAGCCTATCAGCGCTTTATTTGTATCCTGATCTTGGTGGGATTCGCTCTGCGCCTTGTCATGCTGGACCGCTTTCGGTTCCACCAGGATGAGGCGCTTTACAGCTATTGGGCGCTGCGATTTCTACATGACGATCCTCTCTTTCTTGAGCAGTGGATCGACAAACCCCCGCTGTTCGTCTGGCTGCTTGCATACTGCTTCAAGGCGCTTGGCGCTTCGGAGGCCAGCGCGCGGTTTCTGAATATCGGCATCAGCCTACTCACGATCCCGGTCGTCGCCGCCGTCGCCAGGCGGGCATGGACGCCGGCCGCAGGCCTCGTAGCAGCGACGGTCTTCGCATTGAACCCCTTTGCCATCAGCTATAGCCCGACGGCATTCACCGATCCACTGCTGGTGCTGGCGGGCGTCGGTTCACTCTATGCAGCGCTGAGATCGCGTCCCTTTTTGGCTGGGCTCTGCCTCGGCGCCGCAATTATGACAAAACAGCAGGGCCTCCTCTTTGTCCCTCTGGCGCTGGCCGTCCTGATAGCGGCGAACCCGAAGGCAAAAGCGGTCGGGGCGGCGACCCTGCGCGCAGGCGGAGGGCTGGCCGTGACCGTTCTGCCGGTCCTGTACTGGGACAGCCTGCGCTGGGCGGTCGCGCCGTCGCCCTGGGATTTGGGTGTACGCAACTACGGCGCGTTGGAACTGCTCCCACTCGGCCACTGGCCGGAACGCGCCGCGCGCATCGCCGATCTGCTCTGGTATCTGACCGCCAGTCCCGCAGTGTGGACAGTCGTGATCGCCGCCGTGATCGCCGCCGTAATCGCCGCTGTGATCGCGGCCTCTGCGCTGGGGGTAGTGAGAGCGCCGCGAAAAGGCCGTTCGCTGTCGCAGCGCAATACTGCTTTTGCGGTCCTGTTGTGTGGATGGATCGGGTTATACTGGGGTACCCATGCCGCCTTCAGTCTGCCGCTATGGGACCGGTATTTCCTGCCAATTGCGCCGGCCTTTGCCATCCTGTGCGGGTGGATTGGGGGCAGGATCCTTTCTTCCGGCTCCCAACTGTGGAGATCGGCCGCAATCGGGCTGTGGATAATACTGCTGCTGCCCGCCGCGCTGCAGGCGGCCCGGGGCGAACTCCCGGTAGGCGGCGATCACGGCGCGTACGAAGGCCTGCGCGAGGCCTCTGCCTGGCTTGACAGCCATAGCCCGCCGGGGGCCGTTCTGTACCACCAGTCGCTGGGCTGGCATTTTCAGTTCTACCTGTTTGAGAACCCGCGCAGTTACGCTGTGCGCTGGGTTGCCAGTCCGGTCGCGCTGGCGGACGATGCCGCTAAGAGGCCGCAGAGCGCCAGGTTCGTGATCGCGCCGGCGTGGCAGCCGCTTAGGAACTTCCATCCCCATCTGGCCGCACGCGAGTTGGCGCTGGTGCAGAGAGCCAGGGAAGGACAGTTCACCGTCTACGAACTCATGCCGCGCCGGCGTTGATTCGGTCCCCGTCGACAGAAGCCTGATGGATGGTTGCCTGCCACCCGAGGTCCAGGCACAATGATACAACCTAGTCCAAAGGAGAACTGTGATGACAGTTGAAAAAAGCGCATCCAGCTCTGGCGTCCTTTCCAGGGCGCAGGGCTGCCTGCTCGGCCAGTTGATCGGGGACGCGCTCGGCAGCCTGGTGGAGTTTCAGTCACCGGGGGAGATACTCTTCGATTATCCCGAAGGCGTGCAGGATATGGCTGACGGCGGTACCTGGGACACGATAGCGGGCCAGCCCACGGATGACTCAGAGATGGCGCTGCTCTTAGCCAGAAGTCTTGCGTCAGAGGGGAGATTCGACCGGGATGAGATAAGAAAGGCCTACGTGTTCTGGCTGAACTCCGGTCCATTCGACGTAGGCAATACGATCCGAAGCGGACTGAAGGGAAGGCCCGATCCGGGCAGCCAGGCCAACGGGGCGCTGATGCGCATCAGCCCGCTGGGGATATTCGGCGCCAACTACCCGTTGGACCAGGTGGCGGAGTGGGCGCGGCAGGACGCCGCGATCACCCACGTCCACCGGGTCTGCCAGGAGGCCAACGCGCTCTTCGCCATGGCGATCGCCCACGCAGTATGCACCGGATGCACCGCAAGCGACCTGTATCGGGAGATCTCAGGCTGGGCAGATGAGATGGACGTCGACGGCCGGTTGCAGAAGACGGTTGCCAGGGCTGCCAGTTCTCCACCTGACGACTTCACCCATAAGATGGGATGGGTGCTGATCGCCTTCCAAAACGCCCTGTGGCAGCTTCTCAACGCCGAAAGCGTGGAGGAGGGAACTGTCGACACGGTTATGCAGGGGGGCGATACCGACACGAACGCGGCGATCTGCGGGGCGCTCCTGGGCGCCGTTCACGGTCGGGAGGCGATCCCCGAGCGATGGATCGAGACAATCCGGGGCTGCCGGCCCGAGGCGGGAATGCCCGGCGTGTACAAGCCAAGGCCCGAATGCTTCTGGCCGGCGGATGCGCTGGAGCTGGCAGAGCAGCTGATTGCGCCGGCTGGCTGACATCTGTCAGAACAGGGACCGAATGGAACAAAGGGTGGACTGTGATGATGGAAGCGATGAAACGGGCGCCGTTATGGACGCCGCCTTTGGAGGAACTGGCGCATTTTTTGCGGGCAGGACTGCAGGCCAACTACGCCTTTGTCGAAGTTGAAGTGACAGAGTGCCCCGATCTGCGGACGCTGGGCTGCGCCAGCCAGGGCATTTCCGGTTCGACCGTCCTGCTTGAAGTGGGCGGCGAACCGTACGCCCACAATCCAAAATACCGGCACGTCACCTTCGACATGGCGGAGATGGCGGACGACTGCGGACAGGCTGAAGGCAGTTTGTTCGGCGCGGGCATGGCCTTTCCGGGTGTGTTGGACGGGCACTGCGGGGAGGTGATCGCCACTTTGCAGGCGGGTGGAGTCAACAGGTCCAAAGTCGCTCGCGTCGGGCCGCGGCAGGAGTGCGTTGTCGAGCCCTATTCGTCGACGCGCCACAGCGGACTATCCAATCTCTTTCTCTGTGAGGGCAGGCCGGGTCCTGTCCTCAAGGTCAGCGTCGAGAGACGGACCGGCGGCGAACGCTCGTTCACGCAGGCGCTGCGCAAGAGTCTGCAAGCGCATCCGCAAATTGGCGGTGACGGCGCGCCTGCGGGCGCCCGTCAGGTGGGCTTGGGCGGCGTCTTTGTGGTCGAGGCAGGCCGGATCCGTTCGCACGTCATGCCGGACTATGAGTGCATCGCCCACCGGTATTACGACACGGAGGCCGAGGAGGTTGTCGCCGAATTTCTCCAGTTCTATGAGCATATGGGGCCCGACCTGCTCTGCTTCGCCGTGTGCTGGACGGGAGACCCGACTGGCGGGCGGCTGCATTTGCGAGAATCGGGCGAGCATACCCATTTCTTTCATATGGGTGATCTCAGCCAGGCCGGTCATTATCACTATGACGTCAGCCCCGATACCATCCGTTATGCGGGATACTTCAACGTTGCAGCCGAACTGGTGCGCGTCGGCGACATCTATGCGGAAATTGAGCGGCAGCCATAACAATCGGCAGCCAAAACACACCGACGAGGAGCGGAGATGAAGATTACAGAGGTAAACGCCGTGGGTCTGCGCGGCGCGACGCCGGAAGGCGGTTGGAGCGAGGAGCTGAAAGAGGAAGACTGCGTCCACACGCTTGTATTCGTCGAGACGGATGAAGGCGTCACCGGTTACGGTTCAGTCTTCACCAACGACGGGCTTGTGCTGGCCGCGCTGGAGGTGTTGCGCCCGCTCCTGATCGGTCAGTCCGCGATCGAGCCGGAGAGAGTGAGCGAGCGGTTGCACCAGAATACCTTTTGGCTGGGGCGGGGCGGCAGCGTCACGCACACCATCAGCGGCATCGACATCGCCATGTGGGACATTCTTGGCAAGGTCACGGGGCAGCCGGTCGGCCGCCTGCTGGGGGGGCGCTACCGGGAACGGGTCCGGCCCTATGCCTCTCTGCTGATGGACCAGCCGGCGCCGCTCAGGGATGAACTGCAGATGTGGAAGGAACAGGGCTTCCGCGCCTTCAAGATGGGGTGGGGTCCCTTCGGCCGCGTCAGTGACGCGCTGGACGAGGAGATCGTGGCCGCTGCCCGCGAAGTCGTGGGCGACGAAAACCAGTTGATGGTGGACGCCGGCGGCAGCGACGCCCACTGGCAGGGCCGCTATACGTGGGCGCTGCGCTGTGCCGGGATGCTGGCCGATTACGGCGTGGACTGGTTCGAGGAGCCGCTGCGCCCCGATGACCTGGAAGACTTTATCCATCTGCGCCGTAACACGACGATCCCGATTACCGGCGGCGAGGTTCTGACCCGGCGCCAGTCCTTCCTTCCCTTTCTTCAGCAGGGCGCCTTCGACATCGTCCAGCCCGACGTCGCCAAGGTTGGGGGCATCAGTGAGGAGCGCCGCATTGGCTGGATGGCCCAAGAGAATGGCGTACGCATGATCCCGCACGGTTGGAACACGGCCCTGGGGCTGGCGGCCGACCTGCAGCTGGCCTCGGCGCTCGCCGATACCGACCTGGTGGAGTACAAGACCGGTTCCCCCTACATCGACGAGATCGTGGTCGGCGGCTGGCGGCTGGACGAGGAAGGCATGCTGCAAATTCCCGACGGCCCTGGCCTGGGAATCGAGTTGGATATGGACGCGGTGGCGCGCTACTCCTGATCGAAACGGCCTTCAGGCAACTTTCGGTTCAGACCGCAGGGCGGGTGCGCCAGACGCGCAGTTGTTTCCTGCCCAGGATAAGCCACCAGAGTGTCACCGTCTCAGAGGTGAATCCGGCCAGCAGCGCTGCCACGCCGAGGGACGCCCCTTGCAGCCCTGACAGCGGCAGGGCCAGCAGGGCGACGAGGATGGCGCCGGTACGCATCGGCGCGCCAACCGCCATTGGTCGAGTGTCGCGCTCCATGAAGGCGATGCTGTGGAAGTAAGCGCGGTGAACGACGACGAACGGGAAAAACGTATAGATCTGCAGAGGCACGCGACTGAGCTCGGCCAGGGCAGGCGTCAGGCCGATGACCTGCTCCAGCAGAACAGTTCGCAGAGGCGTCCAGAAAAGCAGCAGGCAGATGGCGAAGGCGACGAGTCCGCACCAGTAGGCGTAGAGGAGAAACGGACGGTAGGAACGCACCTCGGCGTAGAAGGGGGGCACGAGCGCGCGTAGTTCATTCAGCCAGCGGTAGGTCCACTGGCCGAGCGTATAGGCCACGGTCAGTGCGGCCATCGCCTCTGCGCCGTGCGCGCCCCGTATGACGAACAGATTGATGAGCGGCCGGCTCGACTCCTGCATGAAGTTCATAAGCGCTACCGGCCAGGTGAAGTGAAAGAGGGCGGCATAGGAAATTGGTGGACGGTCCAGCCTGTCCGGCAGACCCCCGCCGAAGAAGCGCCACAGATAGTAGCTAATAGTGACAAACTCGGTCAGGGTTGACGCGTAGAGTACGAGGATCGGCAGCCAGATGGGCCGGGCTCGAATCCCGTCGACCTGGAGCAGTGCGACCACGGCCGCGAGTCCGGCGGCAACGCTCAAGGCGGTGGCAACGCTGATTCTGCCGGTCTGCTTGCCTCGGGTCAAGACGCCCACGCCGAGTTGTGTAATGCCCCGCAGCAGGGGCATCGGCAGCATGGACAGCATCATGATGCGTACCCGTTCTCCCGTCTCCGTGTCCACGGCGTGCAGTTCTTCGAGCAGTAGGCGGCTGATGGGCGTGCCGCTGAGCAGCCACTGCACCGCCACCATGATCAGCGCCAGCGCGCTTACATAAAGCAGGCCCCGCCGGAAGTCCCGCTTGTCCTCCACCAACACCATCCCGGCATAGCGAAGTTGCGCCAGGGGACTGGACAGAGACGTTACCAGCCCCCAGGCCAGTCCAAACGCGGCCAGGACGCGGATGGCGTCCGGCATACGCGCCATCCCCGCGTTGATACCCTGCGCGCCGAACTCAAAAATTAGGATTGTCAGAACCAGGGGAAGAAGGAACTGTGTAAAGCGCAGATACATGAACTGTACGCCGGGTAGAATGCGATGGGCAGAGGCAGAGATTCATATTCTTCTCTCCACGGCCACAATCTCACCCTCCGCCGGCCCATACAGATTATACACCAGCCGCCCAAACGCCACGCCTGCTGATGGCAGAGCAGTTGCATCCTATTGCGTCAGAACTGCCGACCGGCGGGCGGGTTCCCATCGTGGGGTCCCTTCGTGAGCTGTCTGTCTGCCTACTTTAGCGTCTGAATTCAGATGCGATTGCTCTGCACGCCTTTTGGGCTTTCATTGTCCACCTGTAAGAGACTCTGGTATACTCCTCGCCACGATGGATGCTCATGAAGGCCCAACCGCCAGAAGCATCCACTTCAAAGGAAATACAAAACGCCTTAGCCTATCCCCCGTAGGTATGCCTAACAGGTTCTTCCTCGTAGCTTACACCCTGACAATTTGGGAGTACGGATAACCCCTTGTTTGCCAGCTGGTTTGCTGGGGTAACCCCCACAAGGCGGCACTGCATTAACAATGTACTCGGCGGAGCAATGGCCCATTCCTGATACTCAAGTCCGCGTACTATATGGCAGGAGAATTCCTGATGGACGTCTTCGCCTTCCGTGACAGACTGATTGACGATTACGCACGCTTTTCCCGAAGTTTCACTACAATCAAAGCGGAAGACATCCGGCATGCCGTTGACGCAGCGTACGAAGGCGGCCGATTCTGGCCGCCTCCTCTGATTCAACTCAATCCGAACTTCGTGCAAGGTGGTTCAATCGAAGACTTGACGTCCAAAGGTGTCCTCGATCCAGAGTGTGAAAGAGTCTTCCGGATCAAGAGTCCGACCAACTCCTTTGGCGAGAGTCTCACTCTGTACAAACACCAGGCCGAAGCCATTGAAATCGCAAAGCGCAAGGAGAGCTATGTATTGACGACCGGAACAGGATCCGGCAAGTCCCTAAGCTACTTTATCCCAATCGTTGATGATGTATTGCAGCGCAAAAGGGCCGGCGATCCCTGCAAAGGAATCACCGCCATCGTCGTCTATCCCATGAACGCGCTCTGCAACAGCCAGTTGGAACAATTGGGGAGATTCCTGACTCTGGGATATGGCGAAGGCAATGAACCTGTAACCTTCGCCCGCTATACCGGGCAGGAGTCACAGGAAGACCGGGAACGAATTGCCAAAAGCCCACCGGACATTCTGCTTACGAACTACGTCATGCTCGAACTCATCATGACGAGATTCGAGCAGACAGACAAGGCCGTCCGTCAACAAGCGGTTGGCCTCAAATATCTGGTCTTGGATGAGTTGCACACCTATCGGGGGAGACAGGGCGCCGATGTCGCGATGCTGGTACGTCGCGTGCGTGAACGGTTCAATCAGGATCTTCTCTGTATCGGCACCTCCGCTACCATGGGGTCCGAGGGAACAACCGAAGGTCGCGAGCGAGCAGTGGCAGAAATAGCGGGCAAACTGTTCGGTGCCGCAGTCAGAAAAGACAACATTATCACCGAGACCCTGGAACCGGTTACCCAGGAGGGAACACTTTATGACGGCGATAGCATCAGGACCGCAGTCGAAAAGGGTGTGCCGGCGAGTCCGACCCATGACGACCTTTCAACCCATCCAATAGCAGTCTGGGTAGAACACAATCTCGGCTTGAAAGAAGAGAATGGAAAATATGTAAGGCTCCCTCAGCCTTTGACAGTCACTGAGGCAGCTGAACGGCTCGCGAAAGATACTAACCTCAAAGTCGAGGACTGCCGTCAATACCTGGCCGATTTCTTGCTCGCAGCCTACCAAAGCAGGAATGAGAAAGGGCAGAGTTTCTTTGCCTTTCGTCTTCATCAGTTTGTCAGCGGCGCCTGGAACGCGTATTCCACCTTGGAGACGCCCAATGAGCGTTACGTCACCTTGCAAGGACAGCAGTTCAAACCAGGTGACCGCGACCGTCCTCTCTTCACGCTCTCCTTTTGCAGGGAGTGCGGCCAGGAGTACTTCCCTGTGTGGGCAGATGTCGAAGGGAATGAGCCAACCTCTTTCAATTCGCGTGATCTGACCGAACGTTCCCACGAAGAAGAAGAAATGCAGTACGGCTTTCTCATGCCCGATCCTTCGGGCAAGTTTGATCCCGCCGACTTGGAAAAGCACTATCCGGAGGAATGGCTTGAGTTCCAAAGTGGCGCGCCGCGGCTAAAACCCCACTTTAGGCGTTACCGCCCCTTGGGCATCCAGGTGAATACCCTCGGCCATGTTGTAAGCGAAGGCCTGCATGCCTGGTTTATCCCCAATGCATTCCGTTTCTGCCTCAACCCCGACTGCAATGCCAGCTTCGAGGGCACTACCCGCAGTGACCTCAGCAAACTCTCGGGACTCTCCAGCGAGGGGCGAAGCTCAGCCACAACTGTCTTGGCCCTCTCCTCACTTAAGCACCTTATTGGAACCGACCTGGACGATAGCACTAAAAAACTCCTTGCATTCACTGACAACCGCCAGGACGCCAGCCTTCAAGCGGGACACTTCAATGACTTCATTCAGATACTCCTGCTGCGCGGCGCACTTCTTGCCGCCATTCGCAAGGCGCCGGACGAACACCTGACCGACGAACTGCTTACTCAGCGCGTCTTGGATTGCTTGCACTTGGACCCGAGTGACTACGCTGCCAACCCTGAAGCAAAGGGTCCCAGAGCGCAGACTACAGCGAAGGCCCTGCGTGATGTACTGGGTTACCGGCTCTACTACGATCTACGCAGGGGCTGGCGAATCACCAATCCAAACCTGGAGCAACTCAAACTCTTGGAAATCCAATACCAGGGTCTCGCAGATTGCTGCCGGGATGAGGCCGAATGGCAGGAACGACATCCTCTGTTGGGCTCGATTTCGGCAAAAGACCGCCAATGTATCGCCCACGAACTCCTTGATCGAATGCGTAAAGCGCTCTGCATCAAGACCATCTATCTCGATCAGTATGTCCAGGAGCGGATTCGCAATCAGAGCTTCAATCAGCTGAAGGAACCTTGGGGATTCTCAGAAGACGAGACTCTTACCAGCGGCTCCTTCATGATCCCGCGGCCAAGCGCCAGGCGCCGTTTCCAGGAGCAAGGCATTCTGCATGTGTCCCATCGCTCCGCTTTCGGACGATGGCTAAAGTCCCAGGCCCGATGGGGTCAGGAAAATCCCCACTATCCTGAAAAGTTTGACGAGGACACCTACAACGAACTCATTGACGATGTCCTCAGCGTGCTGACGGTCTATGGGTATGTGGAACCCACTGAGCTGGATGACGGACGTATTGGCTACCAGATCAATAGCTCCGTTCTCGAATGGCGTGCTGCCAGGGAATCCTCTGAAGGAGGTCGAAATACAACCAATGACTTCTTCTTGAATCTCTACGAAAACATCGCGAATATTCTGAACAGCAACGATCGTCTTCTGCACCAGCTGGAAGCCCGTGAACACACAGCGCAAGTTGATGCCGACGCTCGTGAAGAACGCGAAGAACGATTCCGCAAGGGACTGCAAAGAGAAAAGATTGTAGACGGAAAGCTCGAACCTGCTGGACTGCCGATACTCTTCTGTTCGCCAACAATGGAGCTTGGCGTCGATATCGCCTCGCTCAACACCGTCTACATGCGCAACGTGCCTCCCACCCCGGCCAACTATGCGCAGCGCAGCGGCCGAGCGGGTCGCAGCGGCCAGCCTGCTCTGGTCGTCACCTACTGCGCGGCCAGAGCCCCCCACGACCAGTATTTTTTCTCCAAACAGACAAACATGGTCGCCGGCATCGTCAGAACGCCAACCATCGATCTTGCGAACGAAGACCTCATTAGCAGTCACTTTCATGCGATCTGGCTGGCGGAAACGGGCGTGGTGTTGGGCAAGTCCGTTCGTGAAGTGCTTGATCGGGAAAAATCTGAAGAGTTGCCTCTGCGCCAGGACCTGGCCGATCAAATCGATGCCGATTACGTTGTTCACAACGCAGAGGGACGCGCGCGACGCATCTTGAAAACACTTTCGGAAGATCTCTCCCAACAATTCGCCCCCTGGTACACGGAAACCTGGCTCGACAGTACAATGAACTCGGCGAAAAGAAATCTTGATCGGGCATTCGACCGCTGGCGTTCTCTCTACCGCGCGACTTCAAGCCAGATAAAATCGGCAAATGCCATCCTCAATAATGCCGCGGCGACCGAAAAAGACCGCAAAGAGGCCAAAGCCCGCCACGATGAAGCCTACACACAGCAGACCCTGTTGCTTGACAGCAGACCAACAATGAATTCCGACTTCTATACCTACCGCTATCTCGCTGCCGAAGGCT
Source organism: Caldilineaceae bacterium (assembly GCA_022821545.1). Taxonomy (GTDB): domain Bacteria; phylum Chloroflexota; class Anaerolineae; order Caldilineales; family Caldilineaceae; genus Bin5. The sequence continues at coordinate 56,584 of JAJEDJ010000022.1, forward strand.
TTCTGCCGGGCTATAACTTCCCGCGGCTGCCGCTCATGGCATTCATTCCCGGACGCCGCGAGAGAGTTGCCCGCTACTCGTTCCTGAGCCGCCCCCGCTTCTTGGGGCTTTCAGAGTTTGGGCCGCAATCATTTATCTACCACGAAGGCAGTGCCTATCGCGTACGAAGGGCCATTCTCACCATCCGTGAGGACGCATCCGTGGCTGGCTCCTCCAACCTTTCGGTGCAAGCGGCCCGCATCTGCCCGAGCTGTGGTTATGGGCATTTCGACGATCAGATGGAATTCGAACGCTGCGCCAACTGCGACCAACTTCTTGAAGGCGGACGAAGGATCTCCAATCTCTATCGAATCGAGCAGGTGTCGACCCGTCGTGCCATGCGCATAACCTCTGATGAAGAGGAGCGGCAACGCCAAGGCTATGAGATGATTACCACCTTGCGTTTTGCCCAGGAAAACGGTCAATTGAAGGTCGAAGCAGCCGCGATTATGGATAATGAAGATGCAATCCTGGAACTCAAATATGGGGCAGCCTCAAGGCTGTGGCGCGTCAATCTCGGTTGGCGGCGGCGACAGGAAAAGACTATCTACGGCTTCAGTATCGATGCCAATACTGGCGAGTGGACAAAAGACGAGCAAGCGCCTACAGACGCTGAAGATGACAAGGTGACCGAAGGCAAAAGCGTAAAAAGGGTCACGCCTTTCGTTGAGGATACTCGCAACGTCCTTATCATTCAGCCAAAGGTCGAACTGTCTCAAGTGGCTATGATCTCTTTCCAGTATGCCCTGAAGCGCGGAATCGAACAGGAATATCAGTTGGAAGAAGCGGAACTTGCAGCCGAACCTCTGCCTGACAGGGACACCTGCAACGCCATCCTTCTCTACGAAGCAGCCGAAGGAGGCGCCGGTGTTCTAACGCGACTGGCCTCCGACCCCGACGCCATCCCCCGTATTGCCCGCAAGGCACTCGAGGTTTGTCATTTCAGTTCAGAATCCGATGGCTGGGAAAGTTTCGCCGACCTGACAAATGAAGATCAAGAATGTGAAGCTGGCTGTTATCGCTGTCTCCTGAGCTACTACAACCAGTTGGATCACAAGTGGATAGACCGGAAGAACCCGGAAATGATCGAGCTTCTCTGCCGTCTGACGCGGGGACAACGCAAGAACATCGAAGCCAGGCTCAGCGCCGACGACAGCTTCGAGGAACTGATGAATGCATCCAGTTCCGACCTGGAACAGGAATGGCTCAACTTCCTTAAATCAAACGAATACCACCTGCCGGATAGAGCACAGCCCTACCTTCAGGAACACGGCACACGACCGGATTTTGCATACTCAGACCACCAGACCTTAGTCTATATTGACGGCCCGCACCACAACGAGAATTCACGCAGAGAGCGTGATGCCGATATTACACGTCGGCTGGAAGACGCCGGCTTTACCGTTGTGCGTTTTGGCCCCAGCCGTTCCTCATGGCAGTCCAGAATGGATGAGTACGCCTGGATCTTCGGGCAAGGCAAGCTTTCAGTAACCGATTAAGGAGCAGAGAGCGCAGAAATGGAAGCGCCTGTCCAATTCAAGCCGGGGAACCTGGTCAAAGCGCGTGGCCGCGAATGGGTCGTCCTGCCTGAAACGCGCCCGGACATGCTGAAACTGCGGCCGCTGGGCGGAGCAGAAGAGGATGCGACTCTGATCTATCTTCCGCTGGAGCCCGAGATACCGGCCCCGGCAACATTCGATCTCCCCAACCCTGACAGACCAGGTTCACAGGAAGCGGCGCTTCTGCTGAGGGACGCACTCCGCTTGAAACTCCGCGCCGGCGCTGGCCCCTTTCGCAGTTTCGGAAATATCAATTTCGAGCCGCGCGCCTACCAACTGGTGCCTCTGCTCATGGCGCTCAAGCTGGATACCATTCGCCTCCTCGTGGGCGACGATGTCGGTATCGGCAAGACCATCGAAGCGCTGCTCATCGCACGCGAACTGATCGACCGCGGGGAAATCGAAAGGTTGGCTGTTATCTGCCCTCCCCATCTCTGTGAACAATGGCAACGGGAGATGGAGGAGAAGTTCAGTATCGGGGCCGAGGTAGTCCGTACCGGTACGGCCACACGCCTCGAGCGCGGACTGCGTCCCGACGAGTCGATCTTCGAAGTCTATCCCTATACTGTCGTCTCACTCGATTACATTAAGTCCGACAGGCGCCGCCATGACTTTCTGCGCGCCTGCCCGGAATTCGTGATCGTCGACGAAGCCCACACCTGCGTCCGGGCCAACACCAACACCCGCCACCAGCGATACCAGCTGCTCAAGGGCCTGGCCGACGGCGAACCCAAACGCAGTATGGTCTTCCTGACCGCGACACCGCATTCGGGCGATGACATAGCCTTTCACAATCTGCTGGGTCTGTTGGAACCTCGATTCGCGAAACTGGCCGACATGCCCGAAGGCAACGAGCGCAGCTCGCTGCGGGAGGCGCTCTCCGCGCACTTCGTCCAGCGCCGCCGCGGCGACATCGCCGAGTGGAGAGACGCCGCCGGCTTTCCCGAACGCCAGAGCCGGGAGGCCACCTACAGGCTGGGCGGTGCATGGGGTAGCCACTTCGACGATGTTCTCGACTATGCCCGTGCGATGGTGAGACGGGCTGAAGGCGGAACCAGACTTCAGCAGCGCATGTCCTGGTGGGCCGCGCTTGCCCTGCTTCGCTGTATTTCTTCGAGTCCGGCCGCCGCATCGCTGGCTTTGCGCACTCGTCTCCAGGCCGCCGAAAACAGAGACGAAAAGGAGCAAATTGAAGACCTCGATCAGGTTGCGAGCGAAACCGTCATGGATGAAGCCACCGATGACTCCCTGCCGCTCAACGAAAGCGTCCCCGCCGGCGCGTTAGACGCGCCCGAAGATATAGGGACGCTGCGCAAGTTAATTGAGCGGGCCGATTCCTTGCGGGGACCCAAAAGGGATCCGAAACTCCGTACCCTGATCGATGAAGTGCGGCAACTTACCGCCGACGGTTTCAGACCGGTTGTTTTCTGTCGCTACATCGCCACCGCCCATTACGCCGGTGAGGAGCTCAGACGCGCGCTCGCGTCCGAGAAGATACATGTTTCTGTTGTGACCGGGGAGCTGACTTCGGACCAGCGGGAAGAACGGGTAGAGGCGCTGGATGAACTGGAGGCAGGTGTCACGCCGGTCCTCGTGGCCACCGACTGCCTTTCCGAAGGTGTGAACCTGCAAAAATTTTTCAATGCAGTTGTCCACTATGATCTGACCTGGAATCCAACCCGCCACGAACAACGTGAGGGGCGCGCAGATCGGTTTGGACAGGCTTCCAGGATCGTTCGCGCCTTGATGCTCTACGGCGAAAACAATCCTGTAGATGGAGCTGTGCTGCGCGTGATTCTTCGCAAGGCCGAAAAGATCCGCAAGGAGCTTGGCGTTGCCGTTCCCTTACCCGCCGATAACAACAAAGTCGTCGACGCCATCATGCGGGCAGTTCTTCTTCACGGCGCCGGTATCTCCCGCGTGAGTCAGATGACATTGCCGCTTGGTGTCACCAGCGTCGAGACCGAACTGGAAGATGCCTGGCAGACTGCCCAGGATAAAGCGTCGCGCACGGTCTTCGCTCAACGTCGGCTCCGACCGGATGACGTCCTCCCTGAATGGCGCAAGACTGTTTCCGTACTCGGAGGTCCGGATGATGTAGCCCGTTTCGTACGCCTTGCGTCCGAGCGCTTGGGCGCGCCGCTCGACCGGCATAATGGCTATAGCCGCCTACCGGTCGCCCACCTGCCATCGCCGCTCCAGGACCGCCTCAGTGCCTTCGGCTTTACGTCGGCGGCCAGAATTGCCTTCAAGCAGCCGGCGCCGGCCGGCGCAGTCTACGTCCACAGGGCCCACCCCCTTGTTGCAGCGCTTGCAGACTATGTGGCGGAGCAGGCGCTTGATGCCGATATGCCGGGAATTGGAGCCAGGTCGGGCGCCATCTTTACGCGAGACGTCGATAGCCGGACCGTTCTCTACCTGCTCCGCCTTCGCAGCCAGATTCAGGTCGAACAGCGTGATGAATACGGGGAATTCGCGCCGCTCAAATCAATGCTCGCGGAGGAGTGTTTGGGGGTCGCCGTCAACGGCAACGCAGCGCCCCAACCGCTGACACAAGACGCTGCCCTGTCCCTGCTGCAGTTGGAGCCCGGCCGCAATATGCACGACGGCCAGAAATCGTTGCTCATTCGCCAAACCCTCGACTCAATCTCAGTTCTGGACGATACATTCAGCCGCCTCGCCCGCGATCGGGCAAGAGAACTGCTTGCAGACCACCGGCGTATCCGCGAGGCAAGCGCCGCCAGAGGGTTGCGCTACTCCGTTACCCCGGCCCTGCCGGTCGATAAGATTGGTGTTTACGTATTCATGCCAATGGCGAATCTCTGAGGTAACTATGACACGTACGCGCAGAAGTCACGGATTTACGGCACTCAATGTCGAAGGAGGCCTCTTGCCTCCCGATTTTCTTCAGGCAATCGCTGGACTGGATGCGCCCCGTCAGGCCAGTTCCGACTATGGTATCTCGAAGTCACTGGCGATAAAGGAAGAGCTCGCCCGTTACTGGCGCATCGCCAGCGATCTGTATGCCGCCTATGCCGAACGCTACCCCCGTGAGGACCTCAGCCCCCAGCGGGTGGGCGTCAGCGACTGGCTTGTTCGCCTGTTGCATTCCGTCTTCAACTATGACGACATGGAGAAGGCCGGGCGAATCGCGCTGGACGACCGTGAGTTCCGACTTACCCATCACGCTTGCAGTAGCAGCGTACCGCTCCTGCTCGTGACGCGTCACTTTGACCTGGACAAGGCCGACAGGCGCTTCGGTTATGAAGGGCGCCGGCAAGCCCCTCATGATCTGATGCAGGAGTTCCTCAACGCCGAGGACGCCTCCTTGTGGGGCATCGTCTCCAATGGCTCAAAGCTGCGTCTGCTGCGCGACAACCCAAGCCTGACTCGCCCCGCCTACCTTGAAGCTGACCTGGACCTCATCTTCCAGGAAGATCTCTATCCTGACTTTGCCGCGCTGTGGCTGGCCGTGCATGCGAGCCGCCTACAGTCGATAGACGACACGCCATCCAGCTGCATCATCGAAACCTGGCGCGACAAGGCCCATGAAACCGGCGAGCGAGCCCTGGAAAACCTGCGCGACGGCGTGACCGAAGCGCTGCGACAGTTGGGCAACGGATTTTTGCAGCATCCGAATAACGAGGAATTGCGGGCCGCTCTCGAAAAAGGCGCCCTGTCAAAGGAACAGTATTTCCAACAGCTTCTCAGGCTGGTCTATCGACTCATTTTCCTCTTTTCCACGGAAGAACGAAATCTCCTTCATGTCCCAGAGGCGACCGCAGCCCAGCGCCAGGTTTATGCGGAGGGCTATTCCCTTTCCCGTCTGCGTGAACGCGCCGAACGCAGACGGCATTACGACCATTACCAGGATCTGTGGCAAAGCCTTCAGATCACTTTCAATGCCCTTGCGCGCGGCGCGGCCCCATTGGGATTGCCGGCCCTGGGAGGCCTCTTTCGCTCCGGCCAGTGTCCCACCCTGGAAAATTCAGCCATCTCCAATGAACGGCTTCTCGAAGCCATCCGCAGCCTCAGTTCATTCCGCACCGGGGCCGCGCTCGTGCGCGTCAACTACCGCGATATGGGTACCGAAGAGCTCGGCTCGGTCTACGAAAGCCTGCTTGAGCTTCAACCGGACGTAGATATGAATGTCACGCCCTGGGCCTTCAATTTTCTCGGCGACGCCGGCGGCGAAAAGGTCAAAGGCTCTGAGCGGAAGCTTTCCGGCTCCTACTACACGCCTCCCTCCCTTGTCAACGAACTGATCAAGTCCGCCCTGGAACCTGTTCTTGCACAAGCGATTGCCGATCACCCTGCCAATCCCAAAAAGGCAATTCTGGACCTCAATGTCGTCGACCCGGCCTGCGGCTCAGGGCACTTTCTCCTGGCCGCGGCCCGTCGCATGGCCGCCGAAATCGTCCGCATCGAGTCGGATGGCGATAGTTCCGACGAGAGCGCCCGCCAGCATGCCTTGCGCGAGGTCATTCAGAACTGCATCTACGGCGTCGACAAGAATGAGCTTGCGGTCGAACTCTGCAAGACAGCCCTCTGGATCGAAACCGTCGAGCCGGGCAAGCCGTTGACCTTCCTCAACGCCCACATTCAGCACGGCGACAGCCTGGTCGGCATCCTCGATCCGGAGCTCATGACTGGCGGCATCCCCGGCGACGCCTACAAGGCCCTGACCGGCGACGACAAAGCCGTTTGCACCGGCCTGAAAAAGCGCAACAGGCAGTCGAGCTCCGCTGTACAATCTAGCTTGTTCGAAGAGAAAAGCGTGTACGAAGTCACCAGGACCACCAGTGGCCTGGACCGATTGCCCGAAGATTCACTGGATGACGTCGAGCGCAAGCAGGAAACCTACGATGCCTCCCTTCACGATGAGAAGTATAGGCGGGAGAAACTGCGCGCCGATCTGTTCGTCGGAGCCTTCTTTGCCGAAAAAACAAAGTCATCAAGCCAGACGGTTCCCTACACCGAAGACCTCGCACGCATAGAGAGTGAGGCTGAGCAACGTATCGGCGTGGAGGAAACGGTCGAACAGTTGGCTGACCAACACACGTTCTTCCACTGGCACCTTGCCTTTGCCGATGTTATGCGCCGCGGCGGATTCGATGTCGTACTTGGAAACCCACCGTGGGAGGTTTCTCAACTTTCAGAGAAGGAATACTTCGCGGTCCGTGCGCCAAGCATAGCTAATCTGTCGGGAGCCAAACGAAAACAGAGTATTTCGCAACTAGAGGAAAGCGATCCAGACCTCTGGAGAGAGTACAAACTCGACAGACGCGAATACGATGCAAAGAATGAGTTCTGTCGTGGTAGTGGAAGGTTTCCATTAACCACATTCGGCAAACTAAACAGCTATTCGTTATTCGCGGAAGCTTCTCTTCAACTGCTGTCACCGAGAGGAAAAGCAGGCCTAATCGTCCAGACAAATATCGCGACCGATGATTCAAATAAAGTCTTCTTTGGCGAGATTATTAGCAATAAGCGGCTCGTAAGTCTATATGACTTTGAAAACAGGGAAGAGATATTCTCTGGTGTCCACAGGTCGACCAAGTTCTGTCTGCTTACTCTCAGCGGGGAAGGGAGCCCTAGTCCGCAGTCGGAATTCTCCTTTTTCCTTCTTCAGGTAGGGCAACTCCGGGAAAAAGAACGTCGATTCGTACTCTCAACCGATGACTTCACCCTTTTTAAGCCCAACACTCGAACCTGCCCAATTTTCCGCACAAGGCAGGACATGGAGATCGCCCGCAAAATGTACCGCCGCGCCGGCGTGCTCTGGAGAGAATCCCGCGGCAACGAACTAGAGAAAAATCCTTGGGGCGTCAGCTTCATGCAAATGATCAACATGACAAGCCACTCCAGCCTCTTCCAAACCCGCGCAGAACTGGAAGACGAAGGTTGGCAACTCCACGGCAACGTGTTCTCACGCGGCGGAGAGCGCTACTTACCCCTGTATGAAGCCAAACTTTTCCATCAATACGATCACCGTTTCGCCACCTTCGAGGGAGTTTCTGCTGAAGATATTCGCAAGGGAAATGCCCAGGCTGTGCCCGCCGACGACAAGGAAGATCCGCACTCCGTCGTTGTCCCTCGCTACTGGGTTCCTGAACGCGAAGTATTGAGCAGACTTGACAAACGAGAAAAAACCATACAATTAAGACCAGACCAGACCAGACCAGACCAGACCAGACCAGACCAGACCAGACCAGACCAGACCAGACCAGACCAGACCAGACCAGACCAGACCAGACCAGACCATCGACCTTCTCGCCGAACTGGCTCGCAATTGGCTCTCAGAAAAATCACGCGGGCGACCGACGAGAGGACGGGAATCTACGCTATGATACCGATTGTCGGATTCAGCGATTCCGGAACGACACTCATCGTTGGCTCATTGTCTTCAGAGATATTTCAAGTCCAACAAACCAGCGAACCTCAATTTTCGCAGCAACACTAGAAACCGCAGTGAGCAATAAGGCTCCTCTCTTGGATATCGACCCTGTTGGATGGCTCCAAGCTTTCCGCAATATCACCAGAGCCACGGATGAACGAACATTCCTCACTGGGAGTCTCCCTTGGAGTGGAGTGGGAAACAGCGCACCCGTAATCGACTACGAGAACGCGCGTGCCATTGCCTCCGCGCTCGTCTTGGCTAACATGAACAGCCTCCCCCTTGATTGGGCAGCGCGTTTCTCGGTGGGAGGCGTTAATATGAACTTCTTCATCGTCAAACAGCTTCCTGTCCTGCCGCCGGAGACCTACCTGGAAGATGCGGTAATGGATCTGAAGTACGTGGAACTGGTCGTGCCGCGCGTGCTGGAACTGACATATACAGCACACAACTTAGAAGGATTCGCCAGAGACCTTGGCTATCAGGGCCCTCCTTTCACCTGGGATGACGAACGCCGCCACCACCTGCAGAGTGAACTCGACGCCATCTTCTCGCACATGTACCGCTTGGACCGCGCCGACGTCGAGTGGATTCTCGACGCGCCTCCGCCCAGCTCCTCGTTCCCCGCTCTCAAGCGCAACGAAATCGACAAATTCGGCGAGTACCGAACGCAACGCTACGTCCTGCACGCATACGACCAGTTGGCACGCGGCGAGCTTCCGAATCTCGAAAATGAACCAAGGGGCCGTTCGTAAGAAGAGTCACCAAAACACATCCTGAGATCCTTTCTTATAGTGCCCCCCATTGTTGAACCACGGAACGTGAAAACAAGCGGCATCCAGACGGATGCGTCAGGTTTTGAAAGGCAACAGGCGGTCTGCCGCCATCAGCCCACGAAGTGCTCTCCAGCCGGTGTGCAACAATGGAGACTTTGTCGCGGTCTTTGATGGCTTTAGAAGACTAAATCGCGTCTCAGTCCGTCTTGTAGTTGGCGCACCGTGCCATATCGCATGAGATTGATGTTTTCATATCTGACGCAACGCCATCTGCGTTCGCAGACAGCGTTGCACAAGGCGCGACCGCGACCGTCCATGTTAACCTGTAAGGCTTCAAGCAGGCCACCGCGAGTCACCGCCGGTCCTTAACTATGGAACTTCGTATCCGCTTGCTGGGTGAATTGCTCCACCATTCCCCTTAGCTCGTGGTCCAGTTTTCGGGGCCAAGCTCAGATGTAGTCCGCGCGGAAATTTGTGGTTACAGAATGAATTACATTCGTTTTCCAAATCCAACTGTGTGATGTTAAAATAGAGAAATTTGAGATATATTCACATATTTCTCTATTTTGTCTTACGGAAATGAACAATGTTAATAGAATTCAGTGTCAGCAACTATCGGTCATTCAAGGATGAAGTCTCCTTCAGCATGGTTGCCAGCTCGCTCAAAGAGAGAAGCGCCGAACTGAACGAGAACAACATCTTTGATGCGCACGGAGGAGTCGAACTGTTGAAGAGCGCTGCAATTTACGGCGCCAACGCTAGTGGCAAGAGCAATCTCATTGGGGCTATTCACTTCATGGTGGGTTTCGTAAGAAACTCCCACAAGAGTTCGGACCCTACAGGGGGAATCGATGTCGAACCTTTTCGACTCAGTACCCAAACGGAAGATGAGCCTTCCTCCTTTGAGATCATATTCATTACGGAGGGAAAGCGCTATCGGTACGGCTTTGAAGTAACCAGTGAACGTGTAGAAGCTGAATGGTTATACGTCGCCCCGAAAGTCAGGGAGTCCAGACTTTTCGAGAGAGACGGGGATGAAATAAAGTTGGGGGACAAATTCAAGGGGGAAGGACGGGACTTGATTGAGAGAACCCGGCCCAATGCGCTTTTCCTCTCGGTAGTGGCCCAGTTTGATGGGGAAACTGCTCAGGAAGTTCTCAGTTGGTTCCGTTCGCTAGGTATCGCCACCAGCCTAAGCCACTTGAACATGGGGATGCGCCTATTTACAGAGAGTATGCTCGACGACAAAGATTCTGCACAGGCAATCGGTTCGCTCATCAAGCGATTGGATTTGGGGATCGACAATCTCCAAATTGAGAAACGAGTTTCTCCCCCAGAACCTTTGCCACAGGAAGCTCCGGAAGAGTTGCGAACGGCTCTCGAACCACTCTTGAATTTGGTAGGAGAGCAAGAGCAAACGACAGTCCGAACCATACACCGCAAAGTTGACGATGAAGGCCGGCCTGTCGAATCGGAACTATTCTATTTGGACCGGCATGAATCAGAAGGAACCAAGAAGCTCTTCTCATTGTCCGGACCTCTCATTGACACTCTGAAGAGCGGGGACGTCCTGATCATTGACGAGTTGGACGCCCGTCTACATCCTTTGCTGACGCGAGAAGTCGTCAGCCTTTTCAATGATCCTGAGCAAAATCGCAACAACGCTCAATTGGTATTTGTCATCCAAGATACCAATTTGCTGGATAACCAGTTATTGCGCAGAGATCAGATCTGGTTTGTAGAAAAGGATCGACAAGGAGCGTCGTACCTTTATTCACTGGCCGAATTCAAGTTGCGCAACGATGCGACCTTTGAAAAAGACTACATCCAAGGGCGTTACGGTGCTATTCCATTTTTGGGGGGAATGCGCCGCCCGTTGCTGGAGCAGAACTGATGGCCAGGAAACGCAAACCTAGCGGTCACAGAAAGGGTGGTGGCAAAGGATACCGCACTCGTTCAATTTCGAAGAGGTCTCCGGGCGAACGTTTTCTGATTGTCTGCGAAGGAGAGACGACCGAACCAAACTATTTTAATAGTTTCCGTTTACCTGGACTCATACATGTTCATGCTGAAGGCTTTGGCGTCAGCCCTCCCCAATTGGTGGAAGTAGCATTGAATATGAAACGGAATTCGTCCAGGAATCGAGGCCATGAACAGTTCGACCAGGTCTGGTGCGTTTTTGACAGAGATGACTGGCTCGCCAGTGACTTTAACAGCGCAATAAGACAAGCTGAGAACAAGGGGTTGAAGGTTGCGTACTCCAATCAGGCATTTGAGCTCTGGTATTTGCTCCATTTCCATTTTTACAATTCTCCTATGAGTCGTAAAGACTACGAGAGCAAGCTTTCTGAACTAATGGATAGTCCATATAACAAGAATTCTTGGGATATGTATGATCAATTGCGGTCCCAGCAAAGTATGGCTATCAAGTACGCTAGGAGGCTCCTAGAGGTCTATCCCAAACCTCGGCCAGCTTTAGACAATCCATCTACAACCGTTCACATTCTGGTGGAAGAGTTAAATCGGTTCATGCTTGAGAATCGAAAGAACTGAGATCGACGACAAAAACGGGACCACGAGCCAACGTGCTTAATGGTGCAACTCACCCGGCCTGTAGAGGAGTGGATCGACGCTCAAGACATTGTCCATCCCCCTAGCCGAATACTGAGACACGCCATCCAGGCGTAATCCACTCGCCGCCGTCATCCAGGCACAGGACAATCCCATCTTTGTCGACCGGCGCTTCTTGAGAGACGGTTCAGACAACGCCCGCGCCTCGCCCTTTCTCACTCCTCTCTCCTCTTCCCTCTCTTCTCGCAGTTCCTCACTCCTCGCAGTTCACCATTTGCCCCGGTAGAAAACCTGTGTTACTCTTTTCCTGATTCCGATACTTGATGCAGTGGTCTGCGTTTGGGCGCACCCCCTGCATACCACGAGGCCCAATCTCGTGATAGTTTCGTGCTATCACTGGTCTGGGCCTTTCCGCGTTCCGTACAACCGGACCGACGGCCCGGCCCCAATCACCATTTCCCCGGCCAGCCGGGCACACAACCGCTGGCCGGCACATGCCAAGGAGTAATGTCCACAATGCGCTGCACAGGAATCAGAAAAGACGGCCAGCCCTGCCAAGCCAACGGCCTCGAACAGTACGGCGGCCTCTGCCTCGCCCACGGCGCCCCGTCCGA
>JAJEDJ010000021.1 GCA_022821545.1 Caldilineaceae bacterium
CGCCCCACCTCCCCAACCCCTCACCAAACACCCACAACCCGCCCTACCCCCCAATAACCCCCGGATCTCTAGTGTTCTCACGCACTTTATGGCACATACCCCGAAAATCGTCCACCCAGCCCCTATCCCTGAACCGCCGCCGTACTAAAAACTGAAAACTGAAAACCAAAAACTGCCCTTCCGCCTTGACCTGCGCGCCGGAATCGGTTAGGATATGCGCGCCTTGCCTTTAGGCCCGATTCCCGCTGCGAACTCGTGTAAAAGTGACCGGAACGCAGAAACTCCCGATATAATTCATTCACATAAGCTTGGAGCCCACTTCCTCGTTGGACGGAGTCGATTGCCCTCTACCGGTTGAGCGTTAGCGCAAGGCACTCGTTGCCCGGGAAAGTCTGAACTGGCTTGACCCTTTCAGCTTTCACCGCCCGGCGCCGCACTCCTGGGTAAGAGCGGCGCCAGTTCGATTCAGCCATACAATTCACGGAGAGAACACGGAGAGAATACAGAGATGAAAAACGAATCTGCGGCGTGGGATGCCCTCAAGTTTCGTTGCATCGGTCCGCCGCGCGGGGGACGCGTGGTCGCGGCCGCAGGACATCCGACTGACAAGAACGTCTTCTACTTTGGCGCGGTGGCGGGTGGTGTTTGGAAGACGGTCGACGGAGGCCATTACTGGGAAAACATTACCGACGGGCAGTTCGACGTCTCCTCGGTCGGCGCACTCGCAGTTTCCGAGGCCGACCCCAACGTGATCTACGCCGGTACGGGTGAGTCGACCATCCGCCTGGACGTAAGCTGGGGCAACGGGGTCTACAAATCCACCGACGGCGGCGAGACCTGGAAGAACGTTGGGCTGCGCGACAGCCATCACATCGGCGAAATTCGTATCCACCCGCAGGACCCCGATACCGTCTACGTGGCTGCGCTGGGTCACGCCTTCGGTCCCAACAACGAGCGCGGCGTCTACCGCTCCACCGACGGCGGAGAATCGTGGGAGCGTGTTCTTTACGTCAGCGACAGGGCCGGCGCGGTGGACCTTACGCTGGATGTCACCAATCCCAGAATTATCTATGCCTCGATCTGGCAGGTGCATCGCCACTTCTGGGAACTGGTCAGCGGCGGCCCCGACAGCGGCCTGTGGAAATCATCCGACGGCGGCGACAGCTGGACCGAAATCAGCCGCAACCCCGGCCTGCCCCAGGAAGGGATTCTGGGAAAGATAGGAATTTCCGTTTCGCCTGCCCAGCCCAGCCGCGTCTGGGCCATCGTGGAGGCGGAGGGTGAGAATTCGGGCGTATACCGCTCCGATGATCGCGGCGCCACCTGGGAGCATCTCACGAACAACCAGGACCTGCTGAACCGGCCCTGGTACTACCTGCATATCTTCGCCGACCCGCAGGACCCCGACACCGTTTACGTAAACAACCTGAAGATGTGGAAAAGTGTCGACGGCGGCAAGAACTGGACCGAGATCACGACACCGCATGGCGACAATCACGACCTCTGGATCGACCCCGCAGACCCGCACAGGATGATAAACGGCAATGACGGCGGGGCTTGCGTCAGCTATAACGGCGGCGAAACCTGGAGCACCATTTACAACCAGCTCACGGGCCAGTACTACCACCTGGACGTGGACAACCAGCAGCCTTATCACGTCTACGGCACGCAGCAGGACAACTCCAGCATTGCGGTCCCCAGCGCAACCGAAAAGGGCGCCATTCCCTGGGGCGACTGCTACCCCGCCGGCACCGGCGAGAGCGGATACATCGCCGTCAAGCCGGACGACTCCGACATCGTTTACGTCGGCGCGGTCGGTTCTTCGCCCGGCGGCGGCGGCGCGTTGCAACGTTACGACCACCGCACAAAGCAGATCCGGCTGGTAACCGTGTGGCCGGAACCGTTCAGCGGATTCGGCCCTAAAGAGATGAAGTACCGATTCCCCTGGACTTTCCCGATCCTCTTCAGCCCTCACGACACCAATGTGCTCTATACCTGCGGAAACTGCGTCTTTCGCACGACCGACGAAGGCACCTCCTGGGAGATTCTGAGCCCGGACCTCACCCGCAACGATGAGAGCAAGCTGGAAGCGTCCGGTGGGCCGCTTACCCTGGATACGAGCGGGGCGGAGCACTACTGCACGATTTCTACCTTTATCGAGTCCGCCCACCAGCAGGGCCTCTTCTGGGCTGGCAGCGACGACGGCCTGATTCACATCAGCGAGGACGGAGGCGGCAGCTGGCGCAACGTTACGCCGCCGGACCTGCCGGAATGGAGCCTCGTGACCGTCATCGAACCGAGCGCGCACGATCCCTCGACAGTGTACGTCGCCGCCACCCGCTACAAGCTGGATGATTACAGCCCCTATCTCTTCAAGACGACCGACCTGGGCCAGAGCTGGCAGCGGCTCGACGCCGGCTTCCCCCAAAATGAAATCACGCGCATGTTGCGGGCAGACCCCGAACGCGAGGGCCTGCTCTACGTGGGTACCGAGTCGGGAGTCTTCGTCTCGTTCGACGACGGCGGATCGTGGCAGAGGATGCCCGGCAATCTGCCGGTTGCGCCGGTCTACGACATGATCGTCAAGGAAGGAGACCTCGTGGTGGCCACGCATGGCCGCTCATTCTGGATCCTGGATGACCTTACGCCTCTGAGGCAGGTCGGCGCCTTGAAGGACTCTGACGAAGGCGGCGCCCGGCTCTTTCCCCCGCGCGCAACGCTGCGCCGCTGGCTTCCCTGGACGGTTTCCGGGGCGCGCGGCGATTCGCGCAACTATGCCCTCGCCTTTGGGCAGCTAATCACCTTCCGGGACGAAGAGGACGACACCGGCGGCAGCACGCGCCGCGTCCTCGACGGCGGCGAGAATCCACCCCACGGCGCCATCGTCTATTACACGCTCCCAAACGACGCGCAGGAAGTCAGCCTGGCCTTTCTCGACGCGGCGGGCAATGAGATCCGCTCGTACGGCCCCAAACCGGCAAAGGAGGAGATGGAAAAGGAGAAGGAGGAAATTCCCTCGATTCAGTACATTCCCGCCAACGCAGGTCTCAACCGGTTTGTGTGGAATATGCGCTATGCCGACGCCGAACAGTTGCCGGGCGACCCGTTCACGGAAAAGAGTGTCACCGGCGCCATGGCGCCCCCGGGGACCTACCAGGTGCGCCTGACGGTTGATGGGGAGAGCCACACCGAACAGTTCGAACTGTTTATCGATCCCAAACTGGATCGAAGCCAGGAGTCGATGCAAGCGCAGTTTGACCTTTGGCAGGACGTAAACGCAAAGCTTTCCGAGACGCATCAGGCCATAAAACGGCTGCGGCGGACGCGTGACCGTGTGACGGCCATGGCCGAAATGGTTGCCGAAAGCGAGGCCGGCGAGCAGGCAAAGTCCGCGGTTAAGGAAAGGGCAGACCAGATCGGAGAACAGCTGGGTGCGGTGGAATCTCAGCTGGTCCAGCCCGAAGCCAAGGTCGCCTTTGACCGGCTGCGTCTGCAAACTATGCTGAACGCCAAGCTGCACAATCTCATCAGTGTAATCTCCTCGTCTGACGATGCCCCGACGAAGCAGACCTATGATGTCTTCGGTGATCTGAGCATCCAGGTCGATGCGCAGTTGGACATCCTTGATTCGATATTGGGCGAGAGCGTAGCCGATTTCAACGCCGCAATCCAGGCGGCGGATGTTCCTCCCGTAGTCGTTTAGAGTCGTCGATATGCGAGTTCCGCTGGCGGCAAACAAGAGCGCAGGGTCTCCTGCGCTCTTGAAGATCACTCTTGCCGATTTCATCGTTCGCAGTGCCTATCAGATGGGCAAGACGCCCCTGCTACCGATCTTCGCCGCCTCGCTGGGCGCGTCGGACGCGCTCCTGGGGTTGATCGTCTCGGTCTCCACGCTTACAGGCATGGCGACGAAGCCGCTCTTCGGTCTGCTTTCGGATCGAATGGGGAGAAGGCTGTGGCTTCTGATCGGTACGCTGATCTTCGCAGGCGTGCCATTTCTGTACGCATTGATCGAGACGCCCGGCCAGTTGGTTGCAATTCGCCTGCTGCACGGCGCGGCCACTGCCATCTACGGACCGGTGACCGTGGCCTATGTGGCTGAACGCAGCGGCAAGCGGAAAGCCGAACGGCTCGGCTGGTTCGGTATGGCCCGCAGCGGAGGCTACCTGGTCGGGCCGGCGGTTGCGGGCTGGCTGCTGCTGTCGCTGGATCCGGTCACTGTGTTTACCCTCATTGGCGCGCTGAGCATGGCCGCATTCATCCCGGTCCTGTGGCTGGGCGGCGATGGACTCGACTTCCGCGTGTCGCCGCGGTTCAAAGCCGGTGCCGGCCGCAAGAGGACCGTAAGCAAGGATCTCCTCTCAAATGCGATGCGAGGATTCGCAAAGAGGGAAGCGGCCCTGTTGCGTACGCCCGCCATCTGGCTTTCTGGCGCCCTGGAGGCGGCGGTCTTTGTCGTAACCTATGTAATCAAGGCTTTTCTGCCGCTTTACGCGCTGACTGCCGGGTATTCGACGGTCGAGATCGGCCTGTTTTTCAGCGCGCAAGAGGGCGCGCTCATACTTCTCAGGCCGTGGGGCGGCAGGTTGGGGGACCGGATTGGCCACCTTAGGGCAGTGTCGCTGGGAATGTTCTGCCTGGCGCTTTCGCTCCCGTTTCTGCTGACGGCGGCGGGTACTCTCGGTCTGCTGGCGGTTGCCGTGGCGATGGGCGCGGCCCAGGCTCTGATCTTCCCGGCAACCGTCGCCCTGATCGCGGAGCAGGCGCCTGCGGGAGAGATGGGCGCCGGCATGGGGCTGGCTGGTTCGCTCAAAAACGGCGGCAAGGTGGCGGGACCGCTGTTGGGCGGGCTGCTTATCGCCGGCCTGGGCTATGGCGGGATGTTCTGGCTGCTTGCAGGTCTGTTGCTGGCGGGCGCGCTTGCCCTGTTTCTTCGATTTCACATCGTCGACTTTGCGCCGCTGTCGGGAACGCAGAGGGCCAAGTCCTGACTTTCCGACTACTCGATTTTCGCCCCCCTCACTCTTGAGAAGTAGAGCAGGGCCAGCTCCGTTGCAAGGGCCGCGGCGCCAGCCAGGAGCGTCGCCCGCAGGCCGATTGCCTCTCCCAGCGCGCCGCCGATCAGGGCCCCGCCCGTTGCCGCGCCGAAGAGCACGAAGCGGCGAGCCGCCGTCACGCGTCCCAGCAGCCGCACCGACGTTATCGCCTGGCGCAGACTGATCTGATTGACGAAGTAGAGCGTGCTGCCCAGTCCGACCAGCGCCTGCGCGGCGCCGGCGGCAACCAGCTCGTAACCGGTCAGGTCTGCAGCGGCCAGTAGCAAGGCGCCGGCAATCCACAGAACTTTACCCACAACGAGCGTCCTTCCAGCCTGCAGAATTCGCGCCGCCCTTCCGGCAACCACCGCGCCCAGAAGAGAGCCTGCCCCGCTGCAGGCTGCGACTATGCCGATGACGGAAGGCGTGAATCGCAGCTGTTCGACCAGGAAGAGCATCTGTACCGCCGACGCCAGCGAACCCGCCAGCATGCCCAGACTGGAAGTGACCGTAAGCGCTCTCAGGAGCGGCGTCCGCAGGAGCTCGTGTACGCCCTCCCCAACTTCGCGGCCGAACGATATCGCGGCCATTCGCAAACCGGAAGCAGGGCCTTCAGCGCTTTCGCCGTCAGGCTGTGCCCCCTGCTTCGCCTCCTCTTCGGCAACGCCGCCAAGCGCCAGCGCAGAAAGAAGATAGGAAACGGCGTCGATGAGGATTGCTCTGGGGGCGCTCAAAAGTTGCACCAGCCCGCCGGCCGCGGCCGGCCCCGCGATGGAAATAACGGCGTCGCTGGTCGAAAGTCTGCTGTTTGCCTCGACGAGGTCCCGCTTCTCGACCAGGGCGGGCAGCACTGAGATGGCGCCGATCTGGAAGAACACCGTAAATGTGCCTACCGCGAACGCGACAATCCAGAGGTGCAGGAAAGTGAGTTGGCCCAGAAATGCGGCTGCCGGAATGGAGAGGAGAAGCATAGCGCGGCCAATGTCGGCCCAGACCAGAATCGGCTTGCGCCTGACCCGGTCCACCCAGACGCCGGCAATGAAGCCGAAGAGCAAGTTGGGCAGCGAGCCGGCCGCGGCCAGCAGACCCATTTCTGAGGGTGTCGCCCCCAGAACGAGGACGGCTGCCAGCGGCAGAGCGACATTGGTAATTGCAGTCCCCGCGCCGGACGTGACGTGCGCGATCCACAGCCGTGTAAACCCCCGGTTTCGCCAAAGACTGCCGGAGGATCTCATCGGTCATTCCGCGTGAAGCGGTCCCGCCGCGAGTGCGCCTTCCATCCACTCTCTCACCGCGATAGCCGAGTCCGCGACGCTGGCCCCGGTTGTATTCTCAAACCCTTTCCACCATAACAGATCAGACATGTGGGGTCCGGCGTAAACCTGCGCAAGTTGCCAGTTCCTCAGTTGCATATTATCATGGCAAAGTACGAGGGATGAAGACACTTGATCTTCTATCCCTCTTTGTTTTGGGCGCTGCTCGACGCGACGGGTTGCAATCCAGGAGCGCTCTAACGCGGCGGCCCCGCAGGACAGCTCTGCAGGACAGCTCTGCGGGCGGCTGTCCATTTCCGGACGGGTCTGTCCGCTTCACGCGGCAAAGGGGCAAGATGGTCGGCAACACGGGGGCTCAAGCCCTTCCAGGGGTTACTCTCAAGCGCAAACTGCTAACAAATACAGTGCTGCTGGTGGCGGGCGGGCACTTTCTTCTGGAGCTTTTCCACCAATATCTGCCGGTCTTCTTTCCCCTCTTCCGCGCCGAATTCGGGCTGACCTACGGACAGATCGGCATGATAACCCTGGTTGGGACCACGACCATGTCGCTGGCGCAGCCACTGTTTGGCTACTTCATCGACCGTTTTGACGCCCGGCGCATTACGGCCCTGAGCGTGTTGTGGCTGGGGCTGATCATGGCCGTGCTGGGCTTCAGCGGCAACTATTGGGTCCTGCTTGTAGGCGTGGCGCTGGCCGGGTTTGGGTCGGCCGCGTTTCACCCGGCCGGCGCTTCGGTCGTCACAAAGGCCACCGAGGAGGGGAAACGGGGGCGTGCCGTCTCCTTCTTTGCCGTCGGCGGGAACATCGGCTCGGCGGGCAGCCCGCTCCTCCTGGCGATTGGATTGGGGTTGCTGGGGTTGAAAGGGACAGTCGTCCTTCTGCCGGTCGTGGTCTTGGCCGCATTCTGGCTGGTCAGAGGGCTTGGGCAGGAGAGCAAAGTCGATCGCGAAGCGCATCGTCAGCGGCAGTCTCGCGCCGGTCAGGGCTTCCTGCTGGGACTGGTCCTGATCACGGTGGTGGCAATGACCCGCGCCTGGTTCCAGCTCAGTCTGACGACCTATCTGCCGACATTGCTGGAGGACCGGGGCTATACCGTCGTTTACGGGGGGCAGATGCTCTTCGTACTCTCCCTGCTGATCGGCGTGGGAAGTCTCTTTGGCGGAATCTTGTCAGACCGGTTCGGACGCTGGCAGGTGTTGCTGAGCAGTTTCGCCTTTCTTGGGCCGGCCTACTGGTTATTCATCAACTCGGGCGGCGGCCTGCAATTCATCTATGCCGGCGCGATCGGCTTCCTGCTGGGATGCACCTACCCTACCACCGTTGTCGTCGCCCAGGAAGTGTGGCCGCGCGGCATGGCGATGGCGTCGGGCCTGGTGATGGGCTTGGGCTGGTGGCCGGGCGGGCTGGGCGCCACATTCACCGGCTGGATAGCGGATCAAGTGACCCTGGACACCGCCCTGGAGGGCCTCGTCCTGGCACCGGTTTTGGGCGCGCTGCTCATGGCGGCTTTTGCCATCGCGCTGCACAGACGCAGCGTCTCTTCGATTGCAACAATGGACCCGTCGTCGGCAGGATAGGAGCTTGAAAATGACGAACCCGCTCCCCGTATTGCTCGATGTTGACACTGGCGGCGACGATGCGCTGGCCCTGTTGCTGGCGTTGGCGTCTCCGGCGCTGGATGTACGCGGCATTACCTGTGTGGCCGGAAACTGCGCCCTGAAACAGGTCGTCGCCAATACGCTCACGCTGCTGGACGCGATCAACGCCCCGCCGGTCCCGGTGGCCGCGGGCATGGACAGGCCGATTCTCGAGCCCGGGCTGTCCGCCCCGGCTCTGCACGGTAGTGACGGAATGGGAGATCTTGGGCTGCCGGCCCCGCAGCGCACCGAGGTCGACCTCCACGCCGTCGAGTTTCTGCGCCGCGCCTTGGCTGATGCGGCCGAGCCGGTGACGCTGATTTGCCTGGCTCCGCTGACCAATATCGCCATGCTACTACGATTGTATCCCCGCATCGGGGACAGAATCGAGCGGCTCTATGTGATGGGTGGGACATTTGCGGCGCCCGGCAATACGACACCGGCGGCGGAATTCAACGTCCGCTACGATCCGGAGGCGGCGGCCATCGTGCTTCACAGCGGACTGCCGGTTACATTGTACCCGCTTGATCCTTTCATGCAGGTACGGCTCACAAAGGAGGAAGCGGAGAAACTGACCCAGGCGAAAGGGGCGGGCGCGCGCATCGCCGGCGGCATCGCCCTGCACTACTGCCGTTTCTTCGGGATGGACTTCTCCCTCATCGGCGACGCCGGGACCGTGGCGACTGTGATCGACCCGGCGGGCGCCGCGTCGGAACGCCGGCCCCTGCACGTGGAGCTTTCAAGCGGCGCGGCAAGGGGAGCGACCGTCTTCGACCGGCGCATCATTACCGACGGCTTTGCAAGAGAGGGCGAATGGACCGACGTGGACGTTGTCACCAGGGTAGACGCGGCCCGCTACAGGAAGCTGATGGCGACAGCCCTTGGCGCCGCAGAGGCTCTGGACGACAAGCGAAAATAGAGATAACCGGCTCCCTCGGCTCCCCGTTTCCAATTCCCTCGCGCTTCCACGGGTAAATTCTTCAGAGAAGCGACCGGCAGAAAAGCAACGGTCCCCGGCAAGACCCCGGCAGCAAGGCCCCGGCAAGACCCCAGAAAGACGTAGTCTACGCCAGAAGCGCCTCGGCATTGCCGCTGAAGACCTTGCGGAGCACTTCTGCGGGCAGTTCCAGCGTGTTGAGAAGGCTCTGCATGCGGTCGTCGAAATGGTCGCGGCCGAATAGCAGCCGGTCCTGGAATTCGAGGAAGAATGGCTCGGCGGCCGCCCCGCTCTCCGAGGAAAAAGGCGGTTCTTCGAGTTGGCTGAAATCACGGGTCAACGCGGTGTACGCGGAGCCGGCGGAGAGGTCGGCGTAGAGGTTTGGATATGTGCGGAAGAGGTGGAAGAGCCGACCTCCGGGAAGAACCGGGCCTTTCGGATATCCGACCTTGTCGTACTGATCATCGCCGGAGATATGTGCCCAGAACCCCGGCGCGTGGCCGATAAAGACCGTATCGGGGCAGGCCCGTAAGGCTCGCTCGAAGGCTTCGATACTCCCTCCATACCACCAGTCCGTGCGGGGGTAGCGCTGGCCGGTTGGAATCGGATAGTCGAGGTGAAAGGTAACCGGCAATCCCTTTTCGCCGCAGAACCGGAACAGTTGCAAGGCGTCGGGATTGTCATAGAGCATGCGCAGCTTGATTTCGCCGCAGACCTGAACGCCGTGAATCTCGATTGCCGCCTGGAGCTGATCGATGGCTTCGGGCCGGCGTGGGTCCGGCGCGTACCCAAGTACGAAGCGCTCCGGCGCGGCCTGTTTGTAGCGGAGGCAAGCTTCAAAAGGGACCGGATAGGCGCTGCCGTCGCCAAAGTGCATGGCAGGGAAATAGCTGGCCGGATTGTACTCGTCCGGCGGGCATTCCCAGGTCAGCAGCCACGTCTTGTCGATGCCGAAGCTATCCATGTTGGCCAAAAACTTCGGCAGATCATGACCGAGCCAGTCAGGATGATTGTGCGCGTCGATAATTGTCATTGGCAATCTTGCCTGGCGACGGGGCCTTTAGGCAACCTTGATCCTGAGTGATGCCGAAAGTTATGCGGTGGGTAAGAGTTTGAGTGCGCGTGCCAGAGGAGAAATTGCCTCGTAGTATGATCTCGCGATGTGGCGAGGAAACGCCTTCGACCCTAAGTACGCGTGAATGCTCGCCGGAGTTCTTCGTTTACAACCTCTTCCCAATCGGGCCCGATGTTGCGAATGCGCTCCGCCAGATCAGCGTCCAGAGGAATGGGGAGCATGACTTTAGTAGAGTCGGATTCCCCCATTTGAGAATGCTGATAACGTTCGACGATATCAGGAATTGCCTCGATGGCAGGCCGGGCCTGCTTGAACCACTCCTCATCCAGTTCAATCGTATCGGGATCGGCTGCAATTCCAGCGTTGATGGCGGCATCTTCTCCATATTCACCTGCAACCTCTTCAAAGGAGTTACCCTGGGATTTAGCGCTGTTCATAGTCTCGTCTCTCCCGAGAGTTGGCTCTGCGGAAGCTGCCCCCTTTTCCTGATTCGGGCAGCCTCACGCGATCTCCTCAAATTCAAAGCAACTGCCCTGGGAGTGATGGGATAGGGAAGACGCGGCTTGGCTACTGCTGAAAGAGTGCGAACATAGTCCCGAAGACCACCGTCACCAGGCAAATTGCCAGGGCCAGCCCGGCCACAACAGGGATGACGACCACAACGATTGCCCGCCCCTGCGAAAGCCCGTATTCCACCTTAACGGCGTAGTAGGTGAGCACAAACTGGTAGATGCCCAGGATCAGGCTCAGACAGCCCCCAAGCACCGGAATAAAACCGAGAACGGATCCAACGATCATGAGCGGTGCGGAGTAGGTGGCGCTGAGGTAGGCATAACGGCCATACTGCCCGCGCCCACCCAGTACAGTAGCGATAAGGTGGTAGACGCCAACTCCAATAAGGAAGAATATCGGCCCAAAGATGATGAGCGCAAAGTTGAAAGCTGCTCCACCCGACGCCCCTGCCTCCTCAGCCGTCCCGAGTTCGTTCTGAAGGTCGGCAGGAAGCAAGTCCATAATCTGGCCGAACCCGCCCATTGGCGACGAGTAAATGGTAGCCTGGAGGGCGCCGAGCAGCGCCGTGATTACGGAGGCCGCAATAATCCACAGGAGAGCGGTAGATAGTGTCGCCGAGGATTTTTCTCGCTCGGCGGCAAAGACCTCTTCGCCGGGCTTCGTCAGAACGTTTATCCATGTTTGGAGGATCGACTGCAGGTCCATTGGAATCTCCTATGGTTTCGAGACGAACATCGCCTCAAGAGAGGCTCAGCTTTTGGGGCACGGACGCGGCCGACGGCTCCGACGGGTCCTGTGCATATTATGTGGCGTTTCAAGTAGGAGCGCAAGGAGTGAAGTCGGACGGAAGTTTGCTTCGAGATGCGGCTCGGCTGAAGATACCCAGGTCGCGCATTGCCCGGTCGACGCGATGTTTCGGCTTGTCCCAACTATAACCCATGCGCCCTCACAGGCTACTCGATGTGAATTTCGCAGTCTGGTCGGTAGCTTCTCCCACTTCGGATTCCAAAAGGGCAGGAATCGAATGCCCGAGTCCCGCTTGCGCATGGGCCGAAACTGGGGGATGATTCAGATAGTGTCGGGCACGATGTCTAATGTAAATTGGAGCAAACATGAGCGTAAGAGTTGATCCCTCAGGACGCAGGTGGGTGCGGGGAGAGGTTGAGGCGCCAGGTTCGGTTGACGAACTTTGGCAGGCAATCGGGACCGGTGCCGGACTTTCGTCATGGTTTACGCGGTCCGAATTTTCGGTGGGCGCCGACGGTCAGCCTACTCAACTGATCTGCCACTTTGGTCCCGGAATTTCGTCGGCGGCGACGTTAACGCGGTGGGACCCGCCGCGGGGCTTCTCGGTCATAAGCGATGAGTTCATTCAGGGCGGACCGGAGGTAGCAACGGACTGGAACATCGAGGAAAGAGACGGGAAATCGTGCCTCTTGAGCGTAGAGCACGGTCTCTTCGTGGACAGCGATGAGTATGACAATCATATCGAAGCTACGGAAGCGGGCTGGCCTGCCTTCTTCCGCATCCTGCAGATCTACATGGCCCATCACCGAGGAGAGCCCTGCGCCCTGCTGGAGCTGATGGGCGCGGCCGCGGACGGGGACCGGGCCTGGGAGGACGTTTCCTCTGCGCTTGGCTTCTCGAACGCGCAGCCGGGCGAGCGCTTTGCCGCGCCGGCCGGCGCCCTGCCTTTTTCCGGTCTGGTCGATACAGTTCCTGGCGAGACCGAGGTTATCCTGCACATCGACCAACCGACCTCCGGGGTTGCGCACCTGTTCGTCTGGCCCATCAACGATCAGATCCTGTTGTCGCTCAGGTTCTACTTGTACGGCGAGGATGCGGCCAAGGTTGTCTCACGCGAAGAACCGCGCTGGCGTTCGTGGATGGAGGGGCAGTTTCCACTTTCCCAGGGCTGAGGGCCAGGGGCGACCGCGTTTCTCACGTCCGCTTTTTCTCTTCGTAGACAGATGCAGGCAGGCAACCGGCTTGAAGATCCGTTGCCGGGCGCCTGTCTGCCACTCCACTTCAGGTGCGGGAAGAAAGGGTCTCTTCGGGGATGCCCCAGATGCGGGGCGAGGCGATTTCAAGACAGTTCTGCGACGGATCGCGGAAATAGATGGAGCGCCCGCCTCGCAGCTGTATCTCCTTCTCGATTTCCACGCCGTTTTCGACAAGATGCTGCTTCCACTGATCGATTTCGCGGTCCGGCGCAGCGAACGCCAGGTGTACTTCGCCCTTGGCGCCGTGAGTGGGTGCGTCATTGGGGCCGCCCGCTGTGACGGCGGTCGCTTCGGCGTTGAACAGCAGGATCATGCGGTTGCCGCATTTGAGAAAGACGTGCCGCCCTTCCAATTTGGAGTGAAGCGTGAGTCCCAGAATCCCGGTGTAGAACTCTTCGGCCGCGGGCAGATCCAGGACATACAGTGCTGACTCGAGTACGTCCGCAAGGCTCATTTGGCCACTCATTGGTGTTCCTCTCCTGTCCGGGATGAAGCGGCGAGCCGGCAAACGTGGTGTATGCGCGACATTGGGCGACAGTCCATTGACGGTTCAGACGGACAGTGGCGGTCGGACTCAGGCATACTTGTGGAGTTTCTCTTGCAGGAAGCGTACACAGCCGGGAACCTGCTCCGGGGTCAAACTGTGGAGGACGACGGCCCCGCGGTAGCCGCTATCGTGAAGTAGTTGCAGGTAATGGTCATAGTCCAGCAGGCCGGTACCGGCGGCTTCATGGCCGGCCTCACCGTCGCGGCTGAGGTCTTTGGCGTGGGCCAGGGCAATGTGATCGCCCAGCAGATCGAACGCTTCGTTCAGGACCTCTTGTTGGCGGTGAATCGTTCCCCTGGGAAAGACATTGGCGCCGTCCATAACGATAACGACTCTGTCGGAGCGCATCGTGTGCAACAGATCGCGCGCCTTCATTGGTGAACTTACCACATTCGAGACCTCCGGCTCAATGCCGAGACGAACGTTGTGCTCTTCCGCCAGGGCGACGGCCTGTTCCATGGCGGCCAGGAGGTCAGACCAGGCTTCTGGCGAGCCGTTCCGCGGATGATCCGCCCACATGTTGTCCGGGTTGCGGGTGCCGGTGCAGACGGTTAGCAAGTCCGTGCCCAGTTCAGCGGCGTGCGACGCCAACACCCCCAGACGGCGCATACCCTGGCTGCGAGCGGCGGGGTCCGGATGGATCATGTTGTAGGTGGCGGAAAGCGAGACCACCTCGATGCCGCGGGCGTCGATCTCGCGGCGCGCCCGTTCACAGGCTGCGGAGTCCAGCCCGTCCGGCATATCTGAAAGACCCATGCAACTTGTGTTGAGCTGGATGCGGCGGACACCGTGAGCGGCGACCGCGTCCAGAACGCCTGCCAGAGTGGGCGCTTCAAAAGTGCGCGCGAAGATTCCGACTTCCATTCAGACGCCTCCCGTTACTGATTCGAGCCCAACCCAGCCGCCGCCGCTGCCAGCCGAGCGGGCGATGGCGGCCATTGCCCGCATGGATGCAAGGCCGTCGTGGACACTGGCCCCCCATTGCGGCTTGCCGTGCAGAATTGTGTCGGCCCAGCCTTCAAGTTGCCGCCGGTAGCCGTGGCCGTCCTGGCCGAGGGGGCGCGTATACAGGTCATCGCGCGTAGAGAAACACTCGACACTACCGGCCTTATGGTACCACGAGAGGGGCAGGCGGCCGCGGACGCTGCCGTGTTCGCCCTGGATGCGAAAACCCTCTTCGAAATCCCCGGCCGCGGTGACGGTCAACTCCAGGTTTCCGAGGCTGCCGTCGGCGAAGGCCACATCTACGAACCAGCAGTGCCGGCCGAAGCGCTCCAAATGGCGAGAACGCACCTGCACAATTTCGCTCTGAGAAAGGAAGCGGGCCGTGTCTGAGAGATGGCTGCCGTGGGCCAGCATGAGGTAGCGGCGGCGGTCCGCTTTGGGGTTGCCCGGGGGGCGAAGCACGCTCGCACCGGTCTCGACAAGCGGCTGGAGCGCGTCGGTCATGGTGTAGCGATGGACGGAATCGTAGTACCAGAACTGGGCTGACATCAGGCCGCCGATCTCTTCCTGAATGAAGCGGCGGGCGTGGATGACGCCCGGGTCGAAGCGGCGATTGTGCCCCACCTGCAGGGTGAGTCCGGAAGAGGCGACTTCGTCGCGAAGCGTTTCACACGCCTCAACTGTGACGCCCATTGGCTTCTCTACCAGCACGTGTTTGCCGGCTCTCAGCGCCTGCAGGGCCAGTTCCACGTGGTATTGGTCGGCGACCGCAACGATGACCGCCTCAACCCGTCTATCCGCCAGCATTGCGGCGTAGCGGGTGAAACTGCGCTGCGGCCGGTGGATTGCAGCCACCCGCGCGAGCAGGTCGGGCGCGGCTTCGCAAAGGCCGTAGAGTTGCGTATTGCGTCCTTTGCGGCAGGCCTCCAGGTGTGCGATCTGTGAGATTGGCCCTGCCCCGACGACACCGATGCGAAGCAGGCGCAGTTCCTTCTTGATTGGCATAATCCGGTCCGGCGCGTAGCCCGGTTCAGTCTACGATCGCCTGGTAAGCCGCCACACGGAATTCGCGTGCAACCGGGTAGTAGCCGGCAGGCATGAACTGGGTCATGAATATGCCCAGCATCTCCTCTTCGGGATCGATCCAGAACTGGGTCGAAGCCGCTCCTCCCCAACCGTAGATGCCGACATTGCCCGGTGTGCTGGTTGCAGGCAGGTCAACCAACACACTCACGCCCAGACCAAAACCATAGCCGGCGCGCTCGTCGGCGCCTATCCTGATTGGGACCAGTTTGGACGGCAGATGGTTTGCGCGCATCATCTCGACGGTCTTGGGGCCAAGCAGCCGCCGGCCGTCGAGGATGCCGCCGTTGAGCAGCATCTGCGAAAAGCGCAGGTAGTCGCCTGTGGTCGAGACGAGACCCCCGCCGCCGGAGAGAAACGTCGGCGTCTTTGTGAAGCGGCTGTCGCGGGAGGCCTCGAATAGTTCAATCGTTGGCGCTTCGGCGCGGTCCGCTTCATCTGAACTCCCGGAGGCAGCGTCAGTGTCCGGCCCGGAATCGCTGCTAAAGCTGAATCCGCCGGGCGGGCAGTAGCAGGCCGAAAAGCGGTCCAGTGACGCCGCATCCACCAGGAATGCCGTTTCATTCATGGCCAGCGGCTTGAAGATCTCTTGCCGGAAGAATTCATCAAGGGGCATTCCGGACAGCGCTTCAACCAGACGGCCCAGGACATCGGTCGCATAGCTGTATCGCCAGCGTGTACCGGGATGATAGAGCAACGGCAGTGCTGCCAGTTTTTGTACGAACTTGTCCAGCGACAGCTGTTCGCGGCTGCCAAAGGACTGGCGATACAGGTTTTCAACGGGTGAATCCTGGTCCCAGCCGTAGCTAAGCCCGGCTGTGTGCAAGAAGAGATCTTTGACTGTCGGGGGCCGGTGCGGCGGAACCAGGTTGTCGAGATCGCCCGTGCAGACCTGCGCGCCCTCAAACTCCGGCAGGTAATTTGACACAGGGTCGTCCAGGAGAAAGTGACCCTCTTCGAACAACATCAGGGCAGCCACCGACGTGATTGGTTTCGTCATCGAGTAGATGCGAAAGATGGTGTCCTCGGTCATGGGCAGGCCGGACTCGATTTCCTGGTGGCCGAAGGCGTTGCAGTATACGGTTTCGCCGCGGCGGTAGATGAGGCCCAGCGTCCCGGCCAGAAGACCTCTGGAAACATAACTCTCCAATAGCCTGTCCACGCGGGAGAGGCGCTTTAGTGAGAACCCGGCTCGGTGCGTATCGACGGTTGTCATGGTGATTCCTTCTCTAAAAATGAGGGTTGAATGGATCTGCTATTCGAATACCGGAACCATGCCAGGCAATCTGTTTCACTTTCGTTCAGTCCGCGGCCGCGGCGGCGCCGGCGACTTCAGTGCGTTCCGGGATTGGCAGATGGACGAGAGC
This sequence comes from Caldilineaceae bacterium, assembly GCA_022821545.1. Classification (GTDB taxonomy): domain Bacteria; phylum Chloroflexota; class Anaerolineae; order Caldilineales; family Caldilineaceae; genus Bin5. The sequence goes on from JAJEDJ010000021.1 coordinate 16,418, forward strand.
GGCGAACACCCCCAGGGCGATGCCTGCTATCCAGACAGGTGTGTAAGTGCCTGCAGTGTCGTAGAAGCGTCCTCCTAGCCACACGCCGATAAAGGCGCCGATCTGATGGCTGAAAAAGACGATGCCGTATAGTGTGGAAAGGTAGCGCGCGCCAAAGAAAGAGGCGACCGTGCCGCTGGTGAGTGGCACCGTCGCAAGCCAGAGAAAGCCGATCGCTCCACCGAAAACGAGGGCTGAAGTCTGTGAAACGGGCGCCAACAGGAAGAGAAGGATGACGACGGCCCGTCCAAAATAGATAAGGCTCAGCATGTTTTTGCGGGAAAAGCGGTCCCCCAGCCAGCCGAAAGTCACCGATCCGAGAATATTGAACGCCCCGATCAAGGCGAGCGCGCCGGCGGCTACGAATTCGGGCAGTCCTTTGTCGCCCAGGTAGGCGGGCAGATGCGCGCCGATGAAGGCGACGTGAAAGCCGCACACGAAAAAACCGGTCGTCAGGAGCAGGTAACCGCGATGGCGCGCGGCCCTTTCCAGAACGCTGCGGAAGGGTTCATCTGCGTGCGGTTCCTGTACGCCCTGCAGCTGTGTGCCGGGCCGCCGGGGCAATCCGAACGCCATCAGCGCGACGACCGCCGGCACAGCGGCGAGAGCGTAGAGAGCGCGCTGCCAGCCGAGATTTGAAAGGAGAATCTGGGCCAGGGGCGGGACCACAAACATGCCTGCGGAACCCATGGCAGTGATGAGTCCGAAGACCCGGCTGCGCTGGCCCTCTCCGATCAGCTGGGCCACGGCGCCCAACACGACGACATAGGAGGTGGCGCCGAGGCCAATCCCGACCAGAAGACCGAAGGAGACGACCAGCCCCATTGTTGTAGTGAGAATAGTGACGAGAACGAGGCCGCCGGCATACAGGACCGACCCTGCGATGACGACCTGACGCGGCCCGAAGCGGTCTGAGAGGAGACCTACCAGGGGCAGGCCGACCACCAGATTGTTGACGGCGAAAGCGATGCTCAGGTTTTCACGCCCGGTTCCGAGCGTTTCGGTGATTGGCGTGAGAAAAAGGCCAAAACTGGACCGGATTCCAGAACCGATCATCACAGCCAGCGAGGCGGAGATTATGGCGCCGACAATAAGATTACGATTGCTGCTCACACGAAACTGTCCTTGCAGTAGAAAACGCAAATGGGGAACTGATTCAGGCTTGCAGTCAGTCAGCCGCGGCTTGCCTGGTGTCGAATAGCCCGCCTGCCCTCTTCCAGCACCGACAAGACAGGCGTAAGGAAGCTCAGTTGTCGCGGAATTCTGCCCGCCTTGCAACGGCAATGTAGACGACGGCGGCGGTGACGGCAAATCCGAACCACTGAAGCGCGTAGCTGAAGTGGTTGCCTTCCGAGAGCGAAACGTCCGGCTCGATACGATGCGGCAGGGCTTCCGGATTGCCCCGGGCACGCGAGCGTCCCGAGTTCAGATCGATGCCGTTGCCGGGCGTCAATTGCAGTACCACGGGAAGCAGCTCGTATGGCAGCGTCTTTCCAATTGCCTCAACGTCGAGGCGGTACCAGCCGGTAACAGTGTCCTGCGGTATGTCGGAAACCGTTCCGTCAGGACGGCGCCGGGTAGGTTGCAGAATTCCAGGTAGAGGGCCGTCGTCCTGTTCATCGAAAGTGCGCCAGGCGGCAGGGTCGGCCTCGCCGACAGGAATCCAGCCCCGATTGACGAGGACGGCCTCATCTGAGCCGGAAATGAGGAGAGGTGTGACCAGATGGAATCCGGGCTGGCCCGTCAAGCTCTGATTGCGGATTGCAATTTGGCGGGCATAGTCGAATTCGCCCTGGGCAACAGCCTGGCGGTCGCGCAAGTCTCCCTGCGGCAAAGGTAGATTCGACAGGTCGATGGGAGGGGCAGACAGCGCGGCGCTGCGCTGCTCATTGAACGCCCGCCTCTGGTCGAGTCGGTCCAACTGCCACAAACCGAGGGCGGCCATCGTGCCCATTGCCAGCAGCACGATCAACGTCTTCCACCACCAGCGGCGACTGAACAGAAGTGCCAGCGTGACTCCGATCTCCCGTGCCGCCGGGGCGGATCCTTTCACCGCAGACAGTGGTTGTCGCAAGACCCGGTATAGTCCCCGGCGTACCGTTCGTGATTCGGGCAGACCGACCATTATGAGTGCCCTCCGGCAGGCGCTGGGTCCTGTTGCTTGGCGGGGGCAGGCTCTTCAATTGCAGTAGGCGGCTTAGTTGCCCAATAGAGGACAATCCCGCCCAGGAACAACAGTATGGAGAGAAGGCCGCCGAGTAGAGGGCGCCAGGGAAAAGCTTTGGGGAGTATCTCATCCTGGAAGCTGACAACCTGCTCAGACTCACAGGACAGACCGGAGTCACCGCCCTGGTGTTCGCCGCTGCCTTGTGCCGTTTCACAACCGGGGGGGAGAATACCGACTCTCACCGACCAGTTTCCCTGGCGGGCCGGCGCAAAGGAAGCCTCATAGAATAGCTTGTTGAGCGCGTCGTCGTGCGTCGCTCTTGCGCTTATCGTCTCACCGCTCTCTTCGTGCGCAAGCTCGACGGTCACGACAGCATCGAGGACGGGACCGCCGGCCAGACCGGTGGAGTCCCCCTCTATGTTCTCAGTCAAAGCGACGGTTACGTGGTATTCGCCCACTAGCGGCGGCTCGGGATCGGACCAGACGTAAACCCTGAAGGGGCCTGCCGGAACATTGTTCAGATGCTGGACGCCCACGCCCCCGTGGGCCAGAAGAGGCGCCGGCAAGAGTATGCCGGTCAGCAGGAACAGAAAATTTGCCTTTACAAGAAAAACGAATCTGGACAAACACTTGGACAAACATTTAGTCAAACACATAGAAGGATCCGGTAATTCCAGGCTCTCCGCGCGCAAGACCGTACGGCAGCGGAATCGTGGACTTGCTTCGGGCCCTAGCTGCAGGCCACCGCGGTGGGTCCGCTGTCGTTGTGACGCTGCGCCAAACCCAATACAGGCGGATGCGGCCTTCTGGCCCGCCCCTCATGTTCGGCGCTCACCAGCAGGCGGGCCAGCAGTACAAGCGCTGCAATCACGTACATCATGCTGCCGGGGATCCACATGATCAGGCCTCCCCATACCTGATCGTCCATAACGCTGAGGCCGTACAGGCGGGGCACCGACTCGTAGTACGGATAGATGGGCGTTTGGGCGAAAGAAAGCGCTACGCCCAGAAGCATATTGGGAGGGATCATTGCCAGCACGTAAGCAACACGCATCCATTGGGCCGGCTTTGGGTGAACTCGCGGCGCGGCGCCTGTGACGTGCCACCAGAATAGAAGCGCCGCGCCTACAAAGGTGAAGTGCTCCAACCCGTGCAGGGAGCCAAAGCGCAGGGCAAGACTGTAGGCATTGCCATCATGCCAGGCAAAGAAGATCAGTACGTATAGCGCCCAAGCGCTGGCAGGGGAGGCGGCTTTGAGCACTGTGCGACTGAATATGGAACTGACGGCCAGCCAGCGCGCCAGGCGGCGAAAAGCGGCGGCGACCGCGACGCGTATGCGGGGGGGCAGTGCCCATAGAAAAGTCGGGAACGGGTTTGCCAGGAGCAGGAGCGGCGGCGCAACCATCATCAAGAGCAGGTGCTGCACCATGTGAATCGAAAACAGTTGACCGCTCAGAACGGCGATCGGGGAGAGCAGCGCCAGCGCCAGGATCAGGATTCCTCCCGTGTAGGAAGCAAGGCGCCACCAGTTTGCAAATCGGCCGTCGCTGCGCCGCCGCAGCCTCAGCCAACCGGCAAAATGAAGCGCTCCCAACATGGCAAGAGGCACGAGGATCTCCGGACGGAGGTCCCATGAAAGCAGGAGCGCCTTGGTTAGCGGATTCATCTGTGACTGCGTCGGGTCATGCTATGCAAACGTCGCGGCGGCGATGCTCCTGTCAGTGAGGCGCCTCGATCGTTGAACCGATCAGATAGATGGCGGGATAGAAGAAAATCCACACTAGGTCCACATAGTGCCAGTAAATGGCGCAGGCTTCTACGCCCCAGTGCCGCTCGCTGGAAAAGTGACCCTTGCGCCCCAGCCACCAGACGTTGAGAATCAGCACAACACCGGAGAGGACGTGCAGTGCATGCATGCCGGTCATGCCGAAAACGACGGCGCCGAATACGCCGTCAGTCGGTTTGAGATGTCCCTTGACAATGCTGGGGAACATCCCCCACTCCCAGACGACGACGCCGACAAGAAACGCAGTGCCAAGCGCGGCGGTAATGAGGAGGCTGGCGAGAAAATCGGTGCGCTTGTCATTGGCGATCGAGACTTCGGCGCGGTTCATGAAGTAGCTGCTGAGCAGCAGCACGGCGGTGACGACCAGGCCGGCGAACTGGTCAAGCTCGGGCCGGACAACCTCTCCGTGGGGGCCGCGCCAGAGGTAGAAGCGAGTGACAAGCAGGGCGAGGAACAGGAACGCTTCCGAGGCGAAGAACAGCCACATGCCGAGCCGGTTGCGCCGCGTGAACTCCAGGTAGGTTGGCAGGTCTACGTCGCCGGTATGGTGATGATCGTCTGCGGCATGTTCGTGCTCGCGACCATGTTCGATAGCGGTAGCGGTCATCAGTGTTCATCCTCCGACCAGACGCTGCGAATGTGCATAAAGTAGTTTACGACAAGGATGGCCTTCAACAGCGCCAGAATCATCAAGATGGCGAAGGAGTCGAAGGGTGGCGTGATTGCGGCGTAATACTCCACGATCGTCAGGACGGCCAGGGTAACCGCGACAATAATTCCTTCGCGATAGATCGCAGTCTTACGCTTGGTGGGGCTGTGTTCGCTCATTTTGACTCTTTTCTCGCTGCTGTTCCGCCGGCCTTTCCGCTCTGTTGAACTTTCCGCTCTGTTGGATATAGTGCCGGGGCGCTAGTCGTCGCCTGTTGAAGCCGTGGTTACGTAGCCGGAGTCGGCTAGGCCGTAGTCGTAGGGTTCACCGACGACGCGCACGGGCGCAGGGAAGCTGTGTTCCGGAATCGGTGAAGGGATTTGCCACTCGGGGGAGCGGGAGCGCCAGGGATTGTCGCCGGCGGCTACGCCTACTTCCGCGTGCTGGAAGAAGTTCCACAGCATCAACATGACGCCGAAAGCGATCGCGAATCCGGCAATCGTTACCGCCATCTGCCAGTTTTCGATTTGGCCGCCGCCGAGTGTCGGGTCGTAGTCGGCGATGCGGCGGCGCATGCCCATCACGCCGACACCCATCTGCCCCAGCGTCTGCACCCAGAAGGCTGGCGTCATGATGAAAAAGTGGATCTTGCCAAGCTTTTCGTTATACATCCGCCCGGTGACTTTGGGGAACCAGTAGTAGAGAGCGGCAAAGAACGGGAAGACAAAACCGCCGAACATGGTCGCGTGAAAATGGCCGACGATAAAGTAGGAGTCGTGCAAGGGAAAGTCGGTGGGCACAGTTGCCAGAATCGGTCCGCTCAGTCCCCCGATAAGGAAAACGCTGATGGCGCCGAGGACAAAAAGCATGGGCGTATCGAAATGGATCTTTCCGCCCCACATCGTGCCCAGCCAGCTGAAGAATTTGACGCCGGTGGGAATTGCTACAAGCAACGTCGCGTACATAAAGGGTATGCGAAGAATGTCATTGTAGCCGGACACGAACATATGGTGGCCCCAGACAATGAAGCCCAGGATAGCGATCGCCATGCTGGAAAGGGCGATCCATTTGTATCCAAACAGGGGTTTGCGGGAAAAGACGGGCAGCAGTTCGCTGACGATGCCCAGGCCCGGCAGCACAAAAATGTATACGGCCGGGTGGCTGTAAAACCAGAACAGGTGCTGGAACAGGACCGGGTCGCCGCCGCCGACCATGGGGCTGACCTCACCAAGAATGCCGCGCGGGTCGAAAAAGCCCATGCCCAAGGCCCGCTGTACGGAGACCATCAGGAAACTTGTGCCGATCAACTGGGTGGCGGTGAGCTGCAGCAGGCTGGTGGCAAAGACGGCCCAACAGAATATGGGCATGCGGAACAGGCTCATTCCCGGCGGCCGCATGCGTAGAATCGTGACCAGCAAGTTGAGAGAACCGACGATTGAGGAGAGGCCGATTGCAAAAACGCCCAGGAAAAACAGTTGGTAACCTATCGGGCCGCGCGCGCTGAGCGGCGGATAGGCAGTCCAGCCGGCATCCCAGCCTCCGATAAAGAGGCTCAACAGCAGCAGAATGCTCCCCGGCACGTTGAACCAGAAACCGAGCGCATTGAGACGGGGGAAGGCCATGTCTTCGGCGCCGATCATGAGCGGCACAAGGTAGTTGCCCATACCGCCAACGCCCAGGAGGATGGCGAAGATCATGATCATCCCGTGCATACCGATGAAGCTGTTGTACAGGTCGAGACCCAGGAACTGCAGGCCGCTGCGCGCCAGCTCGGTGCGGAAGATCATGGCGACGGTGCCGCCGACCATGAGCAGGAGAATGCCCCATACTGTATATTGGACGCCAATGACCTTGTGGTTGTAATCGACGCTGAAATAGCGCGTCCACGCCGGCTTGTCTACAGGCGGCCCGTGGTGCATGGGGGTCGGGATGCCCTTCGTCCACTTCAGCCAGTCATCCAGAGAGCCGACGCCAAGGAGGAAGCCGATAATGCTGCAAACGGAACCGACGGTCCAGGCGGGTTCGGCGGCCCAGGCTTCCCATCCCAGCAATATCCGCACGGCGCAGGTCAACAACATGCCAATGACCATGCCAAGGACCTGACCCAAAAGGCCCCGTGCGATTCCTAGTGTAAAGAGCGACATAGCGAATCTCCTGGCAAGAAATTCAGTGCCGAGTTGCGCAAGCGGCGGGGAGCGGATTCAAGAAGATTCCCACCGTGTGAAGTAAAGTCATTCCTGGAGTTGGGCGAGCTGCTCCGACTGCCAGAGCTTAAACTCTTCGGCAGAGACTACTCGAACCGTAGCCAGCATCCCGCCGTGGTTTGTGCCGCAAAGTTCGGCGCAGCGCAGCACATATTCTCCAATCACGTTTGGGGTAAAGCGAACGTGCGTAACCATGCCGGGAACCGTGTCCTGCTTGACGCGGAACTCCGGTACCCAGAAGCTGTGCAGTACGTCATCTGATGTCAGATCCATGCGGACCGGAGTATCTACTGGCAGGACCAGTTCAGGTGTGACGGCGCCGTTCTCCGGGTAGGTGAAGAGCCAGCTCCACTGCCGCCCTTCTGCGCTGACCACATATTCGTCAGGATTCGGCCTGGTCAGATCGAGCAACATCGTGGTGGAGATCCAGGCGAAATAGACGACCACGAAGCAGGGCACGACTGTCCAGAGAATTTCGAGAAGGCCGTTGCCGTGAACATGCTCGCCGTCGCCCTCGTCTCCACGGGCTCGGAATGCGATGAGCGCGTAACACATGAAGACGACAACGAGGGCAAAGAGAAATGCGATCAGCCAGATGTGTTGGTCGAACAGATTGTCGATGGGACCGGCTTCGACGACTGCCGCCGCCGGTTTGAGAAGGACCGTGTCCAGAACCCAGTACACGAGTACCGTACAGATCAAGATCAACACGGTTGCGATGATAAAGTGTCGACGGTTGTTCGCCATACATCTGTCCTCTATCGTCCCGGACTGAATCGAACTGCTGATGACCTTGCAGGATGGCAACGCGCTTGCACGCCGTAACTGTCGCGCCTGCCAGTGCGCCACGCGAACGACATTGTACAAAAAGGCACAAAACATGTCAAAGAAATCGCGGACGGGTTTGCGCAGCAGCTTTGCCTCTGAAGGGGAGTTGACAGGCGCGCAGGGTCGGTGAACTGTGATTTGAGCAGATTGCCATTTCAGTCGGAGGAGGATATATTTGAATATGGCTATACGCAAAGGGAGATAGGTCGCACGCCTTATCTCAGACATATGACCCAGGGGTTACTCTATGAGCGAGTTTTCAACGGAAGACGCAGCAGGTGTAGAGGTCGATCCGGACGGCGCCCTTGCGCCCACATTGAGAGCGGCCAGCCCGCTCGGCGAAGCAATCGGAGAATACGAGGAACAGATGGTTCGCAAGGGCTTCAGCGAGAACACGATCAAGGCCTTTGCCAACGATCTCAAAATACTCCGATCTTTCATGGACAGTTCGGCAGTCCTGCGTGAGATACGGACGCAGCATCTTGAGGATTTCCTCGAATGGATGCAAAGCGAGAGAGGGCGGCCATGCAGCGCGAAAACACTGTCGCGACGCATCACGACACTCAAAGTCTTTTTCTCATGGCTGCATAGCGTGGGCGCCATCGGTACCGACCCCGCTGAACCAATCGTCCAGCAGTCGGTCAGGACGCCCCTGCCGGTGATCCTGAACGGCAACGAAGCCGGCAAACTGATGCGCGCCTGTCAAGACTGGCTGTGGGACCGCAACAAGTCAGATGCCCGCCCCTATGTACTTGTGAGTCTGCTGCTCCAAACCGGCATCAAGAAAAGCGAGGCGGTCAAAATACTGTTGGATGACATTGAACGCCCCGAAACGGAAGAACCGTCGGTTGACATTCGTTATGAGGAAGAACGCTACGCACACAAGAATCGCCGGATTTCCCTGAACGCGTCTATTCTGGGTCCGCTCGACCAGTACCTGGAGCAGTACAGGCCCGAAAACTTTCTCTTTGAATGTACGCCCCGCAACCTGGAGTACGTGTTGGAGGAGGCGGGTGCTCGGGCGGGCATACGCCGCATTCAGGTGGGCTTTGAGACGTTGCGATGGACCAGTGCGGTAAGGGACTTCAGGCAGGGGATGAAGGATGAGTCGCTGAGGCTCAAAATGGGCCTGAGCAAGGTCTCATGGCGCGAAACGAGCTCTAAGATCCAGCGGCTGGCCGGCCAGCCATAGACGTGTGCGCCGTCAGTGGTGCAGATTTTCCACTCCTGCCCGAGCTAGGCGGCGCCGGATAGTCAACCGGACCGCGCGCTTCTTCGCCTTCCTGCTTCATTCCGTCCCGTATACGGTCCTGGTTAGCATACCCCACTCCTGCAAGGAGACTGTTTCCGCGCGGCGGCGGGGTTCGATGCCGGAAGAGGTCAGCCAGCGGTCCGCTTGCTCCTTCGTGCAGGACAGTCCGGCGCTGAGGCTGTTGCGAAGTTGTTTGCGCCGCTGGCTGAATCCGGCGCGCACGACCTGGAAAAAGCGGGCCGGTTCCACGTCGGGGACGGCGGGCTGAGCGCGCACGTCGAGACGCACGACACGGCTATCGACTTTGGGACGGGGCAGAAACGCGCCTGCCGGTATTTTGTGCAGTGCGCGCGGCCGGGCGTAGAACTGCACGCTTACCGCCAGCAGCGACATTGCGCCGCATTGGGCAACCATGCGCTGGGCCACCTCATGCTGCACCAGCAGGACGGCCAGAGTGGGGGGCGGGAGACTCTCCAACACATGTCTGAGGACGGCGCTTGTAATGTAGTAAGGAAGATTGCCGACTACCTTGTATGCTTCGGCGGCGGGAGCTGCGGCGGGAATTGTGCCGGGCTGATCGGGCCCCACCATCTGAATGACTTCCGGGGGACTGAGTTCAAGGATGTCGCCGTGGACGAAGGAAACGTGAGGACGATCGGCGAACTCTGCTCGCAGAATTGGCATCAGCCTTTGATCGAGTTCGACGGCGACAACGCGGCCGGCTCGTTCGGCAAGATGATGCGTCAGCGCGCCGAGGCCGGGGCCTATCTCCAGGACGGTGTCGGTTGTCTCAAGGTCGGCGGCGCCGGCGATGCGGGCCAGGTGCGTGGAGTCGATGAGGAGGTTCTGGCCCAAGGATCTCTTCAGGCTGAGATCGTGTCGGCGGACCAGGTCGAGTGGGGAAGGGGCTCTGTTACTCATCCTCCAGGCTCAAGACAGTCATAAAGGCCTCCTGAGGGATCTCGACGGAGCCGACCATCTTCATGCGCTTCTTTCCCGCCTTCTGGTTTTCGAGCAGTTTGCGCTTCCTGGTCACGTCGCCCCCATAGCACTTGGAGAGAACGTCCTTGCGGACGGCCTTCACGTTGGCGCGGCTGATGACCTTGTTGCCGATGGCAGCCTGAATGGGGACAACGAACTGCTGGCGAGGGATGATCTCTTTCATCTTGCTCACCATCCGCTGACCCTTGTAAAAGGCGTTTTCACGATGAATAATGATGCTCAGGGCGTCAACCGGATGGCCGTTGACCAGGACGTCGAGCTTGACCATGTCGGAGGCATGATACTCTTGCAGAACGTAGTCCATCGAGGCATAGCCGCGCGTGCGGGCCTTGAGTTCATTGTAAAAGTCCACGATGATTTCGGCCAGGGGAATCTGGAAACTGAGCTCTACCCGCTTCGTATCCAGCCACAGCTGGTTCACCACGCGGCCGCGGCGCTTCGTCACCATCTCAAGGATGGGCCCGATATATTCGGACGGCGCGTAAATCTGCAGGCTGCACCACGGCTCCTCGATCCGCTCGATCTCGCTGGCGTCCGGCAGGTCCGCGGGGCTTTCCAGCAGGAATTCGCTGCCGCTGGTTGTCACTACGCGGTAGGCCACTGATGGCGCCGTAAAGATAATATCCAGATCGTACTCTCTTTCGAGCCGTTCCTGAACGATCTCCATGTGAAAAAGGCCGAGAAAGCCGAGGCGAAACCCGAACCCCAGGGCCTGGCTTGTCTCCGGTTCAAATGTGAGCGCCCCGTCGTTGAGGTGCAGCTTTTCGAGGGCGTCGCGAAGATCGTGGTAACTGTCTGAGTCTGTCGGATAGAGGCCGGCGAAGACCATCGGTTTCATCGGCTCGTACCCGGGCAGCGGCTCTGCCGCCGGATCGGAGGCAAGGGTAACCGTGTCGCCGACGTCGAGGTCCTGCACGCTCTTGAGACCGGTGGCTATGTAGCCGACTTCGCCGGCAGTCAGTCGCGAAGCCTTGACGGGCGCGGGTGTCAGGACTCCGATCTCGATAGGATCGATGCGTTTGTCGCTTGAAATCGCCAGGAGGGCGGCCGGCGCCGAGAGTGTGCCGTTCACCACCCGGATGTAGGCCACCACGCCCTTGTAAGGATCGTAGTGGCAATCGAAGATCAGTGCCTGCAGCTTCTCGCCGGCATTCCCTTGCGGCGGAGGCACCTCCTTGACGATCTCCTGCAGCACTTCTTCGATGTTGACACTGTCCTTTGCGCTGATCCGGAGGATGTCGGCGGCGGGAACGGCCAGGAGATCCTCGATATCCTGGGCGACTTCGTCGGGCACGGCCGCCGGCAGATCTATCTTGTTCAGGACGGGGACGATCGTCAGGTCCAGCTCCATCGCGGCCAGTAGGTGGGCGACCGTCTGGGCCTGAATGCCCTGCGAAGCGTCCACGACGAGGACGGCGCCCTCACATGCCTGCAGGGCCCGCTTGACCTCGTAGGTGAAGTCGACGTGTCCCGGCGTATCGATCAGGTTCATTTCATAATCTACCGGGGGCTCGCCGTCGGACTGGCGCTGGTAGATCATGCGGACGGCGCTGGCCTTGATCGTTACTCCTTTTTCGCGCTCCAGGTCCATAGAGTCGAGAAGCTGCTCCTTCATCTCCCGGTCTGTAACGGTCCCGGTATGCTGGATCAGGCGGTCGGCCAGTGTGCTCTTGCCGTGATCGATATGGGCGATGATGCAGAAGTTGCGAATGTGGTCCAGATTCATGGGATTTGGGGGCAACGGTTGCCCGATAAAGTTTACCGTCGAAGCGAAAACAGTATACTACAGGTGGGTCTGGCGCCGGCTCATCTGATCTGGCGGCATCTCTCCAGGCCCCAGCGGAGGAGCAACTGTGTATCCGTCACTTCCTTTAGGACCGCTATCTTTGCCCACGGCCCAAATCCTGGCGATTGTCGCCGCCTGGTTCGGCCTGGCGGTCATGGCGCGGGTCGGCAGACGTCTGCAGCTGGACCCGGACATGATTTGGAATGTGGGCACGATCGCCCTTGCTGCAGGCGTCATTGTAGCCCGGCTGTCGCATGCAGTCCAGTTCTGGGACGTCTATCGCGCGGAGCCGCTGCTCCTGGTGAGCATCCGTCCCGGAGGATTGATGTTGTGGCCGGGAGTGGTGGGCGCGCTTCTTGGGGCCTACCTGTACCTGATTCGGATGGAAGTCGATCCGGGGCCGGTCGGAGTTGCAGCGGTGTTCGGGCTGCTCGGGGGCGGCGCGGTGCTGGAGATTTCGAACTTTCTGACGGGTGCAGTGGTAGGGACGACCGGCGTTCCGCCCGGCGCCTTCTCCTGGCTTCCGGGCTGGATGGGTAGTTCGTATGACCCTCTCCTGTCTCAGCCGGCAGCGGTCCGTCATCCCGTCGCAATCTACCGGGCAGTGGGGATGTTGTTGATTGTCGGAGGCTCTTTTCTTTGGGGCAAGTGGGCCAGACCTGGGCGGCTTGCCGGTCAGGCCGTCCTGGCGCTGGCGTTGCTGCGGCTCTTCACCGACGGCTTTGCGGCGGATGCGAGCCTGCTGGGATCGCTGCGGCTTTCCCAGGTGCTGGCCCTGATTGCAGCAACTGGGCTGGCGTTCATCCTGGCGCAGACGGCGGACAGAGACCGCCAATTCCAACCGGAAGCCGGGTTCACAGAGTAACCGGCCGTTACGGACATTGCTGGATTACGAGCAGGACGCCGGTTTCAACTGAAATCTGCGCCGGTGAGGATGCCAGCGTGTTGCTCACCCCGCGCGTGCTGCCAAGACGCAAGGTTGCGTTCTCAAGCGGGTACTCGAGGCCCCGGTAGGTAATGCCCGTTGCCTCTTCGCTGAGGGCGACCGCGCTGACGTAGCCGCCGGTCGGCCCCGTCAACGTCAGCAGTTGGGGCCCGCGCAATACGCGCGCCAGCTGGTCTCCCTCGGCGACGGCAAGCGGCACAGACTCGCTCTGCCGGGCCAGTATCAGGAGATTGGCCAGGGTCTGGTCCAGCCGTCCCCCGAGGGCGCCGATCAGCAGGACTTCCTTGGCGCCGTCTTTGACCGCGCGCGCGATCGCCAGCTCCAGATCGGTGGCGTCTTTGGCGGCCGGATGCCTTTCCACCTCGGCCCCCTCCTCCTGCAGCCTTGCGAGGAGAACACTGTCGATACTGTCCAGGTCTCCTACGATTACGTCGGGCGGCAGTCCAAGGGCTTCCATGTGGCGCGCGCCGCCGTCAGCGGCGATGCGAAAATCATCGTCACGCAGCCAGCGGGTCACCTCGCCATAGTCGGCTATATCCCCATTTGCGAAAATGACAGCCCGCACTTCTCCTCCGGCCTTCTACAGGAATGCCTGCCAGGCAAAAAGCGTCAGCATCATCAGACTTATGATGAACTCCACGGCCATGGCCATCATGAAGCCGCCTACGTAGCCCTTAACCGCCCGCGTTGCAGCGGCCCTGCGCTCCTGGACATTCGACGCGCCCGAAGCCTCCGCCTCAATGTTCGGCCCGCTGACATTCCCGGAAGCAACCTGGGCGCGGCGGTACTCCATCAGCCACAGAGCCAAAATCGAGCCGATCGCGGCCCCAATGAAAGTGCCGACGACAGGTACGCTGGAGAGCAGGATCGCGCCGGTCAGTCCCCCCAGAATCGAGACGCCTATCGAACGCCAGCCCGCGCCGGACTTTTTGCTGCCGAGAAAGCTAAGCCCCAGATCTGCGCCCCAGGCGATAACCGTGAGAACGGCCAGGACCAACAGCGTTGGCCAGCCGATGCGGTCAAAGCCGTCGGCCCAGGCCCAGACGAACGCGCCCAGCCAGATGAGCAGCGGCCCTGGCAGTACGGGCACCAATGCGCCGACGATGCCCAGGAAAATGAGCAGGTAACCGATTACGAAGAAAATGGGGGTAAGGTCGAACACGACTCTCTACTCCTCAAGAAAAACAGCGCCGTTTCGCACGTGCAGTGGCAAAACGGTAGCCTTCGCAAAGAGGGGCGGTACTTCCAGGTCCAGGCTTTCGTACAGACCCGGCGGCGCCCCGGTATCGGCGAGGAAGAGTTGACCGCATGCCGCAAGGGCCTCGGGCTGCAGAAGCCCGCGCTTTGGCAGGGCCAGCGTCATGGTCGCCGTCGCCGAGACATGAGGAAGGTACAGACGTCCACTGGCGGCATCAAGGCCGCTCGGGGCGTCCAGGCTCAGGATCGGGGCCACACTGCTGTTTGCCAGCTGAATCAGGTCCGCGGTCCGACCGTGCGGATTTCCCTCCAACCCATAGCCGATCAGGGCGTCAATCACCATGTCGGCGGGTGGGAGCTCCCATCCCTCTTCTGCCCAGGCAAGGGGGGCGTCCATCCTCTGAAGCAAGAAAAACTGGTCTCTCATCGCGCCGGGGGGCAGTTCTCCCGGTGGATGGGTCAGGACGATCTGCACCCACGCGCCCCAGTTGAGCAGGTGACGGGCGGCGGCCAGCCCGCTTCCGCCGCAGCCGCCGCGGCCGGCCAGCACCACGACAGGTCGGTCCAGCAGTGCGTCTTCCTCCTCTTCAGCAGAGAGCAGCTGTCTGGCCAGAAGGGCGAGATTGAGGCCGGCGATTTCCATCATCTGGAGCGGCTGGATGCCGTACTGCTCGACCATCAGCCGCTTTACTTCCCGCATCTGGTCAGACGTAAGCGTTGGGAGCGTCAAGACCGTCACTCCGGCAACTGCGGCGGCGCCAGCAGGAAGCTGAGAAGCCAGCATGCGACCGCCGGTATGACGATCGTGCTGGTCCACATGTGAACCGACCAGGTTGACCCTGCGGTTGGCAGGAGGACGGCGTAATATCCGCCGTAAAGCAGTAGCGGTAACGCAGGGGCCAGCCAGCGCACGCTGTCGGGGTTGTCCGACGGTCGCGCCCGCCAGGCCAGGTAGTCCAAAACCACAGCGGCGGCCGCCATACCCAGCGCGAGCCAGATCATGAGCGGCCGCTCGTAATCCACGATAACGGCGCCAAGCAGCGAGAGCCAGAGAACGGACGAAACCGCGCCAAATGGCAGTCGCCAGCGGCGCAGGGTCAATAGAATCGGGCCTGCCAGTACTGCAGCGGTGATCGTTGCCCCGACCATGCCGGCCACCCTGCCTACATCGTTGTTGAAGTAGCCGCTGCGTGTCCCTGAAGTTCCGAGAAGGACCGTGACGGGGAAGAAGAACATCATGAAGAATGTAAGCGCTGCCAGGAAAATACCCAGTGACGCGACGGCAGGCCCCAACTCGCGCCATGAGCCGCCTGTGCCTCGCCGGTTCCAGGCGGCTCGCAGAGGGCCGGTTATGGTCAGACCTATGCCGAGACCCAGTAGGATGTGGGTCGGGCTGAAGAGAGCTTCGGCGCCTTCCTCGATGCCAAAAAGAACATGCCACACCATGTCGCCGACGCCGCCGGCGGCAAAGACGAAAAGGCCGACGCCCGTAAGTCGATAACCGTCCGGGATGGAAAGAGGCAGCGAATGCCCTCGCGTGCGGTTGACCACGACTGCAGCGGCAAACGCGATTGCCACGAGCAGGTAGCCGCTGTAAAAGAAGGCATGCCACGGTGTGAAAAATGACTCGTCGACGCGCCCGTGGTTGTGCGCCCAGCCGTCCACGTACAGACCGCCCACAAAGACTGCGCACAGCAGATTGATCAGCCAGTCATAGCGCAACCCGGCAACTCGCTTCGCCCCCTGTTTTCTCCCGTGCGGCCCGGTCGCGGCGGAAACGACGGAACCTGACAGAACTGTTTCAGTCATCATCAACATTCCACAGATCAATACGCTTTCCCGGCGATCTGGTTTCAGTGTAACCGAACTGCGCAGCCGGTCAAAGCGGACCCTGATTCCCGCAATCTCAGAGAGATTGACGTTTGACCCAAACCGCTCGGAGTTGGCCGGTTTTTGACGGCTCGTTTGGTGGATCCTTTACGCTGGTGGTATTCTACGCGGCAAAGCCTTTTCGAATTGCAGACTCGGTAGGATCCGCCTCCTGTAGAGGAAGCGCACGTGAACGATTTCGTGGAGCAGGCCAGACCGGCAGTCCTCCTGGCGCTGAAGGAAGACATCGGCAGCGGAGACGTGACCACGCTGGCAACGATCCCGGCGGAGGCGCAGGCCAGCGGCCAATTCTTGGCAAAGTCTCCAGGGATCATCGCCGGTCTGGAAATCGTCACATTGACCTATGGCCTGCTTGCCGGAGGGCATTCGTCTGTAGACACGGCCGGGCCGCTCCGGGCCAGTGGTGAGGACAAAGAACCTGCGGCCGCGTCGAAAGAGGGCGCTTGTCAGCCGGTTCAGTACTGCCCTTGTGTGAAAGATGGGGCAAGCGTTGAAGCGGGAACCGTAATTGCCAGTGCCTCCGGCCCCGCGCAGCTCCTGCTGACGGCCGAAAGGGTGGCGCTGAACTTTGTGCAGCGCATGTCGGGCATTGCGACATTGACCCGGAGCTACGTCGAGGCGGCCCGGGGCACGAAGGCAGTCATCCTGGACACGCGCAAGACAGTGCCCGGACTGCGTCTGTTCGACAAGAGGGCGGTGGCGCTGGGAGGGGGAATGAACCATCGCTTTGGTCTTTTCGACATGGCGCTCGTCAAGGACAATCACATTGCGGCGGCCGGGGGCATTTCGCCGGCTGTGCAGGGAATTCGGGGACGCTACGCGGGAATGGCGATCGAGGTCGAAGTGGCAGATCTGACACAGTTGGAAGAGGCCCTCGCGCTCAACGTAGACCGAATTCTGCTTGACAACATGAACCCTGACCAGATCAGACAGGCTGTTTCCATCACCGCCGGTCGGACGCCTCTTGAAGCCTCCGGCGGCGTAAGCCTTGAGAATGTCGCGGCGATTGCCGCAACAGGTGTGGACTATATTTCCGTCGGCGCGCTCACCCACTCGGTTCCGGCGCTCGACGTCAGTTTCAATTTGGAGATGGCGGTCTGACGTTCTCCGCCTGAAAACGGCGGCTTGACGCCGACCGCAAATCCTGAAGGAGAGGTAGCACCAATGACCACTGCAACACTGGCAACCCCAATGGCGGAAATCACCGATGCCAGGTTGATGTACGAAGCGCTTGCACGCAAGCTCCACGACGTGACCCTTGACGTAGAGTTGCGCATCAAGGCGGAAATCGCGGCGCAGATAAACCGCCTCAAAAAGGAACGCAACGCTGTCATCCTTGGCCACAACTATATGGAAGCGGCCCTATTTCACTCTATCCCGGACTATGTCGGCGACTCCCTCTATCTCAGCCGCATGGCAGCGCAGACCGAAAAGGACGTGATCGTCTTTTGCGGCGTGGAGTTCATGGCCGAGACGGCCAAAATCCTCAGCCCGGACAAGACCGTACTGCTGCCGGCCGAGAAAGCAGGCTGCTCACTGGCCGCCAGCATAACCGCGCAGGACGTGCGCCGCCTCAAGGAGCAGTTTCCCGGCGTACCGGTAGTGACCTATGTAAACACCTATGCCGACGTCAAGGCGGAGACCGACGTCTGCTGCACGAGCGGCAACGCGGTCGCCGTCGTCAACTCTCTGGACTCCGAACGGGTCATCTTCCTGCCCGATGAGTACTTGGCTAGGAACGTGGCTGAAGAGTCAGGAAAAACGATAATCTTTCCTGCGGCCGCCGGCGTTGAAACGAACAGCGCTGCCGGAATCGACCCCGGGCCCGTGTCGCTCGAAGCGCAGACCCCCTTCCGCCGCGATCAAGAGACCGGCCACCCTGTCATTCCCCTGGAAACGGAGGAATTCGACCTGATCGGCTGGCATGGACGCTGCGAGGTTCACGACAAGTTCACCGTCGACGACATCCGGCGCGTGCGAGCCGAATTTCCGGATGCCGTGATTCTTTCCCACCCCGAATGCAGCCCGGAGGTTGTCGCTGAATCTGACTTCACCGGCAGCACGACCGCCATGATTCGGCATGTCGAAGAGACCGACGCACCCCGCTACCTGCTGCTCACCGAGTGTTCCATGGGGGACAACATCATCGGCGCCAACCCGGACAAGGAGATGTTGCGGCTCTGCTCTGTCCGTTGCCCCCATATGAGCCAGATTACGATGGAAGATACCCTGGCCGCGCTGGAAAAAATGCAGTACGAAATCACTGTTCCCGAAGAGACTTTGGCCAGGGCGGCGCGTTCGGTCCGGCGCATGGTAGAGATCGGCTAGACGAAGCCTCCTCCGCCTTCCTCGGGCGCAAACCAGTCCAGCCTGTCGTGTAGTTCGACGACGTCGCCGAACACGAGCACGGCCGGGGCAGTTATCCCCGCCGATTCCATCGCACGCGGCAGACCGGCCACCGTGGAGCGGGCCACCTTCTGATCGATCGTTGTGGCGCTTGCAATTGCGGCAGCCGGAGATTCCGGATCGCGGCCGTGCGCCGCCAGGGCATCGCAGATTCTGGCGGCGGAACGGACACCCATCAGAACCACCAGTGTCGGCGCCTTTGCAACTGCCGCCCAGTTCGTACTCGAACCTTCTTTGGTCGCGTCTTCAAAACCGGTTACAACCGTAAACGAGCTCGCCTGACCGCGATGCGTAACGGGGATGCCTGCGTAGGCGGGCGCGGCGATGGCCGCGCTGATGCCCGGCACGACTTCAAACGGCAGCCCCGCCGCCGCAAGCGCCGCACACTCATCGCCGCCCCGTCCAAAGACAAAGCCGTCGCCGCCTTTCAACCGCACCACCTGTAGACCGGCCCCCACGCGTTCGACTAGCAGAGCGTTGATCTCCTCTTGCTCGATCGTCCGGGCGCCGAACCCCTGCTTGCCGACAAAAATCCGCTCGGCCTCGGAACGGACTTCATCCAGAAGTTCCCGGGCGATAAGCCGGTCGTAAATGACGACGTCCGCGGCGCGCAGAAGAACAAGGCCCCGTACGCTGATCAGGTCGGCGCGCCCGGGTCCGGCGCCGACCAGGTAGCCTTTGCCCTTCATGTTCTGAAGCCCTTCCCAAAGCGAGAGTACTCGGAGACGTAGTGCCGGGCCGCGGGCCGCGCGGCGTTCACTGTTCTTGGCCCAAATGCGCGGCGATGCGGTCGCGCGCCGACGTGGCTATGCCGGGCTGACCCGTATAACTGCTGACCGAGACGATAACATCATCGTGCCGCGTGACCGCGGGCGAGTGGAAGTTCCCCTCGGCCGGTGCGTCCGCAACGTTTACCAATAGCCTCTTCCTGTGCGCGGCCGCCCCGACTTCACGGTTGACCGCGCGCACATTGGTCGCGGCGAAAACGAGAGCCGCTTCGTCCAGGTCTCCTTCCCGGTAGCGCCGGCGCCTCCACTCGATCTCGCCGGACTCTGCCCAGGCGCTTATCTGCTCCGTTGCCGTCGGGCTGATCAAACGTACTGGCGCCTCTCCGGCCAGCAGGCTGCGCACCTTGCGCTCGCCGACAATGCCGCCGCCGACGACCACGGCGATTCGACCGCCAAGGCTGGTCATGGTCAGAGGATATCGCATCGTGTTGCCGCTCCTTCTTTCAGAAATATGCAGTGGGAGGCCGGTCGCGGGAACCTGCCAAGATGGCGTCGACCACCCGCATCGCCTGCAGATTTTCCCGTACGTCGTGGACCCGCACGATCTGCGCGCCCCGCTCCACGGCCAGACTGTTGGCTGCAATCGTCCCCGGCAGCCGCTCATCCACCGGCGCGCCGCCGGCCATTTTCCCCAGAAAGCCCTTGCGGGAGCAGCCGAAAAGCAGCGGATAGCCTAGCGCTTGCAGCTCGTCTAAGCGGGAGATGAGAGCGGCGTGCTCCGCCGGCGTCTTGCCGAACCCGATGCCTGGATCGATGATGCGGTGCCAGCGGGGAACACCGTTAAGCCGGGCCGACTCAAGAGCCGCGGCAAGTCCTTGACGCACAACCGCCACGATATCCTGCGACCGGTCGTTGAGAGCCTTCTCAGGTCCGCTCTGCGGGTCGCCGGCGGGCGGGCCGGTCTGAAGTGGCGCCCGGTTGTGCATGAGAACAAGCGGAACGCGGCGGCGGGCCGACAGGGCCGCCATCCCGTTCGGGGCCGGAGGGCCGTGGAGACTGGAGCGGGACGTCTCCGTGTCTGCAATGAGAGCTGTCGCCGTAGCCTGGTCCGCCGGTCGCTGACCCGACACGTCGTTCAGCCAGGCCGCGCCGGCGTCGAGTGCCTTCTCCGCGACTTCGACGCGAAAAGTGTCGACCGAAAGGGGGATCTCCAGGGCAGCGTGCAACGCGGCGGTGACCGGAACGACCCGGCCGATTTCGTCCTCGACGTCCACGTAACTATGCCCCGGCCGGGTGGAATAGCCGCCGATGTCCAGGACGTCGGCGCCTGCGGCAACAAACTCTCGGGCTTGCGCCAGTGCTGCCGCAACCGTGTCGGGCGCCCCGGCCAGGCCGTCCCCGGAAAAGGAGTCCGGCGTGATGTTGAGAATACCCATGACCTTGACCCCTTGGCCCCAGTGCCACAGCCTTTCCCCGATCGGCATCACCCGGGGCGGGACCGGCGCCTGCAGTCTCTCCCAAAGCTCCCGCACGGTCGCGCCCAGGCAGGGGTGGCGCAGCTCCTTGTCCAAGTCCATGAGGGGGGCCAGCACAAAGTCTCGCTCGGGAATGCCCACGTGGGGGATCGTCAAGTCCGCTGTTTCGACAACGGAGTCGTCATAGAAAAGGATGTCAAGATCGATTTCGCGGGGACCGTAACGGACCGTCTTCCTTCTTCCGAGAGAATCTTCGGTCTGCTTGACCGCAGCCAGCAGTTCCGCCGGTGTAAGGTGCGTCGAAACTTTGCAGACAGCGTTCAGGAAAAGGGGCT
Organism: Caldilineaceae bacterium; assembly: GCA_022821545.1. GTDB lineage: Bacteria > Chloroflexota > Anaerolineae > Caldilineales > Caldilineaceae > Bin5. The sequence continues at coordinate 37,108 of JAJEDJ010000021.1, forward strand.
GTTCCGTCACGAGGATCGGAACTGTCTCGTAGAGGTGGGAACTCTCCTCGACTGCCGCGTATGCTGACATCGCATCCAGCGCCCTGTGAAGATGCCCGGCTCGGTTGCCGACGTTGCTGCCCAGGGCAATAAACGCTGAGTGGGACATTCTTCCTCCAGTGACCCAAGTTCCTGTAGAGTTGGCGGAGGCTGGCCGTGCTCCTCGGCACGGTTCGCGTCCTCTCCCGGGCCCTGGTCCGCCAGGGCCTCAGGCCGATTATATACGGTTTGGCATCCGACAGCAGCATTAAATTCCGGTGGATGCCCTTTCCGCACGTATCAGTTATAATTGGGAAGCGTGCAACCGGTTGATTGCCGGGCGTTTTCGTCCTTGCTGCGCTCTCTCAATTGGCGTCGCCTGGCGCGCTATCCTCCGCGAATTGCAGCGCAACCGGGCCGCGACCCTGAATCCTGCGGACGCGAAATAATATGGACGAACTGAGCAGCGACTATCCGCTTACCGACCAACAGATCGCCGGCTACCGTCGCGACGGCTTCGCAAAACTGCCGAACGTGTTGTCGCCGGCTGTGCTGAAAGAGTACGGCGCTGAGTTTACGCGTCTCGTGCATGCGCTAAACCCGCAGACGCTGGCCTTGGCCGAACGCAACACCTACGGAAAGGCCTTCCTGCAGATTCCGAACCTATGGGAGCACAGTGAGAAGGTAAAGAGATTTGTGCTTTGCCGTCGTTTGGGCAAGATCGCGGCCGAGCTTATGGGCGTTGACGGGGTTCGTATGTATCACGATCAGGCCCTTTACAAAGAGCCGGGCGGCGGCTTTACCCCTTGGCACGTCGACCAGTTTTACTGGCCTCTCGCCAATGACAATACCGTCACCGCCTGGATTCCCTTGCAGGAAGTCCCACTGGAGATGGGGCCGCTTTCGTTTTGCGTCGGCAGCCACAAGCTGCTGAAGAACCGGGACCTGTCCATCAGTGACGAGAGTGAAAAGAAGATCGGTGGCACGTTGCATGACTATCCGAAGAGTGTCGCTCCCTTTGCAATGGGCGAGATCAGCTTTCACTCCGGCTGGACTTTTCACCGCGCGGGACCGAACCAAAGCGACCGCATGCGGGCGGTGATGACCATCATCTACATGGAAGACGGAATGCGGGTTGCCCCACCCAAAAACGAAAGCCAGCAAAGAGATTGGGACCGCTGGCTGCCGGGGGCGCAGCTGGGTGAACCGATCGACACGCCGCTGAACCCCGTCATCTATTCTGCGTGTGAATGACGAAGCCGCCGCGCATTCTGCAGTGCAAGTAGTCGGACGTTGACAGTGAGGCGGCGCGATCGACGACTCAGGAGCGGGTCTGAATGAAAGGTGTAGCCAAACTGCGGCCGGGCGCAGGTCAGGTGGGACTGATCGATGCGCCGGAGCCAACCGCTATCCCGGGCCATCTTGTCATAGAAGTGACGGCGGCCGGGCTTTGCGGCACCGACGCCCACATTTACCACGACGAATATCCCTGCCGGCCGCCGGTCATTCTGGGCCACGAGGTCGCGGGCAAGATCGTCGACGTGGGCAGCGGCGTTTCCCGCTACGCTGCCGGCAGTTCGGTTACCAGTGAACCCTACTATACACTGTGCGGTCTCTGTCCCTATTGCAAGGCCGGGATGCCGAATCACTGTCCGCAGCGAGCGTCGATTGGCAGCGGAGTTAACGGGGCATTTGCCCGTTACGTGCTCGTGCCGGAACGGTCGATCCATCTCTTGCCTGACGGTGTGGACGAATGGGCGGGCGCGTTGACCGAGCCGCTGGCCTGTTGCGTCCACGCGCTGGAAAACTCGAAGGTGGAGCCGGGCGACTTGGCCGTGATCACCGGCCCGGGCGCCATTGGGCTGATGATGCTCCAGGTCGTAAAGGCCGCGGGCGCCAGGGCGCTTGTCATTGGAACGGATACCGACGAGGCGCGCCTGGCTCTGGCCCGGCGGCTTGGCGCCGACGCGACTCTCATCGCCGGCAATGATGACCTTCAGAACGCTGTTGCAGAGCGCACCGAAGGCGTCGGCGCAGATATCGCGTTCGAATGCTCGGGCGCAGGGCCGGGCGCGCAGACGGCTCTGGACCTGGTGCGGCACAGAGGTCGCTACGTGCAGGTCGGTCTTTTCGGCAAGCCGGTGCTGTGGGATCTTGAACAGGTCTGCATCAAGGAGGTGCAGGTCCATGGCACTTTCGCCACCGTGGCCAGCTCCTGGCGCAAAGCCCTGGCCCTTCTGCAGTCCGGTCAGCTCCGGACCGCGCCGCTGATCAGCCACCGTCTTCCGCTGGACGCGTGGCAGCAGGCCTTCGACCTGTTTGAAGGCCGCGACGGGGTGAAAATCGTGTTCTCCCCACAGTAAGTATTCACTGAAAATGTTCACTGAGCTGGCACCGACCGCCTGCCGGTCGCAGCGGGCGTTGCCGGAATTCGACCCTGCGCACGGAAATTGAGCCCGTGCCGCACTGCGCTCATCCATCGAAACAGTATCCCTAAGCAAAACTTCTTGCATGTCTGAGGTCGCACGCTCCACGATACCGGGGGGCCGCCGCTGTCCGAATTGCGGTTCACGGGTCGCCCAAAACGCTGATACCTGCTACTTCTGCGGCCATGAACTGACCGGGACTCCCAGGACGAGGCCGGCGCGCCTGAACATACGCGACGCGGCAATGGCGCTCATCCTGCTCGCGATCGTGATCGGCTGGTGGCGGTTCGGCAGCCTGGGCGTTAACTTCCAGCGGTCGAACGGGGCCCAGTCTGAAGTCGGCCCCTCCTCGTCGCAACCCGTAGAAACGGCCCCTACGGCCGTACCGGAGGATCAACAGCCAGGTTCCCTGGTCGGTCGCCATACCGTGCAGGCAGGAGAGACCCTGCTCGGTATCGCCGGCCGCTACGGCGTCACCGTCGCAGAGGTCCAGGCTGCCAACAATCTTGACGGAACGCTCATTCGCGCCGGTGACGTCTTGCGCATCCCCGTACCTGCTTCGATTTCGGAAAACGGAAACAACAACAGCGCGCCGACAATTTCTACCGTCTTCCGCTATGTCGTCAGACCGGGAGATACCGTCATCTCCATTGCCGTGCGCTTCGGCACAACCGTCGCCGCAATCCAGGAAGCCAACGGAATCGGGCCGGACGATATCATCCGGCCTGAGCAGGTGTTGCAGTTGCCCGTCTCCGGCGTGCCCTCCGCCATTCTTGCCGTGGACACACCGGCCCCCGCGCAGGACGGCCCGACTTCAAGCCAGACCTACCTGCCTCTGCAGTTGCTCGGGCCGAATGACGGCGAACGGATTCCTCATTCCGAAGATGTCCTCTTTCGCTGGTTGAGCGGAGGCCTCCTGGAAGAGAATGAATGGTACGTCCTCTACGTCTGGCCCTTGGAAGGCATCTATGAACTGCCGCCCCCTGTCTGGACGAAGGCCACCAGCTACCGCTTGCCGAGCCAGTGGGCGCCGCCGCCGGACCGGGACGTCACCTACAGGTGGCAAACTTCGGTTGTCAGGGTTTTCTCGGGACAGGAGGAGGAGTTGAGCCTCGAGGCCGCCAGCGGCACTGGAGAGGTGCGTAGTTTCGAATGGTTTGGCGGCGGAAACTGACCTCGAACTCGCATCTTCCGCGAAAGTTGCGGCCTGGCTCCTGGATTGCTATATCGCTGCTATGATTGTATAGTAGGCGAGTCTCCGACAAGTGACCGTAAACCAACCCGCTGTTGGACGGTCCTGCTTTCCAGTATAAAGAACAGGCTGTTTCAAAGACATCTAAGGAGGAATTCATGCCGCGACCAGTAACGCTCTTCACGGGTCAGTGGGCCGACTTGCCTTTCGAGACCATTTGCGAAAAGGCCAAGTCATTCGGCTATGACGGTCTGGAGCTTGCCTGTTGGGGCGACCATTTCGAGGTGGACAAGGCCCTGGAAGACGACGGTTATGTACAGGGGCGCTGGGACACTCTGAACAAGCACGGGCTGCAATGTTTTGCCATCAGCAACCACCTGGTCGGTCAAGCGGTCGCTGACCGCATTGATGAACGCCACGAAAGCATTCTGCCGCCCCGCATCTGGGGCGACGGCACGGAAGACGGCGTTCGCGCCCGTGCGGCTGAGGAAATGAAGGACACCGCACGTGCGGCCGCCAAATTCGGTGTCAAAGTCGTGCCGGGTTTTACCGGGTCGCCAATCTGGCACATGGTCTACTCCTTCCCGCCGAACCCGCCCGACTTTCTGGAAAAGGGCCTGGCTCTCTTTTCCGAACTGTGGACGCCGATACTGGACGTCTTCAGCGAAAACGGTGTCAAGTTCGGACTTGAAGTTCATCCCACCGAGATCGCTTTCGACATCCACAGCGCCCAGAACGCCATCGACGCCCTGGACGGCCACGAGGCCTTCGGCTTCAACTACGACCCCAGCCACTTCGGCTATCAGGGCGTGGACTACGTCGGCTTCATCCGCAAATTCGCCGATCGCATCTTCCATGTGCATATGAAGGACGTGGGCTGGTCGGACAGCGGTAGGGAGGCCGGCGTCTTCGGCGGCCATGCCGAATTCGGCGACCATCGCCGCTTCTGGGACTTCCGCTCGGTTGGCCGCGGCAAGATCGACTTTGAGGAGATCATGCGGGCGTTGAACGACATCGGCTATAGCGGACCGCTCTCGATCGAATGGGAGGACGCGGGCATGGACCGGGAGCACGGCGCCACCGAATCCTGTGCCTACACGCGCCAGATCGACTTCGCGCCGTCCGAAATCGCCTTCGACGCGGCCTTTGCCGAATAGCTGGCGGCCCTTTCAGTAGGGCGGCCCTTTCAGTTGTGCGACTCTGTCAGTGGGGCGGCCTGCCACCGCGCGGCCGCCGAATTCATGCCGGAAACCAAGAACAGAAGAGGGACTGACCAATGAGTGAAGGATCCGGATTCACTTCGATGGCTGGGGCGCGGGCTGAAGGCGACGCCCCGGAGATCGGCGTCGGTATGCTGGGCTATGCCTTTATGGGCAAGGCCCACAGCCACGCCATGTTGAACATCGCCCACATGATGTACCCCCCGCCGGCCGTGCCCAAACTGGTGGGCATCGCAGGACGCGACGAACAGGCTGTAGCGGAGGCGGCCAGGCGCTACGGCTACGACGGCTACTACACGGACTGGCGCGCGATGCTCGACAACGACGACATCCAGCTGTTCGATAACGGCGGGCCCAACGATACCCACGCCGACCCCTGCATCCTGGCCGCCGAACGCGGCAAGCACATCCTGTGTGAGAAGCCGCTGGCGCGCACCGCCGATGAAGCCCAGAACATGGTGGAAGCCGTGCAGAAGGCGGGCGTCAAAAACATGGTCGCCTTCAACTATCGCTTTGTGCCCGCAATCCGGCAGATTCGAAAGCTGGTGGATTCCGGCCTGCTCGGCCAAATCTACCACTTCCGCGCCGTCTACCTGCAAGAGTGGGTGATGGCCCACTACGACCTGCCGATGATCTGGCGGCTGCAGAAGTCCGTGGCCGGCAGCGGCGCCCTGGGAGACCTGGGCGCCCACATTATCGATCTGGGCCGCTATCTGGTCGGCGAAATCAAGAGCGTGTCCGGTATGACCCGCACCTTCATCGACGAACGCCCCTGGGACGATGGCACAATGGGCAAGGTCGATGTCGACGACGCCTTTACCGCCCTGCTCGAGTTCGATAACGGCGCGATCGGTACGGTTGAGGCCAGCCGCTTTGCCGCCGGGCGCAAGAACGGACAGCGCCTCGAAATCAATGCCGAAAAAGCGAGCATCGTCTTCAATCTGGAGCGTCTGAACGAGCTGGAGATCTTCTGGGTAGGCGACGAACCGGCTGAAGCCCAGGGCTTCCGCAACGTGCTCGTCTCTGAGCCGTTCCACCCCTGGTGGGAGAACTGGTGGCCCCAGGGTCACATGATCGGCTGGGAGCACACCTTCGTGCATGAGATTACGCACCTGTTGGACTGCATCGTCAACGACGGAGACGTTGCTCCAATCGGCGCCGATTTCGTCGACGGCTATCGCAACGCCGTAATCTGTGACGCCATCCTCGAGTCGGCGGCCAGCGGTCGCCACGTGGACTGCGTTTACGCCGCCTGACCGGCTGCACTTCGATTCGGACGATTCGGGGCGGGACGCCTGCCGGCTTCCCCCCCGATACCTTCGACCCTCGTCACCGTCAATCCCCTCCCCGGCACGCGCCGAGCAGTGGGCGCGCCTGGCAATGGCGCCCCCGCAACCACACCAGGATCTGCCGCAGACTGGGCATACAGGAAGCCAGCCATGAAAATCGATCGAATTGAGCTCCGTCGCATCCACATGCCCTATGTGCGGCCATTTGAGACCAGCGGATGGCGGCATGAAGGCAGCGATGCAGTCATTGTGCGCGTGGACGCAGACGGGGTGACCGGTTGGGGGGAGTCGCCCGTCAGCGACGGCCCCTGGTACAACGAAGAGACCTTCCACACCGCCCTCATCATGCAGCGGGAGTTCTTGGGGCCGATGCTGCTGCAGGCCGACATTTCAGCGCCGGAAGACGTGCGCGGCATCTTCAAAAAGATGCGCGCCAACCGCATGGCCAAAGCTGGGCTGGAGTTCGCCGTCTGGGACCTCTTCGCGCGCGCCCGCAACACATCCCTGGCAAGCCTCCTGGGCGGAACCCGGAAGGAGGTGGCCGTGGGCGTCAGCGTGCCCATTCACGCCACCATTGGCGCCCTTCTGGACACTGTCGAGGGCTACCTGGCGGACGGCTACCAGCGCGTCAAGCTGAAGATCAAGCCCGGTTGGGACGTCCAGCCGGCGGGAGCCGTTCGCAATCGCTGGCCGGACCTGTTGCTGCAGGTGGACGGCAACAGCATCTACCATCTGGAGGACGCCGAGCATCTCCGGCAGTTGGACGAGTTCGACCTCTTGTTGAACGAACAGCCCCTCGACCACGACGACATCTTCGATCACGCCAAGCTGGCAAAGCTGATTGAAACACCCGTCTGCCTGGACGAGAGCATCGTCTCCCCGGACCACGCCCGTTGGGCGCTGGAGCTGAACGCCTGCGGAGTGATAAACGTTAAGCCGTCCCGGATCGGAGGACTCGCCGATTCAGTGGCCGTCCACGACATGTGTCAGGCTGCGGGCATTCCCGTCTGGCATGGCGGGATGCTGGAAACCGGGATCGGGCGGGCCATCAGCGTGGCGCTGGCGAGCCTGCCCAACTTCACGCTGCCGGGCGACATCAGCGCCAACGACCGCTATTTCGAGCGCGACATCGTCACCAATCCCTTTACGCTCAATAGCAATAGTACCCTCACCGTGCCGGACGGACCGGGGCATGGCGCGCAGGTGGACGAGGCCTATCTTGAGGAAGTGACGGTGGAGAAAGTGTGCCTGCGCCGCGACAGCTAACATTTCCGTCAAGCGCCCGCAGTCGACTTGACGGCTCGCCCATCGGTCCCGTTCTTCGTGCGAGGAAGTCCGGCGCCTTCAGCTGGACGGTAAGTAGAATTAGCCCCCCTGAGGAGGTCCTCTATGGCAAAGAAGCGGGGAAAGCCCTCCTTTATCGGCATTGACCTGGCCTGGAGCGACAGGAACCCCTCGGGCGTTGCCGCGATCAGGGACGGGCGCCTGGTTGCCAGCTCAGGCGGACTGCGCAAGATGTCTGAGATCCTCGACTTCGTCGGCGAACATCTCTCCCGCCGCAATGGGTCGATCGTGGCCGTCGATGCGCCCCTGAGGGTACCCAATGAGACGGGAACCAGGCCGTGCGACCGTGCCCTGTCTGCCGACTGGCGTCCTTATCAGGCCGGGGCCTATCCCGCGAACAGGAAGCTGCTGGCGCGCGATGGCGTTGTGCGCGGCGAAGCCCTGACCGCGGCCCTGTCTGAACGGTTCAAATTCTACGAATCGGACGTGATTCCCCGGCGCACCCAGGCGCGGCTGGTGTGCGAAGTATATCCTCATCCGGCCCTGGTCAGTCTGTTCGGCCTTGACCGAATCCTCAAGTATAAACGTGGTCGGGGGCGTCCCTTGGAAGAGCGTTGGTCGGAGTTTGACCGCTATCGCAAGCTGCTGCGTAAGCTGCGCAAGGCCGACCCGCGCCTGCGCCGGACCAGGCGCCTGCTCAAAAATACCGAGGTGTACGGCCTGCGCGGCGCCGCTCTTCAGGCCTATGAGGACGCGCTCGATGCCGTAACCTGCGCCTACATCGCCTCCTACTTCTGGAGGCACGGCCCCCGCGCCGTCACCCGCTACGGCGCACTCGACGAGGGCCACATTCTGGTGCCGCAGCCGGCAAGATTCCGCTAAGCGCCGCCTGTGCCTCTACGACCTGCTCCCCCCGCCCTTCCCCCTCCCGCGCGATCCCTGCATCTTCGCCCATGAATCGCGCAGCGTAATCGTGCGGTTGAAGACAAGCCGGTCTCCCGCGCTGTCGGGATCCAGACAGAAGTAACCCTTGCGCTCAAACTGCACCGTCTGCCCCACGTCGAGGTCCAGCGCGCTCGGCTCAAGTTGGACGCGGTCCAGCACCGTCAACGAATTCGCCGACAGACTGGCCATGTAGTCCTGGCCCTCCGGCACGTCGTAGGGATTCTCGACGTTGAAGAGACGGTCATAAAGCCGCACTTCGGCGGGTACTGCGTGGTCCGCGCTGACCCAGTGGACCGTGCCCCGCACTTTGCGGCCGTCGGGAGCATAGCCGCCCCTGGTCTCCGGGTCGTAAGTGCAGAGCAGGGCAACGACCTCGCCCTGCTCGTTCTTGATCACCTCCTCGCAGCGAACGAAGAAACCCCAGCGGAGACGGACCTCCCGGCCGGGCGCCATGCGATAAAACCGCCGCGGCGGGTCCTCCATGAAATCGTCCCGATCGATGTACAGGTTGCGGCTGAACGGGACCGGCCGCGTGCCCGCGCTCTCATCCTCCGGATTGTTCACCGCGTCCAGCCATTCGGTCTCGCCTTCGGGGTAGTTCGTGATCACCACTGGCAGGGGATCGAGTACGCCCATCACGCGCATCGCCGTGCTGTTCAGCTCCTGTCGAATGAAGTGCTCCAGCAGCTCGATCTCAACCGTGCTGTTCGTGCGCGCGATACCGACGTGTTGACACAGGTCGCGCAGGGCTTTGGGCGGCACGCCCCGCCGCCGTTGACCTGCCAGCGTCGGCATGCGCGGGTCGTCCCAGCCGTCAACATGGCCTTCTTCGACAAGACGCATGAGGCGCCTCTTGCTCGTCACCGTGTACGTGAACTCCAGCTTGGCGAACTCGATCTGGCGGGGATGGTAGACACCCAGCGACTCCAGGTACCAGTCGTACAGCGGGCGGTGGTTCAGATACTCGAGCGAACACAGCGAATGCGTCACGCCCTCGATCGAATCGGACTGGCCGTGCGCCCAGTCGTACATCGGGTAGATGCACCACCTGTCGCCCGTGCGCTGGTGCTCCGCATGGCGGATGCGGTACATGACGGGGTCGCGCAGGTTTATGTTGGGCGCGCTCATATCGATCTTGGCGCGCAGCACGCGGGCGCCGTCGGGAAACTCGCCCGCCTTCATCCTCTGGAACAGGTCCAGGTTCTCCTCCACCGACCGGTCCCGGTAGGGGCTGTTGGTGCCCGGCTCAGTCAGAGTGCCGCGATGAGCGCGAATCTCTTCCTGGCTGAGATCGTCAACGTAGGCATGTCCATCCCGGATGAGCTGGAGCGCCCACTCGTAGAGCTGGTCGAAATAGTCGGACGCATAGAGGACGTTGTCCGGCTCGTAGCCGAGCCAGCGGATGTCCTTCAGCTGGGCTTCGACAAACTCCTGCTCCTCCTTGAGGGGATTCGTGTCGTCGAAGCGCAGATTGCAGGGGCCGCCGAACTCCGCGGCTACCTCGAAGTTCAATCCGATCGCCTTGGGATGCCCAATGTGAAGGTAGCCGTTGGGCTCGGGCGGGAAGCGCGTTTGAAAGCGCCCGTTGAAACGCCCGCTGGCAATGTCGTCCGCAATCGCCTCGCGAATGAAGTCCTTTGCCGCCACCGTAGAACTGCTCATAACTGCTCCCCGGGCCAACGGACGAACCGCCCGATTTCAACTGCCCTCAAATCTGTTGTGGTCAAACCCTGATTTTCCACCGTCACAACAAAACAATATACATTACCTTCACCGCGCCGGGCAAGAAACTGCTGTTCGCTAAGCGTTGAGGCAGAGACACCTGGAGCCGGCGTCGTTCTCAGACAGCTGCCTTCCGCTCGCCGCGTCCCGTCAGATGCCGCTGGAGGCGGAAAACCCGCCGTCTACGGGGACGACAATGCCTGTAACGAAACGGGACCCGTCGCTGGCCAGCCAGATCGCAGTGCCTGTCAGTTCCTCCGGTTCGCCAAAACGCCCCATCGGCGTATGATCTACGATCTGCTGACCGCGCTCGCTCAGGGCAGGGCCGTCCCCCGGGAGGGTCGGGGCGTCCTCATTGATCAACAGGGCCCGGTTCTGTTCGCCGATGAAGAAGCCGGGCGCAATCGCATTCACGCGCATGCCCGGCCCGTGCTTTTCCGCCAGGTCCACGGACAGCCAGCGGGTCAGGTTGTCGACCGCCGCCTTGGCCGCGGAATAGCCCATCACCCGCGTCAGGACCTTCTGCGAGGCCATCGACGAAATGTTGATGATCGAGCCTTTTCCCTGCTCCGCCATCGATTCGCCGAAAATCTGAATCGGCAGTACCGTGCCCGTGAAATTCAGACCCACGACGCCTTCCAGCGCGCTGCGCGGCACATTGAAAAAAGTAAGGTCGCCGAAGACCGTGGCGTCAGGCCGGTTGCCGCCGGCGGCGTTGATCAGAACGTCCACGCCTCCCCACTCGTCAAGTAGAATCTGTCGCGCCGCTCGCAGGCTGCCCTCATCCAGTACGTCCGCCGCCAGGGGAATGGCATCGTGGCCGGCCGCCGCGATTTCGCCCGCCACCTCGTTGGCTATGGCCTCCCGCCGGCCCAATATCGCCACGCGCGCGCCTGCCCCGGCCAGACCCCGCGCCATCGCGCCGCCCAGGACGCCTGTGCCCCCGGTGATGACGGCAACCTTCCCGTCCAGTCTGAACTGTTCCGTTGAACTCATGGCCGTCTCCTCGCCCTATGTGCATTTTTTCAGCTATAATCAGTGGAAAATAAGAATCGGACCGGCGCCTGTTACACAGCCTGTCCCCTCTTTTCGATCTGCTTCCTGCTCCCTGTGAGCGAAAGGAATCTTCTGTGAATTCGTCTCTACGCGACTATATGCCGGATCGGGCCGACCGCTATTTCAGCGGCGGCAGCGGCCAGAGATCGGTGGCGCGCGCACTGTTTGAAACTGTGGCCGGCCTTCCTCTCATCTGTCCCCACGGCCACGTTGACCCCCTGCTGTTCGCCGATGCCGCCTACCATTTCGAATCGCCGGCCGAGCTCTTCCTGATCCCGGACCACTATGTCTTTCGGATGCTGTACTCGCAGGGCGTTCCCCTTGAAGCCCAGGGTGTTCCCATGAACGAGGGCGAAGACAACGCCGCCGTCGAATCGGATCATCGCAAAATCTGGCAGACCTTCGCCGAAAACTACCATCTGTTTCAAGGTACGCCCACCGGCCTCTGGCTGCGCGACGAGCTCCACGACCTGTTTGGCGTCACCGAAAAACTGACCCCTGCCAACGCCCAAACGGTCTACGACACGATATCGGAGCGCTTGGCCGCCCCCGACTTCACGCCCCGCAATCTGTATGAACAGTTTCGGGTGGAAGCGCTGACGACCACCGACGCGGCCACCGATACCCTCGAGCATCACCGGGCCATCCGGGAATCGGACTGGGACGGGCGCATCTACCCCACATTCCGCCCCGACAAGGTCGTGAACGGGATCGATCAGCCGCAATGGAACGAACAGATCGGCCTGCTGCGCGCTGTGTCCGGCGTCGATATTGTCGATTACCCCTCATACATAAGCGCGCTGGAGCAGCGCCGCGACTTCTTCAGAGCGATGGGCGCGACCGCTACCGACCACGCCGCGGAAACGCCCTTTACCGTGCTCCTCTCGCCCTACGAGGCGGAGGCGATCTTCCAGCGGGGCCTTGCCGGCGGCGCGTCTGCCGGCGACGCCCGCCTCTTCACCGCTCACATGCTGGTTGAAATGGCCCGCATGAGCGGCGAGGACGGGCTGGTCATGCAGCTCCACACCGGCTCCGTCCGCAATCACAACAGCGCGCTGTTCCGGCGCTTCGGCGCCGACAAGGGCGCTGACATCCCCCACCGCCTTGACTTCACCCACAACCTGAAACCGCTCCTGGACCGCTTCGGCGCCCATCCGTCACTGCGCCTGGTTCTCTTCACGCTGGACGAATCGACCAGCGCCCGGGAGCTTGCCCCCCTGGCCGGCCACTACCCGGTCCTGCGTATTGGCCCGCCCTGGTGGTTCTACGACAGCATCAACGGAATGCGAAACTTCTTCGCGCAGGTGATGGAGACTGCCGGCATATACAACACTGTCGGCTTCAATGACGATACCCGGGCCTTCGCCTCCATCCCGACCCGCCATGAGCTCTGGCGGCGCATCGCCTGCGACTGGCTTGCCTCACTGCTCGTGGAGGGCCAGATCGACGACGAGGACGCCTTCGCCATGGCGCATGCCCTGTCGTATGGCCTTGCCAAGGAGACCTACAGGTTGTAGGGCCGCCCCACTGCCTCTCGAGCACTGCCTATCGAGCACTGCCTGTCGCGCCTCGCGCTCCGCCGCTAAGGCGTCACGCGCCGACGTCCGCCTGCGTCCACGCCTGGTCCACCAGCCGCCACATCTCTCCCGTCGGATTCTTGTCCTGCAGCTCCGGCGGCAGCCGGTGTTGGCGCACATTGTCATAACTGTATAGCGCGGCGAAACGGCGGATGCTCGCCGGAATGCCGACCGATGTGAATCCCGGATGTCCCGTGGCGGGGAAGGGCCCGCCGTGGTTCATCGCTGCCGAGACGGCCACACCGGTGGGCATCTTGTCGTTCAGGAGTCGGCCCACCTTCGCGCGCAGCAGAGGCGCCAGCCGGTCGTACAGCTGATCGTCCGCACCGCCGCTGTCCGTGTAGAGGCAGCCGGTCAGGTTGCCCTCGAAGCGCCCGATTATCTGCTCCATCTGGGCCGCGTTCTTCGCCAGGATCACCAGCGAGCAAGGGCCGAACGCCTCCGTCTGCATCGCCTCCGGATTGGAAAGAAACTCGTCTCCCGACACCGTCAGCAAGGTATTCCGGTAGAAAAAGCCGGGCCCGTCGGCCGCTGACCCGCCCGCCACGACTTTGGCGCCGTTACTTGACAGGATCTGAAGCGATTCGTCCATCCCTTCCGAGACGCCGCGGTTGAGCAGGACACCGGCCGCGCCCTCCTCGAAGAGCGCCGCCGACTGTTCAACAAAGGTCTCGGACGCCTCCCCCGCCAGCGTCAGCACGAGGCCCGGGTTGGTGCAGAACTGGCCGGTCCCCATGGAACAGGAAGTGAAGAACTCCTCCGCGATCTCCTGCGACCGTTCGACGAGCGCCCCGGGCAGCAGAAGAATCGGGTTGATGCTGGACATCTCCAGGTATATCGGTTTGCCGTGGCGGTCGGCGACCTCCTTCAGCCGCATCCCGCCGTCGCGGCTCCCCGTGAATCCGACGGCTGCAACGCGGGCGTCCGCGACCAGGTCATAGCCGTATGCCGACTTGAAGCGATAGATCAGCTGTACCAGCCCCCTCGGCGCCCCTGTCTCGCGCATAGCTTCGAGGGCGGCTTCAGCCAGCAGCTGGCTGGTGCGCGAATGGCTGGAGTGCGCCTTGGCGATGACCGGGCTGCCGGCCGCGATGGCCGCGGCAAAATCGCCTCCGGCGGCGCCATTGAAGGCAAAGGGAAAGTTGTTCGGCCCGAAGACGACGACCGCGCCGGGCAGAGGGCCGTAGCAGGAGCGGATGTTGGCCGCCGTGTCGATCGTGGCCTGGCGCCATGAACGCGCCCGCACCGCCGCTGCCGCCTGCCTCAGTTGATCGGTCGTGCGGGGAAGCTCGATGGCTTTCAGACGGGTGGGCGCCGGCAGGCCGGTCTCCAGGTGCGCCGTTTCCACGAGAACGTCGGCCCGCCCTTCGATGCCGGCGGCGTACGCGTCCAGAAACGCGGCCAGAAGTTGCCGGGGAGCCTCGCGCAGCTCAGCCGCGGCGTCTGCGGCCGCCTGCAGGACGGCCTCGATGTCATCCCATTCGGAGTAGGGAAAAGCCCATGGCAGCCTTTCCCCGGTCATGGGATTGGTGGAATGGTAGCTGCCGGTCGGATTGGCGGCAGCGCGGAACTCTCCGTTGATCAGCAGCGGTTGCAATGACATTTTACCTGGAAACTCCTGTCGGATTCGTCGTGTATCTGAACCTCTGTATCTGAACCTGCGTATCTGAACCTGCGTATCTGAACCTTTGTACCTGAACCTCTGTATCTGATCCTCTGTATCTGAACCTGCAATGAGAGGACGCCGCCCTCCCGTCCCGATTCAGTCCACTTCTGCGGATCGTCTGTGCCAGTCTTCGGCGAAAAGATTGAAGTGGACTCTGCGGCGGGGATTGGCCGCGACGACCTCCTCGTCCAGCGTGACGCCGAGGCCCGGACCGGATGGAAGCGCAAAGTAGCCGTCTTCGATTTCGGGGTTGCCTGGCGCCGCCTGCTTCACGTAGGCCTCGGCAAAATCGTTAAAATGCTCCTGGATCTTGAAGTTCGGCGTGCAGGCCGCCAGGTGCAGCGCGGCCGCGGTCGAAATGGGCCCCCCCACGTTGTGGGGCGCGATCAGCATGTAATAGGCTTCGGCCCAGGCCGCCAGCTTCTTTGTGTTGAGGATGCCGCCGAAATGCGTGATGTCGGGCTGGATGATGTCGCAGGCCTGCAGCTCGAACAGCTCGCGGTACTCGTACATCGTGTGCAGCCGTTCGCCCGTCGCCACCGGGATGCCCAGCGGCGCAATCGCGTCTGCCGCCTTCTTCTGTGCCGCGATATTCTCGGGAGGCACCGGCTCCTCCAGCCACGACGGTTTGAAGGGGGCCAGTTCACGCGCGAACTCCACCGCCGTCGCCGGGTTGAAGCGGCCGTGCATCTCGACCAGGATCTCCACGTCCGGGCCGACCGCATCGCGCACCGCCTCCACAAGACCGATAACGTAGTTCTTTTCGTCCCGCTCCATCTCGTAAAAGCCCGCGCCGAATGGATCGAACTTGAGCGCCTTGTAGCCCTTGTCGAGCACTCTCTTGGCGGCCGCGTGGAACTCCTCCGGCGTTCGTTCGCCCGTGTACCACCCGTTGGCGTAGCCCTTGATCTGATGCCTGACCGCGCCCCCCAGCAGCTTGTATACCGGCTGGTCGAGGGCCTTGCCGATGATGTCCCAGCAGGCAACTTCGAGGAGCGCCGTAACGGTCTGCGTAATCTCCCCGGCGCGTCCGAAATCCTCGCGGAACATGCGCGCCACGAGGGCCTCCACGTTGAAGGGGTCTTCGCCGAGAATGTAGCGGGGCGCCGCCTCGCTCAGGTAGCCCAGAACGCCGTCAGTGCGGTTGAGCGCCCGGCACTCCCCCACTCCGACCAGACCGTCATCGGTCTCTACTTTGACTATGGTCAGATTGCGCCATTCGGTGCCCAGCACCATCGGCGTCACTTTGGAGATCTTCATTGGAGTCCTCTTTCAATGGGAACTGGTTTCAGACCTGCTGCGCGCATTCAGTAGTGCGCCTACAACAACGTGCCTACAGTGACGCCCCTACAGGAACGCGCATATGATAACGCGCATACTGTAGCGCACCTGCGGCCAATCTGCCACATTTCGCAACCAAAATGAAGCATTTGTGTAACTTGTCTGGCCGGAAGGAGAAATCGTGCGCCGGCGCCCGCCCGGATTGACTTTGACCCCTGCCCTTGCTAAAATGAAGCCAACTCTGGTTCACTGGGAAAGTCACAGACCGAGCGGCCGCAGGGCCGCCGTGGAGACACAGATGCCGAATATCAGATCAGCCGCTAAGCGGGCGCGCCAGGACTTGCGCCGCCGCGACCGTAATCGAGGATACCGCAGTGCCGCCCGCACAGCTGTCAAGAGGGCGCGTGAATCAATCGAAGAATCCGACCCGGAGGCGCCCGAGGCGGTTCGCCAAGCCTACATTGCCCTGGACAAAGCTGCGCAACGCGGCGCAATTCATGCCAACAATGCCGCACGCCGCAAGAGCAGACTGAAGCGCCAGCAAAAGAAATCTCTGGCAGAATAAAGGCAGGGCAGTTCCAGCCAGGGATCTGTCCCGAACCGGGACGCGCCGGGATAATAGGAGTCTCCGACCACATGCCGCCTACGTTCGCTTACGGCGGCTTTTTTTGCGTTCGCGTCTCCTGCTCCGAAGCATCTTCCTCCCAGTCGCCAGCGCATGCACTGTAGTCGCAATCACCGTTCAGTACGCAGACTCCGCAGCGGGGCGTGCGCGCGCTGCAGACCGACCGGCCGTGGCGAATCAGGTTTACGTGCAGGCAGAAGTAAGTTTCCTCCGGCAGCATCTTCTCCCAGACGCCCTTGATCTTCTCCGTCGCCGCCCGCCGTCCGCTCATGCCCAGGCGCTGGGTCACGCGTTGAACGTGCGTGTCCACCGGAAAGGCTGCCATGCCGTAGGCGAACAGAAGCACGATGCTGGCCGTCTTGTGGCCTACGCCCGGAAAACGCTGCAAATAGGTCTGGGCCGCTGCCGGGGCCATCTCGCGCACGTGGTCCAGGCTGTAGCGGCCCGTTTCCCTGTATAAAATCTCCAAAGTCTCGACGATGTGGGGCGCCTTCTGGTTGTACATCCCCGCGATGCGGATAGCCTCTTTGATCTCATCGAGGGGCGCCGTGCGCACTGCGTCCCAGTCGCCCGCGAAGCGCGTCTTGAGCCTTTCAAACGCTCTGCCCGAGTTGAGATCGTTCGTGTTGGCGCTGAGGATCGTCTGGATCAGTTGGTCAAAACCGGAACGGCTTGGATTCCATTCCGGTTCGCCGTACTCTTCCACCAGCAGTTCGTAGATCTTGCGGGCCTTTGCATCCAGCCCGCGCTCTTCCTCTGCCATATCTTGTCCCGCTCGGGAGCCGGCCGCCCGCAACCCGGCTTCAAATCGCCACGCGCGGCAGCCGCGCCATCAGTCGGCTCGCCACCTCATAGTTGTTCGTTTCCAGCCGGGCCGCGGCCTCCTCCGCCGAAATGGTTCCGCCCTGCTGCTCTCCGATCAAGACGACCTCGTCGTCGCGGGCAACAGGCATTCCGGACGCCGTCAATTCGGTCACGTCTGCGAAAGCGTGGTCCATGCAGATGCGGCCAACGACAGGCGCCTGGCGGCCGCCGATCAGCACGCTCCTCCACGTACGCGGTCTGCGGGGAAAGCCGTCGGCGTATCCTACCGGTACCACGGCCACGGTGCGGGGACCGGGGGCCCGCCAAGCGTTGCCGTAGGAAACCGGTTCGCCGGCGCTCAGGCTGCGTACTTGGGCGATGCGCGCCTTCCAGCTCAGAACAGGGCGCATTTCCGGCGGCGCCGGCGCCTCGTCACTTGGCGAAAGACCATACAGGAGGATGCCGCAGCGGACCGCGTCCAGGTGCGCCTCCGGCAGGTCGATGGTGGCGGCTGAGTTGGCGGCATGGGCAATCGGCGGGCGGCAGCCCGCGCGCGTGAGCTGTTCCAGGAGCCTAGTGAAACGACCGAGCTGCTTTCGGCTGTAACCCTTGTCGGCCTCGTCAGCCGTACTGAAGTGCGTATAGATGCCTTCCAGCCTTAAACTCGCATTTTCCCGGAGCAGTCTGCACAGCGCCGGCGCGGCCGCGGGGTCGATACCCAGCCGGTGCATTCCCGTATCCACCTTGAGATGCGCGGTAACCGGCTTTCCCAAGCGGGCGGCGGCCGCGGCGAAGTCAAGGGCGGCGCGCGTTTCGTAGACCGATACCGCGAGATCGTATTCCAGCAGCGTTTCTGCCAGCTCCGGCGGTGTGTATCCCAGCAGGAGAATGGGGGCGCGTACGCCCGCTTCGCGCAGGCAGATCGCCTCGTTCACCGCGGCCACTGCCAGGCGGTCTGCGCCGGCCTCCAAAGCCGCCGGCGCGATCAGTTCGGCGCCGTGGCCGTACGCATTGGCCTTGACCACCGCATAGAGAAGCCGGCCGGGCCCGATGCGCCGCCGCAGGGCGGCGATATTGCCAGCCAGCGCGCCCAGATCGATCTCCAGCCACGTCGGACGCGCGATCGGATGCGAATGAAGCCGTTCGGAAGAAGATGTCGCCGCTACCATCCGTTCAAGTCCCGCAGCCTCTGCCACTGTTCCACTTCAAGGCCCGCCTCGCCGAGACGGTTCGGCTTGCGTTCGCCGTGGTAGTCGCTGCCGCCCGTCTGGAAAAGGTCGAACCGGGCTGCCAGCTCGGCGAAACAGGCGATCGGCCTGTCGGTCGAATCTCTTCCTTCCTCGGCATACGGGTACTGGACCTCCAGGCCGTCGAGGCCGGCGTCAACCAGGCGGGCCAGTGACGCCTCCAGGCTGCGAATGCGGCGGTAGATGCCGGGATGGGCCAGAACCGCCTTTCCCCCTGCAACGTGTGTAAGTTCGATGGCCTCCACGACGCCCAGGATGAAAGAACGGGGCACGTGGGTCGGGTTTTCGGCGTCGGAGGCGAGGTACTGCTGGAAGACGTCGCTCAGCGAACTGAATCTGTGCGGGTTGTATTTGAGTGCGATCTGGGCGATGTGAGGGCGCCCGGGCACGCCTCCCGCCAGGGCCAGCACCTCATCCACCGGCACATGCACGCCATAGCTCTGCAGCCGCTCCACCTGGCGTGACTTCTGTTCTATGCGGCTCTCCTTCAGCCGGTTCATCGTATCGAGGAGCGTTGAATTGGTCGGGTCGATGCCATAGCCGAGGATGTCGAAGTCCCGAAAGTCGTTCTCACGGTCGCGTGCCGTGCTGAATTCGACGGCGGGCAGCACGTGGACGCCTGCTGCTGCTCCTTGGGCCTGGGCCTCGGCAACGCCGAGAACGCTGTCGTGGTCGGTCACCGCCAGAACGCCGATGCCCAGCGCCGCGGCCTTGCGCACCAGCTCTACCGGTGTGTCGGTGCCGTCTGAACAGTTGCTGTGTACCTGCAGGTCCACAGGGTAAACTCGAGGGGAACTGTCGGGCTGGACAACCATTGCTTTACTGTCCGATCGCTGCTGGTTGGCGGAGGCGGGCGACCCGGCTGCGCCGCAGCGTGGGTGGCACGTAAAGAAAAAACGCCCGGGTGGCCCCGGACGCATTTCCAACCCCGCAATGTCGTGTGATCCAGTGGGTACGAACCGAGGTTCGTAGGTGGGCGCCGGCTGGTCGCTTCCGTCTTGCCCTCTCCCGCGAGGGGCGGGCTATCACATCCACGTACCTTCGCCTTGCTTCCCGTTTGTCTGGTGTTGGTTCGCCCTCAAACTAGTCAATCACGGGCATTGCAGGGCTGCCGTGAAACTATAGCACAGTTTGAAATACCCCGCCAAACGGAATTTCAGTCCTGGGCGGCGCGCCCGGCCGCCGCCCCTCCCTCACTCTGCGCCCTCTTTCTCCTCTCTGACGGCTGCTTCTCTCACGGCAATGTGCAGTTCCGCCAGCTGGTCCTCCTCAACAAGGCTCGGGGCTTCCAGGAGAAGGTCTGTCCCGGTTGCCGTCTTCGGAAATGCCATTACCTCGCGAATGCTCTGCGCATCGGCGAACAGGGCGACCACTCGCTCGATTCCCATGGCGATGCCCCCGTGCGGCGGGGCACCGTACTGGAACGCCTCAAGCATGTGCCCGAACTGTTCGTCCACCTCCCTTTCGCTCAGCCCCAATCGCTGGAACATCCGCATCTGCTGCTCGCTGCGGTGGATGCGGATACTGCCGCCGCCTATCTCCCAGCCGTTGAGCACGATGTCGTAGGCCTTGGCCTTGACGTCGCCGGGCCGCTCTTCCAGAATGCTCCAGTCCTCGTCGCGGGCGCTCGTGAATGGATGGTGGATGGCCCCCCAGCGATCTTCTTCTCGGTCGTATTCGAGCAGTGGAAAGTCCACCACCCAGCAATAGGCCAGGAGGTCCGAGCTGATCAGATTGTTGCGTGCGCCGATCTCCAGGCGCAGGTTGGCCAGCGCCGGATTGGTCACGCCTTCTTCGTCTGCCACCAGGAGAATCAGGTCTCCCTTTGCGGCCTCGGACGCCGCGACGATGCCGGCGATCTCCTCCTCGCTCAGAAACTTGATGATTGGACTCCGCAGGCTCTCCGCCGCAAAAGTTCCGTCCGCGGCGGCTTCCCCGGTGAGGCCGATCCAGGCCAGCCCCTTTGCCCCGTACGGTTTCACGTATTCGATCAGCCCGTCGATCTCTCTGCGGCTCAGCTCCGCCCCTTGCGGGAACAGTACCCCCTTGACGATGCCGCCGGCGGCCACCGCGTTCTTGAACACGCCAAAACGGCTGTTGCGGACCAGGTCCGTGACCTCGAAAAGCTGGAGCCCGAAACGGATATCCGGGCGGTCGATGCCGTACTTGTCCATCGCCTCGTCGTAGGTCATCACCGGGAACGGGATCTGCTGCACCGGCTTGTCGCTGATCTTTGCGGACAGTTGGATCATCATCTCCTCGATCAGAGCCATGATGTCGCCGGCCTCGACGAAGCTCATCTCCAGGTCCAGCTGCGTGAACTCGGGCTGCCGGTCTGCGCGCAGGTCCTCGTCGCGAAAACAGCGGGCAATCTGAAAGTAGCGCTCGCAGCCGGCAATCATCAGCAGCTGCTTCATCTGCTGGGGAGACTGCGGCAGCGCGTAGAACCGGCCCGGATGGATGCGGCTGGGCACGACGAAATCGCGCGCGCCCTCCGGTGTGCTTTTGAGCAGGATCGGCGTCTCGACCTCGAGAAACTCCCTGTCGTAGAAATAGTTGCGAATGAAGCGGACGATCTCGTGCCGCAGCCGCAGATTCTCGGCCAGCTTGGGGCGCCGCAGGTCCAGGTAGCGGTACTTCAGCCGCACCGCCTCGTCGACCTCGTTGCCCTGGCCGCCGCTGATGACGAAGGGAGGCGTGCGCGCCTCGCTCAGGATCTCCAGTTCGCTTGCGATGACCTCGATCTCCCCCGTCTCCAGCTCGGGATTCTCGAAGCCCTGCGGCCGCTTCTGCACCGCGCCGCTCACCTTCACAACAAACTCGCTCCGCACCTGCGAGGCGACTTCAAGCGCCTCAGCGCCATTCCTGCTACTGCTGCTATTGCTGGAGCCATTGGACGGATTGGCCGCATTCGGCAGATCGATTTCAGGGTCATCCGAGACGGTGACCTGGGTGATGCCAAAACGGTCGCGCAGGTCCAGGAAAATCAGTCCGCCGTGATCGCGGCGGCGGTTGACCCACCCGGAAAGAGTAACCGCTTTCCCGGCATCGCTGGCTCGCAGTTCGCCACAAGTATGGGTCTTCAGCATAGCAGTGCTCCATAAAGTTGGATCGAATCGATGGCGCATCCCGTGAACGCACCCTGCAAACGTGGACTCTGCGCACTCGGCGCAATTCGGCGTCCACGTCGCCGCGCGCTCTGCAAGAAACCCAATTATAGATGGGACGGGGGGCCGGCGCAATTTTTCGACCCCGCACAGTCGTCCGCCGAACCCCTCTCACTCCTCTCTCCTCTTCACTCACTCCTCGCCCTTCCCCTCTCTCCTCGCCGTTCCTCACTCCTCTCTCCTCTCCCCTCACTCCTCGCCGTTCTTGCGTTCGTAGAAAACCTGTGTTAGTCTTTGCGAGATTTCGATACTGATGCAGCGGTCTGCGTTTGGGCGCACGCCCCTGCATACCACGAGGCCCAATCTCGTGATAGTCTCGTCTATCACTGGTCTGGGCCTTTCCGCGTTCCGTACAACCGAAGGGGCGGCCCGGCCCCAACCACCATTTCCCCGGCCAGCCGGCCGCACGTCCGCTGGCCGACACACGTCAAGGAGAAACTGACTGTGGCAAGAACACAATGCTGTGGCATCAAGAAAGACGGCACGCCCTGCCAGGGACACGCCCTCGAACAGTTCGGCGGCCTCTGCATCGCACACGGCCCGTCC
>JAJEDJ010000039.1 GCA_022821545.1 Caldilineaceae bacterium
CTCTACCCCAAAGGACGCCCCCTACCGGATGACGTGCGTAACGCCATTCTCTATCTCTACCACAATCGCTGGCGTATGCGCTATCACCTGTTCCGTAAGGCAGGCTATCCCATCGGCAGTGGCACCGTCGAAGCCGCCTGCTAACATGTCGTCCAGCAGCGCCTCAAGCAATCTGGTATGCGCTGGTCACGTTTAGGCGCTCAAGCTATGCTCGCCCTGCGCTCAACTCTACTTAGCCAGCCTAATCTTAACCCGCTTGCCTTCCTTGGCCTCACCTGACTTATCAAACAATTTGGGATGCACCCTCTGCAACTCTCCGGACGCCAAAGAGGGGGCTGCCGGTATCCATTGCCTGCGCCTCCTATGAAATTTGGCTTGTGAACGTCATGTTGCGCCGACTGACCCAGCGCGTTCGCCCCGCACTTCCCCGTATTCCGGTACGCCGCTCGTTAACTAACCCGCCAATGACTGTCTCAGTGCGTCGATCAGCCCTGTCTGGAGTTCGCTGGCCAGCGTCTCCTCCCGGCGGTTGAGCCCGCTCATGTATGCCTTCAGCAGAATGTGAAAATCGAGCAGGGCAGCGTCAAGGTTGAGTGGATGTAACTGGCCGTCGTCTTCGAGCCAGTCGAAGGCGGCTTCCGTCATGGCGGCCTGGCCCAGGATGTCCTCGTCTGGGTAGTTGTGACTGCCGCGTTCACGTTTGCCGCGAATAGACGTCTCCCAGCCCCACATGCTCCAGTGAACGTAGCCGTCCGTGCCGTGGACGGTAACCTGTTTGTGTACGTTCACGCGCTCATCGCCGTCCAACACGTAGGGGCCGTTTGTGCCGCAGCGCAGCAACGTGCTCGCCCCGTCGCTGTAGCGAACTGTCGCCAGGGTTGCGTCGGGCGCATAGTGTTGCTTGCGGCCCTCATGCAGACCGTTTCCGCCGGAAATCTGTGCAAAGATGCTGGCGGGCTTTCCCTGGGGATGGAATGCGGCGACCGACTGCAGAACGTGCGTGCCCTGGTATGCCATGTTCATGCGCGCGCTGGCGTCAATCAGGCGGACTGTGCCGATAGCGCCCTCCTCGACCAGTGACTGCAGCTGGCTGCGGCGTGGATGGAAATGGAGCTGATGGTTGATGGCGACTTTCACTTTGGCAGTGTCTGCGAAATGGCGGATCGCCAGGTAGTCTTCGGCCTGAATCGCGAGCGGCTTCTCGATGATCAGCGCGCCGACGCCGGCTGCGTCGGCGGCCTCCATTACTTCCAGGCGGACGTCGGGCGGCGTGTTGACGTGGACAAGGTCGGGCTTCTCGCGTTCAAACATCTCGCGATAGTCGGTGTAGCGGGCGTCGACGTTCCAGCGCTCGCCGAATGCGTCCAGGTTTGCGCGGTTCCGGGTGGCGATGCAGGCCAGAGTCCCGCGGGCGATGTGGGCGTAGGCATCGGCATGCCCATTGGCCCGCCCGCCGCTCACGCCGATGATTCCGCATTTGTAGGTCATGGTGGTTAAGATCTCCCGAAATAAGTTGGCATTGGGAATCGCCATCGCGAAGGCAGCGGGACATTCTGCAAATCCCGTATACAGTTGTCACAGCAACCGCAATTGGATGCTTTCCACTGCTCACCAAAGTAAGTGAGTAGGTACGCACTCCTACATGAACGAAGTTCACAGAATATGAAGACTCGCTCCAGCTTTATAGAGGCAATTCGTTGCTGCGATAGATCCCTCATTTGCTCAATAAAGTAGTCCAAGTTGACCGGTCGTTACGAGAAAAAGGGAGTACACAATCGGCAAGGCTACCGTCACGTCCGGCTCGGCCCGTTTCCTGGTAATAGCCTTCTAACGACATAGGTAGATCGTAATGGACTAGCAAGCGGCCGTATGGCGCCGTCGTCTCTTGTCCATCGTTCTGCCCCTCCACAGGCTCGGTGATTCGCTCCGTTTTACACCTTAGCTTGTGGTCCAGTTTTTGGGGCCAAGCTCATATTTAAGAAGCGCTTAGGCCGGGCTGCGATCAGGCGTTCTTGTTGTGCGGATTGGGGAGGTGGAGGGTGGGTTCGGGCAGTTCGATGAGGACGGAGTCGACGGCGCGGCCGGCTACTTGCTCGACGAGGTAGCGGACGCCGTTTAACTCGACAGTGTCGCCGGCTACGGGGATACGGCCCAGATGGGACATTATCAGGCCGCCGACTGTATCAACTTCCTCTTCGTCGAAATCGATGTCAAAGTGCTGGTTCAGCTCGTCCAGCAGAAGAGAGCCGTCCACACGCAGACGCGTCTCGCTCACTACCTCGAAGGGGGCGCGTTCGGCGTCAAATTCGTCCTGAATTTCGCCGACGACCTCCTCCAGCAGATCCTCGAAGGTGACAATACCAGCCGTTCCGCCGAACTCGTCGATTACAACCGCGAGCGCGCCTTTTTCGGCGCGAAAACGCCCGAGCATCTGATCCAAGGAGAGCGTTTCAGGTACGACGATCACGGGCCGGTTCTGCGCCATCTTGCGCAGGTCGAGCGGCGCGCCATCGGGACTCTTCTGGAGGTGGCGGGCCAGGTCCTTGACGTGGAAAAAGCCGCGTATCCGGTCCAGGTCACCTTCATAGATGGGGTAACGGGAGTGATTAGACGTGCTGACGAGCTGCAAAATAGCCCTTTCGCTTTCATCGACGGAGATGCCTTCGATGCGGGTGCGGGGGGTCATAACCTGGCCGACGGTCCGCTCTCTCATGTCAAGGATGTTTTCTATGTAGAGCTGCTCGGAAGGCGCGATCAGGCCCTCCTCAGAGCTTTCTTCGACGATCATTTCAAGGTCCTGCGGGGAGACCATGTGGTCCTGCTCGCTCCGTTCAGGCACGCCGCAGGCGCGGGTGATGGCGCGGGCGATCACGTTGAGCACGAATATGGCCGGCGAGAAGATGCGTTCGATTAACCAGACGGGTCCGATTACGCGCAGGGCGGTGGATTCGGGCGCCTGCAAGGCCAGGGACTTGGGCATCACTTCGCCCAGGACTACGTGCAGATAGGTCATTACCGCGATCGCGAGCACCAGAGCGGCGCTGTGCGCCGCAGCGACGCTGATCAGGCCCCTTTCCACGCCCTGGTGTTCGAGCAGCGTGAGGATCCATTCGGCAATCGTATGTTCGCCGTACATGCCCAGCCCGAGGCTGGAAAGGGTTATGCCCAGCTGCGCCATGATGATGAAGCGGGTCTGCCCGGTCGGATCGGTCAGAACGCGCATAACTTTGGTGGCAGAGGATGAGCCTGCAGCGGCCAGCTGGGACATGCGGGCCCTGGAGGATGCAACGACCGCGAACTCCACGGCGACAAAGAGGCCGTTGAAGAAGATAAGGGCGGCGATGATCACTACGGGAAGCAGGTATTCCATTCGGTCTACTCCAGCCTAGCTCCGATAGTTTTGTTGTGCAGGTCCGCTTCTGCGCTGGGCGGCAAGGCGACGCTGACCTGGGTGACCGCGTAGCCGCTTACCTCTTCAACTTTGAAGTCGAACTGGTGCAGGCGCACGACCTGTCCTTGTTCGGGAATTGCGCCCAGCTCGGCAAGGATTGCGCCTCCCACGGTGTCGACGTCGTCAAATTCAAGCTCTGAATCCAACAGGTGGGAAAGGGTTTCCAGGGCGACGTCGCCCGCGAGATGCAGACGCCCATCGCTCGCCAGCGCCACTTCCTGACTGTCAGCATCAAACTCGTCGGCGATGTCGCCGAAAATCTCCTCGACCAGGTCTTCAGAGGTGACGATGCCGGCGGTGCCACCGTACTCGTCGATGACGACCGCCATTTGGAAGCGCTCGGCCTGAAGCTGGCGAAAGACGTTGAGGACCGATGCCGACTCGGGCACGTAAGGCGGCACGCGCATCAGGTCGCGAACGGTCCCGCCCTTGCTCCATGGCCCTGCTGCGGCTTCCGTTTCGGAATCGGGCGCGATTTCGAGGCAGAGCAGGTCTTTCAGGTGGACGACGCCGACGATGTTGTCGACTGTGCCTTCATACAAGGGGAGCCGGGAGTGACTCGATTGGGCCAGCAGGCGCAGAAGGTCGGCCGCGGGCAGGTCCACCGGCGCGGCAAGCAGCTGCGTGCGGGGGACGATCACGTGGCGGAGGGAACGCTGGCGCAGCTGCAGGGTATTTTCCAGCAGCTCGGCTTCGCCCTCCCTCAACACACCGCCTGCGCCGCTCTCCTGAACCATCATCAGGATCTCTTCAGGGGCGTGGATGTGAAAGCCCTCGGACACGGCCCGGAGGCCGATCAGCCGGAGGAACAGGCGGCCGCTGCCGTTGAAGAACCAGATCAGAGGGCGCAAGATGACCATGGCCCAGTTTACCGGAGAAACGAGCAGGAGGGCGGTCGGCTCGGGAAACTGTATGCCGACTGTTTTGGGGGCGAGCTCACTCAACGCCACCTGGATGACGGTAAGCACAACGAGAACGCCGGTGGCGGCGATTGAGACGGCTGCGGCCTGGGCAACGAGTCCCGATCCTGTCAGCAGCGGCTCGACCAGAGGGGTTATGACCGCTTTGCCGTAGTATCCCAGCATGAGGCTGGAGAGCGTGATGCCGAGCTGACAGGCGGCGATGTAGTCATCGAGCCGATTGGGACTTTCCAGAATGGGCATGAGCAGCCTGGCGGGCCGGCTGCCGGTTGCCGCTTCCTGGGCGATGCGGGCGCGGCGCGCGCCGACGGTGCCGATTTCGGCGGCGACAAAGAGACCGTTGAGGGTGATCAGGATAAAGACTGTGAGAATTACGAAAACTATAACCATTTCGGGAGTCCGGTTGTTGCTGTCCGAACGACTTCTCCAGCTATTTGAGACGTTTTCGGCGCGGTGATCGTTCGCTTATCGTTCGCTGCGCCGGGAAAGTCGGGGGCCGGCGAACTGTATTCCGGGCCGGTTTGGTTCACTCTCTGCAGGTGCAGTATGATTGGCGCGCACCGGACGGGCCATTTGGCTTCGGCATGTCAGAGCCGGCGGCGTGCGTCGAAGGCCAGAAGGGGCGACCGTCTTACCGACTCGCAAACAGGGAGCGTTCATTCGTGGACCAAGCCGCAGAGCCAGTACCGCCACAGTTTTCAGATCAACGTAGTCATACAGGGCCTTCTTCAGCGCCTTCTTCAGTGACCACAGCGCGGCGCCTATTGTACCTGTTGCGGACGATGCGGCCCAAACAGTGGACGAAGAACGGTTTCGTACTGGTGGGGCTGGTCTTCGACGGCAAACTGCTGGAACTGCCGCTGACGCTGACCGCGCTGTGGACGGCCGCATGCTTCTGCCTGGTATCGAGCAGTGTCTATATTCTCAACGACCTGATCGACGTAGAGCGCGACCGTCAGCATCCGCGTAAACGGCTGCGACCGCTGGCGAGCGGCCAGCTCGACCCGGGACTGGCCAAGGCAGCAATGGTTGTTCTCGCCGTTGCCGGCGTTCTTGGGGCCGGGATGATGAACATTTACGCCGGGCTGACGTTGGCGGCCTACGTGCTCCTGAACGGGGCCTACTGCGGTTATCTGAAGAACCTGGTAATCATCGACGCGATGATGATTGCGGTGTTCTTCGTCCTGCGAGTAGCGGCCGGCGCGATAGCGGTGGAGGTGAGCGCATTCAGCCCCTGGCTCTACATCTGCGTCAGCCTCCTGGCTCTCTTTATCGCGTTCGGCAAACGCCGCCACGAAATCGTTCTGTTGAGGGAGGCGGCTTCCGACCACCGTACAAGCCTGAAGCAGTATAACCTGCCTTTTCTGGACCAGATCATCGGCATTGTTACGACAAGCGGGTTGATCAGCTACACATTTTACAGTTTTGAGGCCGAGACGGCGCTGGCGGACCCCACGCGCATGATGCTGACGGTACCGCTGATCGTATTCGTTGTTTTTCGTTATCTTTACCTGATTCACGTTGAACAGCGGGGAGGCGCGCCGGACGACCTGCTGTTTGCAGACCGTCCTCTGCTGGCGGCTGTCGTCCTGTGGGTCCTCTCAGTGGCGGCGGTCATCTACTTCCGGTGAGCTGCGGCCGGGTGCTACGGGCCGGAGATCGAAACGGACCTAGTCTCCCTCTTCGACGAACTGTGCCCAGGCGCCTTCCATGCCCTCGCTGGTGACTCCATAGAATACGCGCAGCGCAGAGCCTTCGCGCAGGGCCAGGTCAAAACGCCGCTTCCCGGCCCGTTTCCCGGAACGGATGTAGCCTACATTCTCTTTCCATCGGATCTGGTCGCTCTTGACCGGGCTGTCTTCATATTGGGCGATTGCGTAGCTCCACAGTTTGCGGGCCCCTTGGCGGGTGACATTCCCCACACTGCGATGATTGCGCAGATTGCGGACAACGTAGTAGGCGGTGCCGCCGCGCGTTTCGCTGCTAACGATTTCGACGCCATCCTGGGGAAGGTAGAAGGGGTCGTCCGATTCGGAGGCGCCCTGCCGGCCGCGGCCGCTCACGGCGGCGGAACCGGCGGCTCCGTTGGCGTCGGAATTTGCATCTGCGTCAGTACCGGTCGGGGCAGGCGCGTCGTCGGCGTCGCCGCCGCCGACAAGGTCGGAACTGAGTCCAACGCTCTCCAGGACCAGGGCCACGATCTCGTCGCGCAACGCAAGGCTCGTTTCGGCGTCATTGCGGACGTAGAACTTGGAGCCGTCGAGGCAATAGGGCTTGGAATCACCTGCGTCGACGCCGATGCGGAGGACTTCGCCGCCGCTATTGGCCAGGATTTCGAAACGGGCCTCGAGAGGAGGGGTAAGCCGTTCGGAGAGGGCCTGTTGAAGCTCGGTGCGGACCTGTTTGGAGGCCGCCAGCCCTTTGACCCGGCCCTTGCGTGCGCTGGCGCCGACGAAGATTGTGCCGCCGTCGGTGTTGGCAAAGGCGCAGAGGTCGGCGAGGACGACGGTCTGCCTGCCGCCCTTTTTGTTGGCCGACTCGTGGAAGCTCTGCGTCTGGTTGGGGCCTTCGGCCCTGGCGGCGGCCAGATGGTCGACTTCCTCTTCCGGGGCCCGAAAGGGGCGCGTCCGGTCGAAGAAGCGGCTGGCGAACAGGTCTCTGATGGCGTCGAAGGTCGGTTCGGGCAGAAGCAGCTCGGTTGCGCGCTCTCCGAGCCCGAGGCGGCGGCTGTTGCGGGGATCGTTGTTCAGCCGGTGGGCGTCGCTGCCCTGGATGCAGTGCATTTTGCGGGGATACTCGGTCTTGGAGCCGTTGAAAAAACGGGAAGTCGCTCTGCGGCTGCGGCTCTCCAGATCGGTCACTTCAAGGGCGCTGAGGTTTTCGTCCTGGGTGTAGGCGATTTTCGTCTGGCCGCCGAAGGGGAAGTTGCGCATGGCAACGCCGTTGGTGCTATTGGCGTGGGCAGCGATGGCGATTCCGCCGGAATCGACGATGGTTTCGTAGGCGGAGGTCACGTCGGTGCTTGCGCCGGTCTCGGTGGAGCCGACGAGCAGCCTGTCTTCCGGAACATTGAGACGGAGGAGGGTATGCTCCAATTTGCGGACCGAGGTGTCCGGAGGGTAGACGGCGAGGATGTGGAAACCGAAGGTTGCGGTGAATTCGAAGCCCGGCAGGATGACGATTTCGTTGGCGAGCTTGAGCCACTGATCCAGATTGCCGCGCTCTTCCGGGGTAAGCCGGTCTTCCTGTTCGAGGCGCGTGAGCCACTCAATCTCACGGCGAATCGCCGCAACGCCGGCAACTGTGTTGTGGTCGGTGATGGCGACGATATCCAGCCCGCGCGCGCGCGCTGTCGTCAGCCATTGCAGGTAGGTGACGCCGGGCTCTTCGTAGTCGTTTGAGGCGGGTGTGTGGGTGTGCAGGTCGGCCTTGTACCAGCGGAGTTTACCGCCGCCCTGCCGGCCCTTGGCCTGAGATTGGGCGGCCTCTCTACCCGGCGCCTGACTCCCGGAATCGCCCGATCTCGACTGTCTGGCCGACTGGCCGCCGGCTCTCGTCCTTCTTCTTCTGCTCATTGGCTAATCTCTAACTCTCATTTTGCCTCTCCCGATACGGTTCAGTGGGTCCGCGATTCAGCCGGTCCGCGATACATATTCCAGCGGTTCCAACAGCCCTTCGTCACCATCGCCGCCTGGCTGATCCTGTTGCGTGTGCGGGGCGGCGGCGGAAGGGGAATCGACCGGCGGGGCGGGCGCAGCTTGCAGGGCGGTCGCCAGGACCTCGTCGACGGTCTCGACCGGGATGAAATTCATCATTTCGCGCACGTTTTCGGGCAGATCTTCCAGATCCGCCTCGTTGGCCGCGGGCATGATGACCGTACCGAGGCCCGCCCTGGCTGCGGCCAGAACCTTCTCCTTCAGACCGCCGATGCGGAGCACCTTGCCGCGCAGGGTCACTTCTCCGGTCATGCCTATGTCGGGGTCAACCGACTTGCCGGTCAGCAGGCTGGCGATGGCGGTGACCATGGTAACGCCGGCGCTGGGACCGTCCTTGGGCAGCGCGCCTTCGGGGATGTGCAGATGGATGTCGATCTCTTCAAAGAAACCGGGCTGGATGTTGAGTTCGGCGGCGCGGCTGCGGACGTAGCTCAGGGCTGCCTGCGCGCTCTCCTTCATCACGTCGCCCAACTGTCCGGTAAGGACGAAACCCTTTTTGCCGGGCATCTTCGTCGCTTCAAAGAAGAGAATCTCGCCGCCGGTCATCGTCCAAGACAGGCCCACGGCAACACCGGGCATTCTTGTGCGGTCCGCAATCTCCTCGCGCTGGAAGCGGCGCTTGCCCAGATAGTCGACAAGGGAGTCCGGAGTAACGTGGACGGGTGAGAAGGGGGCCTCGGCCACCGCGGTAAGCTGCGGAAGCGGGGCGGTCGAATCCTTGCCGTCGCCGGACTGGCCGTTTGACGAGAGGCCCTCCCCGTTCACAGTCGAGTCCTCAAGATAGCCCTGCTGGGGCTGACTATCGTCCAGACCCAAAGGTAGGGGCGGCTGAACCCAGTAGGGCTGCATGGCGGCGATCGCGGCGGCGACCTTGCGGCAGATCTTGCCGATTTCACGTTCAAGGTTGCGGACGCCGGCTTCGCGGGTATAGTCGTGAACGATTTTGCGCAAGGCGGCGTCGTCAAATACGACTTCGCCTTCCCTGAGACCGTTTTCCCTGATCTGCCGGGCCACAAGGTATTGCTGAGCGATTTTGACTTTTTCGTGCTCCGTGTAGCTGCTGAGCTGGATGACCTCCATCCGATCGCGCAGCGGGCCCGGGATGGTGTCGAGCACATTGGCGGTGGTGATGAACATGACTTCACTGAGGTCAAAGGGCACGTCCAGGTAGTGATCGCGAAACTCGCGGTTCTGCTCCGGGTCAAGGACTTCGAGCAGCGCGCTGGTCGGGTCGCCGCGGAAATCGCGTCCCAGCTTGTCGACTTCATCGAGCATAAAGACAGGGTTTTTCGATTCGACGCGGCGCAGGCTCTGAATGATGCGGCCAGGCATCGATCCGATGTAGGTGCGGCGAAAGCCGCGGATTTCGGCTTCGTCGCGTACGCCGCCCAGAGCCAGCCGCATAAATTTGCGGCCCATGGCGCGGGCGATGCTGATGCCCAGGCTCGTTTTGCCCACGCCCGGCGGGCCGACGAAGCAGAGCAGGACGCCTTCTCGCTCGCGACGGATCTTGTCGCGGGCATCATCCTCGCCGTCTTCTTCACGCTGCGCCTTGCGGGCCGCACGCAGCTTGCGGACGGCCAGATACTCGACGATGCGAT
This sequence comes from Caldilineaceae bacterium, assembly GCA_022821545.1. Lineage (GTDB taxonomy): Bacteria > Chloroflexota > Anaerolineae > Caldilineales > Caldilineaceae > Bin5. Next base: position 9,689 of record JAJEDJ010000039.1, read on the forward strand.
CCTTGATTTCGTCAAGACCGTAATGGTCCTCTTCGAGGACTGCGCGTGCGTGGGAAATGTCCAGATTATCCTCCGTGGTCTGCTGCCAGGGCAGTGAGACCATCAGGTCGAGATAGGTCTTGATGACGCTGTATTCGGCGGCCTGAATCGGCATCCTGCGCATCCGGTTCAGTTCGCGCAACGACTCTTTGTGGGCCTCCTCCGGCATACCGGCGGCCTCGATGCGCTCCTCCAACTCGCGGATGTCGGCTTCCTGCTCATCCTCCTCGCCAAGCTCCTTTTGGATGGCCTTGATCTGTTCGCGCAGAAAGAAGTCTTTCTGCATCTTTTCCATTTCGCCCTGGGCCTGAGACTGAATCTTGTTTCCCAGCTCCATCACGTCGACTTCATTGTGAAGGAGGTGCGTGAGGCTGAGCAGTTTTTCCTGCACGCTGTCAGTTTCCAGGATTTCCTGGGAGTCGGTCATTTCAAGACGCATACTGCTGGCGACGAGGTAGGCAAGCTGGCGGGCGTTCTCGACGTTGGCCGCCATAACGGCCAGTTCGTCGGGCATCTGCCCGTCCAACTCGACCAGCCGCCGGAAAAGATCCTGAACGGCGCGGGCGGTGCCGTCGAGCTCCAGGCCCTCTTCGAGCGTTTCGGGCAGGACTTCAACGCGGGCGCGCAGGTAGGGCTTTTCCTGGATATATTCTTTCAGGCGGATGCGTTCGAGGCCCTGGACGGCCAGACGGATGGTGCCGTCCGGCGCCTTGAGCACGCGGTGAACCTGGGCGGCGGTCCCGATCTCATGGATCTGGTCGGGTGAGGGTTCTTCTATCGATTCATCCTTGCTGGTCACGAGGGCGATTATGCGGCTCTGCGGCAGGGAGTCTTCAACCAGCTGGATGCTGCGCTCCTGGCCGATAGTGAGCGGGAGCCACATCATGGGATAGACGACAATTCCCCGCAGTGGCAGTACCGGCAGGTCATCGGCGACATCACTCAGCGAGGGCTTTTTGGCGGCCTTTTCACTGGAACCGTCCTCCTGGGGCGCGTCTTCTTCCCCGTCTGGAAGATCGATCTCGACGCCGTCCTCAACCGACAGCGCCTCGCTGACGGAATCTGCCGCCGCCTCTTCCGCGGCGGACTCCTTTTCCTGTTCCGTTGCCTGCTCTTCTTCTTTCTCTTCGTGTTCCAGACTCATGGTCGTCTCAACGCGTTTGAAGGGAGTTCCGGCTAACCGTTTTGGCCGCACATGCGAATCGGCGGCGACTCGCGGCCGCTGTCGCGGGTCCTCTCTGAATCGCCGAAGCGGTACAGTTCCACCGATTTCGGGCAAGATGGGCATACCACTGGACATGTTCCCCGAAAATTGCCGCGATAACGGCCCGAACCCAAGAGGGATCCGGACCGGAGAATAGCAGAATTGTACCACAGCAGCTTCGATTTCAAAGTGAGGAAGCTACCTTTGTTTAGAGGTCAATGGTCAGCGGAGGCGCTTGCTCTGCCGAATGCCCGCCCTGCTTTTCTCCGAATGCCGCCTATGCTACACTGCACAGACCCGGTCGAGCCCTGTAGTTTTCGAGCCCTGTAGTTTCGTCAGCGACCGTCTGTCCGTCACCGGCTTCAGTTCAGCGCTTCATTCAGGCAGGAGAACGCAATGAAGATTACGGATCTTTCCGTCCGCCGTTTTCGCTACATCTCAAACACTGTTCGGGATTCGGAAGGCCACGGCCATCCCGGGCCGGAACATGAAGCAGTGCAGTCGCTCCTGACCATTCATACGGACGAAGGCGTGGAGGGCTACTTTTTCGGCAGCCCGCCACAGGAGCTCATCAACAGCCTTGTCAAACCGTACATCACCGGCGAGGACCCGTTTTACCGGGAGCGGATCTGGCACAATCTGAAGGAACGACAGCGGCTGAATATAGCGACGATGTCGGACAGGCTGCTCAACGCAGTGGACCTGGCGCTGTGGGACCTGGCCGGACGGGCGCTGGAGATACCGGTACACAAGCTCTTGGGGGCGACGCGCGACAAGGTGCCGGCTTACGCCAGCACGATGTGCGGCGACGACATTGCGGGCGGGCTGGGCAGACCGGAAGACTATGCGGCGTTTGCGGAGTGGTGCATCAAGCGCGGATACCCGGCCTTTAAGCTGCACACGTGGCAGCCGCCGTACGAAGGCGCGCCCGACGTCAAGCGGGACATTGCCGCGTGCGCGGCGGTGCGCGAGGTATACGGCCCCGACGCGCATCTGATGCTCGATCCGTATCACTACTATTCCCGTCTCGAAGCGCTGTACCTGGCGAAGGGCCTGGAAGAGCTTGACTACTACTGGATGGAGGAGCCGATGGACGAGCACAGCATGTCCTCCTATGTTTGGCTATGCGAGCAGACATCGCTGCCGATCTGCGGGCCGGAGACGGCCGAGGGCAAGATGTATACGCGGGCCGAGTGGATCAAGGCGGGCGCGTGCGATCTTGTGCGGGGGGGCGTAGGCGACCTGGGCGGGCTGACGCCGCTGATGAAGGTCGCCCATCTGTCGGAGTCGTTCGGAATGAGGATGGAGGTCCACGGCGGCGGGCCAGGCAATTTCCATGCTCTGTGCGCCATGGGCATTCCCGGCCAGTATTATGAGCGCGGCCTGCTGCACCCCTTCATCGACTACGAGGCGCCGGCGCCCTGGCTCAACCGCCTTGACGACCCGATGGATGACGAGGGGTTCGTGCATATTTCTCAGCTGCCGGGACTGGGCCAGGACATTAACTGGGACTACATTGCGGCCAATCTTGTCGAGTAGGTTGGGGAAGCAGGCCAAGGGGTTGTGAGTGAGCCGGGGACAGGCTTCAGTCAACGGGAGGTTACCTGTGAACGAAGAGGAACGGTATTTGTTCGATCTGCGCGGTTATCTTGTCGTTGAGGACGTGCTTTCAGCAGGGGAGATCGAAAACCTGAACAAGCTGATAGACGGCCAGGGGCTTCCGGAGCCACAGCTGGACACGATGGGTGCCCGATTCGGCGGCTTTCTGAGCTGGGACGAGGCCTTTTGCAGCCTGCTGGATCATGAGCGGATAATGCCCTACCTGAGAACGATAATGGGCGACGGCTTTCGCCTGGACCATTACTATGGCATCTACATGCGCGCGGGCACGGAGCAGCTGCGTCTGCACGGCGGGGCGACGCCCTACGATCCGCCGGAGTTCTACCACTACAATAACGGGCAGATGTTCAACGGGCTGACGGTGGTCTCCTGGAATTTGAGTGCGACCGGGCCGGAAGTAGGCGGTTTTTGCGCGGTGCCGGGCAGCCACAAAGCGAACTTCCCCTGCCCCGACGGCATTCGCGTTGCGCACGACGCGCATGAGGCCGTCGTCATTCCGGAGGCGCCGGCCGGTTCAGTCGTCATCTTCACCGAGGCACTGACCCACGGTACGATGGCGTGGAGGGCAGAGTTCCAGCGGCGTTCGCTGCTCTACAAGTACAGTCCGGGCCAGCAGTCGTGGAGCGCAAAGTACTCAGAGGCGCCGAAGACCGTTGAACTGACGGCGCGGCAGAAACTGCTGTTTGAAAGGCCCTATTTCAACTCACGGCCATCGCTTTTTGAGGAGGCGTAGCCGCTTTATTGCCCGCGACAGGAGCATTCTGATGCCTCAACTCTTCCGCATCGGCGTTTCATCCGGATTCAAAACCGCCGCGCCCGGAACGATAGAGCCGGTGCTGGCGCGGCTGATCGACCCTCTGCCCCAGGTTGCGTGGGACTTCTTCGATGCGGGCGGCGGAGAGCCGGTACGGGCGGATGCCATCGCCGGCTTTGACGGCGTGATCGCGCTGGGCAGTCCGTATGACGCCTCAACGGTTGCGGGCAACGGGGCGCTGGCCTGTCTTGCGCGCTGGGGGGTCGGTTACGACCTGGTCGACACGGAGGCTTTGACCGCCAACGACATATTGCTCGCCATTGCGGTCGACGCCGTGCGCAAACCGGTCTCGGAGGCGATACTGACACTGATCCTGGCAATGGCAAAGAAACTGTGGGCCAAGGACCGGCTCGTGCGCACAGGACGCTGGGACCTGAAGGCGGAGACTTCCGGCCTGGGGCTGAGCGGCAAGACGGTCGGCTCGGTGGGGATGGGCAATATCGGCGGTGAAATGTTCCGGCTGCTGGGCCCGTTCGACCTGGGCCGGCGCCTGGCGCACGACCCCTATCTTGACCGCCAGAGGGCCGAGGATCTCGACGTCGAGCTTGTTAGTTTGGAGACCGTCTTCAGGGAATCCGACTTTGTCGTGACCAACTGCCCGTTGACGGAGGAGACGCGGGGCTTCCTCAATGCGCGGCTGTTCGCGATGATGAAGCCGAGCGCGTATTTCATCAACACGGCCCGCGGGCCGATCGTCAACCAGGAGGACCTGGTTGAGGCGCTACAGGCAGGTACGATCGCAGGGGCGGGCCTGGACGTGATGGAACCGGAGCCGCTGCCACTCGATCATCCGCTACTTGAGATGGACAACGTGATCCTGTCGCCCCACGCGCTGGCATGGACGGACGATCTTTATGAAATGAACGGCACGATCGCGTGCGAGAGCCTGCTGGCGGTGTTCCGGGGAGAGCTGCCGGCCTTTCCGGTGAACCGTGAGGTGATCGAGCGGCCGGGCTTTCGCGAGAAACTGGACGGACTGGCGGCACGGTGGCGCGAGTTCGAGGCGTAGCGGAGCATGTTCACGAGGGAGTCAGACTGAATGAGAATATGGCCGCTGATTTGGCTTTTGGCGGCGGCGCTGACGGTCAGCGCCTGCAGTCCGATTGGGCCGCCCCAGGCCGGCGGAGGAGGCATGGAGATGGAAGACGGCATGTCAATGGACATGTCCGGAGGCTCCATGGCGGCCGATTCGCTTGAAGCGCAGACGACGGAGAACGGCCACTTCAAGGTCGGCGCGGTCAGCCGGTTGGACCCCGTCGTCATTAACGAAACCCATTCCTGGACCTTGCATATCGAGACCGCTGACGGCAACCCGGTAACCGATGCCGAAATCACTATAGACGGCGGGATGCCCGAACACAACCATGGATTTCCGACTGCGCCGCGCGTGACTGAAAACCTCGGCGAAGGAAAGTATCTGCTGGAAGGGATGCGGTTCAACATGGGCGGAGCCTGGGTGCTGACGCTTGAGATCAGCTCCGGCGGCGAGAGCGATACGGTTACTTTCGAGTTCGAGTTGAAATAGAGCGTGCGCGGCCGTCTTGTTGCAGGAGCATCGCTGGCACTGATAGTCCTCGCTGCGACGATCCTGATCCTGACCGGCGTGGTGGACGCCGGAAATGTCGGGGCCGCGGTTCGCGGTGTATTCAGCAGTTCTGCAGGCGGAAGAGGAGGCGGTCTCCTATCAGGACCGGAGGCGGCTCACAGCTGGAGCGAAGCCGAACGCGGGATTATTGCCTCTCTGAGCCTGGACCGCCTGCCCCCCTTGCCACCCGACCCGTCCAATGCCTACGGCGACAGTCCCGACGCCGCCGCCCTGGGCCACGCACTGTTTTTCGACAGCGGTCTCAGCCCGGACGGAACGGTCGCCTGTTCCACGTGCCACCAGCCGCAGAGCTACTTCAGCGACGGCAAGGCGCTGGCCAACGTGCGCGATAGCGACACGCCCCGGCATACGCCTACGATCGTGGGCATCGCCTACAGCGACTGGTTCTACTGGGATGGGCGCAAAGACAGCCAGTGGGCGCAGGCGCTGGCGCCGCAGGAGGCTGCGATCGAGCACGGCGGCACTCGGACTGCACACGCCCGTTATGTGCTGGAGAAATTTGGGAGCCAGTATGAGGCGGTATTCGGGCCGGCGCCCGATCTCAGCGACAGGTCGCGCTTTCCGCCTGACGCCGCGCCGGTGGAGGATGAGAGGAGACTGGCGGCCTGGGAAGGGATGACCGAGGCCGATCGCGGGGCGATCAACCGGGTTTTCGCCAACATCGGCAAGAGCATCGCGGCCTACTCTCGCAGAATTCTGCCGGGGCGCAGCCGCTTCGACGACTACGCCGCGGCCGCTCTCGTCAACGACCGGAAACGGATGGCGGAGCTGTTCAGCGCGGAGGAAGCGGAGGGGCTGCGGCTGTTTATCGGCGAAGGCCAATGCACCGACTGCCACAACGGTCCCCTGTTCACAAACGGGACCTTTCACAATATCGGCTTGCCGTTGCCGGAGGGAAGCAGGTTCGACCAGGGCCGTTCGCTGGGGACTCTTCAGGTGGTGGAGGACGTTTTCAACTGTCTCGGCGAGTTTAGCGACGCGGGAGAGGAGGCGTGCGTGGAGCTGCGCTTTATCAAGCTGGAAGGCGAGGAGCTGATCGGGGCGTTCAAGGTACCCGGGCTGCGCAGTGTAGCCGAAACGGCGCCATATATGCACAACGGCATCTTTCCCGACCTTGAGGCGGTCATGCGCCACTACAATCACGCGCCGCCTGCATTCCCCGGTCATTCCGACCTGGTGCCGCTTGCGTTTACGGAGGGGCAAAGCGAGGCGGTAATCGCGTTTCTCCTGACGCTGAGCGCGCCGCCTGACGCGCCGGCGGAGTTTCTGCGCCCGCCGGCGAACCAGGAGTAGCTTTTCAGGGCGACGGCCCTTTGCCCGGAAGTGGAGGACTAGGCGACGCGGCTGAGCATCTCCTCCCCGCGCAGGCCGGCGAGCAGGTTGTCCACGGTGCGACGGGACATCTGGTAGCGCGTCTGGAAGGTTGCGCTGCCCAGGTGGGGGAGTATGAGACAGTTATCCAGCCGCAAGAGGGGATGGTCGCGGGGCAGCGGCTCCGGTTCGGTAACGTCCATGGCCGCGCCGGCGATGAGATTGCGCTGCAGCGCGTCCAGGAGGGCCTCGTGGTCCACGACGCCGCCGCGCGCCACATTGATCAGGTAGGCGCTCTCTTTCATGCGCTGCAGTTCCGCCGCGCTGATCAGATGACGCGTTTCCGGTCCCATCGGCACGCTGAGGACGACGAAATCGGCCTCTTCAAGCAGGGCTTCCAGCGTTCGGTAGGCGGCGTTAAGTTCTTCGGCATGGGGGGTCCGGTTGCGGTTGTGGTAGAGGATCTTCATGTCGAAGCCGCTGGCGCGGCGGGCGACAACACGGCCGACGCGTCCCATGCCTATGATTCCGAGCGTCGAACCGTAGATCTCGTGTCCGTGGAGAATGTTGCCATCGTAGACGAGGTAGTCGGGACCGCGTGCGTGGAGCCAGCCGGGAACGAGATTGCGGGCGAGCGCCATCAGCAGGGTAAAGGCCATGTCGGCGGTCGCTCCATCGACGAAGCCGGGCGTGTAACCGACCGGCAGACCGCGGGCCTGCGCATCTTCGAGGACGATGTGGTCTACGCCGACGCCGAAGTTGCTCAGGCAGCGAAGCCTGGGCATTTTGTCCATGAGCGAGCCCGGGACGATGGGATGGCCGTATACAAGAAAGCCTTCGATAGTTCCCAGAACCGGGTCCTCTTCGGTCAGGTCCCAGATATGTACGTCGCAGGTGTCCGCCACCATTTCCGCCATTTCGGGCGGGAGGGCGGAGTCGGTTAGTATCTGATAGGGCACTGGAACCTCCTTTGCAATTGGCCGGCCTGCCGCATCAGGACGGGCGGCGGGGACGACAGTGTCAGATTCATGCTCCATGAGGCAGTTGCATCGATGTCACGCATCCTCTACTTTTGCCCTGACTTTCCGCAGCCATCCGGGGGGATCAAGACACTCTACCGCCATGTACACAGGCTGGCGGCGATGGGCTTCGACGCCCGGATCGTTCACCAGAAGCATCCTTTTCGCGCGACCTGGCACGGCTACGAGGCGCCGGCCCTGTGGCTCTCGGAGCGTCCCAGCTTCAGGCCGGAGGATATCCTCGTCATTCCGGAAGTAATGCCGCAGGTCATGCAGCAGACTGCCAGGTTTTCCGGCGAGCGAATCGTGATCGCCCTGAGCTGGTCCCCCACCTACTGGAATCTGCCGCCGGGACAGACGTGGCCCGGCTACGGCATCGGCCGCGTAATCACCAAGTCGCCCCTCATTCAGGAGTACGTGCGCTGGAGCATGGGAATCGAGGCGACCCTTATCCATGAGTACGTAACACCTGAACGCTACTATTTCGACCGGGGGGCGAAACGGCCCAAGATCTGCTATCTGACCCGCAAGGAGCGTTCCGCCGCCTGGCTGCACCAGGTCCTGTACGCGAAGGGCGATCCTTTCAGCCGCTTCGAGTGGATGCCTTTGCGCGAATTGAGCGAAGATGAGTACGCGCGCAACCTGCGCGAAGCAACGGTCTACGTCACAACCAATATGCAGGAGGGCATGAATACGTCCGTGCTGGAAGCGATGGCGTGCGGCTGCCTGGTCGTAGGCTACAGCGGTGTCGGCGGCGCCGTTTATATGAAGCCGGAAGGGCCGTCGCAGAACTGTATTCTGGTCGAGAACGGCAACGTTCCCGCACTCGGACGGCGGCTTGAATCGGTCTTGCGCGATCTTGCGGACAGGCCCGACGCCTATGCGCGGCTCACGAAAAACGGGCTTGAAACGGCCGGCGCCTACAGCGACCCGAGAGACGAAGCCGAAAGCCTGCGGGCAGTTTTTTCGCCTCTCGTACGGGGAAAAGGTTAAGCGCCCTCCTCCAACTCCTCGCCCAACAGCAGCTTTTCGACTGCATCGCCGACCCGGATGGCGCCGCCCTCGATGACGCTGGCGGTGATGCCCCCGTGGCCGCGCATTGCGTTGTAGCCGCCCGGCCCGAGGTTCTCCTCCATGCGGCTGCAGGGGTGGCAAGTCCCGGTGTGTTCGAGAACTGCCTCTCCGATGCGAAACCGGCGGTCCTGGAGGCTGAACAGGTTGATGCCGCGTACGACGATGTTGCGCCTGGTCAGCGACGGGTCCGGAGAGGACCCTTGCAGGAATGCTCCGACGGCGTCGAGGTGCTCCCCCTGGATCAGAGTCACCTGGCGCTTGCCGCCCCCCTGACCGTGAAAATGGTCGCCTTCAAGTCCACTGCCCGGCACGGCCTCGGCCTCGGTTACGGACTTCAGCGGAGCGCGGCGCTCGGCGCGCAGACCGATCCATTCTACGGCGCCGGCGTTCGCGGGCCTCGCCATCAGTTTTGCCACGTCACTCTCCGGATTAAGCGTTGTCATCTACGGTTCTCCCATCTGGCGGCTGCCCCTCTCCTGCCTGGAACGGCTGCAGCACGGAAAGTCTTCATTTTTAGCAGGCAAAACAGCCAAAATCGCCGAAAGTTGCGGTGTCAAAAACTCGAGGTCCGGTTTCGGCGCGGCGGGGGGCGGTCGAATGATCGCGGGAATTCGAGAAACCGCAGGCTTGAAGCATCTCTATATGCTCGTCGCTGCTGTAGCGGCTGGGATGAGGGCTTTCGGGGTCCAGCAGCAGGTCGGCGTATGCCAGCAGCCCGCCGGGACGCAGCAGCCGGCGCGCCTGTTTCAAGACGCGCTTCTGCTGCTCAAGCTCGCCGAGGTCGTGCAGGGCCTGTATCGAGACGACGGCGTCGACCTCTCCAGCCCAGCCCATTTCGGCCAGCTGCGCGGTCCAGTCGTCGGTCACGAGATTGGCGCACCTAAACTCCAGCACAGTGCCTTCGCGCCGCTGACCGGTGTCTGCCCGGAAGCGGCGGCGGGCATAGTCCGTGAGGTGAGCCGAAAGATCGAAGCCGCAGTAGCGGATGCCGGGCAGGCGCCAATGAAGGCGATCAGCCAGAAAGCCGGCGCCGCAGGCCAGCTCAATGACCCGGGGTGAGCTGCGGTTGCTTGCGCTGATTCGGGCGGCGATCCAGTCGGCCGCCTCCGTCCTCTGCGGTCGTTCGCGATTCAGTCGCGCTTCCCAAGCGCGGGCTTCGGCGTCGGTGCGAACCTGATTTGATCGAATCATCCCCTGTCTCGAACTCTGTTGCCGTAAACGGTGCATTGACTGTCCTGGTTCTCAAGGCCACCCATTCGCCGATCTCTTTGTGCGCTAACTTCGCTTCGGGCGCCCAAGGATAGAAGGCGTGGAAGGCGTGCCACATTCCCATCCAGATTTTGGACGTAACTTCAACGCCGGCCGATCTTGCCCTGGCTTCCAAGCGGGTTGCGTCGTCGCGCAGAATCTCGTCGTTTCCGGCGTGAATCAGGAGGGGCGGGAATCCCTTCAGGTCACAATATAGCGGTGAAATCAGCGGATGGTCGGTCGGGACGCTGCCGCGGTAGCGATTCGCCAGCAGTGGAATGCCGGCGGGACGCAGCCATGGATCCTGGCGGGCGCGCGAAATTACGCTGTGCCCGGTACCCAGCAGATCGGTCCAGGGCGAGAGCAGGACGGCGCCGGCCGGCATGGGCATCTTTTCGTCCCGCAGTGTCTGGAGAAGCGCCAGCGCGAGTCCTCCGCCGGACGATTCGCCTCCGACGACGATGCGGTCATGCGTGTATCCTTGCGCCAGCAGGAATCTGTAAGCGGCGCGTGCGTCCAGGAGGGCTGCGGGGAAAAGGTGTTCCGGCGCCAAGCGGTATTCGGGGAGCAGCAGGCGGCAGCGGGACGCCTTGGCAATGTGCGAGGCGAAGCCCCGATGGGACTTGCAGGAGCCGATGAAATAGCCGCCGCCGTGCAGATAGAGAAAGGCTGTCTCTGACCGAGTGTTCCGCCGGTCGATCCATTCCGCGGGAATGCCGAAGGCGTCGACGGGCGCAGCCAGCATCTCCTTCGCCATGGGGAGAAGATTGTGTCCGCGGTGGTCCATGGTTTCGCGCTGGTCCGGAATGGGACGGTCCAGGGGAAGGCGGCTGTTGCGGAGGCGAAAGTAGAATTTGAAGAGTTGACTGCGGATGCTTGGCATTCTGCTGGCCGGGCGAAATTGTTGAGATTCCGAAGTGGAGTTGTCCTAGAGAGTACCACGAAAAGTCACCTTGCAAAAGCCGGGGCGTTGGGGTAGCGTACACGCAGCGATTCAGTGAAGGGAGGCTATCGTCGATGCAGTACAGAGCGTTGGGAAGACGGGGCGATATCCAGGTGTCGCCAATTGCATTGGGATGCTGGCCGTTTTCGGGCGGCGAGTTCTGGGGGAGGCAGGAGGACGCCGATTCGATCGCGGCAGTCCACGCCGCGCTGGACGCAGGCATCAACTTTTTTGACACGGCGGAGAACTACCCTCGGTCGGAGGAGGTGCTGGGCAAGGGGTTAAAGGGCAGAAGGGATGAGGCCGTGATTGCCACCAAAGTGAGCGCGCGCAACCTGGCGCCGGGAGACCTTGTCGAGGCCTGCGAACGCAGTCTGCGCGCTTTACAGACGGACTATATCGATCTGTACCAGATTCACTGGCCGAACTGGGAGGTGCCTCTCGCAGAGACGGTCGGCGCACTGGATGGTCTGCAGGCGGAGGGCAAGGTCCGGGCCTACGGAGTGTGCAATTTCGCGGACCGGGACTTGACCGAAATGGTGGCTGCGGGCCAGTGCGTGACCGATCAGCTGCCCTACAGCCTGGTGTGGCGGAGCATCGAGAGGACGGTGCTGCCCCTGTGCCGCGAGAACGGCATCGGGGTTATCTGCTACAGCCCGCTGGCGCAGGGCGTGCTCACCGGCCGCTATGCCAGCGCAGACGAGGTGCCGGAAGGACTTGCCCGTACACGTCACTACTCCGGCCAGCGAAGACTCGCCAAGCACGGCGAACCCGGCCTTGAAGAGGAACTCTTTGCCGCGGTGTCGAAAGTCCGGGAAATCGCTTCAGAGTTGGGCGAGCCGATGGCGGCCGTTTCTCTGGCCTGGCTGCGTCAGCAGGCAGGCGTTACGTCTTTGCTGGTGGGCGCGCGCAATGCCGAAGAGGTCGGGCGAAACCTGCCGTCACTTGAACTGACCCTGAGCGAAAGCATCCTGCAGCGGCTGGACGCGGAGACACAGGCGGTCAAGGAGGCGGTGGGGACGAACCTCGACATGTGGTATGCCCCGACACGCATGAGATAGGGAGCGTGCGCCTACTTTTGGGGGGTGCGCTCCATCACTTCGTGGGGCCAGATGATTTCGCGGCGGGCAGGCGTGAGGCGTTCCAGCAGCTCGGGCGATGGCCGGTAGCCGAATCTGAAGATGCCCCAGGACGGTCCGTAGCGGTAGACGACGACGCGGCGGTCCCCCTGAACCGAGCGACGGGCGGAGCCGTGGCAGACCGTATCCACGAAAATGAGCGCGTCGCCGGCGTCCATGTGTACTTCTTCCGCGCCGAGAATTGCATCTGCCGAGCCGCCCAGCCCTATACTATGCTCGTCGTACTCCGGAGGGGGGAAGTTGGATTTGTGGCTGCCAGGAATCACCATTGTGCCGCCGTCGCCGGGGCCGATGTCGGTGAGCGCGACGAGAACATTAATCTGGCCGTTCATAAAGTGCCCGTTGTGAAACCGGAACTGGTTGCGCTTGCTGACGTGATGCCCGCCTGAGTGAATCCCGATGGCCTCGCCCGGTCCGCGCAGGTTGGCAAAGTTTTCGTCGATAAAGAGGGGCCCGTGATGAAAATCGAACGACCCTTCTCCTCCCACGAAGTATTTTACCTTTTCAAACCAGGAGGGATGGTCGATCAGGTTTTCGAAACCAGGGCCGGCTTCGTAAATCTGCTGCAGATTGAGGCCGTCTGCGCTTCCATACTGGTGGCCGTGAACGTATCCCGCCCACTGTCCGACCTCCAGGGGAAGGATGGCGTCGATCTCGGCATTGCAGGCGGCGACCTCTTCGGCGGCAAGTGCGTTTTTGAGTAGCAGATATCCTCTCAGATCAAACAGAAAGATATCGATTTCGCTCAGTTTCTGATGTTCGGGGCTCATCTTTTCTCCTAATAAGAGTTTGGTTCATTTTGGCGGTAAGTATGTGTAGGCTACAATGCAGCGCAAATTGCTCCACGAGTCGGAACCTGGAAGCTGCCTGAGTCAGCGGATGTTTCGACCATTATACAATAGCAGTTGCCGAGAGGATACCAGGAGGCAGTTCGACTCAACAATTATGGCACTTTCACCCGATCATCTCGTATACGCCGCGCCCGAACTTGAAGAAGCAGTAGATGACTTGTCGGCGCGTTTCGGCGTACGCCCTTCCGCCGGGGGCAAACATCCCAATGGGACTCACAATGCGCTCCTGGCATTGAGCAACTCCTGTTACCTGGAAGTGATTGCGCCGGATCCGGAACAGGCGCACCAGCAAGGTGGGCGATCGCTGGCCTTCGGTCTGGACTGGTTGAAGGTTCCGAAGTTGGTGACATGGGCTGTGCTGGCGCCCTCGCTGGAAGAGGTGGCAATGGCATCGCAGGCTGCGGGCTACGATCCGGGGGTGGTGGTTGAAGGAGGGCGCGTGCGGCCGGACGGCGCTAAGCTGGCCTGGCGCACGACGAAACGACCGGAGACGCAAGAAGGCTGGCCGCCTGCAGGCGACGGGATCGTGCCATTTCTGATCGAGTGGGGGGCGGATACGCCTCACCCTTCCACAACGTCAGCGCAGGGCGTGCGTCTGCTTGAACTGTCCCTGTTCCATCCCCGGCCCGCCGAGGTGCAGCCGATGCTGTCGGCGCTCCACATCGACATTCTGGTGACGGCCGGTCCCGCTCCAGGAATGCGGGCTCGACTGGAGACACCTCTGGGCATCGTTACTTTGGAGTAACATGAGGGAGTAGCACGAGGGAGCAGCACGGGCAGGAAGATTTCAGAGGGCAGGGGCGCGGGTCTCCCCGGCGCCGCCGGTGGGCCGGAACTGCCGGGTCAGGGAGGCTGAAGCTACAGATTTGGGCTTGGAATGCCAGATTGACTGCAATGCCCAACGCCCGGCCACGAGTTTTGGGGCAAATTGACACATGCTCGGGGTTGATCCTTTATGTTGAATTGTGGTACACTGTGCCAAATGGACGGATTAGACTGCCGCAGTTTTTGAATCCGCCCTTATTCCGCACGCCATTTTGGCTTCAGGAGGATGACCATGGCAGACACAAATAACCTTTCCGGTTCATCTGGGACACTCTCAGACAACCTGAACGGGCATGTGCCGTACCCGGGTATCCCTACAACGACAGATGGAGCCGGTTCCGTAGTTTGGGCCGAGACACACATAACGCAGGCCGCCTGCGCTTATCCGATCACATCATCGACAACGATGGGCGGGGGCTACGGGGCGGCGGTTGCCAATGGCGCCCGCAATCTGTGGGGCGACGAGTTGATGTTCCTGGAACCGGAGTCGGAACACAGTGCCGCGGCGGCTTGCGAAGGGTTCGCCGTCGCCGGCGGACGGGTCAGCAACTACACATCTGGCCAGGGCCTCATTCTGATGCACGAGGTATTGTACACGATTTCGGGCAAGCGACTGCCGGTCGTCTTTCACATTGGCGCCCGCGCTTTGACGAGCCATAGCCTGAACGTCCACGCCGGCCACGACGACGTCATGTCGGTGTCCGATTCCGGTTGGGGCATTCTTTTCGGACGGACGGCCCAGGAGTCGGGCGACCTGGCGCTGATCGCGCGCCGCGCCGCGGAAGACAGCCGCACTCCTTTCTTCAATGTCCAGGATGGATTTTTGACAACGCACACGGTTGAGGACGTCCTGCTGTGCGAGCCGGAGATGATGAAGGACTACATCGGCAAGCCGGAGGACAAGCTGGTCAACCTTTTCAACCCTTATAATCCAGTCATGACGGGTGTTGTCCAGAACCAGGACAGCTATATGAAGGGAAAAATTGCGCAGCGCGAATACTATTCACAGGTGGGCGGCGCCGTGCAGAATGCGATGGACGAGTTCTACCAGCTTACGGGCCGCCGCTACCAGATGCTCGACACGTACCGCATGGAAGATGCCGAGTACGCCATTGTCGGGATGGGCTGCATGATTGAGACGGCAAAGGCGACTGCCGATTACATCCGGCAGGAAGAAGGAATAAACATCGGCGTAGTTCACATCACCTGCTACCGGCCTTTCCCCAGCCAGGAGATAGTTGAGACGCTGAAACACCTGCGCGGCTTCACGGTTCTGGAGCGGATGGACGACCCGATAGCGCCGAACAATCCTGTAACGAACGACATCAAGGCGGCATTTGCAGACGCATATACAGGCAGCCAGGGTTTCCCGGCCATCGATGACATTCCCAGGATCTATAGCGGGTCGGCCGGTCTGGGCAGCCGCGACGTACGTCCTGGGCACTTTATCTCCGTTGCCCGCAATATGGTGGAGGACGGCCAGCGCTTCTTCGTTGTGGGAATCAAGCATGATCTCGCCCTGCCGATGAACGGGGACCCGGATGTACGTCCCAAGGGCGCGTTCTCAATGCGCGGCCATTCGGTGGGAGGCTTCGGCTCAGTAACGACGAACAAGGTTATCGCCACGATCGCGGGCGACATTTTTGGCAAGAAAGTTCAGGCCTATCCCAAGTACGGGTCGGAGAAGAAGGGTCTGCCGACAACATATTACTTGACGGTGGCGGACGAACCGATTCTAACCCATTGCGAGCTCAATAACGTCGAGTTCGTGCCGATGAACGACATCAACGCCTTCTTTACGAGCAATCCGCTGGCGGGGATTCAGCCTGGCGGCACGCTCTTCGTGCAGACGAACAAGTCAACTCCGGAAGATGTGTGGGCAAACGTCCCGCCCAAGTCCAAAGACCTGATCCGGGAGAAGAATCTGCGGGTCGTGGCGGCGGACGGGGCAAAGATCGCGCGGGAAGAGGCCCCGGTGGCGGACCTGGAAGTGCGGATGCAGGGTATCGTCCTGCTGGGGATTTTCCTGCAGGTGACGCCATTTGCGGGTGAAGCAGATCTCGATGATGAAGACGTGATGGAACGCTCCGAGCAGGCGCTGCGCAAGTACTTTGGAAAGCGCGGCGAAGCTGTAGTACAGGCAAACATGCGCTGTGTGAGACGCGGCTACGAAGAGTCCTTCGAGATTCCGTCGGAGATTATCGAGCAGGACATTACCTCGCCGGTACTTGTGCCCGGCGCAGAGATTACGCTGTTTTCCTAGTCGATCGCCGGCATCAGAGGCACTGGCGCACATCCTACTTGAAAGGCGGTAACTCCTATGGGTGTTACGGTAAATACGTTCGACATTCGAAACCTGACTCGAACGTCAAACGGTCACGATTCAAGCGATCAAACTGTTGACGTCGCCGACCCGACGGTTGACAGCGAAAATGGATATGACAACGGCTTTGAAGCGTCGATCATTGATGCCCACGACTTTTTCGAACGGGTCGTTCAGGAGTACAACGAAGGACCGGGGCCGGAGTCGCTCGAAGCCGACATTGGCGTGGCCCGCTCGGTCATCCCCGCCGGCACCGGCGCCTACCGCGATTTCAGTTACATTGCGCCTGAGATTCCCGAGTACATCCAGGAGAACTGCACGGGGTGCATGAGCTGCGTCACCCAGTGCCCGGATACCGCCATTCTGGGCAAGGTCGTGACTGATGACGTGCTCGGTGAGGCTTTGGACGACATCGAAGACGACGCCGAGCGCAGATTCATGTCCGGGCAGTTTTCCGAGACCAACAAGTTCTACAAGGTGCCGGCCAAGAGGAAGAAGACGCCGGGCAAGTTCGGTATCTTTATCGATCCGACCAAGTGCAAGGGTTGCGCCGAATGCGTAGAGGCGTGCGATGACCTCGGTTACCATGCGCTGAAGATGATAGAGAAGGAAGACACGACCGTTCCCATCTACCAGAAGAGCATCGATTTCTTCCGCAAGCTGCCTCCGACGCCGCAGGAGTTCATCAACGAGCGCGTTGCCGTCGACATGATGCTGGCGGAGCAGAGCATGCTGTACGTCGGCGGGGCCGGTTCCTGCGCCGGTTGCGGAGAAGCCACTGCAATCCGCATGTGGCTGGCCGCACTTGGCTACAAGTACGGATCGGAGAATATCGGCATCGCTGCGAGCACGGGCTGCAACACGGTATACGGCAGCACGTATCCCTACAACCCGTACATCGTGCCCTGGAGCAACTCGCTATTTGAGGACGGCCCCACCTTTGCAATGGGTCTGCGCATGCGGTGGGACCAGCTTGGCTGGGAGGACAAGCAGTTGTGGGTCATGGGCGGCGACGGCGCAATGCTCGACATCGGCTTTCAGGCGCTCAGCCGGATGCTGGCCAGCGGCATGAACATCAAGGTGCTCGTTCTGGATACGCAGGTCTATTCGAACACGGGCGGCCAGACCAGCACGGCATCCTTTACGGGGCAGGACTCCAAGATGTACTCGCACGGCAAGGTTCTGGCCGGCAAGCAGGAGATGCGCAAAGAGTTGGGCCGCATCGCCATGATGCACCCGAACACGTATGTCTCGCAGACCGTTCAGTCCGTACCTAATCACTTTTACAAGTCGATTCTGGAAGCAGCGGAGTTCGAAGGGCCCGCCATCGTCAACGTGTTTACAACCTGCCAGCCCGAGCATGGTGTTGCCGACAACATGGCGCGTCACCAGGCGAAGCTGGCGGTGGACAGCCGCGCCTTCCCGATGTTTGTCTATGACCCGCGCAAGGGCGATACGATTCGCGACCGTCTCAGCCTTCAGGGGAACCCGGCGGTTAAGGAAGATTGGTATACGATCAAGAAAACGGGAGAGACGATCGACTTTATCACTTTCGCCCGTTCGGAAGGCCGATTTTCCAAGCAGTTCGATAAAGAGGGCAACCCTTCTGAGGTCCTGATGGCAGCCCAGGCCGACCGGCTTGCGAACTGGCATCTATTGCAGGAAATGGCAGGAATTCGCTAGACGATGTCTGCTCCAACGTTGAAGCGATTTCCGAGAAGACGCGAGAGGAATTGGAGATCGAGATAAGGTCTCCTTGGCGAGAATCGCGTTTCCAGACGAAGAGTGTTACGTGACGGGGTGCGGCGACGCACTCCGTTTGTTTTGGGCAGGATGAGTCGGCGCCGATTCGCTTGAGAGAAGCGGACCTGACGACGCTGTTCCGTAATGGACAAGGACCATAGAAAATGAAGTCGGCCGACCACGCCTCTGAAGCAACGACAACTGATGATGTCGCCCTGCCGGCGCCGGCCGAGGCCAAGACTGACGGACCCGGGCATCCTGCATCGATCACCACAGATGTCTTGCCTTCGGACTCGGCCACGGAGCTGGTTGTACCCGCCCTTCCGACTGACATGCTGCTGGAAATGTACCGAATGGCGGTGACGATCCGGCTCATGGAAGAAGCATTGCTGGCAGCAGCAGAGGAGGGACAGATCGGCGGCGCGATGCACACGGCCATCGGGCACGAGGCCAATGCAATCGGGGCCGCCTACGCGCTTCGTCCAGGCGACTACGTTACCTGTACCTATCGCGGGCATCACCATGGACTGGCATGGGGCATGAACCCCGGGAGGGCCATTGCGGAGGTCATGGGCCGCAGCGACGGTTTCGCCAAGGGCAAGGGAGGGTCGATGCACTTCGTTTCGCCAGAGCTTGGCATGATGGGCGCGAACGGCATCGTCGCCGCGCAGGCGCCCCATGCGGCCGGCCTTGCCCTGGCCAGCTACTTGCGGGGCGAGGAGCGGGTGGCCATCACCTTTTTCGGTGACGGCGCGCTGTTCCAGGGGGTGATGCACGAGACATTTAACATGGCTGCAAAGTGGAAGCTGCCACTTATATTTTACTGCGAGAACAACCGTTACTCGGAGATGACGCCCATATGGCGCACCTCGTCGATCGAAGATATCTTCCTGTTCCCACGGGCCTACGGCATGGCGAGCGTGCAAATCGACGGCAACGACGTTGAGATTGTCCACGCCGCCGTCAGCGAAGCAGCAGAGCGTGCCAGAGACGGCTCTGGACCCACCTTCATCGAGGGCATCACATACCGCCTTGCCGGGCACATGGCAGGCGACCTGGAAACCTACCGGCCACCCGAGGAGGTCGAGAAGCAACAGGCGTACGAACCCCTGACAGTTTTGCGCAGGAAACTGGGCGCCAGGGGCATCAGTGAGGACCAGATCGCCGAAATCGACGAAGAGGTTGACGAGTACATAGACGAGGCCGTGGCGTTCGCCGAGAACAGCCCGTGGCCCGACAGGTCGGAGACCTATCTGGACGTCTTTGCCGGCTCCACCTCCAGCGGCGGGTGAGGGCTGAGCCGTTCGGGCCGACGGGTGACCCGGCCGACACGATCAGAATGCGATGACTGAATCGATGCGAAGAACGACCTACATTCAGGCCATAAACGAAGCGCTCAGAGAAGAGATGCAGCGGGACGAAGATGTCTTTCTCATCGGTGAGGACGTCGGTCACTACGGCGGGCTGTTCCGCGTAACTCGCAATTTGCTGGACGAATTTGGCGAGAAGAGGGTACTCGATACGCCTATCAGCGAACAGGCTTTCATGGGAATGGCCCTTGGCGCGGCAACAGTGGGAATGCGTCCCGTTGTCGAGCTGATGTATATGGACTTCACCCTAGTTGCAGCCGACCAGATCTTCAATCAGATCGCAAAGTACAGGTACATGACCGGCGGCCTGCTGAAAGTTCCTTTGGTGATTCGGGGTCAGCAGGGCGGAGGCAAACGTTACGGCTCTCAGCACAGCCAGTCGCTTGACAGTCTTTACGCCCACTTTCCCGGAATCAGAGTTGTCGCCCCTGCAACGCCCTATGATGCCAAAGGGTTGCTCAAGACAGCGATCCGCGACGACAATCCGGTCGCCTTCCTGGAGCACAAGATGCTCTACTTCACACGCGGCGAGGCGCCGCCGCCGGAAGAAGAGTACCTGATTCCGCTTGGAAAGGCGGATGTAAAGCGGGTTGGAAAAGATCTGACGATAGCTGCCTTCAGTTTCTGCCTGTTACAAGCCCTTGAGGCCGCGGAGACGCTAAAGGATAAGCACGGCATCAGTTGCGAGGTTGTCGACCTGCGCACGGTCGAACCGCTGGACACGGAAACTGTTTGGGAATCGGTAGCCAAGACCGGGCGTCTGCTGGCCGTTCACGAATCCTATGCGAACTGCGGGGTCGGCGCAGAACTGGTGGCCCGGGCATATGAGGAGGCGCCGGATCTGCTGCGGGCGCCTGCCCGCCGTCTGGGCATGGCGCCGGTGTCGATCCCGGTTTCGCGCGTCCTGGAGGAAGAGGCCCTGCCCTGGAAAGAGGAAATCATTGCCTCTGTTCTGGATATGGAGCGGAGATAGAAAGGCACATCAATGGCTACAGAAGTTACTCTGCCCGATTTGGGAGAGGAAGTTGAGGACGTGACCATCAGCCGCTGGCTCGTGAAGGAAGGCCAGCAGGTCAGCGCCGGGGATCCTCTCCTGGAGATTGCCACCGATAAGGTTGACACAGAGATTCCGGCGCCCGCGAGCGGAACCGTTCTGTCGATTCGTTTTGGCGAGGGAGAGATAGTCGAATTGAAGGCGGTCCTTGCCGTCATCGGCGAGGCGACGGAGAAGAGTACAGCTGCGCCGGCGCAGTCTGATTCTGCGGCGGCTGTCACCGGACCGGACGGAGCCGCCGATACAGTTTCGGGAGCCAACCTTTCCAATGTGCGATCGGGGAATGAGCAGGATTCCAAGGGAGAGGCCGTCTGGGCAACACCTGTCGCGCAAAGGATTGCGGCGGAAGCAGGCGTCCCCCTGTCTGCCATTCCCGGGCGCGAAGGTGAGCAGATTTCAAAGAGTGACGTTGAGGCATACCTGAGAGAAAGGAGCAGTGCCGGCCGTCAGGGTGCTGATGCCGGGACCGAAGAGGGGACGGACAGTCAAGGAGAATCTCCGACCCTCGACGACTCGGTTGCCTCTCTTGAGCTGCGTCGACTGGCCGCGACTTATGACATCGACTTGCGGGAGGCTGCGGGCGGGCGGCCCGTCGGCGCCCTGACCCGGCAAGAGCTGATCGAATATGCGCGAGTACATAAAGGGCTGTCCCACCTGACCGCCGCGACGATTGAACACGCCCCCAGTCGGTTGTCCGAATCCTCCAGGGACAGGCCTTCCGATCCGGATCAGGCAGCCAGAAGGGATGGCGCCCGCGAGCGGGAAGCGGTGGACGATACGCTGGTCCCGCACAGCCGGATGCGCCAGATCATCGCGAGGAATATGGTACAGAGTGCCTTCACGGCGCCACACGTCACAACGGTGCATAGCGTGGACATGGGTGCTGTGACCGGACACTACCAGGCCCACAAGGCTGAGTTCGCCCAGCAGGGTGTACGACTGACTCTGACCGCCTACATCGTCGCGGCCGTCGTGAAGGGGCTGAAGGCGGTACCGGCCGCCAACGCCGAATGGACGGAGGAGGGGCTGAAACTTAAGCAGATGTACAACATCGGCATGGCAGTCGCTCTTCCCGCCGACGAAACCGGAGTTGGGGGACTGATCGTGCCGGTCATTCGCGACGCTGGTGACATGAATCTGCTCGGAATCGCACGCCAGGTGGCCGACTTGGCGGCCCGCGCACGGGAGAATAAGCTCGCGCCTTCAGAAACACAGGGCGGAACATTTACATTGACGAACTATGGAACTTCGGGGAGCCTTTTCCAGACGCCCGTGATTCTGCAGCCTCAGGTCGCGATTCTTGGGACGGGCGCAATAGAAAAGAGGCCGGTGGTCGTAAGCAGCAGCAAACCCTACGAAGCAAGTGTGGACGACTACCTCGCCTTTCGACCGATGATGGATTTGGCCCTCAGCTATGACCACCGCGTCCTGGACGGGGCCAGCGCCGACGCCTTTTGCGGCGCTGTCAAACGTGAAATAGAGGACTGGCCGGAATCGATCTAGCTCAGCCGTTTTCCAGGGAAAACGCGTGCGGTCCGGCATGTTCCGGCAGGGGTTCTGCGTTCTGGTCAGGCGGCAGGGGCGATCATCGCCGCAGCAGATTCAACTGCGGCGATGCAAGAGGCGACCAGCTACTTCCAGTAGCAGGGAACAGTCGGCTGTGGCTGCCAGCCCCTCCTGTAGAGCCTGCGTTCCCTCGCTGTGGTAGCGACTTGCTTGTTCTTCGGACCAGTTCTTCGCGTTGGACCTGTCGAGTAACGCGATTGCCTCCGGCAAGTCTTCCTCCGTTGCGCCGCGTTTCCACAGAGATCTGATTCTCCCTCCGAGTGTGGGATGCTCCAGACCATAGAGGAGGGGCAGGCTCTTTTTGCGTCTCAGGATGTCGTTGCCGGCCGGCTTGCCCGTCACTTCAGGGTCCCCCCAGATTCCCAGAATGTCATCCTGGATCTGGAACGCCATTCCGATATTGTGGCCAAACCGGTGCATACATTCCGACTTGCGGTAGCCTGCGCCCCCGAACAGCGCTCCAAGCGCCAGCGACCCGGCAATCAGGGCGGCTGTCTTGCCTTCAATCATGCGCAGGTATTCGGCGACGGTCACCTCTTCGCGTTCCTCAAAGCTCAGGTCGAGGTGCTGTCCCTCCGTCAGGCCGATGCAGATCTCGGTAAAGCGATCGAAAGCCGTGAGCGCCCAACTGCTGCCTTCCGCCGGAGCCGGCAAGACGCCGGTTGAACTGTTCACCTGCGACCTCAACAAGGCGGCATACGCGAGCGCGAACATACCATCGCCCACATTGATCGCCTGGGGTACACCCCATAGCGTCCATAGGGTTGGCCGGTGGCGGCGGGTCTCATCCCCATCCTCGATATCATCGTGGACAAGAGAAAAATTATGCAGGATTTCAACCGCCGCCGCCGCGGGCAAGGCGCAGGCTGGATCTCCTCCGACCGCGGCACAGGAGATCAAACAGAGAAGAGGGCGAATTCGCTTTCCTGCGGAAATAGCGTTGGGGCGCAGCGACTCGTCTGCCCACCCCATGTGATAGTGCATCATCGCGTAATGGTACGCGAGCAATGGGTGGCGGGTCGTCAGAACTGCCCGCATCTCTTCCTCAATGCGCGGCAGCCATTGTGAGGCGAATTCGTCCAAGCCCTCGGCATTCGATCTCGCCGAGAGATCGGAAATCGGAGGAGCCACATCTTCTGAGGCGTAGGCCAGCCCTTCCTTTGTGCGCCCTTTCCCTCTTTCCGACGGACTGGTTCTAGTAGCTCGATGCGACAAGGGCGTGGGGACTTGGACCAGATCTGTCTTGGAAACCAGTACACCCGGCCGGCGCAGCTCCTCGATATTGCGGGAGCCGCTGGCAAACATCGAGATTCGGAGTTCCTCGATCAGCAGGTCGATCTCTTCCACCACCGATGCAGTAGATTCGACCGCTTTCCGTAGGAAGGGCGCCGCCAAGCCTACCAGGTCAGCGCCGAGCGCCGCTGCCTTGGCGATATCCTGACCGCTGCGAATGCCTCCGCTTGCAAAGACCGGCAGGTCCGGACGGCCTGCCTCTGCGCGGGCAGCCTGAACCAAAGCGAGGCTCGTGGCTGTAGGAATGCCCCACTCGCGAAAGGCCGCGGCCAACCTGCGCTGACGGCCAGTCGGCGCCCGGTGCTTTTCCACTTCGCTCCAGGAGGTACCTCCCGCGCCGGCCATGTCGATGGCGCTGATGCCGGCGTCGATCAGGCCGCGAGCAGCTTGCTCGCTGATGCCCCAGCCTACTTCTTTGGCGATGACGGGGACGCCGACCTGTACACAGACCTGTTCGATTCGGGCGAGCAGCCCGCCCCAACGACTGTCGCCTTCAGGCTGCAAAACCTCTTGCAGGGGGTTCAGGTGGAGGATCAATGCATCGGCTTCCACCAGCTCCACGGCCCGGCGGCATTGATCTACCGTGTAACCATAATTGAGCTGCACTGCGCCAAGATTGGCAAAGACCAGCGCGTCCGGCGCATACGCTCGTACGGAGAAGGATGCTTCTGCTTCGCTGTCTTCAAGGGCAGCGCGCTGGCTGCCAACCCCCATGGCCAGGCGCTTCGACTGCACCGCCTCTGCCAGGCGTCGGTTGAAGAGTCCGGCTCGCTCCGTGCCTCCGGTCATGGAGCTAACCAGGATGGGCGCGCAAAGTCGCTTGCCAAAGAGGAGGACACTGGCGTCTACCTCTGCAAGGTCGATCTCAGGAAGGGCCTGGTGGGTGAAATGGTATCGCTCCAAACCTGTTGTCAACTGCTTGAACTCGACGTCCTCCTCCAGATTTATTCGTATGTGGTCGTCTTTTCGACCTGCAGTGGACAAACAAGGCCTCCCTCTGACCGGTTTCGTAGCGAAAATCGTAACTCTCTTTCGATTCTAGTGTTATATGATTTATAATGCAAGACATTCGCATTAAATTCTGATTAGATATATTGACCAAAGGGGGTACGAGTATGTCAACAACTTTTGAGCAGGTTCGTGATATCATAGTGGATCAGCTAGATGTCGATCCTGATGAAGTAACCGAAAATGCCAAGTTCAAAGAGGATTTGGATGCTGACAGTTTGGACCTGGTTGAGTTGATAATGTCCTTCGAAGAGGAGTTTGGCGGCGAAATCAGCGACGAGCAAGCCCAGGAGATCGAGACGGTCGGCGATGTCGTAAGGCATCTTGAAGCTCAGGCGGTCTGAGTTGTCCATATTGCACAGCCTGCATATCCGGAGCGAGTTGTGAAGGCAACTCGCTCTTTCTATTGGCGAAATGGAGTGTGCAGGGAGCAAGAGTTGTGGCGTCCCGTTGCGGTCGTGATGCAGAACTGACTTTGCTCATCGTCGCCGGAGGCAATAGCCGCCGGATGGGCGACGACAAACTGATGCTGCCCGTGCCGCCGAATGGGATCCCGCTGGTTCGGCACGTCGCGGAGCTACTCTTGCCGCTGGCAACCAAGGTTGTGGTCGTTGCCAACGATCCGGACGTCTGCACTGCAGTCCGCGCCATTGGATTGGACGGCATTGAACGCGAACAGGACAGGGTTCATGATGGCGATCTTGTGAGCTGCCTTGTGGACGATGCGCCGGGAAACGGGCCGCTCGGCGGGCTTGCAACCGGCCTGCGCCGGATCGACGGTTGGGCATTGACGGTGGCCGGCGACATGCCCTTTCTGTCGGCGGCCACCTGCCGCTATCTGTTTCACAGTTCAGACGGCGGATGCGATGCGGTTGTGCCGGTCCTGGAAGGGCAGTTCCAACCGCTTCATGCCCTCTACAACCGGCGCTGCCTGCCGGCAGTCGAAAAGGCCCTGTCGGCAGGTCTGCGCCGCATGGACAGTTTCTGGAATGAAGTGCGAGTCCGTCCGATTCCGGCGGACCCGCTGCGCGCCTTCGACCCTGATCTGCGCACATTTACCAATGTAAACACGCCAACAGAGTGGGAAGAGGCACGCGCCCTGCTTTCACAAGGATGAGCGCCAGGTGTTAGAATGGGCCCAGCGTATCCTGAATTCGCACTTCCGCCGCAAGTGAGGACAGTTGGGGCGGGTGGATATGTTTACACCTCTTTCGTTGAGGCCGGGACGGTCTTCCGGCTACCAGTTTGAACAGGACACACGGTTCCAGGAATGGCAAAGCACCGAAGAGGCTCGATGCAAAAGGGGAAGGCTGACCGCGGCAGATCAGGCCGTCACAGGTTGGCGGAGGAAGGCGCGATATTCAAGGACTGGGGAGGCCGCCTCACTGTCGCGTTGACTTTTCCCAACAGTTATTACGTCGGCATGAGCAGCCTGGCATTTCAGCTGCTCTATCGCTGGTTGAATAGTGAACAGGACGTAGTCTGCGAGCGCATCTTTTGGGAAAAGGGCGCGGCCGCGGCAGGCCAACCCCTGCTCTCCCTTGAGAACGGGCGCCCGGCCAATGAGTTCGACATCTGGGCGTTTACGATTTCCTGGGAGATGGACTACTTCAACGTCGTGGAGATGCTGCGCCAGGCGGGAATCCCGCCTCTCTCACAGGAGCGCCGGAACAGCAGTCGTTGGGACGGGTCCCCATGGCCTCTTATCATTGCCGGGGGTCCCGGCATAACCATGAATCCGGAGCCAATGGCGCCCTTTTTCGACGCCGTTCTAATCGGCGAAGGCGAGGAGGCCGTACCCCAGGTCATTGACATCTGCCGCGACGCGCTGCACGACGATCGAGATGCTGTTCTTCAGACACTAGACGGACAGCCCGGCTTCTACATTCCGCATCTTCGCCCTTCGAACCGCGATCACGCCGACTTTCGGCCGGTTGAACGTCTGTGGGTACGCGACCTGCCGGAGTACGAGACTCAGTCCGTTCTGTATACGCCAGACACGGAATTCGGCGGAATGCACCTCATGGAGATTGCACGGGGCTGTGGGCGGGGCTGCCGCTTTTGCCTGGCAGGGTATGTTTACCGGCCGCCGCGAGAGCAGCCCCTGGATACGCTGCTGGGCTGGGCAGAAACGGCCATGGCGAAAGGGCGCGATCGGATTGGACTGGTCAGCGCCGCGGTCAGCGACCATACGCAGATAGACGAACTCGCGAACGAACTTGCAAGGGTGGGGGCGTCGATTAGCGCCAGCTCGATGCGGATGGACCCGATCAGCGTTCCATTGATCCGGGCGATGGCCGCAGGCGGCACGCAGACTCTGACAGTCGCGCCGGAAGCTGGAAGCGAGCGGCTGCGAAAGGTGATAAACAAGACACAGACTGAAGAGCAGATGATGCGAGCGGTGGGACTGGCGGCTGAACTGGACTTTCCCCAGCTCAAACTGTATTTCATGACCGGCCATCCCACCGAGACCGACGAAGATGTCCAGGAGCTGATCGATTTCACGCTCAAGGCGCGACAGCTTTTCAGGCGGCGGCTGGCCATTAACGCCACGCCATTCGTTCCCAAGGCGCATACTCCATTCCAGTGGGAAGCAATGATGCCGGCAGCAGAATTGAAGCGGCGTCAGCGCACGATAAACAGAGCGCTGGCCCGGCACGGCGTCGAGGTGCGAGCAGATTCTCCGGAATGGGCCGAAGTACAGGCTGTGTTGAGCCGGGGAGATCGTGCCCTGGCCGACGTGCTGCTGGCGATTCCGCCGGGCCAGCTTAACACACGCCTCTTCTTTCGTACCATGGAGAAACTTGGTCTGGAGAAGGAGCACTATCTGGGCCAATGGAAGGCGGGAAGTCCACTTCCATGGGATGTCGTGCAGAGCGGCGTCACAGAGAGCTACTTTCACTACGAGTTGCGCTTGGCAAACCAGGAGCGCACAGGTCTATCGTGCCCGCCCGACACGGCAGGCTGCCTCACCTGCCAGGCGTGTGACGATGCGTGGGCCTTTCGGTACGGCGCCAATGAGAACCGCCCGATCCCGGCCGCCAAGGGCGGGGCATGGCGGGCCCAGGACTGGCTTCCCTGGACAAAGCTCAAGACTCAGCAACATGATACCGGTCTGGGCAACGTCACAATAGAACCCATTCCCCTTGAGTGAATGCGACCCTGATACGGTTACAGTTGCGGCTTTCAGCGAACTTCAGTGTGCAAGCGGTTGAATGTGGTTCACAGGAGGAAACACAGGCAACGATGCACCGCGTGTGCTACAACAACGGCGTAGTGGCCTATGCCTTCGAAAGTTTCGTTTCCCTTCCCTTACGGGCCTATGTAAGTACACGCCACGGCGGCGTATCACCAGAACCATGGCGGAGTCTGAATTTCAGCCATAGCCGCGGCGACGACCGCGGACGCGTCCTTGAAAACTTCGCTCGGTTCTGCTCTGCGCTCGGGCGAGACCCCGCCCACCCTGTCCGCACGCACCAGGTCCACAGTACCAGGGTGGCCCGTGTTGGCTGGGCAGAGGCTGGCGCCCGCCAAGAGAGCTGCGATGCCCTCATCACGGACGCCATAGGGCTGCCCCTCTTTCTTGTCTTCGCTGACTGCGTCCCACTCCTGTTTTACGATCCGAAAGGCCATACGCTGGGAGCCTGCCATGCAGGTTGGCGCGGCACTATCGACGGGGTTGCGACGGCGGCATTGGAAGCGATGGCGGAGGCATTCGGAACCAGCGCCGCCGAAGTACGCGTGGGAATAGGTCCCAGTATTGGACCGGAGAGCTACGAAGTCGGTGAGGAGGTAATCGGCAAGGCAATTTCTACCCTTTCCGGCGGCGAAAGATATTTCCGCAGGCACAACGGCGATCAGTCCAACCCTTGTTTCGACCTCTGGAAGGCAAACATCGACCAGTTGACAGCTGCAGGCGTCCCGGAAGAGCATATTGAACTGTCGGGAATCGACACTGCGCGCAATACGCATGAATTCTTCAGTCACAGGGCTGAAAAGGGCCTGTGCGGTCTCTTTGGACTCCTGACCTGGCTGGAACCACAAGAACCGGGGCATCGTTCGCAAGTCAAGCTATGATACAATTGGGAAGGACATCATAGGCTATGGTCTGAAGTCGCACATCGTCCGGAGTGCAGAGCAGTTTCGCAAATGAAGCAGGCGCAGTCGCCGATCTACGGCGCCAATCGGTACTCACGAGACTCAAGGTTGGAGCCACTCTGCCATTTGTACAGTCGGGTTGATTCTGCATGTCGGAAAACGCAAATCTGTTTGAGGAGTTGCTGAGCCGGCTCGGCTTTGATGCCCTGCCGACCTACCAACAGATTCTTGAGTCGATGGACCCGTTGTCTTGGACGCTGGTACTGCTCCTGACAGGAGCGGTTATACTGGGCGTCTTTTTTACGCTGAACACACGCTATCGCTTTCACGCATTCCAGGAGGCCGAGGCCACACCGGAAATTCTCCTTGCCCGATTGAAGCAGGATCCGACCTATTTGACGCCGGCATCGATAATCAACCGGCTCGGCGCCGATACGACGCTGCTGCTCCTGGAACACGGAGACCAGGTAACTGCCCCACACTGGCGATCAATGTGGAACCGTGTGCGCGAGGAGTTGTTGGGCCTGCTCTCATCCCAGCGTGCATTCGGCCCAATATACGCACTGGCCCATTACTACCAGAGCACAGATACGCAGGAGCCGGACAGTATGCGAATTCGCCGGACCGCGCTGATTCACAAGCTGGGACAGCGCCGGCATCTCGAACCGGGCGCAGACGGGATGGCAGCCCAACTGCGGCTAATTCGGCATCCCGCTGAGCAACTTGGGGAACTGGGCTTTGACGGACCGACGGTGTGGTTGGAGAATCTTGAGGAGACAATGCCGGTCCAGGGGCCGATTATCCAGATGGATTCGGTGCGGTTCGATTCGGTTGATCGAGCCAGCGTCAATCTGCTGATTCAGAGGACGCCTACCGTTGGCGGGAACTTCAGCGTACAGTTGGAGAAACGAAATGATATGTGGGTTGTGGTTGGCGAGCAGGTCAACTGGGCGACTTAGCATGGTGTTGCCAACACCATTCGTCAGGCGCCGCCGCTGGCAGACCGCCCCATCCAAAAGCGAGAGGAAAAGCGTACCACCGGTTCGCTGCCGGGTCCGGACTCCCATTCGACAGTTTTCGCCAAGCTTTTCCCGCGACAGACGCCCATGAATGAACTGACGCTGACGCTCGCCGACGTTTTGGGATTCTCGAATACCCTTGTCTCGTCGGTGATAGTGATTCTTGCCTTTTCGCTTCTGGCCTACACGTTAACTTACAATTTCCGCCATCCGGTGGCGCGTCGATTCGCCTATCTGCTAGGCCTGGTTATGGTGACCTACGCGTCGGAGGTCGCCCTGACGCAGGTCGTCAGCGCCGATTCGGCGTCCAAATGGCTGCGGTTCGAATGGTTGGGCATTGCTCTTCTGCCCGGGGCCTACTTTGCCTTTTCCTATGCCGTGCTGCGAACGACGAATTACCACACTGACCGCCGCAGACTGATCAATTATGCAATAGGCCTTCTTTCCGTCGCCAGCGCGCTGCTTGCTTTCTTTTCGACCTGGCTGGTAGATGACGTTGAGTTCGACCCGCTTCTCAGCTTCCTTCAACCCGGCATTTTGTTCTGGCCGTTTGCTGCGTTCTTCGCTGGCGTTGTGGTTCTTTCTCACCTGAACATCTGGAAGGCGCGCAAGCGCTGCCTTACCGCTGAGAGCCGCAAGAGGATGACCTATCTTCTATTGGCATCAGCAGCTCCCGGAATCGGCACGTTTCCCTATCTGATCGCCTTGGGCAAGTCCACCGCTGGCTTGCTATCGCCAGAGTGGATTTTCAGCCTGTCCATCGTGGGCAACTGCGCTATCGGCGCCATGCTGATAGGACTAAGCTATACGGTCGCCTTCTTCGGAGTTTACACGCCGGACAGAGTCGTGCGTTACCGGCTGATTCGCTACTTCGCCCGAGGGCCGGTTGTCGCCATCTTTGTCATCCTGGCAATTCAGACGATCCCGACGGTAGAGCTCATACTTGGCCTGCCGCGCAATATCGTTCTCTTCAGCGTCATTACAGGAGTAATCGTAGCAGCACAGGTAGTTCTCAGCATATCCAAAGAGTTAATGGACCGTCTCGTTTATGGTGAAGACAGGCAGGAGATCGCCTGGTTGCGCGAGCTGGACAGACGGCTGCTGACAACAACCGATCTGCGCCAGTTTCTTGAGAACCACCTGACTGTGCTGTGCGAGTTGCTGCGGGTCCCATCCGGATTTGTGGCTGCGGCGATCGGCACCGACCTGATCCTGGAGGCGACTGTCGGTCCGGAAGGAACGCGGCAGGAGATCCTGGATGACAAGGATTGGAGCGACGCCATGACCGAGGCGCTGAGCCATGCCCGAAAGAACGGCATGTCCCGTTTACCGAGGACCGCGCAGGCAGACGATGGAGGAGAAAATTCGACGGAGAATGGCAAGATAACACACCGGGAAATGGCGACTCAGCCGGCCGAATTCGGAGGATACTGGCTCTGGCCCGTTCTGGAACCGGCAGGGGAGCGGAAAGGTGGAATCGTGCTGGGCATGTTGGGTGTGCGTGCCCGTGACAATTCACCGCATATAAGCGCGGAGGAACGCGCCCTGTTAGCGCAACAGATCGAGAGAGTCGCAAAAGCGCTGTTGGACCGCAAGATGCAGATGCAGATCATGGTGGCTCTGAGGCGGATTATTCCCGGCATTGACCGCATTCAGCAGATGCGAGGGATTGTTCCCTACGTTTCGGAAAATACTGAAGTGCCCCCGGCCGACTTGCTCGAACCGAGCCCGATTCACAATCCGGAGTTTGAGAGCTGGGTGAAAGAGGCCCTCAGCCATTATTGGGGGGGGCCGAAGCTGACTCGAAGCCCCTTGATGCAGCTGCGAGTTGTCGACCGGGTCGTCGAAGAAGCGGACGGCAACCCCGGCAAGGCTTTGCGCCTGGTACTGGGGCGCGCAATCGGAAACCTGCGTCCGGGCGGCAAACAGGACCTGAGTACACCCGAATGGATGCTCTACAATATCCTGGAGATGCGGTTCATTCAGGGGCGCCAGATTCGCGATATCGCCGTTCGACTGGCGATCAGCGAAAGTGATCTGTATCGCAAGCAGCGGGTCGCAATCGGCCAGGTTGCGAAGGTGTTGACGGAAATGGAGCAGAGCGACTGGGACGCCCTTCTCAATATGCAGGAAGAAGAAGACGCGGAGTTTATCGAGAAAGCAGGTTGAGACAGGCGCAGGATCGGAAAGTGTTTGCCAGACATACCAAGGAGTTCATGGGGTTCGCGGTCTTTCTTTTCGGCGCCTACCTGGGCTTTACTCTCACCGTTTCCGGCCAGGAATCGTGGACGGTATGGCTGGCGGGCAGGATGGCCTGGCCGCTCGTGCTCAGTCTGTTGGCAACCGGCGCCGTGATGATGTTGGGGCGCCAGGCCGGTTACTGGCATCCGGAAGCGCTGGTCGGTGCCGAGCTTCTCCTGCTGTCATTGGCCGCACTGGATCACATTGGCAGCAACCGGACTTCCGACTGGTCGCTGCCAGCCTCCGGTCAGGGCGCTGGCCTCATCGGCTGGGGCGCTGGCAACCTGCTGACCAGTCTGTTGGGACAGTTGCCGGCGGCCTTCGCCGCCGGTCTGCTCGCGCTTGCGAGCATCTACCTGCTTATTCGCCATACGCCACTAATTTACCTGTTCGGATATATTGGCCAGCTGCGCCGGGAGCTGGCCGAACCAGTGGCCGAATCGGCCGCGCCGCACTCTTTGGACCCGGAAGAGTTTTCCGACGCGGACGACTTTGAAACGCCTCAAGCTCCACCGAATCCTGAGAACGGCGCTGAATTACAACCTGCCGCTTTGGTGGACGATACTCTCTCTGAACAGCTGTCACCGGAGTTGACGGAGCATAAGGATCTTGGCCGCCCGATAAGGTCGGAACTGCCAGTGGCTGCGGCTGCGCCCTCCAAGCGCAAACCCAATTCAGGCAGGGCAGCCGAGCTTCGGTTGAAGCGCTTGCGCAGTGAGGAAGAGTTGCCCTCTGCAGAATTGTTGGAAGATGATGACGGGCAGCAGGCGTGGGACATCGAGGGCATGGGCGAGACAATCCAGGAGACTTTGTGGGATTTCGACATACCGGTCGAGGTCGTCAATGTAGAGAGCGGGCCGACCGTAACCCAGTTTGGAGTACAGCCCCTGTACATTGAGCGGGCGGGTCAAAGGCGCAAAGTAAGGGTCAGCCGTATTGTTTCGGCGGCCGACGACTTGGCGCTGGCGCTCGCCGCGCCGGCCGTACGGATTGAAGCGCCGGTTCCCGGCCAACCATACGTCGGCATCGAAGTGCCGAACCCTGAGAAGTCGATGGTGGGTCTGAGAGGCATTTTGCAGAGCAAGCAGGTAACGAGACAGGGGGGAAGACTGCCGCTGGCTCTCGGCAGAGACACGTCGGGAAGGCCCATAGTTACGGACCTGGCGCGAGCCCCGCATCTTCTGATTGCCGGCGCAACCGGGTCCGGCAAGTCCGCCTGCATCAACGGCGTGATTGTCAGCCTGCTGATGTACCACGGACCTGAAAGCCTCCGTTTCATTATGGTTGACCCTAAGTTGGTGGAACTGCCAGGCTACAACCGCATCCCCCACATGATTGGAAAAGTAATTACCGACCTGGAGGACGTCCACGGCGCACTGACCTGGCTCTTGCTTCAGATGGACGATCGCTACGTTCTGTTTCGAGAGAACAAGGTGCGAGATATTGAGTCGTACAACAAGCTGGCCAGGCGCAGGAAGAAGCTGGAACCGCTGCACCATATCGTCCTCGTGGTAGACGAATTGGCCGATCTGATGATGACCGCGCCCGAGGAGATTGAAAAGCAGCTGGTTCGGCTGGCGCAAATGGCGCGCGCCACCGGCATTCATCTTGTGCTGGCCACACAGCGGCCTAGCACCGACGTCGTGACCGGCCTGATCAAAGCCAATTTTCCTTCACGCATCGCCTTCGCGGTCACGAGTCAGGTCGACAGCCGCGTCATCCTGGATACGCCCGGGGCCGAGAAACTGCTGGGCCAGGGCGATATGCTTTTTATGCGGCCGGACAAGGCAAAGATTGAGCGCGTGCAAGGTAGCTACGTCAACGATTCGGAAATCAAGCGCGTGGTTGACTGGTGGCAGGAGCGTGACCGCCTGGAGAATCCGGGAGGCCCCGCGGCAAAGGTTGCCCCCTGGGTCGGCCTTCTGGACCGCCTGGATGACGAAGAGGAACTTCTGGCAGAGGCCATCGACGCCATTCGCGGCGAAAAGACGATCAGCGCCAGTTTTGTGCAGCAGGAGTTGAAGATCGGATATCCTCGCGCGGCGAGGCTGGTCAAGCTGCTCGAAACGAGGGGCCTGGTCAGCGCGGAGCCGGCCGGCGGCCAAAGACGGACGGTATTGATGAAGGCCGGCGCCGCATCGGGAGAGGAAGACGAACCGCTCGAACGGGCTTGAAACCGTTTTCGGGACAGATCCTACTCTCACAATCAGGACGCCGGTCTGAATTACCGGAGGTCCAGAAGAGCAAGCCAACTCACCTACAGACGAATCAGGAGCGCACGACATGCCCTACTCCTTCCAGCCCAATGCCATGTACCGAATGCCGACCCACTTTGGCCCTCGAACAGGTCCGCGTCGCGGGCCGGACGGGCGAGGTTTCGACTGCGTAAACAGCCCCAAGAGCATGTCCTACTCCGTCAGCTATCTGACGCACGCGGCAGCCGCGGAGGCGATCCTGCCGCCCGGCTTTGCTCTGAACGGGGAGCCCGTTGTGACAGTCAGCGCGACTTACATGAAGGAGATCGACTGGCTGGCGGGGAGGGGCTATAACACGCTGGGCGCTTCGCTTCCGGTTTGCTATGCCGGCCAGGTGGACAAAGTGACCGGCAGTCTTCTCCTTGTGCTGTGGGAAAACCTTACGGATCCGATATTGACAGGCCGGGAAGAACTGGGATTTTCCAAGATCTATTGTGAACTGCCAGAGCCCGTTGTTTACAGCGGCGCCTCCCACTGCGCTGGCAGCTGGCTAGGTTTTCGCTTTCTGGACCTGCGCATTCACGACATGACAGAACTGTCAGAGCAGGAAATCGCAGCACAGTCTGCAAAGGGTGGAGGCGACGGAACTCTTCATTACAAATACATTCCGCGAACGGGCGAATGGGGCAAGGCTGACGCCGAATACGCCGTCCTGACGCCTGCACATACGCCCAATCGCCGCGTCCAGGGAATGTGGAGGGGCAAGGGAGAAGTGCAGTGGCACTGCGCCAGGTGGGAGGACATGCCCACCCAGTACAACATCGTGAACTGTCTGGCCGGTCTGGAGATCCTAGAGTATCGCGGCGCGGTAGTTACGCAGACCATCGGCGGCAAGGATTTGAGCGATCAGCGCATTCTTAAGTAGCCTAATCTTGTGGAAACACTTAATACTGTCTCGCACTGTCACGAATCCCGTGGAGGAAGAGCATAAATGAAGGCAAGCTACTCTGAAATCATCACCATTGAAACTGGAAAGCGGGGAGGCAAGCCCTGCATTCGCGGGCTGCAAATCACGGTCTATGACGTGCTGGACGACTTGGCGGCCGGCATGTCGGAAGACGAGATTCTCGCCGACTTTCCTGACCTGCTGTCTGAAGACATTAGGACTTGCCTCGCATTTGCCGCTGACCGCGAGCGTCGCCTCGTCTCGCTGCCCCCCTTATGAGGCTTCTCTTCGACCAGAACCTTCCTCCTCGACCCAAAAGAAACTTGGGGGGCTTGTTTCCGGGTGCCCTCCACGTCAGAGATGTCGGTCTTGCTACCGCTGAGGATCTCGCGATCTGGGAATATGCAAAAGGGCACGGGGATACGGACACGGCCGGCCTTCTCAGCGTTGCGGTGGGCCGGTTTTGTCTTTCCCGGGTTTTGCCAAAAGCGGAAATAACGGAAATTGCGCAGTGCTGGCGGCGCGCTCATTTTTTCCGGTAGCGGCGCCTTTCCGCTTCCGCGTCTGCTTCCTCTTCCTGCCTGTCCTGCCTGTCGAGTCTGTCCAGCAGGTGGGTTGCCGCGCGGATATCGCCGCCGAGAGCCGCCGTCCGCAACACATTGACCATTTCGGTACGTGCCCAGCGGCGGCCGCGTTTGATCGTCTTCATCACGACGCGTATCGCCTCCGGCACCTTCTCACCCACGCCCAGCGCCTTCCGCTGCTCGTCAGTCAGTCTTTGCGCGTCAATGTCGTTGGCGAGGTTGCGCGTCATCGTGCGCCAGTGCCTCAGCGTTCGGTCGGTGCAGCCGATCAGTTCGGCCAGGTCGCGCCAGCTTGCGCCGCAGGCGGCCGCGTACTCCAATTCGGCCTGCGTGCAGCGCACCTGGATGCGCTGTATCCGGCCCCCCTTCTTGACGATTGCATCGTCCCACTCGCGCGCCGCGTCGGCGTCAATCGGCGGCTGCGGCCGCAGTTGGCGTTTCGTAGTCAGACTGGCATCAGCCGCGGCCTCAATGTGTCCTGTCTTCTTCTTCATGCTCTGTTTTCCTGGTCTCCGGGTCAGCGCAGGCCGGCCTTGCGAGCGATCTGGTAGACGCCTTGCTTGCCAAAGGCGCCGCCGTTGCGGGCGCGTATAGAGTGACCTTGCGTTTCCGGGCTTCGAGGGTAAGTCCGCATAGGGCTTGTTCGTGTGTGGAGACGCGGACATAGCCAAACGATTTACTTTGTGGTTCGGTCATGGTTGTGGCCCCTTGCTCATTCGTGAAATTGTATTCTATAACACGCCTGTTCTAAAGTCAAACCGAGCGACCTGCCCGGCTGCCGTCAATGGGAAGAGGTATATAATATATTTTTTGTTGGACGAACAACCGCGCAAATGACCCACCTGTGACTGGAATACAGAGAGTGGCGCTGGTGATGAACACAACCTTTCCCCATAGGTTGGACATTTCCCACTCCCTGAATTCGTAATGTATACTATGGCCTCAACTGGGCGGTTAGCTCAGCTGGTTAGAGCGATTCCCTTACAAGGAATAGGTCGGCGGTTCGAGTCCGTCACCGCCCACTAAACTACATATGTTTTTGGACCCCTGTGGTGGTTTTCCTAGAGTGAGCCAAGATTGACCTGCCCCCTGAGCGTAACATCGCCCCCCCCGCTTGTTCGTTCGCGACGCCGGCGTCCCATCACGGCGGCATACCACCCCCTGATGGGTATGCCACAAGATGCAGACGTGAAGCCCCCCGGCTACTTCGGCGCGTGGGCGTCGAAATACCGCTGGCGACAACGGGCGGCCGTACGAGATCAGATTTTCAACCGGCTTGCGGTTGTGGCTCCCGTGCAAGAGCGGGCAGCGGCCGACAAGCGGACGGTAGAAACGGCGAACAGATTGCATGACATTATCGAACCGGGCTGCGCGCGAGTGGCTTGGACGGGTGGGAGCCAGGACGCTCTATATCGAGCCTGGGTCGCCGTGGGAGAACGGCTTGCGAGTTTCAACGGGAAGTTGAGGGACGAACTGCTGGACAGGGAGCTCTTCTACACGTTGCTGGAGGTGCGTGTGCTGACGGAGCGCTACAGGCGGACTTACAACCGAATCAGACCGCACAGTTCTCTGGGCTATCGGCCGCCGGCGCCTGAGGCCCTCTTGCCTGCCGACCCTGTCCCCGTGCTTGTCGGACTAACATATCATGTGGTACAAACGGTGCGCCGTGTCACGGCACAATTTCTAGCCTGGATACCAGGCTTAGGAGCAGGATATCCTAAAGGTCAACTGTCTTACCCTGACCCTGGCAACAGGGGAAGTTCTCGAAAGAGTAAGGGGACAACAGCATGACAGTAAAGCCGGAGAGTAGGACAGTCACAAGAATACTAGACCGGCAAGACCTGCGACCTATGACTATGAAAGGAACCCTAGCGTCCATCTGGAGCAAACCACATCCAAGGGAAAAGTGACTGATACCCGAACCCCATAGAAATCCGAATGATGTTTGTTCGGATTCCCACCACACTCA